>CAXXPT010000049.1:0-219547 GCA_963676375.2 Prolixibacteraceae bacterium
TATTGGTCGGCAAGTATCTGGTAGTTGCTAATTAAGTCTGTTTTCATCAATCTGGAAACTGAAATTTGGACAATTTGTTTATGAAAACGAGTATCGTTGCCGTTGTGAAAATTACACCTAAAAGTTCGGAGTCTCTAATTTAATTCAGACACTCCGAACTTCAGCTTACTCCGAAATTGGTTTATTCAGAATTTGCCAGATTTTATCTTTTAATTGTGTGATTCCCTGTCCTGTGATTGACGAAATGAACAGGTGTGGTATGTCTTTTAGTTGTTCGCTGATTTCCACTTTCAATTCATCGTCCAGAAAATCACTTTTGCTGATGACCAGGAAACGCTCTTTGTCTAATAACTCCGGATTATATTCCTGCAATTCGTTCATCAGGATGTTGAATTCTTTTCGGTAGTCTTTGGTATCGGCCGGAACCATAAACAGAAGCATTGAGTTGCGCTCAATGTGCCTCAGGAAGCGAAGTCCAAGTCCTTTGCCTTCGTGCGCACCTTCAATAATTCCCGGGATATCGGCCATTACAAACGACTGATTATCGCGGTAACTTACAATTCCCAGGTTCGGAACCAGAGTTGTAAAAGGATAATCTGCAATTTTTGGTTTGGCTGCCGAAACAACAGAAAGCAACGTTGATTTTCCAGCACTTGGGAAACCTACCAAGCCCACATCGGCCAGAATTTTTAATTCGAGTGTAAACCAACCCTCAACGAAAGGTTCGCCAGGCTGGGCAAAACGGGGTGTTTGCTGTGTGGCCGATTTGAAATGCACGTTTCCAAGTCCACCTCTTCCGCCTTGTGCCAGGATTTTTGACTCTCCATGGGCGGTGATTTCGAAGAGCGTTTCACCTGTTTCTGCATCTTTGGCAACAGTTCCGAGCGGAACGTCAAGATAAATATCTTCACCATCGGCGCCCGAACTGGTTTGTTTTCCTCCCGACTCACCATGACCGGCATAAACATGCCGACGATATTTTAAATGAAGCAGAGTCCACATTTGCTCATTGCCTACCAGGATAATATGTCCTCCGCGACCACCATCACCTCCGTCCGGTCCACCTTTAGGTTCCGATTTTTCTCTCCGGAAATGTGCAGAACCGGGGCCACCGTTTCCTGAACGGGCGTATATTTTAACGTAATCAACAAAATTTGTATCTGCCATATAAAAAGTTCCAAGTTTCAAGTTCAAAGTGTTGATCGCTTACGACTAACCACTTTTTTGAGGGGCGCAAGTTAAGCAAAAAAAAGACGAATGGTTAGTTAACCACTCGTCTTTTCTGTTTATTATGAGAATCTTAAAGCGTCTCTACTGTGTCGCTGAGCCGCTGAGCAATTTCTTCAACAGAACCAGTACCGTCAATTTTATAGTACTTGTTTTGCGCACGGTAATAATCTCTCAAAGGCGATGTTTTTTCGTGGTAGATGTTAATCCGGTTTTCGATGATCGAAACATCCTGATCGTCAGGACGACCAGAAGTTTTACCTCGGTACAGCAGTCGTTTGACTAACTCATCTTTTTCAACGAGCAGACATAACATTCCGGAAACCGGAGTATCGTTCTCGTTGAGTAACACGTCGAGCGCCTTGGCTTGTTCAACTGTCCGTGGAAAACCATCGAAAATATAGCCGTTGGCTTCTTTATTCTCGCTGAGTTTTGATTTGATCATACCAATCACGATCGAATCGGGTACCAGAAAACCTTTGTCCATGTAGCTTTTTGCTTCAATTCCGAGTGTTGTCTCGGCTGCAATCTGACTACGTAATAAATCACCGGTTGAAAGGTGAATAAGCTTAAACTTCTCAATGAGGAAGTCAGCCTGAGTGCCTTTTCCTGCACCAGGAGGGCCAAATAAAACTAGATTTAACATTTTGAAAATAGGGTTACTTTTTTTCGATTACTTTATAAATGTCAATCAAATTGCGACCTCTTCCATCGTAATCCAGACCGTAGCCAACTATAAAATCATTCGGAATTTCTAATCCGATGTAATCAAGTGGGACTTTAACCTGAAGAGCGTCGGGTTTTAGGAGTAAAGTAGCAATTTTGATATCAGCAGGGTTCTTAGCTTTTATTTGTTCAATGGTATTCGCAATTGTAATGCCCGAATCAACAATGTCTTCGAGTACAATTACGGTGCGTCCAGTTAAATCTTCGTTTAGTCCGATTAGTTGTTTTACATTACCTGTTGTATGTGTACCTGAATACGAGGCCAGTTTTATAAACGAAATCTCAGCATCGAGTAACGAAATGCGTTTGAAAACTTCAGCAGCAAACATGAACGACCCGTTTAGAATGCAAAGGAACAATGGATTTTTGTCTTTAAAATCGTTGTTCATTTTTTCTGCCATTTCTTCAACGATCGATCTGATCTTCTCATAAGTGATGAAAAGTTCAAACTCTTTGTCATGTATTGTTACGTTTTTCATAAGCTGTTATAGTTGATATCGTTTTGAGTTTTTTTCTAGTTATTTTCCACTAATTTTGCTTGAAAATAAAGCGACAAAGTAACAAAACTAATTTCTATTGAAAAAATTAAATTCTGAAAAGATGGAACCAAGAGTAAGTATTATTATGGGAAGTACTTCCGATCTGGGAGTAATGGAAGCTGCAGCTAAAGTGTTGGATGAGTTTGAGATACCTTTCGAAATTAATGCTTTGTCGGCCCACCGGACACCCGAAGCCGTTGAAGTCTTCGCTAAGGGAGCAAAGGCTCGTGGCATTCAGGTTATTATTGCTGCTGCCGGAATGGCTGCTCATTTGCCTGGAGTGATTGCTGCTATGACAACACTTCCTGTAATTGGAGTGCCAATCAATGCTTCGTTAAGTGGCTTTGATTCGTTGTTGGCGATTGTGCAAATGCCTCCCGGAATTCCGGTTGCTACCGTTGCCGTTAACGGCGCTCAAAATGCTGGTATCCTTGCAGTTCAGATGATTGCGCTTGGTGACGCAGTACTGGCTGCTAAATTGGATGCGTTTAAAGAAAACCTGAAATCGAAAATCGAAAAAGCAAATAACGATTTGGCACAAATAAAATTCAGATATAAAACGAATTAGACTTGACTTGTTAACAAAATAATTGTAACTTGTGTGGAGTAAATAGTTCCTGATTTTTTATCAGGAATTTTTTTTTGCCCCAATGTTATGAAATTGTTACCGACATTAACCATGTTTGTATTGTTTGTCTTTGCAGCGTCAGAAAATGAGGCTCAGGACGTGTTTTTGTCAGGCGCCAGGTTTCAGGCCTTGTCTGATGCATCGACCGGATTGTCGGGTAGCTGGTCGGTTTTTGGCAACCAGGCAGGTCTCGCCGGAATTAACCGGGTAGTTGTTGGCGGCTCTTTTCAAAATCGGTTTCTGGTTAACGAATTATCTACTCGTGCCGGGTTGTTGGTTCTGCCGGTCCAGTCCTCGGTTTTCGCTTTTTCACTATCACAGTTTGGCCAAATTCCTTTTCTTCAGGAGAAGATTGGGCTGGCGTATGCCCGACAGATTTCTCCAAAACTCAATTTTGGAATACAATTCAATTGCTACCGGTTGTTTCTTTCTGAAGAAAACCGGTCGGTCAGTTCTTTTGGTGCTGAACTCGGCGTTCAGTATTTATTTACCGAACGTTTTGTCATCGGTTTTCATGTGATGAATCCATACCGTACAGGCGTAAAATTATCCTCCGGAATGTATCGGTATCCTTCGCGGATTAAAGTCGGAACATTTTACCGCCTCTCCGATTTATTTAGCTTAACCAGCGAACTCGAAAATTATTTTGACGATCATTTCGTCATGAAGTCAGGAATTGAATACAATGTTCTTGAAAAATTGTTTGTACGGGCAGGCGTTTCGGGCAAGCCTTACCAACTTTCCGGAGGAATTGGTTTTCAGGTGAAAGCAATAACATTGGATTTGGCGACTTCATACAATCAGTATTTGGGTAACTCTCCTTCTGTTTCATTTCAATATCAATTCTAATGAAGCGACTGTGTCTATTCATATTGATTTTTGGTGTGGCTGCATTCTCCAGTGCACAGAACCCTGTAGTCAATCAGGTTACCGAAGATTTGCTTGAATCGCTGGGCGAAAACATGAGCGATGACTCCGACATTCAGGAAATACTCGACGATTTGGAAGGATTCAGGCAAAATCCGATGAAAATCAATCTGGTTTCAGGAGATGATTTGATGCGCTTACATTTGCTTTCGGAGGTGCAAGTCAACAATCTAATCGCATATCGGGAGAAAACCGGCGCCATTTATAGTTTATATGAGTTGGCTGCTGTTGATGGATTTACTCCGGATATCCTGCAAAAGTTAGAACCGTTTATTTCGTTTGATGACGTGGAGACTCAATCCGGAACGAAACGATCATCAACCGATGTGCTGGTACGATCGACGCGGTCGTTTTCTTCAGCCGATCAAACTAAATATGAAGGTTCTCCGGAACGCTGCTATCTCCGGATGAAGCATGTTTCGACCCGAATGGAGTATGGTGTGGTGGCCGAAAAAGATCCTGGTGAAGCATTTTTCAGTCAATCCAATAAGCATGGCTTTGACTATAACAGTGCTTTTGCCAATTTCAGGATGGGTCAAAAGAATCGGGTTTTCGTGGGCGATTATCATGTTCGGTTTGGTCAGGGTCTGGTTGCCTGGCAAGGTTTTTCGATGGGAAAATCGGCTGAAACAACTCAGGTTTTTCGATCCGGTCAGGGAGTAAAATCCTATTCCTCGACTGACGAGAATCAGTTCTTTCGGGGAATTTCCGGTCAGTTTACTCACCGGAAATTTACTTTTTATCCATTTTTAGCGCGACATAAACTGGATGCGAGCACAGATACATTGGACGGCAAAACTTATTTCGGTGCTTTTCAGACGAGCGGATATCACCGGACCGGCTCCGAGATTGCCGGAGAGAATTCGCTGGAACAGATCGTTGGCGGCGGACATGTAACTTATTCGCACAATCAATGGTCGGTTGGACTAACCACGGTTTATACCCGTTTTGATGCGTATCTGGATCGGAGCGATGAACCGTATAATCAATTTCTGCCGGAAGGGCAAGATAACCTGGTTGCAGGATTGGACTGGAAAGGCTCTTTCAGAAAAGCATTCCTGTTTGGAGAAACAGCCGTAAGTAAAAATTCAGGAAAAGCTTTGTTAGCTGGGGTAATGATGAAACCAGCTTCGAATACCGAATTGTCTTTGGTTTACCGCAACATCAACAAAACCTACTTTAGTTTTTTCTCCAATGCGTTTACCGAGTCGTCAAGGACTAACGACGAACATGCCTTATATCTGGGACTAAAGGTTTTTCCGGCTCCTCACTGGATTCTCTGGGGTTATGCTGATTTCTTCCAACATCAATGGTTGAAATATACCACAGCAGCGCCATCGTCAGGAGTTGAATTTTTCACACAGGTTTCATATAGTCCATCGCGTAAAACTAATTTTTATCTGAGGTTTTTTCAGGAAGGAAAAGAGCAGCGATTGATTGATGGAGTCTATAGATACAATGAGCAGCAATTAATTAATCGGCTTCGCCTCAATTTTACGCATACGTTAAATGAGCAGATCAGCCTGAAAAGCAGAGTTGAGTTTTCTTTTTATTCGAAGCAAAGCAGCGAGAAAGGTGTCCTTGTTTGTCAGGATATGGCTTTTAAGCCGCTTCAAAAATCGTTTGCGCTGAATTGGCGGTTAGCCTGGTTTTCGACTGATGGATATAACTCGCGGCTTTACGCCTACGAAAACGACTTGCTGTATTCGTTTTCAGTTCCGGCGCTTTACGGGAAAGGAATTCGAGGCTATTTTAACTTTCAGCAAAAGCTTGGATATAAATTTACCCTTTGGCTGAAATGTGCTGCGACTCATCAATTTGCCCGAAACAGCGATGAGTCGAATGTTGATTCTTCGACCAAATCGGAAGTAAAGCTCCAAATTCGTTACCAGTTTTAAGCATATTTATCGGTTTTAGAAATAGCAGACAATTTGGACGTTTGGGCGTATTAAAAATAGAGTTATTTGAATTTTAAGTATTTGTGTTCTGGATATCAGGACTTTGTGTGTCGAACGGTTCGTTAAAATAATCAAGAAATGTATATGTTGTTCGGTCTCAATTGCTATCTTTGCACGTCAAAAATAAAAAGGGGATGGTTCATAAAATTAATTTCGACGATATTCGTCCATTCGATGATTCAGAGGTAAATCACTATCTCGGATTACTTCTTGAGGACGAAGGTTTTCAGCATATCTTGCAGTTCATTTTTAAAGATCAGGCAAAGATTGATCAAATTAAAGTACTCCTTTCCCATGTTCATACCATTAAGGATTTACAGCTGAAGTTTGTGTATCAGATGGTTGAAGATTTAATCCTGAACAAATCGACTGATGGACTGACCTCAAGTGGATTGGATAAACTCGATAAAAACACCAGCTATCTATTTATTTCGAACCATCGGGATATTATTCTTGATTCGGCCCTCATGAACTATTTGATTGTTCTGGAAGGGATGAATACCACAGAGATTGCAATTGGCAACAATCTGCTTATCGAAAAATGGATCGAATATACCGTTAAGCTTAACCGGGCTTTTGTGGTTCGCCGTAATTTACCGGTGAGAGAGTTGTTGATGGCTTCCAAAAAACTTTCGGAATATATTCGAAGAGACATTACCCAAAAACATACTTCGGTTTGGATAGCCCAGCGCGAAGGCCGGACAAAAGATGGAAACGATAAAACTCAACAGGCTTTACTTAAAATGCTGAATTTGAGTAATGTTTATGAAGTTGGCGAAGGTTTTAAAGAATTGCGGATTGTTCCGCTTTCGATTTCGTATGAGATTGAGCCATGCGGCATTTCGAAAGTTGCTGAGTTGTATAAAAAGCAAACCGAGGGTTTTGAAAAGACACAGGAAGACGATTTGCGCAGCATGGGCGAAGGGCTGGTAAGGCCTAAAGGACATGTTCATTTTGGATTTGGCGAACCGATTACCAGTCAGATTGATTTAATTGATGCGGAAGAGCCTATCTCAAACCAGATAGAAAAACTAGCTGATATTATTGATAATAAGATTTATAGCAGCTTTAAACTTTGGCCAAATAATTATATTGCTGAAGATATTCTGAACAATACCAGCAATAATCTCGACCGATACACTGCCGACCAGTTTGACCGTTTCGCTGCAATGCTTGATGAAGCTGTTGCGACTGTTCCGGGCGATAAAGATGTTATTCGTTCGATGTTTCTTCAGATGTATGTAAATCCGTTGATCAACAAACGCAAATCGCTCGAATAAATAATGATTGGTAGCTTTGCCGGTATTATCTGGGATTGGAACGGTACATTGCTCAATGATACTGGGTTGGCAGTTCAAACCATGAATCAAATGCTTGAACGACGCGGACTCCCGCTTTTGTCGGTTGATGGCTATAAGTCAGTATTTACTTTCCCGGTAAAAGATTACTATCAAAAAATCGGTTTCGATTTTCAGGCAGAACCTTTTGAGGTTCCGGCACTGGAATTTATTGATTCTTACAACAGTCAGGTGAACGAATGCAGCCTACATCACAATACTCTTAATGTTTTGAATTATTTCCAGTCGTTGGGCGTGAAGCAGTATATCCTTTCGGCCATGGAACAGCAGGTTTTGAACGATTGCATGAAGCATTACCAAATCGAAGACTTTTTTGAGCATGTTTCAGGGTTGGATAATTTTTACGCAGCCTCGAAAATTGATAACGGACACCGGTTGATTGCAGAACTGAAACTAAATTCAACCGATTTGGTATTAATTGGCGACACCGTTCACGATTTTGAAGTGGCAACCGAGCTGGGCTGCCGATGCATTTTAGTTGCCGATGGACATCAGTCGAAAGCTGTACTACAGGCCACCGGCACTATAGTTATCGATTCTATCTCGCAATTACTCCTTTAATAATTACTCCTTTATGGAACAGGAAAGAATACCCGTGACTATTATCACCGGTTTTTTAGGCGCCGGAAAAACTAGCTTGCTCAATAAGCTGATTGGTAAACATCCGGAAAAGAAATTTGCCATTATCGAGAATGAATTTGGTGAAACCGGCATCGATGGAGGACTGATTGCCTCAGCTCCTGACGCCATTTTTGAGTTGAATAATGGCTGTATTTGCTGTTCGCTGGGCGAAGATTTTTTGCATACCCTCGAAACTTTGTTAGGCAGTTCGTACGAATTCGATCATTTGTTGGTTGAAACTACCGGCATTGCTGATCCATCGGGCATTATCGATGCTTTTGTCTCCGGAAATACTGTTCAGCAACGGTTCAGGATTGACAGTGTAATTTGCGTTGCTGATGCCGTGAATATGGAGGATTTATTTGACGAGCAGCAGGAAGTTCGATTGCAGTTGGCTGTAGCCGATTTGGTGTTGGTCAATAAAACCGACTGTGTTCATCCCGATTATGTGATTCGATTGACAGAGCTGATCAAAGGAGTTAATCCGATGGCTAAAATTATAAATACAACTTTCTGCGATGTTGATGGGCATACAGTTATAGATGCCAAGTCGTTCTCGGGGGAGGGGATTGAAAAATCGACTTTGTCTTTCTGCGGAATAGATCTTCCGGAGAATATAATAACAGGACAAAAGTCTTTTATACACAACCCTAAACGTTCTGGATTGACTCAAAAGCACGACATTTCATCCGTTGGTTTTACCTTCGAAGGCAGTTTCGATGTCAATAAGTTTGGTTTGTGGATGCAAAATTACCTGTATTTCAATCGGGAAACCATTTTCAGGGTAAAGGGAATTATGAGCTTTGACCAAACGGAAGACCAATTTGTTTTTCATGCAGTGCGCAGTTCGTTTATGTTTGAAGTTGGGAAGCCGTGGGGCAACGAAGCGCGTTTCAGCAAGCTGGTTTTCATCGGGAAAAACATTTCAGACGTAGAACTTGAATCGAATTTGCTGCAATTACTGGTGAAATAGGAAGTCGATCAAAGAACAGAGTCAGGGTTTCACTCAAAGTGAAGCCCTGACTTTTTATCTGTTGAAAACTGGCTAATATCTAATTGTTTCTCCTGAAGATCATATTTCAAAACTATTGCTATTTTCATCCGATTTTAACTAAATCCGCAAAAATCACCTTTTATAATAACTAAACTTTAATCAAAGGAGAATCACAAATGGCGAGACGAATCATTGGTATTCATGAGAAACTACCTGTATTAGAGAGCTTACCGCTCAGTTTTCAGCACTTAACTGCTATGTTTGGTGCGACAATCCTGGTTCCCATTTTGCTGGGAGTTGACCCTGCTATTGCGTTGTTAATGAATGGTATTGGTACCTTAATTTACACATGGATTACCAAAGGTGGTATTCCGGCTTACCTGGGATCAAGCTTCGCGTTCATCGCGCCAGCCATGCTGGTTATTAGTACTTATGGTGGTTTCACACATGCTCAGTCAGGATTTATCTTTTTTGGTTTGTTCTTTATCCTGATTTCATTTGTAGTTAAATTCTGGGGGATTAAATGGATTGATATTGTGATGCCTCCAGCCGTAATGGGTGCTGTTGTTGCAATTATTGGGTTGGAACTTGCACCAGTTGCTGCACAGCAAGCTGGTTTGGCTCCATGGCCAGCGGCGGTTGGACAAGTTGTTCAGCCGTTTGTAATGTCTCCAAATGTGGTGATTGTTTCCATGTTCACCTTGATTGTGGGTATTGCTGGTTCTGTGCTTTTCAGAGGTTTTATGCAGGTTATCCCAATTCTTTTTGCTGTAATTGCAGGTTATTTGCTGGCTTTGGGAATGGGCATGGTTGATACAGCTGCCATTGCCAATGCATCATGGTTTGCTTTACCTAAATTTCAGACTCCTGTTTTTGATATCAATGCCATTGTCATCATAGCCCCGGCTTGTATTGTGGTACTCGCTGAGCATATCAGTCACTTGATTGTAACCGGAAAAATTACCGAAACCGATTTGATGGAAAATCCGGGTTTGCACAAGTCGCTGCTTGGTGACGGTATAAGTAATGTTTTATCAGGATTTGCAGGTTCGCCTCCAAATACTACCTACGGCGAAAATATTGGTGTAATGGCTATTACCCGTGTTTATTCGGTTTGGATTATTCGCGGCGCCGCTTTACTGGCGATCGCATTCTCATTAATCGGAAAGGTTTCTGCAGCCATCTCTACTATTCCGAATGCAGTAATGGGTGGTATCACCATGTTGTTGTACGGTGTAATTGCAGTTCAGGGGTTTCGCATGTTTGTAGAGCAAAAAGTTGACTTCAGCAAAAACAGCAATATGGTTCTTGGCGCCGTAACTTTCGTAGTTGGTGTGAGCGGTGCAAGTATCAATATCGGATCAGTTCAACTTAAGGGTATGGCTTTTGCGGCTATTATCGGGGTTGTATTGTCGCTGATTTTCTGGGGACTTGGAAAACTTAATATCATGAATAAAGAAGTGTAACACACTCTTATTTATATTTAAAATGCCTGCTTCGAATCGGATGAACCGAATAGAAAGCAGGCATTTTTGTTTATTCATGGGGAAACTTCAAGTCTCCCCATGAATAGCATTAAGCTATTTTGCAGGAGTAATAACAATGTTGCGATAATCAGCAGGTCTGTGGTCTCCCTGCAGCATAATTGGACCGGCTTCACCTTCGTTACTGTCTATTGCACCTCCGGTAATTCCGGGGATAATCTGGTCGCAAATAATAGTCTTCCCATTTGCTTCGATGGTAACGCGACGGCCAATCAGTGTAATGTCGTATGTTTGCCACTCTCCCGGAGATTTTGCCACATTTTCATTTGGAGTCAGGAAGCCATAAACGCCGCCCAGATAAATCGACGCAGGTTCTTTTCCCTTGCTGTCTTCAATCTGCACTTCATATCTGCCCCTTAAATATATTCCGGTATTGCCTCCCTCCGGATATCTGAACTCAATATGCAATTTAAAATCTTCGAATTTTTGATCGGTAATTAAGTTGGTTCCCGGCTTTGGGCTTTTCAGAATACCATTTTCAGCGATCCATTGATTGTTCGCTTTTTGAGGATGCCAGCCATCCAGATTTTTTCCATTAAAAAGCGTGATTGGCTTTCCCCATTCCGGAGAAGAATTTCGCTTCAGCAGCGGAGCCCGTTCTCCAACGAATGTGAGTTTTGAACCAGCGCTGCTTGTTATGACTCCTGTGAGTTTGTCGTTTTCAATTGTTCCTTCAAAAACCATGTCTTTGTCTGAATTATCCCATTGTGGCGGAATACTAAACGTGATTTTTCCATCGTTAACGTTTACTTTTGAAATAGGTCTGGCGCTTCCTGATTCGGCCACAAAATAGCCTACCAGTGTTTTTATTCCTGAAAGTTTAACTTCCAGCCAAGATGGAACCGATTGATTATCCATTTGAACGGTAAGATCCCAACGGCCAACAATGGGTTGTTCTCCTGCGTTTGAATTACTTCCGAAAGAAGTAAATGGCATAGCAATAAATAAAGTCAGAGCAATCAATAGAAAGTGAAATCTGCCACTAAATATTGATGAAAACCGAATGTTTTTCATGGTGAATTAATTGTTGGTTAATAATAACCAAAAGTACTGTTTTTTATAGTTCAGGAGTCAATGATTCCATTAAACATCCTGAAGGAAGTTCCGTGTGTTGCGATCAATGTCAATGAATATTGATGTGACGCAAAGCTTCGTATTTAGTTTGGACGAAGGTGTGGATTAGAAGAAAAAGCGTTAAGTAGAAATTGACTTCTTGCGATGGTGATTAGTAGGCTTTCGACTTGATATCTCGGATATACAATTGCAGGCTGGTTTTACCTCTGAATTCATTCTCGGCGATGGAATAGCAAATATCGAAGGGCAGTCCCTGGTTAATCGCATCGAAATGGTGAGCCTGATTGAAAGCAATGGCCGAAAATTGCGACGAATTGCTGGTCGGTTCGATCAAATCCAGTTTCAAATGCTCCATATTTTTCCCAACAGGACGACTTGTTCCGCTGTCGAGAACATTTTCAGTGATGAAAACCGGAATCATATTGTGTGGGCCAAACGGAGCAAATTGCTTTAGTATTCGGTAAAACTTCGGAGTGATTTCCGACAGGTATATTTTGGCATCGGCTTCAATCGACTCGGTTTGCTGCTGATTGGTTATTTGTTTTGTTACGATTTCTTCGAACCGGCGCGAAAATTCGTAGATGTTTTCAATTTTCAGGGTCAGTCCGGCCGCATACATATGTCCACCATACGATTCGAGCAAGTCGCTGCAAGCTCCAATGGCTTCGTATAAATCGAAATCGCGGATCGAACGGGCAGAACCTGTTGCCAGACCGTTTGATTCGGTTAAAACCACGGTTGGGCGATAAAAATGTTCAGTCAATCGCGATGCAACAATACCAACAACACCTTTATGCCAGTCGCGGTTATAAAGTACAGTGGCATTTTTCCCTTCATGTTCAGGATCGCGCTTAATCATCTCCAGTGCTTCCTGGGTAATATCGCGGTCGAGAGTTTTCCTGATCTCGTTGTACGAATTTATTTCATCGCCAAGCAATAAAGCTTCCTGTTCGTTGGTTGCGGTAAGGATGGCGACCGATTTCTTCCCATGTTCAATTCTTCCGGAGGCATTCAGGCGCGGCCCGATTTTGAAAACAATATCGCTTACAGATTTCTCTTCGGTATTTAAACCTGAATAATTCATGATGGTCTTGAGCCCGATGCTTGGCGAAGAGTTGAGTTTCTTCAATCCAAAATGAGCCAAAACCCTGTTTTCGCCAGTTACCGGAACAATGTCGGAAGCTATGCTCACAACAAGTAAGTCTAATAGCTCGGTTAGCTCCGAAAACGGAATATTATTTTTTCTGGAAAAGGCCTGAAGTAACTTAAATCCTACGCCACATCCCGAAAGTTCTTTGTAAGGGTAAGGGCAATCGAGCCTTTTCGGATCGAGAACCGCGTATGCTTCAGGAATAGTATCGTCGGGATTGTGGTGATCGCAAATAATGAAGTCGATGCCCAAATCTTTAGCCATTTTAATTTTTTCAATGGCCTTGATTCCGCAATCGAGCACAATAACCAAGGTGATCTTTTGTTCTGCAGCGTAAAGTATGCTAGTTTTCGATATACCGTATCCTTCAGAATAGCGGTCGGGAATATAATAGTCGAGGTTTTTTAAGCGGCTGCGGAGAAACTGGTACATCATGGCAACCGATGTAGTGCCATCAACGTCGTAATCACCATAAATCAAAACATTCTCCTGATTGTCGATTGCACGTTCAAGCCTTTCTACGGCTTTATCCATGTCTTTCATCAGGAACGGATCGTGCAAATCCGAAAGTTTTGGTCTGAAGAAAGCCTGAGCTTCGGCATAGCTAGTGACGCCTCTTTGAGCTAAAAGGTTGGCAATTACCATATTTACATTTAACGCGACCGATAAATGTTTTATGATATTTATATCGCCCTCCTTTTTAATATTCCAGACTTTATCCATTCGTTTTATTTCAGAACAATCCTATTTTCAGCAAAAATTTCTCAAAGATAGAAAATGAACTCAGAACTGGAAATTAAATCAACCACATTAATTCACATTTTGTTAACGAAATTCAGGCTGCAATTTTGTAATGTTCATCTTGTCAAAAGCTTAGCTTTATTAAATAAATTTCAGGTTTTCGTTGCTTATTTTTTTGAATTTTATTTATTGCATTTCGCTTCCTGAAAACAAAATTGGCAGTTTAAAATGAGCGTTGTTTTTACGTTTAAAGTAGCCAGTCAGAAATAAGTTCCGGATTGATTTTTTGCATTTGAAACCGCATTTGAGGTAAATCAAAACTCAAAGTTTGTGGTCACTTCTTGTATGCAATAGTTTGCTATCTTTGCCGAAAATTTTTTAAAATTTCTAATTGTCCCAACGATGAGCATATCTGAATTAAGCGAACAGGAAATTGTACGGAGAAACTCCATGCAAAAAATGAAGGATATGGGAATTGATCCTTATCCCGCTGCTGAATTTCCAGTAAATGTAACGACTGCCGAAATAAAAGAAAACTACAATCCTGAGTTGAATAACTATCAGGAAGTGGTTCTGGCAGGCCGTATTATGAGCCGCCGCATTATGGGAAAAGCTTCATTTGCCGAATTGCAGGATTCGACCGGGAGGTTGCAGCTCTATATCAACCGCGACGAAATTTCTCCGGACGAAGATAAAAGCCTGTATAACGATGTGTTCAAAAAGCTACTCGATATTGGTGATGTGGTAGGCGTAAAAGGTTTTGCTTTTATTACTCAGGTAGGCGAATTGTCAGTTCACGTAAAGGAATTTTGTGTATTGAGTAAATCGCTTCGTCCATTGCCCATCGTGAAAGAAAAGGACGGCCAGTTGTTTGATGCGGTAACCGATCCTGAAATGCGCTATCGTCAGCGTTATGTCGACCTGATTGTAAATCCTCAGGTGAAAGACACGTTTATCAAACGGTCGAAAATTATCAATACCATGCGTCAGTTTTTCAACGAACAAGGCTACCTCGAAGTTGAAACACCGATTTTGCAATCGATACCCGGAGGAGCTACTGCCCGGCCATTTATTACGCACCACAATGCTTTAAATATTCCGCTCTATTTGCGAATTGCTAACGAACTTTACCTGAAACGCCTGATTGTTGGTGGTTTCGATGGTGTTTACGAGTTCGCCAAAGATTTCCGCAATGAAGGGATGGACCGCACGCACAACCCGGAATTCACGGTAATGGAAATTTATGTAGCCTACAAAGACTACCTCTGGATGATGAATTTTACTGAAGAAATGATCGAGCGTGTTGCGTTGGCTTTGCACGGAACAACCAAAGTTCAGCTGGGCGAAACTGTGATTGACTACCAGCGTCCGTTTAAACGTGTGACCATGTACGACGCGATTAAAGAGCATACAGGCTTTGATATCTCCGGAAAATCGGAAGACGAACTTCGCGATATATGCAAACAACTTGGTATCGAAACCGATAAAACCATGGGTAAGGGCAAGATGATCGACGAGATTTTCGGCGAAAAATGCGAACATCATTACATACAGCCAACTTTCATTACCGATTATCCGGTTGAAATGTCGCCGCTCACCAAAAAACACCGCTCTGTTGAAGGTTTAACCGAACGTTTCGAGTTGATGGTAAACGGCAAAGAATTGGCCAATGCTTATTCAGAATTGAATGATCCTATTGATCAGCGCGAACGCTTTGAAGATCAGATGAAACTTTCGGAAAAGGGCGACGACGAAGCCATGTTTATTGACCAGGATTTCTTGCGTGCGTTGGAATACGGTATGCCGCCAACTTCAGGAATGGGAATTGGTATCGACCGTTTAACGATGTTCATGACCAATAATTTATCGATTCAGGATGTGCTTTTCTTCCCGCAAATGAAGCCGGAGAAAGCTGCTGAAACCAATGATCCGGATGAGAAATTCCTTGAATTAGGGATTCCGGCAGAGTGGATTACCGTGATCAGGCAAATAGGGTTAAAAAAAGTTAAAGATTTGAAAGAAATCAAAACCGGAAAGTTTTTTAACGACATTTGTGGATTCAACAAAAAAAACAAGCTGGGTCTGGACAACCCGTCAATGGATGATGTAACTAAGTGGTTGTCATAAACTCAGGAAATGTAAAAATGTTTTCAAACTCAAAAATAGCAATAATCGGAAGTGGAAGTTGGGCTACAGCATTGGCTAAAATTCTTTTGCACAATGTTGATAGTATTAATTGGTACTTTCGGAACCCTGAAAATATTGAGCAATTCAAGCGGTTTAAACATAACCCAAGCTATTTGCGGGGTGTTGAGTTTGATGTGAACCGGATCAATTTCTTTACCGAAATTGATAAAGCGGTTGAAGATGCAGATATTGTTATTCTTGCGATTCCTTCGGCTTTCCTAAAAGATGCAATGTCAGGCCTGTCTGTTGATTTCTCTCATAAGTTTGTGGTTTCTGCCATTAAAGGTATTGTTCCTGAAGATAACCTGATTGTAGGTCAATATCTTCATCAGTATTTTAATATTCCTTATGAAAGAATTGGAGTTATTGCCGGACCGTGCCATGCAGAGGAAGTGGCTCTGGAACGCTTGTCGTATCTCACCATTGCCTGTCCCGATGTGAAAAAAGCCCGGGCATTTGCTTTCAGGCTCGAATGTCCATACATCCGCACCCATGTTTCTGATGATATTTACGGAACCGAATACGCTTCAGTATTGAAGAATGTGGTTGCTATTGCTTCCGGAATTGTGCATGGATTGCGCTATGGCGATAATTTTCAGGCCGTACTGATCTCGAATGCCATTCAGGAAATAAAGCGATTTGTTGATAAAGTACACCCGATTACCCGCGATATAAAAAGCTCGGCTTACCTGGGCGACTTACTTGTTACGGCATACTCGCAATTTTCGCGCAATCGTACCTTTGGAACGATGATTGGTAAAGGCTATTCCGTTCGTACGGCACAACTCGAAATGCACATGGTTGCTGAGGGTTATTATGCAGCCAAATGCATCAAAGAAATTAACGAAGAATTCAGGGTGAACATGCCAATTGCTGAGGCTGTTTACAACATCCTGTACGAAAATATTTCCCCTGCTATTGAAATCCGATTGTTAACCGAACACCTTAGATAAAAGTAAAATGGAAAGAATTTCTTTAAATTTTGATAAGACTTTTGATTTATTTCAAAAGACTCAATTTTCTCATACAAAGAAGCGATTGAGAATCATAACCGTGCACTTTTCAACAAAACCGGAAAAGGCAACGACTTTTTAGGCTGGACCAATTTGCCAACTTCTATTTCTGAAGCAGAACTGGCTGATTACGAAGCAACCGCTGCAAAGTTGGTGTCGAAAGACATCGATATTTTTGTAGTTATTGGTATCGGAGGTTCTTACCTCGGTTCAAAAGCTGTAGTTGATGCACTTTCTGATAGTTTTGCGCACCTGAAGACCCGTAAAAATCCGTTCATTTTGTTTGCCGGACAAAACATCAGCGAAGATTACCTTTTCGAACTTCGCGAGTTGTTGAAAACCAAAGAATATGCAATGGCCGTGATTTCCAAATCGGGAACAACTACCGAGCCTGCATTGGCTTTCCGTCTCCTGAAACAGGACATCGAAGATAAATACGGTAAGGCTGAGGCCAACGAACGTATTGTTGCCATTACCGACGCCAGCAGAGGAGCATTGCGCTCACTGGCTACCATCGAAGGATACAAAACATTTGTTATTCCTGATGATGTGGGTGGTCGCTATTCAGTATTGACTCCAGTTGGATTATTGGCTATTGCTGTTGCAGGATTCGATATTCGTGCTTTGGTGCAGGGCGCTGTTGATATGCAGAATGCAACCGGAGTTGATGTGCCGTTCGAAGAAAACCTGGCCGCACAATATGCTGCCGTTCGTAACGAACTGTATAAAAATGGAAAATCGGTTGAAATTTTGGTGAACTACAATCCAAAACTTCATTTCCTGGCCGAATGGTGGAAACAGCTTTACGGCGAAAGCGAAGGAAAAGAAGGAAAAGGTATTTTCCCTGCAGCAGTTGATTTTTCATCTGATTTGCATTCTATGGGTCAATACATTCAGGAAGGTGAACGCACGTTGTTCGAAACTGTCCTTTCAGTAGCTAGTCCCGACCGCGAAGTTCGCATTCCGTCAGATGCTGCCGATTTGGATGGTCTGAATTTCCTTGCCGGGAAACGCGTTGACGAAGTAAATAAAATGGCTGAATTGGGAACCATGTTGGCTCATGTCGACGGCGGTGTTCCAAACATCCAGATTGTTCTGCCTAAGCTGAACGAATATTTCCTTGGACAGTTGATCCAGTTTTTCGAATTAGCTTGTGGTTTAAGCGGATATACTTTAGGTGTTAATCCATTCGATCAACCCGGAGTAGAGGCTTACAAAAAGAACATGTTTGCCCTGCTCGAAAAACCAGGTTTTGAGGAAGCAACAAAAGCGATCAAAAAACGCCTGTAATACAAAAAATACAATAACTTTCGAAAGAGAAATCTCCACGTTGAGGTTTCTCTTTTTTTATTTTTAAGATGGCAGTATTCAAATCAGAAGAGTGGAAGGGTTATGTTTATGCCTTGGTTGGTACCATTGCCTTTTCGAGCCTTTATGTGTTTAGCAAAGCAGGTTTAAATCAGGTTGAGCTGGCCCAATTCGGGCTTTATTATTTTGGCATAGGTTTTCTCCTGAATCTGTTTTTTGTTTTAGCCAGTGGCAAATTTCGTCAGCTTCCCGGAATCTCAAAGAAAGTGATTGGTTTGCTGGTTGTTTTGGGCGTGATTGATATTCTTTCGAATATTACCTTTTTTATGGCTATCCGTGCCATTCCCGACCCTTCAATCACCTCATTCCTTGGAAATCTGTTTCCTGTTTTTATGACACTTCTGGCGATTTTTTTTCTGAAGGAACGATTCTCCCTGATTGAAGCCCTCGGAGCTTTGATGGCAATTGGCGGAGCCTTTATTATCAGTTATTCCGGAGACCTTGATTGGCGAAAATTTTTCATTCCGGGAACGGGATTAGTCGTGATTAATACTTTTTTTGCTGCGTTAGTATCAATTATTGTGAAAAAGAATGTGCAAAAGGCAAGTCCTGAAGTTTTTAACCTGAACTCAAATGGATGGATTTTTCTCTTCTTTTTAGGCTATTTTCTTTGGGGCGGTCAATCGGTGATTATTCCGGTCAAAGCCTTTCAGAACATCGCTTTGGGGGCGTTTTTCGGCTCGTTTGTTGGTTTGCTTTCGTTCTTCTATTCCTACCGGTATATCACCGCTTCAAGATCTTCAATTATTCAAAGTTTAAAAGGAATCTTTGTTCTGACTATCGCTTATTTCTATTTAGATAAATTCCCGTTGACTGTTCAGTTGTGGGGTGGGGGAATTACTGTTTGCGGAGTGTTGGTTATGACTATGGCTCAGGCTGGAATAATCGGGTCAAGAAAAAAGTAATTAGGAAAGAAAGACTGGTCTGAATTGTAGTTAAAGTTGCACTGTGTTTCGTTTGTGCGGGCTAAGCATAAAGTTGAGGATTTCGCCTTTCATGATTGGTGCAGTTGCGCCAGTGGTGGTAGCAACCATGGCACCGGCAGCATTGCCAAAGCGAAGAGCCTCTTCAATTGGTTGGCCATTCATGTAATAATGAACAAAACCGGCAGAAAAAGCATCACCTGATCCAACGGTGTCTATCAGTTCGATTTGGTAGCCCGGATCGTAGTATGACAGTCCCTCTTTTGTAATGCAAAAAGCTCCGTTTTCGCCCAGAGTGCAAAGGATGATGTCCAGATTATATTTTTCAATGGTTTCCTGGGCTAAATCTTTCAGGTTCGATTGCCTTAAATTCAGTAAATATTTAGTGATGAGAAGTTCGTCGTTGTTGGTTTTCAGGATATTTGTCATTCGCAGGCTATCTTCGATTGATGTTGCGGTGTAACATTTTTTCCGGAGGTTAATATCGAGAAATTTAACCACTTCTGATGATCCGTGAATCAATTCGCGCAGGGTGTTTTTTGAAATTCCGTAACGCTGAACCAACGTGCCAAAACAAACACAATCGGCCTGGCTAAAGGCATCCATCATTTCTGCATTGATCTCAATGTGGTCGTAGGCTACATCCGTCAATATGTTGTAGTCGGCATTTCCCAGCTCGTCAATTTTTACTTTTACCGAACCTGTTGGAAATTCGTAATCGGTCTGTATATCTTCGTCCGATACGCCAAGGTTCCGAAGTGCCTCGCGCGCTTCTTTTCCGGCCTTGTCGTTCCCTACTTTGCTTAGGAGAGTGCCATTGTCGCCGAAGGAATTGATACGGTATATGAAATTTGCAGGCGCACCACCAAGAACCTTCCCGGTTGGAAGGATGTCCCATAGCAATTCACCAAATGCTGCAATTTTCTTCGGCATATTTCTCTTTTTTAACGTTGGCAAGATAGAAAAAAAACAAAAAAATGGCGTACGCTTTTAAGGTTACTTTTAAAATTAATAAACTAACAATTCACATCTTTGCGTGTTATTACTCTTAACGAATAGGAAAAAGACAATGGTCATTGGAAAAATATTGAGTTGCACATTTTCAAATGACTAGTGACTATTTCGTTATGTTGTAAGTTTCAGTATGAATACTGCGGGAGAACGATGAATTATTTGGCTCACATCTATTTGTCTGGTGAATCGGATGAAATTATTCTGGGGAATTTTATTGGCGATTATGTGAAGGGTAATAAGCATCAGCACTATCCTGAGCAGGTTGGCTTTGGCATTCGCCTTCATCGGAGCATTGATTTATTTACCGATCAGCATCCGGACGTCAGGAAATGTATTGATATACTTAGGCCGGGCTATGGTCGTTATTCAGGAATAGTAATGGACGTTTTTTTTGATCACTTTCTGGCCGCCAACTGGAACAGGTATTCTGAACATACATTGCGGCAATTCTCGAAACATGCCCATGCCGTTTTTTTATCCAATTTTTTACTTCTTCCGTTTCGGGTCAAGCAGTTCTTACCTTTCCTGATTCAGCATAAACGTTTGGAATCGTATGCTCATCGTGATTCGATGTTTCAGGTTCTGGAAATCATGTCGCGCCGCACCTCTCTTCCGGCAAACAGCGAATGGGCGATGCAGATTCTGAATCGGGAATACGATCAGTTTGAGGCTTTATTTCATAGTTTCTTTACTGAATTGATAGAATATGTAGAAACTGATTTTGGAGTAAAGATTTCAAGGCCGCAGATCAGGGAGTGGTGAAAATAGGATGCCTGAAATCTCCAGTTGAATCTGCGTTTCAGTTTATTCAGTAATTCAATCCTTCAGTTTCTCTAAAAGCTTAGCTGTTCAAACCTACTTGCATCGAGCCTGATGAATATGAACAAAAGTAAGGTGAACGACCAGAGCGAAGAACCACCATAGCTGAAAAAAGGCAGAGGTATCCCAATAACGGGCGCCAATCCGATGGTCATGCCAATATTGACGGCAAAGTGAAAGAACAGAATAGTGGCAACACAATACCCATATACCCGGCTGAATTTAGACCTGTTTCGTTCAGCAAGGAAAATAATACGCATCAGTAATCCCATAAATAGTCCAATAACGGTTACTGTACCAATAAAACCCCACTCTTCACCAACAGTACAAAAGATAAAGTCGGTACTCTGTTCGGGCACAAAATCGAATTTGGTCTGTGTCCCCTGGAGGAATCCTTTTCCGAAAAGGCCACCCGATCCGATAGCAATTTTCGATTGATTTACGTGATATCCCGTACCATGAATGTCTGTCTGAATTCCAAGCAATTCATTGATTCGGTCTCGTTGGTGCTCTTCCATGATGTTGTGGAATACATAATCGACAGATACGGAGAAAAGAACACTCCCCAGGTAGATTCCTATCAGAATTGCCAGGCTTCGTTTGTGCAAAACATATGCCCAGGTGAAAAATATTGCTGAAGTTACTATGGCGGCAATCAGGATGAAAAAGACCGGACTAACAGAACCACCAAAAATATAGTTGAGAAACCACAGTGAACCAAAAATACCTGTAAATACTCCCATTCCAATCAAGGTTCTTTGCAATTTCTTTTTCAGGAGATAGTTGATCACAAATGTGGCAACTGTTAAAATAATGATTGTAGGAAACGGATCTAAAACCATGGTTAAAATGAAAACCAGGGCGATCAGGAAAGTGAAAAACAAAACTATCCCATTAAGACCTTCGCGGTAAAGTACCAGAAGAAATACACCAAAAACAATTGCCGATCCGG
Source organism: Prolixibacteraceae bacterium (assembly GCA_963676375.2). Taxonomy (GTDB): domain Bacteria; phylum Bacteroidota; class Bacteroidia; order Bacteroidales; family Prolixibacteraceae; genus Aquipluma. The sequence continues at coordinate 21,764 of CAXXPT010000049.1, forward strand.
TGTCGTTCTGCAAAAATATCAATCCAACCGGTATGAAAAGGATACCTGCCAGGGCAAGTAACGATTTCCAGCTGTGCATTTTGAAGTTGTAGGAACTGATGTACCGGGCTAGGGCAAGCGATGTGCCCATTTTCATAAATTCGGATGGCTGAAGTAAAAATCCCCCAATCTGGATCCATGATTTCGCTCCATTTATCGTTGTTCCAATAAACGGCACCAGGATTAGTAGAAAAATGATGGCGATATATATCGGGATGGCAAAAGTTACAAAGAACTTAGAGTCGGTATTGATCATCAGTACAGCAATAAAAATGGCTGCACCAATCCACATCAACTGTTTGCCGTATTGCTGGGTAGAGTCGAAAATGCTTTTGTGTTCTTCATTAAAAACGGCGGCATAAATATTAATCCAGCCGATTAACATCATGGCCAGATATATACCAATAGTTATCCAGTCGACATTTTCCCAAACGTTGTTTTGCTTTTCCACCATCTAAAGTTTTTTCTTTACTTCAACAACATTCAATAAATCGGTTTCTATCAGTTTTTGCTCCAGATCTTTTCGTTTTGGAGCAATCGAATCGTTCAGGTATTTTTCCATGAGCAATCCGGCAATAGGGGCTGCATAAGTTGCGCCAAAACCGGCATTCTCGATAAATACGGCTATGGCAATTTTGGGATTATCACGTGGTGCAAATCCTACAAATGCCGAATGGTCAGCTCCATGAGGATTCTGCACGGTTCCGGTTTTACCGCAAACAATAATATTTTCGAGTTTAACTGTGTTTTGCAATTTGGTTTCTTCAATTACTGCCTGCATCCCTTCAATTACGGTATTGAAGTGCTCAGGACTGATATTGACTACTTTTTTCTCGTATTGGAGTTGCTGTATGTCGCGGTTTGCATCCTGAACGGCTCTGACAACGTGTGGTGCAATGTAATAACCCCGGTTGGCAATCATAGCACATAGATTAGCCATTTGTAGCGGCGTTGCTTCTATTTCACCCTGTCCGATTGCCAACGACCGGATAGTCATCGAATTCCAGTGTCCAGGGGTATACCATTTATCGTATAGTGAAACTTCAGGAATGCTCCCTTTATTTTCTGACGACAATTCAGGATTGAGTTTTGTGCCAAAACCAAAGCTGGTGATGTAATCACGCCAGATCTGGTATGATTCAGCGGAACTGGATTTGTGTCCCATGATCTGCCTGAAAGTATTCCAAAAGAATGAATTACACGATTCACGAATTCCCTCCCGAACAGCCAGCGGACTAACGTGACTATGGGTGCATGAGATTGGTTTCGAGCCTTTTCCTGAACATGAAAACCGGTCGAATGGAGATATCGCATGTTCCTCAAGGGCAATGAGCGCGTTAGCGAGTTTGAAGGTTGATCCCGGAGGATAAAGGGCATTTACAGCTCTGTTCCACATGGGTTTAGCTATCGAATCACGGTCTAAAATGCTGTAATTGGTGCTGCGCTGCCGGCCAACCAGTAAATTGGGGTCGTACGATGGTGCACTGACCATCAATATAATTTCGCCGGTTGATGGCTCAATGGCCACAACAGCTCCCCGTTTGTTTGTCATTAACAATTCGGCGTAGGCTTCGAGGTCGGCAGACATGCCGGTTAAAAGGTTTTTTCCCAGAATTGCGGTGGAGTCTTCCTTCCCTTCGTTGTATTTTCCTTTCACCCGGTTGTGAACATCAACCATCGATTTGGTTATTCCTTTGATTCCCCGCAGTTCTTTTTCATAGGCTTTTTCCAGCCCACTTACACCTATGTAGTCTCCCGAAAGATAATAATGATCGTTGTCGATGATTTTTTGATTAACTTCACCAACATAACCCAATACCTGAGCTGCACTTTTACTTGGATATTCGCGTAATGTTCTGGATTGTACGAAGAATCCGGGGTATTTGTATAATTTCTCCTGAAGAGGCGCATAAATGTCAGGCGATATTTGGCCTACCACAATTGATGGTTTATAGCGTGAGTATTGTTTGGCTTTTCGGATTGCATCGCGTAATTCAACCCGGTCGAGCTGTACGATGTTGCACAATTCGGTCGTGTCAAAAGATTTTACTTCACGAGGAATCATCATCAGATCGTACGCTGCTTTGTTGTAAACCATCAGGTTGCCTTTGCGGTCGTAGATAAGTCCTCGCGCAGGATAGGTTGTAATAAAGCGAAGTACGTTCCGGGTAGCAAATTGCTTATAGGTTTTGTTGGTTATCTGTATTGAGAATAGCCTGAGGATGAATATGAATGCAACCCCAAGCATGATGCCCGCAATAATCAGCTTCCGTTTCGAAAAAGTATCCACCGCGACTTAGTTTTTAAAAACAATAAATTGACTGCCCAATATGATGATAATCGAAAATACACTGCTAATAATCCAGCGGAGTAAAGTTTCGAAAAAATCTCCGAACGAAAACGCTTCGGCAAAAAATAGAAATAAGTGGTGGATTAAAACCGAGATGACGGTGTATTTAATGAAACTTGCAAATCCAAGTTGAGTCATGTTGGGAGTTGTTCCTTTTTCGATGAGTTCGCGCGACGAAATTAATTGTGCAATTCCGGGGCGCAGAAAACCCAGCAAAACAGTTGCACCGGCATGAATTCCGGGAGTATTGCTGAAGATGTCGATAGAAATGCCCAGAATGAAGGAAATACCCAACAGAAAATATCCGGGAATGGTGAATGGAAGCAACAGGATAAACAGAATGTAAATATATGGATTGACCAATCCGCTAAATTGGATGTTATTCAGGATAAGCACTTGTACCAGAACAAGTGCAAAAAACATGATAACGTATTTTCCCAGATCTTTTATCATTCACCTACGTTGTTTGATTCCAGTTTTTTCAATTCGACCTGCTTCGTGTTTTTAACCACTTCCACATATTTCAGGGTTCTGAAATTGGTCGATAGATCAACTTTAATGTTATAAAAGTTGGTGCCGCCTTCAACGTCCCATTTTGAAATGGTTCCAATCATAATTCCTTCAGGAAAAATACCTGAATTTGCGCTGGTAACAACCGAGTCGCCAACGTTTACGATAACATGAAATGGAATTTCTTTGAGGTCAGCCGTGTTCGAATGCTCGCCATCCCATACCAACGATCCGGAGTAGTTGTTTTTTGTGATTTTGGCTGAAATGCTAAATCTCTTATTTAGCAACGATAATCCGGTTGAGTAATTTGGTGATACATTGGTAATTACGCCAACAACCCCGTCAGCACTAATAATTCCCATGTCGGGTTTGATTCCTTGCCTCGATCCTTTATTCAGTGTTATGTAATTGAATTGCTTGTTTGCCGAGTTACTGATTACTTTTGCTGAAGTAAAATAATAGGCCGGGGCGTCAACCGTATCGGGTCGGTTTACCGGATATTTCTCCTGAAGCTGTATCCGAAGTTGCAGTTGCTTGCGCAACGAAGCATTCTCGGCAGCTAAACGGGCATTGGTACGACTCAAACTAAAGTAGTCGTCCAGATGACTGAACCGTTCATAAACAGTCCCGACAATATCATTGCTCGAATTGAAGAAAGTTACCCGTTGGTAATTATTGAAACTGACCATCAAGCTAAAAGAAATAGCTTCGAGGGCCAGAAACATCATTACAAAATAATTTCGTAGTAAGAAACGAAATAAACTTCTCATTAGCTGGAAGGTTTACCCCTTCTTTTCAGGTTTATCTGATAAGGAAAGAGAATTTATTTACATTCTTAAGTGCGATTCCGGTTCCACGGGCTACAGCGCGCAATGGATCTTCGGCAACGTGAAACTGAATATTGATCTTGTCAGTAAATCGTTTGGCCAATCCACGCAGTAAGGCTCCACCACCAGCCAGCCAAATTCCACGGGCTACAATGTCAGAATAGAGTTCCGGAGGAGTCTGTTCAAGCGCGCTCAAAATAGCGGTCTCAATTTTATTGATCGATTTTTCAAGACAGTGAGAAATTTCCTGGTACGAAACCGGCACTTCAATCGGAAGGGCTGTCATTTGGTTTGGTCCCTGGATCACATAGTCAGCAGGCGGATTGTCGAGTTGCGACAACGCTGATCCAACGTTGATCTTGATTTCTTCGGCAGTACGTTCTCCGATTTTAATATTGTGCTGATGACGCATGTATTCCATGATGTCGGCAGTTAAATCATCACCTGCGATACGGATGGACTTGTTGGTAACCAAACCGCCAAGTGAGATAACTGCAATTTCGGTCGTTCCACCACCGATATCTACTACCATGTTTCCTTCAGGGGCTTCAACATCCAATCCAATACCAATAGCTGCTGCCATTGGTTCATAAATCATATAAACATCACGTCCACCGGCATGTTCCGACGAGTCGCGAACCGCACGGATTTCAACTTCGGTTGATCCGGATGGGATACAAACCACCATTCGGAGTGAAGGTGCAAAAAAACGTGACTTGGGATTCATCATTTTGATCATTCCCCTGATCATTTGCTCGGCTGCGTTAAAGTCAGCGATTACACCGTCGCGTAAGGGGCGGATCGTTTTTAGGTTTGCATGAGTTTTTCCCTGCATTTGCCGGGCCTTTTCACCAATGGCTACAAGCTTTTCTGTCTTTAGGTCGATGGTTACGATCGATGGTTCGTCAACAACTATTTTATCGTTGTGAATAATAATGGTGTTGGCCGTACCAAGGTCAATGGCAATTTCCTGGGTTAAAAATGAAAACAATCCCATGTCTATCTTTTTCTTTGTTTATACTAAGTGAATAAACCTGAAGTTCAACTCAAATCAATGTTTGAAATGTCTTACTCCGGTAAAAACCATTGCAATACCGAACTCGTCACAAGCTGCTATTACTTCTTCATCGCGGATGCTGCCTCCGGGTTCTACAATGTATTTGATCCCGAATTCGTTGGCAGCTTCAACGCTGTCTCTGAATGGGAAAAATGCATCCGAGATCAATACTGAGTCTTCAATTTTAATGCCTTCTTTCAGATTGAATCTTGGAATGGTTAACTGGCGCAAACTATCTAGTCGGTTGGGTTGTCCCATTCCGGCTCCGGTGAGCCAGAAAGATCCATCCGGATTTTGTGTTACAAGGGCAATCGCATTACTTTTTAAATGTTTGCAGGCTGTTATGCCGAATTTCGACAGATTCATTTTCGAATCATCGAATTGTATTTTTGTTACATTTTTGAATTCTGTTTCCAAACCTTCGTCTTCATCCTGAATCAGTAAACCACCGCTGATAGAGCGATAAAGTTTTTCTCCTGCAATTTCAGGTTTAACGGGCGTTTCCAGTACGCGAAGGTTTTTCTTTTTGCCTAAAACTTCCAGGGCTTCAGGAGTATAGCTGGTTGCAATAATGATTTCAACGAATCGTTTGTCGAACCAGGCCGCAATGGCTTGATCAACTTCGCCGCTGAAACAGATAATTCCACCATAAGCACTAACCGGATCGCCTGCCCAAGCCAGTTCGAGCGATTTCATAATGTTGTCGGTAACTGCAAGTCCGCATGGATTGAGGTGTTTTACTACCGAAACAGCTACTTTGTTTTTCAAATGGGTTACCGAGTGGAATGCATCGCTGGCTGATTTCCAGGCGGCATCGGCATCGAGCATATTGTTGTACGAAAGGGCTTTGCCTTGCAGTACTTTTGCATTCGAAAGGGTAATGTCGGAATTGGTATTGTTGAATTTGAAGAAAGCAGCCGACTGATGAGGGTTTTCGCCGTAACGTAAAACCTGACCATCGTTAACGCTGATGCGGGCTTCTTCTGATTTTTCGCCGTTAAAATAATTGAAGATGGCGCTATCGTAATGCGAAGAAGTTGCAAATGCTAAACGTGCAAATTCTTTGCGGTCGTCGAGCGAAGTGGCGCCTTCTTTTTCAATAAGCAAATCGAGTAACGTTTGGTATTGATTGCGCGATGATACAATAACTACATCGTTAAAGTTTTTTGCCGCGGCACGAATCAATGAAATACCGCCAATATCTATTTTTTCAATAATGTCTTCGTCAGAAGCGCCTGAAGCAACGGTTTCCTCAAAAGGGTAGAGGTCAACGATAACCAAGTCTATTTCAGGAATTTCGTATTTTGCAATTTGTTGTTGGTCACCCGGATTGTCTCTGCGATTTAGAATTCCGCCAAATACTTTCGGATGAAGAGTTTTTACACGTCCGCCTAAAATCGACGGGTAGCTTGTAAGTTCTTCTACCGGAATTACAGGGGTTCCCAGTTCTTCAATAAACGATTGTGTTCCACCAGTTGAATAGATCGTAACGCCTAATTCGTCTAGCTTTTTTACGATCTGGTCTAACTTATCTTTGTGATATACTGAAATTAACGCCGATTTAAGTTTTTTTAATTCCTTCATCTATAATCCTTTTGTATTTTGGGCTCAAAGATAATAAAACACCTTGATTTTTTCCTCTACGATTCTTACTAATTAAGCTTATTATAACATTATAATCTTTTTCTTTTTTGCCTTCTTTTCTTGTATGGCCGATTACAAAGCCATAACGTTCTATTTTGATCTTTGTTATGCGGGATGAAATCAAATCATTCAAGGCAAAAATGAAATTGAGGCAATTAATTATATTAAAGTCGTCAATGCCGACTTGTTTAATTCGGGTAATTTGATTCAGATTTCATTTGTCTAAATTTTTGTTTGTCGTCTTATAGTCTTCGTAATAACATGATCTCTTTTTCAAAAAATGCAACGAAATGGAATAACCATTTATATATTTTCGGTTTGTATGAGCATTTGCTCCTATGGTTATTTCATTCTATTGACAGGTTCAAACCGAAGGAACAATAGGGGAGATATTATTTTCTTCGATTTCTTAAACTATCTGTAATCATTTCAAAAATCTGCAACTAATTTCCCAGATTCTGAGTATTCAGTTTGGTCGGGATTTACTTATGAGTTTTTAGAGGCAATTTCTGATTCTGTTTCAGGATTGTCTTATATTTACTACTCAATTCGCGAAAATATGCTTTTAACCAGATTAATATTAGAGAGTTTTTCGTTCGCCTTTGGTTCTTTGCGGGGGAATAAACTGCGTACGTTTCTTTCTCTTTTGGGCATTACCATTGGTATTTTTGCCATCATTTCTGTCTTTACTGTTATTGATTCATTGGAGAATTATATAAGGAATAGCCTGAATTCGCTGGGAAGTAATATGGTTTACATTCAGAAATGGCCTTGGGCTCCTCCTGAAGGTGAATCTGAATATCCGTGGTGGAAATACCTGAACCGTCCGGTTCCTACGATGGAGGAAGCTGAAGATCTTGCACGACGGTCAAAAAATATTGAGAATGCGGTTTATTTCTTTGGGTTTAACCGCACCGTGCAGTATGAAAACAGCAAAGCCGAGAATACCGAAGTTTTGGCTACAACGCATGATTTAATCAATACCTGGAGTCTGGAAATTGAAAAGGGACGTTATTTTACTGAGTCGGAGTCGAACTCAGGGGCTAGTTTGGCCATATTGGGCAGCGAACTAGCTGTTAAGCTTTTTGATCAGACGAACCCAGTAGGTAAAATGATTAAAATTCAAGGACATCGATTCCAGATTATTGGTGTTTATTTGAAAAAAGGAACCGATATGTTTGGTACAAGCATGGATAAACGGGTTCATATTCCGGTAGTTTATGCCATGAATATGGTTGATATTCGTAACCGCGATCAGGGTCAGGCCATCAATTTGAAAGCTAAACCAGATGCAGATCATGATGAATTTATCGCTGAAGTTGAAGGTAATATGCGTTCGCTTCGTCGACTGAGGCCTATGGAAGAAAATGATTTTGCAATTAATGAAGTCAGCGTGATTTCAACCAGGTTCGATGCTTTCTTTAAGGTTTTCAACTTTGCCGGTTGGATCATTGGCGGCTTCAGTATTTTGGTGGGCGGTTTCGGGATTGCCAACATCATGTTTGTGTCGGTAAAAGAACGAACCAAGATTATCGGAATTCAGAAGGCCATAGGCGCCAAAAAATACTTTATTCTACTTCAGTTTATTTTCGAAGCGGTCGTTTTATCAATGTTGGGTGGCATCATCGGACTTATCCTCATTTTTGCCGGAACGCTTATTTTTAGCGCGGTTGCCGACATGACGATCTCGTTGACCATGGCAAACATCGTTCTGGGATTGACAATTTCCGGAGTAATTGGCGTTTTGGCCGGTTTTATTCCTGCGCTATCAGCATCTCGGCTCGATCCGGTAAATGCGATGAACAGCGTTTAGGCGAGTTTGATGTCTCGGCGGTTTTTTACATAAAATCACATTAGGAAAGAAGTCAGATCGTGTTGACGTGGTTCTGTATTTTCCTATTTTGATTAATTCTGAATTGAAGCATTATTATTGTTATTAATTCAGGATAATATTTTGGCATATTATGTATTTTAGCGGCCACAAAAGAGCTACGCATTTTCTCTAAAAATACTTGTATGTCAAAACATCTTCGAAAATCTGATATCTGTTTAAATTGTGATACTCCATTAAGACCTGAAGATAATTATTGTCCGAATTGTGGACAGGAGAATAATACGCATCAGATTCCTGTTAAGCATATCGTTTTAGAGACATTCGAAGACTTCTTCCATTTCGACACCAAATTATGGAATACCGTTAAGACCACTTTCACAAGACCAGGAAAAATTACTACTGACTATTTGGAAGGTAAGCGGGCTCGTTATGTACCGCCGGTTAAACTCTATATTTTTATCAGTTTTATCTTTTTTTTACTGTTGGGTAAGCTGAGCGACCATGCAATAGATGGCAACAAAAGTAGCCTCAAGTCGAAGCAGAATGAGAAGGCGATGAGCATTACGCTCAATGAGCTTCTGGGAAATGAGAAGGTTTATCACAGCCGCGATTCGAACGATGTTCGAATGATGGAATTTGACTTTACCTCGAAAGATAGCCTGCAAAAGGATCTGAAGCGGCTAAAATCTGCTCCTGATTCGATAATCGACAAACTTCTGATAAAGGAAGAGGTTGATACAACTGTAGATAACAGGAAAAACCTCCGCGACAAGCTTGCCCTTATTCCAGAACATAGTCAGGCCATAGATTCTGCGAAGTTTCATATTGGCCTTTTTAATAAAGTTGAATTCAATTCGCAGGAAGAATACGATAAATTCAAAGAACAAATTCATAATTATTCGAATGAGCAGATCGACTCTTTATTGACGTCAAAAGGGGAAAATGTAAACTGGTTCAACCGACAGATGCTAAAGAAACTCGGAAAGTTCGACTGGAAAGATAAAGATGATCTCAAGGAACTTACTCATGCAATCATTAAAAGCATCTCGCTAACCATGTTTGTAATGATGCCACTCACTGCCATATTGCTTCTGCTGATATTCTATCGTAAAAAATACTATTATGAGCATTTGATTTTTTCCATCCATATACACACGATCTTTTTCCTCATTCTTAGTTTCGTGCTTGCGATTCACGTGTTTATCAGCGAAAACTTTGGCACGAAACTTTGGGGATGGGCGTTTCTTCTTTGTTTTATTTACTTGATTTCGTCGTTAAAGCACAACTACAAACAATCATGGGGCAAAACAATTGTCAAGTTTTTCCTGATGTCAATACCTTACCTTATCATCAGTTTAACGCTTACTATTCTTGCTGTTGTTTATGGTTTTTTGGCTTAGAGTAAATATGTAATATTTATGAATTACTACTCACCACTTTGAACTTGTTTCCCAATCAACCGGGTAATCATCTCGAACTCGGCGACTCCCAATTGCTCCGGACGTTTGGCGGAGAACATCGTTGCATTGGCGGATGACATCATCGTGCTGGAAAAGGTAGTTGTTTCGTCAGCGGAAGATATCATGATGCTGGAAAATGATATTGGTACTTTGCAAATCAGGATTTCACTCCGAAAGTGAACCCCTGAATGTTTTGAATGGTAACCTAAAATCAGTTTTATTTGCTTGATCGTCAGTGAAATATATAAAGTAAATTTTCCTAAAAGCCAAGTGGTTTTGGTATTGTTTTTTCTGTTTCCAAGCAACTGGTTTTGTAGGCAACCTTTTCATGGTTTATTGCATCAATGGCATATGTTTACTTAACTTCGATCGTTAAAATTCTAAATCATGATTAAAAATCGGGTTACTCTAATAGTGTTATGCTTAATGTTCTCTGCATTTCAGGGAAAAGCACAGGCTCAGGAAGTAAAAAGTGATATTGGGTTTAACCTTACACTTGCCCATTACACAGGCACCAGCGAAGACATGTATTACCATCCAAAAGGATATTACACGTATTCGATTGATCCCGGAATAGAAATTTTGTACCGTTACAAACTCTCAAATTCGATATCCGTCGGAACAGGCGCATCTTATCAGACAGGACGAATTCCTGCATATTTGGACCGATTTAAACTTGGGGAGATCAGCATACCGCTTTTGTTTCGGGTTATCACCAATCCCGAAGGAGAATCTAAATTTTTTCTATCATCAGCAATCTATGCTGGAAAGATACTGCACATTTCGGCCGACAATTTTGGAAGAGTTGATTGGCACAAGATGGGAATGAATTATATTCAGGGATATTCTCCAAATAGCTTTTTCGTCGATCTGTCACTCAATGCAGGAGTTTCATTTAAAGCAGATGGCAAAAATGAGTTCTCTATTTCGCCGGTGGTAAAAATAAGGGTAAAAGATAACTGGATGGAAAACTACCGTGAAAGCATTTACTACGGAATAATATTCAGCTATCAGCTAAACTTAAAACGGAACCAAAAGATATAGCTAACTGATTCATGAATGCAAAAATGTGAGCCAATATCAGTCCTCGGTTTCGATTAAATGCTTGTCAATTCCCTGTTGCCCGATCAATCGGGTGACCATCTCAAACTCGGCTACTCCCAATTGCTCCGGACGTTTGTCGAATATCGGGTTTGCTTTTAGCTCATCGCTGGTAATCATGGTCTTTAGCGAGTTGCGCATGGTTTTGCGCCGTTGGTTAAACGACATTTTTACAAGGCTCGTGAAAAGCTTTTCGTCACAATTCAGCTTTTCTGTTTGGTTGCGGGTCAACCGGATGACCCCTGATTTTACTTTTGGCGGTGGCGTAAAAACATTTTCGTGTACAGTAAACAAGTATTCAATGTCGTAATACGCCTGAAGGAAAACGCTCAATATTCCGTAGGTTTTTGATCCTGGGCCGGCTGCCAGCCTCTCGGCCACTTCTTTCTGAAGCATCCCCACAACTTCTGGAATTTGGTCGCGGTATTCGAGAACCTTAAAAAATATCTGTGACGAGATGTTGTATGGAAAATTACCAATAATGGCAAATGGTTCAGTAAAATGGTTGTGCAGGTTTAACCTCAGAAAGTCAGCCGAAATAATGCGTTCTTTCAATTCAGGGTAATGGGTGTTCAGGTAATCAACCGATTCGCGATCGATTTCAACTACTGAAGTTTCGAATGCCTTGTTTTTCATCAGGAATTGAGTCAGAACTCCCATTCCGGGGCCAATTTCCAGAACTTTATTCAGGTTGGTTGCCCTAAGACTTTCAACGATTTCTTTTGCAATATTCTGATCGTTTAAAAAATGTTGCCCTAAATTCTTTTTTGCTCTTACTGTTGCCATATCTTTTCTTCCGGGTTTCCGGAGCCGATTTTAAATTATTGATAAAAAACTGCCCGATTTGAAACAAATCTGTATTTTTGCCACGATGGCTGGTTGTCCGAAAACGTTAATGCTTTCATGTTGACCTTTCGCGACAAAAGTACGTTAAATTCACCGTCAATTACAAAAGCATCCAAATCAATAAATAAAATAGCTTGAAACAAAATATATTTAAAACCCTCAAATTTGCGTCCTTCTTTCTTCTCGGAATAGTTATATTCTGGTTGGTTTATAAAGATCAGGATATCAAACGGATTAAAAGTATTTTAACCAACGATGTGAATTATTTCTGGATTGTGGTTTCGCTAATGTTGGGTTTGCTGAGTCACCTCAGTCGAACGATACGCTGGAACCTGCTGATTGAGCCACTCGGCAGAAAACCTCGGACTCTGAATACTTTTCTGGCCGTAATGGTTGGTTACCTGATGAATCTGGCTTTGCCACGAATGGGCGAAATCTCGAGGTGTGGGGTACTTGCCCGTTATGAAAAAATATCGTTTACCAAGTTGGTTGGTACAGTTGTTCTCGAACGATTGATCGATGTGCTGATGTTGCTTCTCCTTCTGATAATCGTTGTTTTTACCCAGTTTGGTCAGGTACTGGAATTCCTGAAAAATAATCCTGAAGTGAATGAAAAGTTGCAAAAAGTAATTTACTCGCCTGTCCTGATCGGTGGATTGTTGTTCTTCCTGGTCATTTTATGGATCAGTCGCCATAAAATACGCGCGAGTTCGTTAGTTAAAAAGGCATTGGATTTTGTTGGCCAGTTTGTTGAGGGGTTTCGCAGTATTGGTAAAATGAAAAAGAAAGGCGCCTTTATCTTTCATTCTATATTTATCTGGGTTTTGTATTATCTGATGACCTATCTGGTGTTCTTTTCATTTGGATTTACCTCTCATTTGCCTCCGCTTGCTGGGCTAACCGTGTTTGTTCTGGGTAGTTTTGGTATGGTGGCACCGGTGCAGGGCGGTATTGGCGCCTGGCATTTTATGGTGATTGAAGGGCTTGCACTTTACGGAGTTGATAAGGCCGATGGGAAAGTTTATGCCTTGCTTGCTCATGGAAGTACCACCATTATGCTGATTGTGCTTGGCTTGATTGCACTGTTGGTTTTGCCCTTTATTAATGAGCGTAATGAAGAACTTAGTGAAACAGGAATAAGGAAACAGGAATAAGGAAATCGAAAATGTGGGCTGCATCTTCCCATTTCTCCCTTTCCCATTTTCTCTTTCCATTTTCCATTATTATAAAAGTTGAACATTTTGAATATAAACCTTTATATAGCCCGACGGATTTTTTCTTCGAAGGAAAATCGGAATAATCTTTCGCACCGCATCGTTAATATTGCCCTTTTTGGCATTGTTCTCGGGCTGGTTGTGTTGATTTTGTCGGTTGCAATTGTTACCGGATATAAGTCCGAAGTTGGGCGTAAAGTCATCGGTTTCGGTTCGCATTTGCAGATTGTTAATCTCGACTCCAATCAGTCGTTCGAAACCAATCCTATCAGCCAGAATCAGGCTTTTTTGCCTGAACTCAAAAATATTGAAGGAGTTCGTCATGTTCAGGTTTTTGCGACTAAGCCCGGTATTATTCGTACCGATGATGAAATTCAGGGAGTTGTTCTGAAAGGAATCGGGCCCGACTTCGATTGGTCTTTTTTTCAGGAGAACAAAGTGGCCGGAGAGCCTTTTCAGGTTCAGGATACGGTTCGAAGCAATAAAGCTTGGATCTCGCAGCAAATGGCACGGTTGCTGAAAGTCAGCGTTGGCGATAATCTGATCATGTTTTTTGTTACACCACCAGAAGTTGTCCCTCGTCAGCGCAAATTTGAATTGGCCGGCATTTACAAAACCAGTCTTGAAGAGTTCGACCGGATGTTTGTTTTGGTTGACATCAACCATATCCGGAGATTAAATAACTGGAACGATGATGAGGTGAGCGGGTTCGAAGTTTTGGTAAACGATATGAAGCAATTATCCGATCAGGAAAAATCGGTTCGCAACTTATTGCTACGTTACACGACTCCCGATTCGCCGGTATTAAATGTAGTCAGCATCAAAGATAAATACCGTCAGATTTTTGACTGGCTCGGCTTGCTCGATATGAATGTGTGGGTGATTTTAACCCTCATGGTGTTGGTCGCCGGATTCAACATGGTTTCAAGCCTTTTGGTTATTATTCTGGAACGTACCCAAATGATTGGTATCCTAAAAGCGATGGGTGCCCGCAACTGGAGCATTCGGAAGGTGTTTTTGTATTTTTCGGTTATGTTGATCCTGAAAGCGCTGGTGTTAGGGAATATTCTTGGAGTCGGCATTTGCCTCATTCAGCAATATACTCATGTTTTTAAGCTCGACCCAACTTCGTATTACCTCGAATATGTTCCGATAAATCTGACTGTTCTGCATCTGGTCTTGTTGAATGTCGGTACAGTATTAATTACAACTTTGATGTTGCTGTTGCCTTCGTATTTTATCACCAAAGTTTCTCCTGAAAAAACGATCCGCTTCGAATAAGATCCGAATAGATTCGTCGTTTGGTATTCCAGCTATTTGTTAACCGAAATATGATTTTCTTTTTTATATTTCCTCAGTTGAATGGATTAACCAAACATTAAATCCTGAATTTCGGTTGAAAATAAGTGATGCTTTGCAGGCAACGAAGCCATAATTCGTTAATTTTATAGTATGTATTCCGCAGTTAAGACATATCTGAAAGAAACCCTGAAAGGTGAATTGCCGGGAATTCAGGCGCATTCAAAAATGCTTCCACCAGGACGACGGCTAAAAACTATTGAGAACGAACTGTCGATGGTAAAGCTAAGTAGCGTTCTTTTGTTGCTTTTTCCTGAAGGCGATCATCTGTACACTTGTCTGACCAAACGGCCAAGGACCATGAAGCACCATCCGGGGCAGATCAGTTTTCCCGGCGGAAAGGTTGAGAAAGAGGATGTTTCAGCCGAAATGACAGCTTTGCGTGAGGCCAGGGAAGAGGTTGGTCTTGATCACACTGGAATTGAAATTCTGGGAAGATTGTCTGATCTGTATGTTGAGGTTAGTAAATTTTCGATTCAGCCATTTCTGGCCTGGGCCGATAAAAGGCCAGAATTTGCAGTCGATTTTGGCGAAGTTGAAGAGCTGATTTTGTTTCCGATCAGCGATTTTGTTTCCAATGAAGTTATTTCTGAAACCGAACTGGAAACCGTTACCGGTCCGCTTCGGGTAAAATATTATCCTTTCAATGACGAATTTATTTGGGGAGCCACAGCCATGATTTTGTCTGAGTTAATCGAAATCCTGAAAGGGCAAAGCAATCAGTAATTCAACCCTTCAGTCGAAGGCTAGTCATAAAACGACCAAGAAATCCCGAGTCTGAATGTCCGGCGATAGTATGGATAATCTGGTGCCGAAAAATAGTTGTTGCCAACCAGTCCGGAGGCCGCATTCATCAGGATAAAAAATACCCGGGTACGTTTTAATTTCAGGTTGGCATGTAAATCAATGTACGGATATTTTCCGATCAGTTTGTCGTTTTGCAGGTAGAATCGGGCAGTTGCCGGATCGTAAGCATCTGCATAGAAATTCGAGTTGTACCGGGTGTCGGCTCCTAACTGGAAATGCATCACTTTTGAAACAATAGTCCGGTAATTTAAGCTAATGAACCCTGCAAAGGCAGGCAAATGTATAACATCCTCGTTGTTTGCCTTTTGGACCAATGCTTGCGCCCGAATGACCCAATGGTCTCTTACAATATCCTTATTTAAATAGGCCGATAGAACAAGTAATTCTTTGCTTGTTTGTGTTGGCAGCGCCTGCTCGTTGTTGTAAATGTAGTTTCCTATGAGCGAATAATTAACCCCAAGCGTAGTTTTATATTCCTGTGAGCGTATGCTCGATCGGATGGTCATTTCATTGATGTTGTTGAAATTATTTCTCCAGACAAAATTGTTGGAAAAAAAATAGGAATCAAAATATTCCGGCACCAGTGTTTTTAAGCTTCCTTCAATCCTGAGGCTGGTGGTATCTCTCCCTATTTTCAATGGTTTGTTGACGTATCCATCCAATTCAGTTTGTCCGCTGCGATAGCCTGTCAGATAAATTCGTCCATTGGCTGCCCATTGCCAGAATTTTCCTTCGTTTCGGAATATTCCGCCACCAATAAAAGTGTTTGTTTGTTTAGAAAAGAATAATTTATCCGTAAGTATCTGGTTACTTAAAGAGCCTGATGTATTATACAAGTATGATCCCATTAACGGGAATGGGTGTGCCCCCATATCTGCCAGTTGACTGGATGTATGATACCATATTTCATCGTGCCCAAGATATGCCCGTTTCCCAAAAGTAAATTTTCTGTCGGGAGCTTCGTAAAATTTGATCAGAAATATGTTTGTCAGTCGGGTATATCTTACGCTGTCTTGTGTCAGTCCGGTGTTGATGTAGTTGTTCTCAAAAAAGTCGTTGGATTTATCGGTCTTCGTAAAACTTCGTTTGTTTCCCGAAAATTCAAATTCATGAATGAATCCTACCCGCGGAATAAACTGTTCAACTATGTTATTGGCACTGTCGGCTTCAATGGTTTTCCCCAGCCGATATTCGTTAACCGTGAAAATAGTATTATTCTGAAGTTTGTTGGTCGCATCAGACATCGGAACGGTAAATTCATCAGTTGTTTTTGGCCCATCAAGAGGTTGGTCAGGATTAATGCCGCCGTTTTCCTGTCCTTGCAGTCGGTTGAAAATAATATTCGAGTGCGAAAGGAAATTGTTGGAGGTGTAAGACGAAACCAGCCCAAGGTTATGAAATTTGTTTTCCTGATTTGGGTATTGTCCCTGAGACTTTGTTTGGTTATAAATGAATTCGAAATTGAGTCTCTTGTTTACATTCTGCGAAAGGAAAACATTAAACCTTGTTTCGTTATGTTTCATCCGGTTTTCACTTTGGCTGTAATCAAGCAGCGAGAAGGGGGTTGTTGTGTTGAAATAATTGATTTGCGAAGGTGTTAGCCAGTAGGCGTCAAACGATCGTGCGAAATAGAAATCCGAATTATATCTGCGCTGGAAAAAGTCATTCGAAATATAAGCTCCTCCATTATTTCCGGTAAACGTATTGCTTATGCTTTTCTGGTAAATCGGTTGATAGACGTGGTAAAAAGTCAAAGCGGTATCCAACTCAGTTTTTTCGATGCGTGTACCTTGTTCACTAACTTCCCATGTTTTTATAATCGAAGGTATTTTTGGTTTAGCCGGAACCTTGTTCTTTCTGGAAGCCGATTCACCTTCAGAATCTGAACTCCTCTCTGAACCACTTTGCCGATTAGTGCCCGAACCTCCCTGCCTGATTTGGGCATTCGACTGGAAAACAATCAGGACAGCTGCAATAACTATGTAGATATACTTTTTCAACATTTCGGCGCAAAGATAATTAAAATAAAACCCTCATCAATATTCAGAAAAGAAGTTCAAATCTGATTTTCAACCAATCGTTCAGCTTGCTGAAATTGATTTCTGAAGCTAATTCACTTCAATTCTTGTTTTGAGTAAACGGATGAGAAACCGAAATAATGCGGGTATTGAAAAAATAGTTCATAAAAATTAATATGCACCTGTAAACCAAATGGATAATTGGTGGGATTCGGTTATTATTTTTAATCAAAACCAAGAAATAACCGAATAAGTTTTCAACCGAATGTTGTTAGTTAATGTCGCTCGTCTGCGTTTACAATCGACTCTTGTTTTCTTTATATTTGTTGCAAATTGGAAAGGAATATGATGCCGAATTATGATGAAGGTTCAATAAAAACGCTTGATTGGCAAGAACATATCCGGAAAAGACCCGGGATGTATATTGGCAAGTTGGGCGACGGCTCGGCGAGCGATGATGGTATATATGTTTTGCTGAAGGAAGTAATGGATAACTCGATCGACGAGTTCATGATGGGGAACGGAAGAAAGATTGAAGTTCGTGTCAGTAACGAACTGGTTTCGGTGCGCGATTATGGTCGCGGCATCCCGTTGGGAAAATTGCTTGATGTGGCTTCGAAAATGAATACCGGTGCCAAATACGACTCCGAAGTATTTAAAAAATCGGTTGGTTTGAATGGTGTTGGGATCAAAGCTGTAAATGCATTGTCAAGCCATTTTTTGATCAAATCGTTTCGCGAAGGCGAAGTCAAAGAAATCAGCTTCAGCGAAGGAATTGTAAAGGAGGAGAAAGATGTAACTCCAACAGACCAGGCCAACGGAACTTACGTTGCCTTTACTCCTGATGTCACCGTTTTTAAAGCCTATCATTACATTGACGATTATGTGGTCAATATGATGAAAAACTACTCTTTCCTGAATGCCGGACTTACTCTGGAATTCAATGGCGAGAAGTTTCATTCCAAAAACGGATTGCGCGATTTGCTTGAAGAAAATATGGAAGGGGAGTCGCTTTATCCCGTGATTCACTTGAAAAACGGCGATATAGAGGTGGCCATTACTCACGGAAATCAGTACGGTGAGGATTATTATTCATTTGTAAACGGACAACATACTACGCAGGGAGGAACTCATCTCGTGGCTTTTCGTGAAGCTATTGTGAAAGCCATCCGCGATTTCTATAAGAAAGACTTTGACCCTTCCGATATACGTGCTTCGATTGTTGCAGCCATCAGCATTAAGGTTGAAGAACCCGTGTTTGAGTCGCAAACCAAAACAAAATTAGGTTCTAAGGATATTGGACCGGAAGGCCCTTCGGTACGTACTTTTGTGACCAATTATGTGCTGAAGGAGCTGGACAATTATCTGCATAAAAATCCGGATGTTTCGGAAGTATTGTTGCGTCGGATCCAGGAATCGGAACGCGAGCGCAAGGCGATTTCAGGAATTAAAAAGCTGGCCAAGCAGCGCTCGAAAAAAGCCAACCTGCATAACCGCAAACTGCGCGATTGCCGGGTACATCTGGACAGCAATCATGAGTTGCGCGAGAATTCGTCGATTTTTATAACCGAAGGAGATTCGGCCAGTGGATCGATCACCAAATCGCGCGATGTAAATACACAGGCTGTATTTAGTTTGCGTGGTAAGCCGCTGAATACGTTCGGGCTAACGAAGAAAATCGTTTATGAAAATGAAGAATTTAACCTTCTGCAGGCTGCTTTAAACATCGAAGAAAGTATCGATGATTTACGCTACAACAAAGTAATTATTGCTACCGATGCCGACGTTGACGGAATGCATATTCGGTTACTGCTGATCACATTCTTCTTGCAGTTTTTTCCCGAGGTGGTTCGCCAGGGACACCTCTTTATCTTTCAGACCCCGCTTTTCCGTGTACGCAATAAAAAGGTAACTTACTATTGTTACAACGAGGAAGAACGGGTTTCAGCAATTCAAAAAGTAGGGAAAACCGCAGAGATTACCCGGTTTAAAGGTTTGGGAGAAATATCTCCGGATGAGTTCAAAAATTTCATTGGAGTTGATATCAGGCTCGATCCGATACTGATGAAAAAACACGAGTCGGTAGCCAATATGCTCGAATTTTACATGGGCAAGAATACTCCGGAACGTCAGGATTTTATTATTGATAATTTATACGTTGAAAAGGACGATTTCTAACTGAGTTTTATTGACAGGGTGACTCAAAGCCACTTCATCGGTCGGGTTAGAAGTTAAGAATACGCAACACCAATATTTGATTGCAAAAGCAAAAATGACAGAAGAAAATATCAATAAAGAAGAGTTTCAAAAAGAAGAGAAGAAGGATGGAATAGTCTATTTGTCTGGAATGTACCAGCAATGGTTTTTAGATTATGCCTCTTATGTTATTCTAGAACGTGCTGTGCCTTACGTCGAAGATGGCTTAAAGCCGGTTCAGCGCCGCATTTTGCATGCCATGAGCGTGATGGACGATGGCCGTTTCAATAAGGTGGCCAACGTTATCGGGCAAACCATGCAGTATCACCCGCACGGCGACGCTTCTATCGGCGATGCATTGGTTCAGCTCGGACAAAAAGAGCTGTTGATCGATTGCCAGGGAAACTGGGGAAACTTGCTCACTGGTGATGGCGCAGCTGCTCCGCGTTACATTGAGGCGCGTCTGTCGAAATTTGCACTCGATGTGGTGTTCAATCCGAAAACAACCAACTGGAAATTATCATACGACGGACGTAACCGTGAGCCACTGGCGCTTCCGGTTAAGTTCCCGCTTTTATTGGCACAGGGAGTTGAAGGTATCGCCGTAGGATTGGCGTGCAAGATTCTTCCGCATAACTTTCTCGAATTAATTGATGCTTCGATCGCCTATCTGCGAGGGGAAAATTTCATATTGTATCCTGACTTTCCAACTGGCGGATCGGGCGATTTTTCGCGATACAACGATGGTATCCGTGGATCGTCGATTAAAGTCAGGGCTAAAATAGAAAAGAAGGACAGTAAAACGCTTGTTGTTACCGAGGTTCCGTTTGGACGTACTACAGCCTCGCTTATCGAATCGATCATCAAAGCCAACGATAAGGGTAAAATTAAAATCCGGAAAATCGACGATAATACATCCGACAAGGTGGAGATTTTGATTCATCTGGTTCCTGGAATGTCGTCTGACAAAACCATCGATGCCTTGTTCGCTTTCACCGATTGTGAGGTTTCCATTTCGCCCAACAGTTGCATTATCGAGCACGATAAGCCGAAATTTATTGGTGTCAGTGAGATTCTGAGAATCAATGCCGATCAGACGGTGGCGCTCTTGAAATTGGAACTCGAAATCAGGAGAGGTGAGTTAGAAGAAGCCTGGCATTTTTCATCGCTCGAAAAAATATTCATCGAAGAACGTATTTATAAGGATAAGCAGTTCGAAGATTCGGCCAATATGGATGAAGCTGTGGATCACATCGATTTGCGATTGTTGCCATGGAAACCGCTGCTAAAAAGAGACGTTACCCGCGAAGATATCCTGAAGCTGATGGAAATCCGCATGGCGCGAATCCTGAAATTCAATACCGACAAGGCAAACGATCATTTGCTGGCTATTGAGGCTGAGATTGAAGAGATTAATCACAAAATCGAACACATCATTCCATTTACTATAGAATGGTTTGAACGTCTTCGGGCGAAGTATGGCAAAGGTCGCGAACGCCGCACCGAAATCCGCAATTTTGAAAATATTGTGGCTTCTAAAGTGGTGATTGCCAACGAAAAACTGTATGTCGACAGGGTTGAAGGGTTTGTGGGTACCAGCCTGAAAAAAGCGGAATACATTTGCGATTGTTCAGATATCGATGACGTGATTGTATTCAGGAAAGACGGCACATACATCGTTTCTAAGGTTTCAGAAAAGGCTTTTGTCGGGAAAAATATCCTTCATATTGCCATTTTCAAGAAAAACGATAACCGCACCATTTATAATGTGGTGTACCGCGACGGAAAGGCCGGTTTTGTTTACATGAAGCGTGTGGCTGTAACTGGCGTTACCCGCGATAAAGAATACGATTTAACGCAAGGAACTCCGGGTTCGCGAATTTTGTATTTCAGCGAAAATCCGAATGGCGAGGCCGAAGTGTTGCGTGTTACCCTGAAGCCAAAACCTCGCATCAAGAAGTTGATCTTTGAGGTCGATTTTAGCGAGTTGGCTATTAAAGGTCGCGCTTCTATGGGGAATATTCTGACTAAGTTTGAAATTCATAAAATAGCGCTCAAAGAAAAAGGAGTGTCAACTTTGGGCGGTCGGAAAATCTGGTTCGACGAAGACGTGCGGAGACTCAACTCCGATAACCGGGGCAAGTATCTTGGCGAATTCACCGGCGATGATATGATTTTCGTAATCTATAAAACCGGGGAATATCTGATCTGTAATTTTGATTTATCGAACCATTTCGATGATGGGATATTACTAATCGAAAAATTCAATCCGGGGAAAGTACTTACCGCTGTATATTTTGATGCAGAGCAAGGATTCTATTACGTAAAACGGTTCCAGATTGACGAATCACAAAAAGAAGCTGGGTTCATTGGCGAATTTCCTGAAAACCGCTTGGTCAGTTTTACCTGGGTTGGGCATCCACGTTTGGAGCTTTTGTTTGGCGGTAAAAATGAAGGTCGTGAGCCTGAAGTGGTTGATGTTGATGAGTTTATTGGCATTAAATCCTATAAGGCTAAGGGTAAGCGACTTTCAATTTATGAAATTAGCCAGATCAATGAGCTTGAGCCTACGGTTATAGACGAAGAAGTTGAAGAGCCGGAAGAAGAACCCAAATCAACAGATATCGTGATTCCGGATATTGAAGACTTATTGTTTGGTAATGACAAGCCTGGTGACAATGAAGAACCACCAAACCAAATGACACTCGAATTCTAATTAATAGGAAAAAAGGAAAGAGAAAAAGGAAAAGTTTTCTCTTTCCTCTTTTTATTTTCTTTTCCCTCTTTCTAATAACAAGTGACTTTTTCCTGATTTTATGAGAATATTTCTGATTGGCTTTATGGGTAGCGGCAAATCGACGATGGGACGGACACTCGCTTCAGAATTAAATTTGACTTTTATTGATTTGGACTCTTTTCTGGAAGAAAAGTATTTTAGAACAATACCGCAGATTTTTGCAGAAGAAGGGGAAGAACGTTTTCGTAAGAAGGAACGAAATGTGTTAGAAGAAGTATGTTCGTTCGATAATGTTATTGTGGCTACAGGTGGCGGGGCTCCCTGTTTCTTCGATAATATGGATTTGATGAATGAATCAGGATTTTGTGTGTTTCTCGATGTCGAAATTAGCTCGTTGGTAAACAGGCTCATTCATGCAAAAACCGAACGACCTTTGATTAAAGGAAAATCTACGGAAGAACTTCGTGAATTTATTGAAGGGTTACTCGCCAAACGACGCCCTTTTTACGAAAAAGCCAGGTATATTCTGAAGGGAAGTGAAATTACTTCAGCCCAGATTATAGATTTGTTGAGCGACAAGGCCAATCAATAACCAATTATCAATAATAATTAATCAAAATAAAAGTGATAGAGCTTTGTGCATTGGCTTCGGGGAGTAATGGGAATTGTTACTATATAGGTAACGAGCGCGATGCGGTTTTAGTCGATGCAGGTGTTTCTGCAAAGAAAATATTGATGCGTATCAATGATGCCGGATTGGACGCCTCCAAAATCAGAGGAATTTTTGTGAGTCACGAGCACACCGATCATGTGAGCGGAGTTCGCGTGCTGAGCAAACGACTGGGAATTCCGGCATGGTTTAGTCAGGGAACTTATAATGCATTAAGGGAAACCGAACAGCCCGAGCTTTACCATATTTTCATCCCGGGCAAAACCGTAAAAGTCGGATCGTTGAATATCCATTCCTTCCTTAAAAGTCATGATGCTGCAGAACCTTGTTCATTCAGGATAGAGCATGATGATTGGCATGTTGGCGTTTTTACAGATATTGGAGAAGCTTGCGATCAACTGAAACATCATTTGCGAAAATGCCATGCTTTGTTTCTCGAGACCAATTACGATGAGAAAATGCTGTGGGCTGGTCCTTATCCGTTAGTTTTGAAACGAAGAGTGGCTTCGTCGCATGGCCATTTATCAAACGATCAGGCATTTGAATTAATTCGTGATCATGCCGGGCCCGAGTTGGTGCATGTATTTCTGAGTCATCTTTCCGGAGAGAATAACAGGCCGGAATTGGCAGAGGCTAGGTTCGAAAGTTTAACCGACCGATTTCATGTAAAGCTTACTTCGCGGAGCGCACACAGTGAGTTGTGCCGGTTGCGGTGATACTCTGTTGTTGTAAGAATATTTCAGTAAAGGGCAAAAGAAAAGCCCTGCAATGAATTGCAAGGCTTCGAACTTTAAATCTTAAAAATATTAGACTACTTATGCTAGTTTAACATTTACCGCGTTTAATCCTTTTCTTCCTTCTTGAAGTTCGTAAGTTACGTCGTCATCTTCTCTGATTTGGTCAACCAAACCTGAAACGTGAACGAAGTATTCTTTATCAGATTCACTGTCTTTAATAAAACCGAATCCTTTAGATTCGTTGAAAAATTTAACTTTACCTGTTTTCATAATAATTAATAAAAAAATTGAAATATTGTTGCAAATATAGGGAAATTTAGATTCCATCTTAATTTATTGCTAAAAAAATGCTGATTTTGAGTAAAATAAATGGACTGGTATTTCGTTGAGGGTTGAAGGTTTATTGAATTGGTGAATTCGTTTGCTTAATGTCGGTTAAAACGTCGATTTATAGATATCGTTTTGGTATCAGAATTTTTGTGCTGAGCAAATAATAGAAAATATAAAGAGCTGTCAGCGACTGAAAATCAGCAACTGGCAGCTCTTACTATTTCTTTTTATTCCGAGTGTTTATGCGTTCAATAAATTATTGCTCAATGCCTGAAGCGTTTGTTTTTTGAGTTCGGTTTTCACTAATACCGAAATATTGTGGTGACTACCGCCGTATGAAATCATCCGGATTGGAATTTCCTGAAGGGCCGAAAATACTTTCGCCGCAAATCCGGTTTCTTCAGCAATCATATCGCCTACGATACAGGCAATGGTCAGGTCTGTGTCAACTTCTACTTCACCGTATTCTTTTAGCTCTGTAACGATTTCGTTCAGGTGTTTGGTGTTATCAATAGTCACTGAAACTGAAACTTCCGAAGTTGAAATCATATCGATTGGAGTCTTGAAGAACTCGAAAATCTCGAATACATTTTTCAGGAAGCCATAAGCGTTTAGCATTCGGTACGAACGGATTTTTATAGCTGTAATTCCGTCTTTAGCGGCAACCGCTTTAATTCCATGAGCCCCCGATTCCGAAGTAATCAGAGTTCCGGAGTCACTCGGATTCATGGTGTTTTTCAGGCGAACCGGAATGTTTTGCAATTTAGCTGGAAGTACAGTCTGCGGATGAAGGATTTTTGCACCAAAATAGGCCAGCTCAGCAGCTTCGTCAAACGAAAGCTGATCAATTTTTTTAGTATTTTCAACAAAGCGGGGATCATTATTGTGGAACCCGTCAATGTCGGTCCATATTTCAACTTCTTCCGAATCGATCGCCGCGCCAATCAGTGTGGCAGTGTAATCGCTTCCGCCACGTTGCAGGTTGTCGATGTCTCCATCGGCATTACGGCAGATAAACCCTTGAGTAATGTAATAATCGGCAGGTTCTGATGCACCAATCACTTTTGCAATGTTTTCGCGGATGAAATACAAGTCTGCAGCTTTGTCGCTGTCTATCTTCATGAAATCCAACGCAGGAAGGTATTCCGTTTTAAATCCGTTTCCCAGCATCAGTTCCGCGAACAGAGCTGTTGAAAGGAGTTCGCCTTGAGCAACGATGGTATTTTCGCCCACTTCGTTGAAATCTCCGGAAGTGAATGATTTTATTGTTTGAAAGATTCCGGAAATAATGGTTTTGCCCTTTTCCTTCTTCTCTTCGGTAGCGTATAAATCGTTAACTACTTTGTAGTACTTCTGTTCCAATTGGCTAATCACTTGTCTGGCTGCATCCTTGTTCTTCTTCTGAAGGTAGTTGGCAATTTCAACCAGAGAGTTTGTCGTACCCGACATGGCCGACAAAACGACTAATTTTTGATTTCCATCGGTAATCAACTGCATAACAGCGCGCATATTTTCTACCGATCCTACGGAGGTTCCTCCAAATTTTAATACTTTCATAGCGTAAAACCTCTTATTTAAAAGGAGTTAAGTAAATATTTATAAGTAAGGCAAAGATGAGAAATATTTTTGAAATCGAATGCCTGATTTACGATTTGGAAGTAAATATTGGATATTATTTAAGAATTCGTCTTTTTTGACATCTTTTTTAGCTGAATTACTTACATTTTGAAAGTTTAGGGTTTGCTATTTTATCTTGGAGTTTTTCCTTTTTCCTTGTTTTAGAATGTTCCGAATATCGAATGTTTGGCCGAATTGAAAAAGATAGTCGAGTAAATGTGGAATCCTTCACGGTTCGTGTTCAGTTTCCGCTCGATGCTTAAAACAGGTTCTCCAATTGGGAGATTCAGTAATTGGCCAATGAGTTGGTCGGCTTTAATGGCTTTCAATTTTTGTTCTCCGCCTTTTACTTCAATCTGATATTGAGTCCGTAGCGTTTCGAATAATGACTTGTTTTCGAATGAGCGGCTTGAAAAGCGGGGTAGATTGATATTCGGAATATGGTTGATGTCGTAAAATACGGTTTGTCCGTCAACCAGGCGAAGCCGTTCCATGTAAATGCACCCCGATTCGCGTTCAATCGGAGTTAATTCAAACGGGAAACGCTCTGGCCATGGTTTGATCTGTGGTTTTTGCAGAATTTGCGTTTGCAGGTATTGATTTCCTATGGCTGATGCAGTTCCTGAAATGCTCAAAATGCCAATGTCTTGGGGCGGTTTCCGCACAATGCTTCCTTTGCCTTGCTTTTTCGAAATAAAACCATCGTTCACCAATGCTTCCAAAGCCTGGCGGACAGTTGGGCGGGTGATGTTGTGTACTGCGCACAATTCATTTTCTGAGGGCAAAAGACTTCCTTCTTCGTAAACGCCTGTAAGAATGTGTTTCCGGAGAATTTCGTAGATTTTTTTGTGTTGTGGTATTTTGCTTTCTTCGGCCATGATCAGATGATTTTGATCCAAAAATAATAAAATATATTAATTCTCTAAAATTAACTTGTAAATACAAGTAGAATAATATAGTTTTGATGCGTGAAATGTGAAAGTGTTGTAACTGTTATTTTATTAGTTGTTTAGATTAAGTGATAAAATGCAGTTGTGTTTACAAGTTAACTAAAGTTGTTAAAACAAATCAGATATGGCAATTCCAGTATTAATGCCTCGTCAGGGGCAATCGGTTGAGACCTGTATTTTAGGTGAATGGGTGAAGAAAAAGGGTGACGCTGTAAAGGTAGGCGACATCCTTTTTTCGTATGAAACAGACAAGGCGTCGTTCGAGGAAGATGCCAAAGCGGATGGTATTTTGTTGGATGTATTTTTTGCTGAAGGCGATGAAGTTCCGGTATTGGTGAATGTTGCCGTAATCGGTGCTGCCGGTGAATCGGTTGAAGAGTTTCGTCCGGGTGGACAAGCTGCTGCTCCTGTAGCCGAAACTATTACCGCCGTTGACGTGGTTACTGAAAAGATTGCAACTCCGGAAGTAAAAACAGTTGCTGAACCTTCAGGAAAAGTGAAAATTTCGCCTCGCGCGAAGAATCTGGCTGAAAAGTCAGGTGTAGCATATCAGCAATTGGCAGGTTCAGGTCCTGAAGGTCGAATTATCGAGCGCGACATTGAAGCCGCCGCTCAGGCATTGCCAAAACTCACTCCTCTGGCTCAGGAAAAGGCCAAAGCTGAAGGTCTGAAAGCTGGTGAAACTGCTACCGGATTAGGCGGAAAAGCTGTTGCCAAAGACCTGATCTCGTACAATCCGGTTTATGCTGATGATTTCGAAGTGAAGAAACTCACCAATATGCGCAAATTAATAGCCAAAGCGATGCACACTTCGCTGCAAAATTCAGCTCAGTTAACTCACCACATGAGCGCTGATGCACGCACTATCATGGCTTTGCGCAAAAAATATAAGAAAGCGCTTGATGCCGGACAAATCTCGCAGAACATCACTATCAACGATTTGGTTTGTTTTGCTGTGATTAAAGCGCTGAAAAAGTTCCCTCAGGTAAATACCCATTTTATTGGCGACAGCATGCGGTGGTTCAAGAAAGTACACCTTGGCTTGGCTGTTGATACAGATCGCGGATTGATGGTTCCGGTCATTAAGAATGCCGATGATCTTTCGTTAGAAGGTCTTTCAGGTCAGCTACAATCCATCGCCGGACAATGCCGCAAAGGCAATGTGAGCCCGGAGTTATTGGCTCCTGAAGCAGCAACCTTCACCATTTCCAACCTTGGAAATTATGGTGTCGAAATGTTTACGCCAGTCATCAATATCCCGCAGACAGCCATTTTGGGGGTTTGTACCATCGTTCCACGCCCGAAAGATTTAGGCGATGGCGTGTACGGTTTCGTTCCGATGATGGGTTTGTCGCTCACCTATGACCATCAAGCTCTCGATGGCGGTGAAGCAACGCTGTTCCTGAGAGAGATTAAAGAACAAATCGAAAACCTTTCAATCTAATTTGAATGATTGTAGAGATGTAACATGTTACGTCTCTACTCAAAATATAACTAAATACAATGAGCAAAATATACGATTTAGCAATTATAGGTGGAGGCCCGGCGGGATATGTTGCTGCCGAACGTGCCGGAGCAAAGGGCATGAGCGTGTTGATTTTCGACATGCGTTCGCTTGGCGGTGTTTGCCTGAACGAAGGTTGCATCCCGACCAAAACGCTACTGAATTCGGCCAAAGTGCTTGAATACGCCCACGAAGCCAATAAATACGGAATCAATGTGGAAAACATTTCCGTCGATTTCAAAAAGATCATGCTTCGCAAAGACAAGGTCGTTCGCAAGCTGGTGGCCGGAATCGGTGCCAAAATGAAACATGCCAAAGCCGATGTGGTGATGGCCAAAGCAACCATCAAGGAAAAACGTGGCGAAGTAATTACCATCGAAGCTGATGGTCAGGATTACCAGGCCAACCGTTTGTTGGTTTGCGCCGGTTCGGAAGCTGCGGTTCCACCCATTCCGGGACTGGATGCCACTCAAATTCTGACCAACCGCGAAATCCTTCAGCTAAAAGAAAAGCCTGAAAGCCTTGTGATCATTGGTGGTGGCGTAATCGGAAGTGAATTTGCCGATTTCTTTAACGCGATGGGAACTAAAGTGACCGTTATCGAAATGCTTCCTGAGATTTTAACCGGGGTGGATGAAGAAATTGCCGCTTTTGTGCGCAAAGAATTTGTGAAAAAAGGAATTGAATTTCACCTGAAAGCCCGTGTAACCAAATTGAACGGAAAAGAAGTGGTCTTCGAAAAAGACGGTCAGGAAATGAAGATTACCGGAGCACAGGTTCTGCTTTCTGTTGGACGAAAAGTCAATGTTGCCGGAATCGGTCTCGAAAACATCGGTGTGGAATTTACTCCAAAAGGTGTGAAAATCGATCAGAATTGCCGCACCAATGTGCCGAATGTATATGCTGCGGGCGACATTACCGGATTTTCATTACTGGCTCACACTGCCAGTCGCGAAGGCGAAGTGGCCGTGAACCACATGCTGGGCCGCAAAGATGTGATGCGTTACGATGCGATTCCTGGCGTAGTTTATACTCATCCTGAAATTGCAGGTGTTGGTTTAACCGAAACTCAGGCCAAAGAAAAAGGCATCGAAGTAGATGTGAAACAATTGCCAATGGCTTATGCCGGACGGTTTGTAGCTGAAAACGAAGGCAAAGACGGTTTCTGCAAAGTAATTGTTGGTAAAAAGTACCGCGAAATTCTCGGGATTCATATGGTTGGCGGAGCTTGTTCCGAAATGGTCTGGGGAGCCTGTGCCATTATCGAAGCGCAATTGCGCGTTCAGGACGTGGAAGAAATTGTTTTTCCGCACCCGACCGTGAGTGAGATTATCAAGGAAACGATCTTTCAGTTTTAAACGTTGCGGGTTCCGAGATGCGAGTTGCGGGTTGGGATTTTTACCCGTAACATGAAACCTGCAACTCGAAACCGTTCGTCAAAGAGTAAATCATAAAACATTGAAATATTCAAAAACAAAACAATATGCCAAAAAGTCAATTTATTGATCCATCAGAAGTCAGGAAAGCTGGTGAAATTACATTCAATCCGATTCCTGTAAACCAGTACAGTAAAACTGTTGAAGAAGAAAAAGCAAACTTCTCGAACGAAGATTTGCTGCGTATATACCACGACATGGTGGTAATCCGCGAGTTTGAAACCATGTTGAACCTGATCAAAATCCGTGGCGATTACAACGGAATCCCTTACGATCATCCTGGACCTGCTCACTTGTCGATCGGACAGGAAGCCGCGGCTGTTGGTATGGCTTACACGTTGGGTGTTGAAGATTTTATCTTCGGATCGCACCGTTCGCACGGCGAAATTCTGGCCAAAGGGTTGTCGGCAATCGCTAAACTGAGCGACGAACAGCTGATGCACGTAATGGAAAGTCATTTCGACGGAATCACCTTCGCTCCGGTTAAAAACGGACACACCGGAACTGTAAAGGAATTGGGAATTAAATTCCTGATATACGGAACGCTGGCTGAAATTTTTGCACGCGAAACCGGTTTCAACAAAGGTTTGGGCGGTTCAATGCATGCTTTCTTTACTCCATTCGGTGTGTATCCAAACAATGCTATTGTAGGTGGATCAGGCGACATCGCTGTGGGTGCAGCGCTCTATAAAAAAGTAAACCGCAAAGAAGGAATCGTTGTGGCCAACATTGGTGATGCTTCGATGGCTTGCGGACCGGTTTGGGAAGGTTTGACCTTCGCCACCATGGATCAGTTCAATGAATTGTGGGAAGGTGATATGAAAGGCGGTCTGCCGCTGATCATCAACATCATGAACAACCAATACGGAATGGGCGGACAAACCTGTGGCGAAACTGCCGGGTACACTGTTGCTGCGCGTATCGGGGCAGGGTTGAATGCCGACCAACTTCATGCCGAACGTGTTGACGGTTACAATCCGCTTGCCGTGATTGATGCTTACAAACGCAAACGCAAAATTCTGGAAGAGAAACGGGGACCTGTTTTATTGGACGTGCTGACTTATCGTTACAGCGGACACTCGCCTTCTGATGCATCGTCGTATCGTTCGAAAGAAGAAGTGGAAGCATGGGAAGCTCAGGATTCGATTGCCTGGTTTGGCCGCGAACTGGTGAAAGCCGGTGTTGCTACTGAAGATCAGTTGACCGGAATTAAAGGCGACACCATCAATCTGATGGAATCGAGCATGAAACTGGCTATCGATTTAAAGATTTCGCCACGCATGGACATGGCTAAATATCCTAACCTGATTGGGGAAATGATTTTCGGAAACGAATCGGTTGACCGCATGGAAGATCGCACGCCGGATGTAAATCACCCGATGGCTGAAAATGCCCGGGTTCAGCAATTGGCTAAAAAAGAACGTTTTGCGTTTGACGAAAATGGCAAAGCGCACTCAAAAATAAAAACTTACGCTTACCGCGACGGTATTTTCGAAGCCATCATCGACCGTTTCTACAAAGATCCGACCCTGATTGCCTACGGAGAAGAGAACCGCGATTGGGGTGGTGCGTTTGCCGTTTACCGCGGCCTGACCGAAGCGCTTCCTTATCACCGTTTGTTCAACTCGCCGATTGCCGAGGCAGCAATTGTTGGAACAGCGATTGGTTACGCCATGTGTGGTGGCCGCGTCATTCCTGAAATCATGTATTGCGACTTCCTGGGCCGTTGCGGCGATCAGGTGTTCAACCAGCTTCCAAAATGGCAGGCCATGAGTGGAAACGTGATCAAAATGCCGGTGGTGTTGCGTGTTTCGGTAGGTTCGAAATACGGAGCCCAGCACTCGCAGGACTGGACTGCTCTGACTGCCCAGATTCCGGGACTGAAAGTGGTATTTCCAGCGACTCCATACGATGCCAAAGGGTTGATGAATGCTGCTTTACAGGGAACCGATCCCGTGATTTTCTTCGAAAGCCAGCGTTTGTACGACATCGGCGAGCAGTTCCACAAAGGTGGTGTTCCTGAAGGTTATTACGAAATTGCCATCGGCGAACCGGATATTAAACGCGAAGGAAAAGATGTAACTATCCTTACTATTGGTGCAACTTTGTATCGTGCGCTGGAAGCTGCTGATATTCTTCAGGAAAAATACGGTATGTCGGCTGAGGTGATTGATGCCCGCAGTTTGAGTCCGTTTAACTATGAGCCGGTGTTGGCTTCGGTGAAAAAGACCGGTCGCATTATTATTTCAGGTGATGCTTCATCTCGTGGGTCGTTCATGAAAGAAATGGCGCAAACCATTTCGGAACTGGCCTTCGACGATTTGGACGCTCCACCGGTAGTAGTTGGTTCGCGCAACTGGATCACTCCGGCTTACGAACTCGAAAACTCATTCTTCCCTTGTGCAGAATGGATGATCGACGCGATCCACGAAAAGATTGTTCCGCTGAAAGGCCATGTGGTGAAAAACAACTTCACTAGTGCCGAGCAGATCAGAAGGAATAAATTGGGAGTGTAACACAAGGCAAAAGTAAAAAGTACAAAGGCAAAATGCAGAAAGTCGACTGATCGGATGACTGAAGTTCATCCGATCAGTTACATAAAAATAAATGTGTATAAATGAAATGAGCCCTCGTTGTCCGGAATGGATGGCGGGGGCTTGATGCGTTGTTGAAGCGATTCTATCGTTTTAGCAATTCTTTAACTTCGTTCTCTAAAATGGGTAAATATCGGTTGACAATCAGCCAGATTACATCGGCGGAAACGCTGTCGTATCCATGAATTATGCGGTTCCGGGTATCAACAATCTTTCTGGAATCAGTAATCTGAAAATCAGGATCAGTCTTTAAAATCCGATCCATTGCCTCACCAATAATTTCGATGTTGCGCTCAATGGCTTTTCGGGTTTTTAAGTCGTTTTGAAAGGCAATGTAATTTCTTTCCTCAGTTAGAAATTCATTGATTTCCTGAATCGCCTGCTCAATATCCGCTAAGCAAGCTTTAATGTCAAACAGCTTATCCTTTTGCATAAACCAAAGATTTTGAGCGATCTATATTCTGGCGAATATATGGATTCTTGATGGCTTTATTTTCCAATAAATCGATTGGCCGACGGAATAGATCTTGTAGAGCAAACTTTAAGTTGAAATAACTTTCTGCATAATCAAGCGGATCATTTGAATCTATGTCAACAACCAAATCAATGTCACTATCTGCTGAAAATTGATCAGTTAGCACCGACCCGAATACGAACAAGGATTTAACCTTATTCTTAAGGCAAAGACGACTAATCTCGTTGGAATATTGATCTAAGTACATAACCTGAAAGTTTATCCAAAGTTAATCAATCTGATGTTACTTACAAAATGAGGCTTTTGAGAGAGAAGTTTCCTCGCCTCATAAATGAAACTGACTGGGTGACTAGATTTACCACCATCAGTAAGATAAAATAGAAACAAATCCTCGTTGTCCGGAATGGATGGCGGGGGTTTGTTTGTGTTAAGCATCGCTCCCTGAGCGTGAAGCAGTAGAAGGGAGCATCTTCAACCTTTCTTTTTTCGGTAGTAGCTTTTCGCCAGCTTTGGCAAATACTCATTCCGGCCTTCAATCAGTGCATTTTCTTTGTATAGTTAGCGCCTTCACCATTCTCTAAATCAGAAATGGGATAAACATTTTAGTGTGTTTTCGGTATTTCTGGTACTGATCTCCAAAGTACCGGATACATTCCTTTTCGTCGAAAATTGCAGTCAGGTAAAGAAATGCCGTTGACAGCAAGGCTATAAACAAAAGAAAAGTGGTTGGATTTTTCAGGAATATACCCCAGGTCAGGAAGATTAGTGATGAGTAAAGCGGATGCCTGATCGATTTGAAAATGCCTGTATCAACCAATTTCGATGTTTTTTCGAATGCGAAGAGAGTTTCCTCATCTCTCGATTCAACTGGTTTTCCTGCTTTCTTCAGCAGAATTGCCCCGGCAATGGCCAGATAAGCACCGAGAAAAAGAAAAATCCAGGAAACGATCTGTCTGATACTAAAGGCATCATCGAACCAGAACTGGTAATTGGAGGCCAAGAGCCATGAGATACATTCCCAACTAAAGAAACGGTAAAAACCATGGCTTTTGATGTTAAACAAAGTCTTCCACGACAAAAATACGATTGGTATGCTTAGAATCCCGAAGACTAGATAGGTTTCCATAACCTTGATTTTACTTTCATTAAAGTTACGGTACTTAAATTTGTCAACAATGACTTTTTTTGTTTTGGCAGGGGTAAATCAACTTCCGAAGTAAACATTCTCCTGAAACTCTTGTTTTTAGTATTTAAACGGAAAACGATTCGGGATTTTTATTTAAAGACTATTTTATCTTTTTCTTAGTAATCCGAATAAAAAAGTCTGTTTTATTTTCATTTTAAAAAATAATGTTCATATTTGCATCAAATTATTCAGAAATGACACGTTTTGCTAACATTTCCCTTCTAGGTCTCCTTCTCGGTATTCTTCTAATTTGGATGCGCGATTGAGAATGGTATGGGTAAAACTATAAAGAGCTTTTAAAGGCCATTCTCAAATTAGGGGATGGCCTTTTTTTTAACCAGGAAATATCCAATATTGAATAATCAATATTCAATTTCCAAAACCTAATTGAGATGAGAACCGGAACTCGAAACCCGGAACAACAAAAGAAAATATATAAACTAAATATCAAATCAGATGAGCGACAGATTGTACATTTTTGACACCACATTACGCGACGGCGAACAAGTCCCGGGGTGTCAGTTGAACACAGTTGAGAAAATTGAAGTTGCACGTGCTTTGGAAGAATTGGGCGTTGATGTGATCGAAGCCGGTTTCCCTATTTCGAGTCCGGGCGATTTTAATTCGGTAGTTGAAATATCGAAAGCGGTTACCTGGCCAACCATTTGTGCCCTGACCCGCGCAGTTGAGAAAGATATTGATGTTGCTGCCGAGGCCCTCAAATTCGCCAAGAAAGGCCGAATCCACACTGGTATCGGAACTTCGTTTTATCACATTCATCACAAGCTGAACTCCAACCAGGACGAAATTATTGAACGTGCCATTGCTGCCGTGAAATATGCCAAACGCTATGTTGAAGATGTTGAGTTTTATGCCGAAGACGCCGGTCGTACCGAAAATGAGTATTTGGCCCGGGTAGTTGAAGCGGTTATTAAAGCTGGTGCAACCGTGGTGAATATTCCGGATACAACCGGATATACGATGCCGCACGAGTTTGGCGCCAAAATCAAATACCTGATCGATAACGTTCCAAACGTACATAAAGCTATTTTATCGACTCATTGCCACAACGATTTGGGAATGGCTACGGCTAATACCATCGCCGGAATCATGAATGGAGCCCGTCAGGCCGAAGTAACCATTAATGGAATTGGCGAACGTGCCGGAAATACTTCGCTGGAAGAAGTGGTGATGATCCTGAAAAGCCGTTATGCGATTCTGAATATCGACACGAATATTAATACCAAAAATATATACAAAACAAGCCGTTTGGTTTCGAACCTGATGAACATGCCGGTTCAGCCCAATAAGGCTATTGTTGGTCGCAACGCTTTTGCGCATTCCTCCGGAATCCATCAGGATGGTGTGCTGAAGAATCGTGAAAACTACGAAATCATGGATCCTGCAGATGTGGGCATTAACGAATCGAGTATCGTTTTGACTGCCCGTAGCGGACGTGCCGCTTTGAGACACCGTCTGGAATTGATGGGCTTCGAACTGGACAAAGAAAAACTGGACGAGGTGTACGAAAAATTCCTGAAGTTGGCCGACAAGAAAAAAGACATCAAGGACGACGATGTGGCTGCTTTGTTGGGCGATGTGACCCAGAAAGAACGCCGCGTGAAATTGGACTTCCTTCAGGTGGTTACCGGAAAAGGATTGGTACCAATTGCCAATGTCCGACTGAATATTGCCGGTGAAATTTTGGATGCAACTGCATCAGGGAATGGCCCGGTTGATGCAGCTTTGAAAGCGGTAAAGAAGATTATTCACCGCAAAGTTGTATTGGAAGAATTTCTGATTCAGGCCATCACTCGTGGTAGCGACGACCTTGGGAAAGTACATATGCAGGTGAAACACGAAGACGGAATTTACCATGGATTTGGCGCCAATACCGATATTATTACCGCTTCGGTTGAAGCTTTCCTGGATGCAATCAACAAAATTCCGGGAGGAGTAAAAGCTAAAGAAGAATAGGGAAGGAGACCGAAGTCCGAAGACGGGAGACCGAAAAGTTGTGGAATAGGGTTGATTAATTATTGTCAGCTGATATTCACCGGAATAAATGCCGGAAACGATTAATCGAATCAATCTATCCTTTGCCGTCTGCTTTAGCGTTCGACTGAGCTCACGCCGAAGTCTGGCGATTGTGATAAAACAATTACCCTGTCCGCGAGATAATGATCGTAATAGCGAAAATCATTTTTCGGACAGAACAGAGTGGTTTTTAAACAAAGAGATAAATAAATTACAATTTTCCTGAAATACGTTTTGACTGAGTTTCAGGAAAGATTAGAATAAATAAAATAATGGAAGCAAAAACTTTATTCGACAAAATTTGGGATTCGCATGTGGTGAAACAAGTAGAAGGCGGCCCAAGCGTATTATACATCGACCGTCACTTCATTCACGAGGTGACCAGTCCGGTTGCATTTTTGGGACTGGAGACCCGCGGAGCAAAAGTGCTTCGTCCGGAGCAAACGATTGCTACGCCCGACCACAATGTGCCAACTATCGATCAGCACCTGAGCATTAAAGACGAATTGTCGCGCAACCAGGTGGAAATGCTGAAGAAAAACTGTGCTACTCATGGTATAGTTTATCATGGTTTGGGAACCGAAGGGCATGGCGTAGTTCACATCATCGGTCCTGAAATGGGGATTACACAACCCGGAATGACGATTGTTTGTGGCGACAGCCATACGTCAACTCATGGCGCTTTCGGGGCAATTGCATTCGGAATCGGCACCAGTGAAGTAGAAATGGTGTTGGCCAGCCAGTGTATCATGCAGCCTAAACCAAAGAAAATGCTGATCTCGGTAAATGGTAAACTGAACAAAGGTGTAACTGCAAAAGATATCGCTTTATACGTAATCGCACAGATTTCAACTTCTGGCGGAACGGGCCACTTTGTTGAATTTGCCGGAACAGCCATCGAAAGCCTTACTATGGAAGGTCGTATGACGCTTTGCAACATGAGCATCGAATGCGGTGCCCGTGGCGGTATGATTGCTCCTGACCAAACAACTTTTGACTATGTAAAAGGTCGTGAATTTGCACCAAAAGGAGAAGCATGGGACAAAACGTTGGCTTACTGGAAAACGCTGAAATCGGATGATGATGCGGTTTTCGATACGGTATATGAATTTGATGCAGCCAATATCGAACCGATGATCACTTTTGGAACAAACCCAGGAATGGGAATCGGCATTTCGAAGAATGTTCCAACCAGCGAAGGCTTGGTAGGAAACGATAAATTGACTTACGAAAAGTCGTTGAAATACATGGGCTACACCGAAGGCGACAAAATGGTCGGCAAACAGATCGATTATGTTTTCGTTGGAAGCTGCACCAATGGTCGGATTGAAGACTTCCGCGCTTTTGCACAATTTGTGAAAGGCAAGAAGAAAGCCGATAACGTTACTGCCTGGATTGTTCCCGGATCGCGTGCCGTTGAGAAACAAATTATTGCTGAAGGATTGGTTGAAATTCTGAACGCTGCCGGTTTTGAACTGCGTCAGCCGGGTTGTTCAGCTTGTTTGGCAATGAACGACGATAAAATTCCTGAAGGAAAATATTCGGTATCTACCTCGAACCGCAACTTCGAAGGCCGTCAGGGACCAGGCGCCCGCACCTTGCTCGCCAGTCCGCTAACTGCCGCCGCTGCCGCTGTGACAGGAAAGATTACTGATCCGCGCGAATTCCTTTAATTGATTATTTATTAATGATAATTGATTATTTGCGATGAATAAGAAGATTTTAGAAGACAGGACGAAAAAGTTTGCACATGATTGTGTGAAAGTTGCGTTGTCACTTCCTGAAACTCCTCTTGGCCGACACATTCGGGGGCAGCTAATTCGTTGTTCTAGTTCAGTTGCAGCTAATTATCGTGCTGCAAATCTGGCTCATTCAAAAGCCGCATTTGTTGCCAAATTATCGATTGTCATTGAAGAATCTGATGAAAGTGGATTCTGGTTGGAGCTTGC
This sequence comes from Prolixibacteraceae bacterium, assembly GCA_963676375.2. Lineage (GTDB taxonomy): Bacteria > Bacteroidota > Bacteroidia > Bacteroidales > Prolixibacteraceae > Aquipluma. The sequence continues at coordinate 59,248 of CAXXPT010000049.1, forward strand.
TTCCGAAGAGAAATTGCTGAATGACATCATTTCTTTGCCTTTGATTAAGGAGTCAGGCGAACTGACCTCAATCTTTATTTCATCAAGAAAATCAATTCAAACGGAAAATAACAAATAATAATTCATCAATAATAAATCACATGGCATACGATAAATTTACAACATTGACATCGCCGGCAGTTCCGCTGCCCATCGAAAATATTGATACTGATCAGATTATTCCGGCTCGTTTTCTGAAAGCAGTCGAACGCAAGGGTTTTGGCGATAACCTGTTCCGCGACTGGCGTTACGACAAAAGCAACCAACCGATTGCCGATTTTCCGCTGAATCAAGCGAAATATTCTGGCAAAATACTGGTTGGAGGTAAAAACTTCGGAAGTGGTTCGAGCCGCGAACATGCAGCCTGGGCTATTTACGATTATGGCTTCCGGGTAGTAGTTTCGAGTTTCTTTGCCGACATTTTTCAGGGAAATGCTTTGAACAATGGTATCCTTCCGGTGGTTGTAACACCTGAGTTTCTGGAAAAAATATTTGCGGCAATCGAGGCCGACCAAAATGCTCAGTTCGAGGTTGATCTTCAGAATCAAAAATTTACCATTTGTGCAAGTGGCGAATCGGCTGATTTTACCATCAATCCATACAAAAAACATTGTTTGACAAACGGACTCGACGATATTGATTATCTGATTGGCATGAAAGAAGAAATCGCTGCGTTCGAGGGTAAATAAATTAAATCATGACAGGAAAAGTAGTTGAGGTTAAGAATCAGGTGCTCAGTATTATGGATACGACATTGCGCGATGGTGAACAAACATCCGGAGTGTCGTTTACCGACATGGAAAAACTGAGTGTCGCCCGAATTTTGTTGGACGATGTAAAAGTTGACCGGATCGAAATTGCCTCAGCCCGCGTTTCTGAAGGTGAATTCCTTGCTGCTAAACGGGTGATGGAATGGGCAAAGGAAAAAGGTCATTTGCCGAAAATAGAAATATTGGGTTTTGTCGATGGCAAAATTTCGCTCGACTGGATTAATTCTGCTGGTGGAAAAGTCCTGAATTTACTTTGTAAAGGTTCGTATAAACATGTAACCCAGCAACTCCGGAAAACTCCGGAACAACATGTTGAAGACATTAAAAAGTCTGTTCAGTATGCCGAAGAACTGGGTATTCAGGTGAATGTTTACCTGGAAGACTGGTCGAACGGGATGCGCAGCTCGAAAGATTACGTGCATTTTATGGTTGGCGAATTGCTCAAACTGAACATCAATCGGATCATGTTGCCCGACACGCTTGGAATTCTTGATCCGGATGAAACATACGAGTTTTGTCGCGAGATGATTGAGTCTTTCCCTGAAGCGCACTTCGATTTTCATGCGCACAACGATTACGATCTGGCCTGTGCCAATGTATTCCATGCCATCAAAGCCGGAATCCGAACGGTTCATACCACGGTGAACGGACTGGGTGAACGGGCAGGAAACGCGCCGCTTTCGAGTGTGATTGCCACCGTAAAAGATCACCTGAAGATGCAAACGAAGGTGAACGAATCGATGCTCAATAAAGTTTCGAAGCTGGTCGAATCGTTCTCCGGAATCCGCATCCCAACGAATAAACCACTGATCGGCGAATTTGTATTTACCCAATGTAGTGGAATTCATGCCGACGGCGACAGCAAGAATAATTTGTATTTCAACGACCTGCTCCCGGAGCGATTTGGACGCCATCGCGTTTATGCACTCGGGAAAACTTCAGGAAAAGCAAACATCAAGAATAACCTCGAAGAATTGGGCATCGAACTCGATCAGTCATCGCTGAAACTGGTTACCGACCGGATTATTGAGTTGGGCGACCGCAAAGAAACCGTTACCATTGAGGACCTTCCTTACATTGTGGCCGATGTGCTCAACTCAGAAGATGGTGAGGCTCCAATCCGCCTGGTGAATTATTCGCTTTCTCATGCCATGGGACTTCGTCCTTCGGCAACTGTTTGTTTGCAGATTAAGGGTGAAAAATACGAGGCCAATGCGCCGGGCGATGGGATGTACGATGCGTTTATGAATGCCATTCAGTCGGTTTACGGCGAATTGGAAAAACCATTTCCTAAATTGCTCGATTATTCGGTGACCATTCCTCCGGGAGGTCAAACCGATGCTTTGGTTGAAACTCTGATCACCTGGGAATTGAACCGCGAATTTAAAACCCGAGGACTCGATTCTGACCAAACGGCTGCTGCTATCAAGGCAACTATTCGTATGCTGAATATGATAGAAAAGTAAAATAGTTCCAGGTTAGTGTTCCATCAATTGAAATGCATAAATAAAGAGAATTATCCTTTGCCGTTCGGCTTTAGCTAACGGACACGATACAAAAAACAAATGACCTTTCAACAAACAAAATCAACTCCGGAAGCCATTCGGAATAACTTCGACCAACAGGTTGAACGTTTTTCAAATTTGGAGACTGGCCAGACTACAGCCATCGATTCGCCTCTGTGTATGGAATTGGTTGCACGATCGGCGGCTATGCTCAATCCCGGTGCCAAACGGGTGATGGATTTGGGTTGCGGTGGTGGAAACTATGCCGTTAAAGTCACTTCATTACTTCCTGATGTTGATTGCACGTTGATCGATTTAAGCGGCAATATGCTGGCAAAAGCAGAAGAACGTGTTGCCGCCAATATCTCCGGAAAAGTTACTGCCATTCAGGGCGATTACCGCGATATTCTTCTGGAAGAAAACGCTTACGATGTGATTACAGCCGGAACCACGCTGCATCACCTGCGCAAAGATCAGGAATGGGAATCGGTTTTCGCAAAAGTTTTCAAAGCGCTCAAGTCCGGCGGAACATTCTGGATCAACGACATTGTAATCAGCGAAACCGACGAAATCAACCAGATGATGTTGGGCGGATGGCTCAGCATTCTGAATAAGCAAGTTTCGCCGGAAGAAGTGGACATGTACATGGAACGCTACGAATCGGAAGATACGCCGCGAACTTTGTCATATCAGCTCGATCTGATGAAACAGGTTGGCTTTTCGGAAACAATAGTATTGCATAAACATTTTAATTTTGCAGCCTTCGGGGCGAGAAAATGAGGAAATGTCTCAAGCATGACAAAAAAATATAACCACATAGGCTCATAGTTCACATAGAAAAAATAAAAATGTGTCCTATGTGTCTATGTGGTTTAAAAAAAAACAGGGATTCAACAAAAAGGAGAAATTAAAAACCAAAAATATGAAGTTAAAATTAGCCATTCTTCCCGGCGACGGGATCGGACCTGAAATCATCGAGCAGGCCATGAAAGTTGTAAAGGCGGTAGCCACCAAATTTAATCACGAACTCGAATACGAATATGCACTAACCGGTGCTTGCGCAATCGATGAGTTGGGCGCTCCTTATCCCGACTCAACACACGAATTGTGTATGCAGGCTGATGCTGTGCTTTTCGGTGCCATTGGCGATCCGAAATACGACAACAATCCCAAAGCAACCGTTCGTCCGGAGCAAGGTTTATTGCTGATGCGCAAAAAGCTCGGTTTGTATGCCAATATTCGCCCTGTGGTGACTTTCCCGTCATTACTTCACAAATCGCCACTTCGTCGCGAGTTGATTGAAGGTGCCGATTTTGTGGCCATCCGCGAGTTAACCGGAGGTATTTATTTTGGAGAAAAAGGCCGCAAAGACGATGGTAATACAGCCTACGATATTTGTGTTTATACTCGTATGGAGGTGGAGCGAATCCTGAAGTTGGGTTACGAATATGCCATGAAACGCAACAAAAAGCTGACAGTTGTTGACAAAGCCAATGTGTTGGAAAGCTCGCGTTTGTGGAGAGAAGTGGCTCAGGAAATGGCGCCAACTTATCCGGAAGTAACAACTGAATACATGTTTGTTGACAATGCTGCCATGCAAATCATCCAGTGGCCAAAAAACTTCGATGTAATGGTTACCGAAAATATGTTCGGCGATATCCTGACTGACGAAGCCTCGGTAATTACCGGATCACTCGGATTGTCTCCATCTGCTTCTATCGGAATACATACATCGGTATTCGAGCCTATTCACGGTTCGTATCCTCAGGCTGCCGGTAAAAATATAGCCAACCCTGTTGCAACCATTTTGTCGGCTGCCATGATGTTCGAATATGCATTCGATCTACAGGCTGAAGGCGCCATTATCCGCAAAGCGGTTGATGCTTCGCTCGATGCCAAAGTGGTAACTGTTGACATTTCAACCGAAAAGCCATTCTCAACTTCAGAAGTAGGCGACTGGATTGCTGATTGGGTTGTTAAAAACTAAGATTTTTATGAATGATACGAAAGGCTCTTTGCGCAGGCAGGGAGCCTTTTTGTATTTCAGTTTTGTGTTATCCTGAACTTGTTCCAGGATCTGCCCAGATTAAATAACAGACCCCGAAATAAATTCGGGGTGACTGGAATTATACGTTTTTCTATTTTGTTGAAACGTCAAGTTAAAGCATTTGTTTGGCTTTATCGACGGTTACTTCAAGAACCCGGGTCAGGAAAGAAAACTTCTCCTTCATCATGTCATATTCTTCACCTGAAGTAACGTATTTGGCAGTGCCATTAATCAGGAAACCCGTTCCCTGGTAATTGTTATGCCCCAAAACTTCTTTGGTTCCCAAAGTGAGTTTTATCTGATTATTTACATTGACGTTTTTCTCTGTTTTTCGGAATCCGTAGGCCGGAATCAAGATCCGTTCGTCTTCTGTTACCACCAGAAATGAATTCCATGTATTTACCACATGAGTCTCAACGCCCCACGATACAATCGATACAACACCTTCGTGTTGCAATACTTCATGAAATTTTTCGGATAACTTTTTGTTTTCGCTCATATTCTTTATTTTTTAAACTGTTGGCAGATTGTTTATGACTACAAAACTATCCTGTTTGCAAGTCAAAAAAAATTAAGCTGGTTTAAGAAATGAGGCCTATAATTTCTTTTTTCGGAGTTCGCTTACGTATTGTGGGGTAAGGCCCAGGTAAGAAGCAATCATATATTGCGGAACGCGTTGAACAAATTCGGGGAAGGAAGTACTGAAATGCTGGTAAAATTCCTCTTTTGACATCTCGTACGTATATTTAAGGCGGAGCTGAGAGGCAGCCACGGCCCGTTGCATATTAATCCTGAAATAGCGCTCCATTTGCGGAAGTTCATGGAGCATCGCTTCAAATGAGGATGTATTGATTGCCAGAATTTCTGATTTTTCCACCGTTTGTATAAAGTAGGGTGAGGGTTTGTTGTCCAGAAAGCTAAAATGGTCGGCCATCCACCAATGTTCCAGGGCAAACTGGGTAATCTGCTCGTTTAGTTTGTCGTCGATAAAATACATTCTTAGGCAACCTTTCTCCACAAAATAAATGGATTGACAAACCTGACCTTCCTTCAGGAGAAATTCCTTTCGCTTTAATTTCAGGGGTGAAATGTATTTCAATAAAAGCGCAACTGAGTTGTCGTCGAGGTCAACAAATTTGCGGATATGATTAATGAAATTGGGATACATTCAATTGCGTTTTAAGCGGGGTAAGGTATCAAATTATTGGCAAAATTCAGCCAGTCAGGATTTGCAGCGTCAATTTACCTCATGCGTTCCATCGGGAAGGAACTTAACCGTTGGCGGTACTTTCTTCCGATTAAACAAATCGTAACTCTTTTTGAGGTCGCTCCACAAGCTGATTTTATCCTTGTTCTTACTGTATCCCTTAGCTAAACGCGCATAATTGGCATCGGTCAGCTGAGCGGGGAAGATGGTGATGTTTATTTCCTGCTGTCCGCTGTTGTAGGCTTCAATGCAGTAAATAAAGAGTTCTTTGATCTTTTCATCGGTAATGGCGATGCAACCCGACGATTCGCAATTGCCGTGAATGTAGATGAGATTACCCAAATGCCCCCGCACACCGCGGATACTGTCAGACGCATTCGGATAATTGATCCGCATCGACAGGTAATATTTGCTGTATGGGTTCAGTTCGTTGATGCGGTAAAAACCTTCAGGAACCTGTAAATCGTACGAACGCCTTTTGGGGCCAATCTCTCCGGATATCTCGCAAATTGGAAATTCTTTAACTAAGGTAAACACCGAGTCGCAAGTATTTTTAGCCCACACCTCTACCTTCTTTTCGGTTTTAAAAGCACGGAGGTATATCTGCAGGCTGTCGCGCGAGATGCCGTGTTCTGTGAGTGTTTTTGTAACTACTTTTTCTTTATTGGTATAAGCTTCCCTAACCCGGGTGTAATTTTTCTGCTTGTCCCTGAATGTTTCCGGTGGTGTTCCCGAATTCAGCAGAAACAAGGAAAAGAGTATGATCAAATATTTCATGCCTTCAATTTTTCAAAAGTTAATCGCATAGTTTTCGTATTAACCTTTGTGCTCTTACTTGTTATTCAACGAATAGAATAGCCGAAATATTTTGGCATTCGCCTTTAGCTACTTCATTCGGAATAAAAAAGTCGGGCAAAAATAGTGTAAAACACTAAAAACGCAGCTTATGCCTGAATTTTTCTTCCAATGTTAAAATATGGAGATTTTGTGAGGGGGCCTCCTCCGATGAACTCCAGGTCATCGAAGGAGCGAACCAGCTAGTAACTGTAGATTTGGGGAATGTCGGACCTAAAAGGTACCCCCTGAAGCAAAAAAAGACGATCATTTCGATCGTCTTTTTTTATACCTGTTGAAGAATGATTCTCTACTTCTGCATTAGCTTTTCGTTGAAACTAACCATCCAGTTAATGCCGAACTTATCTGTAAACATTCCAAAGTAATCGCCCCAGAAGGTGCTGGCCATGGGCATGGTTACCCTGCCACCGGCTGACAGACCATTGAATAGCCGGTCGGCTGATTCTTTCGAGTCGGTATTAATGGAAAGGGAGAAATTATTTCCTTGCGCGAAGCTTGCTGCCCATTCGCCACCGGTGTCGCTGCCCATCAACATCGTTTCCTGACTGATCGGTAACGAGATGTGCATGATTTTTTCAGCGTCTTCAGGAGCAACCGGCTTTCCGTCTTGTGTTGGCATATCCTTGTAATAACCTAAATAGGGAAATTCGCCGCCAAATACCGATTTGTAAAAATTGAAGGCCTCCAGACAGTTTCCGTTGAAGGTGAGATAAACATTAACTGTAGTCATGGTTGTAATTTTTAATGTTAGTAATAAGATCTCTGAGAAAAATTTAACAAGTTTCTAATCGATTTGTTTTTCCGGATCAGTAGTAAAATATGGAATCGGTTCTGTCTTTTACTTTTTCAATGCACTTCCTGAAATAAGGTATCTTCCCCGTTCCCCGTTTTAAACAATTGGTTCGGCCTGCTGTTTTCAGCAATGGAATGAACATCGTTTCCGGTTTTCAGCTTAATTTTGCTGCTCGATCAGAAAACAGAAAAACGACCATGACACAACAGAAATCATACTATCCGACACTTCGCAACATTACACTGGCTCAACTGAACCTGAATACCATTGTTGAATTGACCCCGCTTCAGCGAAACACCAATTTGTCCGATCGATACTCGGCCAATGTATTTCTGAAACGCGAAGATTTACAGGTTGTCCGTTCGTATAAAATTAGGGGTGCCTACAATAAAATTTCAGGATTGACCGACGAAGAGCGGCAACGCGGCGTGGTGTGTGCCAGTGCTGGAAACCATGCTCAGGGCGTGGCTTACTCGTGTCAGTTGCTCGGTATCAAAGGTAAAATTTACATGCCAACCACTACGCCGAAACAAAAAATCACACAGGTGAAAATGTTCGGGAAAGACAAAATCGAAGTGGTTTTATTTGGCGATACATACGATGCGGCTTCGGATGCTGCACACCGCAATGCTGAGCAAACCGGCATGGTGTACATTCATCCGTTCGACGATCCGCAGATTATTGAGGGGCAGGCAACCGCAGGTGTCGAGATTTTGCAGGACTTTACCGGAAGCATCGATTACCTGTTTTTGCCCATTGGTGGCGGAGGTTTGGCTGCCGGGGTAGGAGCGTATTTCAAGCAGATCAGTCCGAATACAAAAATAATTGGAGTTGAGCCAGCCGGGGCGCCATCGATGAAGGTAAGTCTCGAAAAAGGCGAAGTTACTCCGCTGAAAGACATCGATAAATTTGTGGATGGCGCCGCCGTTCAGCGTGTGGGCGACATCACTTTTAAAGTTTGCCAACAAGTGCTCGACGACATTGTGGTGGTTCCTGAAGGAAAAATTTGCACCACCATTCTCGAATTGTATAATCAGGATGCCATTGTGGTGGAACCTGCCGGTGCGCTGGCCATTACCGCACTCGAATTTTACCGCGAACAGATTGAAGGCAAAAATGTGGTTTGCATGGTTTCGGGCAGTAACAACGACATTACCCGCACCGAAGAAATCAAAGAACGTTCGCTGCTTTACGAAGGATTGAAACATTATTTTATTGTCCGCTTTCCGCAACGGGCAGGAGCTTTGCGCGATTTTGTTGACAAAGTGCTTGGCCCGAACGACGATATTACCATGTTCGAATACTCCAAAAAGAATAACCGCGAACAAGGACCGGCGTTGATCGGCATTGAGCTTCAGGATAAAGAAGATTACGCCGGATTGGTTCAGCGCCTCGAAGAAAACGGCTTTGTTTTCGAATACATCAACGACCGTCCCGATTTGTTTCAGTTGCTGATTTAAAAAGGAAGACCGGAGATAGGAACTCGAAGACCGGAAGAAGTTGCAGTCGCATTCTTAACCGCGAAGCGGTGGCAGTATTGTAGCGATAAAGAGCCAAAAGAAAAATTATTAGTCCGAGTACAAATGCCATTTGAAATGCAAATCTTTCTCCGGACGAAACGGCGATACCGTTCATCAGAGTGTCTTCTCATTGCGGCGCATACCATATTTTCCTTTTAACGAACTTAGTCATGTGCGCCTTCTTTGATATCACATTTCATTGGCTATAATCGTTACACCCGTTCCGGGTTAAGTCGCCAATAACCACAAAGATTCGTTGTCGCGAAGCGGTGCCATAATTATAGCATTAATCTATACGCCTCTTGTAAATATCCACAACTTCCCCTTTACCTTATTTCTCTTTCCTGAATTAAACACAGGATACCAAAGGATACAAAACCACCCTGAAATTTGTTACTTTATTCCGAAATTCAAGAACTACTTTAAAACTGACATACAATGAACAATCAATCATTATTTGCCAACTATCCGGGCAAACAAGCTTTGCTTCAAGACATGAAAAGCAAAGGCGGACAGAAAGTGCTTCAGGTTAACGGACATTTTCATACACCATTCTCGTTCAGCGCATTCACCGAAATTGAGCAACCTTTCCAGATGGCCGAAGCCGAAGGCGTTCAGGTCCTCGGAATTAACGATTTTTATACTACCGATGGCTATGCCGAATTTGCCGAGCTTGCCCTGAAATATAAAATCTTCCCGCTGTTTAACATCGAGTTTATGTCGTTGCAGAAAGACCTTCAGGAAGCCAATGTTCGTGTCAACGATCCGGCCAATCCGGGCCGTACCTATTTCTCCGGGAAAGGATTGACCAGTCCGCTGGTTTTGGGTGGCGAACAGTTGAGGTTGCTGGAACAGGTTCAGCACGAAAGCAATGTTCAGACGGCCGAAATGGTGAAAAAGCTGAATGAATTACTGGCCGAACTGAAGGCTGGTTTCAGTTTTGACTTTGATGATCTGAAAGCAAAATATGCGAAGAATATGTTGCGCGAACGCCACATTGCCAAGGCATTGCGTATTGCTATCGATGAAAAATTCAGTAATCCGGAAGATAAAAAAGCATTCTACACACAGGTTTTCTCCGGAAAAGAAGTGAAATCGAAACTGACTGATGTGGCCGGTCTGGAAAACGAAATTCGTGGCAACTTGCTGAAAGCCGGTGGTCGTGCTTTTGTTGCTGAAGATCCGAAAGCATTTTTAAGCCTCGAACAGGTGAAAGATATCATCATCACAGCCGGTGGGATTCCTTGCTACCCGGTTTTGCTCGACGATGCCAAAGGAAACTTTACCGATTACGAAGGCGATTTCGTGAAACTTTACGAGACACTCAGAACCAAAGGCGTTTATAGTCTGGAGTTGATTCCCGGACGTAACACATTTGCTGTGTTGAAAGATTTTGTGACCTTCTTCCGCTCGAAAAACTTCCTGATCACGTTTGGAACCGAGCACAATACTCCGCTGCTCGATCCGATCAAAGTTTCGTGCAGTGGTGGTGTCGATCTGGATGAAGAACTGGAACGAATCGGATTCGAAGGAGCCTGCATTATTGCGGCACACCAATACCTGATTGCCAAAGGAGAACAAGGTTATCTGAATGCCGACGGCGACGCCAAAACAAAAGAATACGATTCGTTTGTCGAATTGGGCCAGGCCGTAATTTCACATTTTGTTACCGAAAAATAAATTTGATCAGATTTTCATGCAGAGACGTAACATGTTACGTCTCTACCACAAAAAAATAAATATCATGAAACCAGAAATTCAGGAATTAATCGAAATATCGCAGTTCTACGGAAAGCAAAAAGATTACGTCATTGCTGGTGGTGGAAACACCTCGTACAAAGACGAAACCCATATTTACATCAAAGCCAGCGGACACAGCCTTGCAACCATTGGTGAGGACGGCTTTGCCCAGCTCGACCGCAAAGGACTTCAGTTGATCGCCGGAAAAACTTATTCTGAAGATGTGATGGAGCGCGAAAATCAGATCAAAAACGACCTGTTGAATTCGCGTGTTCATCCCGAAAAAGGACAACGCCCTTCGGTTGAAACATCACTGCACGATTTAATTGCTTTCCCATTTGTGGTGCATACCCACAGTACCAAGGTAAACGGACTGATGTGCAGTGCGAATGCTGAACGATTAACAACCGCACTTTTTGGCGATACCGTGGTTTATGTGCCTTATGTCGATCCGGGATACATTCTGTTTAAGGAAGTCGAAACCCGCATCAATGCCTACCGCGCCCGCACAGGAAAAGAACCAAAAGTAATTTTACTACAGAACCACGGAATTTTTGTGGCTGCCGACACCACCGACGAAATCAGGAAAATTTATACCGAAGTAGTCGGTTTGCTTGATTCGGCTATTGGCGAAATTGAGCCAGTCGTCAGTTTGCCGGTTGATCCCGCTACCGCTAAAATAGTTCCGGCAATTCGTATGTTGCTCTCCGGAAATGGATTGAAAACGTTGAAAGTCATTAACAACAATTACTACGAACGTTTCCTTTCTTCGGAAGCTGAATACCGGAAAATCGCGTTGCCATTTATTCCTGACGGAATCGTGTATTGCAATTCGTCGTTCATTTATGCTGAATATGCAGGCGATGTAGATGCTTTGCTGAATGACCTTTCCGAAAAAATAAAAGTTTACACAGCAACTCAGCCGAAGACTCCAAAGATCATTTGCATCAAAGGAATTGGCTGTATTTTGGCTAACGACAATGCCCAGGCTGTTGCTACGTTGGAGGATGTAATGATGGACACTTGCCTGGTGAGTCTGTACTCCGAAAAATTTGGAGGACAAAGCCCAATGACTCCCGCTCAGGTTAATTTTATTGATACCTGGGAAGTGGAACAATACCGCAGTGCCATTGCCATGGGAGCTACCGCCGGACGTGTCGATCGCAAAATTGCCATTGTTACCGGTGGCGCACAAGGGTTTGGCGCCGGAATCGTGGAAAATCTGATGGAAAACGGTGCCAACGTGGTGATTGCCGACCTGAACGAGGAACTGGGAGTAAAATTTGCAGAATCGCTGAATGGTGGTAAAGGCAAGAACAAAGCCTTTTTTGTGAAAGCCGATGTGTCGAATGCCGCTTCGGTAGAGAGTCTGGTATTTCAAACGGTTTGCGAATTCGGCGGACTGGATATTTTCATCAGCAATGCCGGTATTTTACGTGCCGGTGGACTCGAAGAAATGACTCCTGAAACCTTCGAGCTGATGACCAAGGTGAACTATTCGGCCTACTTCCTGTGTGCCAAATATGCTTCGGCAGTGATGAAGCTTCAGAATAAATTTAAACCCGATCATTTTACCGATATCATCCAGATTAATTCCAAATCAGGATTGAAGGGCAGCAACAAAAACTTTGCTTATGCCGGTGGTAAATTCGGTGGAATAGGCCTTACACAGTCGTTTGCCATGGAACTGATGCCAGCCAAAATTAAGGTAAATTCGGTTTGTCCGGGCAATTTCTACGATGGTCCTCTTTGGGCTGATCTGGAGAAAGGATTGTTTGTGCAATACCTGAACGCCGGCAAAGTTCCGGGAGCAAAAACCATTGAAGATGTGAAACGTTTCTATGTAGCGCAGGTTCCGGCAGGACGCGGCTGCACTCCGCTCGATGTGATGCGCGCCGTGTATTACATCATCGAACAGGAGTACGAAACCGGCCAGGCAGTGCCCGTAACCGGTGGACAAAATATGTTGAATTAAAAGAATTTAATAACCACAAAGGCACGAAGAAATTCTTCCAACCCCCTGGAAGGGGGCTTTTACTGCAGAATTGCTAATCACGGTAATTCTTTAAAGTCCCCTTTAGGGGATTTAGGGGTAAACAAAAACTTAGTGTCTTCGTGGCAAAAAATAGAGAATATGAAAACAAAAGCAGTTCGTTTATACGGAAAAGAAGATTTAAGACTGGAAGAGTTTGAACTTCCGGCAATCAAAGCCGACGAAATTTTGGCAAAAGTTGTTTCCGACAGCATTTGCATGTCATCATACAAGGCAGCCAAGCAGGCTACCGATCACAAACGTGTGCCGAATGATGTGGCCGAGAACCCGATCATCATTGGTCACGAGTTCAGCGGCGAGTTGGTCGAAATTGGCGACAACTGGAAACATAAGTTCAAAGCCGGACAGAAATTCTCGATTCAGCCAGCCATTTATTACGAAGACGGTCCGGTGGGTGTATTAAGTGCTCCGGGTTATTCGTATCAGTACATCGGTGGTGACGCGACATACGTGATCATCCCAAAAGATGTATTGGTTCAGGATTGTTTGCTGGCTTACGACGGACCTGGCTTTTATCCGGCTTCGCTGGCCGAGCCGCTTTCGTGCGTGATTGGCGCCATGCATGCCAACTACCACACCACTCCGGGTTCGTACATCCACAACATGGAAATTGTAGCCGATGGTAAAATGGCAATTCTCGCAGGCGTTGGCCCGATGGGATTGGCTGCTATTAACTATGTGATTCACCGAGCCGACCGCAAGCCTAAATTGTGTGTAGTGACAGATATCGACCAAACCCGTTTAGATCGCGCCGCATCGATTTATACTGTTGCTGAAGCTGCCAAACGTGGTATTGAACTGATTTACCTGAATACGAAGATTGAAGATCCGGTGGCTAAACTGAAAGAACTTTCAGGAGGAACAGGTTACGACGATGTGTTCGTGTTTGCTCCGGTTGCTCCGGTAATTGAACAGGGTGATGCTATCCTGGCTTTCGATGGTTGTTTGAATTTCTTTGCCGGACCATCCGATCCGAACCTTCAGGCTAAAATGAATTTTTACAACGTGCATTATGCCTACACGCATATCGTTGGAACTTCAGGAGGAAATACCGACGACATGAAAGAAGCGCTGGAAGTAATGACTGCCGGACTCGATCCTGCCGGATTGGTCACCCACATTGGCGGACTGAATGCCGTGATTGAAACCACCCTGCATTTGCCTAATATTCCGGGAGGAAAAAAACTGATTTATACGCATTTGGAAATGCCTTTAACTGCTATTTCAGATTTTGCTGAACTGGGAAAAACCAAACCTTTATTCGCCAAACTGGCTGAAATCTGCGACCGTCATCAGGGATTGTGGTCGGTTGAGGCTGAAGAATATTTGCTGGCAAATTAACGGCCCCCTTCCCGTTCCCCCAATTGGGGGAAAGCTCCGGTTGCGAAGATGTTTGAATAAAACGAGCATCTTCGCAATTCACTGTCCAAACTCCCTTCCCTAATTTGGGGAAGGGTCGGGGTTGGGGCTATTAAATCTTAAGTCTCCTGTCTATAATCTAAAATCTCCCGTCTTTTTATCAACGCTTGCCGCACTTGCCGTATCTTTGCCCTATAAACAATTAGAAACAAAACAATGATTTACATGGCCGACACAGCCAACCTGGAAGAACTCAGGACGCTGTACACATTTTTTCCACTCGAAGGAGTAACAACAAATCCAACAATTTTAAATCATGCAGGGTACAAACTTTCTGTTGCCGTTGAAGGTATTCAGGAACTGGTAGGTGCCGGAATGGTTCACGTGCAAATGATTTCTTCGGAAACCGACGACATGGTTCGCGAAGCCAAAAAATACCGCAGTTATTTCGATTTTGGCGATAACTTTTATGCCAAGATTCCGGTAACTCCAAACGGATACCGCGCCATGCGAATCCTGAAGGACGCTGGTATCAACGTAACAGCAACCGCCATTTTTACCCAGCAACAGGCTTTGGTGGCCATGAAAGCCGGTGCCGATTTTGTTGCTCCGTATGTGAGCCGTTTAGATAATATCTCGTCGCACGGAATTGAAGTGGTAGGCGATATTGTTGAAAACATTGCCTTGTACGGATTGAATGGAAAAGTTCTGGCTGCCAGCTTTAAAACCGTCGACCAGATTTACCGTACCAGCATGGCCGGCGCCCACTCGGCAACCATTAGCCCTGAATTGTTGCACCAGCTCATCAAACACCCAATGACCGACATCAGTGTGAAGCAGTTCGAACTTGATTCCGAAGGGTTGTACGATATCGAATTCTAGCAAAGAGTCCGGAGAACGGAAAACCGGATAGATAAAAGATTTCATCTTAAATAGGTGAAATCTTTTTTTTACTCCGGGTGGTTAAGCTTTGGAGCCTTTGTGTTGAATGTTTTTCCGGCTGATGAGGTAAACTCCGGAAAGAATTAAACCCATACAGGCCAGGTGAAGAATCGTCACCTTTTCGCCATCGAGCACACCCCACATAATGGCAAAGATTGGAATGACATAGGTTACCGACGAAGCCGCAACTGCCGACGAATGGCGAATCAGGCTATTCATTAGTAACATCGCCAGAGCCGTACCTATCATTCCCAACGCTGCCAGTGCCAGAAGGTGAACCGGCCACGAAGGATTGGATGCTACTGCGGCTAAATCGGTCGTGAGCAAATAAGGCAAAGCCACCGGCCCGATAAACAGGAACGACAACGAAGTGACCTGAACACCCGAAAGATGGGGCAGTTTAGCTTTAATCTGGTTGATGCTGATGGCATAAAAACAGGTGGCCAGTACAATGTAAAAAGCATAACTATTTACTGTACCCAGACGAAACCCGTCACCGGCGAGGATTAGTCCGCTTGCGCCAACCAGTCCTAGCGATAGTCCGACCACCTGCAACCAGCGGAAAGCCGTTTTGTGGAACAGCATGCCAACAATTAGGGTGAATACCGGTGTTAGCGAGTTGAGCATTCCGGCCAGCGAACTGTCGATTTGCGTTTCGGCTTTCATAAACAGGAAGGCCGGGAAAAAACTACCGATAAAACCAGCAATCAGCAGACTTTTCAGGTCTTTTTTCTGAAGGCTTTTCAATTGCTTCAGCGAGATGGGCAACAACACCAGCGACGCCAGCAAAATACGCAAAGCCCCTGCTTGTTCCGGACTGAAACTTTTCAACCCGATTTTCATCAGGATGAACGAACTGCCCCATATAAAGGCCAGTAACAATAGAATGCTAAACTGAAACCCGCGTTTTTCCCAGATCATGAATGAAATTTTTTAAGGGCGGAAAGATAATGGAAAAGTTCGGAAGCGGGAAAAACCAGAACTGGATTCACTTTATGGGAAATTGGGCTAAAGCCCCTATTGCAATGAAAATCTTTATGTCCGTCACATAAATGTGACGGCAAAGAATAGTGCTTCGATTAACATACAATCTCATTCAATGCGTTATCCTTTGCCGTTGGCTTCAGCCAACGGAGATGAGAATGCAAGCCAAACCGGGCTTTAGCCCAA
The DNA here is from genome assembly GCA_963676375.2 of Prolixibacteraceae bacterium. GTDB lineage: Bacteria > Bacteroidota > Bacteroidia > Bacteroidales > Prolixibacteraceae > Aquipluma. The sequence continues at coordinate 75,248 of CAXXPT010000049.1, forward strand.
TAATTTATAATCGACAAAGCTAAAATGCCTGTATATGATACAACAAAACCGGCGCCCCAGATTGCTCCGCAGCGCCGGTTTTGGCTATTTGTTTATTTTCGGGAACTAGTTTGAGGCTGCCGGAGACGCGACGTCTTCTTTCTTCGGAACTTCAGCGTCGGTGAGCAGAAATAAATTGTATCTGGCCGCGTCGTTCAGAAACACGAGCTTGGCACACTGGCATACCAGCGCCATCTTTTCCCACACGGCATTCATTGCAATAATGCGTTTACTGGCTTGCAGCGAACGATCTTCTTTGGCTTGCTGTTGGGCAACATTCTGAAAAACGATGCTTTGGGCAAGCGTTTCAAGTTGGTCAATGTCCTCAGGTTTTAAGCCTTTCGCGATCAAAGCATCCTTGTATTCGGGCTTCGAAACCTGGGAGCGAAGCATGCGGAGCAATATCGGTAATTTAAGCTGTTTGTTTCGGGCCGAATTGTATTGAGGCTGTCCAAACAAGCGCAGTATAGCCGCATCGTTTGGAAAAGCCAGTTGGGTGTAGAGCATAATCGTCTGGAAGTGCGTTCTTCCTTGCTCCATCAGGTTTTCGAGTGCCGAGGTTTCGGCGGCTTGTTCAGATACTGCTACATAATCGGGTGGTAAGGCCCTCGCGGTAGCAATACATTCGCCCCACTCATCGACAAACGGATCGGCGAGATGTGGAAAACGTGCAGTAAATGCGTCTTTGTTCTCCTGAAATGAATTTAATAGTACATCTGATTGCTGCATCACTTCTTCATCAGTCTTGTTGAAGAGACGCACGGCTTCTCTGGGGTGTTTCATGTTTTTTTGATGATTTAAAGATTAATAAAAAAGATAACTACTAAGTTAGCAGGTGCTTGTGAGCTAATTTAATAAAATTAAATATGATTATCACAATTTTATCCTGAAATTTTTATGATTCGTTCGAGTCATACGTTCCATTTTGTTAGCCTGATTGTCCTGAAATTTTCCGGATCGGAGGATTGTACGGTTCGATCGGCAGTTCGAAGCTGTTTTACAGCGCTCCGAAGCAAGCCTACAGCGCTCCGAAGCAGTTTGCGACCCTCGCAAATTGCTTCGGAGCGCCGACACAAGTCTTCGAAACGGTTAAGCAAATCATCGAAGTGCCGAATAATTTCTCCGGACAGGCGAACAACGCCAACGGAGTGGGGGAGAGGTGGTGCGGAGGGGATTTTCGGATGAGCAATGAGAGATGCTGGAAATGATAAGGTCAGGACATGTCCTGACCTGGCTTTCGTTGAAATAAAAAGTCACTGATTGATTTCAATTCTTTCGTTGTAAGGCCAGTATTGTTAAGGATCTAAACCGATTCAAATTCGTAAGAGTTAGTGTAGAGACAGTTTTTACCTAGCCCTTTATAGTTGCTGTATAATTATTGTAATTACTGGGTAAGTTCTTTTATTTTTGAAATTAACGAAGACATTGGAAATACATACTTTCCCATTGCTACATGGCTTGATAATTTGGCTAGAACTGGAGAATTGTCAGCCATGAAAAATAAATGTCGATATGAACCAAGCTCTGTAATTTTAGAATCACTCAAGTCAAGATCATTATTGATGATGTGAATAACGTATTTTATTTTATACCTGTCCAATAGTCCAATTTCTGTGGTATATGTTTGTTTCCACCGTTCTCTTAATGTTCTTTTAAGACTTACTCCAATATACCAGCCATTTTTATCTTTTATCCAATTGTCAACTTCCAATCCAGTTGTAAAATGCTCTGGAGCACCTCCTGTTTTAATATCAAAATATTTAAAAATGAATTCGGTTGCACTCTCTAAGTCATTCCCTGCTCTTTGTTTTCTTTTCTGTCCGGTTCTTCTTTCGTATTCCTGGCAAATTGCTGAAAGAATTATATCAAAATCATTTGTTGTAACATTTTCCGAGTACATCGAAATTGTGTTAGATAAATTTTCTCTCACAGTTCTGAAAAGATCGACAATTAAATCCCTCTCTTTATTTAAAGAAAGTGCTTCAGTGAAATTATCCCAATCTCTTATTAGTGACGCTAATCCATTTTCTTTTTTTGTGTCAAGAACGGCTTTTCCATATATTCTTGCAAAATCAGTGCTTTCAGTTGTCGGTACTTGTTCAATTGCTGTATTTGTAGGAAGTAATAGTTCTTTTATCGTAATGGCTAGAATAAAATAGTCCTTTGATTCAACTAAAAGCTTTTGTAACTGATTATGTAACTCAAAAAGTGATTCATGTTTTTTTGAATCTTCTTTAACATCCATAAAAATGGTTTCTTTGAAAACATTGTCCAATATCCTTATTTGTTCTTCTTCGGATTCGTTCTCTTTTTGAAGAATTTTATAGGATGTCAACAGGTTGTTGTAGAGAGACGTAATCCTTTTTTTATCTTTTGCTAAAGCTCCAAATCTATTCGTATCAATAAAATACCTTAAATACCAATAACATTTTTCCCATAAGTATAAATCATCGAGGTTTTTAAATCCCTGAGACTTCATAAGATCGTTAGAGTATGACATGTGTTGTAAGTTTGTTTAGTATTTCTTTAAATATCTTTTCAATAACAGGAACAGAAACCGAATTTCCAAACTGTTTGTAAGCAGCTGACTTACTTTTGTGGTAAATAAAATTATCCGGATAACCCTGTAGTTTTGCACATTCCAGAGGAGTAAGTTTTCTTGGATTCTTGCCTTCTTGAGGTATTAAACATTCTTTGCCATCTTTATAATAACGAGCGACTATTGTATTGGATGGTTTATCTAAATCGGCTACTTTCGTTGTAAATCCAGTTCCTCTTGCTTTGTTTCTTATACTTCGATTCTGATGTCCAAGCCAAAGTCGATCTGAAATAGTATAAGATTCATCAACAACTGGCTCCAGAATTATTTTTAAGGGAATCGGTAACCCATTAAAATCTGGAAACTTAAATTGGATATCACTTTCTCTAAAACAAACAATATAAGTACGCTCTCTGCGCTGAGGAACTAATGTTTGAGAGTTTATTATTTCATAGGAAAACGAATAACCCAATTCCAAAATTATATTTTTAATAGTTTCAAAAGTTTTGCCATTATCATGTGATCTCAAATTCTTTACATTTTCGAGGAACAAAACTTTAGGTTTTTTTACATCTACAATTCTCATTATATCAAAAAACAAATTGCCTTGGTGATCATCATTAAATCCATGTTCTTTTCCGAGAAAATTTCTTGCAGAAACTCCAGCCAAACTAAATGGTTGACAGGGAAATCCTGCAGCAAGAACTTCATGATCTGGTATTAATTTATTCAGTAATTCATCAGTGATATCTGGAGAAGTAAAGGCTTTAATATCACCAAAAGGTATCTCTCCAAAATTCTGTTCATATGTCACTTTTGCGGATTTATCAATCTCGGAAGAAAAAACACATTTGCCTCCAAATTTTTGTAAAGCAATTCTAAATCCACCGATGCCAGCAAATAAATCAATAAATGTAAATTTTGGATTTTCTGTTGGAGGAAATGGTACATCCCAATTAAGCGGAAGCTTTAATTCCTGAGCTAACGAATTCTTTTTTGTCTGTGAAAATTTGGAAAGATAAGTTTCAGCATTTTCCTCAGTAATCATTTTAATATACTCTTCGTCTCCACCTTGCAAATAATGAGTTAAGGCAGCCTGTTGATTTTTGTCGTCAGTTTCAGGTTTTAACTCCAGTATCTTTTTTAATGCGGTATATTTGGTTTTTGCCATTATTGTTCCTTATCAAAACCTTTAAAAAATGATTCAAAACTCTCGCCCAATGCAGCAATGATCTTTTCGATATTTACCACTGCAATATTTCGTTTCCCGTTTTCTACACTAGCCATGTAGGTTCGGTCAATCTCTGCCTTTAATGCTAATTGTTCTTGCGACAGGCCCTTGGCTTTGCGTAATTCTTTTATTCGCAAGCCGATTTTTGCTCTTATATCCATGTGGTTAAAAGTATTCTGATGTTGATTATGGGTCAACGGACTATGAGTCACATTTGGGTTTTGTTTAACCAAACTGACTAATGAATTTTTAAAAAGCAGATAGGGTTATTAAAATCTGGAAAGGAGATTATTTAGTGTTGCTGTCTGCCTGTCGGGTTTCAACTCGCATCCCCAAATTGCAATAACCTTCCAGCCTAACACATTGAGTTTAATTTCGGCATCCTTGTCGCGTTGCCATGTGCCTTTAATTTTTTGCAGCCACCACTCGGTGCGGGTTTTGGGGAGTACAAAATAACGGCAGCCTTTGTGTCCGTGCCAAAAGCAGCCATTTACAAAAATCACGGTTTTGTATTTGGGTAATACAATGTCGGGTTTTCCGGGCAGTTCTTTTACATTCAGCCGGTAACGGTAACCATTGGCAAAAAGGAATTTCCGCACCAGCATTTCGGGCTTGGTGTTTTTGCCTTTAATCTGGCTCATGTTGTAGCTTCGGGTTGCTTTGTCGTGCACGTCGGTCATGCCGGTAAAGTTAATGAATGGCAGAAAATTCAGGCAAAAAAATACCGGATAACTTGAGGTCATCCGGTATTTCTATTCGTTTTCAGTACCTATAATTTCGGGTCGGTTTATTGTTTGTCGAGCAGGTAGGTTTCCGACATTTCGCCCATCGATGATGCGGCATTGAGCTCAATTTTAAGGTTGGGTTCAACCAGTTGGAAAACTTCTTTCATCGTTGCTTCACCTTGGTCTTGCGTAGGTAATTTACTCGAAATGGTCAGTGTTTTTCCGTCTTCCGACCAAACGGCGGTCGATGTCTTTTTGCTGTTCATCCAACCTATATTTACGCATTCCTTTCCATCGAGACTAATCTTGTCTTTGGTCACGTATTCCGTTCCCTGAAAATTTCCGTGCTTTTCCACCGTCAGTGTGTCGGCAGTTTGTGTTACAATCACTTGGGTAGGAGCCAGGCTAAACTGATCGAACAAGATGCTTTTTTCGTTGTTCAGTTTCCATGTTCCCGAAAAATTAGTTCCCTCGCCCATGGTAGCAACGGAAATCATTGAAAGCGCCAGTAAGTAAAAGAGTTTTTTCATTTGTTTGTTTGTTTGTTTGTTTTGTTTTGTTTTTTAATTTTCCGATGAAACTCGATGATAAAAATAATCGTCCTCAGGTATTTCAAAGACTGTAGTTTTTATCATGTTCGCTTCATTTAGTTAGGTTTTAAGCTGTGAATATAAAGAATTTACTTGAATCTAACTTTTTGGACTTACGAAAGTTTACTGGTGTCTGTTTTTTTGATCATGGACAAAAGCAGTCATTCACAATATCGATCTTTGCCGATTGATATACAAACCCTGGTAGTGTATCCATTTTGTATCATAAATAATGTATCAGCGAGGTGGTATGGCTGACCTATTTTGTGATTCTAATCTTTGAATTGATAGGGTTCTCTAACTCAGCAATCTCAGTATAATTTGGGGCTTAACAACAATTTTCTTTAGGTGTTCGGTCGCTAAGCCGAGCGAACTTTTGTGGATTAAAAAGTATTCCGGAGCATTATACAACAGGTTTTGCAGTCTGAATTAAGCGCTTATACCTGTTTCGATATTCCATTTTGTGTATATCTTTGCAAAAAATAAAAACTCCAAAAATGAACAGCAGAAGACTTTATGATCAGGTAATGACAATCTTTGGAACAGCAATGGTCTTTTTTTACCTGGGTTTGGCTTACATGTTAATTTTCTCCGACATATTCAGTCATGTAGATATTACCTTAAGGTCTATTTTTGCTTTCCCTTTTTTCCTTTACGGAGCATACCGTGCTGTAGGTTCTTTCCGCAAGATTAAAGAGAACTTTTTCAATCGTGAAGAGGAATAATCTTCCGTTTTCGTTCAGATAAACCAATCGGTAACCATCGGTTTTTACATCGTGTGATCAAAATTTGAGATAATCGAATCATTGAATGCTAAAAACTGGCTTTCAGGGACTAAATTATCGTCGTTCTCAGATAAACAGGTAAGTCATAAATTCAGTTCAAAATGCATAATCGGTCAAAAAAAAGTGATTTGCTATTGCCATGATTGTATTCATTCCGTCAAAGCGTATAAGTGACGCATTGGAGTCGAGGGATAATTGATGTTAGTGTGTTGATTTTGTGTGTTTTGTGAAATTTTTTGAATTTTTATCAGTTGGCTGATTAGTGTGGTACAATTGTTGTTGAAAAATTAACAAATAAGGGTTTTTAGCTTCCGGATGTTAATTTTTTTTGAATTTAACCTTAATTTTTAGAGGTTTTTAATACTGTTTTAATTCAAAAATAAAAGGGATTTAAAAAAAAAAATATTTAAGAATGTTACTTTTTTTTGCCCTATAACGAATTTGATTTATTATTATTGCAACGAATTTTCAACCATTGTTTAGAGTATAAATGAAATTATTCAGCACATATAAGGCTTTGAAGCCAATTGTATTAGTAATCAGTTGTGTACTGATTATTCTGCTGATTGGAGTTCAGTGTACTGGTCGCAAAGTAGCTACAATTGACGAAACTCCTACTCGGGGAAATATTCGTATTTTAGCTGATGCGTCGTTTAAGCCAATTGTTGATGCTGAGATTTCCACATTTACTGGTTTGTATAATTACGCGCACATAACTCCAAAATATGTTTCTGAGCCTGATATCATTTCGGCTTTTCTTAGCGATTCTGTAAAGGTTGTAGTTACTGCATGGGAACCTACAGCTGAACAAAAAGAATTACTCTTAAATACACAAATCGTTGTTCGAACCACAAATATTGCATTCGACGCAATAGCTCTTGTGATTAACAAGGAAAATAAAGATTCTCTGTTCACTTATCAGAATGTCAATGATCTGTTTACTGGTAAGCTGGCCGATTGGAGTGGTCTTGATTCATCTTCGAAATTAGGGAAAATGTCGATCGTTTTCGACAATGAGAAATCAACAAACATACGTTACTTCAAAGAAGAATTCAAACTCGAAGCACCGCTGCCCGCTAATTTTTATTCTGTAAAGAGTAATGAAGAGGTTATTGATTACGTAAGTAAAAATAAAGGTGCAATTGGATTGGTAAGTGTTAACTGGATTTGTGATAAGGAAGATTCTGTCAGTCGTTCATTTACAGATAAAATTAAAATTGTTGCAGTTTCTCACAAATATCTTAACGCCGGAACCTATTCTCTCCCAGAGCAAGGATCGATATACGATAAGAGTTATCCATTTACACGCAAGGTTAACCTTGTTTCCAGAGAAAGCTTTGAGGGGCTCGGATCTGGATTTGTAAGCTGGTTCTCATCAGAACAAGGACAGCGGATTGTCCTGAAATCCGGTTTAGTGCCTGCAACAATGCCCATTCGATTAATAAAATTCAAAAAATAACTTTAAATATAACCTGATATGATCAATCGTTTTTTTAAAAAAACTTCTTTAATCCTCGCACTCCTTATGATTTGCGGTGTCGCAGGATTGAGAGCACAGACTTTAGATGAAGCGATCACCGCAACAAACAATGAACAATATGACAAGGCTGAACAGATACTGCTGGATCTGGCAAAGAAATCTCCGGATAGTAAAATCTATTACAGGCTTGGAGAAAATACTTTGCTGAACTTCTTTGCAGATACGATTTCAAACTCGTTAAAAGTTGTTGCTGCTGAAGCAAAACAACAATTTGAAAAAGGTATTTCGTTGAATGCGAATGACCCGTTCAATTACGTTGGTTTGGCAAAAGTAGCCTCTTATCTTGGCGATCAGCAGACTGCCACCCAAATGAGAGTGAAGGCTAAGAGCTTTTTGCTTCCATATAAAAAGGTAACAAAAATTCCTAATGCTCAGGATTATGCCTTCACATTGGCAAAATTGGCCGAATCGTATATTGTATTCGATCGTGTGGACACAACACAGGCTCTGCCATTAGTTCGCGAAGCATTATTGATTGATTCAAAAAATAGTAATATTTATATTATCGCAGGAGACATCTATTTGTTAGTCAACAATGGTTCGATGGCGATTAAGAATTATAATTACGCACAGGATTTTGATCTTAAATCTCCGATTGCTAATATGAAAATCGGTAATATTTATTTTAAAGGACGGAACCTGATGGCCGCTATTCCTTATTACGAACAGGCAATTGCATTGGATAAAAATTATGCACCTGCATACCGTGAATTGGGTCAACTTTACTCGTTGGCTGGCAGATTTAAGGAGTCAAAATCAAATTTTGAAACTTATTTGACTTTAACCAATCAAAATATTCCTGCAAAAATTCGTTATGTAAATGCTTTGTTTTATTCAAAGAATTATGCCGATGTAGTTAAAAACGTGGAAGATATCTTTGCTGTTGATAAATCAAGGATCTATTTGAACCGTATTGCAGGCTATTCAAGTTACGAGCAGGGTAATTATGCGGAAGCACTTAAATATATGGATAAATTATTCGATCAACTTCCAGCTGATCGGATCTTAAAAAAAGATTATATCTACTATGCCCGTATCATTATTAAGAAGAATATAAACTACCCCAAATTATTGGGAGAACTCGACAAGGCTAGCGCAGAGCTTGCTAAGGTAAAAGAGAAAAATGAAGCTTTAAAAGGCCCGGCAAAAGAGAAGGAAAAAGTTGATGAGGCACCATACGCTGCTAAAGTTGCAGAAATTCAAAGCAATGCTGATGCTATTGCCAAAGAACTCGACAAAGCTTACGACGCTTATGACAAAGCAATCACGTTTAGCGATGAAGATTTAAATCTGATTCAGGAAAAGGCTAACAACCTTTATCAACACAGACGTTATTCTGATGCTGCATCCAATTGGAAGCGGTTGATTGCAAAAGGTAAAAACAGCGACGAAAATTACCTTCAGATTGGTAAAGCATATTATCAGGGAAAAGACTTTGATAAAGCAGAAGAAGTATTCAAAGAATTACAGACTAAATCACCAGATTATATCCCTGGTTATTTATGGGATGCAAACAACGCAGTAGCTAAAGATCCTGATTCTAAACTTGGTCTCGCAAAATCAAAGTTTAGTGCTTTGATTGGTAAGGCTGCTTCAGATTCAGTTAAATATGCTAACGAAATCTTTGACGCATTACGTTACTTAGGATACAACGCGCTTCAGGCTGATAAATTTGATGAAGCAAAATCGTATTACAACAGAATGTTAAATCTTGATCCGAATAATAAAGATTATCAGATTAAAGCATTAGGTTCGATGAACACGATGTATATGACTATGGGTGATTATGGCAAGGCGGTTGAATGCAATAATAAAATTTTAGCCATCGATCCTAACAATGCACAGGCCAAATCGAATACTCAGTATATTCAGTCACTTCAGACAAGCGCTAAGCCAAAGGCAAATCCTAATGAAATTACAGGAGTCATCAAAGATTCTTCAGGTACCCCAATTGCCAGTGCTTCGGTACGTGTTAAGGATACTGCTGCTGAGGCTTGGACAAACGCTAAGGGTGAATATAAATTTACAATGCCTGAATCTTCGACTACGCTTGTAATAAGTGCTAAAGGCTATACAACTAAAGAAGTTGCTGTAACAAAGAGTAGGGTATATAATGCTACGCTTAGCAAATAATAAAATTGGAATCAACGAAATTAAATAGAGATTCAACAAAAATTATTTAACCACAAAAACTATTAAAAAATGAGTAAAAATTCTTCATCATTCAAAAGTAAGTTTGAATCAGTATTTGCTTCAGGAGCTATATTGATTTCATTTTTGATCGCGTATTTGCTTTTCACTCAAATGATGGGTGACCCGGTTAACTTCGAAGGTGGAAATCCAAAAGGACATCCGCTACCAGGTAATTACATGGGAATGTTGTACAAAGGGGGACCAATTGTACCTGTTTTGATGACTTGTATTCTTGTTCTTTTAATCTTTATTATCGAACGTTTCATTACTCTGAAAAAAGCGCAAGGTAAAGGTAATTTGGATGCTTTCGTTTCTAACATTCAAACGTTGACAGCAAAAGATAAAATTGAAGACGCTATTAAAGCTTGTGATGGACAAAGAGGTTCATTAGCTAATGTTACCAAAGCTGGTTTGGAACGTTACAGAGATTTAGAAAATGATAAAACGTTGGAGAACGACCAAAAAATTACTTCAATGAAACAGGCATTGGAAGAAGCTAGCGCTTTGGAATTACCAATGTTGTCTAAAAACATGGTTATCCTTTCAACTCTTGCTTCTATCTCGGTGTTGATTGGTTTGATTGGTACAGTTCTTGGTATGATTCGTGCATTCTCTGCACTTGCGCAAGCTGGTGCTCCTGATGCTTTGGCTCTATCTGCTGGTATTTCGGAAGCTTTGATCAACACAGCTTTTGGTATCTCGGGTTCAACATTTGCTATCGTTGCCTTTAACTATTTCTCATCTAAAATTGACGGTTATACTTTCAAAATTGATGAGGCTGGATTTAGCCTTACTCAGACCTTTGCCACAAAAATCAAGAAATAAGTCTGGGTTTAATTCTTTTGGTTCATTTATAAATTAAAATTATCGCATGCCAAAGATTAAATTACCAACCAAGTCGCCCCATATCGACATGACGCCTATGGTGGATTTGTTTTCGCTATTGTTAACATTTTTCATGTTAACATCTGTGTTTACGCCACAGGAGCCGGCACCTGTTGATACTCCGTTTTCTGTCTCTGAAAAACCTAAACCTGATGCCGATATCATGACTGTCGTTATGTCTGCTGACAACAGGGTGTTTTTCAATGTGGACAACGGAAGGGATACTATTCTGCATTTCAGACCTAAGATTCTTGAAGAAATGGGAAAGAGATACAGTATTGTATTCACACCGCAGGAATTGCGGAAGTTTGAGAAGTATTCTACTTCATTGGGTGTAAATATACACGATATGAAGAAGTTCCTTGCTGCTAAAGACTCTAAAGAAAGAGAGCAGTTTGAAAAAGGTATTCCTCACGATTCTGTTGATAACCAGTTTGGTTATTGGGTACTATATACCCGTCAGATTAATCCTTCCGTTCAGGCTTTGATCAAAGGTGATTCCAATGTTGAATATCCCCTTGTGAAGAAAGTGTTGAATGTTCTTCAGGATTATAATGTCAACAGGTTTAGCCTGATTACTAGCCTTGAGGAAGTGAAGGTTACAACAACTGAAGCTAAAAAGTAGTATTATGGCTGAAATTATACAAGAGGAAAAAGGAAAAGGGGGAAAAAAACGCCCAAAGAAAGGCAATCCCCATATGGATATGACCCCAATGGTAGACCTTATGTGTCTGCTGTTGACGTTCTTCATGCTTGTCGGTGCTTTTAGCAAACCTAAGGTTATGGAAATCGTTTTGCCTGAGAAAATCAAGAAAAACGAAAAGGTAGATCCGCCAAAAATTGCTGATAGTCGTACCCTTAATATTATTTTGGGTCCTAACGATAAAGTATTTTGGTATCCGGGAAAAGCTGAAGCTGGTATGCCTTTACAGGTTACCGATTTTAGTGCAACTGGAATTCGGGAAGTGTTGCTGGATAGAAACCGGGCGCTCTTTAAAAAGATCGAACAGTTTCAGCAAGATGTGATTACCGGAAAGTTGAATATTAAGCAAGACTCTCTGGCAAACGCTATCAAACAGCTCAAAAAGGATGATGATACCGGACCTATTGTGTTGATTAAATTCTACAAAAAAGCAAAATACAAAAATTTTGTCGATATCATTGACGAAATGTCTATTGTAGGAATTGCACGATATATTCTGGTCGATATCAATTGGATTGAGCAGGGCATGGTTGAATCTGCGATGGGTACAGCAAGTGCTTCAACTCCCTTAACTCAAAAATAAAGAACGATACGTATGGTACAAAATAATCAATTCATTCCAACTTTCGACGACATAGTCTTCGAAAATAGAAATAAGGAATATGGAGCGTATCAACTACGGAAAAAGTATAACCGTGTTGTTCTTATTGCTACATTGATCGGTATTGCAGTTATTGCTACTGCAGTTATTGTTCCTTATATTAATGCCAGCCGTAATGCTTCGCACAAGATGAGGGATGCTAAAGAAGTTCTTGCTGAGATGACAGCTCTTGATAACAATGAAGCTCCACCACCACCACCACCACCACCACCACCACCAGCTGCAGAACAGCAAACTGTTGTTAAGTATGTTGCTCCGGTTGTTGTTGATTCGGTAAAGGTAGAAGATGAGAGCAAATTGATGATCTCTGATGAGCAAGTTGCTACAACTGAAAACAAAGCTGCTGTTGAAGTCGTTGAACAAAAACAGGAAGAAGTTGTGGAAGCTGCTAAAGAAGAGGAAGTATTTGTTGTAGTAGAAGAGATGCCCGAATTTCCGGGTGGTGTAGTTGCTTTACGCCAATATCTTGCTAATGCAGTTAAATATCCTGTTATTGCTCAGGAAAACGGTATTCAGGGAAAAGTGTATGTTAACTTCGTAGTTAATAAGGACGGCTCTGTATCGAATGCAAAAATCGCCAGAGGTGTAGATCCATCTCTTGACGCTGAAGCATTACGAGTTGTTTCAACACTTCCGAAATGGAGACCTGGAAAGCAAAGGGGAGCTCCTGTGAGAGTTTCTTATACTGTTCCAATTAGCTTTAAATTGGAGTAAGAAAGTTATATTCGTAGAACTTTCTGAATTTCAATATTCATATAAAAGAGCCGTTTGCAGTGATGTGAACGGCTCTTTTTTTTGTCTTTTTTTGTCGTGTTCTAGACACGTGTTAGAAAATGTATCTATCGAAAGCTTGCCTTAAAAACTTGGTCGAATGAATTGGCTCCGAAAGTTATTTAATCCTTTCCTGTGAAATTTTGATGCTGATTTCGCATATTGCAAGCGACTATATTCTAAAATCTATTTTATTTGTAGTTCAATGCTAAGCGGTAAGTGTAGATTATCATCTATTTAAGTTATTGAGGTGATAATTTTATCCTAAGTAGTTATTCGAATAGCAGACTAATATTATTCGATGTACACATTCGTTTTTTATCAATACTTTTATTGACTAGTTATGGTGCAATTGGTCAAAAAAAGGTCAGGAACTTATTTCCTTAAACGAAATATGTGTTCCTGACCTTTTAATTTGATAATGTAGTCGAATTCAACGTTGGCTAAATTCGATTGATTATTTTATTTATTCATCTTTTCTACTGCCTGCTCTGTTGCTTTTAAAATGGCGTCATTCGAGAGTGGTGTTCCAACGGCTTGTTTCATCCATTCGTTAGGGGTGAGTTGTCCAAGGGCAAAAATGCGCAGTACTTCAGGTGCAAACTCATGCGTTTTAAAATGTTCTTCGAGTTGGAAGTGAATGAGGTGACCAAATGCATAGTTGGGAAGGTACATGGGCGAATTGATCATGTGCGAATAGATCCCCAGGATGGTTTGATCTTTTACTCCAAAAACATTAGCATAATAGGTATTCCAAACGTCTTTGGAGATTTGGAGAACGGCATCGCGCAATTCAGTCGCAGTGGAGTTTGGATTGGCATAAAGCCATTGCCACATTTTCATATCAACCATCGAAACTCCCATGATTTCATAAACCGACCAAAATATATCCAGCGTTTTCAGATAATCTTTCTCCGGGTCAGTATTTTTCATGTTTAACAAAAACAGATCACGTTCCTGAAATACGAATGCAAGTGCTTCGGTAAATGCGGTGTTTGGCACTCCGTTGATCATGTAATTAGGCACGTCATTCAATGAGATGGTCTGCTCAACGTTGTGTCCAAACTCGTGAACAGCTATATTGTAACCTTTATAATTCATGCCGGCGGCTGGAATGCGGGTTCGCAGGTGTGCCTTTTCAGTCTTCATTGAAGCCCCCCACGCATGCCCGGAACCACGTGCCGGATCGACTGAAATTCGGGATGCAATAAATGTTGCTTTCTCTTTTGTAAAGCCTAGTTTTATCAGCATATTTCCCAGGTCGGCCTCAAGAGCTGCTGCATTTGGGTATTTCTTTTCGGTATTGGCATTCAGGCTTTCTTCGTTAATGGAGCTTCTTGCCTTAAATCCGTCGTACCAAATGTCCCAGGGCGATAAGTCACGGCCAAGTCGCTTTTTAATTATGGCAGCGACTTCCTGCACTTGAGGAGAACTTAAAAATTCGTTGAATAGCTTCTGAACTTCGGGTTGTGGAATTTGCATTCCTACTGAAAATGCCCGTTGAATAGCTGTTGGCATAGCTGGATTATATTGGTCGAATGCCTGATATACATGGAAATTATTCAGGATCTGCTGGTAGCGGCCATCGGTTTCAGCTACGGCTTCGGTTTTTGTTCCTGAAACGAATACTTCGTTGGTTGCAGGGTTCCAATCTTGTTTTCCGGAGTTGATTACCATTTTGGGGATCGACTGATCGACAATCCGCTGCATTACCTGATAGATTAACGCCTGTTTTTTGAATCCAACGTCTTTGTTGGCATAGTTGGCCTTTATTTCGTCGCGAAGGTTCCAATGGCTTAGTAAAACCATGTTTTCGGGGAAAAGCTTTTGGTTGTCATCGTTCAGAATATTGCCCATGTATATATTATAATCTGCGATGTAAGCATCTCCTTCAGCAGCTACTTTCGATGCTTGTTGAACAAGTTCTGATGGTATTCGTGAGCTGAACACATCTCCCAGGCGGGCATAACCCCATTGCAGCGGAGTCCAGTTTGGTCCCGATATGTTTTTTTCTTCGGTCGAATAGTAAGGAAAATTGAGCGCAACGATAAAGGCTATTTTGTTTTCGTAAAAGTCGTTGATCATATGCGCTCCCGGATTGTAAGCTGCGAATTGTGCGTCGATAGGCAGTACTTCCCCTTTTTTAAGCTGGACGTTTTCCTGCATATCTAGACTTAGTTTATTAAAATGGCCATTCAGCGATTCCAGATATTCCGAGAATCGGTAAAACGATGCTTCCTTTTGGGCAGAATCAGCTATGTAGTTTTCTTTGCAGAATTTGACGAAGTTTTCCGCAGTGCCGTCATTATTTCGCCATAGAGAGGCCGCATGTCTTACTCCTTTTTCAATCAGTTCTGATTTAGTTCCATCAGTTGCAAGTGATTTAATTGCATCGGTAATGGTGCTTTCTGTAATTCCTGAAGGGGTAGGATTGTTCGTTGGTTTCTTTTCTGTAGGTCGGCAGGCTGTAGTCATAACAATACAGGCTAAAATGAAAATGTAATTTTTGATCATAGTTATTTAAATGGATTGGTTTTTTATCAAAGATATATGTTTCCGAATTTCTAATATAAAGATTAGCTTCAGTTTATAACGTTCCAAAATACCAAAATTTTAGGCACTTAAGATATGATGTTTGGCAGGATGTGGAAATGGGGGAAATTGAATGAATCGATATCAAGCGCAGTAATATTTGGTATCATAAATAAGTCAGAATGGCAAAGGCCACCTCAAAATAAATTGAGATGGCCTTTACTATAGGAGAACTGATTGGATATTTATTGCTTGATAAACTTCAATACATTTCGCTGATTTCCGGAACTGATCTCCATAAAATAGATTCCTTTTTTGAATTGGCTGATGTCGTAACGGAGCGACTCCTGATTTCCGGAGAAAACCTTTTCGTCAACTATAGATCCAGCGACAGAATACACCCTCGCCGAAATAATTGCAGAATAATCCGGTGTCACCTGAACTTGAATGTATTGGCTTGCGGGATTTGGATACAACCGAATCGTTTTCGAATTAGCAGTCAAATCTTCACTTGAAGTCGTGCTGAAAATGTCGGTAAACGTGGTGTTATGCACGAAATTTACAATTGTATCGCCCTTCACGGCGTTCAGCGGAATTCTCCATGCATGATCAGTCGGCGGTGCGTTATACGATCCATTTTTGTTGTGATCAGCATAAAAATCAATGTTGTACGAAATGCCCGGCTTTATTTTATATGAATTAATATCGAAAGTGGCTCCGGCAACTTGCGGAACAATTACAGTGTCGCGATAAATACCAGTATCGGTCTGTTTCAGAAAGAGTGTGATTTTTTCACCAATGTGTGGGGTCATTGAAGTGAAGTGAACGGTCAACTTGTTTTTCCAGGCAATGTCGGTAAATGTGGTGTTATGAGTAAAATTGAGTGTCGAATTACCTGTGACATTATTTAGCTGCATCCTCCAGGTATGGTCAACCGGTGCAACATCATAAACCCCGTTTTTATTGTGGTCGGCAAAAAAATCTACATTGTACGATTTACCGGATTCAATTCCGGCAACATCAATGGTAAACGCAGCAGTAGTTACACTTTTTTTTATCCGTCCGATTTCTACTTTTGATGACTGGTCGATTACTGCCAACCAAAGATTCTCTCCAATGTGTGGTGTCATTCCGGTGAAATTTATCGTGAGAGTAAATGGTCCGGTTGTCGATTTCGGATTGACTATAATCTTCCCTATCATCCCCATCCCAGCATGTGGATCACATTGGTAATCATAGGTTCCGGCTGTAGTAAAAGTAAACTTGTAGGTCCAGCCAGATCCAACATCGTTGCCGAATGATACCGGGTTATTTGGGAAGGTTGATGTTTTCCCATTTACATTGTGAGATCCCTCAGTATTCGTCCAGACTACTTCATCGCCGACATTAATCGTCAAGGTGCCGGGAGTAAATTTATTGTTGCTAACAGTGACACTCTGTGAAGTCTGTGCACTAAGACTCAACGTTAAATAAGCCAGAATACAGGTTAATGTAAAAGACCTGAATGCATGAGTTGTAAACTTTGTTTTCATAGGCTTTAAGTGTTAAATTAAACAAGTATTAATTATCTTTTTATTAGTAACATTCGGCAAACCAGTTTGTTTGAAAATAAAGACAAATAAGTCTTAATATATTTTTACGATATTTTATTTTCCTGAGATGCCAATAGGCAGGCGGTGTTTTATGACGCAATTTTTTTAAGTCAGGGTCAAACTATTTAAATCATTGCTATCGTTTTAATATCTTTTTTAGAACGAATCTAAATACCAGTCTTTTATTCAAAACAAGATGAATGCAGTTGTTTTCCAGCCTGAATGAGCTAATTTTGGTTCCGATTTTTGAAACTTAAAATATTTACTATGCAAAAGCATTTGTTTCTGGGGGTAGAAGCCATCGGGCAGGGAGCCATTGACGGCGGAATGTCAGGCGTCTATTCATATCCGGGCACACCTTCCACCGAAATAACAGAATTCATTCAGGAAAATTCGATAGCTGAAGAACGAAATATTCACCGAAAATGGTCAGCCAACGAGAAAACTGCTCTCGAAACCGCTTTAGGAATGTCGTATGCCGGGAAACGCGCCATGTCGTGCATGAAACATGTTGGGCTGAATGTGGCCGCCGATATTTTTGTAAATGCAGCAATGACCGGAGTTAACGGTGGTCTTGTAGTTACCGTTGCCGACGATCCTTCGATGCACTCTTCGCAAAACGAACAGGACTCACGTTTCTACGGAAAATTTGCCATGATTCCGGTGCTTGAACCATCGTCGCAGCAGGAAGCTTACGATATGGCCCGCGATGGTTTTGCTTTGTCTGAACTGACCAAAGTGCCTGTAATGCTCCGGATTACTACCCGGCTGGCCCATTCGCGTGCCGGTGTTGCCCGCAAAGAGGTTTTGCCCGAAAATGAATTGGTCATGCCTACAGATCCACGACAGTTTATTTTGCTTCCGGCAATCGCTCGTCGTAAATACAAAGGGTTACTGGAAAGTCAGTCTTTATTCCTGAAACTATCAGAAGAATCGGCCTACAATCGCTACGAAGAAGGAACCGATCATAGTCTGGGTATTGTGGCTTGTGGAATTGCCTACAATTACCTGATGGAACATTTCCCTGGCGGAACATGTCCTTTCCCGGTGGTTAAAGTGTCGCAATATCCACTTCCTGAAAATTATATCAATCGTTTGGATCGAGAATGTGACGAAATATTAGTGCTTGAGGAAGGCGCTCCAATGGTTGAAGAGATGCTGAAAGGCTTCTTTTCGAATGGAACTCCGATCAAAGGACGTTTAGACGGAACATTGCCGCGAGATGGTGAATTGAACCCTGATTTAGTTGCCAAAGCGCTCGGAAAAGAAATGTTTGAAGGATTCAGTATTCCTGAAGTCGTTGCCAATCGTCCGCCAGCTTTGTGCATGGGTTGTGGTCATCAAGATGCTTATGTGGCTATGAACGAAGCCTTGGCCGAATATTCAAAAGGGCGCGTTTTTTCTGACATCGGCTGCTATACTTTGGGTGCTTTGCCTCCATACGAAACCATTTCTTCATGCGTCGATATGGGCGCTTCAATCACCATGGCCAAAGGTGCTGCTGATGCCGGATTGATTCCCGCAGTTGCTATGATTGGCGATTCAACCTTTGCCCATTCCGGAATTACAGGGTTGCTCGATGCTGTGAATGAAAAATCGAGTATAACCATTGTTATTTCCGATAACGAATCGATTTCTATGACCGGTGGCCAGGATTCATCGGCCTTTGGAAAAATTGAATCGATTTGTATTGGGGTTGGGGTTGATCCAGCTCACATTCACACCATTGTGCCTTTGAAAAAGAACCACGAAGAAATGGTTCGTTTGTTCCGCGAAGAATTTGCCTACAATGGAGTTTCAGTTATTATTCCGCGCCGCGAGTGCATTCAGCGTGCCAGTAGCCGGAAGAGAAATAAAAAGTAAACGGTGGTTAGTCGCAGTAGGCAAAACGCATTGTTGCGAGTTGCGTGATACGGGTTTCGGGAGCAACTCGCAACCCGAACCCCGGAACAAAACAATAACATTGAACTTAAAACTTTAGACTTAATATATGAAATCAGACATTATATTAGCTGGCGTTGGCGGACAAGGTATTTTATCCATTGCCACTGCTTTGGGCGAAGCCGCACTGTCAGACAATTTGCTTATTAAACAAGCCGAAACTCACGGAATGAGCCAACGGGGTGGGGCGGTGTATTCGCATATGCGCATTTCCGATCAACCAATTGCTTCCGATTTAATTCCCGGAGGCTCGGCTGATTTGATTCTTTCGGTTGAACCGATGGAGTCGTTGCGCTATTTGCCATACTTGTCGGAAACGGGCTATTTGGTGACCAATATTACTCCATTCGTCAACATTCCGAACTATCCGGAAATCGAAAAAGTAATGGACGAGATTCGCAAATTTCCGCGGTATATAGCCATTGATGCCGATGCCATAGCCAAAGAAGTTGGCAGTACTCGCGCATCGAATATGGTGATGCTCGGTGCAGCTTCTCCGTTCATCGACATCGAATTCTCGAAAATAGAGGATGGAATCCGCACTATTTTCGGACGTAAAGGTGAAGAAGTGGTGAATATGAACCTCGAAGCGCTCCGTCGCGGACGGCAATTTGCAGAGGAAAACCGATAAGGCATAGAGCGAGAAGAAAACGGATAGAGAGTCTGGAATAGATAAGTAAAAATCTCAATTCTTTTCAGCAATGAAAAGGGTTGAGATTTTTTGTTGGAATATTCCGAATAATCAAGAAAAATTAATTTTTCGTTATTCTTTTGAAATTTAGAAAGAAATGGTTCTGTTCTTTTGAGTTCAACTTGTAATTCCTTAGTTTTGAATAACTCAGATACAGCAATCAATGACAAATTTAAAAATCACAGGGTTTTGCCTGTTTATACTATCCGCTTTTTTCTCATGCCGGAATGACGGCGGAAGCAATTCGGCTAAAAGTCTGGAATTACAGCTCGACAGTTTGAGAACGAAGTATAATATTCCGGCTATTGCCTATGGTGTAATCCGTAATGATTCTGTTTTGATTGAGAATGCTATCGGATATCGGAATATTGAAACCAGGGAAAAGGTCTCTCTCTGTGATTTGTTTCACATTGGTTCGAATACGAAGGCCTTTACAGCTTTTCTGGCCGCGAAACTGATTGAAAATGGATTGGTCTCCTGGAATACCAAATTCTTTGATTTGTACCCTGAAATGAAGCCTGAAAGCAATCCGGCCTATGCTGAAATTACCCTTCAGCAATTGCTATCTCATCGGGCAAGGCTTATTAAGTTTGAGAATGAATCCGAAGTTTTTCCTATCGTCGATTATGAAAAAAACATAAAAGGAAATCTGACTTTACCTGAAAAACGACTTCAGTTTATCAGGCAAGTTCTGAAATATGATCCAATTATCTGGTCTGATCTTCCAGACGAGCGTTATTCGAATGCCGGATATATTGCAGCTGCAATTATGCTCGAAAAGGTTACCGGAAAACCTTGGGAAAAACTGGTTTCCGACATGTCAGACGAATTAAATTTTGGAATTCACATCGGATGGCCTGACAATAATGATCCTCATCAACCTCAAGGGCATATTAATCCTGAAAAATGGAAAATTGACAGTGACAAAGATTTAATTCCAATACCCGAAGTACTCAAGAAATACCATTATTTTAACCAGTATGTTTTATTGTGTTCTCCAGCCGGAAATACATGTATTTCCATTGCCGGGTTTCTGAGATTTTTGAAATTGAATATTGATGGAATCAATGGTAAGGATAATTACCTAAAGACAGAAACTTACCGGCAGCTTTTCAACTTCTATCCCGATTATTCTGGTGGTTGGGCGCATGAAACCTACGTGGTACCATGCTTTCACCATAAAGGAAGTGCCGGTACTTTTAACAGCATCGCCATTCTGATTCCTGAGAAAAATTTGGGAATTACAGTGATGATCAATACTTTCGATGGTGAGGCTATTAATGAAATCGCCAGAATTTTAATTTCACGGTTTAACCATTAAATCCCTTTTTTTTGAAACATTCTTATCCAGTCTAGTGTAAAATTCATCGCATCACGAACCGAACATTATTCTCTCCTTATAGTATTTTGATAATGCTTTTTTAACCTTTAAAAGTGAATTCATGCCAGTTAAAAAGCTTAAAACCTATCTTGATGAGGCTAATGTCAAGTATTTGACGATTAGTCATTCCAGTGCCTTTACATCTCAGGATATTGCCGCGTCGGCACATGTATCCGGAAAGGAATTTGCGAAGACGGTGATGATTAAAATTGATGGAGTGATGGCAATGGCTGTATTGCCGGCATCCTACCACATCGATTTTGATACGTTGCGGAAGATTTTCGGAACAAAATTCGTGACTCTGGCAACAGAACCTGAGTTTAAAGATCGCTTTCCTGATTGCGAATTAGGAGCAATGCCTCCCTTCGGCAATCTTTATGGTATGGAGGTTTATGTGGCTGAATCGCTGACCAATAACAAGGAAATCGCGTTCAACGCCGGATCTCATACCGAATTGATACGGTTAAGCTACTTCGATTATGAACGACTGGTTAAACCACGGATTTTAAAGTTCTCGTGGAAAACAGTTTCTCTTCCTGCTGATCCTATGGACAGATGGGATGAAGATTACAGGCACAATTGATTTTAATAAGACAAAAAAAAACCGGCGATGAGCCGGTTTTTTTTTGTCTTATTAAATGAAACGATTAATCGTAAATATGATCGCCACAAGGCTCTTCGTTGCCGCATTCGCAGTCGCAACCCAATCCCTTTTCATATTGCATAAGGGCTCTCATGCTCATTCCCATCGACGAGAATCCACCGTCGTGGAAAAGGTTCTGCATGGTTACTTTCTTAGTAAGATCGGAGAATAAGGTGATGCAATAATCGGCACATTCGTCGCCGGTTGCATTGCCCAGCGGTGACATCCGTTCCGAGAAATCCATCAGTTTGTCCATTCCTTTTACGCCGCTACCTGCAGTTGTCAGCGTTGGTGATTGAGAGATTGTATTGATACGAACGTTTCTTTCGCGACCATAAATGTATCCGAAACTGCGGGCAATCGACTCCAGCAATGCTTTGGCGTCAGCCATGTCGTTGTATCCGTAGAAAGTACGCTGTGCAGCAACATAGGACAATCCTACTACCGAACCCCATTGGTTGATGGCATCCAGTTTTCGGGCAACCTGCAATACTTTGTGGAACGAAACGGCTGAAACATCGAGTGTTTTTGTCAGATATCCGTAGTCTAAGTCGCTGTAGTGGCGGCCTTTCCGAACGTTAGGCGACATTCCGATAGAATGCAGCACAAAGTCTATTTTGCCTCCGAGCGCTTCCATCGATTGTTTGAAAAGATTTTCTAAATCTTCTACACTAGTTGCATCTGCTTCAATAGCAATGGTGTTGCATGCTTCAGCAAGTTGGGCAGTATCACCCATACGCATTGCCACGCCGGTGTTGGTTAAGGTAAACGTTGCACCTTCATCAAAAGCTCGTTGAGCAACTTTCCAGGCAATTGAATCGGCGTTCAACGCTCCAAAAATAATTCCTCTTTTGCCTTTCAGTAAATTATAAGCCATAGTTTAAAATTTATGAAATGAATCCCGGAAACCCCGGAATGAATTCCCGCCTGCATCGGGCAGGCATGTGACTATTAAAATCAAATTATTAACACAAGAATAGATAACAACTATGATTGAAAATGGTTGTTTATTGTTGCAAATTAAAACAAATTGCCAGTCTGATCGCGAAAATCAGACTGGCAAATCTATAAAAATGATGATTTCTTAAATCCGTTCGACCGATTCGGTCAACAGCCATCCTTTGTTCCCATCGGCTAATCTGATCTCAACCCAATCGCCAAGTTTATCTGTAATTCTAATTTTTAAACCTTCGTGGACCACAAATAAGTTTGTCCCTTTATCTGAAGGCGAGCTTTTTACCGTTACTGTTGGCTGCATCACAATGGCATAGCTGTGATTGATAAGCCTGCTTTTTTGCTTGGCTGCAAACGTCCAGCTAAAAATGGTGAATACGATAAGGAAGCATCCCGACCAGAATGTTATCCGTTTGACTTCGCTTGTTTTGGCAAAGAAGTAAAATCCCAGCATCGTTAGAAATACGATGAAACTGAAAATGCTTAAAACGGCCCAGGTATCTGTAGTTTGGCTGTTTACAAGCGCATTCCACCATCTAACAATAAAAATTCCGGGTAATTCCTGAATGGAATCGACCACTTTCTGATTGGCAACCTGAAGATTGAATTCAATGTCTTCATCATCGGGGGCCAATAGTTTTGCGCGTTCGTAATTCAGGATTGCCAGCGTGTATTGTTTCGTTTTATAATAGGCATTGCCCAGGTTGTAATACACTTCAGGCGATTCAATGCCAGCCGTTAGAATCTGGTTATAACCATCAATGGCCTTCTGAAATTCTTCTTTCGTGTAATGTTCGTTTGCTTTCTGAAGCAGGTCGGCCTGTGCAAAAACTGTTGCGGTAAACAAG
Organism: Prolixibacteraceae bacterium; assembly: GCA_963676375.2. Lineage (GTDB taxonomy): Bacteria > Bacteroidota > Bacteroidia > Bacteroidales > Prolixibacteraceae > Aquipluma. The sequence continues at coordinate 98,492 of CAXXPT010000049.1, forward strand.
ATTGCCAGTATTGTATAGATTATTCGTTTCATACTCTTTTGGTTTTCGGTTGTTTACTTAATTAGCTTTTCGAAGATCCCCATTACTTTGGCGGCTCCATCGTAAACTTCGTTCATTGTTCCTGAAAAGGCTGCCGGTGCGTAGCGTGCAAATTCACAGTCGTCAATAATTTTAATCAGCTCTGTAACTACTTCCTGATCCATTCCTTTTTCCAGAAGGCTGGATGTAGCAGTTTCCCTGTTCAGGTCCGCCAGCGGTATCGATAATTTATCGCTTAAATAGCCCCACAGTGCTTTGATCACCGATTCGTAGAATTGTTCAGCTTTATTGTTTTTTAGGAAGCCAGAAGCTTCTTTTAGCCGTTTAAGGGCTACTTTGTTGGCTCGTTTGTTCCTGACCAAAGTAAGGTTCTTACTTTCCTCGATCTTTTTGCGGTTAAGTACATAGAAAACAGCGAATCCGATTGTACTAAAGATGAATATGCCATAAAATTCGAAGGTTCCGTAGAACGAACTTCCTTTGGGTTTCAGAATGGATTTGTTTTGTTTGATATACCGGATATCTTTTCCGATCATTTTCACGTCCTCTTTGGAGTAAGAATTAACCACTCCTGAATTCTGATCGTCGCTTCCTTTTGCAATTCGGATATTGAATGCTTCGGTCGATTTAGTCTCGAACTGACGGGTAGATGGATTAAAGAAAACAAACTGAACTGCCGGGATTGTGAAATTACCAGCGTATCGCGGAATAAACAAATATTCGAATGAAACGGAACCCGAAAGCCCACTTTCACTGGCAATGGTTTTATCGCTGGTTTTTGGTTCGTAAGCTTCAAAATCTTGTGGCAATTCAATTTTGGGCGGATTGATGAGATTGAGGTTACCGCTTCCCGAAACAACAAGTTTCAGCGTCATTGCCTCGTTTGATTTGGCCGAAGTTTTATCCATTGATCCGGAGAAACTGAATTTACCGACAGCACCGCTGAAATTCGCAGGCTGATTGGGCAGATCTTTTACGTTAATCGTCACCGGATCGCTCACTACTTTGGCTTTTACAACGCGGTAATTGTCGAAAAAATCGTCGAAAAAACTTTGTTGCTGGCGAACCCGTTGGCGAACCAGGCAGGTAATCTCAAATGGATCGATGCGGATGTTTCCGGTTTGCTGTGGAAATAAAATGGTTTTCTTCAGGACGCCTACCTGGTATATTTTACCGTTGTAAACTTCGCGTGTAAAATTTACCTGAGTCGGTACATCAATGTCTTTGGTCCAGAATCCTTCGTACGACGGAAGTTTTACTTCGTCAAATCCGTTCAGCGGAACATTCTGACTGATGTATAATTTTACGGTCGACAGAATCTGTTCGCCTTTCGATACGTTGGTTTTGTCGACAGCCACGCGAACAAACAGATTGTCTTTGCTTACGTTTCCGGTCGGAGTATCATCTTGCTGTTGCTGAGCATTCTGTTGACCTCCGCCTCCTTGCTGCTGTGCTGAAGATTGTTGCGGTTGTCCTTTTACAACCTGAATGGTCAGACTGTTCGATTCGTATGTTTTGCCACCTACTTTAATGGATGCCGGGCGAATCGAAAATTTACCTTCCTTTTTAGCCCTCAGGATAAAAATGTAGGAAAAACTTGACGATTGAGTCGTTTTTCCGTTAATGATCTGGATGCTTGAGCTCTGCGATGTGGAAGGGCCCATTAGCACATCAAAATTCGACAAATCGGGCAGTTGCAGATCGGTGCCCCGTTCGTTCAGTGTAAAGCCCAATCTGAATTGGTCTCCCATGGCAACCACATCCGGTCCTTCCATGACAAACTCAATGTTGTCGGCCATTGCCCAAAGGCCAACAAGCATAAAAATCATCAGTACTTTTAATTTTCTGATCATAGTTTTCTTCGGTATTCCTGGTTCAAAATTGTGCCAAATTTAAAGTTCTCTTCTGGAAGTTGCAAGTCTGCCATGTTGTGTGCTGCGGGTTGCGTGTTTTGTCCTGAAACCCGTATCCCGGAACTCGCAACTTTTCATTTTCCTACCAATCCTTCTCTACTTTTTTCGATTCGGCTTTCATTGCCTGAACTTTTTTAACCTTGTCCTGAATCTTTTTTTCATTGTTTTCTAAGGCTTGCAACATTTGTTCAGCATTTTGTTTCGAGATTTTATTCTGTGGCTGTTGCTGCTGGTTTTGATCCTTATTTTGCTTGTCTTTATTTTGATCTTTATTCTGGTCTTTCTTGTCTTGATCCTTTTTATCCTGATCTTTATTTTTGTCTTTGTTTTTATCCTTATCCTTGTCCTTGTCTTTATCCTTATCTTTATTCTTGTCTTGATTTTTCTTTTGCTGATCCTGCTGTTTTTTCTTCATATTCATGGCATAAAGCAGGTTGTACTTGGTCTCCAGGTCTTTTGGATTGTTTCGTAAAGCATCTTTATAGGCAGCAATACTCTCGTCAAGTTTATTCTTCATCAGAAACGAATTGCCCAAGTTGTGAAGAGCCCTGCTTTTTTCAACTTTGTTCGTTGTTTTATCTGCAATCTCCTGAAATTTTTCAGCTGATTGGTCAAACTTCTTTTGTTTATAAAGAGCATCAGCCAGGTTGAAATTCCATTTGCTGTCGTCCGGTTTTTTCTCAAGGGCTTTGAGGTATTCAATCTCCGCCTTGTTGAATTGTACGGTATCGATACGGCTGGTATCTTTCGTCGCCGCTTCGTAGTATTTATTTCCCTGTCTGACAAATTTGCGTTCGTTTTGAGCCTGGCCCACAGCCGCCCAAACCAACAAAAATAGGATCAGTATATATTTTCGTTTCATACTTCTTTATTTTCTTTCTCCAAACAGTTTGAAATTTTTCAGGTACTTGTTTTTGCGTTCAAGTATCAGATAATCAAGTAAAATAAGGAATAAGCCCAGCCCTATGAAATACTGAAACTTATCGTCGTAATCAGCATAAATCTGGGTTTCCAGTTCCGATTTTTCCATTTTATTCACTTCACTCAAAAGGTTATTTAACCCAACCTGGGCATTGTTTGCCCTGATGTACGCGCCTTTTCCTGCTTCAGCAATCTTTTGCAGCATTTGCTCGTCGAGCTTGGTCACAATGTAGTTCCCGTTTTTATCCTTGCGGAAGCTTCTTCCTCCATTGGCCATATCCGGAATTGGTCCACCTTCGGGTGATCCCATTCCAATGGTGTAAACTACGATTCCTTTTTTCGCGGCCTCGGTAGCTGCCCCAACGGCATCATCCTCGTGGTTTTCACCGTCGGTAATAATAATCATGGCTTTGCTGCCCTCGAAAGTCGGACTAAAAGATTTCATTCCCAGTTCGATTGCTGCTCCAATGGCCGTTCCCTGTGTGGGCACCATTTCAGGACTAATCGAATTCAGGAATAGTTTAGCCGATACATAGTCGGCGGTAATTGGAAGCTGCGTGTAGGCATCTCCGGCAAAAACGATCAACCCGATTTTGTCGTTACTCAGTTTGTCAACCAGTTGCGAAATGGCTCTTTTGGCACGCTCAAGCCGGTTGGGCTGAATATCCTGCGACATCATGCTGTTCGAAACGTCCAACGCAATCATTAATTCAATTCCTTTGCGTTTTTCGGTTTTCAGTTTCGATCCGAATTGTGGACGCGCTATGCCAATAATGATGCTTGTTAGAGCGAGCAACAATACAATGAATTTTAATATTGGCCGGCCTGCACTTACATTGGGCATCAGTGTCGATAGAATTTCTTTTTGTCCGAAGAGTGCCAGCGCCTTTTTTCGCTGCATTCTGGCATACCAGAAAAAGGCGATCAGTGCCGGAATGACCAGCAATGCATATAAATATTCAGGATTTGCTATTCTAAACATATCTTCAAATTTCGTGGTTTGTTGCAGAGACGTAATATATTACGTCTCTGAGTCTCCATGTATTTTTATCTAGGGAATATTTCTAAAAATGGTTGTTTTCAGGCCCAATCCCAATATCAGCAACAAAGCTCCGGCAATGGCAAATTTTAAGTACTGTTCTTCTTTTTTGCTGAATTCGTGTACTTCCATTTTCGATTTTTCGAGCTTATCAATTTCCTTGTAGATTTCAGACAAGCTATTATTGTTTGTTGCCCTAAAATATTTTCCGTCGGTTGTTGATGCTATTTTCTGCAGTGTAGGTTCGTCAATTTTTACTTCCATGTCGCGAACCTGCACCCCGAAAGGAGTTTGTACCGGGTAAGGAGCCATTCCCATGGTTCCAACGCCAACGGTGTAAACGCGAATTCCAAATGTTTTGGCCAGCTCGGCTGCTGTAACTGGGGCAATTTCTCCCCGGTTATTTTCACCGTCGGTAAGCAGGATGACTACCCGGCTAATAGCGGTACTTTCTTTCAGTCGCGAAACCGCAGTTGCCAGTCCATTCCCAATGGCTGTACCATCTTCAATCATTCCGCTTTCAATATTCCGGAACAGGTTGATTACAGTAGCATGGTCAGTAGTCAGCGGGCATTGGGTAAAGCTTTCGCCTGAAAAAACCACCAGACCGATTTTGTCGTTTGGGCGGCCCGAAATAAACTGGGTGGCTACATCTTTTGCGGCTTCGAGGCGGTTGGGCTGAAAATCCATAGCCAACATCGAACTCGAAATGTCGAGCGCAATCACAATGTCGATTCCTTCGGTAGTCACATTTTGCCAGCTGTTTGACGATTGAGGGCGAGCCAGCGCCATGATCAGAAACGACATGCTCGACAAGAAAAGCACAAAAACGCTGTGGCGAAAATAATATTTCCAGCTCTTCGGGATTTTCGCAAAACCCATATCTGAAGAGAATTGTATGCTGGCCCCCATTTTCTTTTGTCGCCAGATGTACCATGCAATCATTGGTATCAAAAGCAGAAACAGGTAGAAAAATTCAGGGTTTTTATAACTCATTCCGTTCATTGTTACATTCGGTTATTTTACAACTTCAATTTCTTCTCCGGACTCTTCTTTTTGCACTTCTTCTGGCTTTTCCAGAGCCTTTGCCACTTCTTTCTTGGTTTGATTCACAAAGAAATAAGCATTCATCAGGGTCAGGTTGTTGTCGTCGGGCAGGGGAGTATATTTGGCAAACTTTACCAAATCGGCCAAACTCAGGATGTGCTGAAGCTGATCGAGTGTTTTTCCATCGACCAAGTCTTTTTGCTGCTTGAAAACTCCAATTGTTTCGCCCGAAGTCTGTTCCATAGCCGGAATTTCGAACCGGTTCTGAATGTATGTACGAATGGTGTCGGAAACCTCAGAATAATACTGTTTGAGTTTTTCCTGTTGCCATAACTTTTGTGTTTTAATCCGGTCGAGTTCGCGCAAAGCAATGATGTGAGCCGGTTCTGCCGGTTTTTCAGGCTTGGCAAACAATGGAACATTCTTTTTCTTCCAGCGGATATAATAGAATATGAAAAAGATGATGGCCGCCAGCAGGATAATTCCCAAAATATAAGGCGTGACTTCCTTTAACGTTACAGGGGCGCCATAAACAGTTTTAATGTCAACCGGTCCCTTAGTGGTGTCAATTTTCATTCCATGCACCTGAAACATCAGTTCGCGGGTAGTTGCAGAATCGAGTACTTGTCCGTTTTTCATCCTGAAATAGAATGGCGGAATCTGGTGACGTCCGCTGTCGAACGAGGTAATGTAAAGGCTTTGTGTCAGCTTTATGCGATCCTTGTTGTCCAGTTTAACAGTGTCAACTTTCGACCGGTTAACTACCTCAATTTTCGAACTGAACGTGTCGGGTACCTGTGGAAACTGAACATTGAGATCTTTGGGTTTTTCAATTTCGAGGAGAAGTTTAAGCTGATCTCCAATGAGAATATGCGTTGAGTCGATACTTGCCTTAACGGTGACTTGCTGTGCCTGAAGTGTATGGATACCACCTGAAAGCAAAACAAAAAGTACGACGTATAACAATCTTTGCTTCATTTGAAATTTATTTTAATCCACGTTTTTTAAAGAGGCTGATCAATGATTTTACATAGTCGTGGTTTGTGCTGATACTCACATAATCTACCCGGCTTCGCTTAAAGCTGTTATCCAGTTGCCCGGAAAGGTCGTTCCACCATTTGCGGTAAATCGAACGGGCTACCCGGTCAGAACTGTCAACCCAGGTGTAATTGCCTGTTTCGGCGTCTTTCAGCTTAATCATTCCAATATCCGGCAATTCCGTTTCGCGCTCGTCGTAAATACGTAAGGCCACCACATCGTGCCGGTTGTTTGCAATCGAAAGTGCATTTTCCAGGTTGTTTTCCTTCTGAATAAAGTCGGAAATGACAAAGGCAGTGCACCGTTTCTTGATGGCATTGGTAAAATATCGGAGTGCTCCTGAAATGTCGGTTCCGCGGGCTTGAGGCTCAAAGTCAATTAATTCGCTGATGATGCGCAAAATGTGGCTCCGTCCTTTTTTCGGGGGAATGAATTTTTCAATCTGATCGGAAAAGAAAATGACCCCGATTTTATCGTTGTTCTGAATGGCAGAAAATGCCAGCACTGCAGCGATTTCTGTCACAATGTTCTTCTTCAGCTTGTCCATCGAGCCAAACTCGCGCGATCCGCTCACGTCAATCAGTAACATCACCGTAAGTTCGCGCTCTTCTTCGTATATTTTGACGAATGGTTTGTTGTAACGGGCAGTCACGTTCCAGTCGATGTTGCGGATGTCGTCGCCAAACTGGTATTCACGAACCTCGCTGAAAGCCATCCCACGTCCTTTGAAAGCACTATGGTACTCGCCGGCAAAAATATTGCGGCTCAGTCCACGTGTTTTAATCTCAATCCTCCGGACTCGTTTTATAAGTTCGCTTGTTTCCATTTAATTTTCATGTTACGTGTTTCGGGTTACGTGTTTTGGATTTAACATGCAACTCGCAACATTCCCTTTTTTAACTTCCAAATTGCTATTGATTGGTCGTTACTTGTTGGTCATTAACTCGCAACCCGCAACTCACAACCCGAATCGTTTTTTAAGGAACTTCAACCGAATTCAGGATTTCAGCAATAATTTCTTCGGAAGTAATGTTGTTTGCTTCAGCCTCGTAGCTCAAACCAATGCGGTGACGCATTACATCGGGGCAAACAGCGCGCACATCTTCAGGAATTACATAACCGCGGCGTTTGATGAAAGCAAAGGCTTTGGCGGCTTGTGCCAGACTGATACTTGCACGGGGCGAACCTCCGTAAGTGATCATGTCAACATATTTGTCGAGTTTATATGCTTTGGGGTCGCGGGTTGCAAAAACGATGTCAACAATGTATTTCTGGATCTTTTCGTCCATATAAACATCTTTCACCACATCACGCGCTTTCAAAATATCTTCTGGCCGCATTACTTTCGATGCGGTTGGGAATGCCTTCAGTAGGTTTTGCTGAATGATCAGTTTTTCCTCGTCTTTGGTTGGATAATTGATTACCACTTTCAGCATGAAACGGTCGACCTGAGCTTCAGGAAGCGGATACGTTCCTTCCTGCTCAATCGGGTTCTGAGTGGCCATTACCAGGAATGGTTCTTCAAGTTTGTAGGTGTGTTCGCCAATGGTAATCTGGCGTTCCTGCATGGCTTCGAGCAACGCCGACTGAACTTTGGCGGGTGCCCGGTTAATTTCGTCGGCCAATACGAAGTTGGTGAAAATCGGACCTTTTTTTACGATGAATTCCTCTTTCTTCTGGCTGTAAATCATGGTTCCCAACAAGTCGGCAGGCAGCAAATCGGGAGTGAACTGGATGCGTGCAAATTTCGCATCGATACTTGTTGCGAGCGTGTTGATGGCCAAAGTTTTTGCCAGTCCGGGAACCCCTTCCAATAAAATATGGCCACCAGACAGAAGTCCTACTAAAAGACTCTCAACTAAATGTTTCTGACCTACAATTACCTTGTTCATCTCCATGCTGATGATGTCGACAAACGAACTTTCTCTTTGAATTCTTTCGTTTAATTCGCGGATATCAACTGTTTGATTCATATTTTTTTAGATAAAATTATTTGTTTGCTTCTGAATTTTTTGCGAACACGAAAATACGCTATCCATGCTTGAAAAAGGGTAAATTTTCGTTAATTTTTGTTAAGCTATTTCGTGTTCAAAGGGCCGTGAAATTAATAAATTCAGCGATCTTTAACAGAATCTGGTTTCACTTTTTTATTTTTGCCAAAAATCAATCCATTGACACAAAGGTATTTCATAGAATTGGCCTACAAAGGCACAAATTTCCATGGTTGGCAAATTCAACCCAATGCTGTTTCGGTGCAGGAATGCCTTGAAAAAGCGCTGTCGACCATTACCCGTGAGACGATTGCAGTTACCGGCGCCGGACGAACCGATACCGGTGTTCATGCCAGTTATTTTGTTGCTCATTTCGACTCCGGGAAACTCAATCTCGACCATCCCGATTTTGCGCATAAACTGAACAGCTTTCTGGGCAAAGACATCGTGATTTTTCATGTGTCGAAAGTAGCCGCTCAAGCTCATGCCCGGTTCGATGCCATTTCAAGAACTTATCAATACCACCTCAACCTGCGGAAAGACCCGTTCGCGTTGGAAACATCCTGGCATTTTTTCGTTCAGCCCGATCTTGAACGTATGAACGAAGCAAGTCGGATTTTATTTGAATACATCGATTTTACCAGTTTCAGTAAATTGCATACCGACGTTAAAACCAACAATTGCAAAATCTATTGTGCAGAATGGACACAGGAAGGAGCAAATGTTGTTTTTACCGTGAAGGCCGATCGGTTTCTCCGGAATATGGTTCGGGCATTGGTTGGTACCATTCTGGAAGTTGGAATTAGCAAAATTGATCTCGATCAATTCCGGAAAATTATTGAGCAGAAAGACCGCGGGGCTGCAGGTTTATCGGTTCCGGCACACGGCTTGTTTTTAACGGATATTGAGTATCCCGAAGCGATTTTTAAACGGACGATTTAATTGATTGCGGGTCCCGAGTACTCAGAACTGAGCGGAAAGATACGCACCGAAAACCACCCCGAGTACTCGGGGCCGAACTTGCCGGGTAGCTGATGTTATGGCCGAGTTGTTTCTTACCACCATTTTAATTGTCCAATAACAAATAAACGAAAGAGTGAAAATGTAAGAACAGGAATTAAAATCATTAATGTATATGTAAATGAATTTATAATCTTCTTATATTTTTCATCTATCGAAATATAGGTCTCCTCAATGTGCAAAATACCTGTCCTTTTGTAATACCTTAAACTTAAGATGATTGGACTTAATACAAAAATTGACATCCAAACTTCAAGAGGAAATCTCTTGAATAAACCACAAACATAGTTTTCACTGAAAAGTCCAAAAAATGAAATCACACTTATTATCGAACATGCAAAATAAGTACTAACAAGCAGAAAAGAACTCCATTTTGAGTCACTCTTATTCTCTTTAATTCTCAGAACAAAATTAAATATCTTTAAAAATATCAAGTCGAATATAATCATAGTCAGTTACACTAGTTCTTTGTCAGTCGGGACTGGTCGCTTGTCCAAAGCATAAATCCTACGAGTACCATTTACAATTGGCCATAACGTAGGAAGCTACACGCAGGGGCGGACTGCGGGCGATTTCCTATCAAGCCGAAAAGCAGCCCGAGCGGAAAGATGCACACCGAAAACCACTGCTGCCGAACTTGCCGGGTAGCTGATGTTACCACCAGTGTTTCTATTCAATTTTGACTTGTACTTCTTCATTTAATGTTTCTATTTGAACGTCCGTCTCCGGTTTAATCTCATTTGTCAATTTGGATTTTTGTTTAAGTTTCCAAATCCCAAAAAGTCCACCAAGAGGTAACCCAAAAGTCCACGCTGAAAATAGATAACCCATATAATTGAAACTGATTCCTAAAAGAAATTGAAAATTTAATGGGTTGAATGAAAGTCCGCCAACTGCGGCATAAGTTATAGTTGGAACATTTAAGCATATTACTGCAATATATTTTAACCATTTCTTCTTCAGGTCGCTACGTTTGATTTGTCTTATGACATAAATATTAAAAACTGGAACGCATATGGCAAGTAATCCAAACAACCAAAAAGCTGTCATTGAAGGAATAGGCTCTTTTACATCAAGAGTGTTTATACTTAAAATCTTTTGAGATTTGTCGTCAAACAATACTTTGAAAACGCCAAATTCTTTTTTGTTAGAGAACTCAACTAAAACAAAAGTCGTATTTGGTGGTGTGTTTTCTTCCTTTATTGTCGAAAATTTCTTTTCGGATTTCATAAGTGAATAGTCCAACTCAGTCCCGAAGTTTTTGACAATTAGGTTTCTGAAATTTTTAAGACCTGCTTTTATTGTGTCAACGTTGGCGTTTTTAGCCGTTTCATGTTCCATTGCCATAAAGTCAATGGACTTGTTGTAGTCTTCTTTAAGCAAAGTTTCAACGAACTCTTTGGTTGTGTCTCTATACTTAAAAGCGTTACTAATCATTTCACAACTTGTCAGAAGTGAAACAGTCAAGATTGCTAGCAAAATAACCTTAATTCTCATATGATGTATGTCCTTTTAACATTACCGCTAACGTTTGAGGCTAAGTATAGTGCGGGTTTGCGGGAGATGGAATAGTCAGGGTACCAGAAAACCTGGAGCGTAGCACAAATTTGCGAATAGCTCAGATCCCCCGCATTATATTTAGCCTTTGTTAGGGCCTGTGCATTTTTGTCATTGTATTATAAGTTATCAATATAGCAAATAAAATATGGTCGTTCTCTATATATCTCAGCTTTTTCATAATCATCAGGTGGCTTTAAGAACGGGACTTTATGAGAACGAATCTCTCCATTCTTTAAGACATAACTATGATTTATAATCTCAACAATATCATCAATCGAGTATTTATCTGGCATTTGAAAGAACTCTGTTAAAAAACTTGTCCCAAATCCAACATATTTACCATCTTTCATTTTTGCAGCAAATCCAGTCCAACCCATTGTTGTCTCGCCACGAATCTGTCTAAAAATAGCAATCGGGAAAGCATATTTACTTTTTTCAACCGTTGCTATATCATAGTCATTAATCCGGTTACCATTAGTCACAAAGTGTTCAACAATCTTAAAGTAACTTGCAGCTGATTTGCCAAAAAATCCTTTACCTTTTTGTTCTTCTTTGAATCTGCGCAGAGCAAGATTAACTGTTGACTTCGGATTTCTAAAAATCACACAAGGCAGATAAATCCCATCGGTCAAGTATGCGGATGCTCTGTAACTTAATCCATAAATACTATCATCTAATGGTTCAACATTGTCCTTTAGAAATCGAATTATATTTTCATTGTGCTCATTTTTCATCGTAGTGGTTGTCTTTTTTTTGCATTGGCCCTAACGTAGGAAGCTACACGCAGGGGCGGATTGCGGGCGATTTCCTGTCAAGCCGAAAAGCCGACCGAGCGGAAAGATACCCACCGAAAACCACTGCTGCCGAACTTGACGGGTAGCTGATGTTATATGCCGTTTTTTTGTTGTCATCATGATAATCTATATTATTTATTCGAAAGCGCAATAGCGTAATTATTTTGAAATAAAATTGTTATAGAATGGGTTTCTCCTATAATAGGTTTTAGAATGTTGAGAGCAGCGTCAAAGTAGCTTGTGGATTTATAATATTTTTTTTGTTTTAAATAAGTATTACCAATATTACCAAGCCAAAGACCTTCATTAATTATATCATTTTCTTCTTTTGCAATTTTTAAGGCTTGTTCAAAGTATTCCAGTGCAATATTATCATCATCTAAATCATCATACACACAACCTAAATTACCAAGCCACTGTCCTTCATTTTTTTTGTTTGCTAATGTTCTTGCAATATGCAATGCTTCAGTGTAATAATTTATTGATTTTTTATAATCTTTAATTCCTTTATACGCATTACCAATGTTCCCCAATATTGCCCCTTCTTTTTCTATGTCACTTAACTTTCTTGCTATAATTAAAGCTTTATTTCCATATTCTATTGCATCCGTATATTTTTCGAGTTCCAAATTAATTGTTGCAATATTTCCCAACCATCCAATCTTGTTTGATGAATTATTATCCTCTGCAAACTTTAGTGCTAATTCTTCATATTGCAGTGCTTTTTGATATTCTCCAATATGAATGTATGCGCTTCCAATATTTCCATACAAATTTTCTATCTCTTTTTTGTTATTTATTTCTTTTGCTATAATAAGAGCTCGTGAATAAAATCCAATTGCGTAATCAAAATCTTTAGTATCAAAGCAAAATATATCTCCAAGCTTGCTAAGATATGTCTCTTCAGATTTCCTATCTCCAAGTTCTTGTGCTATTTCTAATGACCTTGTATAGTATTCAAGTGCTTTATTGTATTCATTCATATTTAAATATATCTCAGCAAGATTTTCTACACAAGTCATTTCATTAGCTTTATCTCTAATAATATTAGATATTTGAATTGATTTGTCATAACAGTCAATAGCATTTAAATACTCACCTGTATTTTTATAAATTCTACCATAACCTATCCAACATTTGCACTGTGTTGATTTGTCTTCTATCTTTTTAGCAATATTTAAAGATTTTTGAAAATATTCTTTAGCGTCATTCATGTTATCTAAATCAACGTAAATATTTCCTATATCAACTAGGTTTTCACCTTCGCCTTGAATATCATTTATTTCTTTTGTTATTTCTAATGAGCGTTGCAAATAGTTAATTGCTTTATTATGATCTTTTGTCTCGGCAAACAAAGCTCCCAAATTAGAAAAACATATACCTATCGTTCGTTTATCTCCTATTTTTGAAGAAATCTCTAATGCTTGGGCAAGACAGCTATTTGCTTCATCATATTCATTCTTTTTTAAATGCGATAGTCCAACTCCATTAAGAATCAATCCTCTATGGCGATTATCCCCAATTTCTTCAGCAATCTTTAAAGATTTATAAAAGTGTTCTATTGCGATATCGAACTTTCGCAATGAACTATAACAACTTCCAAGATTCCCTAACCATAATCCTTCTTTTTGGATGTCTCCCAATTCTCTTGAGATATCAAGAGCTCGTTTATAGTAATCAATGGCTTTATAAAATTCTCCTTGATAGAAAAAAATATTGCCAATGTTTCCATGCCATAGACCGACATTCTGCTTTTTACTCGCTTTTTCAGAAATGCTTAATGCTTTTTTATAATAATCTAGAGCTTCAGGGTAATTACCCAAGTTAACACAAACATTACCCAAACTGCCAATCCAAGTTGCTTTAGAATCTTCATTTACAGCAACATTAATAGCTTGTTCATAAAATTCTCTTGCTTTTTTATATTCTCCAATATTATCATACGCATTCCCAATATTTGATAAACATGTTTCAATTTCATTTAATGAGTTACTCTTTTTAGCAATTTGAAGAGCTTGTTTATTATATTCTATTGTTAAATCATAATTCCCAATTTTTGAAAATAATGAGGCAGGAATGATGTAGTTTATAGCATTGGTTTGTTTATTGATAGATTGTAAATGCCAATCATTTACATTTTTTCTCCAATCCGTTTCATCTATAATTAATTGATATGGTTCTTGATTAAGAATCTCAGAATTCCATATTCGCTCAATGAAAACATCGGTGTTGTAAAATATTCTTTCACTGTCAATAAACTTCTTAAAAGGATTTTTATGCTCTTGTATATCAATACTTTCAATTTCATGAAGAGAGCGCTCCGTATGCTCTATATAATAAACCTTCTTATAATTTTTTTCGATTGCTTCAATTTGCGGAGATAAATCAAAAATATCAGAGGAACTATATCCCAATACCAAAACAGACTTGTGGTTCCCCTCAGAAAACAAACATTTAATAACTGAATTACGTGCTTTTGATAAATCTTGCTGAGTAATTTGTTTTAATGTTATTGACATTGCTCTTTTATCATCAACACTACCATGAATTTTGATAATCCTTATCCGATTATCGCTCCAAGAAATATTCTCAAATTCCTTTTCTCTAAATAACAAATCATAGTCAATTCTTTCTTTAAAAGGTCTAGGCTCCATTAAAAGAGCCTTTTCAATAAGTTTGTCAAAATTTGTTGTAATGACCGTTTTTATTTTTCCAGCTTTTATAAGTTTTGCAATCAATAAATGATTAGTATTTGGTCTACCTTGCTCATATATATTAAACAGTAGGTTAGGATCACAATCTTCCTGTATGGTCTCCATGAAAGATTCAAACGGAATCCTCAAGTTATTTTTTTCGTCTAAAATATTTGAAAGATGTTCTTGGGGTAATTTAAATTGATCAAGAATATAAGGGACAATTTGGTTCACAACTGGTAATCCGGAATTTCGAGAAATTCCAGCTCCGCAAAACAGAACAGTCTCACATTGTTTGATTCCTTTTGTTAAAGAATTTAATACATCATCAATCTCTTTACTATCTTTCATATTTTTCTATCATTGAAACGAGTATACTTTTAAATGGCATATAACTATATAATATACGCAATGCTCCCCAAATTTAATAATATTATTCAATAAAGAGATTATTGATAATAACAAATTGTAAGTGCTGGCATTTTAGCGATTTATAGTTTTTAATTTAAACATTCTCCTTTGCGCATTTTGTATTGTCAGAGCAAAAATTGAACGTAAAAATATCCAGCGACAATACAAAATGCGAACCCTACAGATTGTCAAGTGGATTTTTAACTTTCCGGACCGTATTGCTACTTACCTGCGAGTAAACCTGCTGGTGCCAATTTATAATCTGTGCCCGACCAATAAGACTTTTGTTTATATCACAAGCTTTCAAAAAAAAGCCAGTCCGGCGAAAGCGCTTCGCCGGACTGGTCTCCGTGCTGATGTATTCAGGCTTTTTAATTAAACCTTTTCCAGCGTAACATCTACCAGGGTCATTTCGCCGTCGTTCACATTTACGGTAAGCATTTGTTCGGCGTAGCCCGCTTTTTTAAAGCTTACGTGGTAAGTTCCTGCCGGTATCGACTTAATGTTAAACCCGCCTTTGTCGGCAGTTACTTTAGAGAGTATTGTTTGCCCGTTGGTCGCCTGCATTGCGGCAACTGGTTCGCCATTGGGCATAAATGCAACGGTAACGCCTTTAATGGGTTCGCCGTTTTTCGAATCCGAAACCGAACCTTTAACTGCCAGTTTCCCGTTTCCTTTATTCAGTATTTTTCGGGCCGATTTATAGCCATTGTAAAAGTTGGGGTCGGTAAGTCTTAACAATTCAACGGCGGCGTCCATCTTGCCGAGTGCTGTTTCTGCCGTTTTAAACAGGTTAACCAATTGTTTGGTGGCCTGGCTTTTTGCGGTTGCGCCAATGCGCGGGGCAGTCATTACGCTACTGAACGTATTGATGGCGTTTTGCAACGCTGTTTGTGTCGCCGGGTTAATGCTATAGTCGATCAGCAAAGACAAATTGTCGTTGGCTTTATTGTACACAATCTGTGCATGGTCGCGTGCTTCGATGTCAGAGAAGCGCTTGAAGTCAGATTCGGTGTAGTTTACTTCGCCCAACAAGGTGAGGTTGTCGTTTAATTTCGCAAACGAAGTTAATTTTCGGGACGAATCCGAAGCCAGTGCATTTACATTTAAGCGCAGTTGCTTTTTGTTCCAGGTTATCCCGCTGGTTCCGGTTCCCTGCAACTCGGCACTTGTCAGAATTTGGGTATTCGTGTCGGCAAGTATTTGCAGGTTGGTCACGAATGACGGTAGCATATTCACAACGCTCAAATTGTCGTTGCAAAATAATGCAGTAGTCAGTTGCATGTTTAAATGGTTTTCTTGTCCGTTTGTCATAGTTGTTGATTTAATTTGTTTTTAGGGTGAATGATTGATTAAATTTGGCTTCAACTAATTTACAACAAGCTGGAATAAAAGTCAATATGTATAGTGCAAAATAATTATATATTATTGTTTTCTTTAAAAATGTTAAATGATTTAATCAGTTTTTACTGAATAACTGCAAGCGGATTATGAATGCCTGCAAGATTCAATTGAACACCGGTAAGATTGTTTTGAACAGCGTTAAGATGTCGTTGAACGGGTGTAAGATCGTGTTGAATGCCTGCAAGATGTTTTCGAATTGGTGCAAGATGTCATCTAACACCTGCAAGATGGTGTTGAACATGTCGAAGATGATGTTGAACGCATGTAAGATGTTGTTGAACGACATTAAGATACTTTCGAACGCATTCAGGATTGAAAATGCCCCAAAAGTGGAATTGCTTATCCCCAATCAATAGCTCCATAAAATTATTGATCCGATGACTTTAGGTCATCGGATCAATAAAAGTTATAGCCAACTTATAAATAATAAGAATAATTCATTGTCGTACTTTTAAGGTACTCACCCAGACGTCCGCAAGCGGCCGGTCCGCCCCTCTCTCGCGAGAGAGGGGCAAAGCATCGCAGATGCGCGGGAAGAGTCGGGATAAAAACAAGAACCCAAATGCGACATTATTCCATTTCTACTGCTTATTTTCGGTCTCCGGTCTCCTTTCTCCCTTTTTTACCAAATCTTCACAATCAAACTATCAGGTCTCCACATCTTATCGCCTTCTTTTACTCCAAAGGCGGCATAGAATTCAGGAATATTAGAGAGTGTGCCGATGACACGATATTTGGCAGGCGAATGTTCGTCACTTTTTACCTGGTTGGCAATGGCTTCGGGGCGCATATTCAGCATCCATGCCAAACCAAAACCAAGGAAAAATCGCTGGTCGGGAGTTTTGCCGGCAATCATTTCTTTATTCTGGTATTGTTTGGTCTTCTGGAAAGCCTGGTAGCCCATGATGATTCCACCCAAATCGGCAATGTTTTCGCCTTGAGTAAGTTCTCCGTTTATATGAAGACTGTCAATTGGATTGTATTGGCTGAATTGCTTCACGATCATTTTGGTTTTAGCATAGAACTTCGTGCTGTCTTCCTTTGTCCACCAGTTTTTCAGGTTGCCTTTATCGTCGAATTTGCTTCCCATGTCATCAAAACCGTGGGTCATTTCGTGTCCAAAAGTCGATCCGCCAATGATGGCATATAAAATAGCATCGTCAGCCATTTTTCGCTCATATCCCGGAACAATAATGTTACAGGCCGGAACTACGATTTCGTTGTTCGACGGATTGTAGTAAGCATTGTAGTTTTGTGGCTGCATTCCCCATTCGGTGCGGTCAACCGGTTTTCCGTATTTCGAAATGTTGTAATTAGAGAACCATTGGTTGGCGTTGATTACATTTTCAGCCAACGATTCGCGCGAGATTTTCATGCTGCTCAGGTCTTTCCATTTGTCGGGATAGCCTACTTTCATGATCATCGTTTGTAGTTTCTGCAATGCTTTTTCTTTGGTTGTGGCGCTCATCCAATCGAGATTTTTGATGCGCTCGGCATAAACGACTTTAATGGCGTTTCCAATTTCCTGCAGTTTTTCCTTGGTTCCGGCGGGTAGATACTCAGCTACATAAACCTGACCAATCAGTTCACCCAAATAGCCATCGGTTTGCTCAACAACCCTTTTCCAGCGAGGCTTTGGCTGTTGCACGCCACGAAGTGTTTGCGAGTAAAAACTAAACATTTCCTTGTATGTATTATCGTCGAGGAAGGATGCCATCCCGCGGACAAACTTGTATTTTAAGTAGTTTTTCCAGTCTTCAATTCCGAATTTCTTTAAGTCGGAATTCAAAGCCGTTAAAAATTCAGGCTGACCAACGATAACTGAATCAACTTTTGCCAATCCGCTTTCCTTGAAGAAAACTGTCCAGTTAAAGTTTGGAGTTAATGCCAAAAGTTGGTTTGCCGAAAGTTTCGTGTAATTTTTTAATGGGTCGCGCGTATCTTCCTTCTTGCGCGAAGCCGATGCCAGTGCTGTTTCGAGCTTCATCTGGTTTTCGGCGGCCTGTTTGGCTTTTAACGCGTCGTACCCCATTATTTTATACATATTTTCGAGATGAGCCAGAAACTTTTCGCGGATCATCACCGAACGAGCGTCGTTATCGAAATAAAACATACGATCGGGCAGGCTTAACCCTCCCTGACTTATATTAATGGCATTTTTGCTGCTGATTTTGCTATCCTGCCAAACACCAAAATCGAACATGGGTGCACTGGCGCTTTTGTGAATAAAGGCCGCTAGTGTGGCCAATTGTTCAGGAGTTTTAGCCTGATCTATCTGGTCAAGATATTTCTGGATAGGTTCAATCCCATTTTTGTTCAGGCTAAGGCTATCCATTCCGGAGAAATAGAAATCGCCAATCTTTTGTTTGTTGCTGCCTTCTTCTGCTTTTTCGGTTGAACTTGTTTTGCAGATTTTCAGGATTTGAGCATTAATCGTGTCCTGAATAACCTGGAAAATGCCACCGCTTTGTTCACTTGCAGCAATTGGGTTTGCTTTGAACCAACTGCCATTGGCGTACTGGAAAAAATCAGCTCCGGGTTGAACGGTCGTATCAATGTGGGCAACCAAAGGATCAGGCGAGCTATCCTTTTTTGCAGGTTGACACGAAATGAAAGTCATTAGGAAAAAAGAAAATGAAAGAAATAATTGAATCGATTTCATATGAGTTTAAATTAAATCGGATATTTTGATTGGTGTGTAAAATAGATTGTTCATTACAAGGTTTGATTTTAGAAACTGTACTTTGATCCTTTTTGCCTTGATTTTGTTTGAATTACGGAATCAAGAAAATTATCGGTTATGGCTTACACTTTACAAATCGGCAATCAGGCTCCCGACTTTTATCTAAAGGCAACGGACGGAAAGTATTACAACCTCAATAGTTTTTCGGATGCCCGAATTCTGGTCGTATTTTTCACCTGTAATCATTGCCCATATGTTTTGGGAAGTGACGAAGTGACCCGGAAGACGGTTGATCAATTTAATCCACAGGGAGTGCGTTTTGTGGCAATTAACTCAAACAGCCCCAATACTTATACCGAAGACAGTTATGAAAATATGATCGTCCGGATGCACGAAAATCACTTTCCGTGGATTTACCTTCACGACAAAACGCAAGAAGTTGCCTTGGCCTACGGAGCGTTGAAAACGCCGCATTTTTACGTGTTCGATAAAGCCAGAAAGCTGGTATATACAGGCCGCGCAGTCGATCAGCCACGCGATACTTCAAAAATGACAGTCAACGACCTTGACCGGGCGCTTTCAGAAATACTTGCCGGACAACAGGTTTCAGTGCCGGTAACCAACCCCATTGGCTGCAACATAAAATGGGAAGGAAGGGAAAGACATTGGATGCCTGATGACGCGTGCGATTTGGTTTGATTTTTTGCCCTTGCTACCACCTCCTTAATCTACGAAACTTTCTATTTCCAGAATTGTCATTTATCTTCTCGGGCAGATATTGACAGTTGTGTTAATTTGAAATGTATTTGCTAAATTTGATAGTGAAAAATACTGATAATCATTTTGTGCACTGACAGACGGCTTGTGTTGTGAGAGCTATGATGAATGGCACATTGAACGGTGTAGTTTAATAAAATTAGACAGAAAATCATTGCGCTTCAAATCCTGATTGAGCTAAGAGCAACTGGGTTTATGTTTCAATGATCTGGTTTTAATAATTATTCACTTTAAATTTATCGGTTATGTATTTATTCATTGAATGTTGGAAAGCCCGTCAGGAATGGATTACATTATCACAGGCTGACCGTGCTGATTATTTAACACAAGTATCTGGTGGCGTTGGAGATTTGATTAAAGCAGGAGTTGAAATTGTCTCATGGAGTATGAATGATAAAAATACTTCAAACAGAGGGGATTATGATTGTTTTGCGGTGTGGAAGTTTCCAAATAAGGAAATTGCCTTGCAATTTGAGCAAATCGTTGAGCAATCCGGATGGTATAATTATTTTGATCAGGTTAATTTCAAAGGGTCACTCTCTGATCCTCAAAGCATTATTGAAGCTATGATCAAAAATTAGAATTCTTTTGTCAAAATCACATTCTGTAAATTAGCACTTTCTTTATAAAATAAAATTAAACTTTTGCCATAACGACTCTTTTAAAGTTGTTATGGCAATTTTTTTAATGCTATTTTAAGTTTGTTTAAAAGTGAAACAGCAACTGCTTTATTCATTACTTTTGGCGATCATTTTTAATGTCTTCGACTTTTAAATTTAACTTTTTGCTTTGTATCCTATGGATATTATTATTGATGACCCGATTCGTGAACAGGAATTTCGCCGGATACTGACCAAAATCCGTTTAGCCAAAAATGGTGAAACCGTTGATCAGATGAAACAACACGGCCTGATTTATAAAATGAATTGGGGTGTTTCCATCATTCAATTGCGCGAGATTGCGGCACAATTTCAGTCCAATCATTTGCTGGCTTTGAAACTATGGAACAAACAATGGCGCGAAACCATGATTTTGGCTGCCATGTTAGACGTTCCGGAGGCTGTAACCGAAGAACAGATGGACTACTGGACAAAAAGTCTGGAAACTGTTGAAATTGCGGAGACTTTGAACACATTTTTGTGGTCGAAGACCAAATTTGCCTTTATTAAAGCTTTGGAATGGTGCCGGGGGAAAAAGCATTTGGTTCGCTTTACAGGGCTTCACCTGATGGGACGTTTGGCGATGACCGAAAAATCTGCCATGGACGAGTTTTTCGAACCATTTTTCGACATACTGTCACCTTTGGCAAAAGATCCGAATTTGAAACAGGTTTTTTACCGTTCGTTTATTTTGCTTGGAATGAAAGGAAAAACAATGAACGAAAAAGCAATTTTATTTGCTGAAAGTTTGAAAGATATTGATTCAGAGGAAGGTCGTAATCTGGCAGAATTGATTTTGGCAGAACTTAAAAGCGAATATGTACAGGAGTCATTTGTTAAGAATACTTAACTGGCGCACTATTTCAGCAAGTCTGATTACTTTTGGTATAGTTTTTATATATAGAGAAATAGAAAATTTAAATTTTAAACAATGGATATTACAAAATCATCGAATCCTGTTTTTGGGAAGAACATATTTAATCAATCGGCTATTAGCGCCGAAGACGGAGTGATGACCGTAAACGGAACAATTAACAAAACTGGCTTAATGTTGCTGATTGTTGTTTTCGCTGCCACTTTTACCTGGCGCAAATTTTTTGGTGCCTTTGATCCTTCAGTTCCCGGGGCATTACCTCCCGGAGTATTTGGTTGGATGATTGGTGGGGCAATTGGCGGTTTAATTACTGCGCTGATTACTACTTTTAGTCCGCGCCGTGCTGCAATGACTGCTCCTATTTATGCTGTTTTCGAAGGTTTGTTCCTTGGCGCTGCTTCGGCGATGTTCGAAGCCATGTATCCAGGGTTGGTTATGCGTGCAGTTTCGCTCACATTTGGTGTATTCTTCATCATGCTTCTGCTCTATCGTTCAGGAACTATTCGTGCAACTGAAAAATTCAGGACAATAATTTTTGCTGCAACCGGTGGTATCGCATTGGTTTACCTGGTGAGTTTTGTTGCCGGAATGTTTGGTGTCAATGTCGGGTTTTTACATGGAAACAGTATGTTGTCTATTGGTATTAGCCTGTTTGTTGTAGTGGTAGCTGCTCTAAATCTTATTCTTGATTTCGACATGATAACTCAGGGTTCCAATGCCCGTGCTCCAAAGTACATGGAATGGTATGGCGCATTTGGTCTGATGGTGACTTTAATCTGGTTGTATCTCGAAATGCTTCGATTGCTTTCTAAGTTATCCAGCCGAAATTAATTTGGAGTAACATTCAAAATACAGATATTTAACAGGGGCTTCGGTCCCTGTTTTTGTTTGATAGATTAAAAGTATTACTTTCGGAACGTTGTTTTCTCCTGAAAATGCAGGATGTTCAAGCATCAAAATCATCTGATTAATAATTGAATAAGATATGATACTCATCGAAGTTGCCGATTCAAAAACAAAAAAACAATTTCATAAAGTGCCACATTTGATCTATAAAAATGATCCAAATTGGGCATGTCCATTACAAGGAATGGTTGAAGACATTTTCACCCCCGCTAAGAACCCATCGTTTAAAACCGGAGAAGCCATTCGTTGGATTGTTGCTGATGATAGTGGAGAGGTAATTGGTCGGATTGGCGCCTTCATTAACCGGAAAAAGGCTTTTACTTTCGAACAGCCAACCGGTGGTTGTGGCTTTTTTGAATGCATGAATAATTTTGAAGCTGCTCTAATGTTGTTCGATTCGGCACGCGAATGGCTGAAGGAACGTGGGATGGAAGCCATGGACGGACCTGTCAATTTTGGAGAGAACTACATGAATTGGGGTCTTCTGGCTGATGGTTTTATGCATCAGGGATTCGGAATGCCATATAATCCGCCCTATTACGTCGATCTGTTTAAGCAATATGGATTCGAAGTTTATTTTCAGCAATTCAGCTACCATCTCGATTATTCAAAACCTTTTCCGGAACGTTTCTGGAAAATTGCCGGATGGGTAGCTCAAAAACCGGGTTATTCGTTCGAACATTTTTCGTTTGACAAAACCGAAAAGTTTATCGATGATTTCTGCTATATCTATGATGAAGCCTGGCGTTTTCACGAACATTTTCAGCCATTGGATAAAGATGAACTTCGTGATTTTATCCAGACATCAAAAGCTATCCTCGATCCTGAAATGATCTGGTACGCCTATCACGATGGAGTTCCAATTGCACTGTTTGTTATGATTCCTGACATCAACCAGATCCTGAAAAAGCTGAATGGCAAAATGAATTTCATCAATATCCTGAAATTTCTGTATTATAAACGTAAAAAGATAATGACCCGAACCCGTATCTTAATTATGGGTGTGGTACCAAAGTATCAAAAATCAGGTATTGAGTCAGCGATCTTCTGGCAACAGGATAAATTAATGAAGCATAAGCCTGAATACACGGAAGTTGAGTTGTCGTGGGCAGGTGATTTTAATCCTAAAATTATGGCACTTTATAAGTCTGTGGGAGGAGTTCAGGCGAAAACACATTACACCATGAGGTATCTTTTTGATCGGACAAAACCGTTTAAACGGGCTCCGATTATTGGGTTTGAAGATTAAATTTTAAAAATAAGGAATTTATAAAAAGAAATATTTGGAAATTACATTCCTATATGTAACTTTGCAAGCCGTTAAAAACACAAAGTAAAGAGACTAAAAATGAAAAAAGGGATACATCCAGAAAGTTATCGTACTGTTGCATTCAAAGATATGTCAAACGGTCATGTTTATATAACCAAATCGACTGTTAACACAAAAGAAACAGAATTGGTTGACGGAGTTGAGTACCCGGTGATCAAACTTGAGATTTCAAGTTCTTCTCACCCATTCTACACTGGAAAAATGAAATTGGTTGACACTGCAGGTCGTGTTGATAAATTCAATACAAGATACCAGAAACACATGGACAACAGGAAAAAATAATCCTGTTTCGAAAGAGATATTTGAAAAGCTTCGCATTGTCGAAGCTTTTTTTGTTTTTATACTTTTCGTAATGTCATCGCTCATCAATAAACTGACAAAAGAAATCAGGAAGTATCAATATTTCCGGTTCACCCCATTAATTTTACCTGATTTATGGTTTGGCATGGCTATTGCAAAATTCAGCACATCTATTTCTGATTGGTTGTTGTCGGTCAGGATGTCAGATTTAAATGTTGAATATCTTATAGACAGAAAATAATAAACTATGCAAAATATACTTATTTCCAGCTTGATGGACGATGATAATGAATTTATTCCCATCCTGACTGATGATGACTCTGAATTAACCAATCTTGATGTTCCTGACATTTTGCCAATTTTGCCATTGCGCAATACGGTTATGTTTCCGGGAGTTGTGATGCCTATTACCGTCGGAAGACAAAAGTCACTTCAGTTGGTTCAGGAAGTTTATCGTGGAAATCGGCTGCTTGGCACCGTTGCCCAGAAGGATGGAAGCATTGATGATCCAACCCAGAATGATTTGTACCAGACCGGAACTATTGCGCAGATACTCAAAATTCTCGAAATGCCCGACGGAACCACTTCTGTTATTATTCAAGGCAAAAAGCGATTCGAGGTAGTTGATTACACTCAAGAGTTTCCCTACTTTAAAGCGAAGGTAAATCCGATTGAAGATATCCAGCCCAAGGATGATTCTGTTGAGTTCTCAGCAATTATTGGCTCACTTAAAGACCTGTCGATTAAAATTGCACAGTTCTCCATGCATATTTCTCCTGAAGCCTCTTTCGCTGTAAAGAATATCGAAAATTCTACATTCCTGATCAATTTTGTTTGTTCAAATACCGATCTGAAAGTGGAAGAGAAGCAAATCCTTTTGGGTATTAGTGATATTAAAGAACGAGGTATTCAGGCAATCAGTTATTTGGTGCGTGAAGTTCAGATGGCAGAGTTGAAGCGCGATATTCAGACTAAAGTAAAAGCAGAACTCGATCAGCAGCAACGCGAATATTTGCTCAATCAGCAAATGAAGACCATTCAGGATGAATTGGGCGGAAACCCTGCTGAACAGGAAATTCAGGAATTTAAAGAAAGGGCAAAAGAGAAGAAATGGTCAGCCGATGCAGCTAAACACTTCGAGAAAGAAGTGCATAAACTTTCGCGCTTAAATCCGGCAGCTGGCGAATATTCGGTTCAGTTTGCCTATTGCCAGACATTGCTCGATCTTCCGTGGAATGAATTTACCGAAGATAATTTTGACCTGAAACGCGCTGCTAAAGTACTCGATGAAGATCATTACGGTTTGGAAAAGGTGAAGGAACGGATTATGGAACATCTGGCTGTTCTGAAGCTGAAAAACGATATGAAGTCGCCAATTCTTTGTCTTTACGGCCCTCCGGGAGTTGGAAAAACATCGCTTGGGCGTTCGATTGCCAAAGCTTTGGGTCGGAATTATATACGGATGAGTTTAGGCGGTTTGCACGATGAGGCCGAAATTCGCGGACACCGTAAAACATATATTGGCGCCATGCCAGGTCGTATTTTGCAGAATATTAAAAAATCGAAATCTTCAAATCCGGTTTTTATCCTCGATGAACTGGATAAAGTTTCAAAAGACTTTCACGGCGATCCGGCTTCGGCATTGCTCGAAGTATTGGATCCGGAACAGAATTTTGAATTTCACGACAACTATGTGGAGTTAGAATACGATTTGTCAAAAGTAATGTTTATTGCTACTGCAAATACATTGAATACCATTGCCCCTGCTTTGCGCGATAGGCTTGAGCTGATTGAGGTCAGCGGTTATCTGGTGGAAGAAAAAATAGAAATAGCTAAACGGCATCTGATCCCAAAACAACTTGAAAATCATGGTGTAGGGGCGAAGGATGTGAGTTTCTCAAAAGAAATTATCCAGCACATTATTGAAAATTACACCCGCGAATCAGGAGTTCGGGAGTTGGATAAAAAAATTGCCCGGGTTGCCCGCCGGATTGCCAAGAAGATTGCCTTTCAGGAAGACTATAACTCAAGCCTGACAAGGGAAGATATTAGGGAATATTTGGGAGTCATACAATATACAAAAGAAATATACCAGGGAAACAGCTTTGCCGGAGTGGTCACAGGCTTGGCCTGGACGGCTGTTGGCGGAGAAATTCTCTACGTTGAAACAAGTTTGAGTAAAGGGAAAGGCTCGTTAACTTTAACCGGAAATTTGGGTGATGTGATGAAGGAATCGGCCATGTTGGCACACGAATATCTTCGTTCTCATGCCGAACAAATGGGCATTAATCCTGAAGTTTTCGATCGTTATAATGTTCATGTTCATGTCCCGGAGGGTGCCATACCAAAGGATGGTCCATCGGCAGGGATAACCATGGTGACTTCGATTGCATCGGCATTTACTCAACGCAAAGTTCGAAAGAATCTGGCTATGACCGGAGAAATAACACTTCGGGGCAAGGTGTTGCCTGTTGGTGGTATTAAAGAGAAGATTCTGGCAGCAAAACGGGCTGGAATAAAGGAGATTATCTTGTCAGAGGCTAATCGTAAAGATTTGGAGGAAATTAAAGATGTTTACATCAAAGGGCTTAAATTCCATCATGTAGATACTATTCAGGAAGTTATCGCAATTGCTTTACTGGATTCGAAGGTCGATAATCCATTAAAAATTGAGTAAATAATACCGAAATAAGCTATTTAAAATCAGCGGGAAGAAATTACTTTTCGCTGATTTTTTTTATCAGGACGAGAATTAGATCATTTTTTCGAAGAGGGTCAAATTACTCCTGGTAATCGGTTCTTCGATCATGACCTGGTTATAAAAAATGATGCATCTGAAGTTTTTCTTGTCAACCCGTTGCAGATAATTTGTATTGATGGTAGTGGAGCGGTTTATCTGGAAAAATGCCGGAGAATTCAATATACCCACTACTTTGTACAGATTTCTCGTAATGGTTTCGGTGGTTCCGTCATCCATCAGAATATCGCAATTGTTTGCTCTAGACTTTAGCATAACTATGCTTTTGATGTCGATAATCAAAATTCCTTTGGTGGTCGGAAATTTTATTTTTGTTGAGTTATTCTGTGATGTGATAAAAACGTCTAATTTTTTCTCTTGCTTTTTCTTCTTAATGTTTTCATTATACTTCTGTATAACCAACTCAAGATCAGTAATGCTGAATGGCTTTGTCAGGAAATCAAGTGGTTTTACATCCAGTGCGTCATAAGCGTAATGTTGATGGGCCGTAGTAAAAACAATTTCGGAGTAGAAATTTTCAGACTTAATTTTATCTGCGACTTTCAATCCATTCATGTCGGGCATGTCAATGTCAAGGAAAACCAGCTCAGGTAATTTTTCTTTTACCAGTTCCAATCCTTTTTTTGCTTCGTTTTCTTTTCCAATAACCTTAATAGAAGGAAATCTGCGAAGGTACATTTCCAGTAAATTGATCGCATCAGGTTCGTCGTCAATGATAATTGCTGAAATGGTCATAGTATCCATAGTGGCATTATTCAGTGTCAAATTTGCTTAAATTTTTGATGTGATTTTTACCCGCTTTAATCTCATATTCTTTCCCGTCAGCTGATAAAACAATGATATTGCTTGTTTTATATATCTTGCGAATAAACCGTTGGTTAATCAAATATGCACGGCTAACCCGTAAAAAATTGAACTTAGCTAACATTTTTTCAAAATTTAAAAGAAACTGGCTGCTTAATTCAGACCGGTCTTTGGTCAAATAAAGTTCGGTATAGAAACCTGCTGCTTTACAGTATATTAATTCATCCGGATTTAGAATGAAATATCCTTTGGCTGTTTGAAGCCTGAGTCTTGTTTCTTCCGGAGTACTTTCGAAGATTTGATTAAACCTTGAATGAGAGCCTATTTGTTTATCCTTGTGAACCATGTTGATGATTTTCCCCAACTCCTCTTCGATAATCGGCTTTAGCAGATATTTAAATATCCCGTTTTGAATAGCATAAGCCGCATATTCTTTGGTATCTGAAATAAAAACGAAGGTGGGCTCCGGCTGTTGCGATTTTGCAAAAGCGATTAGTTCCTTTTCTGCATTTCCCTTCGATGGACAATCAAACAGAATAATGTCAAACGCGCGTTTTATTATCTTAAGTATTGCCTGATTGGTATCTTCAACAGCTTCGATATCTGAAACCAGAGGATTCGCACGAAGCAATCTTATCGTATGATTTAGTGATTCTTGCTCACTATCAATAATTAAGATACATAATTTTTGGTTGTTCATTACCCCTGATCATTATTTATTGAATAGCACTAAAGATAACAATATCCAATTCCTGAATTGTAAAATAAGCAAAAAAATTATGATCTGCTTTTTTAGAATAACGCATTTCATGAACTTAAGTTCTGAGTGTATTTGATGATGTCGGATTCGCCTGATCAGCCAAACCATTAAATCAACGTAATTTTCAAATCCTTTGTGAATTGGGATTTTAGAAAGTGTTATCGAATTTATCGAATGTGTTGTGTTTATGTATTGATTTTGTCTAATTATTCGTGCTTTGTTGGTTTGAAAATTTGCTTAGTGGTCAATGAATTAGTCGAGTTTCATCTTAATCGCTATTTGTTTTGGCATCATTTAGGTTACTGTTTCTTATTTTTTTATATTTAGAGAGGAAACCATAACCGAATTCGATTGTTTAACATGGAAGTTTGAAAAATGGTTTCATTATATATAAAATACTAATCCTATTTGAATGAGAAAAGCTGTACTTCTCCGGTATGTCCCGTTACACTTGAAGACATTTATTTCCCTATTGTTTTTATCTATCTTTTTAATCTTCGGAAATCCGGTAAAAGCTGAAACTTCTGATGAAGAAGATGAATTAGCGGTAGAAAGTCATTCGCATAATGATATACAGCGGGGAGAGCGATTTTTCAAAGGTCTTTTACCCAAAGACCGCAAATTTGAATCGTGCGTGTCGTGCCATACGCTGCATCAATCAGATACATTAAACTGGAATCCGTCGGCAATGGATATTGCTACGAAGTTTGCCGGAAAGGATTTTTCTGATTTTCAAAGTGCGGTAATGGAACCCAACGGAAAGAAAATGGAGGCTTCTCATAACGATTTTAAGATAGAAGAGGAGGATATGAAAAAAGTTAAACTGTATTTGGACGAACTGGCTAAAACCGGTCCCCCAGCAGTAGGGCCAACCGTCAACCAGATTGTGATTTTTTTGCTTTTGGGTCTTTTAATGACTTTGGCTTTATTGGATTTGATTTTCTTTCATAAAGTTAAATACCGTTTTATTACTGTTTTTATTTTGCTTTTATCATTGGTAGTACAAGTGAAAATGATTGCCACAGCAGCTATTGATTTAGGTCGGTCGAAAAATTACGCTCCTGACCAACCCATAAAGTTTTCGCATAAAGTTCATGCAGGCGATAACCAAATCGATTGTAAATATTGTCATACAACTGCAGAATTCAGTAAATCAGCTGGTATTCCGGCAATGGAATTGTGTATGAATTGCCATATTTTAGTAAGGGAGGGAGCCCGTTCAGGGAAGTTTGAGATTGCTAAAGTGGTTGAGGCTAACGAAACTAAAACCCCGGTGGCATGGGTTCGCCTGCACAATTTACCTGATCATGTGTTTTTTAGTCATGCACAGCATGTTGGGGTTGCCAAGGTTGACTGTAAACAATGTCACGGACAAGTTCAGGAAATGGACATCATGAAACAAAACAGCGATTTGTCGATGGGGTGGTGTATTAATTGTCACCGTCAGACGAAAGTGGATTTTAAGGACAATCATTATTACGATAATTATAAGAAGCTGCACGATGATATGAAAGCCGGAAAGATTGACACTATTCGTGCAGTGAATATCGGGGCAAATGACTGTATGCGTTGCCATTATTAAGAATTTTCAAGTTTCAGGTTCCAAGTTTCAAGGAAAAAATAAAAAAATAGATAGTCGATGAAGACATACTGGAGAAGTATAGAAGAACTTGCCAATCCAAAAGAGTTGCGCCGAGAAGAAGTGCGTGAGGAAGCCAAGCAGAAGAGCATGTTGATGAAAGGTGACAAAGAGACAAATGCTGCTTCTCGCCGCGATTTTCTGAAAACCTTCGGATTTAGTATTGCTGCTGCGACTCTTGTTGCCAGCTGTAAACGACCAATCGATAAAGCAATTCCGTATTTGGTAAAACCCGATGAAATCAATCCAGGTATGGCCAATTATTATGCATCCTCTTATTTTGAAGGGAATGAATATGGAAGTATCATTGTAAAAGTTCGTGATGGCAGGCCAATCAAGATTGAAGGGAATACGCTGAGCTCCATATCCCAGGGCGGAACAAGTGCCCGGATGCAGGCTTCGGTTCTGAATCTTTATGATGATGCCCGCTTTAAAGGACCATCGAAAAAGGGAGAAGAAATTACTTGGGAGAAAGCTGATGAAGAAATAATTGCACATCTGGCAACCTTAAAGTCGCAAGGTGGAAAAATTGTATTGCTTAGCTCAACTATTATTTCACCTTCGACCAAAGAAATTATCCGGAAATTTGCCGAAAAGCAATCGAATGTCGAATGGATTCAATACGATCCGGTTTCGGCCTCAGGAATTCTGGAAGCGAACAAAAAGAGTTTTGGGACGGCATTTATTCCTGATTACCGGTTTAAACAAGCCAAAGTGGTGGTCAGTTTTGGCGCCGATTTCTTGGGTAGCTGGCTCTCGACCGTTGAATATACCAAAGGATATACAGCTGCCCGTCAGTTACAGGATGGCCGTAAAGAAATGCTCCGCCATTACCAGTTTGAGTCGGGCCTCACATTGAGCGGCTCAAATGCTGATGTTCGTTTCCCGATTAAGCCTTCGGAAGAGGGTGCCATTGTCCTGGCTCTCTACAATGCGGTTGCCAAAGCAAAAGGCGGACAAATACTTTCAGGAGTGCAGTCATCTGTTGACGTTAGCGAACTTGCAAAAGACTTACTCGAAAATGAAAAACAGAGCATTGTGATCTCCGGAAGTAATGATGTGAATATACAATTGCTTGTTAACGGAATCAATCAACTGTTGGGCAATTACGGACAAACCATTGGGTTGGAAAATCTGCTGCTAACCAAACAGGGAATTGATCAGGATACAGACCGATTACTTTCTGATTTGAAAGCAGGAAATGTGAACGCTTTATTGGTTTGGAATGCCAATCCTGTTTACGATCATCCGAAAGGGAAAGAGTTTGCCGAAGCCATCAAGAAAACAGGATTGAGCGTTTCTTTCTCGGAACGTCCTGACGAAACAACGGCGCTTTGCCAATACGTTCTACCCGAAAGTAATCTTCTGGAAAGTTGGAATGACCTGGAACCAAAGGCTGGAATTTACAGTCTTTCACAGCCAGTAATTGCGCCGTTATTCAATAGCCGTCAAGCTCAGGTAACTTTGTTGAAATGGATCGGTGCCGATTTTAATTACCGCGATTACATTAAAAACTTCTGGAAAGAGACCCAATTTCCGAAGCAAAAAAATATAACTGATTTCCGCCAGTTCTGGAATACTTCTTTGCAAAACGGTGTTTTTGAAACGGTTCAGGAATCAAAACTGGTTTATTCTCCGGAAGGGCTTTCGCAGGCTGCAAATCAGGTAAAGCCTGCCGTTGCCGGATTGGAAGTTGCGATTTATGAAAGTGTGGCCATCGGAAACGGGAAATTGGCCAATAATCCATGGTTACAGGAACTACCCGATCCGGTTGCTAAAATCAGTTGGGATAACTTTGCTGCCATTCCGGTTGCATATGCTACCGAAAATGGTTTGAAAAACGAAGATGTGATTCAGGTAAATGGCATTGAATTACCCGTATTTGTTCAGCCTGGTCAAGCAAAGGATACTATTTCCGTGGCATTGGGTTACGGACGTCAAATCGCCGGGAAAGTTGGTGATAAAACGGGAACAAATCTTTATCCGATTGTGGGAAGTGAAAATGGAACCCGTCAATATTATTTGACTTCGGCAAAAGTGGAAAAGATTCCGGGAAAAGTTTTTGAACTGGCAATTTCCCAGACTCATTATTCAATGGAAGGGCGGCCAATTGTGCGCGAAACCACCCTGGACGAATACATCAAAAATCCGGTTTCAGGAAACGAGATAAAAGCCGAACACGAAGAAACGTCGGTTACCCTATACGAAGCTCCGGTTTATAACGGACACCATTGGGGAATGGCTGTTGACCTGAATTCGTGTACCGGCTGCGGAAACTGCGCGATAGCCTGTCAGGCCGAAAACAATATTCAGGTAATCGGAAAAGAGCAGGTTCGTAACCGCCGAATCATGCATTGGATAAGGATCGACCGGTATTATTCTGAAAATCCGGAGAACCCGAAAGTTTCATTTCAGCCGGTAATGTGTCAGCATTGCGGCAACGCACCGTGCGAAAATGTTTGCCCGGTGGCAGCAACGCCTCACAGCGAAGAAGGTTTGAATCAGATGGCCTACAACCGTTGCGTCGGAACAAAATATTGCGTAAACAACTGCCCATACAAAGTGCGCCGGTTTAACTGGTTCCAGTATGTGAAGAACGATAAATTCGACTACGCATCGAACAGCGATTTGGGTCGAATGGTGCTGAATCCGGATGTAACCGTTCGGTCGCGCGGGGTAGTTGAGAAATGCTCGATGTGCGTACAGCGCATTCAGGAGAAAAAACAGTTGGCTAAATTGGAAGGACGTGCAATTGCTGAAGGCGAAATCAAAACTGCCTGTTCGCAGTCGTGTCCCGGAAATGCCATTGTTTTTGGTGATCTGGAAAATCCGGAAAGCCGCATTTCGAAGCTGTTTCAAGACAAACGCAATTACCATTTACTGGAAGAATTACACACTTTGCCGTCGGTAGGTTACCTGACCAAAGTGAGAAACGAGCCATAAGGAAAAGATCGCATAAAGAGGTGGCGGATTTAGGTGAGTTCCATTCCGTTGGTAATCTGAAACGAAGCGATAGAGTAGTTTACGAGAGTTGTATGGGCTCAATACGGAGGAATAAAAGAATGAAATAATAAAGCATGATCATCAATCAAAAGAATAGGTTGAACTATGTATAAAACGGACGTACGAGGAAAATTAATTGACGGAGAGAAGTCGCTCAGTCAGATTTCGCAGGAGATTCTTGCGCCCATCGATGCCAAAGTGCCCTTGTGGTGGTATCTGGCAATGGGCATCAGTTTGGTGATGTTCGCCATTGGTGCACGAAGTATTTACATTACCCTTACGCAGGGGATTGGTACATGGGGCGTTAACAGCACCGTGGCCTGGGGATGGGAGATTATCAATTTTGTGTGGTGGATCGGTATTGGTCATGCCGGAACTGCGTTTTCCATCTTCCTCCTGATTTTGCGTCAGAAATGGAGAACGGCCATTAACCGTGCTGCGGAAGCAATGACTGTTGTAGCTGTTTTTTGTGCTGCACTTTTCCCACTGATGCACATGGGACGCCCTTGGTTGTTCTTTTATATTTTTCCATATCCAAATACACGTGGTCCTTTGTGGGTGAACTTTAACTCACCGCTTTTCTGGGACTTTATGGCAATTTCGGCTTATTTGCTTATTTCAGCCAGTTTCTGGTACTTCGGAATGGTTCCCGATTTTGCAACGATTCGCGATACCACCAAATCGAAAATCAAAAAGGCAGTATACGGTTTCTTCGCTTTCGGTTGGGTAGGATCATCCCGCGAATGGTTGCGGTACGAAGGTTTAGCTTTTGTATTGGGTGGAATTGCTGCCGTTCTGGTAGTATCCGTTCACTCTATCGTATCCACCGACTTTGCGGTTTCGGTTGAGCCGGGCTGGCATACTACTTTGTTCCCTCCCTACTTTGTTGTTGGCGCAATCTTCTCCGGATTTGCAATGGTTTTAACCTTGGTTACCCTGATGAAGAAATTGTATAATATGGGCGACTTTATCACCGAAAACCATGTTGATGCAGTTTGCCGTATCCTGGTTTTTATTTCTCTGATTATGGGAACCGCTTATATTACCGAAATTTTTATTGCCTGGTATTCGGGCTCAGAATACGAAATGTACACCTTCTTCAAAAACCGGATTACCGGTGAATATGCCATGCAGTTCTGGGGGATGTTCATTTTTAATGCCCTTATGCCACAATTGTTCTGGTCACGTAAAGTTCGCCGCAACCTTTGGGTGGTTTTTGTGATTTCACTCTTCATTAACCTTGGTATGTGGTTCGAACGTTTCAATATTGTGGTAACTTCTCTTTCAAAGAATTATTTGCCAGCCAGTTGGGCCGAATATCATCCTACATTTATTGAAATAGGTTTCTTCATCGGTACACTTGGTATGTTTTTCGCCGGAGTACTGTTGTTCTTCCGCTACATTCCGCAGATTGCCATCAGTGAAGTAAAGATGATTTCGAAATACAATACTCAGCAAACCGATCACCTTAAACCAGGGCACCATGATTACGAATAAAAAATATTTAGTTGGCGTTTTTGATAACGAGCATACGCTGGTTGATGCCTTTGAGAAGGCTTTGGCGAAAGGTGTTGTTATAGAAGAAGTATATACTCCATACCCGATCCATGAGATTCTGACCGGAATGAAGAATAAAACAAACATTACTACAGCTGCTTTCTTTTACGGATTATTTGCAGTAATCATGCTGATCGGGGGAATGTATTATGCTGCAGTTGTTGACTGGCCGCTGCATTTCGGCGGAAAGCCATTCAATACATTTCCATCGTTTATTGTGGTAACCATTGTGGCGACCATTTTGACAATCACGCTTTTAACTTTGTTTACGTTTTCTGTCCGATCGAAAATTTATCCGGGTAAAAAGGCTGAGATTATCGATATACGTGCAACTGATGATAAATTTATCATTCTGCTCGATCAGGATAAAATGGGAATGGACAAACCCGAAGTTACCACATTATTCCAGACAAACGGAGCATCAGAAGTATATGAAAAAGAAACCGCTATCAACTGATTTAAATTTTCAACGAATGAATTTGAAGAATACGATAAAAAGTCTTGCGGCAGTTGCCTTAATCGCAGCTTTTGGTTCGTGCGACCGCGACCGGAGAACCACAGGCTGGGAGTATTTTGACGATATGGCTCATTCAGCAGCTTACGAAACCTATACTGCCAATCCAAATTTTGTTGATGGAAAAACCATGCGCAATCCGGTTGAGGGAACTATCCCTATCGGTTATCAGCCTTATTTGTATGAGAAAAACGATACCGATCGTGTTCTTGCCGGAAAAGAACTAATCAATCCATTTAAACCATCAGCTGAGAATTTGGCTCGGGGCAAGCAGGTATTTACAGTTTACTGTATGAATTGTCACGGCGATAAAGGCGATGGCAAAGGCTTTTTGTTTACCAGCGGCAAATACCCATTTGCTCCCAAAACATTGTTGTCGGAGAAAGTTAGGAAAGGTCCGGAAGGAGAAATATTTCACGTTGTAACTGTTGGGTTTGGAGTAATGCCAGCTCATGGTTCACAGGTCAGGCCAGAGGACCGCTGGAAAGTAGCGATGTATGTGAAAGAAGTTCTGCAAAAGCAGTGATGAGTTATGAATTATAAATTATCAATGATTTGTTTGGTTATCCTTTGCCGTCTGCTTTAGCTGACGGACATCAAAAATATAGAAAAAAGAAAAGATATGGACAATATGGAAGACCGTTTGATTGTTCCCCAGAAATTTAAAAACCTGTTGTATGGGCTGATAGGCATCGGAGTTATTTCGATGGTAGCAGGTTTTATACTCGACCCGCATCGGGCTTGGGCCAATTACTTGTTGAACAATTATTATTTTGTTTCGATTGCGATTGGAGCTGCCTTCTTTGGTGCGATACAATACATCGCACAAGCAGGTTGGTCATCTGCTTTTAAACGAATTCCTGAGGCCATGGCATCGTATATTCCCGTGGCAGCAGTTTTCTTTTTGCTGATGTATTTTGGGATGCACACCATTTTCCATTGGTCGCAGGTAGGAATCACTGAAACCGATAAATTACTTGCCCACAAAGCGCCTTACCTGAATGTGCCATTTTTCTTCATTCGCGTCATTCTTTTCTTTGGACTGTGGATTGTGATGGTTCGCTTGTTGCGCAAAATATCGCTGAAAGAAGATGCTGAAGGCGGAATGAAGCACTTTTACGATTCAGAGAAATATTCTAAGGTTTTCATTTTCATCATCGCTATTAGCTTTACCCTGTTTGCGATTGATATGATCATGTCGCTTGAGCCGCATTGGTTTAGCGGATTGTTTGCTGCCAAGAGTTTTATTGCCGCCTTTTTGCATGGAGCGACTGTTATTACCTTGATTGTCATCATCCTGTTTAAAGTAGGTCACTTACCAATGTTGAACCGGAGTCATTTGCACGACTTTTCAAGATATATTTTCATGCTTTCCATTATTTGGGGTTACTTCAACTTTGCCGAATTCATGATTATTTGGTATGGAAATATTCCCGAAGAAACAATTTTCTATGTCAATCGTTCTCAGGGTGCTTTTGGAGTATTGTTTTATGCCAATATTATCCTGAACTGGTTTATTCCATTTCTGTTTCTGATGCCAAGAATGACCTCCAGAAGCAAACTATTTATGGTTCCGGTAATCATTTTGCTGATGGTTGGTCAGTACACCGAATTGTATTACTACATCTGGCCCGCCGTGGTTCATGAAGCCAAATTCGGATTACTTGAAATTGGAACTTATCTTGGATTTTTAGGTCTGTTTTCATTAGTAGTCACAAACACCTTATCAAAGGCCAATCTGGTTCCAAAAAACCACCCATATCTCGAAGAAAGTATCTATCATCAATTCTGATAACTTCAATACAAACATAAAAAATCCCGAAATCTGATAAAGGTTTCGGGATTTTTTTTTTCCTGTCACAAATCGCTAACGAATTCATGTGGAGTACATAGAATAAAATTATCTTCATAAAAGGGTACTGTTTAATGAATAATAATTTTATATTTAAGACTTCTACTCATGCTATACTATATGAAAAAACTAATTGTTACTTTTCACCTATTTCTCTACCTAATCTTGGTTAACAACCTGAGCTATTCTCAATCAATTTCTCTAGTCGAGGCAAAAAAAATTGCCCGAAATCAGTTGCTAGCAATTGAGAAAGACAATTTGAAGTCTGCAACCTTAAAAAAAGAGAATATCCAATTTAAGACGGCAAAAGCTGAAGTTGAAAATAAAGACACGCTTTACTATATATTGAATGATACGATCAATAACAGCTTTGTTATTGTCTCAGCTGATGAAAGAGCATGGCCAGTGCTTGGATATTCAACGCAAGGAACTTTCGATGAGGAAAAGCAACCTGATGGCTTTAAAGCTTGGATGCAAGAAAGGGGTAAGGAAATTGCGTACATTAAAGCAAACAACCTGAACGCAGATAAACAAACCACCGAGCAATGGAGCCAATTAAAATCGGCCACAATTGTTTCCCGGATTTCAGGTGTTGAACCTTTATTAAAAACAAAATGGGGTCAAGACTGCTATTACAATGAACTGTGCCCTGCGGATGCACAAGGTTCTTGTGGGCGTACTTGGGTTGGATGCACCGCAACTGCTATGGCGC
Organism: Prolixibacteraceae bacterium; assembly: GCA_963676375.2. Taxonomy (GTDB): domain Bacteria; phylum Bacteroidota; class Bacteroidia; order Bacteroidales; family Prolixibacteraceae; genus Aquipluma. The sequence continues at coordinate 135,490 of CAXXPT010000049.1, forward strand.
AAATTATGAAATATTGGAATTATCCAAGCAATGGAATCGGTTCTTCAAACCTTGAATCAAAATACGGTATGTTATTCGCCGATTTTGGATCGACTAATTATAGATGGTCTCAAATGCCAGATTACCTTATAAGTTCAAATTCAGAAGTTGCTACGTTATTGTTTCATTGTGGTGTGGCTGCTTCAATTTGGTACTGCATTGGTGGGTCTGGAGCTTATTTGGCAGATGCAGCAAATGGTCTGAAGAGAAACTTTTCTTATTCGAATAACTTAAGGGAAGTTCAGAGGGGGGCGAATGTTGAAGATTGGATTGCATTGTTAAAATTGGAATTAGATTCACACAGACCAATACTGTATGCAGGTTCAGGGTCGGTAGGACATGCATTTGTATGCGATGGATATCAAAACGAGAATTACTTTCATTTTAATTGGGGTTGGGGTGGTACAGCTGATGGGTATTTCTACATTGGTGGTTTTAATCCACTTGGTTTTAATTTTAATAAACAGCAACATGCTCTTGTTAATATCTGTCCAAATAATTCGCCTCAAGGATTTGTTGGGCTTAGTATAGCTACAAATGCCTTACTGCTCACTGCAAACAAATCAACAAGTCCTATCACAGTAATTTCATCTATTAACTGGACAGCATCGAGCAATCAGCCGTGGGCAAAACTTAACGGCACTAACGGAAATGCTGGATCAGGCCAACTTGATGTGACTGTCGAAGAAAATTCAACCGGAAATACAAGGTCTGCAATTGTTACGATTTCGACTGCTGATTTTGGAACCCAAACCATAACAGTTACCCAACCTGCAAAGATTACTACTACAGCTGGAAACCTACGAAATGTTTTGGTCGGTAAATTTGAAGAAATGAAAAGTATTACCTTGGACGGAACGATTGATGTCCGCGATTTTAAAACCATGCGCGATGAAATGCCAATGTTGGAAACAATAGACCTTAGTAATACCTCTATCCTTAAATATTCGGGTACTGATGGAACTTATAATAACCAAACCCGGAACTATGAAGCCAATACAATTCCGGGGTATGCATTTAAAAAGGATGATGAAAATGATACCATTGCTTCTAGCCTTCGCGCAATAGTTTTACCAACAACTGTAGTAACAATTGATTAGTATGCTTTTAATAAATGTGGAAATATAAGCACACTTGTTATTCCTGAATCTGTTAAAACTATTAAGACATGCTCATTTACATGGTGTTGGTTTTTGCGAGAATTAACTATCCCTTCTTCCGTAAAAACCATTGAATACATGGCGTTTTATCCTTGTGAAAAATTGAAAGATATAAATGTGGATAAAAATAATCTATACTTTTCTAGCAATGATGGTATCTTGTTCGATAAGAATCAGACTGCTCTAATTATTTGTCCTCAAGGCCATCAAGGCAATTATGATATACCCACATCTGTCAAATTAATAAAAAAAGGGGCCTTCTTTTCAAGGTTGTTAAACTCGATTAATATTCCATCATCAGTTAATTCAATCGAAAATGAAGCTATTAGCTTTTGTAATGCTTCTGTTTTTGTCGATGTGAATAACCCAAAATATTCGAGCAAAGAAGGTGTTCTTTATAATAAAGACCAGACTGAACTTTTGTTCTGTCCAAGTTCAAAGAGTAAATTTACAATTCCCGTCGGTGTTAAAACAATTGGTGATGGTGCCTTTGGTGGATGTGGAAATTTAACTTCCGTAACCATTCCAAACTCTGTAACTTCAATCGGGAATTATGCTTTCAATTCGTGCCAAGGAATAGAAAATGTCGAAATACCTTCATCAGTTACTTCAATCGGAGAATCGGCATTTACTTTCTGTTATAAGTTATCATCCATTAAAATACCTTCATCAGTAAGCTATATTGGAGATTGGGCACTCAATTCTTGCACAAAGTTAACGTCAATTACTGTTGGGCAAATTGTTCCTCTAAGAATAGAAAAAAATGTCTTTAAAAATTTTGACAAAAATCTTTGTACATTATACGTTCCCTACGGATCAAGATCAGCCTATCAGACAGCCGACCAATGGAAAGATTTTATAAATATTGTTGAGATGCCATTTGACCATGATCCATATTTGAAAAATCCATTTCAAAATATCTCAGCCAAACCTGGTGCAAAAGAGCAGGTTATTGATTTAAAGACAATTTTTGCCGATAATGATCTCAATGATATTATCACTTATTCTGTTGTGTCAAACACAAATGACAAGATAGCAACAACAAAGCTCGACGGTGCAAACCTTGTTGTAACTTTCTCCTCCACGGAAATTGGAAATACAGAGATTTCGATTGCTGCAACATCAAACGGCAAACAGATACAATCAAATTTCAAGGTGAATCTGGGCTTCCCAACTTTGAATGATCAACTAATTGCTGTAGAGAACAAGGTTTATCCAAACCCTACATCTGATAAATTTAAAGTCCGGTTAAGTAATATCCCAAACGATGGAATATTACTTAATGTAACAGATTTGACTGGACGACCAATCTTGAATAAGGTAATTAATCATCAGGAGGAATGGATTGACCTGAAAGGCCAGACTCCAGGTGTTTATCTGGTAAGAGTTAATTTGAAAGGTTTTAATATTCAAAAGGTTATATTAAAATAGCATAGCATCTATTTTGTGAAACTGGTTGGATTAGGTTCAAGATCAATTGTCAATTTTGACAATTGAGATAAAATCTTAAAAGAAAAGCAAACAAAATATATTATAAAATTTCAAAAATGATAAAAAGTATACTTTCATTTTCTGTTCTCCTTATACTATTAAATGATGTTTCATTTTCTCAAAGCGTCAGCCTTAATGAGGCGCAGTTGATTGCCAAAAACCATTTGCTGACTTCTGGTACTTCCAACTTAAAATCGGCAAGATTAAAAAAAGAGAATATCCAATTTAAAACGGCAAAAACCGAAGTCGAAAATAAAGACACGCTCTACTATATATTGAACGATACGATCAATAACAGCTTTGTTATTGTCTCAGCAGATGAAAGAGCATGGCCGATTTTAGGTTTCTCTACACAAGGAACCTTTGATGAGAAGAAACAGCCGGAATCCTTTGTTGCATGGATGGAAGAACGCGGAAAAGAAATTGCCTACATCAAAGCCAAAAACCTGAAGTCCGATGAGCTGACTACAAAGCAATGGAGCCAATTAAAATCGGCAACTATAACACCTCAATCTAATGGTGTAGAACCTTTATTAAAGACAACTTGGGATCAGGGGTGCTACTACAACGAGCAATGCCCTTATGATGTGAAAGGCTCTTGTGGCATGTGTTGACAGGATGTGTGGCCACTGCAATGGCGCAAATCATGAAATTCTGGAATTACCCAACTGTTGGAACAGGGAGTGTTTCTTATAACCATCCTGTTTATGGTGACCTATCAGCAAATTTTGGGGCAACCACTTATCAATGGACTCAAATGTCAGATCAGCTGGCGGGTACCAATATCGAAGTTGCTAAATTAATGTTTCATTGTGGCGTAGCTTTACAAATGCAATATAGTCCCACCGAATCGGGCTCATACATGCAGACAGCAGTAAAAAGTCTTTCACACTTTTTTAATTATTCAAAAGATTATACTTCAGTAAGTAATAATTACGTCAATAACAATTATTGGATTAACACTTTAAAGAATGAACTTGATTCTCGGAAGCCAATACTGATAGTCGGTTTTAGTGGTATACCTCATGCATATATATATGACGGATATCAGGACGATCGATATTTCCATACGAATTGGGGTTGGGGCGGTAATATGAATGGGTTCTATTTTATTGAAAACTTACATTCAAATGTTCCATATAGTACATGTCAAGAAGCCTATTTAAATATTTGTCCCAATGATTTACCTCAAGGGTTTAACAACTTTTATACAACAACAAGCTCCCTTAACTTGACAGCCTGTCAAAGTTCAACTTCATTTAAAGTAGTATCATCAGTCAAATGGTCGGCTTCGAGCGATCAAGCTTGGCTATCATTAAGTCAAAACACAGGTTCTTCTGGTTCCAGTGAATTAATTATTGCTGCACAAGAAAATACTTCGGTTCAGATGAGAAAAGCTACGATAACTGTCACAACTTCAGAATATGGATCGAAAACAGTAACCGTCTATCAAACAAATAATACGATTGTTTCAGCAGGTTCCCTTGAAAATCTTTTGACTAATAAACTCGACACGATTAGATTTCTAACATTAGCCGGTACTATCGATGCTCGCGACTTCAAAACAATGCGTGATAAAATGCCGTTTCTCAGGGAAGTTGATCTGAAAAATGTCACGATAGCAAAATATATTGGCACCGAAGGTACTAAAGATGGTAATCTGAACACTTATGACGAAAACACAATCCCAAGTAATGCATTTAATTCTTGGAATACGTCCAAATATTCCTCTATTAATAAATTGGTTTTCCCTTTAACTGCTAAAACCATTGATAGTAATGCCTTTATTAGTTGTGACGAATTAAAAAATGTTGATATACCATCCCCAATTGAAAATGTAAATAACAATGCCTTTCGACATTGCACATCATTAACAGCCTTAAATATTTCTTCTTCTGTGAAATATTTCGATGGTGTTCCTTTTGATAGTCAGTATTTATGTTTTGAAGCAATAAATGTGGATAAGGACAATACCAATTATTCGAGTACTGATGGTATTTTATTTGACAAAAGTCAAAAAACAATTATGCTCTATCCATGCCAAAAACTAGGAAACAGCTACCAAATTCCTCCCACTGTTAAATTGATTAAGGATGGCGTATTCTCCAATAATAAATTTTTAAAGACGATATTAATTCCTCCCTCTGTTGAAACAATAACAAATTATGCCTTTATTAATTGTGATGCGATACCTGTTGTTGATGTCAATAGCACTAATTTTTATTCTGCAGATAGCATTATCTTTAATAAAAGTCAGACAAAAACAGTTTATTGTTCAAAGCTTAAAAAGGGAATTTACAAAATTCCGTCAACAGTTAAAGCTATTGGTGCATATTCGTTTGCCAAAAGCCGATTAGATTCTGTTATTATCCCAAACTCGGTAATTGATATTGAACCTGGCGCATTTAACTCTTCTTCGATTAAACATGTCGATATCCCTTCATCAGTTACTTCAATAGGATATAATGCCTTTAGTTTCTGTCTGGAATTAAAATCTATTCGCATGCCAGCATCTGTGAAAAATATTGGCTTTGCTGCTTTTGCCAGCAATAATGATTGTAAATTATCATCAATTACTATTTTAAATCCAATACCACCAATTTTGACAGGTAGTTCAGATGTTTTTTCATATGTGAATAAAACAAAGTGTGTGCTATATGTTCCTTCAGGTACAAAAGTCGCTTATCAGACAGCTAACCAGTGGAAAGATTTTGAAAATATTATTGAAATACCCAATCAAGCCCCTTTAGCCAATTCTGGCCCCGATCAATTTGTTAAGGAAGGGTCGTCAGTAACCCTCGATGGGTCTTTATCAAATGACCCGGAAGGACAGGCATTAACTTATAAATGGGTTGCCCCTGAAGGGATAACACTAAGTTTATCAACGGTTCAAAAGCCAACATTTGTTGCACCAGAAGTAATCGAAGATAAAACATATATATTTACTTTAGTGGTGAGCGATGGAACGAATAGTTCTACTGCTGATGAAGTTAAAATAACAGTAAAACAAGTTAATAAAGTTCCATTGGCTAATGCGGGAATTGATCAGGCCATTAACGAAGGAGCTTTAGTTACTCTTGATGGATCAGTGTCTTCTGATCCCGATAACAATACAATCACTTATAAATGGGTTGCCCCTGAAGGAATAACTTTGAGTTCAACGACCTCCGAAAAACCAATATTTATAGCTCCGGAAGTAAATGTTGACACTAAATTTTCTTTTACACTGGAGGTTAATGACGGAATTTCAAATTCTTTGGCAGATCAGGTTGAAATTACTGTCAAACAAGTTATTAAAGTTGGTATAAATACGCTTGAATCATCAGAGTTTAATGTATGTCCAAATCCGACTACTAGTCAAACAAAGATAGAGTTTCCCCAGGAAAAGAGTCAGCCTGTTCAGATGAGTATCTACAATATGCAGGGCAAAGAAATTTTACACAGGTTCGATTTACGAGACAATTGTAAAGTCGATCTTTCTCCTTTTGATGATGGAATTTATCTGGTGAAAATCAAAGCAGGGAATAAAAGTTACACCACTAAAGTTATCTTAAAAAAGTGATAAAGTTATCTTAAAAAAGTGATGAAAAATCCCGAAATAGACATGTAATTTCGGGATTTTTTTGTTCTCAATGCCAAATTTCGGAGGATATATCTGGTGAACTCGCCTCTACAATCTGAATGCTTGACATTGTCTGAATGAATGAAGAATCTGAATATATCCACACGACTTTTTTATCGCGGGTAACTTCAATCGCATGGGGAGCTTTGCCAAATTGATTGTGCCCAAGCCAATTGGTCATTATTGTGTTGCCATTTGGAAGCCGCTGCAATCCGGTCATAAACTTGAGTTCGATGCCGGGAAGATCGTTTTTTAGAACTTGCCAGACAATCTTTCCGGAAGGATCGAATTCTACCACTTTAGGTTCACCATTATGGTCGGAACAGGCAAGCAGCGTATTTCTATTGGGTAGCCGAACCACCGAATGCGGCCCACCTTTTACTGGGAATTCCATTATCGTTTTTCCGTCAGCGTTGTATTCGCGGACCACATCCAAACCGTAATGTGCTACCAGGTAATTACCATTGTCCAATTTCCGGGCATTTCGCATATAAGCATGACCGCCATCAACTGAATCAGGCAATAGACTAATACATTTTACGATTTTACCCTCAGGAGCCACTTCGAGCAGTTTACCTGAGTTGCATTCGCCAATAAAAGTATTTCCATTTGCCAATTGCTGGCATGCATAAATTTCGCTTTTCGAATCATACTGAAAAACAACCTGTTTGTCGCGTGTAACTTCCTTCACGCCTTTGCCTGTATTGAAAAGAATATTCCCGTTGGGTAACATCCACACATCGTTGCAATTCGTTGCCGGATATTCCCAGATGGCTTTGCCTTCTTCTGAAATAATAAAGACTTTGCCTTGCGTGTAGTCGGTGCAAACAAAGGTGTGCTTAACGGGTTGCGCAACTAAAACGAGTTGAAGAAAGCCCAGAACAAAAAGGAGACTCAGTTTCATACGTGAATAATTTGTTTTTTAATTGTCGTATGGAACTCGCATGTTGACATTCTCATATTCTTGGGTGTAAGTAATTTACATGCTCGTTTCATATTTATTTGCTTTTCAAAACATCAACATTAGAATCTAACCCAGTCCATTCTTTAATTTTGCCAAGAAATTCTTTTCTCATCTCTTCAGGCAAATTTTTGATTCTGGCGGTACCATGGCTTGCCCCCGGAATCAGGAACAATTTGGAATTTACCCGATCTGAAACCTGTACGCGTGCGGCCGACCAGGCATCAATGCCGCCATAAATGTATAGGATGTTATTCCCTCTTTCTGCAAGCCATTTTTGCAAATCAGCATGAAAAGTTCCGTCGAAGGTTGTTGCTTTAGCATCTTTGGGTGGAAAAGTAGCAGATGGATTTGAGGTGAAATGCTTAATATACTTTTTAAATGGCGCAATGTTATAACCGTAATATCCGGTTTCGGTGGCCGCCAGGTAATAATGCGGACCATATTTTTTGATGTCTGAATCCGAAAAGTTGGAGATGCTGGATGTTTTCATCAATTCGCTGAGGTAATCGTCGAGATTTTTGTTTGTCGGGATACTGTCAGACGCACGACCCCATTGCCAAAATGCAAACGGATATTCTAAAACCGCATATTCAAACGTTTTGCCGAGATTACCCACATAACTGAATGTCATATTTCCGCCTTTGGCAAACCATTTTATCTTCTCTACAGCTTCCTCTTCGTTCATCAGCAAAAACTTCTGGAAATCGAAAATTCGTTGACGACATGCAGGTGTGCCAATGGTATCCATGAAAGTGTAAAGTCGGGTATCTTCAAAAGCATTGTCGATTGGAGCCACATAGGGAATAGCAACGTCTACATCTTTCGGATACAAATATTTGTAATACAGCGTGGTTTGTCCGCCTTTACTGATGCCTGTGCTGAACCATTTCCCTTTATAGAGTTGCTTGAAGAGTTGGTTAACAGCGTGAAGGTCGGCAGCCGCTTGAGTGTTCGACAGGTATTCCCATTGCATGGAGTCTGGAACAGACTTGCCAAAAAAGCGAAACTCGACACCGATATTGTTGGCATTCAGGATTTGCTCAACTTCATTTCCGCCGCGCCCCATTTGGTATCCATGCGTTTCAATCACAGTCGGATTGTTGAACCCACGATGCTTCAATTGTACCCACTGACTAAAATATCCTTTCTCAGGATGTTGATGATCGATCGGCTGTTTTACCATCAAATCGTATGTCAGGAAAAGGTCGCCGGGTTTGCTTACATTGGTGAACGAAACATTGGGCAGATTGAATAATTCGCGCTCAAGTTGTTGTTTGTCTGGTTGCCCGAACGAATTCAGAAATGTCAGGCAGAAGATTAAAAATAGAAAGGATTTCATTGCAGATTAAGTCAAGATTAGTTATGCCTGCAAAATACGGATTGCTTTGGTATTTATCAATCTCTAACCCGAATATAGTGCAGTTGCACCAAGCCTTTTTTAAACGATTTTGAACTCACCAAATTTAGTTTTTGCTCCGGAAAACTCTGCCCGAAAAGCCGGATTCCATCACCAAGCAGAACGGGGATGATTGAAATAATTAGCTCATCGAATAAATCATCTTTAAGAAATTGATGAACAGTTTCAGCGCCGCCGTCACAATAAATGTGTTTTCCATCCTGATTTTTTAGCCTGAAAATTAATTCAGTCAGATCTCCGGAATAAAAATGAATAGTTCCGGAGTCGGGTTTGTGAGAACGGGTTAAAACATACACTTCCCGGTCTCCATAATAAGGTAATTCAAAGCCCATTGAAAGAATCTTGTCGTAGGTTTTACGTCCCAAAACAATGGTGTCAACCGTTTCGGTGAAGGCTGAGTAACCGTAATCTTCGCCTTCCTGTTCAACCTGTTCTAAAAAGCTGATGTCGTCATCAGGTTTAGCGATAAAACCATCGAGGCTCATGGCGATGTAAAGAATGACTTTGCGGTTGGTTGACATGTGTAATTTTTTTTTGTTAGGAGTTGCGGTTTTTTGGAACTCGTATCCCCTAACCCGCAACATTTTACTCTTTATGAATACCTGCTAATATATTTATTGCTATTTCAAACGCAGCAACACCAGCGCTTCATCCACCGTTTCGACTGGAAGTTGGCAGCTGTTGTCCTGACAAATATAAATTAATGTTTTTCCTGAAACATATCTGTTCTGTAGCAAGGGCAAACCATTGTCAGTTTTTCCAACGCAGAAAATAACATTCGGTAAATAGTTTTTCTGAAGTTCATTCAGCAGACTGATTGCATTTTCTCCCACGATTGCCACTTCAAAATGATTCCAAGTCAGATTCAGCATCAGTTGCGACCAGTTACTGTAACCCGATGGATAACCAGACATATTGCTGCTGATGAGGTCAAGCATCTTTTGTGAAGTTTTCAGGTAATCGGGTCGATCAAGCAAATAGGAGAGGCGGAAGAGATTTCTTGCCATGACCGAGTTCGATGATGGAATCACATTGTCGTGAATTTCGATGGTCCGGGTAATCAAATCCTGCTGTTGGCTTGCGGTGAAATAGAAAATCGATTTTTGCTCGTCGAAAAACGCCTGAAACGTAATTTCTATCAGTTGTTGAGCCGTGTCGAGCCATTCTTTTTGTCCGGTTGTTTCAAAAATCGCAGTGAAAGCATCGGTTACCAGTGCATAATCCTCCAGAAAACCGGAGATTTTTGCCTGATTGTTTTTGTACGAATGGAGCAGTTTACCATCTCCATTCATCATTTTTTCTTTCAGAAAGCTAGCATTTACTAATGCCAGTTCCAGGTACTCCGCATTGCCAAAAGCCCTGTAGCAATTCACCAATCCTGAAATCGTCAGCGCATTCCACGAGGCGAGAATTTTATCATCTAAACCCGGTCGGACTCGTTTCTCACGTTCATTTAGTAAAAGCTGTTTCCACGATTGAACTTTGGGTTTTAGATCTTCAACTGATAGCCTATGCTTTTCAGCAAACGAATAGTTGTCTTTCGTGCGTATCAGAATATATTGGTTCTGTTCCCAAAATCCCAGCGAATTGATATTGTAATAGTCGCTGAAAAGTTCAAAATCAGAACCCAAAAGTTGCTGTAATTCAGGCTTTGTCCAAGTATAGAATTTTCCTTCTTCGCCTTCGCTGTCGGCGTCGAGTGCTGAATAAAACCCATTTTCGGGAGAAAGCAACTCCCGTTTCAGGAATTCAATGGTTTCTGAAACCACCTGTCTGTAAAGCGGATTTGTATCAGTTTGATAAGCTTCAGCATAAAGCGAGAGGAGTTGTGCATTGTCGTAAAGCATTTTTTCGAAGTGCGGAACTTTCCAGATTTCGTCGGTCGAATAACGTGCAAAACCACCGCCAATCTGGTCGTAAAGTCCCCCAAAAGCCATCTTTTGCAAGGTCAGTTTTACTTGTTCAACTATTTTATCATCTTGGAATTCTTGTCCGGCACGAAGTAGAAATTGCCAGTTGTTTGGAAGCATAAATTTGGGTGCGCCTTTGGTGCCGCCATTTTTCGTGTCAAAATTACTTTGCCATTTTTTCAAAAGCGAAGGCAAAAGCAAAGGATCGACTCCTGCATTTTCACCCGAAATCGGAACCAGTGAATTTTGCTCAATTCCCTCTTGCAGTTTTGCTGCGTATTCTAGTGTTTCTTTAGGATTTTCGGTATAAAATTTAGAAACGGCATCCAATGCCTTTATCCAGTTCTCTTTCTGAAAGTAAGTTCCGCCCCAGATAGGACGTCCATCGGGCAGCGCAATGCAATTTAGAGGCCAGCCACCACGTCCGGTTAAAAGCTGAACCGCAGTCATATAAATGTGGTCCACATCAGGTCGTTCTTCGCGGTCTATTTTAATGCAAATGAAATTTTCGTTCATGATTTGCGCCACATCTAGGTCTTCGAATGATTCGTGCTCCATCACATGGCACCAGTGGCAGGCCGAATAGCCAATGCTGATCAGTAAAAGTTTGTTTTGGGTTTTGGCCTGATTCAATGCCTTTTCGCCCCAAGGCTGCCAGTTCACCGGATTATGTGCATGCTGCAACAAATACGGCGACGTTTCGTGAATCAGTTCATTGGTATGATTGAATTGTTCCATGTTTCTCTTTCTGAATTTGATAAGGGAAACAAGCGGGTGGGGGAGAAAGTTGTATTATGAATCTAACTTAGATTGATTTTGCTGATGAAATCTTTTAGTTCTTTATCTGAAATTGAGGCAGTGGTGCTTTTGTCGTATATAGAAATTAGAATAACGTTTATATTTTCGCCGTCATATTCAGTAAAGCCTATGATTTCGGTTTCGAGATGACTTATTACTCTTAATCCACCACTTTTGCCTTTGTTTTTGCTTTTTGGAGCCAGTCGTATCTTATAAGTATTGTTGCCGAGAGGTGTTCCCATTCTGGGATTTTCTTTCAAGTCAGATTCAAGTTGAGATAACTCTCTGATTAAAGAAGGATATTTTTTTAGAAGTGGTTTTGCCTGACGCTTAAAACTTAGGGCTACCCTAACTGTCGCTTTCATTTACAAAGTCTGAAAGGGTTTGAAATTCTTCGTAGTTTTTTTGTGCACCCTTTATCTCACTTAATCCATCTTTTATAGCGAGCAAAACTTCGATCTTATTTTTGAGTTTTTTATTGTCCGAAGTAATCTTTTCCCACAAGTGGAAGGGAACAATTACCGAAGTTTTTGCTCCGTGTTCATCGACAATATATTGCATTGAATTTTTCATACTTCGTTTTTGTTCCTGATCTTGAACTATAAAAGTACAAATTTAGTTTTATATCTCGATCTCGCCCTTTAAATATGTCACCGCCTTCCCGGCAATTAAAACACGGTCGCCGGAAAAGGTACACCACAATTGGCCACCACGGGCGGAGAGTTGAAGCGCTGTCATTTCGGTTTTGTTCAACCGTTTCGCCCAGAATGGAATCAGCGTTGTATGTGCTGATCCGGTTACCGGATCTTCGTTTACACCAACGGCCGGAGCAAAAAAACGGCTCACAAAATCAACTTCGTTTCCTTTGGCAGTAACCATGATTCCACGAGCATTGGTTGATAGCAACAATGAAATGTCTGGCTGAAATCCTCTTATTGTTTCTTCTGAATAAAACAGTAAAAGGTAATCGGTTCGTCCTTTGAAGGTTGCTAAAGGATGAGTACCGAAAGCTTCCGCAAAAGCCGGAATCGGTTCTACGGGTTGCGGAAAGTCGGCCGGAAAGTCGAGTTGCAGTTTATCTCCAACTTTTTTGACTGTCAGAATTCCGCTTTTGCTATTGAATTCTATTAGCTCACCCTGAAATTCTAGTTCATTGAAAATCACATGAGCTGTAGCTAGAGTCGCATGGCCACACAGCTTAACTTCAGCTTTGGGCGTGAACCAGCGAATATGAAAATGATCGCCTTCAGGAATGAAAAAGGCGGTTTCGGATAAGTTATTTTCCAGGGCGATTTGTTGCATCAGTTCGTCAGAAAGCCATTCGGTCAATGGCACCACTGCGGCAGGATTTCCTTTGAAAAGGCTGGCCGCAAAAGCATCGGCCTGAAATATCTGAAGTTTCATTGTTAAAATTTTACAGTCAGTTTTAAATTCAATTTTCGTTTGGTCAGGTAATTCGGGACGCCAAACATATCGCCCGAATTGTTGGCCACCCACAAATACGAAATCGTATTGTTGATACCCAAAAGGTTGAAGACTTCCATGCTTAACCACATGTCTTTGATCGAATTGAATGCCTTGTTGCGGAATTTTTTATGATCCTGATTAATCAAAACTTTCGAAAACCCAAGGTCAATACGTCGATAGGGCGGGATGCGGAAAATATCCTGGTATCGCTGCGAATTGGCAGGGCCGGTGGGAAGCCGCGAGCCGTAAAAAGCGGTCAGGTGCATTTTCCAGGTCGGGTTTCCGGGGAAATAATCCTGAAAGAACACACTGAAATTAAAGCGCTGATCGGTTGGCCGTGGAATATATCCCGGATGCTGAATCTGGCTCGACGCGCGTACCTGATCTTCTGTTACCCCGGGAATAATAAGTTCCCCAGCCTGATTGTAATATTTGTAATAGAAATCGCCGATAATGTCTTCTTCCGTTTTCATTACCGAAAGACTTGCCCACGATTCGATGCCACTCACAAATTCCCCGTTTACTTTCATGTCGAGGCCGGTTGCATAACCTTTTGCCTTTTGATCGGGCAAATAGCGGATGCGCACGTTGTCAATCTGGTAAGGTGTGAGGTTTGACATGAACTTGTAGTACATTTCCGAAGTAAATTTAAACGGGCGGTCCCATGCCCTGAAAATATAGTCAGTTCCCAAAACTACCTGTGCCGAGCGCTGCGCTTTGGTATCCGGATAAATAATTCCATTCCGGTCTTTCAATTCCTTGTAAAATGCGGGCTGATCGTAAATTCCTCCTGAAAGATGAAACACAAAATTCGAATTCCATTCAGGATAATAGCGCAAAGTTGCTCTCGGGCTCAACAAAAATTCGCCTGAATATGACCAGTATTGTGTCCGGATTCCGGCCGTGGCGTACAAAGCTCCTTTGCTGATAGGTATCTGGTACGTATCCTGTATAAAAGCCGTCAGCCGGGTCGAATTCATGTTGTATTTCATGTTTGTTGTGCTGAACAACTCAATCTTATCGCCATGATAGGGGATAGCATAACCGGTTGAATCGCGCAGAATCCATTCATTCATCCGGTCGTCAATTTTTTCAATCTGAGCCTTGATGCCCCAGTTCAACAGGTGATGTTCAGAATTATATGCTCCCTTGTGCTCCAAACTGTAAACGTTGACATCCAGGTAGTTTCGTGCATGGTTTAGAAATTGAGCAGCACCGATATTAAGAGTACTATCTGCGGTACCTGTTTGCTGGTTTTGTTCCATTTCATTCAGGAAATACCAACCGAGAATATCGTAGGTTTCGGCTTCTTTCGATTGAAATGCTGAAGCAATAAATTTCAGGTTTAGTCTTTCTCCTGGGTGGTAATTCGCAACCAAAGCACCTGTTGTTGTTACAAACTTATCGGCTTCCTGACCTTCGAAATATACGGTAGCATTGTAAAGCTGGTTGATTGTTCCGAAACTTGTTTTTCGGGTTTGAGGCGTAAAATTGTACTGGTTTTTAGCCACGTTGCCGAGGAACGAGACATCAAACGACCGATTAAATTTGTAGGTCAGGTAGGTTTGGAAATCGACGAAATTTGGATTGTAATCACCTTTATCGTCAAGCGAACCCAGTAAATATCTGTTAGTTTTATACCTGACGCCAGTAATGTGCGAAAACTTGCCATTTTTACTCAGATCTTCCACATGCAGCGACCCGCCCAAAAAACTGGCGGTAGCCGATCCTGCAAATTCAGTTGGTTTGCGGTATTTGATATCGAGAACCGATGACATTTTGTCGCCGTACTTGGCATCGAAACCACCAGCAGAAAATTCGATGGATGAAACCATGTCGGAATTAATGGAGCTCATTCCTTCCTGCTGGCCTGACCGGGTGAGCAATGGCCGGTAAACTTCAATGTCGTTCACATACACCAGGTTTTCATCGAAATTTCCGCCACGCACCGAATATTGCGAGCTCAGTTCATTGTTGGTTGATACGCCAGGCAAAGTTTTAATCAGTGCTTCAACGCCTCCGGTTCCCGCATCAGTCATGTTGGTCATGTATTTGGCATCAATCCGGTCCATATTCGTTTTGGTCCGACGATCTTGGGTGACCTGTACTTCTTCAATTTCCTGGTCAATTTGCTTTAACGAAATATTTATCTGAAGCTTTTGTTCTTCGGAAGCATTTATCGTCTTTTCAACCGATTGGTAACCAATCATCGAATACACAATGATTACAGTCTTTTTTGCCGGAATTCGCAGGAGGTAAGCACCGGCACGGTTAGAAACGGTTCCGATGGACGAATTTTTCAATGAGATATTGGCCAGTTCGAGAGGTTTCCCAGCGTCGTCGGTAACTTTTCCTAATAGAGTTGCGTTATTGCTTTGCGCCTGTAAGCTGGTGAAGCTCAGAAGTAGCAGGATAATTGTTAACAGTGATTGAATCGACCTCATGCTGGCAAAAATAATATTTCCAGAATAATAAACTGTTCAGTATCCTATTAATTGTATCGTTCTATTTATTTTTGTTATGTTTCAAAAATTAATCAGACTGACGGAGTTACTTGAAGTCACCACATCAGTACTAAAATGGGTAAAATACTATGGCATCGCGCGATTACCTCATTCGGCAGATTGAAGAAATGGGACTTTTTTTGGCTATTTTGCTTCGCCGGATTTTAAAAATGAAGGAGGAAAACCAGCAGGCAGCTGTTGAATCGGTTGTGAAAGAAGCCTTGCTTCAGGAATTAAAGCTGGATATTGATCAGGTTGTTGTGCTTGAAAATGCCGATTTTCTGGTTGTAGCAAAACAGTATTTTACGAGTGAAGATCAGCTTGAAAAACTGGCCAATATCTTGAAAGTTCTTGGTCAGGATGTTGGCGCATCGCTTTCGCTGATTAAAATAAATTATTTGCTGAAGTCTTTGTTCCTTTTCACTCACCTTCAGGAAACAAGTTCTGTATTTTCGTATGAACGACGGACTAAGATTATGGAACTTCAGGAATTGCTTTTGCAGAAGGGCGCTATTGACTAATTTCTCCTCTTTTTTTGAAACCGATTATTCTTAAGTTTGCCTTACAAAGAACCCAATGAAATAATCATGGCTAAGCATCGTCCTCTAAATTCAGTTTTGATAAAACCTACTGGTCCTGATTGTAACCTGGATTGTACGTATTGTTTTTATCTCGAAAAATCTGAATTATTTAAGCAATCGACGGTACACCGGATGAGTCCTGAAATTCAGGAAGAACTGATCCGGCAGGTGATGCAGCAGTCGGGCGAAAGTGTTTCGCTGGCATGGCAGGGCGGAGAACCCACCTTGATGGGACTCGATTTTTATAAGCGCGCCATCGAACTGGAGAAAAAGTACGGGCACAATCAAATGGTTGGGAACGGACTGCAAACCAATGGGATGCTGCTTGACAAAAACTGGGCTTCTTTCCTGAAAGAATACGACTGGCTGGTTGGTATCTCGCTCGACGGTCCGGAGCATATTCACAATCATTACCGGTTTGACAAGGGACAAAAAGGCACGCACCAACGGGTTGAAGAAAATGCCATAATGCTTTTGCAGGAAGGAGTTGCGGCCAATGCCATGTGTTGCCTGACTTCTTATTCGGTTCAGTTTCCTGATGAATTGTATGCTTATTACAAGAACTTAGGATATACGTTTATGCAGTTTATCCCGATCGTTGAGAAGGATAAAAACGATCCGACTAAAGCTGCGCCTTTTTCAGTATCTGCTGTCGATTACGGGAATTTCCTGATCCGGATGTTTGATTTGTGGCTGGCCGACTTTGTTGACGGAGTTCCGACCACTTCGATTCGGCATTTCGAATCGGTATTCCATTCGTATGTCGGGATGGAGGCGCCCGAATGCACTTCGATGAAAGAATGTGGCCCGTATGTGGTGGTTGAACACAACGGAAATGTTTACAGCTGCGACTTTTTTGTCGAACCCAAATGGAAACTGGGCAATGTGATGCACGACCGGATTATCAATATGCTGAACTCGAAGACTCAACAGACTTTTGGGGCAGCAAAGGCAATTTTGCCACGAGAATGCCGGCAGTGCAGCTGGTTGCGCTATTGTTACGGCGGATGTACCAAAGACCGCATTAAAGATCCTGAAGATCATCGCGAACCACGTTTTTGTACCACTACAAAAATATTTCTTAAGCATGCCGATCCGACATTGAAAGTGATGGCTGAACAATGGAAAGAACAGCAGGCGATTCAATACGAAAAACAACGATCTGGTGGTGTTTACAATGCTTTCGACGATTTTATGGGCAAACGATTTTAGGTAGAGACGTAACATGTTACGTCTCTACAACAATGTATAAATTTTAAAATTTTTATGGTAGAACAATTCGAAATAACACTGCCCGCCTTCAAACGCGGTTACCACCTGATAACTGAGCAGATAGAAAATCAGTTGCCAAAGCTTCCGGAGAAAGGATTGTTGAATATTCTGATTCAGCACACTTCTGCCGGAATAAGCCTGAATGAAAATGCTGATCCTTCGGTACGTTACGATTTCGAATCCTTTATGAATAAACTGGTTCCGGAGAATGACCCGACATTTACACACGTTCTGGAAGGTTCGGACGATATGCCTGCACACTTAAAATCGTCACTGATTGGTGTCAGTCTGAATATTCCAATTACCAACCATCGGCTAAATCTGGGCACGTGGCAGGGAATTTATTTGTGTGAGTTTCGCAATTACGGCGGTCGGCGCAGATTGGTGGTCACAATCGTTTCATAGAAAAGAGTCAATAGTCATTAGAAAAACCGGTTCATAATGGCCACTGACTCTTTTCAAATCACTTATTCTCAGAGTTTCTCTTTTAAAGCTGCGCCTGTATACGATTCCGGAGCTTTTATCAAATCTTCAGGTGTCCCTTGAAATATGATGCTTCCACCATCTTTACCGCCTTCAGGGCCTAAATCGATTACCCAATCGGCACATTTAATCACATCCAGGTTGTGTTCAATAATGATGATGCTGTGCCCACGGGCAATCAGGGCATTAAACGAATCGAGCAACTTCCGGATGTCGTGAAAATGAAGTCCTGTAGTTGGTTCGTCGAAAATAAACAGTGAAGGGCTTCCTTTTTCTTTGGCAAGAAACGAGGCTAGTTTGATACGCTGGCTTTCACCGCCCGACAAGGTACTCGACGATTGTCCGAGTTTGACATAGCCCAAACCAACGTCCTGTAACGGTTTCAGCAGCTTGGCAATCTTTTTTGATGAAGTTGATTTGTGGCTGTTGAAAAAATCGATGGCCTCGTCAACCGTTAAATCCAGAATGTCGTAGATATTTTTTTCTTCAAAGGTGACTTCCAGAATTTCATCTTTAAACCGTTTGCCTTTACAGCTTTCGCACTCCAAATGAATATCGGCCATAAACTGCATTTCCACTGTAATCTCGCCTTCTCCCTGACATTCTTCGCATCGGCCACCTTCAATGTTGAATGAAAAATGAGATGGCTTAAACCCGTTGTATTTTGAACTTGGCAGTTCGGAGTATAATTTCCGGATTTCGTCGTAAACTTTCAGGTAGGTTGCCGGATTCGATCTCGATGATTTTCCGATTGGGTTCTGATCGACAAATTCGACAGAGGTAATCAGGTTGAAATCGCCCCGGATAATATCGTGTTGTCCCGTTTTTTCGCTGAATCCACCAAACATTTTAGCCATTGCCGGGTATAGAACTTTGGTAACCAACGACGATTTTCCTGATCCGCTCACGCCGGTTACCACGCAAATGGTGTTGAGCGGAAATTTGACATCGACATTCTTCAGGTTATTCTCGCGGGCTCCGGTAATTTCAATGTAATTGCTCCATTTTCGTCGTGTTTGCGGTACGCTGATTTTTTCTCTGCCGGTCAGGTATTTGGCAGTCATGCTTTCTGATGAGCTTTCCAGCTGTTCGTGAGTTCCCTGGAAAACAACCTCGCCGCCCAATCTGCCAGCCAGTGGGCCGATATCGATGATTTCATCAGCTTCGCGGATAATATCCTCATCGTGTTCAACGACCAAAACGGTATTTCCCAATTTTTGCAATTTCCGTAAAACACGAATCAATCGCGCAGTATCTCGGGAATGTAGTCCAATGCTTGGCTCGTCAAGAATATACATGGAGCCAACCAGGCTGCTTCCGAGAGAAGTGGCCAGGTTAATTCGCTGCGATTCACCTCCGGAAAGAGTTGAAGAAAGCCTGTTTAAGGTTAAGTAACCCAAACCAACATCAGATAAAAAATCAAGCCGGTTATTTATTTCGGTCAGGATTCGTTCAGCTATTTTTGTTTCGTGTTCGGTTAAGTTCAGTTCTAAAAAGAATTTTTGCAGTTCGTCAATGGGCATCAGTACCAAATCCTGAACCGATTTTTCGCCGACTTTCACATACATGGCTTCCTTTTTAAGGCGTGTACCGCGACAATCCGGACAATTGGTCTTTCCACGATACCTTGAAAGCATAACCCGGTATTGGATTTTGTAAGTGTTTTCTTCGAGCATCTTGAAAAACTGGTCCAAACCCTGAAAATGTTTGTTACCAGTCCAAAGCAGATGCTTCTGATCCTCTGTTAGTTCGTAATATGGTTTGTGTATCGGGAAATTGAATTTTTCTGCAGCATATACCAGTGCATCTTTCCATTCACCCATTTTTTCGCCTTTCCAACAGGCAACGGCATCTTGATAAACCGATAATGATTTATTTGGAATAACCAGGTCTTCGTCAATGCCGATTACTTTTCCGTAGCCTTCGCAGGTTTTGCAGGCGCCAATCGGGTTGTTAAAGCTAAACATGTGTACAGTAGGTTCTTCGAATTCGATACCGTCGGCCTCAAAAAGATTGGAGAAATGCTCTTCTTTGACTTCAGAACCTTCATAAATTTTAATGATGCACTCGCCATGACCTTCAAAAAATGCGGTCTGCACCGAATCTGCAATCCGGCTTACATTATCTTCATCGTTAAGAAGTACAGTAGCCCTATCGATAACAATATTGCAGGTCGAGTCCTTACATTCTTCCTGATTGTTTTCTTTCAGAATCTCATCAATTTTACGGACTTCTCCATTGATTTCAAGGCGCGAGAATCCTTGCTGAAGTAACAACTCTCCCTCCTGAATTAAAGTCCGGCCATTTTTTAACTTCAATGGAGACCCGATCATGAAACGGGTATTTTCAGGGAAGGATTGAATAAAGTTAATCACATCGCTTACATGGTGCTGTTTAACTTCTTTCCCTGAAATAGGGGAGATCGTCTTTCCAATTCGGGCAAACAGCAATTTCAGGTAGTCGTAAATCTCTGTCGAGGTTCCAACCGTTGATCGTGGATTTCGTGTGTTTACCTTTTGCTCAATCGCAATTGCGGGCGGAATTCCTTTAATGTAATCAACTTCGGGTTTGTTAATTCGCCCGAGAAACTGGCGGGCGTATGACGATAAACTTTCAACATACCGACGCTGTCCTTCGGCATAAAGGGTGTCAAATGCAAGAGATGACTTTCCGGAGCCTGATAATCCGCTGATTACAATGAACTTATTTCGATTGATTTTTAGGTCTATATTCTTTAAATTGTGGACTCGGGCACCCTTAATTTGTATATATGATGAGAAATTTGAAGGAAAATTCATTCGTTATGTTATTATTAAATGCAAAAAGATTTGTTTAATTGGAAAAAATGGTCGATTTTTACCAACACAAAATTAGCAAATAGTTTAACTCTCATTCAAAAAAGCTTGCCTATCGACAGAACTATACTCTTTAATTATTGAAAACAGTCACATAATAATCAAGAGTCATGTTCAGACCAGAAGATCTGAGCGATAATTCGCTCGTTAAACAATTTGTCGATGGTAATCAACAAGCCATAGAAATTTTGATTGCCCGCCACAAAAAGAGAGTTTTTACCTACATCGTATTAATCGTTAAAAATCATCACCTTGCTGAAGATATCTTTCAGGATACTTTTATCAAGGTTATCCGTTCGCTCAAATCCGGAAAATATACCGAAAACGGTAAATTTATTTCCTGGGTGCTTCGCATTTCCCACAACCTGATTATCGATCATTTCAGGAAAGAAAAGCTGCTTAGCACAACTTCGAATGATGATACCAGCGTTGATCTTTTTAATTCTCAGAAGTATTCGGAAGAGAATATCGAGGATAAGTTGGTTTACGATCAGATTACCAGTGATGTGCGCCTGTTGATTGAGGAATTACCCGACGACCAGCGCGAGGTAATAATGATGCGACATTACCAGGGATTGAGTTTTAAGGAAATCTCTGATTTGACCGATGTCAGTATTAATACGGCTTTGGGTCGCATGCGTTATGCTTTGATAAACCTCAGAAAATTAATCGAGAAAAAAAACCTGAGTTTAACCAAGATTTAAGACATTCATTGCAATATTATTTCTTTGGCTGCGTTATTTGGGTATAACTAAAACAGTAACATCAGCCTATGAGTAAATTCTCTACCTTAAATTATTTGATCAATTCATATTATGCCGGTAAAAGGGATGTTGAAATCCTTCAAGATAATGATTGTGATGAGTTTAGTATGAACCTTGACCAGTTTGGGTTTGAACCCTCGCAAAGTAGTATCGATGCAATTTTAAGCTTCGCATCTCAACTGGAAGTGTTGAAGTCGGGAAATGTTGGGAATATCGAATTGAATCTGAATTAAATCTGAAAAACTATTTAAAAGCATCTTGACAAAGGTGCTTTTTTTTATTTATATTTGTGATATCAATATAGTATCAAAATAATTTAAATCTGATAGTATGGAAAAGTCATTTACCGCCCGTTCCGGTTATTTGTTTCTGGTTCTCGAATTTATATTTCTTGCCTTGGCAATTACCGGATTTATTTCTGAGATAATTGTTCCATCAGTAATGCTCTTGTTCTTGTTTATTTTGCTGGCACCCGGTTTTATTGCTGTCGACCCAAATCAAAGTTATGTTCTGGTGCTCTTTGGCGCATACAAAGGAACTTTAAAGGACAATGGATTCTTTTGGGTAAATCCATTCTTCGCCAAGAAGAAATTTTCGCTTCGCGCACGAAACTTCAACAGTGAACCAATTAAGGTGAATGACAAACTGGGGAATCCAATTATGATTGGCCTCGTTCTGGTTTGGAAGGTTGAAGAAACCTACCGAGCTGCTTTTGGTGTTGACGAATATGAGCATTTTGTGGTCGTTCAGAGCGAAGCCGCTTTGCGTAAGTTGGCCGGAATGTATCCGTATGATAACATTGAAGACGATCATGCGAAAATTACCTTGCGCGATGGGGGTGAAGAAGTGAACTCGGTTCTCGAAAACGAAATTCGTGAACGGCTTGAAATTGCTGGTATTCATGTGATTGAAGCCCGAATCAATTATATCGCTTATGCACAGGAAATAGCGCAGGCTATGTTGAAACGCCAGCAGGCTACCGCTATTGTTGCTGCCCGCTTTAAGATTGTAGAAGGTGCTGTTAGCATGGTTGAAATGGCCTTGGACGAATTAAGCAAACGCGAAATAGTAACCCTCGACGAAGATAAAAAGGCTACTATGGTGAGCAATCTTTTGGTTGTTTTGTGCGGCGACAAAGAAGCTACTCCTGTTGTAAATACTGGTACGCTTTATCAATGAACGATGAATAAATTTTTATTTAAAGAAGAACAGCAATTCAGGCAATGGTGGTGGATTGTTTTGATTTTGGGAGCTACCATTCCTGCGATGGTTATGTGTGTATATGCACTTTATCAACAGGTGGTTCTGGGTATTCAGGTTGGTGATAGTCCGGCACCCAATGGCGTGATGATTCTCGGATTTATTTTTTTATGCATTATGCTTTGGGGGTATTTCAAGCTTAAACTCGAAGTATGGATTGATGCTGATGGGATTCATTATCGATTTTTTCCATTGATAATAAAAAATAAGCTCATTTCTAAAGAGCAAATTCAACGGTTCGAAATCAGGAAATACAATCCAATTTTAGATTATGGAGGTTGGGGAGTTCGCCGTGGTTTTGGAATGAAATTGAAGTTTAATTTCGGTTTAGGGTCGAAATGGGGGAAAGCCTTTATTGTCAGTGGTAATAGTGGATTGCAACTTTACCTGACAAATGGAAAGAAAGTGTTGTTCGGAACCCAACGATCACAGGCAATCTTATATGCTATGGAAGAAATGATGAAAACTAAAACAGAACTCAGGAAATAATTAGAATTATGAAGATACAGCTAATTGTATTTGCCATCGGAATCCTGATCGCAAATTTGGTGTTTGGTCAAGATATTACAGGACAATGGAATGGAATTTTAAAAGTTCAGGGTACACAACTGAGGATTGTATTCAATATCACTAAAATTGAAAATGGATTTATTTCGACAATGGATAGCCCGGATCAGGGCGCAAAAGGCATTCCTGTAACTTCTACCCGTTTTGAAAGCCAGACTTTAAAACTTGCAGCTTTAAATTTGGGAATTGAATATGAAGGAGTTTTGGATAAAAACAATAATGTCGTCGGTAATTTTAAACAGGGTGGTATGTCGTTCCCGTTGAATCTTTCGAAAGAAATTGCTCAAAAGGAAAAAATAGTCAGACCCCAAGAGCCCACAAAACCGTATCCTTATTACGAGGAAGAAGTTTCATTTAAGAATGCAAAAGCAGGCATAACTTTAGCCGGAACTTTAACCTTACCGAAAAAAGAAGGTCGCTTCCCTGTTGTTATTTTAATTAGTGGAAGTGGTCCTCAGAACAGAAATGAAGAATTGATGGGGCACAAGCCTTTTCTGGTTTTAGCTGATTATTTGACAAAAAATGGAATTGCTGTTTTGCGTTTCGACGATAGAGGAACTGCGGCTTCAACCGGCGATTTTAAAACAGCAACCACTCCTGACTTCGCAACCGATGTTGAGGCTGGCGTTGCTTATTTGCAAACCAGAAAAGAAATCGACAAAAAGAAAATTGGCTTAATTGGTCATAGCGAAGGTGGCATAATCGCACCAATGGTAGCCGTCAATTCGAAGGATATTTCTTTCATTGTTTTGCTGGCGGGAACCGGAATCCCTGGCGATCAGTTGCTTTTATTGCAACAGGAGTTGATTGGAAAAGATTCGCATCTAAGTGACGCCTATTTGAAATTGGTTAAAACAATAAATACGGGAGCTTTTGACATTGTTTCTAAATCAATAAGTACAGAGCAGTTAAAGACTGATTTAACCAGCTATATTAACCAAGTTATAAAAGATAACCCTGAAGCTGAAAAGCCGAAAAGTATGAGTCAAGATGATTTTGTGAAATTACAGGTTAATCAGATTACAAGTCCCTGGATGGTATATTTCATCAAATACAATCCAGCAATCGCCTTGGAAAAAGTAAAGTGCCCGGTATTGGCTCTCAATGGTGAAAAAGATTTACAAGTTCCGCCAAAAGAAAATCTGGAAGCCATTAAGAACGTATTGACAAAAGGTGGAAATAAAAAGGTTACCGCAATTGAACTTCCCGGCTTAAATCATTTGTTTCAGGAGTGCAAAACCGGTTCACCAGCCGAATATGCTACTATCGAACAGACATTTTCGCCAACAGCTTTGGCTGAGGTTTTAAAATGGATACAAACACAAACTAAATAAAACCTTCTTCAAAAACGGATTTTGTTCGTAATGATTTTAGATTGAATAAAGAGGAAAGGAAAGGTTATGGCAAAGAAAAAATCATTTGTACTCCGGATCGATCCTGAAGTGTATGATGCTATTGAGAAATGGGCAGCACAGGAATTTCGGAGTGCAAACGGACAGATAGAATGGATTATCAATAAAGCCCTTCGCGAGGCCCGCAGAACAGTTGAAAAGACAAATACTGAAAGCCAGGAGGAAAATATAAGTGACTAGTTTCAGGCTTAGTCACAAAAATAATTATAAAGACTGACGTTTATAAATGATGGCATTTGTAAGACTTCGCTAAATACAGGTGTCATAATTTTGAACTTAAAACTAGAAATTTTAAACTTTTAAACCATGCAGCAAACTAAGTATCATTGCCCGAAATGTGGAAATACACAAGCCGAAGTTGATGAAATCCGCACCACAGGAAGCGGCTTTTCAAGGTTTTTTGATATCCAGAACAGAAAGTTTACTGTTGTAACCTGTACCCGTTGTAAGTACAGCGAGTTTTATAAGGGAACAGTAAGTAGCTTAGGGAATATTGCCGATTTTTTGATTGGTTGAACTATGCGGTTTAAATTTTCCTTAATTAGCTGCAATATGCTTTCAATCCGATTGTAGAACCATGGTTTTAGTTTAATTTTGCATCGGTTCAAAAAAAAGTAAATCCTATCAAAAAATAAAAAACTATGACCATTAGTGCATTGCAATCAGAACGGGCTAAATATCAGCCAAAACTTCCTAAATCATTACAATCATCAGTAAAACTGGTTGAAGGTGAAAACACCCAGTCTGTTGCTGATCAGGATGCAATTAAGAAGCTTTTCCCGAATACTTATGGTATGCCTTTGATTACGTTCGAGGCAGGTGAGAAAAAACAATATCCGGCAGTGAATGTTGGAGTGATCCTTTCCGGCGGTCAGGCTCCTGGCGGTCACAACGTGATCTCAGGTATTTTTGATGGTATCAAAAACATCAATCCCGAAAGCAAACTTTACGGATTCTTGGGTGGTCCTGGTGGTCTGGTCGATCATAAATACATTGAGTTGACTGCTGCAATTATTGACGAATACCGGAATACAGGTGGTTTCGATATCATTGGCTCAGGCCGTACCAAACTCGAAGAAACAGCTCAGTACGATAAAGGTACCGAAATCATGAAAGAACTGGGCATTAAAGCCCTGATCATTATTGGTGGAGACGACAGTAACACCAATGCATGTGTGTTGGCCGAATATTATGCTGCTAAAAACACGGGGGTTCAGGTAATCGGTTGCCCAAAAACTATTGATGGTGACTTGAAAAACGATATGATCGAAACTTCATTCGGTTTCGATACTGCAACCAAAGTATACTCAGAACTGATTGGTAATATCGAACGCGATGCCAATTCAGCAAAAAAATACTGGCACTTTATTAAACTGATGGGACGTTCAGCTTCTCACATCGGTTTGGAATGTGCGTTACAGACTCAGCCAAACATTACTCTGATTTCAGAAGAAGTAGAGTTGAAAAAACAGACTTTGGGCGAAATCGTTGATTACATGGCCGGTATTGTTGCAAAACGTGCTGCTAATGGCGAAAACTTCGGTGTAGCTTTAATACCTGAAGGTTTGGTCGAATTTGTTCCTGAAATGAAAGCATTGATTTCAGAATTAAATGATTTATTGGCTGAAGGTTCTGAAACTGAACAGAAGTTTAAATCATTCACCAATAAAGCTGAAGGCCGCGCTTTTGTAGCCGGAATCTTATCAGCCGAATCAGCAAAAGTATATACTTCACTTCCTTCAGGAATTGCCGATCAGTTAACTCTTGACCGCGACCCACACGGAAACGTACAGGTTTCGCTTATCGAAACAGAAAAACTGTTGGGCGAAATGGTAAAAAGCAAACTGAAAGAAATGAAGAAAACCGGTAGTTTCAAAGGTAAATTTGGAACACAGTATCACTTCTTCGGTTACGAAGGTCGTTGTGCTGCACCGTCAAATTTTGATGCCGACTATTGTTATTCATTGGGTTACAATGCATCGTTTCTGATTGCTGAAGGCAAAACTGGCTACATGTCATCGGTTCGTAACCTGACAGCTCCTGCCGCCGAATGGATTGCAGGTGGTGTACCGGTAACAATGATGATGAATATGGAACGTCGTCATGGACACATGAAACCGGTTATTCAGAAAGCTTTGGTTGAACTGGAAAGCGCTCCGTTTAAATACCTGGCTGCCAACCGCGAAAAATGGGCTATCGAAACTTCATTTGTTTATCCGGGACCTATCCAGTACTGGGGACCAACCGAAGTTTGCGATCAGCCAACCAAAACAATTACTTTGGAAAGAGCTAAATAATTTTGATCAATCAATTCGATTAAATAGAAAACCCCGAAAGCAATTTCGGGGTTTTGTTTTATCGCTTTTTTCGAATGTTATTCTATTTCCTTTTTCTGTCTCCTTTTTCCGTGCTATTTTTTCACCAAAAGGTATTTTTCAATATTGTCGATAAACATCTTCCTGGTTTCTTCTTTCGACCGGGCAATTCCTGACATCATGACTGGTTTTCCGTTGGCAGGAATATACAGAAAAGCTGGAATGCCAGTAATGCCAAACACCTGTGCCAATTCGCGTTCCTGATCGGTATTGATTTTATAAACCTGGATTTTGTCGGCATACTCAACACCAATTTCTTCCAAAATCGGGCCTGCTATTTTGCATGGGCCGCACCAGTCGGCATAAAAATCGATGATTGCAGGTTTGCTGCCAAGATATTTCCAGTCGTTTGGCGATTTGGTAAAATCCCATACCTTCTGGATGAAAACTGCTTTTGTCAACAACTCAGAGCCTTTTGTGTTGCCCGAACTGACTGATGAATGACTACCCGTTTCCGCGTTTTTACTGCCTTCCGACTTTTTATTTCCGCATGCCGAAAAAACGATGGAAAAAATAGCCAGTGTTAAAAATAGACGTTTCATAATTTGTTGTTTATTAATTGTATGTATTTATGGCTTGAGTTGAAATACATATATACAAATATATAGATATTTTACTTCAAATATTGTACCAGAACTTTTTGTTCCGGTTTAAATGACATTTCGGCGAAAAAAATAATCAGGCAACGCAACCATATTCTATTTTTTGAAATCTATAACATGTCGGAAAACCTTAAAGTTCTCTACAGCGGGTTATTTACGATAAGTCAAAACAATTGAAAACAATTATAAATATAGAATTAAAATGAAGAAGCTATTTGTTTTATTACTGGTGGGTTCCTTATTCGGCCTGATGAGCGGCTGCGATATGGATGATGATGGATATTCTCTGGACAATGCTTGGGTTGGATTTGGATTGGTGAATAAAGGTGCGACAGATGAATCGTTTACTATTGTGATGGATGACGGTGAAGTACTTTATCCTGCAACTCATTCCAGATTTGATGATGATGTGTTTAATAACGAGCGTGTTTTGGTGAACTTTACCATTTTGGGTAATAAGAATAATCCAGATCACAACGAATATTACTATGTGCAGATCAATTCGATGAGAAAGATTTTGTATAAAGGTATTTTCGACATTACACCTGCGAAAGAGGACAGCATTGGCAACGATCCTATTCATGTTGAAGATAAATGGATTAAAAACAACATGCTAAATTTTGAAGTGAAGTATTGGGGTGGCAACAAAACCCATTTCATCAACTTGGTGAAACAGCCGGGAGCAATCAATACTGCCAGCGGACCTGTTATTCTTGAATTAAGGCACAATGCCAATGATGATTCGGAGGAATTCCCACTTTCAGCGTTTGTCTCGTTTGATTTGACTGCACTAAAAGTTGCAGGTAAAAACAGTACCCCGTTCAAAATCATTGCCAAAGGATTTGACGGTAAGGACTTTGAATATACCGGAGAATACAAATACTAGAAACTGTTTCAATCAATTCGGTTTTTTGTTAAAGCATCTGTTATTCAATAGCAGATGCTTTTCATTTTTTTATTGCGCTACATTACTTACATTCACAGCCATTAAATCGTATAGAACAGGGATATATTTAAATTAATCAGCATGATAAAGTCTGTTTGTTTATTGGCCTTAGCGGCTACTTTGTTTTCATTTACAAATCCGAAAACGACAAAAGAAATGACTATGAATTTGAATCCTGAAGTTAAGAAATTGGCTTCAGATGTGATGACTCCGGAAGTTTTATGGAGTTTTGGCCGAATTGGAGAGCCGGTAGTTTCGCCTGATGGAACGAAAGTTTTGTATTCGGTTACTAATTATAACATTGAAGAAAATAAGTCGTACCGCGATTTATACGCCGTTTCGGTTAATGGTGGCGTTCCGGTTCGCATTACTTCCACTCCTGAAAAAGAATCGTCAGCTGTTTGGCGGCCCGATGGAAAGAAGATTGGATTTTTATCGTCAAAATCGGGTGAGATGCAACTCTGGGAAATGAATACTGATGGTTCGGACCCGATTCAGATTTCAGAAATAAAAGGTGGTATCTCAGGTTTTAAATATTCACCTGACGGATCAAAAATCCTATTTACAGCTGATGTGAAAATGAAGAAGGATGTTCATGACCTATTTCCAGATCTGCCTAAAGCCAATGCTTATCTGGAAACCGATTTGATGTATAAACACTGGGACGAGTGGGTACAAACAGTACCACATCCATTTGTTGCTGACTTTAAGGATGGTAAAATTGCAAATGCTGTTGATTTATTGGAAGGCGAACCTTATGAGAGTCCGATGAAGCCTTTTGGTGGCGTTGAACAATTGGATTGGAGCGCCGATAGCAAAACCATTGCCTATACCTGCCGGAAGAAAACAGGTAAAGAATACGCCTTTTCAACCAATTCTGATATCTATTTCTACAACGTTGAAACTAAGAAAACAGAAAACAAAACCCAGGGAATGATGGGCTACGATCAGAATCCGGTTTTTTCACCTGATGGGAAATGGATGGCATGGGAAAGTATGGAGCGCGATGGTTACGAAGCCGACAAAAATCGCTTGTTTGTGATGAATCTGCAAACCGGTGAAAAAATAGATATGTCAGCGAATTTCGACCAGAACTCAAGTAATCTGGCCTGGAGTTCCGATAGTAAAACCCTTTATTTTGTGAGTTGCTGGCACGCTTTAACACAAGTTTACCGACTGGATTTGGCCAGCAAAAAAATCACTCAGATAACGAAAGGAGTTCAGGATTATGCTTTTGTAGCCGAAGCAAAAGACAAGCTTATTGGTATGAAACACTCGATGAGCAAACCCGATGAAATTTATGCCATTGATCCTAAAACGGGTGCCGAAACTGAACTTTCGTTCCTGAATAAACCAATTTTAGATCAACTGACACTCTCAAAAGTGGAAGAGCGTTGGATCAAAACTACCGATAATAAACAAATGCTTACCTGGGTGATTTATCCACCACATTTTGATCCGAACAAAAAGTATCCAACGATTTTGTTCTGCGAAGGTGGACCGCAATCAACGGTCAGCCAATTTTGGTCGTATCGCTGGAATTTTCAGCAGATGGCAGCCAACGGATATATCGTTGTAGCTCCAAATCGTCGCGGATTACCTGGCTTCGGTATGGAATGGCTGGAGCAAATCAGTGGCGATTATGGTGGCCAAAACATGAAAGATTACCTTTCGGCAATCGATGCAGTAGCTAAAGAACCGTTTGTGGATAAAGATAAATTAGGCTGTGTTGGTGCCAGTTATGGCGGTTTCTCTGTTTACTGGCTGGCTGGTCATCATGAAAAAAGGTTCAAAGCTTTTATTGCACACGATGGGATGTTCAACCTGGAACAGCAATATCTGGAAACCGAAGAGATGTGGTTTGTGAACTGGGACTTAGGTGGACCATACTGGGATAAAACGAATGCTGTAGCACAACGTTCATATGCTAATTCACCGCACTTGTTTGTTGACAAATGGGATTCGCCAATTTTGGTTATTCATGGAGAAAAAGATTACCGGATTCTCGCATCTCAGGGTATGGCCGCTTTCAATGCTGCGGTGTTACGTGGCGTTCCTGCTCAAATGTTAATTCTTCCGGATGAAAATCATTGGGTTTTGCAGCCACAAAATGGTATTCTGTGGCAGCGGGTATTTAAACAATGGTTGGATAAATGGCTTAAATAATTCCAAATTCAGGATTTCAAGTTCCAAGTTACAGTTCAGACTTGGAATTTGAAATCTGAAACTTTGAGTTTCTAGAATACTTCAACTTTACTTTTATTGGTTTCGAGCAATCCTTTCGTTTGTGCCCCAAAATGAATAGTCGAAATTGCCTGGTCAGTATTCATTCTGGATAGATTGATGACTAGGTCAAATTCATTGGTGTTTGCATGATCGCCGGCAATGTGTTTCCGTAAATTTTCCCTTTCCTTCTCTGTCTTTTCGATGAATTCGACAGCTTCTCTCATATTCAGATTGTTCTTCTCCATGATTTGTTTAATCCGCCAATCCATAGGCGCTGTTAGTTTCACAAGCAGCGATTTTTCAATATCCTTCGCAATAATATGACCGGCACGTCCAACAATAATACAATAGCCATCGTTGGCAAAGCTTAATATTAGGTCAATCAGGGTTTTACTGATCTTCCGGTCGCTTTTGTACCTTTTTTCGCTAAAGGCCGATAAAACATCATCGAAGATGCCACGGTCTCCTTCTTTGAGGTAATTCCGAAGTTTATTCGGATCCATGTTTAATCCACGGGCGCTTTCTTCCAGAATTTCTTTGCTTATTACTTTCCATTTTTTGCACACACATTGCTTGTCAAGTTCGTTGGCTAGTAGTTTGGCTATGTTAACACCCCCGCAGCCAACTTCTCTCGAAATACAAATTACCGGTCCGGGCTGGCTATTCGATTCCACGTATCTGGAATCATTTTGATGTAGCCTTTTGTTTAGATAAACCATTAAAGTATTATTCATGGCGCAGAGATTTTTGGTTATTATAAGTTACGAAATATTTACATATCGGTTGGAAATTTTATTGCCTGATTTCATTACAAATAATATGGTTTACAACATTTGTATTGCCAAAAATCGTTTCTTGTCACAGGTATTTTTTCTATCTTCCCTGACTCATTAAAAAAATTAAAACACATGTTTAATTCAGATACTTATATTGCCCGCCGTCAGTACTTAAAACAAAATATATCAGGAGGCCTGATTCTTCTACTCGGGAATGTTGATGTGCCAATGAATTATGCCGACAATACCTATCATTTCAGGCAAGATAGTTCGTTTCTTTATTTCTTCGGACTTGATTTTCAGGGATTGGCCGGTGTAATAGATACTGACTCTGGCGACGAATTTATTTTTGGCGATAATGTCATTATGGAAGATATTATCTGGATGGGGCCACAGGTTCCATTGGCTGAGAAAGCTTTTGCTGTAGGAATTTCAAGAACCGAGCCGTATAAAAATTTACAGTTGATAATTGAAAAGGCGATTCAATCCGGGCGGAAGATACACTTTTTGCCACCATACCGAGCTGAGAATAAGCTGTTGCTGAGTGAACTGCTGGGCGTTTTGCCATCGAAATTAAAAGCGTATTCATCGCTCGAATTAATTAAAACAATTGTTGCTTTGCGATCGGTCAAAGAAGATCAGGAAATTGCTGAAATCCGAAAAGCCTGTTCTGTTGGCTACCAGATGCATGTTACTGCTATGAAAATGGCTAAAGCTGGTGTTTGGGAGCAAACCATTGCAGGAACCATCGAAGGAATTGCCAATGCTGGCGGAGGAATGGTTTCGTTCCCGGTTATTTTATCGCAAAATGGTGAAACGCTTCACAACCACGATCATTCCAAAACATTGCAGGATGGCCGTTTATTATTGGTTGATGCCGGGGCTGAAATTGGGTCTCATTATGCTTCCGATTTTACCAGGACGATTCCGGTCAGCGGAAAGTTTACCCAAAAACAACGTGAAATTTACGAGATCGTATTGGCCGCAAATAACCGTGGCCGCGAACTGACCAAACCCGGATCGACTTATTTGTCGGTTCATCTGGCTGCTGCCGAGGTGATTGCTTTAGGCTTGAAAGAAATCGGGTTGATGAAAGGCGATGTAAAAGAAGCTGTCAAAAATGGAGCTCATGCTTTATTTATGCCGCACGGATTGGGACATATGCTTGGTTTGGATGTGCATGATATGGAAGATTTGGGCCAGATTTATGTGGGGTATGACGACGAAACCCGGCCGGTTGACCAGTTTGGAACAGCATATTTACGCATGGGTCGGAAACTTCAGCCCGGATTTGTAATTACCAACGAACCCGGAATTTATTTTATTCCGGCGTTGATTGAAAAATGGAAGGCTGAGAAAATCAATGTTGATTTTATTAACTTCGATCGACTTGCCACTTATCTCGATTTCGGCGGAATTCGTTTGGAAGATGACATTTTGGTAACAGAAACCGGATGCGAAATCATTGGAGACCGAATACCAATTACTCCTGATGAAATTGAGAATTTGATGAAATAATAGATTCCTGATTTTGAAAAATCTATTGATTTTGTCACCCAATATTGAACTAAATAGCCCGCTTCTGTTTTCAGAAACGGGCTATTGATTTTAAGAAGCATCTTTATTCATCTTATTGGCAATGGTATGCGATTTTGCCGCACTACCTGCTGATGATCCAAAGTAGTAACTGTAAATTTGGGTCAGAACGGCACTTAGAACACCCAGGATATAAAGGATAATCTCTTTACTTTCCTGAGGTACATTTCCTGGCCTGAATATCAGGACAAAAAATAAGGTAAGTGTGATGAAAGTTGTCCCAAGTGCCAAATAAGGCGCAACATTTTTCGCAAGTTGAGTAGCATATTCACTGGTCTGTACCTGAACTTCGCGCTGACGGGCACTGTTGAGGTCTCCCAAGATCATTTGTTGCTCTTCGTTCGAGAGTTTTTGCATGTCCAACTGAAATTGCATTTCTGACTTTCTGATTTCATTGTCAAGCGTCATTTTCTCTTCCTTGGTCGTAACCACATTATCGAGCACACGGCCTACCGAATCGACAAGCGTACCGGCTCCTCCTGAAAATAGGTCTTGAATAAATCCCATGATTGTATTTTTTTAGGTAAAGATGTAATATGTTACGTCTCTATGATTAACTGTTTTCGCCCAATGCTCTTATTACCCAGCCATAGAAGTATTTTCGGCTGGTTGGTCGTTTCTTAACGATGTTAACATAGCGTGCGATTTTGGCAACTGTAAATGATGCCAGAAAATGATCAGGATCAAAATTGTTAATTGCTGAAATAGAATCCGGTCCGATCACTCCGTCAGATTTGGCTCCAACCACCATTTGTGCCAGCGAACTACTTGTTCCACTACCGGCATTGACACCAAAATCGAAGATCGAATTGGCGACATCTTGATTGGTAATTTGATCGCCGTTCATTTTATCCCAAAAAGTGACCCGATAAAAGTCGGAAACGTTTTGCTGAAGTTCAGGATCTTTGTCGAGGTTGGCCGGAAACCCAGTTTGTCGTTTCAATATATCGACTTTTGTCCAACCGTCCCATTTACTGAAAATTTTTCGGGCAACTCCTTTGTAGGTTTCGCCACCCGGATCATCCGGATCGTTAACATAGCCACCTTCATGGGCTATCATTAACTGGAATGCTTGAGTAAAATCAGCCATAAGAATAGAGTTTTAAGTGGGAAATTTTGTTGCCTAAATTTTAATAAAAGACGAATGTGTCTTTATATGTTTATCCACTTAAAACTGAAAAGGTTACCCTGTTTGTGAATTTATTTTTCTGTGTAAAAGAACAATCACAAACACACGTAATTTCCTAAACTATTTGTCATTTATATACATGATGGCTGGCGCCATCAACTTTCATCCCTGCAGTTACTACTGTTCTTTTCTGAAGAACCTTGTATTAACAGTTCATCCCGATGTTAGAAAATGCTTTGTTCGATAAAAATTCCGAAGTTACTGAAGCTCTTGTAATTTGGACCAACTTGTTCCAGTCCCGCCGCAACTCCAAACTGTGTATGTTTTATGCCAAGCCCTAAGCGAAGGTCCTGCGCCGATTTAATGTTTCCGTCGTGATTGAATAGAAATAAACTTTGGATACCAACAACAACGTCTAACTTTTCATTGATTTTTGGGGTTAATTGGAAAATCGAAAAAATGTCCCCTTCATTGTTGCTATCTCTAAAGTTTATTCGAGGTGAAAGCAATACAAACAAGCCTTTCTTATTCAGTTTATATTGAATTCCGGTAGTTGGTAGAAAGCCCGCTTTTCCCGTATAAAGTCCGCCACCCGTAATTCTGAAATTTTTAATGGGCTCAAAAAACAATAAATCCTGAAGCATTAAATCGTTTTCGATGTTATGGAGGTAATCAAACTGGAGGATATTGATGTGGAAAATACCAAACTTCGATGTTTCGCTGAAATTTTTGCTGACAATCATTTTTAACGTTCCATACTTATTCCCCAACATCAATTCGGCCGGAATGGGTTGTGCTTTTGTCATGAACACACTTAAGATTAAAAGCAACGTAATTGAGCTTAGTAATTTGATTTGATTCATTTGATTTCTATTAGATATACTGAATAACTTCATTATCTGGATAACTCATATTCATAAATCAGGGCTATCCAGACAATGAATGGTGAAAGCTAATTTAGGCTGGTGAGGTTATTTCAGGACGAAATAGCTTGCCTGTTGAATTAATATACCATTTAAACCGTTGAACGATATGGATGAGTACTAAGCCAAGCAATATCTGGCTTGTGATTTCGTGGATTTCTTTGAAATTGATGATACCACGCGGCACAACCTCTGTCCAAAGAATTACTCCTGAAATTGCCATAACTATAAAAAATACAGCTGTAACCCAAAGCAATTTGTTGCCGACCAAATGTTTCCAGGTAAATAACTTCTTGAACCAACTCAAATGCTGAGAGATGTGAATTAACATCAAAGCCAGAAGCGATAAACCAAGATAAACATGGGTGCTGTCTTTTCCTCCAGCAGGTCTTGGGTTTATACCATTATTGCTCATCAAATCAATTGTTTCTGCCTCATTCATCGAGTTCAGTTCATGTTCGTACAATGAACTTTGTTCACGTTGATGTCCACCTCTTCCGTGTTCTCCTCTTCCTCCTTCATGATCTCCTGCACCGTGAAATAGGCCGGTTTGAGCGGTAATGCCAAAAATGACGATCAAAAGTACATTTACCAGATACTTTAGCTTGAGTGATTTTAATAGTGTTTTCATGTTCTTCGCATTTAATAATTGATTTTTTAGTTTTCCTGTAATACAAACTTAACCTGAGGGGCAGGTGTTTGTCCGGAATTCTAAATGAAGCGAAGAATTTCAGGAGTGAAATGAGTTTAAAGGGAGTTAGAATGTAATTGAAAGTGATGTTATTTCCCGTCGAACCATTCTCTGAATTCGGTAACGCGAGTCCGGCTGATGAGGATTTTTTCAGGAATAGCTATTTTTAAGTTGATTGACAGTCGGTTATTAAACCAGAAATCAACTTCTTTAATCGAATTTTTTGAGATAATGAATTGCCTGTTTGCCCGAAAGAAATCATTTGGATTGAGTTTCCCAGCCAGTTCGTCGAGGGTAAAATCGAGGTTGCATGATTTACCATCAAAAGCTTTGGCGATTACCATTCCCGAATCGATGTAGATGTAGGCAACATCGCTGGCCAGAAGTGGAATCATCTTATCGCCTTTTACCGATACCAGGAAATGGGTTTTGTATGATTTCTCTTGTTTCAGCGAAACGATTAGTTGTCGGATATCTGATTGAATCGTATTGGCTGTTGAAAGCGTTTTCAATTTTGCAAGAGCCTTTTCAACAGCTTCAACGGTTATTGGTTTAAGCAAATAATCAATGCTGTTTACCTTGAAAGCTTTGATTGCATATTCGTCGTAGGCTGTTGTGAAAATAATTGGACAGGTGATGTTAACATGATCGAAAATCTTAAAAACAGATCCGTCGGCAATGTGAATATCCATAAAAACCAGGTCTGGCTGAGGATGTGTTTCAAACCATGCGACCGAAGATTTGATACTATCTAATATGTCGATAACCTCAATGTTACCGACTTCTTTCAATACACTTAGCAGATGCCGTGCTGCCAGTGTTTCATCTTCAATCACAAGTGTCTTCATCCTGTTATCGTTTGATTAAGGGTACTTCTACTTTGAATTCCAGATCAGTTTTAAATATTTGAATGTCATATTCTCCCAATAAACGGTATAGTTTCGAAAGGTTGGTTAGCCCAATTCCGGTTCCATCTTCAGGTGTCAGTTTTTCCTGAATTTTGTTGGTTACCTGAAGATATCCATTTGGGTGGTTTGTATGCTGATCAGAAGAGGAAATTCTTTGCTTATTTCATTGTGCTTTACTGCATTTTCGACCAATGTTTGGATGGTCAGAGGAGGAAGTCTGTGATCTGTAAATTCAGCTGTTATCCCGGTTTGTATGGTCAGGTTGGTGTCGTACCTCATTCTTAGGAGAAAAATATATGATTCGGTAAATTCCAGTTCTTCGCCCAGTGTAACGAGTTGTTTTCGATTGCTTTGCAAAGTATAACGCAGCACTTGCGAAAGGTGACTGATGTACTGTTTTGCCAGACTTGGGGAATCCTCGACCAGTATTTTTAAAGCAGTCAGCGAATTGAAAAGGAAATGAGGACTGACTTGATTCTTAAGCGATTCAAATTGGCTTTGAAGACCCTCACTTCTTAATTTTTCGTTTTCAATTTCAATGGTTTGCTTTTGGAAGATCAGTCTCATAATAAAGATGCAAATCAGTACAACTGAAGAACAAAAGAAATTTCTGAAAAGCAGGTCTTCTCCACGTCGATGGATATAAATCTGAGATTCTAATGAATGTTTCGTGAAAATAAATAATTGCGCAAAAATGAAAGCGAATAGAAATGTCAGGAAAAAAGAAATGGCAATCTTTTTAAAATTCAGTCTGTAATGTGCTTCTAATGGTTTAAGTAATCGGTAATTCAGGAGGAAAATGAGAATTGCAAGGATGAAGGTTGAAATAAAATCATAGCTTACATGAGACAATGTTAATACTTCGCCGTGATGACCCTCGCCATCCTCGAATAGTGTTTGGATAATCAGGGAGAAATGGATTGTCAGGCTTATTGCAAATGAAAGAAGCAATGAAATCCAGAGGTATTTCTTTAGCATAGTTGTGTACATAACTCTCAAAGATACAAATAACCAGAAGCCAATTGTGTGTGAAATACCTTGAAATGATGAATTGTGAGCTTGAAATGATAATAAACAGAACTGAAATAAAAGACCAGTCTCGCAAGTACGAAACTGGTCTTTAAGTCTTAGTTCTATTATGTGTGTTCTATTTCAGTCCTCTGTTTTTCAAAAGTGGTTCCAGAGATGGATCCTGTCCCCGGAAATTTTTATAGATAACCATTCCTTCGTCAGAGCCTGATTTGGCAAGCAAAGTGCGGAATTTGGCAGCAATTTCAGGGTTGAAAATATTTCCACTTTGTTTAAAAGCATCAAAAGCATCGGCATCGAGTACCGCGGCCCACAAATAAACATAGTAACCTGCTGAATAGTCAAATCCTCCGGAGAAGATATGTGAGAAATAAGTACTTCTGTAACGTGGTGCAATCTCCGGAATTAAACCGATGTTATCCATCGAAGCTTTTTCGAAGGCAAGTACGTCGCCGGTAAATGGCTTGCTATGCAAATCCATATCCAGCAAAGAAGCTGCAATGTATTCTCCGGTGATGAAGCCCTGATTGAACTGCGCACTTTTTGATATTTTTCGATGAGTGCATCAGGCATAACCTCACCAGTTTTGTAATGTTTGGCATACGCACGCAATACTTCAGGCTCAGTAGCCCAGTTTTCCATAAACTGCGATGGCAGTTCAACAAAATCGCGTGGTACATTTCCGGCTGTCCGGCGATATGGTCCATCAGTAAATAAACCGTGCAAAGCGTGACCTGATTCGTGGAAT
Organism: Prolixibacteraceae bacterium; assembly: GCA_963676375.2. Lineage (GTDB taxonomy): Bacteria > Bacteroidota > Bacteroidia > Bacteroidales > Prolixibacteraceae > Aquipluma. The sequence continues at coordinate 174,005 of CAXXPT010000049.1, forward strand.
AGTGTGGTTACTTCGTCGAGACTTAAAAGTGCCGGTGTATCGCCTGTTGGTCTTGTGAAATTGCAAACAATCGATACGATTGGAGTTACTTTTTTGCCGTTCTGGTACCACGAATCGCGGAAAGAAGTACACCAGGCACCTCCGCCTTTTCCGGGTCTCGGATGAAAGTCCATATAGAAAATTCCAATGTGCGAACCGTCAGCTTCCTGAACTTCATAAGCTTTCACCTCTTCGTTGTAGATGGGAGGTCTGGGCGTTCAATAAATTTAATTCCGTATAATTTTCCTGAAACATACATCATTCCTTTTACCACATTGTCGAGACTGAAATACGGTTTGGTAGCCGATTCATCCAAGTCGAATTTGGCTTTGCGCACCTTTTCGGCATAATACCACCAATCCGACATTTCAAGCTTGAACTTTCCGCCTTCTTTGTCGCTCAGAGCCTGCATATCTGCGAGTTCTGTTTTTGCGCGTTTTAAGGTTGGTGCCCAAAGTTTCAGAAGAAAATCGTACACATTAGCCGGAGTCTTTGCCATATTAATGTCAACCACATAAGCGGCATGAGAATCGAACCCCAAAAGTTTTGCCCGCTGTTCGCGAAGGGTAACCACCTTGGCGACTATCTCTTTGTTGTCGTTTGCATTGTTGTTATTTCCGCGATTAAGCCATCCCTGATAGAGTTTTTTGCGCAAATCACGGTTTTCGGCATACTGAAGGAAAGGTATCCAGCTTGGCTTCTGCAAGGTGAAAACCCATTTTCCCGGCAGACTGTCAGCTTTTGCCTGATCAGCAGCGCCTGCAATCACATCGGCTGGCAAACCTTTCAGGTCAGCTTCATTGTCAACCACTAATTTGAAATTCTTGTTGGTTTCGGCCAGTATGTTCTCTCCAAATTTTAAACAAAGCATCGATAATTCATCGTTCAGTTTACGTAATTCAGCCTGTTTGTCATCGGACAAATTTGCTCCGCTTCGAACAAAATCCTGGTAATATTTTTCGGTTACACGAAGTTGTTCAGGATCGAGATTTAATTCGTTGCGTTTGTCGTAAACAACTTTAATGCGTGCAAACAGTTCTTTATTCAGCATGATGTTGTCGCTGTGGGCCGTAATTTTCGGGGTAATGTCACGTGCCAGAGCTTGCATTTTGTCGTCGGTATTTGCCGAATTCAGATTGCTGAAAACAGAGTTTGCACGATAAAGTAATAATCCGGACTCATCGAAAGCCTTGATTGTATTATCAAAAGTAGGCTCCTCCTTATTGTCAGTGATGGCTTTTATTTCAGCCAACTGATCGGTAATTCCGGCATCGATAGCCGGCATGTAATGTTCCAGCTTAATTTCGTTGAATGGCGGAACCTGAAATGGAGTGGTGTACTCCTTAAAGAATGGATTGTTCATGTCTTTTGCAGGTTGTTTTTTTTGATTGCACGAACTTGCCAGGAGTGCAACTGCAATCAGTGTAATTCCGATTTTTTGCATTTTATAAGGTTTTAGAATTGTTTTTGTTCAGTAATTATTTCAAGCCTCTGCGCTTTAGCAGTGGTTCTATCGATGGTTCCTGTCCACGGAAATTTTTGTAAATGGTCATTCCTTCGTCAGATCCCGATTTGGTTAAAAGCGTTCTGAATTTGGTTGCCAGTTCAGGATTAAATAAGTTGCCGCTTTGTTTGAAAGCGTCAAAGGCATCGGCATCGAGCACAGCAGCCCAGATGTACACGTAATATCCGGCTGAATAACCTCCGGAGAAAATGTGAGAAAAATAGGTGCTGCGGTAGCGTGGCTCAATTTCATTAATCAGGCCGATTTTGTCCATCGAAGCTTTTTCGAAAGCTGCGGCATCAACATTAACCGAATTGGTGTGATAATCCATGTCGAGCAACGAGGCTGCCAAATATTCAACTGTTTCGAATCCCTGGTTGAACTGGGCGCTTTTGGTAAGTTTTGTAATCAATTCTTCCGGAATAACCTTTCCTGTTTGATAATGTTTGGCGTAAACACGCAATACTTCAGGTTCCGAAGCCCAGTTTTCCATGATTTGCGACGGAAGTTCTACAAAATCACGTGGCACATCGCGGGCGGTGCGTTTGTAAGGACCGTCGGTAAACAACGAGTGGAAAGCATGACCTGATTCGTGAAATAATGTAGTTACTTCTTCGAAGCTAAGTAAGGCAGGGACATCGCCGGTCGGTCGGGTAAAGTTACAAACGATAGAAACGACCGGAGTGATCATTTTGCCGTTTTTGTACGATTGAGAACGATAGGTAGTGCACCATGCACCATTGTTTTTCCCAGGCCGTGGATGGAAATCCATGTAAAAAATCCCGATGTGACGCCCGTCGGCTTCCTGAACTTCGTAAGCCATCACTTCTTCGTTGTAAACCGGAATGTCGGTGCGCTTGATGAATTTTACACCATACAGTTTGTTGGCCACATAAAACATCCCGTCGATTACATTCTCAAGTTTGAAATAGGGTTTCAACTGTGCGCCATCCAGATCGTATTTTGCTTTGCGAACTTTTTCGGCATAATACCACCAATCCCACGATGCGAGCTTGAACTGCCCGCCTTCTTTGTCAATCATGGCCTGCATATCGTCACGTTCTTTTTTTGCACGGTCCAATGCCGGAACCCAAAGTTTCATCAGGAATTCGTTTACATTTTCCGGAGTTTTGGCCATGTTGTCGTCAACCACATAAGCAGCAAAATTGGGGTATCCCAAAAGTTTGGCCCGCTCATCTCGCAGTTTAATAATGTTTTCAATTACTTCTTTGTTGTCGAATGCATTGTTGTAGTTTCCCCGGTTCAGGTAGCCTTTATAAAGTTTTTCGCGAAGGCTGCGGTTTTGGGCATATTGGAGGAATGGCAACATGCTTGGTTTTTGCAGTGTGAAAACCCATTTCCCTTCCTGACCTGCTTTTTTGGCCACTTCGGCGGCAGCAGTAATCACGTCTTCGGGTAAACCTTTCAGGTCTTCTTTATTATCGACCACCATTTTAAAGTTCTTGTTGGTTTCGGCTAAGGTATTTTCACCGAATTTGAGGCTCAACATCGAAAGTTGCTCGTTTAGTTTGCGAAGTTCTGCCTGCTTATCTTCCGGGAGATTGGCACCATTGCGTTCAAAGTCTTTATAGATTTTTTCAACCAGTCGCAGTTGATCATGGTTCAGGTTCATTGAATTTCGCTTTTCATATACAGCCTTTACCCTTTTGAAAAGGTCCATATTTAGCATGATATTATCGCGGTGAGCTGACATCATTGGTGTGATTTCACGCGCCAATGCCTGCATCTGGTCGTTGGTATTAGCCGAGTTCAGGTTCGAAAAGATCCGTGCTTTGTTCAGCAATTCGCCCGAGTTGTCGAAAGCGAGAATGGTATTGTCGAAATTTGGAACTTCTTTATTCTCGGTTATTGCTTTAATTTCAGTAAGTTGATCGGAAATGCCGGCTTCCATGGCCGGTTTGAAATGTTCAAGTTTAATTTCGTTAAACGGTGGAACCTGAAACGGTGTTTTGTACTCGCTAAAAAATGGGTTACTCATGTCTCTCGTTTGTGCTATGCCAATATTGCATGTATTTATTAGTATTGCCATTGCAATCAGTGGTATTCCGACTTTTCTCATAGATCTATATTGTTTTGATTTATAGGTTATTCGTGGTTTTTTCGATTTGGTCGGAAATATAGAGATTATGTATTATCCCAAAGATGATAAAAGTCGTCAAAATTGGCCAAAATATGATTTATTTCAGGAATAGTGGTCAGGCTTGGCAATTTGATTTTTACTTTATTAATATTTATTTAGCCTGAATGTCATTGTTAAGGATGTTATTTTGACAAGCTTTTTTGTTCCCTCACCCTAAAAAATCATTACTTTTGCCGATCATTGAATTTCAGACATAAAAGACGTTTTATTATGAACATATCTTACCGCTGGTTAAAAGAATACATCAATCTTGATTATACTGCTGATGAAGTTTCTGCTTTCCTGACTCAGATTGGACTCGAAGTCGGAAGCATGGAAGAAGTGGAAACCATTAAAGGTGGTTTGCGAGGATTGGTGATTGGCGAAGTTTTGACTTGTGAACAACATCCGGATTCGGATCACCTGAGCAAAACAACTGTGAATGTGGGTAATGGTGAAATTTTACCTATCGTTTGCGGTGCACAAAATGTTGCTGCCGGCCAAAAAGTGGTGGTTGCAACCGTTGGCACAACCTTGTACGATGGCGATAATGAGTTTAAAATCAAGAAATCAAAAATCAGGGGTGAAGTTTCTGAAGGGATGATTTGCGCCGAAGACGAAATTGGTTTGGGTGCCAGTCACGACGGAATTATGGTACTCGATTCGTCGGCTGTTTCCCGGAACTCCTGCCAGCGAATTTTTCAAAATCGAATCGGATTTTATGCTCGAAGTCGATTTGACTCCAAATCGTATCGACAGCGCTTCGCACATTGGCATTGCCCGCGATTTGGCTGCCTACATCAAACAAAAACACCCAATCAGCTATCACCGTCCTTCGGTTGAGGCTTTTAAGGTAGATAACCATTCGCTCCAGATTCCGGTTGAAGTCCAGAATTCGGCTGCGTGCCCTCGTTATTCGGGAGTTACTGTTTCGAATGTAACTGTAAAAGAATCTCCGGAATGGCTGAAAAATAACCTGAAACTTATTGGCATCAGGCCAATTAATAATATTGTTGACGTTACCAACTTTGTGCTTTTCGAAACCGGTCAGCCGCTTCATGCGTTTGACGCTGCCGAAATTAAAGGCGGAAAAGTTGTGGTTCGCACAGCAGCGGCAGGTTCGAAATTTGTCACCTTGGATGGAATCGAACGCGAAATGCATCAGGACGACTTGTTGATTTGCAACGAATCGGAAGGAATGTGTATTGCCGGTGTTTTTGGTGGATTAAATTCAGGAGTAAAAGACTCGACGACCAGCGTTTTCCTCGAAAGCGCGTGGTTCGATTCGGTTTACATCCGCAAAACTGCCCGTCGTCACACATTGAGCACCGACGCTTCGTTCCGCTTTGAACGTGGAACTGATCCGAACGGAACTATTTATGCTTTGAAACGTGCTGCTTTGCTCATTAAAGAAGTGGCCGGTGGTGAGATTTCTTCGGAAATCGTTGATATTTATCCAAATCCGGTTGCCGATTTTAAAGTCGATGTGACTTATGCCAACATCAAACGCTTGATTGGCGTTGATCTGGGCAAAGAAAAGATCAAGCAAATTTTGGATGCTCTTGAAATCCGCATCGAATCTGAAACTGAAACCGGACTTTCCTTGCTGGTTCCGCCATACCGTGTTGATGTGAAACGCGAATGTGATGTGATTGAAGAAATTTTGCGGATTTACGGTTATAACAACATTGAGTTGCCTACCAATGTCAATTCATCTTTGCAATATTCGGTGAAGCCTAATCCAACCAAACTTCGCAACCTAATTGCTGAAATGCTTACAGCACAAGGCTTCAACGAGATTTGGTCGAATTCGCTCACCAAAACATCCTATTACGAAAACAATTCGGTTCACCCAATCGAAAGCACGGTGAAACTGTTTAACCCGCTGAGCAACGATTTGGGCAGTATGCGCCAGACTTTACTTTATGGTGGTTTGGAGTCGATTGCCCACAATGCAAATCGCAAAAATCCTGATCTGCGGTTATACGAATTCGGAAACTGTTATTTCTTTAACGGCAGCAGCCTGAAAGAAAATCCGGTGCGGAATTATCGTGAAGAAGAACATTTGGGCATATTCGTCACTGGCGATAAAGAAGCTGCCAACTGGTCGAATCCGGCCAGCAAAACTTCGTTTTTCCTCTTGAAATCCTATGCCGAAAACATTCTGAAACGTTTGGGCTTTTCGGTTTTGAACCTGAAGTCAGAAGGCTTTTCAAACGAGCTGATCAGCGAAGGAACGCAGTATTTTATTAACGGTAAAAAATTGGTTGAATTTGGTGTGGTTTCAGGCAAAACACTGAAAACATTCGGAATTGAAAACCCGGTTTACTTTGCCGATTTCAGCATGGATGCCGTGTTTGTTGAGCTAAAAAACAACAAAGTGGTGTTTGCGGAATTACCTAAATATCCTGAGGTGCGCCGCGATTTGGCATTGCTGATCGATAAAACGGTTCAATTCAATCAATTGCGCGATTTGGCTTTCCGTTCGGAACGTAAACTGCTGCAATCGGTCGATTTGTTCGATGTTTACGAAGGCAAAGGTGTTCCGGAAGGAAAAAAATCGTATGCCATCAGTTACATTTTGCGCAACGATGAAATGACGCTGAATGACAAGCAGATTGAAAAGATTATGCAGAAATTTGTTGCCACTTACGAACGCGAATTGGGCGCACAGTTGAGGTAATATTCTAACAGATAAAAACTTTTGAAAGGTGTCGCTGTTCATTTCGGTGACACTTTTTTTTTGTTTCGGGTTGCGCGATGCGGTTTACGAGTTAAACCCGAAACCTGCAACTCGTAACGATTTAAAACATCTCGATGAGCAATCAGGCAAAAGGAATACTATTTACATTAATCACCGTTATCATGTGGGGTGTTTTGGCCATTGCGCTGAAAGTTGCCTCAAAAGCGATTGATTCGCCAACCATCGTGTGGTTTCGATTTTCGCTGGCCTTTTCAGGAATGGCTGTTTGGGCTCTTTTTAACGATCCTAAAGCCCTGAAAATTCTATACAAACCTTCGTTGATCCTGGTTATTTCGACCTTAATGCTGGCCTGGAATTACATTGGTTTTATGTGGGGAGTTCAGTACACTACACCCGGGAATGCTCAGGTTGCCGTGCAAACCGGACAGGTTGTACTGGCCATTTTCGGCGTAGTATTCTTTAAAGAAAAGCTTTCATTGGTTCAGGGGCTTGGCTTTCTGCTGGCGCTAATTGGATTCTGGATTTTTTACCAACAGCATTTAACCGCTTTGCCCGCCAACAAAAGCGAATACACCAAAGGGATGTTGCTGACGGTATCGGCAGCCCTCACCTGGGCTGTTTATGCGGCCATGCAGAAAAAACTGATTCGTCAACACCCGGTAACCACCTTGAACTTATTCATCTTCGGATTACCAATTCTGCTCTATTTGCCCTTTGCCAATTTCGAAAATCTCGCGCATTTAAGTCTGGGTTATTGGTTGCTTTTAATTTTTCTTGGAGCCAACACGCTCATTTCCTATGTTTGTTTATCGCTTGCCCTGAAATACATGGAGGCCGGGAAGGTCAGTGTTTTACTGATTATGAATCCAATCATCACTTTTGTTATTATGGGTGTGCTCACCTGGCTCCAGGTAAGCTGGATTGCCCCTGAACATTTTTCTGTGCTTTCTATATTCGGCGCTTTGCTTGCCTTGTCAGGAGCTATTTTAGTGGTCAGAAAAAAAAGAAAACCGGAAGAGGCTTAGGGAATTTATCGCATAACATTAAGTTTCAATAAACAAATACTTCTGCTGAAGATCAATCGATCTGTTGGTCTTTAAGTCTTTCTAGTTTTGTCTCTGGAATAAATGTACTGACGCACGATCGTGTGTCTCTAACAAAAAAAATATGTGGGTAATCTTAGCTTTGGCTTCGGCCGTTTTGTTGGGAATTTACGAAGTTTTCAAAAAGCTGTCGGTTCATAAAAATGCGGTAATCCCGGTACTTTTTATCTCCACTTTAACCAGTTCGATTATTTTTTTTGCCAATTACAGTTGGCTCAAATTTATATCCCGAATTTTTCAAAACCATTCAGCTTTTTGTTCCTGAAATCACTTTAGAGCAGCACGGGTTCATTTTCCTGAAATCAATGTTGGTGGTTTCGAGCTGGATTCTGGCTTTTTATGCTGTCAAAAATCTTCCAATCACCATTGTGGCGCCAATACGCGCCACCGGGCCAATCTGGACCTTGCTTGGTGCCATTGTAATTTTCAGCGAACACCTTAACGCGTACCAATGGGTCGGAGTAATTATCACTTTGCTGTTTTTCTATATGCTTTCTACTACCGGAAAGTCTGAAGGCATCCACTTCTCGACCAACAAGTGGGTGTTTTTCATAATGGCCGGAACATTTTTGGGAGCTGCCAGCGGCTTGTATGATAAATTCCTGATGCGCCGAATCGACCGGATGGCGGTGCAGGCTTGGTTTTCGTTTTACCAGGTGGCGATATTATTGCCGGTTCTGGCTGTCAACCGATGGCGGTTGCCCAAAGGCGAACGAACTCCGTTTCACTGGCGATGGTCAATTCCGCTGATTGGAGTGTTTCTGGTGCTGGCCGATTACTTGTACTTTAATTCGTTGAGTCATCCGGAGTCGATGATTTCTATTGTATCCGCACTTAGACGTGGGGGTGTGGTTATTTCGTTTGTTGTTGGGGCATTGGTGTTTCACGAAAAGAATATCCCGAGAAAAGCTGTCTATCTGGTCGGAATATTAGTCGGTATTTTATTAATTTCGCTGGGATCTAAATAGTTCCAAGTTCCAAATTTTAAGTTCCAGGTTATGAAAAGATCATTCTCACTATTACTGATCATTTTTGTTTTGTTTTCCTGTTCTGAAAAGAGGCCCGTAGCCGATCCTCAGGTTTTGATAGATGCCGACATTGCTTTTTCTGATTATTCGGTAAAGCATGGCATTCAAAAGTCATTCATCGAATTTGCCGACGATAGCGTGGTCTTGCTAAAGCCTAATCGGATGCCAATTGTCGGAAAATTGAGCCTGATCCAGAGTTATGAAGGCAAGAGCGACAGCGGGGTTGTCCTGACATGGAAACCTGCAAAAGCGATAATTGCCGAAAGTGGCGAGCTTGGTTATACCTATGGTTTCTGGACATTTGTAGCCAAAATCGATACTTCACGCGGTACTTACATGACTGTCTGGAGAAAAGACAAAACCGGACATTGGAAATACATTGCCGACACCGGAAACGAAGGGCTCAAAAAGCCATAAGGGGAAAACCAACAAGTAAAAAAGGAATTGGGAAAGAGATTCCTCTTTCCCAATTCCTTTTTTACTGCTTGAACAGCTCATTCAGTCCGTTGAAATAGTCTTCTTCCCAACCTTCAGAAATATTGCGGTAAGCTTCGTCAGGAATATTGGTTTGATGCACTTCCATGCTTGTGCCGCCTTTATCGGGATGAAGTTTGATTGTGACAATCGATTTTTTATCCTCGTCTTCTTCGCCAAAGTACCATTCCTGAACAATTTTCTTATCCTGCTCAAATTCAAGGTTCAATCCACAAATGCTTTCTTCCCACATCGAGAATTCAGTGCCGGCAACTGGTTCCATTACGGCATCTTCCCCCGTCCAGATTTCAATCATTACTTTGTTGGTCAGTGCATTGTAAACATCTGCCGGATCAGCAGTTATCTTGAAGTATTTTTTATATGTTTTCATAAGTTTTTTTTACGATGATTTTAAAGGATAAAGGTCGAGGATTCAAATATAGGTTAATTTCTTAGATTCCATGTTACTGGTTCCTTTAGATACGCTTCCTTCGACACGTTTCTCTGCTCAGGAAACGGTGCTTCGGACTCCGGTTTTTCCGTCTTTTGTCTTTTCCTTAAATCTTTTTTCGTTGATAAACGTGCTTGTTAATTTTGTATGAGAACCCAACAGTGGTTAGCTCCTTCGTTTGCCATTTGGCTTTATATATTTCAGTGCCGTCGGTTGCAAATTTTCCGGTCGGAAAGGTCACATTATCATCGTATAGCATATAAAGCATAAATGTCATGCTAATCCGGTTGGTGAGCTGGGCAACGATTGTATTTTCCCAGTTTATGTCAATTTTTTTAAATGGTTGCTGGTAATTCAGGAACATTTTATACTTGGTTTCATAACTGATACGTGGATTGAAATCTATTTTATAGCGGAGATCAACGTTAAGCCCCGGTTCCCAGAAGCTTCGGCTGGTGGCTGAGACTCCGTATTTGGTTTGATCTATCAATGCAGTATCGCGCACAAAAACGTTTTTTGCTGTGATTGGCGACAGGAATAATGAGAAATTTTTGTTCGGTTTATAGTCGAATCCAAGTTTGATAAAGGTTGTGGCTGGCGACATGTAAGTCGAAATCGGGACAGAATCGTTGGGATAGTTGTATCCATTAAAAAACTGAGTTTTAAAATCAATTTCAGCACTGTAATACCAATCTTTAAACGCATTTACACCCAGGCGCGAAATCAGTTCTAATTTGTCGTCGTTTTTCTGTGTCTGGTCGATGTCGCCTCCTTGCCTGATCCACCCGTTGCGAAGCTCAATGCTGTTTTCCCATTTTAGCTTGCTGTCATTCGAGTAATTGGCATATCCCTTCAGTACAGTCAGGAACGAAAATGCACTTCGGCCTCCGGCTTTCCAATTGCTGAGGAACATCTGGGTAAATCCGAGTGTTCCGTTTCCTCCCAGATCCCAGGGGGCAACGATATCGTATTTCTTCTGAATTTTGGTTAGCTTTTGGTCGGGTGCAAATTTCTGAAAAACAAAATCGCGGTGTTGCTTCTGAGCAATCCGGTTAAAAGTGATATTGTCTTCAATCGCAATTCCGATGGTCTGTTTATCGATGTTCATCAGCTGAATTCCAATGGAATCGTTCTGTATATTCTTGATAAACATTCGGTTAATCGAGCGTTGGTTGTTCCGAAGCCAAATTTGCGAAGGTTTTCCGGTTAAGCTTTGTATGTAAACCGAAACCGAATCGTTTTGGGCGTATCGCTGCAGGGTTTTTACAAACACGTTAATCGAATCGTTAACCGATCGGACAATCGAATCGTTGTAATGAGCCAGAATTTGATGGTTTTGCAGTTTCAACGAATCGCTTAACTGGCTTTGCAACGAGTCGGAGAATACGCGAACGGCATATTTCCGGTAGGCTGTTATCGCCGAATCAAGGTTCATTTTCTCAATTTTGTTGTTGAACCGCTTACGGGCAACTTCAAGAATAAAACTGCGCGCTTTCTGGCGTTCTTTGATCCGGTTAAAGTCGTTTGCCGTTTTGCCCTGATCATCAGGAAGGGCATTTACGTTCTTCAGGCTGTCGGGCAAAATGATTAAGGTTCTCCGGATAATAGCCTCCTCGTCGCCCTCTGCAATAGGTGGAACTTTACCATCCGGACCGGCAATCAGGTTTTCGTGCAACGGAATCGCGTTCATATCCACTCCATTCCATATGGCGCGATCGAGCTGTTTCATCTTCTCCAAAATGGTGGTGTAAGGCTGAAATCCATTTACCTGAAGCGAATCGCTTACATTATTCAGCGAACGATTGATGTATCGGAGATCTCCATTTTGTTGAAATTTCTGAAGTTTTACCAGGATCGTATCGATACGTTCGTCTTCGGCAAAATGAATCAATCCGTTCACGGTACGCAATATCTCCGGATTTTCAGACTGCCATACATCGGTAGTTTGGAGGTGTTTTCTCAGGTAATCAATTCCTAATTTTATGGAGTCTGCGTCATTGAGTCCTTTTTCTTTTTTTCGGTCTATCGCATTGACTTGCGTGAATATGGAAACACTGATCAGGATGATTAATCCTGTACAAAGTTTTTTAAGCTGCATATTTATTCGTTAATTGGCTATCTAAAAAACGCTTTTATCGTCATCTTGTTGTCTGGCATTTCAAAAATCAGGCCATATTAGTCTGTCCATTCCTGAAAAGGGCGCTCCGAAAGGTACGAATTGTAATATCTCCGGTCGCCCGAAACTTCGGTTAAAAGCCAGTCTGGCCGTGGAAACGATTGATCTTCTGATTCAAGTTCTATCTCAGCAATAACCAGTCCCTCGTTTTTTTCTGAAAAAACATCAACTTCCCAAAGAAAGCCCTCGATCATTATTTCGTAGCGTATTTTTTCAACCGGATTGGAGATCGCCAGTTTCATCATCTCTTGCGCTTCATCAACCGGAATTTCGTATTCAAACTCCGGACGCGAAATGGTTTTTGTGCGGCCTTTGATGGTCAGAAATGCCTTTTCTCCGGCAATGCGAACCCGCACTGTTGGGTTTGGTTCAATGCTCAGGTAAGCCTGTACCAATCGGGTTCCCCGATCTGTTGGCTTCCATTTCCGAATATCGACTAAAAATTTACGTTCAATTTCGAGGCCCATCGTTTTTTTATTACATTTCAGGTGCAAAAATAGAACTACTGTAATGATTTCACGAGAAAATGCATACAAACTTTTGAATCAGCACATTCAAAATGCGAACATGATTAAACACTGTGTGGCCAGCGAGGCTGTTCTGCGCGCCATTGCCCAAAAATTGGATAAAGATCAGGACGAGTGGGGAATTGCTGGTTTGCTGCACGATATTGATGTTGAAGTTACACATGCCGACCCGTATCAGCATGGTCCGTACGCCGCCGGAATGCTCGATGGTTTGCTTACTCCGGAAGCTATTGATGCCATTGTGATGCACAACGAAATGGCAACCGGAAAAGAGCGGACAACCGTTTTTCAACATGCTCTGGCGGCTGGCGAAACCATCACTGGCCTTATCATGGCAACCGCAATGGTGTATCCCGACCGTAAACTGGCATCGGTGAAAACCAAATCAATCACCAAACGCATGAAAGAGAGGGCATTTGCCGCCTCGGTAAAACGCGAAAATATTCTGGAATGCGAGTTGATTGGAATCCCCATCAACGACTTTGCTGAACTGGCTTTGGTGGCCATGCAGGAAATCAGCGACGAGCTGGGGTTTTGATTAGACTATTTACTACAACTTCCTTTTCCGTCATGAAAGGACAAAAATATTGATAGATTAAAGTGTATTTATCAATCAATATAATCGTTCGAATATCTTCTCTCTAATTTTGACGATTATTGTGTTTTTATTCAATTTTGCTGATAAATTATCAGGATAAGTCGTCTCTTTGGATTAGATTATTATTTTTGCGACAAATTTAGTTGCAAATGAAGAATCCGCAGAACTGCAAAAACATCGAAGAAATCAGGGACGCCATTGACGGTATTGATTTTCAAATTATGAAACTTTTTAGCGAACGATATGAGTTCGTGAAAGAGATCGTGAAATTTAAGACCGACGAAGCATCGGTGATAGCAGAAATCCGTCAGAAGCAAGTGATTGAAAAAAGACGGGAATGGGCAGTGGAACTGGGTCTGAATCCTGATTTGTTCGAAGATATATTCTGGACGCTGATGCGCTATAATGTTCGGAAAGAGCTTGAAATACTGAAAAATACAAATGCTAACCCTGTTTAAATAACCCCTCAAAATCAGATAAAATGTTTAAGCAAGAAATAAAAGTAATGGACTGCACAGTTCGCGATGGCGGACTAATGAATAAATGGCAATTCTCTGACGATTTTGTTCGGGGCGTTTACAATGCCTGTGTTGAAGCCGGTGTCGATTATATGGAAATCGGTTATTTGAGCAGTGAAAAAGCGTTCAGCCGTAAAGAAATGGGCCCATGGAAATTCTGCCACCAAAAGGATTTGCAACGCATTGTGGGCAAAAATGAAACCAGCCTGAAACTTTCGGCAATGGCTGACATTGGACGTATCGATCTGGATGATATCCCAATGGCTTCTGACAGTTTATTGGATATGATTCGTGTGGCCTGTTATGTGCATCAGGTGGATAAAGCCATTGCTTTGGCCCACCATTGCATGGATAAAGGTTACGAAGTTTGCATTAACCTGATGGCCGTTTCAACGGTTGGAGAACTTGAACTCGACGAGGCGCTGAAAGACATTGCCCAATCGCGTGTGAAGGTATTTTATGCCGTTGATAGCTTTGGCAGCATGTATGTGGAGTCGGTGCAGCATTTAGTTCGCAAATACATCAACGCATTGCCCGGAAAGGAAATTGGGATACATGCGCACAACAACATGCAGATGGCCATGTCGAACACCTACACTGCTATAATGGAAGGCTGTACCATGCTCGACGCTACTTTAATGGGCCTTGGGCGCGGAGCCGGAAACTGCCCGATTGAAATATTGATCGCGTTCCTTAAAAACCCAAAATACCGTTTGCTGCCTTTGTTGCAGGTGATTCAGGATCACGTTCACCCGATGCAAAAACAAATTGATTGGGGCTATCATATTCCTTATTTGATTTCGGGCGCTATGAATGCTCATCCTCGTCGCAGTCTGGAATGGATGGATTCGGACCGCAAAAACGATTTTGTGACTTTCATGAAAGAAATGCACGACAACGAGTTGTTGGAGTAGAAATGTTGCAGGTTGCGGGTTTCGTGTTACGAGTTAAAACAAACCCGCAACTTGTAACTCGCAACCTGCAACAATTTTTTACAGTGAGTTTCTACGGATAAACTGAAACGGACTTTTAATTCGTTCGAATTTCTGGGTAAGTATCATTTGGGCAGCCAATTGCCCGATCTCTTCATGACTGGTCGAGATGGTGGTAATCCCCTCGCAAAGTATTTCCTTTACCTGATTTTCGTTGTACGCCACAACACCACAATCTTTTCCAAGTGTCCAGTTTTTTTGTTTGATCCGGCGGATAAAAGCATACAAATCGTCGTCCGAAACAATGATGTAAGCTTCTCCGGCTTTGATCTCCGAATCTTCCATTCGGTCAATCACCGCGTTGGCAAATCCGTGAACCTGGCAAAAAATGCGAAACCCACGAACAATGTATGGCGGGTAATATTCGGCCTGGGGAAAAATGAGATTCAGGCGGTTGTATTTTCGGAGAAGGTCAATTCCACATGTTAAAGCCGACTGAATATCTTTGTCGTATTCCTGGTAAACCACCGGATAATCTTTCAATTCTTCCAGAAAACGATCGACAATCAAGACTTTTTCGCGCGGTATTTTTTTGATGACTTCGCTGATATTGGCATTTTCGTTCCGAACATGCGGCAGTATCACGAAATAGTCGTAGCTGTTCAGGTTTTTATTCACAATGGCCTCAAATTCATCCAGATCGTAGTTGTAAATAAATACATCGACGCTGGCTTTTGTTCCCATAGTTTTTACAAAAGAGTAGTAAATGCTACGTTTGTAATTGCTTAGTTTATTGAAAATCAGGCATATTTTAAGTTTTTTGCTCACGTTCACCTGGTTGATGTAATATCCTTTGCCACGAACAGCTAAAACAATTCCTTTTTTCTTCATGTAAACGTAAGCCTTTTCAACCGTGTCGCGCGAAAGGAGCAATTCTTCGCTTGTTTCGTTGATCGACGGAATACGTTGCCCCTGCTTGAAAATACCGGCTTCAATATCAGAAATAAACAAATCGACGACTTGCTTGTATTTCGGTATTTCTGATTCGGAGTCTATTTTAAGATTATTCAACATGCTTCTACGATTGAAAGCCCGAATTTACGAAAAAAAGGCAAACCAAACGGCTGCCTTTTTTGATGTTTTAACTGTTTCGGGTTGCGTGTTCCGGGTTAACTTGCAACCCGTAACTCGTAACTCGAAACATCAATACCGTAAACTGCGACTGACCACTGATAACTTATTTTAATTCTGCCAGTTTCTGCCTCAGTAATTCCGGAATTTCGGCAGGTTCTTTGGCCACCGGAACACCGGCGCGGTTGAATGCTGCTATCTTTTCTTCAGCAGTTCCCGATCCGCTCGAAATAATGGCGCCGGCATGGCCCATCCGTTTTCCGGGAGGCGCTGTCTGGCCGGCGATGAAAGCAACTACGGGTTTAGTCATTTTATCAGCAATAAACTGGGCTGCCTGTTCCTCGGCATCACCACCAATTTCGCCAATTAAAACAACTGCAATGGTTTCCGGATCGTTTTCGAACATTTCGAGCAAATCGATGAAATATAATCCCGCAACAGGGTCACCGCCGATTCCAACACAAGTGGTCTGTCCGAAATCGTTCAATGTCAGTAAGTTTACTACTTCATATGTCAGGGTTCCACTGCGCGAAATGAACCCGATATTTCCTTCCTTGAAAATCATGGCAGGCAAGATTCCTACCAACGATTCTCCGGGGGTAATCAGTCCGGGGCAATTGGGACCAATTAAAAGAGTGCCATTTTGTTTCAGGATTGGAGTTACCCGAATCATGTCCTGAACCGGAACGCCTTCGCTAATGGCAATGACTAGTGCGATTCCAGCTTCAGAGGCTTCCAGAATGGCATCGGCAGCATATGCAGCGGGAACAAAAATGATGGAAGTATTCGCTCCGGTAGCTTTTACCGCATTTTCTACAGAGTTAAAAACCGGCACTCCTTCAACTGTTTCGCCTTCTTTACCCGGTGAAACCCCGGCAACGATATTGGTTCCGTATTTATTCATCAGGCCGGTATGAAATTTACCGTCGCGTCCGGTTATTCCCTGAACAACCAGCTTTGTATCTTTATTGACTAAAATGCTCATTGGAATTATAATTTATGAATTATTAGTTATGATTTTTGGTTGTGAAATTAGATGATATTGAGCGGGTGACTTTAAGTCACCCGCTCAATAAACAGCTTTTATCGTTTGCTCAGTTCAATTGCTTTTTTAGCGGCTTCGCTCATCGAACTTACGGTTGGTAGTCCGGTTTCTTTTAGAATAGCCAGGCCTTCGGCTGCATTGGTTCCTGATAAACGAACTACAATTGGGATGTCGGTCATCAGGACTTCGAGCGCTTTAATCAGGCCTTTGGCAACATCGTCACAACGTGTAATTCCACCAAAAATGTTGATCATCACAGCCTTCACATTTTTGTCGCCCAGCAGGATATTCATTGCATCAATAACCTTTTGCGGGTTCGAACTTCCGCCAATATCCAGAAAGTTTGCCGGTGAACCGCCATACAATTTAATCATGTCCATGGTTGCCATAGCAAGTCCGGCGCCATTGACCATACATCCGATGTTTCCATCCAGTTTAATGTATGATAATCCTTTTTCGTGAGCAGCAATTTCCTGAAGTTCTTCTTCATCAGGCTCGCGCATAGCCAGTATTTTAGGCTGACGGAAAAGCGCATTGTCATCAAAATTCATTTTGCCGTCAATGGCCAGTACTTCGCCTTCCGGAGTTAAAATCAATGGATTGATTTCAGCCAAGGTGGCATCGGTTTCAATATATAATTTGTATAATTTAGTCAGAATAGAAGCTGCTTTTTGTGCCTGTTTAATATCGCCAAACAGTTTAAGTGCAATGTTTCGAGCCTGATAATCGAGCAGTCCGGTTAACGGATTGACCGGATATTTGATGATTTTTTCAGGATTATTCTTTGCTACTTCTTCAATTTCTACACCACCTTCGGCGCTGGCCATTAAGGTGACACACTTGGTGTTTCTGTCGTTCACAAAACCCACGTAAAATTCCTTTTCAATGTCGGCTGCTTTGGTAACGAGCACTTTTTCAACGGTTAATCCTTTGATGTTCATGCCAAGAATTTGCTTTCCGGCATTAATTGCCTCTTCAATATTCCGTGCAAGTTTTACTCCACCAGCCTTACCGCGTCCACCGGCCAAAACCTGAGCTTTCACCACTGTCATGCAATTGAGTTCGCGGGCGGCGTTTTCAACCTCACTTACGGTGTAACATAAAACATCGTCTGGAACAGGAATGCCATAATTCCTGAAAATTTGTCTGGCTTGATATTCATGAATCTTCATTTCAAGAAAAATTATTGGTTAGTATGATTTTTTTTTGTCATTGAACGACGTTCAGGTGTTTTGGGTCTGAATTGCCCGATCAATGACCTTGTTATCCCGGCATCTAAATATCTGCATAATTGGATCAATCATAATCGTCCTTTTTGCATTTTAAAAACATATGAACACACTAAACTTAGTTTTGGTTTTTAAATTTATCCGGAATTAAATAAAAGAAAGCGAAATCTGATTATTTCCGATTTTGGTTGGCTTTAATTGGGCTAAAAATGGAAGGGCGATTTAGCCGGTTACACTTTTTTAGCCTATTTTTGCAGCTCATAAAATAAACCACATGCGCGAAGATATAAAACAGGTTTTGCGGCAGGAAGCCGAAGCGATTCAAAATATTCCGGTAACCGATGCGTACGACAAAGCAATTAACATCATTGAAGAACGAGTTCACCGGTTAAAAGGTAAACTAGTTGCTTCAGGAATGGGAAAAGCCGGACAAATTGCCTTGAATATTGCAACTACTTTTAGTTCAACCGGAACACCGGCTGTATTTTTGCACCCAAGCGATGCGCAGCATGGCGATTTGGGAGTGGTTCAGCCGAATGATGTGCTTTTGCTTATTTCAAACTCCGGAAAAACACGTGAAATTTTGGAATTGGTTGATCTCGCTGAGAATCTTCATCCCGGATTACCATTGATTGTAATCACGAGTAATAAAGAATCACAGCTAGCACAAATGGCTGACGTTTGTCTGGAAACAGGTAATCCGAAAGAGGTTTGCATTCTGGGATTGACACCAAGCACTTCAACTACTGTTATGACTGTGATCGGCGATGTTTTGGTGGTGATGATGATGAAACGGATTGGCTTCAACAACGAAGAATACGCCAAACGCCATCATGGCGGCTACCTGGGTGATAAATCGCGGAAGCAGGCGGGGCTGAATAAGTAGGCTTTCGCAGTGGTCAGTTCTCGGAGACTGACTTGTAACTTGAAATTTGGAACATTAAACTTTATAGAATGCGCATTTTAAGAGAAAATACCATTGGATTGGTAATTGATATTCAGGAACGATTGGTTCCGGCTATGGAAGAAAACGAACAGTTGGTTGAAAATTGCAGTAAGTTGATCCAGGGATTGCAGATTCTGGGTTTGCCCTTGTTGGTTACTCAGCAATATACCAAAGGTTTAGGCGAATCCATCGACGAAATAAAATCGCTGATTCCCGATTTTCAGTACATCGAAAAGAAAGATTTCAGCTGTTATGACGAGCCTGTATTTGCCGAGAAGCTTGCCCTTTCCGGAGCAAAAAATGTAATTATCTGCGGAATCGAATCGCATGTTTGTGTGTTGCAAACGGCTATCGACCTGAAAGCTGCCGGTTACAATCCGGTTGTGGCATTCGATTGTGTTTCATCACGCTCGTTCGATAATGTTGACCTCGCGGCAGAACGTTTCCGCTACGAAGGAATCATGATGACTTCAATGGAATCTGTTATTTTTGAACTCACCCGAAGCGCCGGAGCTCCCGGATTTAAAGAGATTTCGAAATTGGTGAAATAACATATTTATTGGTAGAGACGTTGCATGCAACGTCTCTACGATATCATTTATTCACATAAAAATACCTGATCCTGCAGGCAGTTCCTTTGCTTTGCGAATTCTTTTCAGGCAACACCCGGATTTCCAGCCGGTGCTTTCCTTCTTTTAGTCCGTAGCCCAACGTGTAGAACCAGGGCAAATGCAATTGCGAGCTCCATTGGGTATATAAGTCCTGTTTTTGCCAGGCGCCTTTATCTATGCGGTATTCGATAATTCCGGCGTCGGAGCCAGCTGCAACGGCAATACCAACGGCGCTTCCGTCAAAGTTGTATTTTAATATTCCTCCTGAAGTTTCGGCAACCAACATTGGTACTTTGGTAAAATCATCGCGTGTTCCAATATTGTCGGTTGGTGTCCAGTTTTGAATGGCTTGCCAACCTTTAACCGGTTTCGCATTCACCGCCGGAATCAAAATTCCTTTGTTGTAACTGGCACTGTTTAATTTGGATGGAAGGGGAAAGGCAGTTAGCTTATCGTCGTCGGCCACAAAATCGCTCCAGCATTCATCCAGAAACGATTTCATCGATTGGTAATAGATATGCTGTCCGAATGGCGACGGGTGCAAATTTTTGAAATCGTTTTCCCAGGAAAACTCGCCATTGTCGATTCGTTCGGTTACTTCTTTGGCCAGGTTGATGGTTGAAACGCCGTAGTGAGTTGCAACTTTTTCGTGGTTCTCAATTTCAGGAGGAGTAATTCCTTTTCGGTATTCGGCCATTTTCTCCGGATCAACAAAGTGCATGACAACAATATCCATTGCCGGGTTCGATTCGCGGGCATGACGAACAATGCCTTCCATGCCCAAAATTTGAGTCTCTGGACCGAATCCGTTAACCCGGTCGTTTACCGCGGCTTCCTCGAACAGGAGGTCTACTTTACCATTTTTCAACACGTCGCGCTCGAAACGGAAAGCTCCCGGAGTACTCCCGAAAGATGGAATTCCGGCGGCTATAAAATCGAACTTTGTATCAGGAAATCGTTTTTGAAGGTAGGCACAAATACTGTCGCGCCAGCCGCCATTGTATGTGATGGAACCTCCCATAAAGGCTACGCGTCCTTTCTTTTCGCGCTCGAAAACCAGCTGTGCATTGTGTAATTTATTTCTGAATGTTTGATATTTTTGACTTTCGAGTTTCGGGTTTACTTCAGGATAACTCTTTTGAATGAACGCGGCACTGCCTTTCACATCGTCAATTGGGAAATGGTGTCCCTGGAGCGATTGTTTTCCAAGAGTATTGGGGTATATTGTTGCCGGTCCGCCCAGCCGGATGTATTTATTGGCCAGGATGTAGGTGTTTTCGTCTGGCGGAACAATACTGTCGTGCAATCCGATTTGAAAGAGCAACGGAACTTTGGCTGCTGCCAGTTTTTCGAGCTTGTCGATGGGGTTGTCCTTGTAATCCAATGCTTCTTGCTCGCTTTTGAAATTGTAAGCTTTTTGTAAAAGTTTCCACGATTCCGGATCGCCTTTGCCGGCACCTTTTCCACCGGGCCAGCTTTTAAAGTCGCAAACCGGAGCTTCGGCGTAAATACATGCAATTCGCTCAGGATATTTTTTTGCAAAATTGAAAACGTACAAACCGCCACGGCTCACACCTTCGAGCGTCACTTTTTTGTTTAAGCCGTATTGAGTGGTCAGGTAATTGTAAAAGCTGTTCCAGATTTCGACGCATCCGGGCGATCCCAAAAGTTCGTCGGTATCGATATAAACAATGTGAAATCCTTTGCGAATAAGGATACTGTCCATTTGGTAGTGCCAGTCGGGGAAACGGGCGCGCCACACCCACGGTTTGCCCGGGGCAGCTTTGTCTGGAACAACAATGCGGGCATTGCGGCGTTCGATCTGAAAATCGTATTTAGAGAAGCCGTGCCAATCGGTCAGTTTACCCGGATAATGCGCCTGAATTAAAGTACCGTCGCTGCCAGTCAGCGCTTTATAAATAGTTTTGGCCATCAATCCGGCACCTTCGGCATTGGGGTGAATGTGGTCAGGAAAAAGTGAAGCTTTTCCGGACAGGGCAGTGTACAAATCGATGACCGGCAGATTTTCTTCTTTGGCGAGCTTTTCAACTGCCGGAATCACGCCATGAACCACGATTGAATCATTGATTCCCCAGCGGCTGGCATAAACCGGAACTGGTTTGCAAACGTAAATTATGGGGTGCGACGATAAAGCCTTTAGTTCTTTTATCATCGCTTTGTAATCGTAGTAAAACTCATTGCTGAATTTCCAGTTCTGCGGTTTGGTGTCGTTCGTACCCAATTTGATGATAACAACATCAGGTAAAAAAGCTTTGGCTTGCGCGTACGCTTCTTCGTTCCAGAATGGGAAATCGCCTTTTTTTAGAAGTGTTCGACCGCCCACGCCAAAGTTTCGAACGATCCATTTGTCGCCCAACATGCGTTGGAGTTGCGCCGGATAAGAATTTAGTGGTCGGTTATCGATTCCTGAACCGTATGTGATGCTGTTGCCAATGCAGGCAACTTTAACCGGTGACTGATATTTCGAGGGATCAATGGGTTGAGTAAAACCGGTTATAACCAGAACGGAAAAGGCCAGGAAAAATAAGACAGATTTCATCGTAGTTTAGTTTTTTCAAAGATAGAAATATTCTGATGTGCCGATGTGTGCTGATCGTGTTTTGTGGGTATTGATTATTCGTCAATCCTTCATTTTTTTAATAAAAAGACCCCTTGCAATGCCTAAGCAATAGCAAGGGGTTGAAAGGTTTAGTTGATTATTTCTCGTATTTGTTGTAATGCCTGTGAACTTACCGGCAAATTCAATACTTGCTAATATCCCGGGTTTTGTTCAATCAACTGGTTGCTGGCTATTGCCTGCTCAGGAATTGGGAAGCGGTTTTGATATGATTTGCTTTCTCCGTCGGCAGGATGATCCCACCACGATTGAGTAGTGTATTTGTTCCAGCGAACCAAATCGGTACGGCGGCGACCTTCACCAATAAATTCAATCATCCATTCATCCAACATCCGCCATTCGTCCAGGTTTGCTGCTGTTACAGGATCTGGATCAGTGGTTTTAAAGTAGCGTTTGCGCACATCGCTGATCAATTTAGCCGCACCAGCTTTGTCGTTCGCACGGAGTTTGCATTCGGCAAGCATGTAGTATGCTTCAGCCAAACGGAAAACCGGGATATCTGGATTACCTCTTAAAGTTTGATTACTGGCCCATGGAGTAGGCGAAAACTTGGCCAAACGAACGCCCGAATTTTCTTCACCCCAGCGTGCTCCTTCTTTGCCATGATCGGTTTCGGAGCCTTGCATTGGAATGATACGAGCTATCTGGTCAACAATTAACAAGGTATCGGTTGGCTTAAACTGACGGTTACCGCCATGACAAACTTTTCCATTAACCGGATTAACCATTTTACCAAAGTAGAACATACCTCTAAATTTTCCATTGCCTTCGTATGCCGCTAATTGTTTGCGCACATCCTGATTATTGAATTTGGCAAAAGGGCTGCCCAGACGATAAGTTTGTCCTTCTCTGGCATTTGTGCTGCCGGTTAAGTACGATTTTCCGTTTTTGTCGAGCGAAGGAACAAGGCAGTAGCCATTGTTGCGGTTGCCAATTGTTCCGTTGTCCCAGTATTCTCCCATGCCGTAATGGTTTGAATTAGGACCTACACTACGTTCGCTTACTGCATATTGGCTTGGTACCGACCAAATAATTTCAGTAGAGCGATCGTTGTTGAAACCAAAAATATTTGTCCAATCGTTCTCAAGTTTATAGGCGCCGTATTTTCCGTCGATAATATCCTGGCAAATTGCAGCACATTGGGCATACATGTCTTTTTTGATGTACGCTTGTGCGTTAAAGTAAAGCCGTGCCTGCAACATGGCTGCTGCTGCCTGATTGATGGCACCGGTTTCCTGGGCGCCCAGGGTTGCTTTCTTCGGCAGCTTAGGTATTGCCTCGGTAAGCAGTTTGTCGATAAAGTTAAATGTTTCAACATCGGTGGCTCGTGGCTGAATATCGCCTTGTGTGGAGGTATAAAGCGGAACACCGCCGAACATATCGAGGCCAAACCAGTAAAAGAAAGCCGACAATGTTTGGAGTTGCATCAATACAGCATCGCGGCTACCTTCGGGGAAACCAAGTTTATTAAAGTCAACATACTGGTCGATGTCGTCCTTTGCACTCCATGCCTGGGCAACACCCATTGAAAAGGCGCGCCATGCGTCGTACACGCCGGGAGTTGTAGGTGTGAAATCGTGATTGTAGCCTCTCAGGTAAGCACCACCATCGTACCAGTCGTTGTAACGCGAGGGTACCAACATCTCGTCGGTTGTGAATTCCTGAAGGCGGATAAAGTTGGAATGGGCTTGCCCATCGGCCATACACCAAGCCCAGTGGGTAAAAGCACGTCCCATGCGCTGATAGACTTTTGGTTGGGTGTCGAAAAATAATTCGGGTACCGATTGTGAGTAGTACTCTGGTTCAACCGAACACGACTGGAAAGATACGGATAACGTGATAACAGCAACGGTGGCTGTTATAAACTTATATATTTTCATCTTCGTACTTTTTAATTGATTTAGGATTAGAAATTAAACTGAGAACCGAACGTAAAAGTACGGGTCTGAGGATAGATGTCGCCTTTTCTCTCGATACCTGCATCCCAGCCGGTAATATCAATTTCAGGATTCAGGCCAGGATACTTGGTGAAAGTATAGAGGTTATTCCCGGTAAAATAGAACCTGATATTTTCCATGAGGTTTGTATATTTCTTCATTGGCAGGGTGTATCCCAGCGAAAGGTTCTGAATTTTGACGAAAGTAGCATCGTAAAGGAAATAGTCGCTAGGCGAAGGGCGTCCGGTGATATGTCCGTTTTTGTTGATGGCATCGTAGAGCATGTTGCCCTGAACCACGTTTCTCAAACCATATTCCAGTTCAATGGCATTATAGATGTCATAATCGATCCAGCTCGTGAGAGTCATGTTGAAATCCCACTTTTTATAGCTGAGGTTATGCGACCAACCGGCAATAAGGGTTGGGATATAACTTTTCTGATAAACGCGGTCATCAACCGAACCTTCATCAGAGAAAATCACATTGTTGTCTTTATTGTATATCTGGAATCTTCCTTCGCTTACACCTGCATAGCGGTACATAAAATAGCTTCCTACTTCCACATTTTCCTGAATACGGTGGGCATATTCAACCCAGTTGTTTACAGAGGCACCATTGATATAGGTTTGGTCACCCCAAAGCGAACCGATGAAAGTTTTATTGTGGCTCAGGTTCAACGATGTGCTGTAATGCCAGTTTCCTGAACGTACGACGTCGCCGCCAATTTCAAACTCCCATCCTCTGTTTTCCATTGTACCGATGTTTTTGTACATGCTTGATTGGGTGTTTGGTGGTTGCGGAACTTCCACGCTATAAATCAGCCCTTTGATAGCGCGGCGATACAGGTCGAACTTACCGTACACACGGTTTTTGAACAGCGAGTAGTCGAGACCGATATTCCATTCGTGTTTTTCTTCCCAACCAAGTTCTTTATTGAGGTTTGTGGTGGCACCATAACTCATGGCCCAGGTTCCATCGGGCAGTAACCAACGGGTATCTGAACCATATTTTCTGGCAGCATAGTCGGCCGAGAAACCTTCATTACCGGTTACTCCATAAGCAACACGCAGCTTGAGGTCGTTCACCCAACCGACGTATTTCAGGAAATTTTCGTTTGAGATGCGCCACCCTGCTGATGCAGCCCAGAAGTTACCCCAACGGTTGTTTACTGCAAATTTGCTTGAACCTTCGCGTCGTACCGAAGCGGTGGCCATATAGGTATCTTTATACGAATAGCTGGCGCGGGCAAAATAGGCCATCAGTCTTTGCGTGATCCCTTTGCTTGAGCTCATGCTGGCAAGGCCTTCAGTTAACCGGGTTCCTTCACCGAGGTTCCAGTATTTAACCAGGTCGTTCGTGAAATTACCGTTGGCAGCCGAAAAACCATCGCTGTTTTGTTCGAAATAGCTATATCCTGCAACGGCATTAAGAGAATGATCACCAAATCCGTTGACGTATGACAAATATCCGTCTGTATTTAGCAGTTCAGTTTTGCTGAAATCCATCTGTGCCCAACCTTTACGTCCGGCCTTTATCTCTTCGCGTGAGAACATCGAGCGATAGAAATGGCGCTCCCATTGGCGGTTTTCGTAAGCACCCGATTGCCGATACGACAATCCCTTGATTGGCTTGATGTTCACTTTAAGTTCGACATCGGGACGGAACCATTTGTCCATGCCTTCGTCGGTAGTGAGCGCTGCTTCTGCAATGTTGTTCATTTCAGTACCGTCGCCTTGTGTTATCACATTCCAGCCTGTTGTGTTGGTAGGGTCATAAACTGATTGGGTAGGGTTGGCGCGCAAAACGCCTTCTACTGATGGCTTATTCTGATTACGTAATGCCTGGCGATAGCTAAGGTGGCTGCTAATATCCAACCATCCGTTGAGTACCTTGAAATCGCCGTTAATACGTCCTGAATAGTCTTTCCGGGTGTCGCCGCGCAATACACCGCGGTTGTCGTCATACATCACTGTGGCATACATACGAGCAGCATCAGAGCCGCCCTGCAACGTGAACACGTGGCGGTTTGATGTAGGGTTGTCGCTCATTGCTTCGTCCCACCAATCGGTATTGTATCCGTCGTTGTTTTTTGCAGCTCCATAAGTGGCTACATAGTCGGCGGCACTAAGCATATCGGGCTTACCAAACGATTTTTTGAATAATACTTCGCTGGTCAGGCTCATTTTTAATGCTCCCGATTTGGCTTGTTTGGTAGTGATAAGGATTACACCGCCTGTTGCTCTTGTACCATAAATTGCACCTGCAGAAGCATCTTTCAGTACGTCGATTGACTGAATGTCTTCCTGCACAAGCGTACGGATATCGCCACCCGGCATACCGTCGATAACAATCAGTGGAGTGCGCGAAGTATTAATTGATGCCATACCACGTAACTGGAACGTATTGCCCGAGTTGGGACTTGAGTTTCCAGACATGACGAGGCCACCAATTTTACCTTGCAGCGCTGTAGCAATCGACGAACCTCCAACACCGAGAGGCAAATCTTTGATTGCCAGGGAAGAGATAGAACTCGTTACCTGTTTCTTTTCCATGCTGCCATATCCAATGGCCACAACCTCATCAATGCCAATGGCTTCTTCTTCCATTGTTACATTGATCGTGTTTTTATCGGCAACTGGTATTTCCTGAGTTTTCATTCCAACAAAAGAAAAGGTCAATATACCGTCAGAAGGAACTCTCGATAGAGTAAATTTTCCATCCATATCGGTAATAAGCCCGCTTGTTGTGCCTTTTATAACCACAGAAACTCCCGGAAGTGGGGCACCTGTATTGTCGGTTATTTTACCTGAAACCGATTTTTGTTGCTGTGCCGACGTTACAGCATTTTCAGCATCGGTATATAAAACGTAATTGTTGTTGAATGAGCGGTACTTTACATCGGTACCCTTAAAAAGCAGGTCTAGTACTTCGGTAATACTTTTCGAATCGAAATTGACATCAATTTTACGCTCAACATTGATGTTGCTTGCGTTATACATAAACCGAAACTCGGTTTGGTCTTCGATCCGTTTCAGGATGTTATTAAGCGATTCTTTTTCAGCTTTTAAGCTAAGAAGGCCATTGTTTTGCGAAAACACACCGGCCGAGACCTGAAAAAATAGAACAAATAAAAGAAAGGTTGTCAGTTTCATAATTCTACACAATTGTTTCGAGCAGGGTATTCTCCCGCAACGGAAATTCCATCGTTTTTTTTTCATAAATTTGAAGTGTTAATGTTTAAAAATTAATACAATCACCTGGTGATTGTTAGAAGGAAAGTCTGCAACACTTTCCTTCTTTTATTTTAGAAGTTTAATTTTACTTGCTCGCCTTTTATCTCATAGTTAAATTTAGAGGTTAATTGCATCATATTCAGTAGTTCCCGGAGGCTCTCTGTTTTAATTGTCATTGTAAATCTGTCGCTGTTTTTTTGTTTGGAGTTCGATGTAATTGTAACACCATACCACCGTTCGATTCGGGGAATTAAATCGGCAAATGAAATATCAGTAAACCGTAACTCGTTGTTTTTCCAAAGTGAATAAAGCTCGGTGGAGACATTTCTTACACTAGCCTTATTTTCTCCGGTTTTATATTGGGCTTGTTGGCCTGGTTCCAGCTGGGCTAATTGCAGGTTATTTACTCCTTCTATCAATACTTCGCCTTCTTCCAGCGTTGTTTCAATAAAAGGGTCATCGGCGAAACTTCGTAAGTTAAATTTGGTACCGGTAACAATCACTTTCATTCCCGAGGTTGTGCTTACTTCAAAAGGGTGATCTCGATCTTTCTTAATGTCGAAAAATGCTTCTCCTTCCATGGTTACTTTTCGAGGATTGAGCGCATCGTATTTTAAAACGGTTTGTGAGTTAAGCCAAACGTGGCTTCCATCGGCCAAAATGGCCTGTGATTTTTCTCCTTTCGAGGCTTTTAGTTCGACAATAGCCGATTTTTGCAGGTCAGAAAAATAACCGCTTATCCATAAACTGCTAATGCCTCCGGCTACAACAAGCAAAACGGAAGCTGCTACTTTCCATAAAATATCGAGGTTAATAAGGTTTTTCCTTGTTCTTACTTTGGGCAGAATTGTGTTTAATTTTTCCCAGGCTTCATCAACATCAATGTCGGCCTTTAAGCTGCGGAGTTTACTTAAATGATGGGCCTGATGTAGCCGCTGGAATTCCGTGCGGTTATCTTCAGAATCGGAGACCCACCGTAAGATAGACTCATTTTCTTCTGGTGTGGTTTCCTTATCCAGAAACCGCAACAATAAGGTCTCATTTATTGATCTTTCCATTTTTTTGTTTTTCGTTAAGCTAATACAGGGAAACGTGGCGTTACCCTTACAAGCGATTGAAAAAAAATAATACAGTTGGTGAAATCAATCTGTCGAATTAATGTCAATTGTTCAGGAAAAGGCTTATAATGAGTATGGAAAGGTAATCTTTCAACTCGATTTTTAATTTCGACAGGGCACGGCTCATTTGGGTTTCAACCGTTTTTACCGACAGGTTTAGCTTATCGGCAATTTCAGCATATTTCAACCCATCTTCACGGCTCATTTTGAATATTTTACGGCATTCTTCGGGCAAAGAGCCGATGGCTTCGTCAACTTTGGCCTGAAATTCGGTAAAAAGTACCGACTCGTAGGTGTCGAACTCTTCTTTTTTATTTTTGTAAACAACTTCTATTACTGAATAATAACTATCAACCACTTTTTGATGCTCAATAAAATTGAAGCAAAGGTTTTGTACCGATTTAAAAAGGTATGGCTTGATTTCGTCGTTGAGTTTCAAACGGTCTCTTTTAGCCCAGATATTCAGAAAAACCTCCTGAACAATCTCTTCAGCTTCCGGGGTGTTCGCAATGAATTTGTTGGCAAAACCACATAAACGGACGTAGTATTTCCGAAAAATTAATTCGAACTCTTGTTCTTCGTTTATTTGTTTGCTACTAGGTTTCACTCTGATGGTTTAGGACGGCAAATATAAAACTTCCTTAACAGAAAATCCGGTTAAATTGACATAGCCAGTTACTTCAGTAACTGAATTGCTGTTAATGATGTCTTTTCGGGATTGTTTCAGGACGATTTAAACGTATTCTTTCTGTATGAAAATAGCTGGAAGACATTTGTATCTATTCCTGAAGTCTTTTATTTTACTGTATGCCAATATTTTATTATCTATGGCGAATTAAACCACAAGGCTTATTAAGTGTCAAAAAAAATAGAAAAACAAAACCATAACCTTTAAAACCACAGTAATATGAGACAATCGTCATTCTTCCTATCTATCTGTTTTTGCTTCTTTTTAAATTTAAATGATGCTCATGCACAACTAAAACCCTCCGATTTTACTTCGAACTGGCCCGAATGGCGTGGCTTGTACAATTCCGGAGCAGTTAATGGCGGCGCTACTCCGGTTGAATTCAGCGAAACCAAAAATGTGAAGTGGAAAATCGAAATTCCTGGGAAAGGCCATGCCACACCGATCGTTTGGGGAAACCAGATTATAATACAAACGGCTGTACCTACCGATAAAAAGGTTGAAAAAACAGATGCAGCGCCTGCAAATCCAATGTCTCCAACCCAGACTGATCTGATTCATCAGTTTACAGTAATTTCTATTGATAAAGCTTCAGGGAAAATAAACTGGAAGACCGTGGTTAAGGAAGAACTACCTGCAGAACGTACTCACGAGTTGGGTAGTTGGGCTTCGAACTCATCGGTAACCGATGGTGAAAATATATATGCATTCTTTGGCTCGCGCGGGTTGTATTGCCTCGATATGAAAGGAAATGTGAAATGGAGTCGGAATTTTGGTCAAATGGAAATTGTAGCCAGTTTTGGCGAAGGCAGCACTCCTGCAGTTAATAAAGACAAAGTTTTTGTGCAGTGGGATCATCAGCAAAAGTCGTATTTGTACGCGTTGGATAAAAACACCGGCAAAGAGGTCTGGACTGCCGAGCGCGAAGAAATTACTTCTTGGGCAACTCCGCTGGTTGTTGAGGTAAACGGCAAAGCACAGGTAATTACCAGTGCCACCAACAAAGTGCGCAGCTACGATGCCGAAACCGGCAAGGTAATTTGGGAATGTACCGGAATGACCCGCAATGTGATTCCGAATCCGATGTACGCCGACGGAATTTTGTACCTGATGAGCGGTTTCCGCGGCAACGCCGTTAAAGCGATTGATTTAGCCAAAGCGCAGGGCGATATTACCGGAACTCCAGCCATTTTATGGGAGTATAATCAGGATGCTTCGTACACGCCAAGCCCGGTTTTAATGGATGGTAAATTGTATTTCCTGAAGGGGAACAACGGAATAATCACCTGCCTCGATGCCAAAACCGGGAAGCCGTTTTACAGCAACCAGAAAATTGATGGAATTACCAATATTTTTTCGTCGCCCACCGGAAATAAAGACAAAATTTATGTCGCCGCAACGAATCAGGTCAGCGTCTTAAAAGCAGGGGCCGAATTTGCAGTTTTGGCTACAAACAAATTGGACGAGACTTTTGAAGCTTCGCCGATTATTGTTGGAAACGACTTGTTTTTGCGTGGAGCAAAGTATTTATATTGCATTTCGGAAAAATAGAAAATGCCAGAATTAACAGGAGAGCGGTTGCATTGTATTTCAGTGCAACCGCTCTCTTTTTATTAGTTGATAGGTTTTATCAAGATTGCCTGTCCTCCCGATGCCTGAAGTTTGATGTTCAGTACAGTTTTTGAATCCACTTTCAGCATTGAAATACCCACGTGTGTGCGGGTTTCAACTTTCGGATCGTCGAAATAAAGAGTAGCTTCATACCTCTTACCCGATTCCAGAAAATCGAGCGGCACGTTTAGCTCGCGTGCTTCGGTATTGGTGATGCAGCCTACAAACCAGTTATCCAGATTGCGACGGGCAACCGTGATGTACTTGCCGATTTCGCCATTTAGTACTTTGGTGTCGTTCCAGGTTGTAGGCAAAATGTCCCAGAAAGCCAGCTCGGGCTCGTTTTGGTAATCGTCGGGTTTGTCGTACCAATACATGTATTGCAGCGGACTGTAATAAACCACAGGCAAAGCCAACTGGTGAACCGCTGTGTTTTTGATGTGGCGGTCGGGATGCCCCAGTTCTTTCCGGTAATAATAGCAGAACGTATAATCGGCTGCACCTGCCACGAAACGGGTAAATGGCAAAACGGTATTATTCACTGCATCGGGCATTTCCTCGTTTCCGCGAACACCTTCCTGAGTCATCAGATTGGGGTAGGTGCGACTGAATCCTGTTGGCCGGTACTCGTCGTGAATGTCAACCATTAAATGGTATTTGGCACATTTTATTACAGCTTCGTGCAGCCAGGTTGTCCAGCGGTGCGACCCCACCTGAACAAATCCGAATTTAATTCCAACGACTCCCCATTTTTCGTAAAGCGGCAAAATCGTATCTAGCTGAGCAGCCAAAGCCCTTTGATTCACATAAACAAAAACGCCAACGCCTTTTGCTTTGGCATATCGGATTGCTTCCTGAAGATCGAGATCGCCTTTCGGATTTCGGCGCGGGTCGACCGTTACAGTGGTTGCATCAGCTTTGTAATCGTTCTCAAAACCATACCATCCGGCGTCGAAATGAATGTATTTGATGTTGTGCGCCGCAG
Organism: Prolixibacteraceae bacterium; assembly: GCA_963676375.2. Taxonomy (GTDB): domain Bacteria; phylum Bacteroidota; class Bacteroidia; order Bacteroidales; family Prolixibacteraceae; genus Aquipluma. Next base: position 205,371 of record CAXXPT010000049.1, read on the forward strand.
CAAAGTCAACCAGTTTTTTAGCTCCTGAAGTGGATAAAGTGATCTCGCGCATTACCTGCCCGGGCTTTATCCATGATGGATCAGCGATTTGACAATGTGGGTTCAGATTCAGGATTAAATCGTTGTTGGCCAGCAGATCGCCGGCTTTTTCGGCAACCATCACCACTCGCCATGGCGAACTGAAAGGCGCAATTTCATCTACATCGCCATAAATAGAAGTCAGGATAGAATTTTCTATATCCGGATTTAGCTTGAATTTGGTACGCGAATAGTTGGTCATTTGGGCTTCGGCAAGGCAAACAAACAATCCGTTAGGTAATTCGAGAGTAAGCGGGCGGTCCGATTCGTCAGGCCAGTTTTTCAGTGGCAGCAATTGGTGCAGCGTTTGTGCCCGCGGAGTAAACCACGCTTTGGCATTTTTCTGAAAGTTAAACTCGGTTGATTCGCCTGTGATGTGCAGATAAGGTCCGCCATTCTCGTTGGTATCAATTTTATAGCGGAAAGCAACGCCCGAGTTATACGCCCGAACAATCAACTGAAGTACCGGGAACTTTCTGCCTTCCCGGGTAATATCGATTATTGCCTCGTTGTAGTTGTCGCGCACCCGATCGCGTTCGCCGTAAACCGGAGTCCACGTTGTATCGTGCAATTGAATGGTTGAAGTAGTTGCCTCAAGTTGTTTGTTCCAGTTATCTCCGTTACAGCTTATTCCAAGCTTGGAAGGTTCCACAACAGCACGGTTGCCGCACCGCACAGAGTAAAAAAGTCCGTCTTTGGTGTCTATTTTATTCTGAAGCGAAAAACTGATCTTTTGGTCGGGCGATTTGATTTCAAGAATAGACTGTGCTTTGGCAAATGAGAACAGTAGCACAAGAATAGATAGCAGTGCTGAAATTTTCATTTTGATCTGGTTTAGGATTTATTAGCTGAAGCAATTTTACGAATTATTTCAGGATGAACTCCTGTCGTTCGTGAATTCGCAAATAAAAATCCCTCCTGAATCAATTTCAGGAGGGATTTTTATTTGGATAAAGTCTAAAATTCGAGAGTTGGTGAAGTGTCTTCCTTGGGAGTAATCAGCTTCGGAATCTGGATATTGGTTCCAAACTGTTTGTTCAGTTTCTCGATGAAATAAGCCGACAGGAAAGGCGATTCCAGTTCGATGTTTTGGTGAACAAAGAAATAAATGTCGCGAATGCCCTGATCGACCCAAATTTTCAGGCGGTTGGCCCAATCGTCGAGGCGTTCACGGTCGCTTTGCGGGTTGTTGGCACCCACGTATCGCACAAACACTTTGGGCGTGGTAAGGCGCATGTGCAACAAGTCGCGTCGCCCGGCGGTGTCAACTATAATGTTACTGACATTGTGCTTCTCGAACAGTGCGTATACTTCTTCTGAAACAGCTTTGTCGTTAAACCATTCGGTGTTGCGCAACTCAACGGCCAACGGAATGGCTTTCGGAAAATTTTCAATAAAACTCACCAGCCGGTCGTAGTTTTTGTACTTGAAATTGTCGTGCAACTGAAGGAAAACCATTCCGAGTTTATCTTCGAAATTGCTGATGTTATCGCAATACTCATCAGTCAGCATTTGCACATCGTTCAAACGGCGCATATGGCTGATGCTTTGCGTCACTTTTGGGAAAAAGCGAAATCCAGCGGGCGCTTTGTTGCGCCAGGTAATTACCTGTTCCCGGCCAGGCATGCTGTAAAATGTCGCATTCAGCTCAATGGAATTGAATTGTCTGGAATAATAGGTCAATTCGTCTTTGGTCCCGCGCGGATAAAAGTTTTTCAAATCAGTTTTGTTCCACTTGGCGCATCCCACATAGATTTCAAGTGGCTTGGTCGTATCGTTTTGTCTCAGAATCTCAGTAGTTCGCTGATCGTCGGCTGGCAGCCGGAATTCAATCAATTCAGGGTTTTCGCTTTGTCCGAATTTCATTTTTCAGGATTTATTAATTGCATAATGAAAGTATGATCTTTTTGACATACTAAAACCGGTAATTGATTTTCTTGTTCAGAAATAAGCAGAAGTTTTATTTTCCCCTTTTCCGATACTCTGCAGGCGACATGCCCATCACTTTCCGGAATACCCGCGAGAAATAAAACTGGTCGTCGAAGCCCATTTCGCGCGAAACATCGGCAATCATCCATCCCGAATTATCCAATAAGCGGCAGGCCCGCTGAATTTTGAGCTGAATGAAATAATCGATAGGCGAATGGCCGGTTCTATTCTGGAAAAGACGGGAATAATGCGATGCCGACAAGCCTGTTTCAGTAGCAATTTCGTCCAGTTTTAGTTTTTTAGTCAGGCTTTCGAGCATGAAATTGATGCTTTGCGCCACCGGGTCTTTTTCGCCCGATTCCTTGACTAGCCTGAACTGACTCAAATGAGTGAACGAGGCTAATAGGTGCGGCAGACAAAGATTGACATACTCCAAAGTTTCAATGCTAAATCCACGGTCGAGGTTGCGGAATATTTCAGAAAACAGGTCAGTCCGGTCGGCGATGCGCGAAGTTTTGCCTCGTTCAATGGGCAGTGCCTGACAGGCAAACCGCGAATATATACCCGATTTTTTCCCTGAAAAATGAATCCAGTAAATTGACCATGGACTCTGTTCGTCAGAATGATAGGCGTGGGGCATTCCGGCAGGAATAATAAAAAAGTGATCGGGCGGAACTGAATGAACGGTTTCATTCAGGCGGATTTCGCCCTTCCCATCTACACAGTAAATCAGGATAAACTGAGCGCTTCCGGAAGGCCGTTCGCGAAAATGGTGACGAGCCTGAGGATAATATCCGATATCAGAAATATAAATGTCAGCGATCAGCGGATTGTTTTTGACCAGGGTCAGAATTTTTTCAGGAATAACAAAGCTGATTTGTCCGGGAAATCCATCTTCTTTCTTCATTAAAAATAGCTGAATTGGTAATGTTCGTGTTTTATGGCTCTTGCAAAATTAATTCAAATTCAATTAGTAGGAAGGATTTGTATAACATGAATTAGATTTGATAGAAAGATAAAATAATCCATAAATTCATAAAATATTTCATTTTTTGAGTGGTAACTAACGCATACATTTGTTTCAACTAAATTCTAAACTTGTGGACAAAACGAACTTAAACCGACAGTTTATACTTGGAATTACTCTTGTATCGGCCATGGGCGGGCTGCTTTTTGGTTACGATTGGGTGGTAATTGGCGGCGCAAAACCATTTTACGAACGATTTTTCGACATTACCAATTCGCCTTATCTGCAAGGGTGGGCTATGAGCAGCGCTTTGATTGGTTGTCTCTTTGGAGCGATGGCTTCGGGGTACCTTAGCGATCAATTTGGACGCAAAAAGCCTTTAATAGTTGCGGCAGCTTTATTTACAATAGCTGCTTTAGGAACTGGCGCAGTCAATCAGTTTACACCATTCATTATTTTTCGCCTGATTGGCGGCTTAGGCATTGGCCTGGCATCGGCTATTTCGCCCATGTACATTGCCGAGATTTCTCCTGCCGCCATGCGCGGACGATTGGTTTCGGTGAATCAATTGACCATCGTAATCGGAATTTTGGCCGCACAAATCATCAATTACCTGATTGCCGAAGCTGTTCCGGCAGGCGCAACCAACGAGTTTATCCTGAATTCGTGGAACGGTCAGTCGGGTTGGCGCTGGATGTTTTGGGCGGGAACGGTTCCGGCTTTGCTGTTTTTTATTTTGTCATTTTTCATTCCTGAAAGTCCCCGGTTTTTAGCTAAATCAGGAAAATCCGAAGCTGCTTTTTCGATTCTGAAACGAATCGGAGGACACGATTATGCCATTCAGGAACAAAAGGAAATAAGTGAAACTTTAAAGGGAACTGATTCGAAAATTGACTGGAGTGTTTTGCGTTCGAAAAAAGTGCGTCCGGTTCTGGTTTTGGGAGTTGTGCTGGCTGTATTTCAGCAGTGGTGCGGTATCAACGTGATTTTTAATTACGCTGAAGAGATTTTTACCTCGGCAGGTTATTCGGTTAACGATATGCTTTTCAATATTGTGATTACCGGCGCAGTAAACCTAATCTTTACGCTTGTGGCCATGCGCATGGTCGATAGCTGGGGCCGCCGCAAACTGATGTTGCTCGGTTCGTGCGGGCTGGCCGTAATTTACCTGGCGCTCGGAACCAGTTATTTTTTCGAACTGAAAGGCCTAGCTATCCTGGTTTTGGTGATGGTGGCCATTGCTACTTATGCCATGACTTTGGCGCCCATTACCTGGGTGGTTTTGTCCGAAATTTTCCCGAACAGTGTGCGTGGCGCAGCTATGGCCATTGCCACAACCGCTTTGTGGGTAGCCTGTTTTGTTCTCACTTACACGTTTCCAATCCTGAATAAACTGCTGAATGCCAGCGGAACATTCTGGCTGTATGCATTTATTTGTTTTTCCGGTTTCCTGTTTATCCTGAAAAGGCTTCCGGAAACCAAGGGGAAAAGTCTGGAAGAAATTGAAAAGATGTAGCGACTGCACAACAGGAATGAAAGAAACTATAGAAACCAAAGAAACTTTACTATATGAAATACAATATTATTTGCATAGTATTTTTGACAGCTTTGTTTGCCTGTCAAAAGCCTGTCGTTCAGCAAAAAATAGACCTTGCCGGTGAATGGAAGTTTGCCATCGATTCGCTCGATAAAGGAATTTTCGAAAAATGGTTCGATCAGGAATTAGCTGATAAAGTTACTCTTCCTGGATCGATGACTACCAACGGAAAAGGTAACGACATTAGCCTGAAGACCCCGTGGACCGGTCAGATTGTGGATAGTTCGTTTTTTAAAAAGCCGGAATATGCCAAATTTCGTCAGCCCGGAAATATCAAAATTCCGTTCTGGCTTAAGCCGGTAAAATATTACAAAGGCGCCGCCTGGTATCAGAAAGAAGTAACAATTCCTGAAAATTGGAACGGTCAGTTCATCGGCTTGTTTCTCGAACGCTGCCACTGGGAAAGCCGCCTGTGGGTTGACGGTAACGAAGTTGGCATGCAAAACTCGTTGGGAACTCCGCACAAATACGATTTGACTAAATTTTTAACTCCCGGAAAGCACCGGCTGAGCCTGTGTGTCGATAACCGGGTAAAAGACATTGATCCAGGCATCAATTCGCACAGCATTTCCGATCACACGCAGAGCAACTGGAATGGGGTAGTGGGGCAATTGTATCTTGAAGCCCGTCCGCTTGTGCATATTGAAAATATTCAGGTTTATCCTGACATTCTAGCTAAGAAAATAACAGCGAAGGTAAAAGTCGAAAACCTTTCGGGAAAATCGAGTTCTGTAAAACTTAGCCTGAAAGTAAAAGAATCAGGAAAACATATCGATGAAAAGTTCGATTTGAAAGAAGGTGAAAATATGTTGACTTTGGCACTGGATATGGGTTCTGATGTCAAACTATGGAACGAATTTCATCCCAACTTATATTCGCTCGACGTTAATCTCGTGGACAAAACTTCAGGACAAACGGATGTTGCCACAACTACTTTCGGGATGCGCGAGTTTAAAACTTATGGGAAACATATCCTGATTAATGGTCAGCCGACCTTTTTACGTGGTACACTCGAATGCGCCATTTTCCCGAAAACCGGCTACCCGGCAACCGATTTGAACGAGTGGCTGCGTATTTTTAATGTAGCTCGTGCGCACGGATTGAACCATTTCAGGTTTCATTCTTGGTGTCCGCCACAGGCTGCTTTCGATGCCGCCGATCAGCTCGGCTTTTACCTTCAGGTGGAATGTTCGTCGTGGGCCAATCAATCGACGACCTTGGGAGATGGCAAACCATTCGATAAATACCTGTATGAAGAAAGCCAGCGCATGATTGACGAGTATGGCAATCATCCATCGTTTTGCATGATGGTTTATGGCAACGAACCCGCCGGAAAGAATCAGGGACCGTTCCTCACCGATTTCATCAATTTTTGGAAAAGTAACGACAACCGCCGCATTTATACCTCAGGTGCAGGTTGGCCAAACCTTCCGGCGAACGATTACCTGAGCGACTCGGAGCCCCGCATTCAGCATTGGGGACAAGGCTTGGGCAGCATCATCAATGCGCAGGCACCGTCAACAGATTACGACTGGTCAGGCTACAACAACAAGTTTTCGCAGCCAATGGTTAGCCACGAAATCGGGCAGTGGTGTGTTTATCCAAATTTTAAGGAAATTGCAAAATACGACGGCGTTTTGAAAGCCAAAAACTTCGAGCTGTTTCAGGAAACATTAAAGGACCATGGGATGGTGCAGCTGGCCGACAGCTTTTTACTGGCATCGGGCAAATTGCAGGCACTGTGCTACAAGGCCGACATTGAAGCAGCTTTGCGTACCAAAGATTTTGGCGGTTTCCAGTTGCTCGATTTGCACGATTTTCCTGGCCAGGGATCGGCTTTGGTTGGTGTGCTCGATCCGTTTTGGGGCGAAAAAGGATACATCAGTCCGGCCGAATACAACCGCTTTTGTAACTCAACCGTTCCGCTGGCTCGCATGAAAAAGCTGGTTTACACCAATAATGAAACTTTCGAAGCCGCTGTTGAGGTCGCTCATTATGGCGATCAACCAATTTCTGCTTGCGTTCCTGAATGGAAAATAACTGATAAAACCGGGAAATTGATTCAATCCGGAAAGCTTCCGCAAACCAACATTCAGCTTGGAAATGGCATTAAACTTGGAAATGTTTCTTTGCCTCTCGCGGCAATTACAAATGCTGAAAAACTGATTCTGGAGGTCTCAGTAAATGGCAAGAGTAACAGCTGGGAATTCTGGGTTTACCCGGCGAAAAAGGAAGTTGTTTCAGGAGAAGAAAAGATTCGCGTGGTTCAAAAACTTGATGCTGCAACACAAAAATTTCTTCAGGATGGCGGAACTGTGTTGCTTAACCTGAAGAAAGGAACACTTTCGAAAGAAATGGGTGGCGATATTCCGATTGGTTTCTCCAGCATTTTCTGGAATACGGCCTGGACCAACGGACAAGCGCCGCACACATTGGGGATTCTGGTCAATCTAAAACATCCCGCCCTGGCCGATTTCCCCACCGAGTACCACAGCAATTACCAATGGTGGGATGCCATGAGTCATTCCGGAGCGATTAATCTGACAACTTTCCCTGCTGAATTAAAGCCCGTCGTTCGTGTTGTTGACGACTGGTTTACCAACCGTCCGCTTGCGCTGATTGTGGAAGGTAAAGTTGGTAAGGGCAAAATCCTGATTTCAGGAATTGATCTGACGACCGATCTGGACAAGCGCCTCGAAGCGCAGCAATTGCTTTTCAGCCTGAAAAAATACATGGTTGGAACTAAATTTAATCCGGGAACAGAAATCCCGGTTGCACTGATAAACCGACTTCAAAACTAAAATTGCCTGAAATGAAAAAGCTTTTTCCCCTTGGGTTATTGCTGCTCCTTATTATCGGGGGATGCAAACAAAATGAAGTTGTTGTGGTTAATGTGGCCGATTTTGGACTTCGGCCCGACTCGAAAGAAAATGCTGTTCCGGTTGTGATCCGGGCGTTGGAGCGTTGCAAAAAGCATGAAAGGTCAGTCCTTCAGTTTACTAAAGGCCGGTATGATTTTTATTATACGTTGAGTCATACCCGCGAATATTTCGAATCGAATACCACCAACGATGCGCCAAAAAATCTGGCCATCCTGATTGAAAAGTGCAAGGAACTGACCTTGGAAGGAAATGGCTCGGAATTTATTTTTCACGGTCCAATTCAGCCCATTACCGTTGATAATAGCGAGAATATCAAAATTCAAAATGTCAACATCGACTGGGACATTCCGCTCACCGCTCAGGCGAGGGTTCTGGCTTCCACGCCTAAAAACATCGATTTGGAAATCGACACCAAACAGTTCTCATACGAAGTTGCAGATGGAAAACTATTGTTTACGGGCGAAAACTGGAAGGCCGAACCTTCAGGATACATGGAGTATGTTGCTGATAAACATTTGATTGCACCACAAACAGGTGATGAAGGTTGCATCAGGGGAGATAGAAATAAGCGTTCGTTTGAAGAACTGAAACCCGGAACTGTTCGCATGAATGGCGAATTTACACGCACTCCGGCAGTTGGCAATTACCTGATCATCAGGCACAGCAAGCGCGACCATGCCGGAATTTTTATTCAGGAAAGCCAGAATGTAAAACTCGAAAACGTGAATGTGTACCATTGCGCCGGATTGGGCGTTCTGGCGCAGTTTTCCCGCAATCTCGATTATCAAAACGTACGGTTTATGCCTAATGCAGCTAAAAATCGCTATATCAGCGGGCACGACGATGGTTTCCAGGTTTCGAATTGTGCCGGTCAGGTAAATATTAACCGTTGCGAGTTTGGAGGTTTGATGGACGACCCGATCAATGTGCATGGAACCAGTGTCAAAATTATTGAGAAGCTAAGCGAACTGAAGCTGAAATGTCGTTTCATGCATGAGCAAAGCACCGGCATGACCTGGGGCCATGTGAACGACACCATTGGTTTCCTCGAAAACGAAAGCATGGCAACCGTTTCGAAAGGAGTTCTTTCCGGGTTCGAAAAGCTGAACCGCGATGAATTTACAGTTGAGTTTAAATCGGCTGTTCCTGCTGAAATAGTTGCCGGCGACGCATTGGAAAACTTAAGCTGGTCGCCGTCTGTCAATATCACCGGGTGCAAATTCCACAGTTGCAGAGCCCGAGGTTTACTGGTTTCAACGCCAGGCAAAGTGGTGATTGACAAAAATGAATTCGAGTCGAGCGGTTCGGCGATCCTCATTGCCGGTGATGCCAACGGGTGGTACGAATCGGGTGCCGTGAACGATGTGACGATTACCAATAATATTTTCTGGGATGCCTGTTTGACGTCGATGTACCAGTTCTGCGAGGGGATTATCAGCATTTACCCAATCATTCCGAAGGTTGATGGGCAAAAGCCTTATCACCGCAACATTACAATTGCGAACAACACATTTCATGCATTCGATTACCCTGTTTTGTATGCCCTGTCGGTCGATGGTATACGGTTCACCAAAAACCGGATTGTCCGGTCGCACGAATTTGAACCGTTTCATGCCCGGAAGCATTGCCTCACTTTCGAAGCCTGTAAAAATGCCGAGGTAAGCGGTAATTTCTTCGAAGGCGATGTATTGTCGAAAGACATCAAAGTTGAAAATATGGATGCCAAAGAAATTCGTTCGATGGAATAATCCCTAAAATTTGAGTGAAAGAATGAAATAGCCATGATTTTGTAAACACCAATCAGATTAGAGAATAAAGTTCCAATCATGGTTATTCCATCTGGCCATTAAAAAACAAATTATTCACAGATGAAAACAGAGATGCAGGCTCGTGCCTGGTACGAAAAAATTGTGATTCCAACTTATGGAATTGGCAAACCCGAAAAGAACCCGATGTTTCTGGAAAAGCGGGTTTACCAGGGAAGCAGCGGCGTAGTTTATCCGCATCCGGTAATCGAGAAAATTCTGGACGAAAAAGTAGACAAAGAATGGAATGCCGTTTTTCTTGAAAATCAGTACCTGAAAATTATGATTCTGCCCGAATTGGGCGGACGGGTGCAGATGGCTTACGACAAAACCAAAGAGCGTCATTTTATCTATTACAATCAGGTAATTAAGCCGGCTTTGGTTGGATTAACTGGCCCATGGATTTCGGGCGGATTGGAATTTAACTGGCCGCAGCATCACCGCCCGTCAACGTTTGAGCCGGTCGATCATTGCATCGAGGAAAATGCCGATGGCAGCGTAACCGTTTGGTGCAGCGAGGTGGAGCGGATGTTCCGCACTCGCGGAATGGCCGGTTTTACCTTATATCCGGATAAAGCTTACCTCGAAATAAAAGTAAAACTGCTGAATCGAACCGATTTCCCGCAAACATTCCTTTGGTGGGCCAATCCGGCAGTGAAAGTGAACGACCATTATCAATCGGTTTTTCCACCGGATGTGAACGCAGTTTTCGATCATGGCAAGCGCGATGTTTCTGAATTCCCGATTGCCAAAGGAACCTACTACAAGGTGGATTATTCGCCCGGAACCGATATTTCGCGCTATAAAAACATTCCTGTGCCAACTTCGTACATGGCCGTGAATTCGAAATACAACTTTGTAGGTGGTTACGAGAACGACACCAAAGGCGGATTGTTGCATGTAGCCAATCACCATGTGTCGCCTGGAAAGAAGCAGTGGACTTGGGGCCACAGTGATTTTGGACGTGCCTGGGACCGCAACCTGACCGACGAAGATGGTCCGTACATTGAGTTGATGTGCGGCGTTTATACCGATAACCAGCCCGACTTTTCGTGGATCATGCCGGGAGAGGAAAAAGCATTCTCTCAGTATTTCATGCCATACCGCGATTTGGGCGTGGTGAAAAATGCGACCAAAGAAGCGATGGTAAATCTTGAATTTGAAGATGGGAAAGCCGTTATTAGAGCATACACAACCGGGGTTTATCCCAACTCTAAAGTTATCCTGAAACATGGAACAGAAGTAATTCTTGAAGATTCGTTCGATTTTCATCCGGCAACTTCTTATGAAAAGGGAGTTGTGATCTCTCCGGGATCCGAACCCACGATGTTTCAGGTTTCAGTCCTTTCTTCTGAAGGAAAAATTTTGGTGGATTGGAAGCCGGAAGCCGATGAGAAAAAGCCAATTCCGGAAGCTGCCAAAGCTGCCAAACTTCCGGCAGAAATTGAAAGCAATGAGCAACTGTACCTCACCGGCTTGCATCTGGCGCAATACCGCCATGCTACTTACGATCCGCGCGATTACTACCTCGAAGCATTGCGTCGCGATCCGAAAGACAGTCGGTGTAATAACGCGATGGGCTTGTGGTTGTTGCGCCGTGGCAAATTTGCCGAAGCCGAAACTTATTTCCGGAAAGCCATCGAAACCCTATCGCAGCACAATCCAAACCCGATTGATGGCGAACCATCGTTCAATCTCGGGCTTTCTTTAATTTACCAGGGACGCGATGATGAGGCCTTTGACGCTTTTTACAAATCGGTATGGAATGCAGCCTGGATGGACAACGGTTATTTTCAACTGGCCCGGCTGGCTGCTAAAAAGCAAAACTGGGAAGATGCACTGGATTTAATTGATCGCTCATTGATTCGAAATTGGCACAATGCCAAAAGTCGTCACCTGAAAGTTTTTATTCTCCGAAAACTAGGTCAGATAGCCGAAGCTGAAAGGCTAATTGCCGAATCGCTCGAACTCGATCGTTTTAACTTTGGTATTTTGTTCGAGAAATCATTATTGATCGGTGGTGTTAAGTCCCCTTTAGGGGATTTAGGGGTATCTAAACCCAATATCCACACTTTCATTGAATTTGCTCTTGATTACGCCTTTGCCGGATTATACGATGAAGCGATAGAACTGATTTCAACAGGGATTGATGAACAGCGAGATCATGCAGTTTACCCAATGGCCTTGTATTACAAAGCCTGGTTCGAGGCACAAAACGGCAATCAATTGGGTTCCGAAAAAACACTTCAGGAGGCTGCAAATGCTTGCCCCGATTACTGTTTCCCATACCAGATAGAAGCTGTTCTTGTTTTGGAATGGGCTAAACAACAAAATCCAGCTGATTCGAAAGCTACTTATTATCTGGGTAATTTCTGGTACAACGCCCGTCAGTATGACCAAGCGATAACCAATTGGGAATTGTCGGCAAAACTCAATGATAGCTTTCCAACGGTTCACCGCAATTTAGCCTTGGCTTATTTTAATAAGCATAACCAGCCGCAAAAAGCATTGACTGAATTGGAGAAAGCATTCAGTTTGGACGAAACCGATTCACGAATCCTGATGGAGCTCGACCAGTTGTACAAACGCTTGGGTTATTCTCCGGAAAAGCGTTTAGAAAATTTGGAAAAATATCCCGAACAGTTTGATTACCGCGACGATTTGTATCTCGAAAGGGCGACTTTGTACAACCAGTTTGGACAGTATGAAAAGGCGTATCAGTTGATTATGTCGCGCAAATTTCATCCGTGGGAAGGCGGCGAAGGCAAAGTAACCGGGCAATACGTTTTCAGCCTGACAGAGATGGCCAAACAAGCCATTCAGGAAAAGCACTATGAAAAGGCAATTGAATTGCTTGAAAAAGCGCAGGTTTATCCTGAAAATCTGGGCGAAGGAAAACTTTACGGCGCTCAGGAAAATGCGATCTTCTATTGGCTGGGCAATGCGTATTCAAAAATGAATGAGATTGAAAAGTCCCGGCAATATTGGGAAAAGGCCTCATCCGGTATTAGTGAACCTGTTCCGGCCATTTTTTACAACGACCAGCAGCCTGATACCATTTTTTATCAGGGATTGGCGCTTATTCAGCTCGGACGAACAGACGAAGCCCAAGCTCGGTTCAATAAGTTGATTGACTTTGGGAAAAATCATCTGAACGACGAATTCAAACTCGACTATTTCGCGGTCTCGCTGCCCGATTTGCAGATTTGGGACGATGATTTGACCAAACGGAACCATCAAAATTGCCTGAACCTGATTGCTTTGGGTGAATTGGGGCTTTCGAAAATTCAGGAACAGAAATAGGTTAGAAAACTATCAATAAAGGACGTACAAAACATGAAAAGGCTGTGTAATTACATGAGAATCTCTATACTGTTTGTCTTTTTTGCGTTGGGGCTTCAGAATGCGTTTGGACAAACACTGAATAAATATGAAATAAATGCCGCAGTTGCTCCAATGAAACTTTATTCGGATCATCTGAAATTGGGTGGTTCGAATCCGAATGGAGAAACAATTTCGGTGAACAATTATTTCATTTCGAAGAACGGCAAGCCATTTATCCCGATTACCGGGGAATTTCATTTCAGCCGTTACCCCAGCCAATATTGGGATGAGTCGATTAAGAAAATGAAGGCTGGCGGTATAAACATCATTGCAACTTATGTTTTTTGGAATATTCATGAGGAACATGAAGGGACATTCAGATGGGACGGCGATCGCGATTTGAAGAAATTCATTGCATTGTGTGCCAAAAATGAGATGTATGTTTTCGTTCGGGTGGGGCCGTTTTGTCATGGTGAAATTCGAAACGGCGGGCTTCCCGACTGGCTTTTGGGAAAGCCGCTGATGATTCGTTCGAATGATCCGGCTTACCTGTCGTATGTTGAAAGGTTGTACAACCAGATTGGCGCCCAGTTGAAAGGCAGCTATTTCAAAGATGGCGGGCCGGTGATTGGCATTCAGTTGGAGAACGAGTACCAGCATTCGGCTGCTCCCTGGGGGGTGACCTATGCCGGACAACCACATGATTGGACTGCTGCGGAAAGTGATTTGTCGTTAACCCAAGCCGGTGTCGGTGTTTCTGAAACGAAAAATCCGTATGCTGATTTGGGCAACGACCACATGAAAATATTGAAATCGCTGGCCCTAAAAGCTGGCATGGATGTGCCTATTTACACCGCCACCGGTTGGGGAAATGCGGCCATAGTGACCAATGAAAGTATACCAGTCACTGCCGCGTATGCTTATCCGTTTTGGACGGCTCACAAAGATATTTCGCCATTTTTCCTGTACAAGGACATGCATCGCGAGCCGGATTATGCACCGGTGCGCTATCAACCCGAGGATTATCCGGCATTCCCGGCCGAATTGGGAACGGGCATCATGACCGTTTATTCGCGAAGACCCATCGTGGAGCAAAAAAGTTTTGATGCGATGATGAACCGATGCCTGGGAAGCGGCGCCAATGGATTGGGTTATTACATGTATCACGGCGGATCAACACCACGGGGCGATCGCTATTATTTTAGCGATGAGGCCTATGGTTTACCGAAGATTTCGTACGATTTTCAGGCTCCGATTGGCGAGTTTGGCCAGGTTCGCGAAGGGTTTCAACGGCTGAAACTCATTAATTGGTTTGCACAGGATTTTGGCGATTTATTGGCTCCAATGCAGACCGTTCTTCCCGAAAATGCGGCAATTCTGAAGCCTGAAAATGTGACCGATCTTCGCTATGCCGTCCGGGTAAAAGACAATTCAGGCTTTCTTTTCGTGAATAATTTTCAGGACGACCTCAAAACATCGGACAAAACGAATATCCAGATTAAAATCAAAACATCAGGGGATATTGTCACCATTCCTGAATCGCACGGGTTCTCGGTTAAGGAAGGCGAAAATGTGATTTTCCCATTTCATCTGGC
>CAXXPT010000050.1:0-586817 GCA_963676375.2 Prolixibacteraceae bacterium
TTTTCCATTTCATCTGGCGATTAATGGCGCCGATTTGATTTATGCGACGGCGCAATTATTTACCAAAAGCGATGATGGCAAAACACCTTATTATGTGTTTGTTGCACAGGATGGGAGCAATGCCGAATTTTCGTTTGCCAAAAGCAAGGGCCTTTCAATTAAGAAAGCACCGGGAATTAGCCTCGACCAAAATGAAAAGAGACTATTGGTGAAATGCCCCAAAGGAACTTCGGAATTTACCGTCAATGTAAAAGGTCGTCAGACAAAAATATTGGTTGTCGAAAAATCGTTGGCGCTCCAATCATACATCGTCAGTATAAAAGGAAAAAAATCGCTGGTGTTTTCAGATGCCGTTATTTTGATGAGTAACGATACCATATCTGCGTTGAGTTCCGGGGAAAATGTGTTTAATATTCAGGTTTATCCCAAAATACAGGGCAACCTGAGCGCCGGGAAAGCTGTTGTTTCGGCTTCTGCAAACAATGGTCTGATGTCAGCATTCCGTATTTCGGTGCCTGAAGTAAAATTAGAACCAATTGTAAGACAGGTTGGTGAAAGAAAGACAGTGGTAATCCTGCCTACTTCGTTAAATGGTTTAAACGATCTTTTCCTGAACATTGACTATATCGGCGATACCGGTATGGGTTTTCTGGACGGAGAATTGGTTACCGACGAATTCTGGAAAGGTACGCTTTGGCAAATTGGACTGAAGAAATTTTATTCCAATGCCGCATCCAAAGAAATGGTCTTTTATTTCCGGCCCGTGAGCGAAGGCGCGTCGCATCTGGATGACATTTCTCCTGAAAATCGACCCGATTTCAGCAAATCGAAACAAGTGCTGGATATCCGAAAAATATCCTTTACTCCGGAGTACAAAGTAAATCTCCAATTTGAATAATCGGTTGTGTAATAGCTTTTGGAGAGTTGTTCTAGTCGAAAATAGAAGTAGATAAAAATTTGACAGCTACAAATCTAATTCCTAGATTTGTAGCTGTTGCAGCAATGCAACTCTTTTTGACAATGATTAAAGCTGCCGGCATGGAGACGCACCATGACCGGCTGCTTTTTTATTTTTGGGACGCGCTGAATTTGATTGGAGTTGTGTATTTAACATTAACAGGAATGCCATTTTGTTCCCCCGATTTCCATACTGGCATCTGAGAAACGATTTTTAAAGCTTCAGCATCCAATTCTGGACTTAAACCTTTTTCAATTTTTGCTGATTCAGCCTTTCCCTTTGAATTTATGAAAAAGCTTACATAAACCTTTCCTTCAATTTTATTTGCTTTTTCTGGGTATTTTGTGTTTTTGCTTACCCATTCGCGAAAGGCTGTAATTCCTCCAGGAAATTCTGGCATTTCATCTACCATAACATAGACCGGATCAAATTCAGTATAATTTGAACTTATATTTTTAACCGATTTCAAGGCATCTTTGACTTTATTAAGTAAGTCGCTGTTTAGACCATTGGCGGTTTTAACACTAATAACAGAATTAGTTTTTCCTGTTGCATATATTTCAACTTGGTTTTTCATTTCTGCTAATGAAATTGCTCCTTCTGAAGGAGGAATAATAATTCCTTCAGCTCTGATTTCAATGGAAAAAGAAGTCGTACTGGTCGCCGAAGTAGTTTGAACTGGGAAAACCTGAAGAACAACAATAGCTGGAACCAATTTATCTATATCACTTTTGTGTGTAGTTGTTAGTTTTTGATAATCAGCTTTGTAAATTTCTGACGCGTATTTCTGGCGTGTTTCCATTGCTGCTTTACCGATTGAATTTAAAACTTTTTGAACTTCTTCAGGTGAGGCTGCAGGATTTTTAAATACATAAAGGATGTTAAATCTTTGGGCCATTCCTTGTTGTCCGTTAATGGAGATTTTCTCAAATTCTTTTTTTAAATTTTCGTCTGCTAGTTTGTAGTCAAAGTTCTGTTTTGCAATCATTGTAATATTTTCTAGCGAAGAGGGTTCATCACGTAAAAATAGCCTAGATTCCGAATCAATTCGAATTGGAATTCCTAATGTTGTTCTTGTTTGATTTTTAACATCGTAAATTGGTTTTCCAAAATCGGCCTCTGTCCATTGTTTGCCTGGTTCTTGTACAGTTGCGGAAACGGTTGACGACTCATCCGGATTAGGAAGTACATTCCCGCCTGTTTTGGCGAAAGCCATCAGCAACAGGGCAAGCAGGGGAAGAAAGGTCGCCACCTTCCAACGCCGTGCTTTGCTGGTTTTTTGTTTGTTCATCATGGTAATTCTTTTTTTAATTTGACAATGATTAAAACTGTTAGCTAGTGCGAACCGCTGTGGCCCAACACTTTTTTGAATAATTAGGATTTGATATTGAGTTGCATCGATGCCTATGTTGAGGGTGTACTGGTCGGCCTGAAACTCGTGGATCTCTTTCATGTCGCGGATCAGCAAATAAATAACCGGATTAAACCAATGAAGTATTTTTATCGTTGCGAGTAATACCAGATCGAAAAAATGGTTTAGCCTGATATGCGCCTGCTCGTGAGCAAGAATGACTTGTTGATGAGCATTGTAATCGCTTTGCGAGATAATCACAAAACGGCCAAAAGAGAATGGCGGAATCTCCTGATCAATGATCAGCAACCGGAATCCATCCATTTGCCTGAACTGCGCTTTCCGGAAAAGGATCAAAATAGAAACGATGCCATGAATCAAGATCAGTAGTGTGATTAATATTCCTGCCAGATAAACGGTTTGAAGTAGTTTTATCCATGGAAATTCTTCTCTGATTACAGTCTTTGTTTGTTCTGTTGGAACAGTTAAAGGTTGAGTTGATCCTTCAAATGCCGGTTGAGCATCCGGAGTAAACTCCGGATTTTGTAACCTTGGCATCCATTCGTTTTGTATAGTTGGCTGGACGAACTGAGGCAGGTATAATAACGGAATGACTGCTGAGCAAACAACCACTGATAAAAGCAAGGCTCTGTTCAGTTTAAAAAAAGTCTCTTTTCGCATCAGCATCCTGAACCCCAGATAAAGTAAACTGATGCTGATCGTCGATTTTAAAATGTAGATGAGAAAATCATTCATTTTCGGTGCTTTTACGTGATTCAACCTGACGAATTAACTCCTGAATTTCTTCAGTCGAAATTTTCTGTTCTTCTACAAACATCGAAACCACCGAGGCATACGACTTATTAAAGTACTTGCTGACCATATTTTTGATCGTATTCCGGCTAAATTCTTCGCGCGAGATAATGGCCAGATAGCGGTATGTATTTCCAAACTGCTCGTGACCAACAAAACCCTTTTCCTCGAGCCCGCGTACAATGGTCGAGATTGTATTGTAGTGCGGTTTTGGCTCGGCCAGTTTGTCGATGATTTCTTTTACAAACAAAGAACCCTTTTCCCAAAAGAGTTCCATGATTTCTTCTTCGCGATTAGTCAGGTGTTTCATAGTGATTTTTTGTTTGTGTAAATGTAACTATAAAATATAGTTTAAAAACTATATTTTGTAGTTTGTTTATGAAAAATAATTTTGGGGATGAATGTGGTGGATTGATTTGCTTGAATATCGCAGCATTTTCCGCACCTTTGCAGTGCAGACCGCTCTATCGCTGTTCCGTTTATTCGGGAGAGAGGAAAGTCCGGGCAACGCAGGGCACCATGCTTCTTAACAGGAAGGCGGGCGAAAGCTTGCAGTAAGGTAACAGAAAACGACCACCTGGTTTCGACGTGTCGCGACCGGGAACGGGTGAAAAGGCGAGGTAAAAGCTCACCGGTGGTTGTGGCAACACAATCAGCCGTACTTCTGATGGGTTGCAAAGCCAAATATATCATGATTTTCAGGTACGCCTGAATACAGAACGGCCCGTTTTGATTCTTCGGAAGTCGTGAGGGGTAGGCTGCTGGATCGGGTTAGTGATAACCCGGGTAGATAAATGATGGAGATCCCGAGTAATCGGGACACAGAACCCGGCTTACAGGTCTGCGTATTTTTATAAACAAGGCGATTGGTAACAGTCGCCTTGTTTAATTTAATGCTGATTTGTGTCGAATATCAATTGCTTGAAATTCTTTCGAACAATTCTCTCGATTTCTTAATTTCAACCAAATTTTCGTTTGCCCATCCTACCAATCCATGCAAATGTGGCAGTAATGTTTTGCCTCGTGCAGTTAGTTCATATTCAACTTTAGGCGGAATTTGCGGATATACTGTTCTTTTGACCAATCCGTCGGCTTCGAGCGTTTTTAGTGTTACCGTCAGCATTTTCTGCGAAATCGTTTGAATCGATCCCCATATTTCATTAAACCTCAATACATTCGCCTCTTCCAGAACCATTAATACGAGAACTGACCATTTGTCTCCAATCCGGTCGATAACATTGCGTACCGGACAATGTTCGGCTTCTCCATATTTTTTCAATATTTTTTTATCCATAAATACCTGATTATATCATTACTAACTTTTAGGTAAGTATTGAACTTTTAAGTAAGTTCTTGTTTATGAATTAGATGTCATTTATCTTTGACTTACCAAAAGTAATTAAAATACTAAAGGATACAAAATATAAATAGGTTATTAATTAAAAAGAAATAAAAATGAAACGAGACAGGAGAGATAACCTCGCGCAAAGGAGAATGATTGTAATGGCGAGTTCCATCTGGCAATTAAAAAATAAATTATAAACAGATGAAAATTGGAGTAACAGGTGCTACCGGTCAACTAGGTCGATTGGTAGTGGAAAAACTGAAAGAAAAGGGTTTGGGAGCAAACGTAGTTGCATTGGTTCGCACACCTCAAAAAGCTGCTGATTTGGGTGTTGAAACCCGTGAATTTAATTACAACAATCCCAATCAACTTGTTGGAACACTTAGTGGTATCGATAAGCTTGTACTTATTTCAGGAAATGAATTAGGACAACGTGCCACCCAACACGCCAACGTGATTGAAGCTGCAAAAAAAACGGACGTAAAAGGAGTTGTTTATACCAGCTTGCTTCATGCTGATACTTCAACATTGAGCCTTGCTCCGGAGCATTTTGCTACTGAAAAAACATTAAAGGCTTCTGGATTGCCGTACACTATTTTGCGTAATGGCTGGTACACCGAAAATTACACTGGTTCGGTAGCTGGTGCTGTGGCCGCCGGTGCATTTATCGGAAGCGCCGGAGATGGAAAAATATCGTCAGCTTCCCGTGCTGATTTTGCTGAAGCAATTGCTGAAGTTGTTAACGGTGAAGGTCATCAGGATAAAACATATGAACTCGCTGGCGATGATTCGTATACCTTGGTTGATTTAGCTGCCGAAATTTCGAAACAAACCGGAAAAACAATTCCATACAACAATCTTCCTGAAACCGAATACGCTAAGATTTTGAAAAGTTTTGGCATTCCTGAAGGATTTGCCGATGCGATTGCCGGATGGGATGTTGGTGCTTCGAAAGGCGATTTGCTGGATGAGTCGCACCAGCTCTCGAAATTGATTGGCCGGCCAACAACGCCTCTTGCCGAAACAGTAAAAATAGCTTTGGCCGCAGTAAAATAATTCTGAATTTCAGTTGTTATAGAATTAGTCAGGGTTTCTCTTATGCGAAGCCCTGACTTGTTTATAAATCAAGCCATTCTTTGAAAGCCGCAACTTTATCGCGACTGACGATGATGCTTTCTTCGTCGGGTTTTTTTAATTTAATTTTCAGGCGGCTGTTCGAGTAAAACACAATGTCGGCAATCGACAGGTTACTAAGGATGTATTTTCGGTTGATGCGGAAAAACCGGTGTTCGTCAACCATTTCAGAAATGTGGTCGAGCGAATAATCGACAAGATAAGTTTTGAAATCGGCAGTGCACAGGTAAGTTGCTTTTTCGAGGCTGTAAAAGAACAGAATTTCTTCCACCGGAATCGACTTCAGGTGTTCGCCAACTTTGATTACAAAGCGTGTTTTGTATTGTTTCCGAAGCATCTCCTTTACTTTATTCAGCAATTCTACGGTAACAGGCTGAACTTCTTCAACTTTTTTTGCCTGATTTCCAAATTTCTGAAAAGCGGCTTCCAGCTCATTGAAGGCAATTGGTTTCAGCAAATAATCGATGCTGTTTACCTTGAAGGCTTTTACCGCATATTCTTCGTAGGCAGTGGTAAAAATCACCGGACAGGGAACTTTTACCCGTTCAAAAATTTCGAAACTCAAACCATCAGCTAATTGGATGTCCATAAAAACCAGGTCTGGTGCCTGATTTTGCTGAACCCATTCGGCGGCACCTCTCACCGAATCAATTACAGCCAGTATCAAAATCTGAGAATCAAACTTCAGGATTAGCTGCCGTAACCACTCTGCTGCAGGCTTTTCGTCTTCGATGATCAATACTTTATACATACGTCAATCGGTTAACATTGGAATACTTACCTTAAATCGCTCTGAATTAAAAGTGATCAGCACTTTTTGATCCGTAAAAAATCCATACCGATCGCTAATGTTTTGAATTCCCATTCCGCTTCCTTCCGATCCTGATTTTTTTTGAAGGACGTTTTCGACAATCAGGTACTGATCATCGTTGGTGTACAGACGGATTGACAGCGGTTTTTTATCTGAAATTTCATTGTGTTTGATTGCATTTTCGACCAGCAACTGAACGGAAAGTGGAATTACTTTGAAGTTTTTAGGATCAACATCCATTTGGACTTCGAGATTCGTACCAAACCTGATTTGATGCAGGTATATATATGATTCCACGAATTTCAGTTCTGTATCAAGTGCTACCAGTTCATGGTCTTTTTGATCGAGTACATACCGGTAAACTTCCGAAAGTCTCTTCACAAAATCGATTGCCTTTTCAGGATTGGAACTGATTAACGAAGTGAGCGAATTCAGGTTGTTGAACAAGAAATGAGGATTCACCTGGCTTTTCAAGGTTTCGTATTGAAGGGCTAGTTGTTCGCGCTTCAGTTTCTCTTGCTGAACAGCGGATTCTTTCCAATTCTTGAAGAATAGGATTGCATTGGAAATCAGCGATCCTGCAAAAATAAATGAGAAAGCGATTTTTGCCATAAAATAGGCTTGCTCAAAAAAGTATCCGGAGGTGATTTCCTGGTGAGAAAAGAATCCGTTCAAAAATATCGCGATGACAATGATGACAAGCGAAAACGCAATAGTGATCAGGAATTGGGCGATAAGTCGTTTCAGCGGATTGTGCAGCCAAGGAAGTTTCCGGTCGAGTGCAGTAATCATCACTTTCAGTCCAATCATAAATGCGCCTCCAACCAACACTGAATTGAGCGAACTGGACACGAACATTTCTGTAGTGAATTCCCTCCCCTGAAGCATAATTAGCATGATTAGGTTGCCCATGGCAATTAGTAGAAGAATCCATGCGGGAATTTGCCAGATTGGGGTTTTCGAATGGTTTTGGTTGTTAGTCATTGGTATGCTGGCTTAGAAAATTTGATCGAAAATACAGATAATAGCGATATAAAAGAAGAGTAGGTATTCCGAATCTGGTACGAGTTGCGTGTTTCGGGTTGCAACTCATAACTCGCATCCCGAAACCCGTAACATTTTATTCCTGAAGTTTTTTCAATTCAGCTTCATTCAATTCCTTGCCCCAATTGGGTGAAAGTTCTGTTTTTGGCTTGAAAATCTGAAATTTTTCGGCAGCCGTTTGATACAATGGCAATGCCTTGGCAGCCCCGCCACCATAAGCTTCGGGCATGTGAAAGGTCATGGTTGCACGGAGGTAATAAACCCGTGGATTGTCCGGATTCAGCGCCAACGCTTTGTCGAGCGATTCGTTCATCTTGCCCATGTAAAGCATTCCTCGGGCCATTGGGTCAATATTAATGCGCGAAGGATAAAGAAAACCTTGCAGCATATATAATTCCGACTCATTAGGTTCAATTGCCATAGCCTGGTCCAGGTATTTTTGAGCCTGATCGAGATACTGATCTTTTTTTGCGTTTTCGGCCTCCTGAAAACTGATCATGATGTAAGAAAATGAAGCGTAATATAAAGGCAACCATTCTGTCTTTTCGATTGTCGAAATTCGTTCGAACTGATTGGCAACTTCAACATATTCAGGAATAGTTTTAGCCTGAAACAGTTTTTCGATTGACTGGCTCATGGCTTTCTGATAGGTATCGTTGGCGAAACCAATACCGGATAATAGGATCATTGCGAGAATAAGAATTGATGTTTTCATGTTCGGATAGTTTAAATTGTTGTAATTGTTATAGTTGTTGTTTTAGTGAGGGTTTCACTTTGAGTGAAGCCCTCACTTGATACATCTTTAAAGCATAATACTTATAAGCAAAATAACTTGCCTCACAAAAGGCGATTTGATTGGCGTCGATTCGTATTTTCCGGCGGCATTAGGTGTGTTTGAATAATTGTAGCCATACACATTGTCGAAACCAGCCAAATTGTTGACCATAAGGTGCAGAACAGATTGTTTTCCAAACGTCTGCATCAGGTACGTCAGGCTTAAGCTGATGTCGTTGTACGGCTGTGTTTTTTCATTCATGAAACCTGCGAAGTTTGGATTGTGGTATGGGCGGCTGCTGGCAAACGAATATGTCAGTGAAGCGTAAGTGTTTATCGCCGGAAGGAAGCGTTTGTAAACCACTGATAAATTGTGTTCCGAAACAAACGTTGGGACGGCTGCCATCGTGTAGTCTTTGTAGTTGCGCCGGGCATTGATCCACGAATACGAAATCCAGTAATCGGTTAATTTGAAGGTTTCCTTGTCGCGCCAGAAAATGTCGACACCTTCAGCATGGCCGCTTCCCAAATTGTTGAAATCAAGTGGATTAGTTGCCAGTTGCTGACTATATTTTACGAGGTTTTTGTATTCTTTTAAATATCCTTCCACCCTGAATGTCTTCATTTCGGTCAGGTATTGCCAGGTCATCACCGTGTGGCTCGCTTTTTCGGGTTTCAAATGTGGTGCAAATTTCAGGTAATCATTTTCCGGATTTTGATAGAACTCGCCGCAGGCCAGCGAAATCTGGCTGTGGTCACCTGTTTTGTATGCTCCTGAAAACCTTGGAACGATGGTTATTTCATTCAAAAGTGAGCTGTTCTCGGCTCTGAATCCCAAACGGGTTGCGAATTTCTTCGAGAGTTTATATTCCATTTCAGCAAAGCCTGAAAGTTCATTGTTGGTGAATGGCAACCGGTAATTTCCGTCCATCCTGATTTTTTGTTCGTACGAGAAATTCACCCAATCGGCGCCCAGCTTTAGTTCGGTTTGCTCGTTTAGGAAATGACTGAATAATAGTTTTGCCTGAACCATTTTCTGATTGGTTACGATCTGGTCCTTATCCAAATCAATGGTTTGATGATCGTAATTGAATGAAAGTCCCGATTTCACCATCCAATTTTCGCCCAACTGGCTGTTGAACGTGTTGTTGAGGTAAACATTACTGCTATTCAGTAAAATGTCCTGATTGGTTCCAGTTTGAATGTTTGGATAAATCATGCCGCTCGAACTGGTGTTGAAAGTTCCGAAGAGTTTGTACAATCCGGTTTTTCCGATTTTCTGACGGTACATGATGGTCCCGTCAATTCCAAGCGGACTTTTAATCCATTCGACCTGTTGTTTGTTGATTTTATTCGATAATCCGGAGGTTACAATGTCGCCATTCAAGGATAGCGATGATTTTTCCCAGCATTTGGTGGTTGAACCCATTAGACCAACTGTCATAATCGAAATACTCGATTTGTCTTCCGTTTCAATTGAGTTGGTTTTCATATCAACAATAGATGACAGAGCTTGACCATATTCAGCTGAATAGGCGCCAGTGCTGAACAATGTTCCGCTAAAGAGGAGAGGGGAGAATCGTCCGCGGGCTGGCATGTCGGGCATTTTCGAAGTATAAGGCGAAGCAACCAGCATCCCGTCCATGAATGTTTTAGTTTCGTAGCCTTCACCGCCGCGAACAAATACACGACCGTCTTCGCCTACTTTCTGAACACCGGGTAAGGTGCCCAATGCGCCGAAAATGTCGCCCTGAGCGCTGGGTGTGGTGGCAATATCGAATACGCGCAAAACAACGGCTTTCTTTTCGTCGCTTGCCTCGAATGCTCCGGCATTGATGACCACTTCGTCAATTTGGTCTTCCGATTCCTGTAAAATGATGTTTGCTGAAATCGTTTTGGCACTGTCCAAATCCAACTTCCGAAGGAATGGTTTGTACCCGATAAAACTGGCCGACAGGTTTTGTATTCCTTTCTTGCTGGTTTTAAAACTGAAAATCCCGATGCTATCGGTTGTGGCGCCATCATAACTGTTCTGAATAAAAACGTTGGCTCCGGGAAGCGGGTTGTTTTGGGAGTCGGTTACTTTTCCTGATAACTGAACCTGTGCAAAAGAATTTGCTGATATCAGGATGGAAATGATAATAATGAATATTGATCTCATGGCTTTGAGTATTTTATGACCCAAAGTTGCTTCAGAGATCGGAGGTAATAAAATAAAAAAAACCGGATCGTAGTTTGACCCGGATGAATCGTAAAATAGAGCGACGAATTACTTCACTGAAAATGAGAATTACACTTCTGTTTCAGGCACTTCTTCTTTCGGATGAAGGAACCGATCGATCAGTTCGGTGATATAAATCCGGATGGTATCGGCGTTTTTTGCAACCAGATTGGTTACTCCAAATTGAACAACAAGGCCAAGAATCCTTTTGAATATATTGCCATCTGATTTTATCATCAGTTTTTTAGAGAGATAACCGGTGAAAATGGAAACGATGGATTCGAAAAGATTGTTTTTGATTTCGACTGAATCAGTAAGTTCTTTCAGCGAACTTTTAACCAGGTTAACGAGCTTCAGGCTTTCGTAGGTGGCTTTGAACTGTTCTTTCAGGATTTTACCTTCTTCGGCTTGCTGAATTTCAAGCAAACGAATGGATTCTTTGAGCGACTCAACTGCAGTTTGTTTTGCCATAATGCTTATTCGAGTACTTGTGTGATAATTGAATTGTTCACTGGATTTTTCACTATTTGTTTCCTGAAAATGCTAAAGATTAGAGCCAGCAGGGCATAAAAACCGGAAACAACAAAAAAGCCATAATAAGATTTGCCCAACAATTCGCCCAGCCACAAGGCTACTCCAATATTAAGAATCAGGAAAAACAACACGGCAAAGATTAACACGATTAACCATGAAACCAGATTGGAAACTACATCGGCTGATTTGTCGAGAGTTTTCAGTTTAAGTAGTTCCAGTGTTGTTTTGCCGTATTGTTCTCCTTTTTCAATGAGAGACTCAATTAAGCCTGATTGTTCGTCCATGATTTAGTCTTTCGTAGTAAATTTGGAATTAATTCGGATTAATTGGTTGAAACTTTGGGTTCTTCAGCTTTTTTCTTGGCGCTTGAGGCCATTTCATCAACTTTGGCTTTTACGCCATCCATTTTTTTACCTAAATCGTCAATCAGGCCGCCAACTTTTTCTTTCATACCATCAACATAGTCTTCGCCTTTTTCAACAATCTTTTTCCGTGTTTCTGACCCTTTGTCAGGAGCAAACAGAATTCCGATCAATGCACCGGCGGCTATGCCTGCCAGGACACCTAATAATACTTTTCCTGAACTCATAATGCTAGTTTTTAATTGTTTATGACTATTACTGTTTTCTGGAATTTTATTTTCCAGTTTTTATTTCTTCTATGCAATTTAGCAAAAAGCAGCTAAAAAACCTAACAAATATTTAACTGATTTGTTGATGACGGCAAAGGTTAAATGAATTTCAGAGACACCAATCGATTAAGCTTTTTTGTCCCTTCTCAGAAGCTTTTTCATTAGCTTGTCCTGCGCCTGTTTCTGTTCATTGAAATTCACTTCCTCTCCTAAAAGAAAGCCATATGGTTTCAACGAATCAATATGGTCGCAAACGACTTTGGCCATTCCGGTAAGCGGCAAACAAAGCACCATTCCCGGGATTCCCCAAATTAGCGAACTGGCTATCAGAACGATTGTTGCTGTGAGTGGATTAATGCTCACACTACTACCAACAACGTATGGCGTAATGAAATTATTATCGAGAAACTGAACCACGACACAAATGGCTCCGGCAGCAATTGCATAACTCATCGAGTCTTTAGTGAGCAGAGCCATCAAAATGGGCAAGATACTTCCGATCAGCACCCCGATGTAAGGAATAATATTGAGCATCGAAGCAAGCACTCCAAATAATATGGCGTGAGGCAGTCCCAGGATCAGAAATCCGGTTGAATTAAGAACCGAAAGGATTATTACATCCAGAAAAATGCCCATCACGTATTTTTGCGAGACTACAGAAACTTTCTTCACAACCATTAGAACCTGTTCGTCTTTATCATCTTTAGTTACCAGGCGGATGAAGTCTTTGAATTTTTCCTGATATAAAGTCAGAAAGAAGACATAAATTGGGATAAGCGCAAAGCTGGCCAGAAAAGAGGTGGTTGCCGAAAAAAGACCTAGTACCAAAACTCCTCCGGAACCTGCATTCTCCTTGATCTTAGTGGTTAGCCATGTTTTTTGCTCTATTCGGCTGACATGAAAAGTTTCGCTGATAAATTGTTGCAGGCTTTCCCATTTGGCATCCAACGATTTTTGGAGCACCGGCCAGTCGTTCACAAAACTGAACACCTGATCAACAAAAAAGTATAACACAACAACAACCAGTGCAAAAGCCATGATAATACTTAAAAGTATGGCTAATGTTTTTGGGAGATGCCAATTTTGCAGTTTTCTTGAAACCGGCATCAAAAGAAAAGTAAAGAAAACCGAAATCGTCAGCGGTATCAGTATGTTCTGGGCCAGAATCAGAAATGCGATAATTAAACCAGCCAGCAAAAGCTTAACGGTTATCTGAAAGTAAATTGGTTGTTCCGAAATGTTCATTTATGATGAATTTTCAAAATGTTTATTAATAATTTAAAGATAACCATTTCTGGATGAACGATGGCCAAAAGGCATGCTTAATTTGATTAAACAAAATAAAATTTAATAAATTCTGATAAGTTGTATTGATAGTTGAATAAAATTATGTACCTTTTAAAAGCATTTTATCAATGTTATTAAGCGATTTCGTGAAATGGGTTTTATGATGTAATGTATTTCATTTTCAGATGAAAACATGTTAATTATAATGTCGCTTAATATGGGAAATTACAATGCTATTGCCGGTATTTCAGAAGAAAATCTGAACCGGCTTACCGTACAGCTTTATGAAAACCTGTACAAATCGTCTAAATTATTTAAGGACACACGAATATTTGACAAGCCTTTGTTGTATTCGGTGTCGTACGATATAACTACCACTCCTGTGTTTACCCTTGCACCTTCGGCGGGGGCAATGGAAAAATTAATGGAAGCCGTTAATGGTCTGACCGACAATACGGAGTCGTTACCCGAATTCAGAAAGTTTATTGAGGAAGGTATCGTAACTTTTAATATCGATGTACCGTCGGTTAGCCTGTCGGTAGTTTTGGTAAAAGGTAAAGCGCCGATTATCGATTTAAAGGCATCGATTACCGCAGGATGCTCGGTCGAAATAAATAACGAGGGTAAGGTAATTCCCCGGATTATTTCAGCAAGCATTAAACTGCCTGGCTTCGAGCCAATTGAGAAAGTGTTGAACGCCATTGCACTTCCGGTTATCATCGAGCTCGTCAATGATTTTGTTTCGAAAGGATTCACCTTACCGTTGCTGAAATTGGCCGGGGCCGAGTTTTCCCATCCTTTGGTGCGCATTGAGAACAAAACTTTGGTTACTTATGTCTCGCTCCTTAAATACGGGCCTACCATATTGCCTGAAAACCTAAAGGTACAGCCCAACCAAACATTCGGTTTTTTTGATAAAAGCATTGCTGAAAGCGCTGCCGCAACAGCGCTGGTTAACACGCAAAAATCGGGCTTGGCAGAGTTGGATATACCCATTATCCCCCACATATCATACCTGATGTTGAAAGCCTCTTATACCTGCGGGGTGAAAGACCCGGTATTCGAGTTCAGGGAAGGGGTTGAAACCGGAATTACATTTATAGCTTTTGGTGGTGGAAAACTGTCGATACAGGTAACAGGATTGCCGGCAATAACGGCATCCTTTACCGTGTCGGCAACTCCTACGGCAAGTTCAACATTAAGGTTGGCCGATGGGCAATTATTTTATACCCTTCAGCACATAAACGATTTTAAAGTAAACATCGATATCGATTTATCGGTACTGCCTTTGCCAAAGTTTATAAAAGACATCATTAACGACAGCCTCTCCTTCATCATTAAACCTTTTGCGCAGCTGATCGGCGAAATATTGCATGGGTTGACCATTCCAATTTGCAATATAAAACCAATAGAATTAGAGGTTTCAGGAGTGAAGCTGGCCATCTGCCTGGCCAGCGAAACGATTACCAAGATTGTTGGTCCCGACAGCAAAAAGTTGGTATGTGTTGAGGCAATGTTGAGTGTTTTACCTTATGATAATACTTAAAGTAGCTGAATAAAATAAGGTCAGGTAAAACAGTTTGCGATGTATTCTTCGGAAGAATGATGCAATTTCTAAAAAGGATCCTAATAAACACAGTTCCCGATTGGCTTTAGGAGCCTCGGTTTATCAATCACTTAATAATAACAACTTAAAAAATGAAACTATGGATTACACAATTGGTCAAATTACATTGTTTGCGTTCCCGTTTGCCCCGGTGGGTTGGATGAGTTGCGAAGGACAAGTCCTGACAATAACACAAAATCAGGCATTATTTTCGCTTATTGGCGCTAATTATGGGGGCGATGGAAGAACAACCTTCGCCTTGCCAAATTTGAATGGAGCTTCGCCGCTTCCCCAAATGAAATATTACATTGCCACAGAAGGAATTTATCCACAACGTCAATAACCTATAAAATTAAAATCATGGATTACACAATTGGAGAAATTACATTATTCTCATTCTTTTTTGCCCCGGTGGGTTGGATGAGTTGTGAAGGACAAGTCCTGACAATAACACAAAATCAGGCATTATTTTCGCTTATTGGCGCAACTTATGGTGGCGACGGAAGAACAACTTTTGCCTTACCAAACCTCAGCGGAGCTTCACCGCTACCCAATATGAAATACTACATTGCTACCCAGGGAATTTATCCACAACGTCAATAACCGATAAATCATGGGAAATATAGCACAAAACAAACCCACGGTATCGAGCAGTTATGTGAAGCCGTACACTGCAGCAAACGCAGTTAGTGGTACAATAACCCCTTTCAGTCGCTGGCTCTGCAATACAACGCCCGGCTGGCTGTATGTCGACCTGGGCATCCCAACATGGGTGAACCGCTGGGTTGTACGCCACATGCCGGTGGCCGGGTGGAGAACGCCCGATTACTACAATTGCGACTTTAAGCTGCAAGGGAGCAACAATACTACAAGCTGGATCGATTTAGATGCTGTTGTTGGAAACTCATTATCCATTACCGATCGGACAACATCAGCCCAAAATTTTCGCTACTTCAGGGTTTATGTCACAAAGGGATTAAAAACAAATACCCAGATGGCTTCAATCATGGAGTTCGAGTTGTATCCGGCTCCGCCTACGAGTCCATACCTTACTAATCTTACACCAAGTGCAGGAACTCTGAGCCCGGTCTTTAACAGAACTACCGCTGCTTATACAGCAACTGTCGATAACAGTGTTTCCGCTATAACTTTGACACCTATCGCCGAAGACGTAAATGCAACCATCAAAGTTAACGGGATTGTGGTTAGAAGCGCAACAGCATCTCAGCCTGTAAACCTAAACATAGGTTCGAATACCATTACCGTGAATGTAACCTCACAAATCGGAGGACTTGTGCAGAACTATACCGTTACAGTAACCCGATTGGCAAGCAACTATTTAAGTGGATTGACCGCGCAAGCAGGTACAACCAATGTTCCGCTTGCACCGGCTTTCAATAAAGACACCCTTGGTTACACCGACTCGGTTGGTTACGATGTTGCAAGCATTACGGTAACACCTACTGCCGAAAACAGCGCATCGACCATTACTGTTAATGGAATCGCCATAGCCAGTGGGAGCGCTTCGGCCCCAATTAACCTAAATACGGGAAGCAACACTGTTACCATTGTGGTTACCAATGCCGGAAATCTACGTACATACACCCTTACCGTCACCCGCGCCGACAGTACTTATTTGAGCGCCCTTACTGCACAATCGGGCAACACGGCTATTTCGTTAAGCCCAACTCCTTTTGTTAAAACAACATTAGGCTACAGCGCTACGGTTGGGTTCGATGTATCAGGCGTAACGGTTACACCAACGGCAGAAAGTAGCTCGGCAGTCATAACCGTGAATGGATCGACGGTGGCTAGCGGGCAACCATCGGCATCAATATCGTTGGTTATTGGTACAACTACCATTCCGGTTGTGGTAACAGCCAGTGGGGTAACACAAACCTATACGATCACGATTACAAGGGTCGATACAAGTTTGACAGGTTTGGCAATAATGGGGATGCCGGGGAATTCTCCGATGACGCTCGCCCCTGGTTTCCAGTCGGCGATTACTGCATACACCTCTACAACCAGCAAAGGAAAAGTTGTGGTTACGCCCAGAATCGGAGCAACAGGTTCCATCATCCAGGTTAATGGAACGACAGTTGCTTCGGGGAGTCCTTCGGCGCAAATAAGTTTAACCGGAAAAACAACAATTACGGTTACAGTAAGCCTGAATGGTATTGCGACAACCTATAAAATTGTTGTCAACTAATTTTAATGAGCCAGCCGCGAACCAGTGTGTTCCGGCTGGCTTTTACTTTTATAAAATCAACGCGTATGAAAATTTTTACTCTTTTAAAACAGATGACATTAAAGTATTTCCTGGTAAGCTTTCTGCTCTTTATATCCGGGTATAGCTTGAAGGCACAAACAGGAACAACTCCCTCCGGTACCGGAACCAGCGGTGATCCCTATTTAATAGCTTCCCTTCTTGATCTTAAATGGATTGCCGATCAGGTAAATGCTGGAACGATTACCTTTTCAGGTGAATATTTTAAGCAAACAGCCAATATTGATGCTTCGGCAACTTCCGAAGCCAGCTGGAACAGCGGAGCTGGGTGGATAGCCATTGGTGCGGAAGCAAATGGTATTTTTTCCGGAAGTTACGATGGACAAGGATTTGTTATTTCGAATCTGTATATCAATAATCCTTCAGGTACATTTTATGGGCTTTTCGGATATTGTATGAATAATGCAACAATAAAAAATCTTGGAGTAACCAATGTGTCTATCACTGCCGGCGATGAAGTTGGAGGACTAGCTGGATATATGGATGTTGGAGGTATAGTAAGCGATTGTTATGTAACAGGAGTTGTATCATCGTCATCGACTGGAATTGTTGGTGCCCTTCTGGGTGAGGCTTTCGATGCAACCATAACTAATTGTTATGCAGAATGTACCATAAGTGAAGGAGCTAAAGCAGGTGGACTTATAGGAATGCTCTCTGGGGGGAGCCTCTCAAATTCTTATGCTTCCGGTTCGATTACGGCAAGTCAGGCCAGCTATATAGGTGGGTTAATAGGGGGTATACAGAATTCTGAAGGAAACATTAATTCATGTTATTCATCGTCTGCAATAACAATAAATGGAGAATATGCTGGCGGCAAATCATTTACCGGAGGCTTTATTGGCTATATTTATCAGAATGCATTATCAGCTGTTACTATTAGTGATTGTTATGCAACAGGTTCAATTAGTGGAACTAATTTTAGTGCAGGAAGTAGAATAGGAGGATTTATTGGTGAAAACACAAGTACGGTAAGCAATTGCTATACAACCGTATCTATTCCATCGACAGTAGCTACGACATTAAAAGGTGCATTTGTAGGTGAAAATCATAAAGAAGGACCTACAGATGCATCGCACTATGGGGTTGTTAACAATAATTGCTATTGGAATTCAAATATTTACACCAATGGCTATGGAGATAATACAGGAGCTACATTTTCCGCAACGGGTAAAACCACTGCCGAAATGCAAACGACATCGACCTTTACCGGTTGGAATTTTCCAAATCCTTGGAAAAGAATTGACACCAGAAATAACAAGTATCCATACCTGGAATGGCAAGTACTTCCTTTTACAGCAACTGTTTCCACAACTGCAATAAGCACTTACGATGCCACTTCGGCCACTATGGGAGGGAACATAACTGCCGATGGAGGTGCTACTGTTACTGAACGTGGTGTTGTATATTCGTCAACCGATGCTACGCCAACCATAGGTGAAACAGGAGTTACCAAAGATGCCAACGGGACAGGGATAGGTACTTTCAGTAAATCAATCACCGGGCTAAGCGGCAACATAACCTACTATGTCTGTGCTTATACAACTAATGCCGCAGGCACAAACTATGGCACAGTGGTAAGTTTTACAACGAATGTATTAACCGTTACATGGGATGGTACAGCATGGAGCCCATCGGCACCAACGTCTCTTGACAATGTTATAATTGACGGGACATACAATGATTCCGGGTTTGCTTGCCACGACCTCACCATTAATGCCGGCAAACAGGTAACCATCTCTTCGGGAACTCTTGCTGTTGGCGGTAACCTTATCCTGAAATCGGATGCCAGCGGTACAGCTTCATTAATAGGAACAACAACTGTTGGCGGTACCACCATGGCCGAACGTTATATGACCGGCAATGCCTGGCATTTGGTATCGCCGATAGCTTCAGGTCAAAATGTTGCGGATTTCTTAACGGCAAATACAGCAGTTGCAACAAATGGTACAAATCGTGGTTTGATGGATTATAAAACAAGTACAAATACTTGGAATACTTATTATCAAACAACCGGTGCGTCAGGAACAATGGATGCTGGTAAAGGGTATTCGGCTCGCATAACAGCCAACGGCACGGTAACGTTTACCGGCACGTTAGCTTCGGGAAACACGACAGTATCACTTTCTAATGTAGGCGAGGGCTGGAATTGTGTGGGGAATCCTTACCCATCGGCAATTAACATGAACACTACAGCTAGTGCAGTAAATAACTTTTTGAAGACCAATGCCCTTGATGCGGCAAATATCGATCCGAGTTACTGCGTTTATGTATGGGATGATGGTTCTAAAACGTACCAGGTACTGAATAATGTTCCAGATAATCCACGAGATCCGGGCATTAATGTGTTTTCACCGGGTCAGGGTTTCTTTGTAAAGGCCAATGGTGCCGGAACAATCCAGTTTCGTACGGCCATGCAGGTTCACAACACATCGGCAGTATTAAAATCGACAGACATACAGTGGACATCAGTTGCCTTGAAAGCTACAAGCACATCAACTTCATCCACAGCACAGGTTTATTTTCATAAAGGGATGACCAAAGGACTTGACCCAACCTACGACGCCGGTTTGTTGCGCGGCAGCAACGGCCTTTCGTTGTACACCAAGCTGATAGATGATAACGGCGTTGATTTTGCCATTCAGTGTTTACCCGAAAAGGGAATGGACAGTTTTGTTATTCCGGTTGGTTTGGATGCAAAAGCAGGCGGTGAAGTTAAATTTTCGGCAACAGCTACCAGTTTGCCCGATGGATGCAGCATAATTCTTGAAGACCGGCTGAACAAAACCCTTACCCTGCTCGAAAGCGGAAAAGAACTGGCTGTAGCGGTTGCGGCTAATACCAGCGGAACCGGTCGTTTTTATATCCATACCAGTAACCTTACTACCGGAACTTCAGGACTATTACCCGAAGAAGGTTTCAGCCTGAAAGCCTACCCGGCTAACGGGGTAATCCAAATCGAAGGACAAGTTAGCCGTTTGGCTAAAGCTTACCTGTTCAACACCAGCGGAAGCAATTTGGGCGTATTCAATCTTCAGGAAGGCACCCGGAACAACATCCCGGCCTCAGGATTGGCAACAGGCGTTTACCTGCTGAAAGTGACCGATGGCAGTAAGCAGTTTAATACTAAAGTTGTATTGTATTAGAGTTACCTGACTCACCCCAAGTCCGCCAGCGGTCTTCCCCCCTCTCTACACACAGAGAGGGGAAGAGCATCGCAGATGCGAAGGGGTGAGTTGGTTCCAATGCTTAGAAATTATACCAACATAGAAATACAATCACACAAATATGAAATTACAAAAAGATAAAAACAGCAAAGCAGTTCAGGAAGAACAAACCCCTGACAAGCGCACGATGAACCGCAAGGAAGCGATTAAAAAGACGGGTTATATAGCTCTTTCGGCTGCCACGATGATGTTACTACTCAGCAAACCTGAAAATGCTGCGGCCTCTTCTCCGGCAGGTCCGGGTCCTTGGTAGATAATCCGGTTATTTCTTCCACTTTAAGCGGACAGAACGGCATCTGGAATTGATGCCGTTCTGTCCGCTTTGTTTTTTAGTGGTATATGGCATAGTCGTAGTTTCAAGTTGTAGTGGTAGTCAAGAAGTTGAAAAATGAGTCTTCTTTCGGAGAAAATCCTAATCCGACTTCCGGCAAGGTTTCTCCTGATGGAGAAAGTCTGAACCACGCTCCAGGCCTATATTTTTCGGATGGGAAAGGACTTCAGAAAATGTTGATTTCTGTTCAAAGATTGTTTAACAAATCAGTTTTATATTCATATGTTATGTTGTATCTTGCGGCAATCTTCTAAATCAACGACCTAAACCAAGAACTATGGAAATCTCAATCCTCCATTGCGCAATTCTTCGCAACAAAGAACATTACAAATTCCAGCTCGTTTTTTTTATATGAATGATCAATATTAGATTAACACATTTGTCACCGATTGCAAATCCCCCCCCCCCCCCAGCTTAAACTCAATTGAATTTATGACCTTTTAAATAATATGAATATGGCTTTAAAACTCAAAATGGACTTATTAAGTAGAGTAGCAAAAAAAAATGCTAATAAAAGATTTAAACAGGCATTCGCATTTTTGTTGCTTTTGTTTTTTTGCAGCATAACTGCATATGCCCAATCGTGGGAACCCTTGGGCAATACAAACGAATTTGGGCAGGCAAGTTATGACGCTGTTAGTTATAATTCCACGATAACGGATGAAAGTGGTAATTTATACGTGGCCTATTCGGATGGAGCAAACAGCAGCAAACTCACGGTCAAAAAATGGGATGGCAGTACCTGGAGTGTAGTGGGCAGTGTGGGTGTTTCTGCAGGTACCGTTAGTTATATTTCAGCAGTAGTAAGTGGTGGTAATTTGTTTGTGGCCTATCAGGATGGAGGAAACAGCAGCAAACTCACGGTGCAAAAATGGGATGGCAGTGCCTGGAGTGTAGTGGGGAGTGTGGGTGTTTCTGCAGGTACCGTTAGTTATATTTCAGCAGTAGTATGTGGTGGTAATTTGTTTGTGGCCTATAGGGATGGAGCAAGCACCAGCAAACTCACGGTACAAAAATGGGATGGCAGTGCTTGGAGTGTAGTGGGCAGTGCGGGTATTTCGGTAGGTGGGGTTCAAGATATTTCAGCAGTAGTAAGTGGTAGTGATTTGTTTGTGGCGTATAGGGATGCAGCAAACAGCAGCAAACTCACGGTGCAAAAATGGGATGGCAGTGCCTGGAGTGTAGTGGGCAGTGCGGGTGTTACGGCAGGTGGGGCTCAATATAATTCAGCGGTAGTAAGTGGTGGTAATTTGTTTGTGGCCTATTCGGATGGAGGAAACAGCGGCAAGCTCACAGTACAAAAATGGGATGGCAGTTCCTGGAGTATAGTTGGCAGTGCTGGTATTTCGGCAGGTTCGGCTTATTCTATTTCAGCAGTAGTAAGTGGTGGTAATTTGTATGTGGCTTAT
The DNA here is from genome assembly GCA_963676375.2 of Prolixibacteraceae bacterium. Lineage (GTDB taxonomy): Bacteria > Bacteroidota > Bacteroidia > Bacteroidales > Prolixibacteraceae > Aquipluma. Next base: position 21,764 of record CAXXPT010000050.1, read on the forward strand.
CAGGATGGAGGAAACGGCAACAAACTCACGGTACAAAAATGGGATGGCAGTGCCTGGAGTGTAGTGGGCAGTGTGGGTGTTTCTGCAGGTACCGTTAGTTATATTTCAGCAGTAGTAAGTGGTGGTAATTTGTTTGTGGCCTATTCGGATGGAGGAAACAGCAACAAACTCACGGTACAAAAATGGGATGGCAGTTCCTGGAGTGTAGTGGGCAGTGCTGGTATTTCGGCAGCTACGGCTACATATATTTCAGCAGTAGTAAGTGGTAGTGATTTGTTTGTGGCGTATAGGGATGGAGCAAACGGCAACAAACTCACGGTACAAAAATGGGATGGCAGTGCCTGGAGTGTAGTGGGCAGTGCTGGTATTTCGGCAGCTATGGCTACATATATTTCAGCAGTAGTAAGTGGTGGTAATTTGTTTGTGGCCTATTCGGATGTAGCAAATGGCTACAAACTCACGATACAAAAATGGGATGGCAGTGCCTGGAGTGTAGTGGGCAGTGCTGGTATTTCGGCTAGCTCGGCTTATTCTATTTCAGCAGTAGTAAGTGGTGGTAATTTGTATGTGGCTTATCAGGATGGAGGAAACAGCAACAAACTCACGGTACAAAAATGGGATGGCAGTGCCTGGAGTGTTGTGGGCAGTGCGGGTGTTTCGGCAGGTATGGCTAGTAATATTTCAGCAGTAGTAAGTGGTGGTAATTTGTTTGTGGCATACGGTGATGGATATATCAGCAACAAACTCACGGTGCAAAAATGGGATGGCAGTGCCTGGAGTGGAGTGGGCAGTGCGGGTGTTACGGCAGGTGCGGCTCAATATAATTCAGCGGTAGTAAGTGGTGGTAATTTGTTTGTGGCGTATAGGGATGCAGCAAACAGCAGCAAACTCACGGTCAAAAAATGGGATGGCAGTGCCTGGAGTGTAGTGGGGAGTGCGGGTATTTCTGCAGGTATGGCTAGTAATATTTCAGCAGTAGTAAGTGGTAGTAATTTGTTTGTGGCTTATCAGGATGGAGGAAACAGCAGCAAACTCACGGTGCAAAAATGGGATGGCAGTGCCTGGAGTGTAGTAGGCAGTGCGGGTGTTTCGGCAGGTATTGCTTCGTATGAGTCGATGACAATAGATGGAAGTGGAAATTTGTATGTAGCCTATTCTTCTGTGCAGCTATTTGCGCAAGTGTATCGGAACAATGTAGCTTCTTCTTCTATTTTTCAAACCACGGGCAACTGGAGCACGGCAAGCAACTGGAGCGCGGGCTTGCCTGGAGCCACCACCGATGTAACGATTGCTGCCAATTGTAATATAGATGGAAATTATACAGTAAAGGATGTAACAGTAAATGCAGGCCAACAAGTAACCATTGCATCGGGAAGTACACTCACTACAAGTGGTAACCTTATCCTGAAATCGGATGCCAGCGGTACAGCTTCATTAATAGGAACAACAACTGTTGGCGGTACCACCATGGCCGAACGTTACATGACCGGCAATGCCTGGCATTTGGTATCGCCGATAGCCGCATCTGGTAGCATCAGTACATTTATCCAGGCACCCGGTAACTCCATCCCTTCTAAAGATGTTGGTGGTACAAACCGTTATGCCATGATGGACTACGACGAAACCACCAACAAATGGAACACCTACTACGCCGCTACTACTACTGATATTCTTCCAGCAGGGAAAGGTTACAGCATGCGTCGTGCTTCTGATGGTATTGTCACTTTTACCGGAGATCTTACCAGCGGGACAAAATTAGTATGGCTTGGGATGAGCGGCATGGGGTGGAACTGCATTGGTAACCCTTACACATCGGCAATCAATATGAACAATGCAGCAAACGCTTCTTATAACTTTCTTAAAACAAATGCTATTGACAATACTTCAACGCTCGATCCCAGTTATGCCTGTATGTATGTTTGGGACGATGCCACTTTATCATACAAAATTCTGGGCAATGTTAGTTACGGCACACGCGATCTTCTACAGAATGTTCTACAGTCAGGTCAAGGCTTCTTTGTGAAAGCAGCATCAGAAGGGGTCATAGTACAATTCACCCAGGACATGCAAGTACACAGTACATCTACAAACTTGAAGTCGGCTGAAGCTGCGTGGCCTGGCTTCGAACTTACGGCCAGCGCATCTGGAGTAAAAGCATCAACCGTTGTAGCATTCAATTCAGCCATGACCAAAGGACTTGACCCAACCTACGATGCTGGCTTGTTGCGCGGCAGCAATGGTCTTTCGTTGTACACCAAGCTGATCGATGATAACGGCGTTGACTTTGCCATTCAGTGTTTACCCGAAAAGGGAATGGACAGTTTTGTTATTCCGGTTGGTTTGGATGCAAAAGCAGGAGGCGAAGTTAAATTTTCGGCAACAGCTACCAGCTTGCCTGATGGTTGCAATATTATCCTTGAAGACCGGCTGAATAAAACCCTTACCCTGCTCGAAAGTGGGAAAGAACTGGCTGTAACGGTTGCGGCTAATACCAGCGGGACTGGTCGTTTCTACATCCATACCAGTAACCTTACCACCGGAATTTCAGGATTATTACCCGAAGAAGGATTTAGCCTGAAAGCTTACCCAGCTGATGGAATAATCCGAATCGAAGGACAAGTTAGCTGTTTGGCCAAAGCTTACCTGTTTAGCACTAGCGGAAGCAATTTAGGTATGTTCAACCTACAGGAAGGCACCCGGAACAACATCCCGGCCTCAGGGCTGGCAACAGGCGTTTACCTGCTGAAAATTACCGATGGCAGTAAGCAGTTTAATACTAAAGTTGTAATTTACGAATAGAATGCTAACCACATAGACACATAGAACACAATAGAAAAAAGGAAAAAGAAAAAACGATGTGTACTATGTGTCTATGTGGTTCAAATAAAATCTTACAGATATGAAACTACAAAAAGATAAAAACAGCAAAGCAGTTCAGGAAGAACAAACCCCTGACAAGCGTACGATGAACCGTAAGGAAGCGATTAAAAAGACGGGTTATATAGCCCTTTCGGCAGCCACGATGATGTTGCTTTTGAGCAAACCGACCAATGCAGCAACCACTTCGCCTGCAGCTCCGGGACTCTGGTAGATAATCCGGTTATTCCTTTCACTTTAAGCGGGCAGAAGGGCATCTGACATTGATGCCGTTCTGTCCGCTTTGTTTTTAGGCATCTCCCTGCTATTGGCAGGGGAACATTCAATGTTGTTCAGGCAATGAACCTGTCCCAAAAAAGTGGTTCTATACCGGGAAAGATTTGATCAAAACCTTCATTTGTTTTCTAAGATTATGGAATAAAACTGTTTTGTCTTTGAATATTATGTTGTAACTTGCCGACCCCAACGCGATTAACCTCGTAAATACATATTATTTGAAGACTGCTTTATTTTTTTCTATCAAACTTTTATAATGAAGGAAATTGCAAATCCCAACTAGATTTCTCTTAAAGCATTATAACCCAGCGCATCGAAAACTACTACGATATGCTGGCCCAACGCAAAGGGCAGGCCGCAAGAAAGCAAAAAACAAATCGACTAAAGAAACAAACCAATAATTCTATGAGTATGATGAAACTATTTACAACGCTAATTTTAATGATTGCATTGCTGCAGGGAAGCAGGATAACATGTGTGGCACAAACCTATGGTACAAACCTTGTAGTTAACGGGGATGCAGAGTTGAACGGTTTTAATACTTGGCCATGGACAGCTTCCGGTCTTCATGCGTCTGCATTTATGATTGCAGATGCTTATTTTGGAGAGGAGGATCAAGCTGAACATGGCAGAGTATTGGAAATCTATGATAGTTCACCAAATGTGGAGGCCACGTTTGCTCAACCAATAAATATTTCAGGTTTTCAAAGCGCTATTGCTACAGGGCATGTTTCGTTAGATTTTTCCGGACAGGCCTTTAGCTGGTTTGGAGCCACTGTTGCATATACTATCGATGAATTAGATGGATCTGATGGTCTATTAAGTACGCATACCAGCGGTAATATCAGCCTTTCAGGACAGTGGGTTAATTATAGCAGCAATCCGGCTTTGTCTAATTGTACGTGGACCACGACTTCTATTGCAGTTGCCAGCCTGAACACCAACACGAAAAAACTCAGAATATCTGTTTATGGTAAAACATCAAATACTGCCGACGATTATGTCGATTTCGACAATATTCAGCTCGTCCTTTCTACCGTTCCATCGGTTACAACCACAGCAATAAGTACCTACAATGCCACTTCGGCAACTATGGGAGGAAATGTAACTGCCGATGGTGGAGCAACTGTAACCGAACGCGGAGTTGTCTATTCATCAACCGATGCTACACCAACCATTGGTGAAACAGGTGTAACCAAAGATGCCAATGGTACTGGAACAGGTTCTTTCAGCAAATCTATTACTGGGCTAAGCGGCAACACAACTTATTATGTGTGTGCTTATGCTACTAATAATACAGCAAGAACAGTCTATGGTACTGTGGTAAGTTTCAAAACCCTTACCCCCGGCACCTGGACGGGTAACGCAGGTAACTCTAATTGGACTGATGCCAATAACTGGGCTGGAGGTACTGTTCCAACTTCAACTACTGATGTTACGATACCTTCAAACGGGATAACTTATTTGCCTATGATTTTCGCAACAGATAACGCTGAGTGTAATAACCTTACCCTAGCTGATGGATTCCTTGAAATTCTATCTTCTTCATCGAGTACTGGATCGTTGATTGTACATGGGACAGCCTCCGGCAAAGTATGGACCGACGTTTACCTTGCCGCTAACCAGTGGCACGTGGTAGCTCCTCCAGCTAATAATGCCGACATTAGCTCGTTTATATCTTACAACAGCAACGGTATTTCATCTAAAGTTAATGGTGCAACTACGACTTATGCCATAGCAGATTATAACGAAAACGGTAACGCATGGAACAGTTATTTTACAGACGCCACATCGGGAACTTTCACATCAGGCAAGGGATACTCTATGCGTCATGACGATGATAATTATATTACTTTTTATGGCAATCTTATAACTGGAAATAAAATAGTTACTCTGACCAAAACGGGCGAAGGCTGGAACTGCATCGGGAATCCATATACTTCAGCAATTGGAATGAATAGTTCAGCCGGAACATCCAGCAACTTTCTTGGGGTTAACGCTTCGTCATCTCTCGAACCAAACTATGCCTGTGTGTATGTGTGGGATCCAACCACCTCCACATATAAAATTATTGGTGGCTTACCTTCAGGATTGGGTGGTGAGCGAAGTCTGGGGCAAAACTTATTGCAGTCGGGACAAGGCTTCTTCGTGAAAGCAGCCTCAGCAGGCTCTTCGATAAGCTTTACACCAGCGATGCAGACACATTCAACCGGAACAGCATTGAAATCGGCTGAAGCTGCCTGGCCGGGCTTCGAACTTACGGCCAGCGCATCAGATGTAAAAGCATCAACCGTTGTGGCATTCAATTCAGCCATGACCAAAGGCCTTGATCCAACTTACGATGCTGGCTTGCTCCGAGGAAGCAACGGACTTTCGCTGTACACCAAGTTGGTTGATGATAACGGCGTTGATTTTGCCATTCAGTGTTTACCCGAAAAGGGAATGGACAGTTTTGTTATTCCGGTTGGTTTGGATGCAAAAGCGGGAGGTGAAGTTAAATTTTCGGCAACAGCTACCAGCTTGCCCGACGGTTGTAGCGTTATTCTTGAAGACCGGCTGAACAAAACCCTTACCCTGCTCGAAAGCGGAAAAGAACTGGCTGTAACGGTTGCTGCTAATACCAGCGGAACCGGTCGTTTTTATATCCATACCAGTAACCTTACTACCGGAACTTCAGGACTATTACCCGAAGAAGGATTTAGCCTGAAAGCCTACCCGGCTGACGGGGTAATCCAAATCGAAGGACAAGTTAGCCGTTTGGCTAAAGCTTACCTGTTCAACACCAGCGGAAGCAATTTGGGCGTATTCAATCTTCAGGAAGGCACCCGGAACAACATCCCGGCCTCAGGACTGGCAACCGGCGTTTACCTGTTGAAAGTGACCGATGGTAGCAAGCAGTTTAATACCAAGATTGTAATTCGATAATATAATGCTAACCACATAGACACATCGAGCACAATAGAAAAAAGGGAAAAAAGAAAATTTATGTGCCTATGTGGTTCAAATAAAACCTTACAGATATGAAACTACAAAAAGATAAAAACAGCAAAGCAGTTCAGGAAGAACAAACCCCTGACAAGCGCACGATGAACCGTAAGGAAGCGATTAAAAAGACGGGTTATATAGCTCTTTCGGCTGCCACGATGATGTTACTACTCAGCAAACCTGAAAATGCTGCGGCCTCTTCTCCGGCAGGTCCGGGTCCTTGGTAGATAATCCGGTTATTTCTTCCACTTTAAGCGGACAGAAGGGCATCTGGAATTGATGCCCTTCTGTCCGCTTGTTTTTTATGAGCCCTTTCCCTCGAGAAAGTTTAGAGAAGCGAATCTTTATTATTTCGAATATTGCTGAATGACGTTGACAATGCTTCGCTGGCAAACCTTGCAAAACACATTGTGCCGGGTGTACATGATGCAATCCAGTTGCGGCCGGTACATTCCTTTGGGTGTGTAATTAGCTCCTTCAAATGCTCCAACAATATCTTTGTATTGCTCACCAGAGAAAAATTTATTTTCCTGATTCATCTGGCGGACAAAAAGATCTTCCATTACAGTTTCGGGCAAATGGTTGGCGCGGATGCTGTCGCGTTCCTTTTGAATTTGGTATCCAAAAGTATCGAAATCACTTTTTCCCCATGGTGTAGGAATTGGGGTGTTTGGATCGACCAAATCTTTCCATTTCAGATTCTGCTTGTCGAGCAGTGCTGTAACATTGGGTTCCCAAGGTTCAACTGTTATTTTTTGAGCCTCGTAGGCTACCGCCGAAGTGTAGTATTCATCCGCCAAAGCTGCCATATGGTGTCCCAACTCATGAACCATAATGTATTCCGAAAATTTGTTGTCGGCAGCAACGGTAGTGTACAAATTATAAATTCCGCCCCCACCATAAGTGCGTTCATTAATCAGGATAATCGTAAAATCGTAAGGAACAGCCGAAGCAACGTCGCGCACGGTTTTGTTGTCGAGCGTCAGGGCATAGCGTTCGGAGTCGAAGGTGCTGTAGCTTACTGATAGGGGAGTTCGCTTAAAAACTCCGTGGTGAGGTTTGTTTACTCCTGATTGAAGTGCCGGGGTTTCAACAGCCCGGAGATTTATGTTTTTGCTTTGTGATTTAAAGGGTTCGGTTGAAAGAAGCGCCTCGCAAAGACGTTTGGAATCGTTCCTGAATTTTTCCATTTCTGCGGTTGAATAGCCGTCGCCCAAGATAACAATGTCGAGTTTTTCGCTTGCCGGGCCATTTTCAGCAATAATATCTACTTTTTCATTGTGCATCCGGTCGGTAGGAATTACCTGTCGGTTGGCCGGATCAATATCAGTTGTCCAGATCGAAGCAAATTTATTTTCAGCATTACGCTTCTTTAGGATAATGGTAACCGGTTTTTGTGGCCATGGAAAGCGGATTGATTCGTGAAAAGTGGCACGGGTTTGATCGGCTTCGGGAGTGGATTGCCATTCGCCAAAGATCGACGCAAATCCACGTGAATAAAGCAATACTTTTGTTTCTTTATCAACGACTTCGAAAAAATATGGGCCAAGTTCGAGATGGTCGATTAAAACATTTTGGCTTCCACTCCAAGGGCCGTCGGAAAGCGCCTTTTCAACAGCAAATACTTCTTCTTTTGCTGTTCCAGTGTGATAGAAATCGAGACGCATGGTTTTGTCCTGAAACCAATTGTTGAAATCAACATCTCCTTTGTTTGTTACTGCAATTTCAGGAGTAGATTGAACCGGAGATACGTTTGTTTTAGCCGGATTATTCCTGCAAGAAAACATTGAAATAGCTACGAGAACAGTTATTGATATGAGTTTCATTTGTTTCGGTTTTAACTGAAAGCAAGTTTACAAATAATACTGCTGTTTCACCCTGACTTTTGGTCATATTAATTAGTAGATCATTGATGCTGTTTTCTGCACCAATAAAACCACACAGCCATAAGTATGCAATCAGGAGGAAAGGTTTTTTCTCTGCAAATGTAAATTCATTGTTAGTTTTTTACATCAAGAACTTAAATTTTGAAATTGATTTAATGTCATTTTTGTAATAGTTATACTTTTGTAACCATTATTAAAAATGAACAGTTCAGATGACTACATTAAAAATTGACTTTATTGCTGATAACCTGATTTCAATCCATCCGCTTTTATATAAGAGTATTTCCAGGCCATTGAAACATCAATCTTCGATTACGCCGGGAGGAATGTATGTTTTGGGAAGCTTGAAGAGAAACGGTACACAATCGATGTCGGATATTGGCAAATGCCTGTCGATGCCCAAACCACATGTTACGGTAATTGTTGACAGGCTTATTGACGAAGGTTTGGTGGAACGGCAGAGCGATCCGAATGACCGGCGAATAGTTAATATTTTACTGACTGAAAAGGGGCTTGAAGATTTTGAGAATATAAAACAGGAAATCAGTGAAAACCTGAAAATAAAACTTTCGAAACTAAGTGACGAGGAGCAGGAAATATTGGCTGATGCTTCGCAAAAAGTTAGGGAAATATTGATTTCTATCTTATCAAAAGAGTAAAAAATAATCATTCAAAAAATACAAACAATGGAAAATAAACAGGTAAAAAAAGAGAAGAGCGGGAAGGTTTATATTCCCCTGATTTTAGTTATTGCACTGGTTCTGGGCGGTGGAATTTATTGGTACATCGATTATTCGAAGTACGTTAAGACCGACGACGCCAAGGTTGAATCGGACAATGTGGCTGTCAGCCCCAAAATGCTGGGACGCATCAGTGAGTTATTTGCTGATGAAGGCGCTGTTGTAAAGAAAGGACAACTGCTTGCGGTTTTAGATAGCACTGATATGGTGGCTCAAAAGAATCAGACAATTGCAGCCAAAGCGCTGGCAGAAGCATCTGTACTTCAGGCTCGTGCCAAATACCAATACGATTTGAAGAACAATAAAGTACTGGAAGTTTCGCTTAGTAAAGCGAAGGAGGATTTTGACCGTGCAAAAGTTCAGTTTGCTGGAAATGTAATCACTCAGGAACAGTTTGATCATGCAAAGAAGGCGTTCGAAACGGCTCAGGCTCAGTTGGACGCTGCTCACTCGATGGCAAATGTATCAAGCACTCAAATACAAAGCGCTCAGGCTTCGGTTGAAAGTGCTCAGGCTCAGATTAATCTGATCAGTACACAGTTGAATAACACCAAACTTTATGCACCTAGCGATGGTGTGATCGGCAAACGCTGGCTAATGCCAGGAGATATTGCACAACCGGGGCAATCAATTTTTACGATTGTTAATGACAATAAATTGTGGGTCAGCATCTTTCTGGAAGAAACCAAACTCGAAAACCTTAAAGTTGGCCAGGCAGTACTTTTTACGCTCGATACTTATCCTGGTGTAACTTTTACCGGAAAAATACTGACTCTTGGCTCCAATACTGCAGCACAGTTTTCATTAATTCCGGCCAGCAATGCCTCCGGAAACTTCACCAAAGTAACACAACGCGTTCAGTTGAAGATCTCGATTGATGGCGTCACTGAAGGGAAAAAACTCGAGGACTACCGCATTTTATCCGGAATGTCGGCTGTAGTTAAAATTATCAGATAATGAAGCGAAGACTTACGCCGTCACACTTACTCCGCAGGAAACTGCGTAACCGAAGTTCGGGATATCATCCTCAGAACGACCGTTATAAATGGTTTGTGTTGGCCAATATCATGCTCGGAACTTTTATGGCGGTACTCGACAGTACCATTGTAAACGTGGGACTGCCCAAAATTATGGCTTCATTCGGGGTTGGAATCGACCGGATCGAATGGGTTATTACAGCCTATATGCTTTCGATGGCGGTGATGCTTCCAACTTCTGGCTGGCTGGCCGATAAGTTCGGCTACAAGCGGATGTATTTCATGGGCTTACTGTTGTTTACTGTTGGGTCGATGCTTTGTGGAATGTCATACGACGAGAATACTCTGATCCTGTCGCGCATTGTTCAGGGACTTGGGGCCGGTATGATTCAGCCTTTAGGTATGGCTATCATTACCCGCGAGTTTCCACCGCAGCAACGCGGAATGGCATTGGGTTTCTGGGCTATTGCTGCCGCAGCCTCGGTGTCGTTTGGTCCGCTGATTGGCGGTTACCTGGTCGATAACTTCAGCTGGCAGCTTATATTCGACGTGAATATTCCATTTGGTATTGCAGCGATGGTTTTTACCATTGTTATTCAAAAGGAATACCTCAACAAACTGGTCGGGAAATTCGATTTGATCGGATTTGTATCAATTGTAATCTTTCTTCCGGTGCTGCTTTATGCCTTGTCTGAAGGAAGTGCATCGACGAATACCGAAGGCTGGGGCGCTCCTTACATTTTGGTCTGTTTTGCCATTTCAATAGTTGCTCTGGCGGTGTTCATTACCCGGGAGCTGACAACTACACATCCGTTGATCAATCTACGGCTTCTCCGTGATTACAACTTCGGAATGGGCAATTTGGTCATGCTGATATTTGTGATTGGGATGTTTGGCAGTACATTCCTCTTGCCGCTGTACCTTCAGAATTCAATGGGCTATACTGCTGTTCAGGCTGGAGCAGTTTTCCTTCCAGTTGGGTTTATCCAGGGAATGATGTCGCCAATCGCGGGAAAAGTTTCCGACAAAATCAGTCCGAAAGTGCCTATGATTTTGGGAGTGGTTGTTTTAGGGGTTAGTTTTCTTCTGAATTCGCAACTCACATACCTCTCGGAACACAGCTTTGTTATGACTTCTTTATACTTGCGTGGGTTTGCCATGGGTATTATTTTTACGCCACTCAGCAATCTGATGCTGCTTACCATCTCGCGTGAAAATATGGCGCAGGCTTCCGGTATAACCAATACGATTCGGCAATTGGGCGGCAGTTTGGGAGTGGCTATTTTTACAACATTGCTTACCACCCGGATAAACCATCACATGCAAGTCTTTGGCGAAGCCATTCAATCCGGATCTCAGGAATTTAAAAATGTGGCAACCAACTTAACCCATTTTGCCCAGCAAAGTGTGGGCAGTAATATGGCAACTGCAGCCCAGCAAGGAAAGTACATGATAATGCAGCACGTTTCGAAACAAGCTTACATTGCCGGTATCGACGATGATTTTTGGATTGCGGCTATCATCACTTTTGTGAGCCTGATTCCTGTACTCATCATGAAAACGAAAACAAAAAAATCAATTGCAAAATCTTAATCGTATGATTTTAAAAATAAACAGACAATTCCGGTTCTTTCTTCCAGTGATTGGAATATTGATTCTCGGAACAGCAAAAGGCCAGACTGTTCCTAATGATTCGCTTTCGTTGAATGCAATCATTAGCGAGGTTACGGCCAATCACCCGATGGTGAAAAAGGCGATGGAAGACCTCAATGTTTCGGATGCTAAAATTGGTTTGGCCGAATCGAATTACCTGCCTAATGTCGATTTTGCTTCTTCCTATTCACGGATTGGGCCAATATCAACCATAACTATTCCTGATATGGGAAGTTTCAGTTTTGTTCCGTACGATAATTATTCGGCTGCCATCAATGTAAACCAGACAGTTTATGATTTTGGAAAGACCGAGAAAGGCGTTTTACTCGAGAAACAGGGAAAAGAGTTGACGCTTAGGTCGGTTGAACAGGTAAAACAGAAACTTTCGCAAGCTGTGATAGCAAACTTTTATACACTTGTTTACCTTCAGGAAGCTTTGAAGATTAAGGACGAACAGCTAAAAACGCTGAATGAACATCTGAATTATATTAAGAAGAAACAGGAAACCGGATCGGCTACTCAATACGAAATTCTGACAACCGAGGTGCGGATTTCAACCATCGAGAATCAGAAAACAGATTTAGAAACTGCCCGTCAGGTGCAGGTTTGCCAACTGAATTCGTTGCTGGGCAAACCTGAGTCGACCGTTCAACAGGTAAAAAAGGAGCTGAATATCTCGCTGTCAAGTCTGCAAAATGATGCGCTGATTACTTCAGCTATGCAAAACCGCGACGAAATGAAGCTGGCATCAGAAAAAGCTAAATTGGCTCAATTGCGCTATAATCTTACAAGCTATCAGAATAAACCTGTTGTAAATGCATTTATTTCAGGAGGTATAAAAAACGGTTACACACCTTATTTGTATGATCCGAAAGCCAATTTTGTGGCGGGTTTTGGAGTGAAGGTTCCAATTTTCGATGGTAAACGCAAAATGTACAATATGGCGCAGGCGCAATCCGCCATTCAGACGAATGATCAGGAAACTGAGATGGCCCGTCGCGGTATTGTGAATGAAGTGGTTGAAGGTGAAGCCAACGTGAAAGCATCGCTGAAAAAAGTAGAACAGGGTGAATTGCTGCTCAGGCAGGCAACTCAAGCTTATTCGCTTGCAAAAGTTCGTTTCGATTCCGGAGTAATAACTAATCTTGAATTGCTTGAAGGTTCAACTGCAGTATCGGAGAGTCGCTTGCAATTGCTGAAAGCCAAAATTGATTATACAGTAAGTCTTTACAAGCTGAAATCGGCTGCAGGCGAAAGGTTGTATTAGAAGAAGTGAGTAGTGTCTAAAGTGCGAAGAGCGGAGTTTAAATGTTGCGTGTTGCGGGATGCGAGTTCCGGGTTTTTCTTCACTCTCCCAATTTGAGTATTCGTTTCTTATGTCAACTGCGACCGACCACTGATCACTACTCCCGTTTTCTGTCTCCGAATTCCGAATTTCGAACTTTAGGCACTCCGAACTTTAAACATTGGTCCTCTTTTCAAATTAAAATCGCAACGGACATACTAAAACCGGGTTCTCGATAGTTTTATATTTCGATTGAATTTCAATAATTCAAAAAAAGCTATCGGTTCTCTGAAAATAATCAATCAATTCCCGGTAGTACCTTTCCAGGGCAGATTTATCTGCCCTGGTTTATTTTTAGACCTCAGGAAAAAGTAAAGGGCTAACACTTGATATTCTGGGATTTTATAATTCCTTTTTCCAAATTTCTCATTTTCTATTTTACGGCTTGAAGCCATGCTTCGGCCATCAGTGAGCATCCTGCCATTGATGGATGTACGCCATCTCCGGTCCAGTATTTGGCTGGAGCATAATTTAGCGCTTCGTTGAAAATTGCCTGATAGGGAATGAAAACGGCATTGAATTCGTCGGCCAGTTTCTTTGCCGCAGCCCGGTATCCATCAAAAGCCGGAAACCACTTATCGGTTACGGCCGAAGTTCCGGCAACTGCAAATGGCTCGCCAATTACCAACTTCACTTCAGGAAGCATTTTGCGGGTCAATACCAAAAGTTGTTTATAATCTTGTGCGTATTTTTCTACAGTTCCGTCATATTTGCCGTCAAGTGTGTGCCAAAAATCGTTTACACCAACCAGAATGCTTAGTAAAGCCGGATTCAAATCGAAACAATCTCTTTGCCACCGTTCGGATAATTGATAAACCTTATTTCCACTGATTCCACGGTTGAAAATCGATAGGTCTTTCGCAGGATTCTCGTTCAAAAGACGGGAAGCTGCCAGGAAAGAATACCCTGTGCCAAATGATCCTGATAAATTTGATTGTTGTTTCATTCGTTCGCGACCGGCATCAGTAATCGAATCTCCTTGAAACAGAATTACATCACCTGTTTTTAGTGAAGGCAATATCCCTTTTTGCTTCTTCTTACCCAACTGCATCGAAGCTGAAAGAATTTCAGGAATAGCAGTTAAAGCTACTGTGCCAACTGCGGCATGCCTCAGAAAATTACGTCTGTTAATCTCCATTATTTTCAGAATTTTATAGGTTTTGAAGTAGATAGTTTATTCTTTGTTTGACGGGTAATAAAGGTAATTCAATTATCTGATAATTCAAGTCAAGGTATGTTTTCACTATAAATTGATGTATCCGAAGAGCTTCCTCAAATGTTTCTGTCCGGATCGCATCGTTGGTAAAAATCTCAGGCCAGGGTGGTGTCACAAAAACTTGCGGTGCGTATCTGTATTTCTCTGCACATTCGATCAAAACTCCAGAGGCACGAAATCCCCGGTATCGGGCAAATGCCAGTTGGTCCGGAATCCCGCGGTCGGCGAAAGCCAAAGAACCATCGGGTACCGAATCAAAAAAGGCAATCCGCTTTTCTAATATGTTCTGCTGAAAAAGTTTGGCGTTTTTCCACGGAAGGATCTCGCCACCGGATTCTTGCTGCGTTAAAATTAACTCTCTGGCAAATTCTCCGGAGCAGTGGTAGCCCAATTGTTGCAGTTCTTCGATTAACAGTGTTTTTCCAAAACCGGGGCCACCAGTTATCACATGGATTTGCTTTTCAATCATTTTTTTAATTTTTTACCACATAGTCCCATGAACACATAGAGATAAGAATTAAACGTAAAAACTATGTGGACTAAGTGTCTATATGGTTTTTTATTGCGCCACCTGTGGCTAGGAGTCTAAAAATAGAAATTATTCAAGCTCAAATAAATGATCAAGCTTATATTTATTAAATAATCATTAAGAATAAAACAGCATATTCTGTAAATCAGCGTATTAAGTGATGTTTTAAATCAGTTTATTTCCCCGAATAAAATAAAAATATACATTTGCGGCACAAACCGTGTTCGTACACGGAGTTTGATGCTGATATTTCGTGTTCGTACACGGTGAATTTTAAAATAAAACACAAAATGGAATTAAATCGCAAAAACGCAACTCAAACAAAAGCTTATCCAACCCGCATTCTTCAGTTTGGTGAAGGAAATTTCTTACGTGCTTTTACCGATTGGATTGTGGATAAAATGAATAAGGAAATTGATTTCAATACGGGTATTGATGTGGTTCAACCACTTCCGGGTGGAATGGCCGATATGTTGAATGCTCAGGACGGACTTTACCATGTTTATCTGAAGGGAATCAAAAATGGCCAACCAGTTAAAGAATATTCGCTGATCGATTGCATCAATGTGGGAATTAATCCATATACCGAATACGAAAAATACGAACAATCGTACCTCAATCCTGATCTTCGTTTCGTGTTTTCGAATACCACCGAAGCCGGCATTGCAATGGACGAAACCGATGTGCTGGATATGCATCCGCAAAAATCGTTTCCGGGAAAAGTTGCTGCTTTGCTTTATAACCGTTACAAAGCATTTGATGGCGCTACCGATAAAGGGTTGATCTTTTTTGCCTGCGAATTGATTGATAAAAACGGCGATACACTGAAAAAATATGTGCTTCAACATGCACAAAACTGGACTCTGGGCGATGAATTTATCAATTGGGTAAATCAATCGTGCGCATTTTGCAACACCTTGGTCGATCGTATTGTGCCTGGTTTCCCGAAAGATGAAATTAAAGAAATTCAGAAAGAACTTGGATACGAAGATAACCTGGTTGTTGTTGGCGAATATTTCCATTTTTGGGTAATTGAAGCTCCGGAATGGGTAAAGAAAGAATTTCCGGCTGAAAAAGCTGGACTGGATGTAAAATTCGTGAAAGACATGACCCGTTTCCGCGAACAGAAAGTTCAGGTTCTGAATGGTTGCCACACCGGAAGTTACGCGGTATCGTACCTCAGCGGACTGGAAACCGTGCGCGAAGCTTTTGAGAGCCTTGAAGTTGGTAATTTCATGAAGGAACTGGTTTACGATGAGGTTTTACCTGTTTTGGATGGCACCGAAAAAGAGCTTCAGTCGTTTGCCCATAAAATTCTGGAACGTTTCCGGAATCCATACATTCGTCACCTGTGGCAAAGTATCGGGCTGAATGCCATGTCGAAATGGGAAACCCGCAACTTGCCAACCCTGCTTAATTATTACGATACCCATCAGATGTTGCCACAAAAACTGGTATTTTCACTTGCTGCAATGATCGCTTATTTTAAAGGTGAAGCCGATGGCGAAAGTTACCCGATTCAGGACGATCAATGGATTCTTGATTTTTACAAAGAAGCCTGGGCCGAATGTGACGGACGCCCGATTTCGATCCAGAAATTGGTCGAGAAAGTGCTGAAACTCGAAAAAGTTTGGAAACGTGACTTGAATGAAGTTCCCAACCTCACTATTTCTGTAACTTGCTATTTATTCCTGATTGAGCAGGTTGGGATGAAAAAAGCGGTGAAAGCCGTTCTGAGCAAAAATAATCCGTTGATGAAAATAGGTTAAATAATTGTTTCGGGTTACGAGTTTCGGGTTACAGGTGTACCCGCAACACGAATCCCGCAACTCGCAACAAAAAAAAATGGCAAAATTTATAAAACTTAATCCGAACGATAATGTGGCTGTTTGTCTTGAAATTGGACAAGCTGGCGACACTGTGGTTATTGACAATCAGCAGATCGTTCTTTTTAATGATGTTCCGGTTGGGCATAAAGTGGCGCTGCAATCCATTGCAGTCGATGCCGATGTGATCAAATATGGCGCGCCGATTGGTCATGCGATTGCTGAAATCCAGATCGGAAATCATGTTCACACGCACAACCTGAAAACCAATCTTTCCGGAACAATTACCTATTCGTTCAACCAGAAACTGAATGAAATCCGCTATGCCAAACGCGATCTGACTTTCGACGGATACCGCCGCAGTAATGGAAATGCCGGAATTAGAAATGAAATCTGGATTGTGCCTACGGTTGGCTGTGTAAACGGTCAGGCTCAGCAAATTATCAATCGGTTTCAGAAGGTGGTTAATCCTGAAAATGTTGACGCCATTGAAGTTTTCAAGCACAATTACGGATGCTCGCAGTTGGGCGACGACCATGTGAACACGCAGAAAGCGCTGGCTCAGTTAATTAATCACCCGAATGCCGGTGGTGTTTTGGTTCTTGGCTTAGGCTGCGAAAACAATCAGATTTCTCACCTGAAAAAGTTTATCGGCGAATACGACGCAGATCGTATCAAATTCTTGGTTTCGCAGGAAGTGGAAGATGAAGTTGAGGCTGGAGTTGAAATCCTGAAGGAAATTTATGGGCACATGAAAAACGATCGCCGCGAAGCTATTCCGCTTTCAGAACTGAAAGTTGGATTAAAATGTGGCGGATCTGATGGCTTTTCTGGAATTACGGCCAATCCGATGGTGGGCGTTTTTTCTGATTTCTTGATAGCGCAGGGCGGAACAACTGTTTTGACCGAAGTTCCTGAAATGTTTGGTGCCGAAACGATCCTGATGGCGCGGGCAAAAGATCAATCAACTTTTGAGAAGACGGTAAGCCTGATCAACGATTTCAAGGATTATTACACGCAGCATAATTTACCGGTGTACGAAAATCCTTCGCCGGGCAATAAAGACGGTGGTATTTCAACCCTCGAAGATAAATCGCTGGGCTGCACACAAAAAGGCGGATCAGCAACGGTAATGGATGTCTTAAAATATGCCGAGCCAATTCGCGAGAAAGGACTGAATTTATTGTCGGCACCGGGGAACGATTTGGTAGCCGCATCAGCACTGGGATTCAGCGGATGCCAGCTGGTTCTATTCACCACCGGAAGGGGAACTCCGTTCGGAAGTTTTGTGCCAACTATGAAAATTTCGACCAATTCTGCCTTGTTCAACAAAAAGAAAAACTGGATCGATTTTAATGCCGGACAATTACTCGAAGACAAAACGATGGATCAGTTGCTCGAAGAATTTATTCAGTATATCATCGAGGTTTCAAGTGGAAAAAAACTACGCCACGAAGAAAGCGGCTTTAAGGAAATTTCGATTTTTAAAACCGGAGTGACGCTGTAAATGAGTTACGGGATACGAGTTGCGAGTTGTAAAGAAACCCGTAACTCGTACCCCCGCAATATTATCTACTTTCGTTGATTATTCGTTCCAATTGCGCATAGTTTTGAATGACAGCGTCGGCTGCTGTCTGTTTTTGAGGATCAGCTCCGGGTCCTTCATAAGCAACGCACAGCATTCCCGCCGCCTTTGCCGCTTTTATCCCGTTTGGGGAGTCTTCAACAACCAGACAATTGGCTGGCTTAATTCCTAATTTTTCAGCAGTTAGCAAAAAAACATCGGGTTCCGGTTTGCTTTTACCGGCTTGCTCAGCGCTAACAATTACCTGAAAATACTTTTTAAGATTGGTGCGTCTCAAAATCAGATCAATTATTTCAGGAGTGGAGGAGGAGGCAACTGCCAGTGGATAATTTTTTGCCAGAAGTTTCTCCAAAAGGTCAACAAGTCCGGGCATAATGGGTATTTGTTCAACCTCAGACAGATACCGATAGCTTTCTTTATGGTTTTGCTCAATTAATTCTGAGACCGGAATTTGAAGTTTGTGCTGTTCCGCAATTTCCTTCCACATCGCATCCGATGCAATTCCAAGATATTTCTGATGTTCTTCTTCTGAAATCTCAATCTTATTCAGACTGAACAGTCGCTTTTCAATTTCAGTATTGAATGGCTCGGTATCTACCAGCGTTCCATCCATATCAAAGATGATGGCTTCAATCATTTTGCAATTGGTTTTTGAACCGACCAGTAAGACGGTCCGTTTTCGAGAAATGTGATTGGAGTGTTGTGAATAAATGTTTTTAACCAGGAAGCGCAATATTCCATTCCGGCTTCTTCCGAGGCAATATGTCCGGTGAAAATGGCCGCTTTTTTCATTCCCAACATTGATGCATCCAAAACATATTCGTAGGTTTCCCATTCTGAGGCTTCGCCGGCGACAAGTAATTCAGTAAATTCACTGGTTAGTAGGTTAATGTGTGACGATGATCCCGGTGCGCCAACGGCCAGAGCAACATTGGTAAATCGCATCAACGGATCGCCAACAATACGTAATTGGCTTCCTTTCAACTTTTCCTGAAGCTTTTGGGCAAAGCCGCCAACCGTTTGTTCGTCGAATTTGAAAAACAGCATCGATTGATCGGTCTGATTGGCTTTCCAGCCTAGTTTTTCGATCATACCCATGTAAATGCCATCGGGAACTGTGCGGTGCCAGTGGTCGTGAAACCTGAAAATAATGAGCTTGTGTTCGTTAATGTATGCGATTTTCTTCTCATAAACTGGATTGTCTTCAAGTGCATCAGTTTTGTCAAGGTGATTATAAAATGTTGGTTCGTGAACGATAATCAGGTTGCAGTTGCTAGCTACCGCTTTCCGAAGTGTTTCCATATCGGCAAACATACAAACCGCAACTCCGGTAACCACATCGTCAGGATTGCCTGTTTTAAACGTATCAACGGTTTCTTTGCTCCACTGACAAGTGATATGGGCTTGCATCTGGTTGATAATTTGACGGGCTGTTTGCAGTTTAACTCCGCTAGATTGTGCAAGTAGCTTGTGCGAAGTGGTTGCAATAAGAAGAACAAGGCAAATTCCCAATAATTTCATGGTTGTGGTTTCGTGTTAGATGTTGTTAATCTCAATATGTTCATGACCGCAAATGTATTAAAAATGAAACGAACATTTTTACTGAATATATAAACACAATTGATCAAATACATGTGAGTTCCATCCGGTGAATACAGTGTTCAAAGAATTAGCTTATAACCAAAAGAAATTCAGTTGATTAAAATTAGTACAGATGAATGTATCAGGTGCCTTTTCATTCAAATATCAGGATAATCGCATGGATCGTTCACTTGTGTTTAATAGTTTGTAAATTGAAATCAAGTTTCCGGTTTAGATTTTTATCTTTGTTATTAATCAACAAACTAAACCAAACCATCATGCAGAAATCTAAATTCTTCCTTTTTGTCATTTTGAGCCTACTGGTGCTTGTTTCATGCCAAAATAAGGAGCCGGAATGGACCGAACTATTTAATGGAAAGGATCTTGCTGGCTGGACGGCCAATGAAAATCCAGGTTCTTTTAAAATTGAAAATGGGGTGCTTGTTGCCGAGGGCCCAATCAGTCATTTGTTTTATACAGGCGAATTTCATAAGGGGGTATTTCGCAACTTTGAGTTAAAGGCGATGGTGAAAACCGAACCCAGCAGTAACTCCGGAATTGTTTTTCACACTCAGGAACAGCCTTACGGACCACTGTTGCGTGGTTACGAAGTTCAGATTAACAACTCGTACGAACGCCCGGGCGATTTCCACGAGTTGAAAAAAACAGGAAGTTTATACGGTATCCGGAATGTTTATTATCCTACAGTAAAGGATAATGAGTGGTTCGAACTGTCGTTCAAGGTAGTTGAAAACCGCTGCGAAGTGTTTGTTAATGGCACAAAAGTGGTCGATTATATTCAACCGGATGACCCATATCGTCCCCATAACGATAAGCTGAAGGTATTTAGCGCCGGACGTATCGCTCTGCAATGTCACGACAAGGATAGTAAGGTGTATTTCAAAAGCATTCAGGTAAAACCATTGCCAAAAGCCGAAAAATTTGCCATGCTTGTTTCAAAAGAATGGGACAATAAGATCACCAAAATGATGCTTGAGAATTTTCCGGTTATCGATTTTCATGTTCACCTAAAGGGTGGGCTGACCATTGCGCAGGCCTGTGAAAACTCGTTGAAATTGGGTATTAATTATGGTATTGCACCAAATTGTGGATTGAAATTTCCGGTGACTGATGACGCATCGTTGAAAGCTTATATGGACACTGTTCAAACCAAGCCAATATTTAGGGGAATGCAAGCCGAAGGCCGCGAGTGGGTGACCCTGTTTTCGCCTGAAGCCGTTGCCAAATTCGACTATATTTTTACCGATGGAATGACCTGGACCGACCACAAGGGCCGCCGTATGCGACTTTGGATTCCGGAGGAAGCATTTGTGGATGATGAGCAGCAGTTTATGGACGAACTGGTCAGCAAAATTGAAAGTGTTGTTTCTCAGGAACCTATTGATATTCATGTAAATCCGACTTTTCTTCCAGCCGTTATTGCAGCCAAATACGATGAGCTTTGGACTGATGCCCGCATCGACCGTTTTGTAAATGTATTGGCCAAAAATGGAGTTGCATTGGAAATCAATTCGAGGTATAAACTTCCGTCTGAAAAAATTCTCCGGAAAGCTAAAGCAGCAGGTGTGAAATTTACTTTTGGAACCAACAATACCGGCGCCGATTTGGGTACGCTCGATTATTCATTCGAAATGAAGGAGAAACTGGGATTGACTTACAAAGACATGTTTATGCCGAAGAAACAAAACGAAAAACCTGTTTTGGTAAAAGGACTTCCTAAAAAAATTACAGGATAATAACTCAGAAACCATCAAAAACCAATAATCATGAAAAATAGATTGAAAACCCTTATTTTATTAGCAATCTTGGCTATCGTATCACCTGCGTTTTCGGCTCAGCCTCCCGGAGATTTTGCCAAATCGGGCATTTCGGTAGGTTTGGTAGTTGAAGACATCACTAAATCGCTCGACTTTTACCAGAATGTAATTGGCATGGTAAAAACCAGTGAGTTTAGTGTTGAATCTTCACGGGCTAAAGAATTGGGTTTAAGTAACGGCGACCGCTTTGATGTTACCATACTGAAATTGGAAAATAGCGAGCAGGCAGCCGAATGGAAACTAATGTCGTTTGGCAAGAAAGCCGCTCATCCGAAACAAAATTTTGTGCCCGACGATACTGGCATGCAATACATAACCATCTATGTGAAATCGATGAAACCTATTCTGGAACGCATTAAAAAGTACAACGTGAAAACACTTGGAATTACGCCTACCAAGCTCGACGAAGCCCGCGATTTTGTGCTGGTTCGAGATCCCGACGGTACTTTCATCGAACTGATCGGACCTAAATAAGAAGTTGACAGTGGTCAGTCACAGTTAAAATACAAGCGGTTGAATCAAGGATATAATCCGGAGTTCAGCCGCTTTTTCTTTGCGAGCTGGCTGTAGTTATTGGGAAAAGAAAAGGTTAATCTGTAATACTCTCCCGTATTTTGTATTTGTATAAAAAGGAGCAGGAAATGATTTTCTAAGGACGCAATTTGTGACCTTACAGTTGATGCGGAAATAGATAACGCTAATTTGGAGTTGGGAAATTTGAAATCACAATTTGTGACTTCAAGTTGGAATCCCTAACTCAATAACTTCTGGGTTCTTGTTTATAACTCATTAGAAAAGAATTTTATATTTCAATGTTTTACATAGGGAAAGGTTTTTAACTTTAGCACATAAATTTGAAAATAAGCCAAACAATATGATTTATATGTGTGATTTTGTCAGATACGTAAACAAGTTGGCTCAATGTAAAGAAACCTCGAACATATGAGCGACATTTATCATTATCCTCCCGATTTATTTGACTTAATTGTTCAAACTATTCCACTATTAAATCGCTCGAAAAAAGCTGTATTAACTTTTTTTAATGGAGCTGGAGTTAGTCCAGAACTTTATCAAGATATTTCGGTTAAGCTAATGACCGCACCAGATTCAATTTCTAAATATGACATTTGCAGGACAATTTTAGAACGTATGAATCAAAATACGGATAAACATCTACGTGAGCGCAGAGAATTATTAAGGCGAATAACCGAATTTGAAGCATTTTCTACATGTTGGGAAAATGATCAATTTAAAGCGAAAGGTTTGGTCTCAGAAATTCAGAAAGTTATTAATGTAAAAGATTCTTTCACGAGAATGCGCCAAGAAAGAGACAATGAACAGAATTTAAGAAAAAGGGAATATCAAGCTAAAATCGCAGAAATTCAAAAACAAAGAGAAAATTTAGAGAAAATAAAAAAAGAATTATTTTCTCTTTTTCAAGAAATCAATTTACAAAGAAGAGGAAAACTACTAGAAACCGTACTCAACAATTATTTCAAAACTTATCAAATTTTGGTCAAAGAAGATTTCAAAAGAGTAGGAGAAGCTGGTGATGGAATAATTGAGCAAATTGATGGAATAATTGAGATTGATAACCAAATCTATTTTGTAGAAATGAAATGGAAAAAGGATTCTATTGGAAGTGAGGATATTTATTCTCATTTAGGTCGAATTTATCATAGGGCAAATGCACATGGGATTTTCATATCAGCTTCAGGATATTCTCCTTCAGGAATTATTGCAGCAAAAGAAGCGTTAGTAAAGAATGCCCTATTAGTTATGTTCGATTTAGAAGAATTTGTCAAAGTAATTGAAACCGAAAGCGATTTTAGAAATTATTTGCGTGATAAAATTAAATGCGCAATAATAGAAAAGAATCCATACAAAAGGTTACAACAATAAGAAATTATATAATTTAATATAATAATTCGTTTTCGGTAGAAGAAATACTATGATTTAAATTCTGCAACTGGCGTGGAGCAACGGAATGTTATTTACATTTTAGAAATCATTCTTTGTTTCAAAATAAGTCTTCTTTCCTTTAATACCTTACCAGAATCTCCAAATCGCTTATCTTTGCCCGTGTGAAACGAAAAATGGAGTTACTGGCGCCGGGTGGTGATGTTGATTCGATAAAAGCTGCGATTCTGGCAGGAGCTGATGCTGTCTATTGCGGGCTCGATAAATTCAATGCCCGAAACCGCGCTGCCAATATCAACTTCAACGATTTACAGGGAATTTTAAGATTGGCACATCAGAATAACTGTCAGGTTTTTATTACCCTGAATATCATTTTTGTTGACAGTGAAATCTCTGCTTTAATAAGCTTGCTGAACAAGTTGGTAAATACCAGCATCGATGGTGTCATTGTTCAGGATTTGGGACTTTTTTATCTGTTATCCCGCTATTTTAAAAAAATAAAAATACACGGATCCACTCAACTAACGACCCACAACGAAGGTCA
Source organism: Prolixibacteraceae bacterium (assembly GCA_963676375.2). Taxonomy (GTDB): domain Bacteria; phylum Bacteroidota; class Bacteroidia; order Bacteroidales; family Prolixibacteraceae; genus Aquipluma. The sequence continues at coordinate 45,542 of CAXXPT010000050.1, forward strand.
GATCCAATTTTTAAGTCGACTGAATGCCACTAGGGTCAACCTGTCCAGAGAGTTAAATATCCAGGAGATAAAAGCATTAACCACGGATGCCCATCAAAACCATATTTTAACCGAAGTATTTGTGCACGGTTCTTACTGTATTTCATTTTCGGGCATTTGTTATCTCAGTTCGGTGAAAAGTGGAAATTCCGGAAATCGTGGTCGGTGCAGTCAGCCTTGTCGCGATCGGTACGTAACTACTCCGGCTGGTAAAGATTATCCGCTTAACCTGAAGGACAATTCGGCATGGTTTGATGTGCGTGAACTTGATGATGCCGGGGTTGATTCGCTCAAGATTGAAGGCAGAATTAAGAAGTACGATTACGTTTATACAGTTGTCAGCAGTTGGCGAAAACAGCTCAGCAGTTTATCATTGCATAACGAATTGCTAAGCGATAACAGAGAACTTTACAAGGTTTTTAACCGCGATTTTTCGAATGGTTTTCTGATGGGAAATATCAATAAGGCAATGTTTATCGATAATCCACGCGATCATTCTATTAAGCACCTTTCTGAAGTGAATGAATACACTTCGGTCAATAAACTGGAGGAAGATCAGATTGGATTGTATGAAGAAAAGGAGGGAATGAAAACTTCGGTAGAACGTAAAATCGAACAACTCAGTATTGCAAAAATTCCCTTGGTAATTAACCTTTCAGGAGAAAATGGTTTGCCGCTGAACGTAACGGTGAAAACTCCAGAAACTTCATTTGTTGTGCAATCTGAAATTACTTTGGCAGATAAGGGCACCGAGGTCTTAGATTACGCGATGGTATTTAAACGGTTGAAAGCAATCAATGATACCGAATATTACATTGAAAAGCTAAGTCTGGACGATCTTCAGCCCAATGTTTATCTGCCTTTTAAAGAACTCACTGCAATTAAAAAACGGCTGCTGTTCATCCTGAACGATTCAAGAGAAACTGTTGATCCGATTCATGTCCCTGCCTTCAGGAAGCAAAACAGGGAGGAAATTAAACCTTCACTTTCGGTACTGATTTCTTCTCCAAAGGATTTATATCTCTGTAAGGAATCCACTGTCGATATCTATTTTCAGCTTCCGGATAGTTTTAAAAATGAATGTGCCGAGTATGTCAGTCTTTTCAGGAAAAACGAAAACCTGATTCCATGGTTCCCTTCCGTTTTAATTGGTGATGATTACAGCGCTGCTGTAGAGTTTCTTCAGCAGTTGCAACCTCGGTTGATTGTCACCAACAATACCGGAATAGCGTTTGAAGCTTTTCAAAGAGGAATCAATTGGATAGCAGGGCCATACCTGAATGTGACTAATTCATTCAGCCTGTTGTGTTTAAAAGAAAAGTTCAACTGTTCCGGCGCCTTTATCTCAAATGAAATCAGTCTGGATCAGATGTGGCAACTGAATAAACCTGAGGGTTTTAATTTATACTACAGCATCTATCATCCCGTAGTTTTGATGACTAGCCGCCAATGCCTGTTTCATCAGGTTGTTGGATGTGGCAAGGATCAAATTGATGATGCTTGTATTTCGCAGTGCGAGAAGTCCGCGACGATCACCAACCTGAAAAATGATACAGTTTATCTGGAGAAATCGGAAGGAAATTATCACCGTATCTTTAATGAAGCGAATTTCCTGAATGTGGATATTGTTACTGATTTGCCCGGTCTCTTTTCCGGATTCATGATCGATTTGCGGAATGTAAAAACCGCTACCCAAACAGACATTGATAAATCAGAAATAATCAGGCATTTTGAAAATCTGCTAACGGGTAATCCCGGGTCAAAGAATGAACTCCTTCGAATGATTCATCCCACGACCAATACTCAATATAAAAGAGGAATCTAGTTTTACCAGAAAACAGAAACGCAAGGCTTTCGACCTTGCGTTTTGTATGATAACGAGAATTAATATTCGTCTTCGTTAAAAAAGAAATCATCTTTGCTGGGGTAATCCGGCCAGATATCTTCGATGCTTTCATAAATCTCCCCTTCATCTTCAATTTCCTGAAGGTTTTCAATCACTTCAAGAGGAGCACCACTGCGGATGGCAAAATCAATCAACTCATCCTTACTTGCTGGCCAAGGGGCATCCTCTAGTTTAGAGGCCAATTCGAGTGTCCAGTACATATTCTTAAATTTAGGAAGTTTTTAACTCGGTTTTTTTAAACTTTTGCGAATATAACAAAAAAAAGGATTGTACAAACATTAATATTTATTAATCGCCAATCTCCGGAGACCACAGTATTTCCGGTGCATTCTGTTCTAAATTTATCTTTCTTGAAAGCACGAAAAGGTAGTCAGACAGGCGGTTAACAAATTTAATCAGAAGTGGGTCTACTTCTTTATTTTCTGCTAATTCAATAATGCGGCGTTCTGCTCTGCGACATACCGTGCGTGCCACATGGCAAAACGACGAAGCCTGACAACCACCCGGCAAAATGAAGTTCCGGAGTTCTGGCAGTTTAATATTCATTTCGTCCATCTCGTTTTCGAGGAGCTCAATATCTGTTTTTTTGCACGGAAGTTGTTTTTTGATCAGGTCAATTGACTCGTCAGTGGCCAGATTCGCTCCAATTACGAATAACTTATTTTGTATTATTTCAAGTACATGGTCGGTGTGCGTATCGGTTTGCAACGAACGGATCAACCCAATGCAGGAATTCAGTTCGTCAATTGTACCATACGATTCCAACCTGATGTCGTGTTTTTTTACGCGCGATCCTCCAATCAATCCGGTTGTCCCATCGTCGCCTGTGCGTGTGTATATTTTCATTCCGATTTTAATGTTGGCAGAGATCCGATGTGTCGTATCTCTAAATAATATGTTTTTAATAAACCGGATCGGGGTTAACCAGATCTGATTCGATTTCACCATCTTTTAGCCTGATGATGCGGTGTGCATGTTTGGCAATGCTTTCCTCGTGAGTAACCACAACCAGCGTATTTCCCTTGCGATGAATCTCGGCAAAAAGTTGCATAATTTCTTCCGAAATTTTTGAATCGAGGTTTCCGGTTGGCTCATCGGCCAGCAAAATACATGGGTTATTAACCAATGCACGGGCAACAGCAACGCGTTGACGTTGACCACCCGAAAGTTCATTAGGCTTGTGTTCAATACGATCGGCCAGTCCAACTTCAGTCAGAATCTTTTCAGCTTTTTCGATGCGCTGTTGTTTCCTGATTCCGGCATAAACCAGAGGCAGCATCACGTTTTCGAGTGCTGTATTTCGTGGCAGCAAGTTAAATGTCTGAAAAACAAAGCCAATCTCTTTGTTTCGGATTTCGGCCAGTTCGTCATCTGACAAATGGCTCACATCCTGCTTATTCAGTTCGTAAAAACCACTGGTTGGAGTGTCCAGGCAACCAATTACATTCATTAATGTTGATTTTCCGGAGCCTGAAGCGCCCATAATAGCGACATATTCTCCTTTATTGATGTTAAGCGAAACAGAGCGTAATGCCCTCACAATCTGAGTCCCTACCTTGTAGTTTTTTACGATTTTTTCGAGCTTGATAACACTTTCCATCTTTTCAATTGATTTGTTTGGATTGATTAGTTTGTTTCAGCCTTTGTTTATTACAAAAATCAAACCTAATTTCAGACAAAATACACGAATAAAAAAATAAAACCACAAAAACATCGAATTGTTGTCTGGTGGAGTATCTTTTCATTACCAACTTAATGGTTCAGGCAGCAAAAAGGAGATAATTTTTATCTTTGCCCTATGTCAGAATTTCTGGATCAGGATATCAAATTTCTACCCGGCGTCGGACCTCAGCGGGCCGAAATGCTCAAAAAGGAATTGAAGATTTTCACCTTCAACGATCTTCTGTACTATTTTCCCTACAAATACATCGACCGGACAAAGTTTTACCGTATTTCGGAGATCACCAGCAACATGCCATACATTCAGTTAAAGGGCAGTATTGTCCGGTTCGAAACAACCGGCGAAGGTGTCCGCCAAAGGCTGATTGCTCATTTCCGCGACGAATCGGGTGTGATGGAACTTTTGTGGTTTCAGGGTGTGAAATGGGTAAAGGAAAATGTGAAAGCTGGTGTTGAGTATATCGTTTTCGGCAAACCTACGATTTTCAATGGAAAAGTTAATATCGTTCATCCGGAGTTAGAACCGGCAGAAAACAAGCAAGTCTCGGTAGGAGTTTTTCAGGCTTATTACAATACGTCTGAAAAAATGAAGCAGAAATTTATGACGAGCAAAGCGCTGAATAAATTTCAGTTCAACCTTTCGGCACAAATCGAAGGCAAAATCTTTGAAACACTTCCTCCTTCGTTGATTTCGAAACTGAGGTTAATGCCTTTACCGGTTGCGTTGCGGCAGGTTCATTTTCCTGAAAATCCACACCTCCTGAAAAATGCGCTTTTTCGCCTGAAGTTTGAAGAGCTATTCTATATTCAGTTACGCATTTTAAGCCTGAAACACAATCGGGAAGGCTCTTTCAAGGGATTCATCTTTTCGAAAGTCGGCTACAACCTCAATACATTTTTCAGCAATCACCTTCCTTTCGAGCTCACCAATGCACAAAAGAAAGTCGTCAAGGAAATCCGCAAAGACATGGGTTCGGGCAAGCAGATGAACCGTTTGCTTCAGGGAGATGTGGGTAGCGGAAAAACACTAGTGGCGCTGATGACGGCCCTGATCGCCTTTGATAATGGCTTTCAGGTGAGTTTGATGGCGCCAACCGAGATTTTGGCGAATCAGCATTACAATTCGATCAAAAAGATGACCGATGGGCTCGGAATCAACATCGCATTGTTAACCGGTTCAACAAAGAAAGCCAAGCGAACTGTGATTCACGAACAGTTGGAAGATGGAAGTTTGCAGCTTTTGATCGGCACTCATGCCTTGATTGAAGACAAGGTGAATTTCCAGAAACTCGGATTAGTTATTGTTGACGAGCAGCACCGTTTTGGCGTTGCTCAGCGTGCCAAACTCTGGAAAAAGAACGAATTTACACCACCGCACGTGTTGGTAATGACTGCCACTCCGATTCCGCGAACCCTTGCCATGACGGTCTATGGAGATCTGGATGTTTCGGTGATCGACGAGCTTCCTCCTGGCCGAAAACCCATACAAACCTTGCATTATTACGAAAATCGCCGGAAGCAGGTTTACGATTTTATCCGCGAACAAGTGACGGTTGGTCGACAGATTTACGTGGTTTATCCGCTCATCAAGGAATCGGAAAAGCTCGATTTGAAGAATGTAGAAAATGGTTACGATTTGCTGAAACAGGTATTTCCGCGATATTCCATCAGCATGGTTCATGGCAAAATGAAACCTGCCGAAAAAGATGCAGAAATGCAACTTTTCAAGGAAGGCAAAACACAGATTATGGTGGCAACAACCGTAATTGAAGTAGGTGTTGATGTGCCCAATGCTTCGGTGATGATTATCGAAAGTTCGGAGCGGTTTGGTCTTTCGCAATTGCACCAGTTGCGGGGCAGGGTAGGGCGCGGTGCCGAGCAATCGTACTGTTTGCTGATGTCGTCGTACAAAATCAGCAACGAAAGCCGCAAACGTCTTGAAACCATGGTACGCACCAACGACGGTTTCGAAATTGCCGAAGTCGACATGCAGTTACGTGGCCCCGGCGATCTCGAAGGAACTCAGCAAAGCGGTATCGGTTTTACCCTTAAAATTGCCAATCTGGGTCGCGATGGTGAAATTTTGCAACATGCCCGCAACCAGGCTTCTGACCTACTCGATGAAGATCCCAAGCTTCAAAAGCAGGAAAACCAGATCTTGGTTTATCACCTCCTGAAAATGAAAAACACAGAGTTTAACTGGAGCTCGATTAGCTGAGGTGGCAATGGGGCTGAAGCCCCTGCACAATTGGATTCTTCATACCCGTCACATGAATGTGACGGCAAAGGATATCGCACTAACAATTAGTTGCGCTTTATCCTTTGCCGTTCGCCTTTAGGCAACGGACAGGAGAACCCATTTTTTTCGTAATTCTATATTCATTCCGAATACCAATCTGCCTGACAAACCTGATTTTCTTCAGGATGTGAAACAATTGTTTAATCTATATTTCGACCCCTAAAATAAAATTGAAAACATGAAGAGAATAATTTTGATATCAGGCTTAGCATTTTCAATGGCTATTGGCAGTCAGGCTCAAAATGTAAGCAAAGGCAAGGTGGTAACCGATGAAAAAGGCAAAGGTTTTTACTACGAATCGATCCTGAAGGATGTGACTGCGGTTGAGGAAAAACTTTCGGAAAAAGAACCTTTTGTGCGATTTGTAATGGATCAGTCGGGCATGGATTTACCCAATAATCCATCGCTCTATAAAACAGCGTGGAGCAACATGACCGAATCTCAGGGAAATGCCGGAACTTGCTGGAGTTTTTCAACTACTTCGTTTTACGAATCGGAAGTTCTTCGCCAAACTGGGAAAAAAGTAGAAATTTCTGAAATCTACTCGGCCTATTGCGAATACATCGAGAAAGCCAGGCGTTTCGTTCAAAAGCGTGGAAATTCAGTGTTTTCAGAAGGTTCCGAAGGGAATGCTTTGTCGCGAATCATGAAAACATATGGAGCAGTTCCCGAAGATGCTTATACCGGATTAATTGATGGACGGAAGTTTCACAGCCATGCCAAAATGGTGGAAGAAATGACCGCTTTTCTGAATTCGTTGAAAACATCAAATGCCTGGAATGAGGAATATGCGCTGGAAACCATCAAATCGATCATGAACCATTATATTGGAGTTCCGCCAACCGAATTTGTGGTTGAGGGGAAAACTTATACACCCCAAACTTACCTGAAGGATTATCTAAAGCTTAATCCGGATGATTTTGTCGAGATTCTTTCGTATAAGCAAGAACCGTACTGGCAGCAGGTGGAATATAAAGTGCCCGACAACTGGTGGCACAACAAAGATTATTATAATGTTCCGCTCGACGATTTTATGGCAGCCTTGAAAAAGCAGCAAAAAGAGGATACACTTTGAGCATTGGTGGCGATGTTTCTGAATCCGGATTCAGCCGCGAGACCAATTGCGCGATGGTGCCCGATTACGATATTCCATCGGCATACATCAATGACGATGCCCGTCAGTTCCGCTTTTCGAACGAAACGACTACCGACGACCATGGTATGCAACTGATTGGTTATCTTGAAAATTACAAAGGTTTGGGTAAAGACTGGTTCCTGATTAAAGATTCAAGTTCAGGGTCACGGAACGTTGATCAGACCAATCCTAATTTCGGATATTACTTTTTCCACGAAGATTACATCAAATTAAAGATGATGGGATTTACGGTTCATAAAGATGCCGTTAAGGATCTCCTGAAAAAGTTCAAATAAAACTCAAAGGCCTCGCAAATGCGGGGCTTTTTAATTTCTTTTGGATTGTTAATATTCTATATTGAACAATTCAAATTATAATACTCATGGCAACTCACAACAAAATCGGCATTACATTGATTTTTTTAGGAATAATAATGTTCCTTTTAGGAGCTTCAGTGTTTGCCTATCGGGGAGCAATAAACCCTATTGTAAGTAAGATTGGATGGTACTCATTTCTTTTTTGGTTACCGACAATAATCTTGGGGATTATTCTCGCTGCTGTCAATAAGAGAAAAAGCTGAAAAAACTGAGATACAGTTTAAAATTCATAAATGGTTCCGATAGAACCCAACGGTCGGTAGAAAATGGCAGGCAAAAAAGGCTTGTCCCCCGATGGGACAAAAGGAAACAGTGATAAATAAATTTTACGATCGTAAATGCCTAGCAGCGCAAACGAATAGAGATTAATATAATCTGTTTTCAAAATGATGAATCAAAAATTTCAAAATATCAGGGAAAGATTAGTTCGTTGTATTAAAACAGCCCTTCCGCAGGGAACGAAAACTGCCCTTTGGCTACTGAAGCTAACCATTCCGGTTTCGTTTGCCGTTTTCCTGCTCGACTTCTTCGGAGTTCTGAATGTAATTGCCGGTTGGGTTGCTCCGCTGTTTAAACTGATTGGGTTGTCGGGGCAGGCATCCATTGTGTTGATCACCAGTTTCTTTACTAACATCTATTCGGTAATTGCCGTAATGACCACGCTTGGAATCGGTCACCGCGAAGGAATAATTCTGGCGGTGATGTGCCTTATTTCTCATGCTCTAATTGTGGAAACGGCTATTCAGAAAAAGACAGGCTCAACGCCGTGGCGTATGGTAGCTACCCGGTTATCGGCAAGTTTTATGGCCGCCTTTATGCTGAACATCATCCTTCCGGCAGAACCGATCGCTGTATCTGAAAATATGGTCCGTTCGGTTGGAGAATTTACTCCGGCCCTTCAGCATTGGCTTCTAAATATGCTGCAAACAACGCTCAAAATTGTTATCCTGGTTAATTTATTACTGATTATTCAGAAAATACTGAACGAATTTGGCCTGATCAAATGGATTTTGATGCCATTTACTCCTTTATTGAAGGTGATGGGATTACCTTCAAGCACCGGGTTTTTGTGGGTTGTTGCCAATACCCTTGGGTTGGGATACGGCGGTGCCATCATGATTAGCGAAACAGAAGATGGGAAATTGAGCCGTGAAGATGCCGATTTATTGAATCACAACATTGCTATTTCTCATTCGCAACTGGAAGATCCACTGTTGTTTGTGGCGATAGGCTATCCGTTGGGTATTTTAATCTGGCCGCGAGTACTGCTTGCGATTGTTTTTGTTTGGTTGAGACGGTTTGAAATTTGGGTTAAAAAGTAATTGTTTTAGGATGCGTTTTCAATAATCTCGCTTCAATATTTATTTACCCTCATTTTAAACAGGGTAAGCAATATAAATTATTAGCATTTTCATTTCAAATCATTATTTTAGCCGTTCAAATTTTAGAACCTGATGAAGCTACAGCTTAAAATTTTGATCTTACTTTCCGTTATTTTTGGAGTCATTATTTTATCCTTTCTATCGTACCAATATATCAGGATTCAGGAGAAGCAGCTTTATAATATTGAAACCCGAAAAAATCAGGAATTGGTCATCGATAAGGTTTTGCAGCTCAATAGAATCAAATACCAGCAGCTTATTAACGACAATTCAGGTTGGGACGACATGATTAGTTTTATTGCAAATCCCGACCCGGAATGGGCTAAAAGCAATGTCGATTTCTTTGTCAATTCATTTAAGCTTTCGTTTGTACTTGCATACAGCAAAGAAAAAAAACTGGTTTATCAATTTGGCGATTCAATTTGCCTTCAGGGGTTAACATATCCTGATGAGGCATTGATCAATTCAGATTTTTCCAATAACCCATTTTCCCATTATTTTCAGTATTGTGGTAACGATTTGATTGAGATGTTTGGGGCAATCGTTGTTCCTGCTTCGGATTCCGATGCCCGTAAGACTAAGCCACAGGGCTATTTGTTTACTGGACGAAAATGGAATAATAATTATCTTGCAGAACATGCAGAAGCGACTGGTTATCAGGTTGTAATACTGAATAGTTCGGAACGTACCAAACTAAAAAAAGATCCTTCAAAAATCTATTTTCTCAAGGACCTAAACGATAGCTCGGGCAAACCTTTAGCTACCCTGGTTTTTAGTCGCCTCGATCCATTAAAACAAGATTTATCACCATTTCTGAATTTATCAATTCTGCTGAGTATGATTGCTTTGCTGGCAGTGATTGTTTTTCTTTTTTACTTTCGACGTATTATTTTGGTCCCTCTTTCAAAAATTAGCTCTGCTTTAAATACACATAATGCTGAACACATCGCATCGTTAAACCAATACACCGATGAGTTTAAGGTTCTTGGGACGTTAATTCATCAATCTTTTTTGCAGGAAGAAGTTCTAGTAGAAAATAACAAAAAGCTTTCTGAAATTAATAAGACCAAAGACAAACTTTTTTCAGTCATTGCTCATGATTTAAAGAATCCGGTAGGAAATATTCTTTCAATAACCGAATTGCTGACCGGTTGTTCGGAAAGTAAGGATACTGCAACTTCAGAAGAGCTGGTTCAGTTGCTTCGGCATCAAACAAAAGAGACTTTAACCTTGCTTGAAACGTTACTCGATTGGGCAAGATCCCAATCTGGTCAGGTGGTTTTTAACCCAACATTACTTGATCTTGATCGGATAGTAAAAAATGTTTTGGAGAGCCTGAATTCACCGGCCTTACTCAAAAACATCGTAATCCTTCCTCCTGAACTAAATAATGTAACGGTATTTGCTGATGTTAATTTGTTAACCACTATCCTACGAAATCTGGTAACCAATTCCATCAAGTTCACAAAGCCCGGAGGGACAATTCTTGTTTCGGCGCGAATGAATGCCCATGATACTGAAATTTCGATAACCGATACCGGAATTGGGATGGATCAGAATACCCAGAAAATGCTTTTTAAGATTGAATCAAATTTGACTACAACTGGCACCGCTAATGAGAAGGGAACGGGGCTGGGACTCATTATTTGTAAGGAATTTGTTGAAAAACATGGAGGTCAAATTCGAGTGACTAGTGAGGTGGGGAAGGGAAGTCAGTTTATTTTGACTTTACCATTTGATCAAACCGCCCAATTATCCTGAAAGATCATTCTTCCAGATCCACATTCTTCAACAAAAAATCCCCTCCGAAAACAAGTTTCGAAGAGGATTTACACAAACAATTCCTAAACCAACTATTTTATTTCGAGAACTTTCCCGATTAATTTCATCCTTCCAGAGAGTGTTCCGGTTGTTTCTGCTTTAGCTGCTCCGGTAAATCCCGGTTGCTCTCCGCCAATAGCAATAGTGAAAAATCCGGGTTCCACCACTTGTTTATCTTTATCGTTGATCATTGAAAGCTGGCGAGGCTCAAGTGTAAACGATGCAATCTGCGATTCGCCCTTCTTCAGTGAAATACGTTTAAATCCTTCCAACGAGCGGATCGGACGTGGAGTTGACGCTTTCTCATCGGTCAGGTACAGCTGAACCACCTCGTCGCCATCACGTTCTCCTGAATTGGTTACCTTAACCGAAACGGTGATGTTTTCGCCCATTTTAACTTCTTTCGGAAGGTTCAGGTCGGTATAGGTGAAGTTGGTATAACTCAACCCAAATCCGAACGGATATAGCGGCATTTGACGGAAGTAGCGGTAAGTGCGGCCTTCCATATCGTAGTTTTCAAAAGCTGGCAACTGATCAACCGATTTGTAATAAGTCACTGGCAAACGTCCGGCCGGGTTGTAATCGCCAAAGAGAACATCAGCCACTGCATTTCCACCTTCTTGTCCGGGATAACCGGCACTCAGGATGGCATCCATATTTTCAGCAGCATAATTTACCGAAAGAGCGCTTCCGTTCAGCAATACCAAAACAACAGGTTTCCCGGTTGCTTTAATGGCTTCCATCAGCTGTTCCTGAGTTTTTGGCAGGTTCAGGTGAGTACGGTCGCCACCTTTGAACCCATCAACCTGAATCGGCATTTCTTCGCCTTCAAGACGTTGATTCAAGCCCAAAACCAGAACAACAACATCAGCTTGTTTTGCTGTTTCAATAGCCTGAGCCAACATGTTTGGCTGTGGCGTTGTCCAAAGCAAGGAGGCGGTGCCGTCGCCATGGTAATTTTTGTAATCGAATACCAGTTTGTAGCGTTTGCCGGTTTCAAGAGTGACCTTCTTTTGACTGTGAAAAGCATGATGCTCATTGTCGCCGCCTAAAATTTCTTTATCGTCGCAATAAATTTTAAAATTAGGCATGCTCCAGATACCGATTTCATAATCACCTGTTTGCGGAACTTTCAGGTAGGTTGTCCAGCGGATGCTGAAATTATCGACTGGCATGCGTGGATCAGGAGAGCCTGCTTCCCAGTAAAAATCAACATTGTCATCAACGCGGGTAAACAAAGGTTTGCCTTCCAATTTGTTATTGGCAAAATATTCACCCCAAGCGCCCTGTTTGCCATCTTCCGTTTCCAGATAAATGGAAGGGATCGGAGTCAGTTTTGATATGCCATCGGCCAGCTCACTGCCTTGTGCATAAAGCACTTCAGCTTGCGGAGCTATTTTGTTTTTTATTCCCTGAAGTACGGTTACCGGATGAGAAGGAATACCATTATAGTTGCCCCATAATGATTCAATTTCATCGGCATTTGGTCCGATAACTGCGATCTTGGCGAGGTTTTTCTTCAGTGGTAAAGTGTGGTTAGCGTTTTTAAGCAATACAATACTTTTTTGTGCGGCAATACGAGCCAATTGGTCATGGGCCGGATTGTCATTTACAGAAAACGGAATCTGTGCATAAGCCACTTTTTCGTCAGGGTCGAACATGCCTAGTTTCATCCGGGCGGTCAGCAAACGGCCAACACAAATATCCAGATCTTTTTCAGTAATTAATCCGCGTTTAAGAGCTTCAGGTAAAGCTTTGTATGTGTTTCCACACTCCAGGTCGGTGCCTGTTTTTACAGCCATGGCAGCAGCTTCAGCTTCGTCTTTTGCGATTTTGTGGTATTGCCAAATGTCGGCAATAGCCCAGCAGTCGCTCACAATATATCCTTTAAAACCCCACTCATTGCGCAGAATTCCAGATAAAAACGGACTGGCGCAGCAAGCTTCGCCACGAAAGCGGTTGTAAGCTCCCATGATCGAATAAACTCCACCATCAACAACCAGGGTGCGGAATGCCGGCAAATAAGTTTCGCGCAGGTCGCGTTCGCTGATTTTAGCGTCAAAAACGTGGCGCGAGGGTTCAGGGCCTGAATGAACGGCAAAATGTTTTGCGGTAGCAACTACTTTTAAATAATTAGGGTCGTCGCCCTGTAATCCTTTAACGAATTGCATCCCCATTTGACCGGTAAGGTAGGGGTCTTCGCCATATGTTTCGTGGCCACGTCCCCAACGCGGATCGCGGAAAATATTGATATTGGGCGACCAGAAAGTCAACCCCTGATAAATATTTCGTAATCCCCGACGGGCAAATTCATGGTGTTTGGCTCGGGCTTCATCAGAAATTACCGAAGCAACTTCGTGCAGCAAATCTTTATCCCAAGATGCTGCAATCGTAATCGACTGAGGAAAAACCGTAGCATATCCGGCACGTGCAACGCCATGTAAACACTCGTTCCACCAGTTGTACTCCGGAATCCCAAGCCGCTCAATGGCCGGTGATGTATAAAGCATCTGACCCATTTTTTCCTGAACGGTCATTTCGGAAAGCAGGCTTTCAACCCTTTCCTGAGTTGAAAGATTGGTGTTTTGAAATTGAAATTTGTTTTGTGAAATTCCCAGAAATGGGCATGCAAGCAACAAAATCAAATACAGATTGATTCTCATTTTTATTAGTTTTAATTATACTGGTCTGGTCTGGTCTGCAAAGCTACTAAATGGAAAGAAAATTCCAAATTAATTGCACAGTCAGATGTCTGAAATTTTGGAAATCCAGACGAAGTTTAACGGAGGTGGCATAGAACGCATTGGGTTTATATGACTGCAAGATAAACCAGGGCGGCAAATGCAGCTCCAAGGATTGGACCGATAATTGGTATCCAGGCATATCCCCAATCACTGGTTCCTTTAGTTTTTATTGGGACAAGTGAATGAATAATACGTGGTCCCAGATCACGCGCAGGATTGATTGCATAACCGGTTAATCCGCCAAGGCTCATGCCAATGGCCACAACCAGTAAGGCTACAGGCAGCGCTCCAACCGATCCCAGTCCAACTTTAACCGCATCTATTCCCAAAACGTTAAATTCAGGACCGGCTATGAACAGGACAACAAAAATCAGAACGAACGTGCCGATGACCTCACTTAATAAATTCCGTGGAGTATTTTTTATTGCCGGTGAGGTGCAAAATGTTCCTTTTATTGTTCCCGGATTTTCTGTTCGGTTATAATGGTCGGCGTAAAGCAGCCATGTCAGAAAAGCGCCAGACATTGCTCCGAGTAATTGTGCAAGAATATATAAAGGGGCATTACTCCAGGCAAATTTTCCGGCGATTGCTAATCCAATGGTAACAGCCGGGTTTAAGTGTGCGCCACTTGATGGTCCGGCCACAATAACGCCAATAAAGACTCCAAGACCCCACCCAAAGTAAATCAGCACCCAGTCGGCACCTTTAGCGAAAGTATCGTTCAGCGAGCTATTGGCACAAACTCCGGTACCCATCAGGATCAGAATAAATGTGCCCAGATATTCAGCAATAATTGGATTCATGTAAATTTCAATTTAAGATATAACCATTTGCGTATTCTGTATATAATTTAACTTGTTCTCTCTGCCACCTTCGCCTTAATCCAAGTTCTTTAGCCATTATGGCTGCTACTTCGGGTGCAATAGCAATGCTTGCTCTGGCGTCGAGCAAAAGTGCTCTGGTTCTTCGCGCAAGAACATCTTCAACGGTGAGCGCCATCTCTTCACGAACGGCCCAGACAACTTCAGCCTTAAGGTATGGCAAGTTTTCGTGGAGCTTTTTTCCTAGCTCCGGATCTTGTCCGATCAGAGCTTTTATCTTCGGAATGTCTGATCCATAAACATGCAAATGACCGATGCCATTTCGATTTTTCATATAACCATGAATGGGCATATTTTTAGTCACGCACTCCTTGCTGTCGAGTCCGCCCAGAAGGATTGCCTTTTCAACAATATCTTCGCCCATCTTGCGATAGGTGGTCCACTTTCCGCCAATCATGGTAATCAAGCCTGATTTTGAAATGATTAATTTATGGCTTCGTGAAATTTCTTTGGTTTCCTGGTTCTTTTCGGCAGGGGCAGCCAATGGCCTTAACCCGGCGAAAATGCTCAAAACGTCTTTCCGTTTAGGCTTTTTGGTCAGGTATTTACTAGCCGTATTCAAAATAAATTTGATTTCTTCCTCCAATGGCCGGGGTTCAATTTCCGGATTCTCAATTGGCGTATCGGTGGTGCCAACCACCACTTTCCCGTGCCATGGAACTGCAAATAATACACGACCATCCGAAGTTTTTGGAATCATAATTGCCGCGTCGGCCTGTAAAAAGGATTGATCCAGAATAATATGAATTCCCTGGCTTGGCACCACTGTTTTGGTATGATCCGGTTCATCCATCCGGTTGATCGAATCGACAAAAATTCCGGTGGCGTTGACAACAACTTTTGCTTTTATGGTATATGATTCGTTATTTTCAGAATCAAAGCATTCGACTCCTGAAATAATACCTTCTTCATTCTTAATTAAACGGGTAACACCGCAGTTATTCAGCACATATCCGCCATTGTCGGTAATGGTTTGTGCCAGGCTAATGGCTAGTCTCGAATCGTCGAACTGACCGTCGTGATAAATTACACCGCCTTTCAAGTCTTCTTCCACCAGGTTCGGAATGGCTTTCATGGTTTCCTCTTTGGTAATGTGGATTGATGGTCCCAAGCCCAGTTTCCCGGCCATCATGTCGTATACTTTCAGGCCTACGGTATAAAATGGCCCGTCCCACCATCCATAATTCGGAATAATAAACTTTAGGTTTTTTACCAGATGCGGGGCGTTTTGTAACAACAGTCCTCTTTCGTTGAGCGCTTCCAGAACGAGGCCTATGTCTCCGGCAGCAAGGTAACGAACCCCTCCGTGAACCAACTTGGTGCTTCGCGAGGATGTTCCTTTAGAAAAATCGTACTTTTCAAGAACCAATGTATCATAACCCCTTGATGCGGCATCAACTCCGGCTCCCAGCCCGGTTGCCCCGCCTCCGATAATTACAATATCCCAGATTTTATCTGGTGAATATCGGATTGCCCGTAATGATTCTGAACGTTTCATTTTACTGGTGTAACTATTTAGAATAAATCGTTTCGTAGAATTGGATTACGTTCCCTCTAAAAGCGGGTTTTGCATTGAAAAACTTTATGGCCCAAACGGTTTGCTCCACCTATTTGATTCACTACAAATATTTCGCTCTTCCGGAGCTAATTTTGCAAGCGGATCATCTTTTTTAGTCTGATTACACGGCTTCAAAGACCTCTTTTCCATTTCCTAATGACCTTTTCCTTGAACTTGTTAGTCTATCCAATTTTTTGTCCGTTCAACAGCTTTATACCAGCGGGCCTTCAGTTTTTCTGTATCTTCTTTCTTTACCTGTGATTTAAAGACCCGATCAACTTTCCACTTTTTCTGAAGTTCCTCTAATTTCCATAGTCCGACAGCCAGGCCAGCCAAATACGCAACCCCAAGAGCGGTGGTTTCCATATTGGTTGATCGTACCATATCGATCCCGGAAATGTCGGCCTGAAACTGAACCATGAGATTATTGGCTGCAGCACCTCCGTCAACACGCAATTCAGGAATTAATTCTTCTGAATCCATCTTCATGGTTTCAATCACATCATTCACCTGAAAACAGACGCTTTCGAGTGCAGCCCTTGTCAGGTGGGCTTTTGTGGTGCCTCGGGTAATTCCAAAAATCGACCCACGGGCATAAGGATCCCAATGCGGGGCGCCAAGTCCGGTAAGCGACGGTACAAAAACAACTCCTCCGCTATCTTCAACTTGTCCTGCTAAAGATTCGCTATCGGCAGCATCTTTAAAAAAATCAAGTCCATCGCGAAGCCATTGGATTACAGCGCCACCCATGAATACGCTGCCTTCGAGCGCATAGGTAACTTTATCCCCGATTTGCCATCCAATGGTTGTCAGTAGTTTATTTTTCGAGATAATTGCTTTCGATCCGGTATTCATGACTAAAAAACAACCGGTTCCATAGGTGCATTTAGCCATTCCTTCGCCTATGCACATTTGGCCGAACAGGGCGGCCTGCTGGTCGCCGGCTATTCCGGCAATTGGCACGCCAGTCAGTTGTTTAATGTCAGTAACTTCGCCACTAATATGGCTTGAAGGAACTACTTTAGGAAGCAGCGAGGCTGGTATCCCAAATATCCGCAATAATTCTTCGTCCCATTTCAACGTATGAATATTAAACAGGAGGGTTCGGCTGGCGTTTGACACATCGGTAATGTGCGAACGTCCTTTTGTTAAGTTCCAGATTACCCAGGTGTCGGTGGTTCCAAATGCAAGTTCACCTCTTTCGGCCCGCTCTTTTACGCCTTCAACATGATCGAGGATCCATTTTATTTTTGTTGCCGAAAAATAAGCGTCAATCAGAAGACCTGTTTTTTCAGTAATTAATGTTTCGTAACCAGCCTCCTTTAATTGCAGGCAAGAATCTGCAGTGCGCCTGTCTTGCCAAACGATGGCATTAAAAACAGGCTTCCCCGTTTTTCGGTCCCAAACAACGGTAGTTTCGCGTTGATTGGTTATGGCCAGTGCTGCAATCTCGTTTTCAGCGACTCCACTCTTTTTAATCACCTTCAGAACAGCCCTTTTTGTGTTCCTGTAAATTTCTTCGGGGTCGTGCTCGACCCATCCCGGATTTGGAAAAAATTGTTTGTGATCGATATTTTTTTGTGCGGCCAGATTACCATCTTTGTCGTAAATAAGCGCTTTGGTAGCTGTTGTACTCTGGTCGATAGATAAGATATATTTCTTCATAAATCCGTCAGGTTAGGTTCTGTTTATGGATTTTGTTAAAATTTAGTTGAGGCTATTTGCCAACAAGATACAAAAAAATAGAGCTCTATCTAATCTGTGAGAATTTTTAGATATACGATAAATACCCCGTCTGGAGTTTAATATTTTACCGTAAATAATAAGTTTGATCGGGAAAGAAGCTTTGTTAATAATTGACTTTTCGGTGGACGAGATTAAGTGTCAGAAAATTAGAATTTTAATGTCTGATTTAGCTTCGCTTAAATGTCTGGCGAATCCCTTTTTTATTTCAAAATAAAAGTTTTTAATCCAGGTAAACTTCCGTTTTTTCACCTCGGTAATACTGAAACAACAGATGTATTTGCGATTCGATATTGCGTGGTTTTGAAAGTTCAGGTAACTTGTGCTCGCTGAACCAGCCCACATTGTCGGTTTCAGCCCCGGCGGCGATTCGAGTGCCAATGGGTTCGCAACGAATAAAAAGCTTATACACATATTCAAATTCGGGAGGCATTTGCTGAGCTGTTTTGTCCATTACAGCAATCAGGTGGCTCGATTTGACTTTGAGTCCGGCTTCCTCGAAACATTCTTTTTCAGCGATCATGCGCGGGGTGTATCCCACATCGGCCCAACCGCCGGGTAAAGCCCAGCAACCATCTGCTTTTTCCTGAACCAAAAGGATTTGTCCTTTAGGATTGAATACAACAGCGCGAACATCTACCTTTGGTGTTTTGTAGCCATTCTTCTCCTGAATTATCGCTTTTATTTTTGGCATTGGAACATCAGTCAGCTGTTCCAGCATTTCCAGACAAATTTCCTGAATTTCCTCGTATCGCTCGATGTCGTAATGGCTGTTTGAATATTCGAGTCCAATTTCGGCTAATGCCTGAAGGCGTTTGAGTCGTTCGAAGAAATTTCGTTCCATTGCTAAACTTTGAGATTATTCTGCCAGCGCATTTCCTGGTTTTCCTGGTTTCTGTTTTAGATCAGGAACTACTGGAGCTTTGGTTTTTGTTGTTGGAGTCGTCTTGGTTTCAGGCGCAGGATGCCGAAAAATGTCCTCCTTGTTTTTCGGGCGTATTTCGGCCTGCCAGTTGAACCCCGGGAGCAGTTTATCGCCAGATTCCAATTCGGCAAGTGGCTTGAGTTCTCCGTCGGGCGACTTAATGAAGGCAATTTTTTTGACTTTACCGTCATTCATATATATGGAAATGTTGCTGCTTTCGGCCTTGTTGAGCCCGATGACCCCATTCTTGTCGCGTGCATAATAGTTCGACTGGCCATTTCCGTTCACGTCAATTTTATACAGTTTATTATCTCGAACATAGCCAGTCATATTTTTCCCTTTAATCTGGTTAAACCGAAGGCTGTCGTCTTCCATCGCAATAATAAATGCATCATCTTTCATCCTGACTTCATCCGGATCTTTGGTCCGGTTGATCATTTCGATGTAATTGGCCGATATCTGATTTTTATCCGACCAAATAATCGGATGCGTAAACATTTGGATGGTTGAATCTTTTGACCAATATGTCAGCGAATCGCATTTGCCCTGGATGTCGTCTCGAAAGAACCGAACCCGGTGGTAAGCCAAAACCAGGCGGGCATCTTTGGGCGGTTTGGTGGCAAGTGTATCGGTGTGTAACGAGTCGGCAACTATTTTGGCTGGAATTAAACTGTCTTTATATGATTTCTGCTCTGCCAGCAATTCCGTACTTGTTTTTGCCAGCAACAGAGAGTCAACAGCAACACCTTTATTTGCGAGCTTCTTTGGGAATTTCTTGTCCTGAACAGGTTTTTTAGGAGCGACGGTGTCGGGCATAGTTTTCAGGTAGTCGGCATGTAAAAACAGCGAATCGGTTTTGGAATACTGAATGAGTACTGCCGAATCGGTAGCTGAGGCTATTTTAGTAATGTCGTTGTATTTCACCTTGTTGCCAACCACAATGATGCTGTTTTCTATGTCCTGAATACGAGCATGCCCCATCGCCAGTCCTTCACCATTTTGCTTGTCGTAAAAAATCGAATCGGCCTTTACTTTTTGTTTTTCGTTCCAGATTTTGGGTCTTTTGGTAAGACTGGCATAGCTTTTCATGCTGTCGTACCATCCATATTCTGCATATAGAGTGTCCTTCTCGTTAAAAATATAGGTAGGTCCTTCGATGAAAACTTTTTTGGTATTGGTGAAATAGATCAGGGTATCCGATTTGATTTTATAATCTTTGGTAACTCCATCAACCTTGGTTTTAAAGTAAGCCTTCTTTTCATTCACGTAGTACTGACCTATGATCGATTTCAGGACATTGGTTGAATCTTTTACCGTTCCGGAGTAATTGTACGATGCCAAATCGTTCGTCATCGAGTAGTCAAGCGAGTCGGTGGTTAAAGTCATCTGTTTGTCGATGAGTTTCACATTCCGGCGGGCCTTTGCAAGTTTAATGTTCCCGTTATAGTTGATGAAATCGGCATACATGTTAAGCGTGTCGCCACGAACAATATGCACGTTGCCGAAAGCGTCAACCGTATTGTTGGTGTAGGA
The DNA here is from genome assembly GCA_963676375.2 of Prolixibacteraceae bacterium. Lineage (GTDB taxonomy): Bacteria > Bacteroidota > Bacteroidia > Bacteroidales > Prolixibacteraceae > Aquipluma. The sequence continues at coordinate 65,565 of CAXXPT010000050.1, forward strand.
ATACAAACTATCACACCACATCAGTGCGCCATCAACGGTAATATTAACATTTCCAAGTAAACGTTGTGCATCGGCAACAATATTGGCATTGTAATCAAGGTCGTCACAATGCAGAATTTTAACTTCTTTTCGGTTTTGTGCCTTGCCTGACAATGAGAACGCCAACATTCCGGTTAACACCAACAGGGCCAACGATATATTTTTAACTATAGATACACCTGATTTTGTCATTCAGCTCATTTCATCAATTCTGTGATAATGTCTTCAACCGAAAGGTTTTCTGCTTCAGCCTTGTAGTTTTTAATTACCCGGTGACGGAGAATACTTATGGCTACTTTTTTTATGTCGTCGATGTCAGGAGAATATTTTCCCTGAAGGGCAGCCAGGGTTTTTGCGCCCAGAACGAGATACTGCGAGGCGCGCGGGCCTGCTCCCCATTTGAGGTATTTATTGCTGATGGGCGCTGCCAGTTCTGTATTTGGACGCGTTTTTGCCGACAAGCTGACAGCATATTTCAATACGCTTTCATTCACCGGAACTTTCAGTACCAGGTTCTGGAAATAGCGAATTTCTTCTTTCGAAATAATTTCATTCAGATGAGTTGAGAAGTCGGATGTGGTATTTCGGACAATGGTTAATTCGTCTTCAAATTTGGGATAGTCGAGCCAAATCGAAAACATAAACCGGTCGAGCTGAGCTTCGGGTAGCGGATAGGTGCCTTCCTGCTCAATAGGGTTTTGCGTTGCAAGTACAAAAAATGGTTTGTCAAGCTCGTACCTTTGTCCGGCAGCTGTTACCGAACGTTCCTGCATAGCTTCGAGCAGCGCGGCCTGCGTTTTAGGAGGCGTACGGTTAATCTCGTCGGCCAGAATAATATTGGCGAAAATTGGGCCGCGAATGAATTTGAATTCACGGTCTTTGTCCAGAATTTCAGTTCCGATAATATCAGAAGGCATTAAGTCAGGCGTAAACTGAATGCGTTTGTATTGAAGACCAAGTACTTCTGAAATTGTATTGACTAGCAGCGTTTTGGCCAATCCCGGAACGCCAATTAACAAACAATGTCCGCGGCTAAACATAGCCACAAGTACCTGATCGATAATCTCGTCCTGTCCGTATATCCGTTTTTTGATTTCCGAACGCAGCTGATCAAATTTATTGCTCAGTGCATTTACAGCTTCAACTTCATTCTTAAATGTCATCTTTTTCCTTATTCTGAATTAATTAAGCTCACTTTGAGAGCTTATTTTAAACCTAATTAGAGTTGAATCCTTGTGCCAGAAATAATGTTTTCACTTCGATGAAAATTGTACTCTGGCGCATAATCCTATTTCATTAATTAACCCCGGCTTGAAAGCCGGGGCTAATAATATATTTCCCATTCAGGATTAATAGCTACAAATCATTGTATGTCATAGAGTCAAACTTATAACTCATGACTTATAACTCTTAACTCTTATTTCATCCAACCCTTGTACTTGAAATTACAGTTGAGGTAGCTATCGTCGATGTGTACGTAGGTTCCCGACTGCTTTTCGCGTATCCAGCTGTCCAGAGTTTTTTCTTTCTTCGAAGCCATATAAATATTACTCAATTCAACGTAATCGTCGCGCAGGTTAGCCGGATGTGCGTTGGTTTTGTTGATGAGTTTAATGATTTTATAAACAGTCTGCTGTTTCTTTTCATCAATGGTTTTGAACGGCTTCGAAATTTCGTTAACGTTCATTGTAGAGATTACCTTACTAACATCAGGATCGAGTTCACTCATTTTCCATTTGGATTCTCCGGTATTCGGATTGATAACTACTCCGCCATTGTTGCGCGAATCTTTATCGTACGAATATCTTATGGCCGCATCTTCAAATTTAAAAGTTCCTTTCCGGATGAAGTCGGCTATACTGTCGATCTGGCCAAAGGCTTTTTCCATAGCTTTTGCCGAAGGCTTTGGCATCATGATGATATGACGGGTTTTAATCTGCTCACCTTTACGATCAATTACCTGAATAATGTGGTATCCAAAATCGCTTTTTACCACGTTCGAAATTTTGTCGCCTTTTAGGTTGAATGCCGCTGCTGCATAAGTCGGATCAAGCTGTCCGCGTCCCATATAATCCAGTTCACCACCATTTCTGGCCGATCCATCTTCCGAGTACATTACAGCCAAAGGCGCAAATCCGCTCTCTCCGCTTTCAATACGGCGTTTCAATTCGCGAAGAGTCGACTTAATGCGGTCTTCTTCTTCCAAACTAATAATGGGTTGAACGGTAATCTGGGCATATTCGACCTGTGCGTCAATCTGCGGAATTTCGGCTTCAGGCAAATTTTTAAAATGATAACGCACTTCGGCAGGAGTAACCGTCACTTTATCGATAATCTTTCCCTGCATCTGCTGGGTCATCTGTTGGTTCTTGATCACTTCCTGTAAATCGGCTTTGATGTCGATGATTGATTTTTTGAAGTAGGCTTCTACCTCTTTTTCTGAACCCAGGTGCGAAATGAAGTACTGGATGCGCTGATCAAGATTTTGATTCAACTGGCTGTCGCTAACAGTAATGGTTGTGTCGAGTTCGGCTTCAGCAAGAAGCAGCTTCTCAACCAATAAATTTTCAAGAATTTCACATTTCATATCACCTTCGGTGGTTATTCCCTGTGCCTGTTGTTGTTGGAACATGCCTTCAATGTCCGATTTCAGAATAATGTTCTTTCCTACTACGGCCACAATCTGGTCCACAACTTTATCTTGTGCCTGGGTTTGATTGCCCGAAACAATACATCCCAACAGGATAAATAAACCAATTAGTTTTCTGATCATAAACGATTATTTTTTTGTTTTAAATAGTTTAACCTTATTGTTATCAACACCTTCTTTGTAAATGTCTTTTTCGATCTGTTTTAAAAAATCGATTTTCTGCTTGCTCAGGATCAGGTTTTTGATGTCGTTCTGAACATATTCGATTGGCGAAACCTGTCCCGAAAGGCGGTAATCACGAATGCAGACAATATAGTAATAATTCATATCAGTACTTTCGACGAACCGGTTTCTTTCCAGAAACTGATCCTGGTCTTTGATCACTGCCGGTGTGTTTTTCAGAACCATATCGGCAGCTACCCATTGATCGTTAAAACGGTCGTATGCTTTGGCGTAGCTCATGCAATATTCATTGAGTTTTGCCTGTTTTTCCTTATTGTCTGTCATGCACAAATCCTTAATATTATCAGGATTCGAAACCTGCACCGGTATTTTAATATATATCGCTTTTACAATGTTCCGGTTAAGAATAAAACTTTCACGATGCTCGTTAAAATACTTTTGAATATTCGTATCCGATACCGTTGTATCCATCTTTTCCTTAACTAACTCATTTTTATACCGGAACACAATCAACGAATTGCGGTATTCTTCGAGTTCCTTGCTTACATCTTTTAAGTCAGCTTTCAGGTTTTCTTCAGCCTTTAAAAGCAAAAGTTCCCGCTGAACCCATTTCTTGACGTAATCGTCGGCCCATAAGGCACTGTCAGTTGCATCCAGATAATCAGGGATATAGCCCGAAAGTTCTTTCATTGTCAATTGGCGTTCGCCTACCCGTGCAACGGGTTCGTCTTTAGCCAAAAATGAGTTACAAGCCGTCAGAGAAAGTGCTAAAAAGCTGATATATAAAGCAATTCTTCTCATTCAATCGCCGGAATTTTCTTTAATACTTTTTGATTGACCTTTACCGGATATTTCTTCTGTAACGAGTCAATCCACTCTTTTTCAATTTGTTCCTGAAAATCGGATGAATAAAGCCCCCAGGCGTCTTTCAGCCCTTTCATTTCATTTTTCGTTATTTTTCCGTGGACAAAGGTAGTAGTTTCATCAAAACCTGAAGGTTTTGCTCCACTCCAAATGAAATAATCGACAACCGGATTTTCACCCTTCTCAAAAGCGACATTCGTAATCTGAATATTATTTTCAGTTTTTGTATTGAAAAGATCTGTTAATTCCTGTTCGCTGACTTCTTTTTCATTTAAAAACGTTTCTACTTTTGTGCGGGTTTCGAGGTCTTTGGCATGAATGATATATCCTTTAAAACGGTCGTTCCAGTAGTATTTTTTAGCAGTCTGATCAAAATAGTTCTGTAATCGTGCGGTATCGGTCGAAGCTACATCCCAGATTTTATCTTTCGAAATATTGAAAAGCAAAATTCCGTCGTGATACTCCTGGTAAATCCGGGCAAAGTCAGGATGTTTCTTTTCGAGTTGCAAGTTTTCGTATTCCAAAAGCTTCAGGTTAATAAACTTGTTGAGCAGATTTTTTATTTGCTGTTCTGCCTGATTGGCCGCAGACGAAAAATTCTGTTGCTGAAGGAAATTTGTGAATGTTCCAACCGAAATTTTTTGATCGGCAAATGTGATCAACTGTTTTTCTTTCAGTGGATTATCTTTTGTCCAGTTTTTAGCAGTGGTTGTATCGGAAATTGAGGCAATCAATTTTTCGAAAATGGGTTCATCAACTTTCAACTGATATTCAGCACGTAATTTACGATCGAATGCCTCGTCGCTGTGTTTACTGATTGCTGGATTTTGCCTGATCTTAGCTTCAAGGTCGGGGCGCATTTTTTCAAGCGGTTGAGTAGTTTTCCGTTCGAGCCGTTTAATGATGTGCCAGCCATATGGCGTGCGGATTACTTGAGAAATATCTCCGTCGTTTTTTAGTGCAAATGCTGCTTCGGCAAACGATGGTATCATGTTATTGGGTGTGAACCAATTCATCACTCCGCCCTCGGTTGATGATTGTTTATCGTCAGAATAAGTTTTGGCTAATTCGGCAAAGTCGGCTCCCGATGTGGCTTTTTGCCAGATACTGTCAGCTGTAAGTTTAAGCTGAGCAATGGTTTCTTCGGAGGCTTGCTGCGGAAACATCTTCATAATGTGCGCCACTTTAATTTCTCCTGAAGCCAGTCGTTCATCGTGAACTTTAATCAGGTGGTATCCAAAACGGGTACGGACAATTTCCGAAACTTGTCCAACCGGCGTACGATAGGTCATGTCTTCGAACGGGAAAACCATTTGAAAAGCATTGAAATATCCCAAAAGTCCTTTGTTCTGAGCCGCCGATGGATCTTCAGAATATTTGGCAGCCATTTCGTTGAAATCGGCTCCAGCTATAATTTGTTTCCGGATATCGTTTATTTTATTCCATGCCGCTAAAGTGTCGGCCGGCGATGCTTCCGGACTAACCCGAATTAGTATGTGACTGGCTTTTCGCTCGTATTGGGTGCGGTAATAGGCAGTTTTTACCATTTCCTCATTGAAGCTCACGTCGGTCAGGTAAGGTTTGGCCAGCTCTTTCCGGTAGCCACTTAATTCTTCCCGGTATGAGCGAATGGTGTCGTATCCCAGTTTCTCCGCTTCGAGTACTTTCAGTTTGAACCTGATGTACAACTCGAGGTATTCTTCAGGCGATTTCAGATCTTTTTTATCTAAAATGTTGGTGTTGTTTTTTCGGTAGTTAGCTTCAAATTCGCCGCTGCTTACCTTCAAATCGCCAATTGTTACAACAGTTTCGCTCTTTTTCTGTGCCGGAAGTGTCAATGAAAACAAAAGTAAAAATGCTCCAAGTATTACAAAATACGCCGTCGAATTACGGGTTTGCTTTTGTTTTCCAATCTTCGGACTCCGGTCTCCGGTCTCCCTTTCCCTTTTGACTTGCATTTATCTTGAACTGTAATTAGGTGATTCACTGGTTATACTCACGTCGTGCGGATGACTTTCCTGCATTCCGGAGTTGGTGATTCGTATGAATTTGGCATGTTGAAGTGTCTCAATGTTTTTGGCTCCGCAATAGCCCATTCCGGCTCTCACACCGCCTGTAAGCTGGTGGAGCACTTCGTCGAGCGAGCCTTTGTAAGGAACCCTTGCAACGATTCCTTCCGGAACCAGTTTTTTTATGTCGTCTTCCATATCCTGAAAGTAACGGTCTTTGGAGCCTGTTTGCATGGCTTCCACCGAACCCATTCCACGGTAGGTTTTAAATTTGCGTCCCTGAAAAAGAATGGTGTCGCCTGGTGATTCATCGACTCCGGCGAAAAGAGATCCGGCCATGATGGAATGCGCGCCTGCCGCTAAAGCTTTCACAATGTCGCCCGAATAACGGATACCACCATCAGCAATTACCGGAACACCACTTTTTTTGATGGCTTTGCTCACATTGTAAATGGCCGAAAGCTGTGGAATTCCGACTCCGGCAATCACACGGGTGGTGCAAATTGATCCGGGACCAATCCCCACTTTTACGGCATCAGCTCCAGCCAAAACCAAATCTGACGCGGCTTCGGGAGTGGCAATGTTTCCGGCCACAAAATCGATTTCAGGATATTTATTTTTTGCTTTTTTGAGCATATCCAAAACATACTTCGAATGCCCATGAGCGGTATCAATTACAATGGCGTCAACTTGTGCCAGTACCAGTTCGTCAATCCGATCCATCGTATCACTGGCAATTCCAACTGCAGCAGCCACCCTTAGCCGACCTTTCAGGTCTTTCGAAGCCAATGGTTTATCCTTAGCCTTGGTAATGTCTTTATAGGTGATTAATGCAATCAGTTTGTTGTTGGCATCGACCACTGGCAGTTTTTCTATTTTGTATTTCTGAAGGATGGATGAAGCCAATTCGAGAGAAGTAGAAATATTGGTAGTTACGAGTTTGTCTTTGGTCATCACTTGTGAAACCAGCTTGTTCATGTCGTGTTCGAAACGCAGGTCGCGGTTGGTTACAATGCCCACCAAACAGCCCTGATCATCAACAACCGGAATACCACCGATTTTGAAAGTTTTCATTAGTCCAATGGCATCGCGAACCGTTTTTTCTTTGGAGATCGTAACCGGATCGTAAATCATTCCGTTTTCAGCTCGCTTTACGCTGGCAACCTGTTTGGCCTGTTCGGCAATGCTCATGTTTTTGTGGATTACACCAATGCCACCACCACGCGCAATGGCAATAGCCATCAACGAGTCGGTTACCGTATCCATGGCCGCTGTCACAATCGGTGTATGTAGCCTGATGTTTCGGGTAAACCACGACGAAAGGTCAACCTCACGCGGTAAAACTTCTGAATACGAGGGTATTAGTAATACATCATCAAAAGTTAAACCTTCGGATACAACTTTATCGGCGAAAAACGACATTTATGTGTATTTTTATGTTTTGGTTAAAGAACAAAACTACGAAAAAAACATGTACAAATGTCCTGATTTTTTTGGCGGTATCGTGCCTATAAACTTTAATGTATCTTAAAATTTGTTAAGCAGAATTGAGCCAATTCACACAAATATTAACCAAGTATTGGGGCTACGCCGCGTTTCGGCCATTGCAGGAAGAGATCATCCAGTCGGTTGATCAGGGGAGAGATACGCTTGGTTTGATGCCGACTGGTGGCGGGAAGTCGGTTACTTACCAGGTGTACTCGCTTTCGAAACCGGGTATTTGTCTGGTTATTACCCCACTGATCGCCCTGATGAAAGATCAGGTGGAGAACCTGAACCAGCGTGGAATTAAAGCTTTGGCCATTTATTCGGGAATGGCAGCTCAGGAAATTAAGATAGCCATGGATAATGCCGTTTGGGGCGACTATAAATTTTTGTACCTGTCGCCTGAACGTATTGCTACGGAAAGGTTTCGCGAACGAATAAACCAACTCGATGTGAACCTGATTGCTGTGGATGAGGCGCATTGCATTTCGCAATGGGGGTACGATTTCAGACCATCGTACCTGCGGATTGCCGAACTGCGTGATTTGTTGCCCGATGTTCCGGTGCTTGCGGTTACAGCAACAGCAACAGAGCAGGTTGTCAATGATATTCAGGATCAATTAAAATTCAAGCGAAAAAATGTACTCCGGACAAGTTATTACCGGAGCAATCTGGTTTATCTGGTCAGGAACGAAGAAGATAAGGTGAACTATCTGGTGAAGGCTGTACAGAAAGCAAAAGGCACCGGAATTGTGTATGTAAAAAGCCGGAAGCTTACACGCGAAATCAGCGATTTGCTTCGGAAAAATGAAGTTTCGGCCGATTATTACCATGCAGGGTTACCCTATAAAATCAGGTCGGCCAAACAGGAAGCATGGAAAATTGGCAAGTGCCGGGTGATCGTTTCGACCAACGCGTTTGGAATGGGAATCGATAAGGCTGATGTGCGGTTTGTGATTCATCTGGAAGCGCCCGATTCGGTGGAAGCGTATTTTCAGGAAGCGGGTAGGGCAGGGCGCGACGGAAAACCTGCATGGTCGGTTTTGCTGTACAACAACAGCGACAAGGTGAAACTGGAACGAAATGTTGTCAAAGAGTTTCCGGAGCCTGATGTGATCAAACGGATTTATGAGGCGATTTGCAATTTTTACCAGTTGGCAGTAGGTTTTGGGAAAGACCAGTCGTTCGAGTTTAGCATGGGAGCGTTTGCATCTAGCTTTTCGTTTCAGATTACTGCGGTTTATAATAGTCTGAAAATCCTTCAGCGCGAAGGTTATCTCGAGTTGACAGACGAATTGGACAATCCGTCGAAAGTATATTTTCAGGTCGACCGCGACGATTTGTACAAGTTCCAAGTAGCCAACGCTGAATTTGACGGGTTCATCAAACTGCTTTTGCGCTCGTACACCGGATTGTTTACCAACTATGTTTCGATTGACGAAGAGCTGATGGCGAAACGCGCCAATGTCAGTCCCGATCTGGTTTATCAGTTTCTGACCCGGTTGAGGACTCAACGTGTAATCGACTACATTCCGCAGAAGAAAACCCCGTTTATCATTTTTGTGAAAGAACGAATCGATCTCGACCGGCTGAAAATCAGTAAGGAGAATTACGAAGACCGCAAACGCGATTATATCCGGCGAATTGATGCTGTTGTTCATTATGCTTCGTCGGGCCACAAATGCCGTAGCCAGTTGTTGCTTCAGTATTTTGGTGAAACGGAGTCGGTTCGTTGTGGAAAATGCGATGTGTGCATGGAGCGAAACGAACTGAATGTGAGTAAATACGAGTTCGATACGTTGTGCGAAAAGATAAAAAAGTCGCTTCTCGAACCTTGCTTTTACGAAGAATTGTTAGCTAAAATAGAAGGAAAGCCGGATAATGCAGTGAAGGTGGTGCGCTGGCTTCTGGAAAATGAAAAGATCGTTTACCGGGTTGACAACCGGATGGAATGGCGAAAAAGCTAGAACTGCGTTACTTTGTCGTTGGGCTGGTGGTTGAGTGTCTGTAGTTGTTGATTTTGTTGGCAGTCAGTCAGTTTAGATTCGTTAAGATGCACAAATCGATACCCCATTTTTCGTAGTTCAGGAACAATGTCGCGAAGGGCTTCGCAGGTGTTCCACTGCGGATGGTTCATGTGCATAATAACAATTGCACCCGGACGAATATTTCTCAGGACATTGTTTTTGATGGTTTGTTTGGCGATTTTAGAGCCGGCATCACCTGAAAGAACCTGAAAACTGACTGGTGTTATTCCCAGTTCATGAGCCAACCGTGCGCAAGCTTCGTCGATAAATGCGGTGGCCGAACGCAAGTAAAAAGGCCGTCGTCCGGTCAGCACTTCAATCTTACGGGCATTCCCCTCAATTTCGTCAAAAGCTTCGGATGCATTGGCTGTGCCACGAATGCCATATACGCTTTCGCCACAAACTGAGCATGGTTGGTGGTTTAGACCGTGGTTTTCTATTTCGAATAAGGAGTCGTGGGCGAGATTCATAAATTCGGTGAAATGCAAATCTATCCATCTTCCGGTGATGAAAAGTGTAGCTGGTATTTTCTCTTTTTTCAGATAATCAATCAATTCGTTGTCGAATCCGGTGCCTTTTTCACCGCCACAGGCATCAAAAGTCAACGCAATAACTTTTTGTTTAGTATTTAAACCTTCGCAAACTCCATTCACAAATTCTCCCCATCGGCCGGGTTTGGCGTGATTGTATTTCTGAACGACCTTATTTTTTAGGTTCATGTACCATGGATCGGAATACAGATTTTTTAGGAAAGTTGCATTGCTATATTGTTCCGGAATTTGTCCATGTACCTGAATCGCAGAGCAAAAGTACACCAACATACCGAATAGAATGTGCCTCATTTTATTTTTGATTTTGCGGCAAAGTTAATTCGGATTTAGCATTTTATATCTTTCTGAGATTTAATTTAACGTAAAAGTCAGGGTTTCACAAAAGTGAAACCCTGACTTGCTTTTATTTTGAATAACGGTTTTTGAAGACTTTATTCTTCTTTCTTTTTAATTCCAAATTCAGGTTTTACATTGATGAAAAACACCGGAATCATCCCCGGAAGCATACACAACATCACCCAAACAAAGAAGTTCTGGTACCCGATGATTTCCTGCAGCCAGCCTGAAAACATTCCGGGAAGCATCATTCCCAAAGCCATAAAACCAGTGGCGATGGCAAAATGTGCCGTTTTGTTTTTTCCTTCCGAAATATAGATCATGTAAAGCATATATGCCGTAAAGCCGAAACCGTAACTAAATTGTTCGAGTACCACACACAGGCCAATGAGGAGTTGATTTTCAGGCTGGGCAAATGCGAGATAAACATATGCCAAATGCGGCACATTGATGGCCAGTACCATCCACCAAAGCCAGTATTTAAATCCTTTGGTTGAAGCGGCAATCCCGCCTAAAATTCCGCCGGCGGTCAGAGCCAAAATTCCGAACGTTCCGTAGAGAAGTCCAACATCGCCGGTTGTGAGGCCAAGCCCGCCCAGATTTCGCGGATCGAGCATAAACGGCGATGCCATTTTTATTAGTTGCGCCTCGCCAACGCGGTAAAGCATCAAAAATGCGATGATTACACCAATGTCTTTTCTCTGGAAAAAGGAACCAAAAGTCTTGAAAAACTCTTTAAACAGGTTCTGTCCCTGACTGGCAGCTTGCTGATCGGATTTCGGATGAGGCAAAATAAAGCGGTGATAAAATGAAAAAAGTACAAACATCACGGCCAGAATCACAAAGGTGATGCTCCAGGCCAGGTGAATATTTCCGGAAGTTCCTTTAAATGAAGCTTGGGTAGATCGCGAAAGTTTCGGGTCGCACTGAAAAAGCAAATAAGCCGGTTTGTCCTGATTTACAGAATTGAAAGTCAAGCGTTCGCCTTCCAAAAGACGGATACTGTTATCGCCATTCCTGAATTTGACATTCAGTACCATTTCCTTGTTTTCTTCCGGTTTCTGTGACAGTTTGATGGCTACAATTGTAATATTTCCAACTAAAGTATTGCCTGAAACTGGTTTGATCTTTGCCTGAAATTTATCTTTCAGGAAGTTTTTCAGAGGTGTAGAAATATAATCAGACCACCACGAACCTTCGTTTTTTGTTTCTCCTTTAACTTGATTTTCGGATTGAAGCGCTACGAATTTGTTGGCCTGATTGTATTGTACTACAACCTTCCGGATAGAATCCAATTTTGCAGACGGAATATTCTGCGTTGATATTTCGGCCTTCTGAGGGAAAACGGCAAAAAAAGTCTGGGCTTCAGTGGCTGATTGAGTTATTTCGGGTAGTTGTATTTCTTTCGAATAAGCTGGATTGGCCGCAACATTAATCTCGATGGGAGGAAGCCCGGTGGATACCTCGAAAAATCCGGCCAGAATAATCAGCAAACCTTGTCCGGTTATCATGGCGATGCGGTAAAAAGTACTGCGGATACCGACAAAATAAGCCTGTTGATGTTCGTCGAGGCCAAGCATATAAAAACCATCGGCGGCAATGTCGTGTGTGGCCGAACTAAACGCCAGCAGCCATAAAAAGATCAGGCTGATTTTGAAAAATCCGGGCAAAGGGATAGAAAGCGCCACTGCTCCCAGACTGGCGCCAATTACCAATTGCATAAAAATAATCCACCAACGTTTAGTTTTCAGCAGGTCGACAATCGGGCTCCAAAGTGGCTTGATTACCCATGGCAGATACAACCAACTGGTGTAAAGGGCGATATCGGTATTCGAAATCCCGAACCGCTTGAACATGATCACAGCCACGGTCATGGCTACCACATAAGGAATTCCTTCAGCAAAATAAAGGGTAGGAATCCATGCCCAGGGGTTGCGCTGCTTTGGAGTTCCGGTATTTTCAGTCATAGGTTTTTGTTTTCGGTTTAGATTGGTCATTAGAAAAAGGTCAATAGGAAAAGGGAATTTAGTAAACTGGCTCTCTTCATTTTCTCTTTTTCCTGATAATAAATGACTTTTTCCTATTTAATATTCTTTCGAAATGCTTGCTCCGCGGAAATAGTGCAGCAGAATCTGGTCGTATTTGTAGCCTTTGGCGCCCATCATGGCAGCGCCAATCTGGCACAGGCCAACGCCATGTCCCCAGCCAGCGCCGGATAGAACGAATTCGCCCGGAATGCCATTGGTGATATTTTGTTTGTCGACCACAAAAGCGGAACTGTACAAATGTGATTCTGATAGGGTTTTGCGGATTTCGAGTTCTTTGCCAATCGTAAGCGTCTGTTTCGAACCAACAATTTTCAGTTTTTTCAATCGTCCGGAAAGTCCTCGCTCAACCGGAACCAAATCGAGAATTGCACCGAAATTGCGGCCCGATTTACGGGCAATCAGTTCGGCCAAATCGGCTTGCTGATAGGTAAGTTTCCAGCGATAAAAATCGGTTGTTTCCTGATCGTAGTCGTTCAGAACCTGAGAAAGAACTTCTTTGTCGTGTGTGTTGCAAAAAGCTTCCGGAGCATTCCTAATCCATTTTTGCGCTGCCTCTTCGTTGGTCAAATCAGCATCAAATCCTTCTGCGGGTTTCGGGTTGTCGATAATCGATTGCAGATAAGGATGCACTTCGGGTTCCCAAACATTTTCGAAGGTTTCTGAAATTCCTCCACAGCTTTTCGAAAAGCGGGCATCGCATATTCGGCCATCGTTCATCAGCAACATTCCTCGCGTTTGCGCAACGGCCTGTTCAACGATCGGGGTCGATTGGCGCGTAATTCCCTGGTAACGCTGGCAATGATCGTCAGCACAAACGTCGAAGTTCAGATGATCTTCGCGGTCGTACCAGCGGATATATTCTTTCGGAGTTTCTGAAATACTGTGATAAGCCTTTCCGGTTTCTTTTAGCGAATTGCTCTTTTGAGTCTGCGCGAGCATCCACGACCGCGAAATAATGGCGTGTGCTTTTAATAATTCCATGTTACTGGTGGCACTCATTTCCGAAGAAATTACGCTGACCAGATAATCTTCGAGCGGTAAAATGTTGATGGCAGTCAGTTTCTCGTTTTCGATGCGGATTTCCAGCGAGCCTTTAAACGTCTGATCCTCCTTGCGCTCCCAATGGAACTGAATTCCAATGGTTACATCATTCAGTTCGAACGAAGCTTCATGATAACGAACTGGTTCAAAAACCAAAATTTCTTCATCTATTTCTTCATCGTTCAGCCAGATTTTGCCTTCACGATAATTCACTTTCTGAATTCCTTCGTAAGGAACTCCGTTTGGAGCCAGCAAGTGAGTTTCGTTTAGCCTGAAAATAATTTCGGGCTGGTACATGATGCCAATTCGCAGGTGTGGTTCGGTCATATTCATGAATTTTGATTTTTAAAGACATAATTCCAATACCGGATAAACGGGGTCGTTAAACCCAAATTTTCGGTACAGTTTTTCGCCGTCTTTCGAGGTGTGTAACGATACTTTACTGATTCCCCGGGTTCTTGCTTCGTTGATAAGTTGCTGCAAAATTAATGCAGAAATACCTTTCCTACGGGCAAACGGAACGGTGTACATATTCAGGATATCGCCTTCGAGATAAGAAGATTGATTGAAATCGCCCGGAATTTTCTTGATTACCATGGCTCCGAAACTAAGAATTTCACCTTTCAGCTCGGCCAGATAGGCGAAAAACCGTTTTTCAGCTAATGCCTGAGTAAAATAATCGTTGAGTTCCCTGCGTAATTTTAGTTGGTATTCTTCGCTCTGTTCGCCCTGCAACTCGGTGAGATAAGCCAATCGGTAGGTCGTTAAAGTTTCTACTTCTGAAGTTCCGATTTCCCTGATTTGAATGTTGGATAAATCAATCTGCATGGTATTAGACTTTTAGTAAGGTTACAAAACAGAATAGCTAGCTGATTTGTGAATGACTAACATAGTAATTATTGCGGAGGAAACAGCTGTTAAATTATACAAATTCACTGAATTGTTATACAACAGGGAATCCACGGGCAAACCAATAATGTAATTAATCGATTTTGGTTTTAATCGAATGATTAGAGTGATGTATCTTAATGTAATAAATTCTCGCTTTTTTAAATATGTTTGATCTATTCTGCTTTAGGTTTGTTTATTTCAAATTTAAGGGAATAAGGTTAAATTTCTTATTTATCTGGTGAATCGCGAAACGTTAAGTCGATAAATTGGGTGAAAGTGCCGATATTTGAATATTAGTTGTAAAATTAATTTTGAGGTTTCCCTGTTCCTGAGTTAACTTTTTTATTTAGACTTTTAGAGTATGATGTCCTATATTTTATCAATACGTCAGTCTGTTCGGGTGTTTTTTGTTGTTTTTTACATTGGCTGTATCGCAGCATTATCGTTGCTTCCGCCCAACGATTTACCTCAGATCGAATTATTTACTGGTGCCGACAAAATGATTCATTTCACCATGTATTTTATATTCTCGCTTTTGTTTAGTTGGACTCTTAAGACCGAATTAAATTATTACCGGATATTCTTCATTGTTCTGGTAACAGTAGGCTGGGGGATTCTGATGGAATTTTTGCAGCTCGATATGCATATGGGTCGTTCATTTTCGTGGTACGATGCTCTTGCAAATACCATTGGCGTTGCCTTTGGTATTTTAATCTATAGCCTCGCATCGCGAAAAGTTGCTATTCAATAGTCGTTCTGAATTTTATTTCAGGATTATTTTGAATGTTTTAGGGTTTTTCTGAACAATTTGTATAAAATAAATTCCGGGAACATAACCTTTCAAACTCAAATTTACTTCATTGCTCTTGATCAGCGATTTAGATATTAACTTTCCAGATTCATTAAGGATTCTTATCCAGGTTTCTTTCTCTGGAATTCTGTCAAATTTCAATTGTATATCTCCTTCTGTCGGATTTGGATATATCAATACCTCTGCTTCATCATAAGGTCGCTCAATTCCTGTAGGAATTTTCACTTCGACATTAAATTTCGATTTGGCTTCTTTTTCGTTTGATGCAGCAGTGATCAGGATTTGAGCCAGTCCACTGTATTGTGCAGAAAAACTCAAGGTCAGAACTGTTCCTGATATTTTTGCTGCAACTATCTTTTCGTTTGTATTTGATGTAATACTGAAATTCATAATATCTCCTTGATCATCATCAGCAAAAACCGATGTCAAGTCAATTATAATGTCTTTTAATCCTTTGTCGACTGAAATATTTTTAATTGAGTCTTTCACATAAGGGGCATCATCGGTATTGGAAACTGCAATTGTAATCGTTTCGTTTGTAATTGTTTTTCCATCCGAAAGAATTAGTTTAAAAACATTGTTGCCAACGTATTGATTTGTGAAGGTGCCGGATAATGTAGCAGAAGTGTTCGTTTTTTTTGCCAGATGCAGTATTGAGGGTAAATTCTCAATGGAAAAATTAATTGGATCATTTTCATTATCAGCTCCTTCTATCAGAAATTCTTGTAATATGTCCTCAGTAGCATTGTACAACCTTGTTGATGTTAAGGTTGGGGCTTTATTGGTTTGCTTGACAGTAATAAATACCTGGTCGGCGACTGAATTTATCGTTCCATCGTTTACAATGAGCGAAAAAGTATAACTCTGATCGGTCAGAACTTCGGGAGCAGTAAATGTTGGCTTTGCCACGGATGTAGAACTTAGTGTTACTCCAGCGGGAGCTGACCAGATATAAGTCAGCGCATTGTTGTCTGGGTCAGAAGAAGCAGACCCGTCGAGAGTCACGGTAGCCTCTTCGTTAACAGATTGATTGGTCCCGGCATTTGCCGTTGGAGCCTTATTGACTTGTTTGACCGTTATTACTACCTGATCAGCTATTGAGTTAACAGTTCCGTCGTTGACTATCAGGGAGAACGTATAGTTTTGGTCAGTTATAACTTCAGGAGCCGTAAATGTTGGCTTTGCCACGGATGTAGAACTTAGTGTTACTCCAGCGGGAGCTGACCAGATATAAGTCAGCGCATTGTTGTCTGGGTCAGAAGAAGCAGACCCGTCGAGAGTCACGGTAGCCTCTTCGTTAACAGATTGATTGGTCCCGGCATTTGCCGTTGGAGCCTTATTGACTTGTTTGACCGTTATTACTACCTGATCAGCTATTGAGTTAACAGTTCCGTCGTTGACTATCAGGGAGAACGTATAGTTTTGGTCAGTTATAACTTCAGGAGCCGTAAATGTTGGCTTTGCCACGGATGTAGAACTTAGTGTTACTCCAGCGGGAGCTGACCAGATATAAGTCAGCGCATTGTTGTCGGGGTCCGAAGAAGCAGACCCGTCGAGAGTCACGGTAGCCTCTTCGTTAACAGATTGATTGGTCCCGGCATTTGCCGTTGGAGCCTTATTGACTTGTTTGACCGTTATTACTACCTGATCAGCTATTGAGTTAACAGTTCCGTCGTTGACTATCAGGGAGAACGTATAGTTTTGGTCAGTTATAACTTCAGGAGCCGTAAATGTTGGCTTTGCCACGGATGTAGAACTTAGTGTTACTCCAGCGGGAGCTGACCAGATATAAGTCAGCGCATTGTTGTCTGGGTCAGAAGAAGCAGACCCGTCGAGAGTCACGGTAGCCTCTTCGTTAACAGATTGATTGGTCCCGGCATTTGCCGTTGGAGCCTTATTGACTTGTTTGACCGTTATTACTACCTGATCAGCTATTGAGTTAACAGTTCCGTCGTTGACTATCAGGGAGAACGTATAGTTTTGGTCAGTTATAACTTCAGGAGCCGTAAATGTTGGCTTTGCCACGGATGTAGAACTTAGTGTTACTCCAGCGGGAGCTGACCAGATATAAGTCAGCGCATTGTTGTCTGGGTCAGAAGAAGCAGACCCGTCGAGAGTCACGGTAGCCTCTTCGTTAACAGATTGATTGGTCCCGGCATTTGCCGTTGGAGCCTTATTGACTTGTTTGACCGTTATTACTACCTGATCAGCTATTGAGTTAACAGTTCCGTCGTTGACTATCAGGGAGAACGTATAGTTTTGGTCAGTTATAACTTCAAGAGCCGTAAATGTTGGCTTTGCCACGGATGTAGAACTTAGTGTTACTCCAGCGGGAGCTGACCAGATATAAGTCAGCGCATTGTTGTCTGGGTCAGAAGAAGCAGACCCGTCAAGAGTCACGGTAACTCCTTCGTTAACAGATTGATCGGTTCCGGCATTTGCCGTTGGCGCCTTATTGACTTGTTTGACAGTTATTACTACCTGATCAGCTATTGAGTTAACAGTTCCGTCGTTGACTATCAGGGAGAACGTATAGTTTTGGTCAGTTATAACTTCAGGAGCCGTAAATGTTGGCTTTGCCACGGATGTAGAACTTAGTGTTACTCCAGCGGGAGCTGACCAGATATAAGTCAGCGCATTGTTGTCTGGGTCAGAAGAAGCAGACCCGTCGAGAGTCACGGTAATCCCTTCGTTAACAGATTGATCGGTTCCGGCATTTGCCGTTGGCGCCTTATTGACTTGTTTGACAGTTATTACTACCTGATCAGCTATTGAGTTAACAGTTCCGTCGTTGACTATCAGCGAGAACGTATAGTTTTGGTCAGTTATAACTTCAGGAGCCGTAAATGTTGGCTTTGCCACGGATGTAGAACTTAGTGTTACTCCAGCGGGAGCTGACCAGATATAAGTCAGCGCATTGTTGTCTGGGTCAGAAGAAGCAGACCCGTCGAGAGTCACGGTAACCCCTTCGTTAACAGATTGATCGGTTCCGGCATTTGCCGTTGGAGCCTTATTGGTTTGCTTGACAGTAATAAATACCTGATCGGCGACTGAATTTATTGTTCCATCGTTTACAATGAGTGAAAAAGTATAACTCTGATCGGTCAGAACTTCGGGAGCAGTAAATGTTGGTTTTGCTATAGTTGTTGAACTCATGGTTATTCCTGAAGGTGCAGACCATTTATAGGTCAGCGCATTGTTGTCGGGGTCAGAAGAAGCAGACCCGTCAAGAGTCACGGTAACTCCTTCGTTAACAGATTGATCGGTTCCGGCATTTGCCGTTGGAATATGGTTTGTAATAGAAGTATATGAAAGTTTGACAGTTGCAGATACATCTGGATTAAAAGTTATTGCAGGAAGAATTGCGTCATTTTCAGGATCAATGTATTGAGATGTTATTCCGGATATTTCCAGCCCATTACTTGAATCCCAGAATTTATAAATAATTGAATGTCCGAAAGTGTATCCTTCGGATACTCCAGGATCGGCTTTGGAAGCTTTAAGTGTGACAAAAGAGTTTGGGTCGTTAATATTAATAGGCTGTGTAAGAATAGCCTTAGCGCAACAAATTGTGCCGTCGAACACAGCAATTTCATCTCCAGCCTCAAGTGATATTCCATTTATGGTTGCAGTTACCACATACAAATTCATGTGCTCAAATCCATTTCCGGTGTATGAAAGTACAAAATGACCTTGAGCGAAACTACTTATGTTCAGAAATAGAAACGCTATATAAAAGTTAATCCACTTCATTTGTATAAATTTTTGTTTGTCGTTTTATAATCTGCGTATTAACATTTTCTTTTAGTCGAACAATCCAAGTATTGAATAGCCATTTATTCGCTTCGCGGATTTCCCGTTGGTCAATTCATTTTCGGTTTGTATGAGCATTTGCTTTTATGGCTATTTCATTGATTCGATTATTAAGTGTTGTTTTTTGATATAAACATTTGATATGATGGATTGTTAGCCATATTCTCATAAATTTTATTCACTGTTTAAGATAAATGATTTTTGTTGTTGATCCATTTACCCGACAAAGGTAAAATCCTGCTGAAACCGGATGCTTTCGATTGTCCTTTCCATCCCATATCAGTAATTGTTGCCCTTCAGCCATACCCATGTAGATGGTTTTGATAAGTCTCCCGGAAACGTCAAATATCTCACAATTCAACGGTTGATTCTTCGATAAATTAACCTCGATTCTTATACTTGTTTCAAAAGGATTTGGATATATTTTTGGATTTTCAAATGAATTTTCGGTTGGATTTTCTTTTACGGATCGCGAAAAGTCAACAAGAGCAAACATCGACCCCCATCTTTCAAAAATATCTGTACTACTGTTGACCGTTTGGAAATACAGAAGAAAAACCACTCCGGATCGATAAACTTTTAATGTGATTTTATGGCCCTCAATATAACCGTTCGGTTTAGTTTCGTTATTTTCATTTGCGGAAGCTGGAATACTCAAGCCATTTTCTTTGAGATTTTTTTCTTCAACGACAGCAGAACCAACGCAATAATTTCCATCAAAAACTCCAATTTCATCACCAATATTTAATCCGGTAAACAATAAATTTACAATATTGATATTCATGTGGTCAACCCCAAAACCAGAATAAATTAAAGGAAAATAAGGCTGTTCAATATTCGAAATTGAGTTGTTTCCATCTGATCTGTGGATGAAGCTTGATTCTTTGTTTTCTGTATTCAGGGAATATTCTGATTGCAATTCTGAAAGGCCGTAGTTATTTATTCGCTCCATTTTAGAAGAATACCCAAAGGATTTTTTCCCGGTAAAAGAAGAGCTAAGAATGAAAACAATGAATTCGAAAATCAGAGTAAATATTGCAGTTGAAAATCTTTTTTTTGTATAAAGCGTCATTGCATACCTCGAGATTATCTTCAAGAATTAAATTGATTTGTTAAGACTCAACTTATATTGATTTGCCTATGGTTTGCAGCAAAATCAATCAACTCAAAATAATTTGAAAGCTACTTTTTGTTAACAATCGTTTAAAGGATTAGTTCTATGAATTAGCCTTCGTCTATAATTATATAAATATAGTA
This sequence comes from Prolixibacteraceae bacterium, assembly GCA_963676375.2. GTDB lineage: Bacteria > Bacteroidota > Bacteroidia > Bacteroidales > Prolixibacteraceae > Aquipluma. Next base: position 85,570 of record CAXXPT010000050.1, read on the forward strand.
AATTTGCTAATAATGAGCTTATTCCAAAATCAGAATATGTTAAGGCATTTTCTGCAGATGCCGTTAAAAGCGTTGGAAATCTATTTCTTGAGTTGCATTCTCGTTTCATTTTCAATAGCTCTGGAGCCTGTAGCGAAATAATACATCACAAAGTCTTCAGGCCTATGGCTAACTTATGTATTGAATTTAACGGATTTGTATATGCATCAATCTATAGGTAGTTAATGCTCCTGCTTTCTTTTTTTATGAATTAGGAATGAAAAATACGATCGCAAAGATTTTTTCACCACTTTAGAATTATCAAAAACAACAAAACGCCTGAAAATACCGGTGTTTTTGTGCAATGCTCCAAACCGCTATTCAATTGACTTTACAAAGCTTTTGAACTATGCAAAACGAAGAAGAAAGGAAACAGAAATTATGCAGTTCTTTTCAGTCAAAAAATTCTTTAATCCCTGATCTTATCCATTGCTGACTGAATCGTATTTCTTGTTTCTTTGGTGATGTCCTGTTCACTGGCAATTGCTCCCCATTTGCTTATGGCCTCCTGGACCTCTTCGATAATGGAGCCTGCATTTTTCAACCCGAAATGTGTGGCGAGTTTCATAAGTTCTTTTCGTCCCGGATTTTTACTTTCCCCGGCTATCATGGTGCTGTGAAACCCATAGCCGGAATACGAAAAAGTGAGGTCATAGGCCGGGGCAAACTGCCATTCCCCGTGTTTGTTCATCAGGAACGAGAAGTTCTTGCTGTGATCATCCCTGTTATGGGAATACACATTGAATGTTGCCAGCCTGAAAACTTTTTCATAAGCTTTCACATGCTTTTCCAGCCGGAAAGCGCAATCCATCAGATGTCCGTAGTCCATGGTGCTCATCCTGAAGTTGTCGTGCATAAGGCCGGATGCGGTGTGTGTATGCAGACGTTTACCCGCTACCCGGTCGAACCGCTTTGTCCCAAAATATACCTGTCCTGATTTTCCCTTGAAAAGACGGCATTCGCTCATTTCAATACCTGACAGAAGGGCCATTTTGTGATAGGCAAATTCAATACTGGCAATTTCCCTGTTATCCGAAGTAGACGGGAATTTGATGATCCATTCGTCATAGTCTTCCGGTATGTTGTCCAACCCATGTATAAGGTCATTGGTCAATGGATTGTATGCGGCAAAAATCTTTGGCCTGGCACCGCCGGAAGAGCCTCCGAGGATAAACAGTTCCTCGATAATCTCAGAGCTGGTACCCTGAAGTATGTGGTTCATTTCAGCGGCAATGATGTCCAGTTCGGGAACAGGGTCCGTTGCCTTTTCCGGTTTGATTTCCGGTCTGTAAACAAGAGCTCCAATTCCCCGTGAGCCGATATAAGCCAGTCTGTCTAGTGGTGTTATCTTTGTAATGTCAATCCCTTTGGCAGATAAGGTGCGATCAAGCAAAAGCCTGCCCCAGCCGTCTGGTAATGAATCGTTGAATACCCCAAACAACCCGTCAAATGGTTGTTTATCGGCACTTACTATATCACCAGAAAAAGGGAGCTTTATCGGCGAAAGATTAAGCCCGGCTTTCAGAAAATCGGCATTGTACCTGAAATAGATCTTTTGGTCGGAAAGTACCAGTTCCCCGACTTCAAAGCTATTTCCTCCAAGAAGCAGCGATACGAATAATTTATTGATACCGGTCATTGGTTATTGCTTATTCTGTAAATAGTTTTTTAACGTCATCAAGGTTTTCCTTTACAAGCAGGAGGCTGTCAAATTCATTTAACCGTCCCAGAAGGTGCATCAGTTTCAACAGAGAATCTATCGATATTTTTCCGGTGTTTTCAAAGCGCTTTAAACTGCCCAGGGATACGCCCGAACGTTCGGCCATTTCCTCCTGCGACATTTTTAACTGCTTTCGTAACGTGCGATGCCTTTCAGCCAAGGCTTTACTTACTTCCAATGGGGTTGGCTCTAATGAGTACATTATATTTGGATAATATTTTATCCAAATATAATTAAAAATGGCAAAAATAGCTAATATATTATCTTAAAATATGCCTTGCATATTTTAAGATTGTGTTCAATATTTGTCTGGATCTCCCGTGTCCCGGTATATTTGCTAAACACTCAGTAACGTTTATATGTAGAAATCGTAAATCATCGGCATCGAATTACAACAACGGCAGAAACTTATGGCTGATGCAAAATATGGTTTCTAATGTTGAAATAATATTCATTCAATCTGTTTGGTTTGTCAGACCAGAGTCATGTTTGTCAGACCAGAGTTGTTATAAATATTTCAATCTCTGGCTGACACGCTGCCGGAAAACTGCCGGACTGAACTCTTATTTATGGGTTGCTGAACGCCAAAAGAATAATACAATCCATTTTCATTTGCTGACAAACGACTTCATGGAAATTAAAGAGGTTAACGGCTATATGTCGAAAGCCTTATCCAATGGAAAGAAGAAAGGAAATGAAGACGCAATAGAAGCTATTGATCCCGAAAAATACAATGGTATTGACGTTAAAAAAGTTGGCAATACCAGAGAAAAAATCGTTGGCTATCTATCTAAATACATTACCAAAAACGACATTGAATTTTATCGTTTGCCCTGGCATTGTTCCAGGGATGTTTCTCGTCTTTTTACCTCTGTAAATTTCGAAGAAGAAGATTCAAGCAAATACTTTGATCAATTACCCGAAAGTAGTGCAAATTACAATATTCATGAATCAGAGTATCTGAACACAGGAGGATTTAAATTCATTCCTGATACAAAAGTTTTTGAGGATATTGATTCTGCTAATGAATTTGTATATAGACAAAAGAATGAATAGATTGAGTTAATGTTGAAATAATAAAAACATGTAGAATATTTTTTCTATCAGTGATGTTATGCCCAATTCTTTACAAATTGCGAATCATAATAGTCATATATTAGTCCATCATTAAATGAATATTGAAAAAATTTCCCGATTCCCATTCGATATATAATATCATTGGAAAGGTTTGTTAAAGAGTGCCTATTCTTAATATAGTGTTTGATTAATTGGCAACAATAGTCAGCTAACAAATGTCCAAAACAATATTTCAATGTATCAATTGAATGTTTCCTACCAAAAGCATAAAGAGTACTTTTCTTAAGTCCCTTTGAAATAAGCTTCGCATCTATATCAGATTGTTTGACTTCCGGAAGGTCCACTGGAATGCAGTCAATACAAAACATATAACCAGTCTTTCGGGGAAAAAAGGAGGCGTTTTTCTTAAACATATAACCATCAGCAAAAACGGCTAATTTCATTTTTTTTAGAAAATCATTAAAATTTAATTCTATATCACTGTGGGCAATTTTTACAGCGGTGATTTCTTCTACTATACTTTTAATGACCTGATGATTCCATATGTCATTTTCCCAACTGTATCCGTGCGTATAGTAAACATGAGGATGTTCAATTCTCTTTTTAAATATTTCATCAAACTCATTGTCCATTGCTACTATTACAGTACTTAATTGTCCACTTAAAATATCCGCAGAAATATCTATAATAGTAGTTTTGGATCCAACAGATTTGAATTTATATTTTTTATCACTTTTGAAATGAGTGAAAATATTTCTCCAAAAAATAATATCTAAGGTTTCCTCATTGTAGCTTCCAGAGTATACGTCTGCTTTATTGTGCGATACGCTTCCACCTTCTAAATAGACAATCAAATCAACATTGTAAAATAAGTGCTGATTATTTAACCCGCTAATTGTTCTTAGAAAACTGCTCATTTTATCGCATCTTCTATGTTAATTACTGATTTGGAGTAGTTTCCTACGATATCAGGAGAATGTGTGGCAAATATTATTTGAGAATTTGGATTAACATTTTTTAGACTGCTAACTAATTTTTCCTGCCACTCCACATGTAATGATAACTCTGGTTCATCAGCAATATAGACGTGATTATTATTCTCTTGTAATAAACCCTGACCTAATATTATTAAAAGTTGCTTTTCTCCAGAAGAAAGATTAAGAAGTGAAAATACTTTGCCACTTTGAGTTTCAACATTTAGTTCATTTCGTTCGTTTATGAAGATTTTCTTTTTCTGGAAAAGATTATTTACTTCTTCTAGGAAGGTGGATTTAGGTTTGTTGATATTTATTTTCTTTTCGTTTAATAAATTCCATTCTTGAACAATTGCATGAATTCTTCTTGTTCCAATAAAAGATGCTAAATGACTTAAATTAATGCTGGCATCTTTAATCAAAATTTCTTTGGAATTTTCAAATGATTTAAAGTGCCTCTCCAATTTTGAATTAAATTCATTCTCTTTAAGTTTAAACAACAAGAAAATCTGCCTCAATGATTCCTTTTCTTTTTCAGAATCCAATTCTGTAGATATTGATAAAATATCATCATAGGATTCATCTTCTATTAATGAAAGAAAAACATTCTTCTGGAATTTCTCAGTTTCAATTGAGTATCTCCTGTCAAGTACTCCAAAATACTTTACCAAATCAATTGATAATTCTTTGATTTTTTGATCTATAGTAGATTCAAAACTTTTTTCGTCGTTAATTTTATTAATCCCACTTATTCTGTGAATGGACAACCATGTCAAGTTTACAATATCTTTAAGAGCGATATTTATATCTCTTTCTACTTGTCCACTTTTCAAATGAAATTTATGAATTAGATAATCATTCGGATATCGAAAAAGACCATCTTCCTCTAATTCATTTAGTTTAAAAGTTTTTATCTTCGTTTCAGCTGGTGATTTAATATTAAATATGATATTCGAATAAGGTGAATTTTGTTTGTCTTTTTTTTCAACTTCAATGTAAGTAACTGTTTTATCTTTTTTGTCTTGTTCAAGTTCAAAAAAATCAACTTTTATTTTATTAAATTGAAATTTGTCAAGAGTGGCAAAGTCTGCATTTAGACTTGCTGCAATTAGATTTATTATTGTCGTTTTACCAGATCCATTCACTCCAATTAAGAAATTAACATCGTCGTTAAACTTTAAGGTTACTGTTCTGTCACCCCAGAAACCATCAATTACAACTTTTTTATTTTTCTCATTTTTCTGATGTGTTAAATAGTACTTATTAATCGGTAGAATTTTAATATATAGATTAGTAATTTGTCTCTAATTTTTGAAAATTAGATTTCTAAATATTTTGGTGCAACTCAAGAGTTATTACACTTTTTATTGAAGAATCATTAGAAGAAATTGAGATATCGTTTATGAAGTGCAAGTTACAAATTTTATATTTAACAAATTTTTATTTTTATATGGAGAAGTGCTATAATATCTACTTGATCGTAACATATTCAGAATTTAAGAATCTGAGTTTAGATTGATTTTAGCAAGTACAATCCCCTCTATCATCCCCTATATAAAAAACAAAAGCTGTAATCATCTCGATTACAGCTTTTTGTGACATTTAAAAGTGATCCTACCGGGATTCGAACCCAGATCATAAGAACCGGAATCTTACATTCTATCCATTGAACTATAGGACCGATTTATTTTAGCGAGGGCAAAAATAACAAAACTTGAATTTATTCAATCCCATTATTAAAAAAACATAGGAATATCGGGTCTTTTTTATCAACAAACCAAAATCATATCTGTTTTTTAGAAGATTCGAAATTTTGATTGTTGATAATTTAGTATACTCCAATTCCTTAAAGATAGTTTATTCTGCTACTTTTGGAATTAATAAAATTGCCATATGATTACTTTAGAATTGTTGAAAGAATGTCGTCTTGAGTTTGAAGAATATTTCCAGTCGCTTGTAATTGATTCGCCTGACAACCAGCTGAAAGTAGAAGAAATCCGTACACATTCGATGAGAGTGGTAAGTAATTCGCTTCTGCTTTCCAAAGTTCTATTGCAAACGGAGGAGGATAGATATATCGCTGAGATTATTGCCTTGTTTCATGATTATGGGAAGGCAGTTATGATCGTTCAGGGTACCGAGTCTCCTATAAATATACAGCATAATCATGCGGCTTTATCGGCAAAGCTGATCCAGCGGATGGAATTTTATCCTAAATTATCTGCTGATATCCAGTTAGTTATTCTGAAGGCGATTGAAGGTCACAATAAGCTCAAACTACCAAAGCTTGATAACGAGCAGCAAACTCTTTTTGCCCGTTTGTTGCGTGATGCCGACAAACTTGATATTTTCGAAACATCGTACCGGTTTTTTAAGGAAAAGAACGGTTCTCAGCCATTAATGACCTTAGACCTGATTAATCAAGTGGAGGTTTCCGACAAGATTATTAAAAGTGTTTTAGCTGGAAAAACTGCTGCCGTTGAGGATATGAAAACAATGAACGACTATCGGTTATTGCTTCTGTCAATGGCTTATGATCTGAATTTTAAGTATACATTCAGGATTTTAGCCGAAAAACAATTTATTCAAAAAATCTACGAAACGTTGCCTAAACGAGATCAGATTATTGATGCCTATCGCGGGATAAAGCTGTTTGTTGAAAATAAATTTGTATCCTGAAAGTAATTGTAGATTAAGGGGTGATGAGTAAAAGGGTGGTTTGTATCTGCAATATGGTCACAGAGAAAGAAATTCATTCAGCACTGTTGAAAGGTGCGCGAACAACTTCCGAAATCCAAAAGATGACAAGAGCCGGAACCAGCTGTGGCCGATGTTTGGTCAGTATTGATGCGCTGGTTGAAGATTTCTTGGCTCAATTACCCAGTGAGCCCCAGCAAAGAATTGATTTTGAGAATTATTAGCACTTTAGCTAACCCGTTTAATCCCAGAAAAATTATTCCGGTAATGTATTGGGGTACAACCTTTAAACTTTCTAAAAATACGGTTGAAATTTGAAATATTATAGAATCCGCAGTTGACGGCAATCTCCGCGACTGTTTGATTCGTTTCGGTAAGCCATCTGCTGGCAAATCCAATACGATAATCGTTCAGAAAATCGACAAATGTTTTGCCGGTACGTTTTTTTATTAAACGTGTTAATGTTGTTTCTGTGATGTTTAGAAATTGTGCAACGTCATTAACCTGAATCTTTTCCTGGTAGTTTTGCTCAATATATTCGAATACTTTTTTCAGTTGATCGCTGTTCGCAAAATCATTGGCATTAAGGGTTCCTGTGCACAATAGCTTTTGACCTTCAGAAACGGAAAGAATGTGAAGTATGGAGATTAATTCGATAAATGTCTCTATCCCGTTTTTTTGCGATAATTGCTGCAATTGAGGAGCTATTTCCCGGGTGGTATGTTCCGGAAACAGAATTCCATGTGATGCATTTGCCAGTAATTCCTTGATGGGCATCATCATGTTTCGGGCCAGCAAATTTTCGTGAATCAGATCATGGTGAAACTGAATCGTGATTTCATGAATTTGTTCACTTTGGCATTGTCCATTATTCCAGCCGTGATATACGTTTGGCCCAACAAGTACCAGTTCTATTTCGTTGATCATACCTTTATGATCGCCCACAATCCGCTCGGCACCTGCCGCATGTTGTATAAAGTTGAGCTCGTATTCCGGATGAAAATGTACCGGAAAGTCGAACTTGCTTTTCACCCGATCGAAAACCAACAGGCAATCGCCTTGCGATAAAGGAGTGATTTCGCGTTGTATGTTACTTGCTGGTCGATTCATTTACTGAAATTAATGTTTGTTGTTGCGAAGATAACTTCTAAAAATGAAATAACGTCGTAGGTAAAAAGGTCATTCCTGTCCATTTTTTCTATATAATCCGGTGATAATTTCTTGTTGCTGTATTATTTGATATGTAATTTTATTTTTGATAACTTGGCGTTAAATTTAACTCCCCATGAAAGCGAAACTATATTTTATTCTTACAATTCTTTTACTTTTTGTTTCCGGTATTGAATCAAAGTCACAGGATAGAATGACGGTTTCGGGAACGGTCACTTTCGTTAAAAGTATTCCTTTGAATAAGGTAAAGATACTTGCGTCAAAATCAGGAGAGATAAGCTACACAGACTCTCTTGGACGATTTAATCTTAAATGTTTCAAAAAGGATATTCTGATAATTTCAGCTTCCGGATTTGAGAAAAAAAATGTAAAAGTTGGCAAACAAAGCACATATATTGTTAACCTTCTTTATAAGAATAACCCAACCAATTTTAAAGATGCGGTAAGTAACGGGCACATTTCTGAAAATGCACTTCAGCAAGCAATTAATTCTGGTCAACGAAAAAATGGGAAAGATTATTCGACTTACTCATCGATATATGAGCTAATAAGTAGTGAAATTTATGATGTCCGTGTAAGTGGATCAACTGTTTGTAATAAGAAAATCGTCTCAATGAATTCAAATCCACAAGTTCTTTATGTTGTTGATGGGAAAGTTGTTGCTGATATTTCGTTTGTAGCTCCTGCTGATGTAAAAACAATAGAATTTGCTGACGATGTTAGCACAACAATGTGGGGGATGCAGGGTGCCAACGGAGTTTTGAAAATAACGCTTAAATAAACGGTTGATAGGTAATGATTTCTCATTTCGCAACTAAAAATACGTACTTGTGGGTATAATTTTTTTGATTGAATTATGCATATTTGAAAAACAAGGGTTTTAAATATAAACCATTTGATTCCAATTGCTGTTTTACGTTATAAATACCCTAAAAGAGATTGTCTATGAAAAAGCTTAACGTACTTACAGCAGTATTTCTGGCAGGCTTACTAATTGCCGGATGTTCACAAAAAGAAGATCAACTTCATGTCGATTCGGTTAGCCTGAAGAGTGCTTCAGTAAAGTCAGATTACGACATGGTTCCCAATGAAATTTTGGTCAAATTTAAAGAAGGTACAGTTGATTCTCAAAAGGCTTTAGTGTTTGAAAAACTTGGAGGAAAACTGAAGGAGAAAATCGTGACCAAAATGATGCAGAAGTTGGGTGACAAGAATGGAATCGATTTGGTTTCAATCTCCGGAACAGTTGCTAATGCCGTGCTTGCAGCAAAGAACTATCCTGAAATTGAATATGCTGAGCCCAATTATATTTATACCATAGATGCTACTTCAGTAGATCCGTATTTTGCGAATAACTCGCTCTGGGGAATGAATGGCACTTATGGATGTGGTGCTTCATCGGCCTGGGCAAATGGTCATACAGGTTCTTCTAATGTGGTGGTTGGTGTAATCGATGAAGGTATTCAATATACTCATCCCGATCTAGTTGGTCAGATATGGACGAATCCATTTGATCCTGTCGATGGAATTGACAATGATGGGAATGGATATATCGATGATATTCATGGTTGGGATTTTGATGGAAACGATAACGTTATCTATGATGGAGGCTCAAAAGGAACACTTGATGATCATGGAACGCACGTTTCCGGAACCATTGGAGGAAAAGCTAATTCAATTGGTGTTGTAGGAGTTAACTGGAATATTACTATTATTTCAACTAAGTTTCTCGGTCGACGTGGTGGAAATACTGCTAATGCGATTAAAGCTGTTGATTATCTGACTGATTTGAAAGCCCGTCATGGAATGAATATTGTTGCCTCGAATAATTCATGGGGTGGCGGTGGCTTTTCTCAGGCCATGCAAGATGCAATAACACGTGCTGGTAATGCCGAAATTTTATTTATTGCTGCCGCAGGCAATGGAGGTTCAGATGGAGTTGGCGACAACAATGATGCCGTTGCAAACTATCCATCGAATTATACAAATGCTAATGTTATAGCAGTGGCAGCTATTACTTCTGCAGGTGCTAAAGCCTCATATTCAAATTATGGCGCAACTACTGTTGATCTTGGTGCTCCAGGCTCTGGTATATGGTCAACTACGGCATTCAATCTTTACGAATCTTATAACGGAACATCAATGGCAACTCCACATGTTACCGGTGCAGCAGCTTTATATGCTTCAACTCATCCAGGTGCCAGTGCTGCTGCAATTAAATCTGCAATTTTATCTACTGCAGTTCCAACCGCCTCACTTGCTGGCAAATGTGTAACTGGCGGAAGGTTAAATGTGAGTGGATTCTAAAATCTCAAATATTATAAAGCAAATAGGCTGTTTCAACCGGAACAGCCTATTTGCTTTATAATGAACTCTGCAACAGAATGCTAGTTTCGTTTTGCCACCCAATCTATTGCGCAGCCAATGTGCTCTTTAACTTTCGGATCTTGAAAAGCTTCAGGAGTGTGCCCGAAAACGGTGTAGTAGGAGCGGGTTTTCCCCATTTCCTGATACCAAATAAGAGGGTGGTGGCCCATTTTCCATTTATCTTCTTTCAAGGTTTCAGCATCCAGCGAAGTTTCGTCTAAACGTGCCAAAACATGTACTTTGGCCCGTGGATTTTCTTTGAATGAATACCATTCGTCGAAAGTGCGGTAAGTCTGCATCCCTTTAAAAGGAGCCATGCTCGGATGATCGGTATTCTCAAAGATTACAGTGCCAACCTGACCCCGTGGATGCGTTTTGAAATAGGCTCCGGTCAATTGTCCGTACCAAGCCCAATCGTATTCGCAATCGGTTGCAGCATGAATTCCCATGAAACCTTTCCCGGTATTCATAAATGCTTCAAAATCTTTTTGTTGTTGTTCATTCAGTACGTCCATTGTTGGGTTCAGGAATACTACAACATCAAAGGTTTTCAGGAATTCGGGAGTAAAGAGGTCGGCATTTTCGGTCGCTGTCAATATCCATTTTCGTTCCTGTGCCAGATCGCTCAACATTTTTAATCCTGACGAAATCGAGTTGTGTCGGAATCCGTTTGTTTTGGAGAATACAAGTACGTTGATTTTTTGTTCTTGTGCGATTCCGCTATAAATCAACGAAATCATAAGGCATAAAATTAAAGTAAGTCTTTTCATGATTTAATAGTTTGGTTAATTGGTTTTACAAGAATACAAATATTAAGTCAAAAAAAGGGTTTATCTGGTTTCAATTACTCGAAAACCAAATAAACCCCTTTACGAAGAAATGTATTTTTAATTGGAACTCACAGGAACAGGAACTTGTTGCTCTGTGGTTGGTTGAGGATTTGCCATTCCCGACTTCTTTTTGTAAGGTAGTGGTTCCCATCCGAGAAAAAATAAGAGGACGAAGAATCCGAGGATATAGGCAACAATCACATGCCAACCTGATTTGATCCAACTAAATACCGAGCGAGCTTCATGAAATTTGGATGTAATAGCTACCCCGGCCGAAGATCCAAACCAGATCATCGATCCGCCAAAACCAACAGCATAAGCCAACATGCCCCAGTCGTAGCCGTTTTGTTCAAGGGCAAGTTTGGTCAACGGAATATTATCGAAAACCGCCGAAACGAACCCTAAAGAGAAGGCTGTTTGCCACGATGCTGCAGGAAGTTCTTCAACTGGCATAAGCGATGCGCAGGTAACCAGTGAAAGCAGAAAGATCGAACCTGCAATGGCATTTTTTGCCTCTTTCCAGTCGGTGTCTCTCACGAGTGCTCCTATTCCAATAGCCACCCATACTCCGAGGGCAGGGAAATCGAAGAACACATTAGTTAAAATGGTAAGCAGTAAAATCAATATCACAATTCCAATACGTCCCCAATCGATAGTTACATCATTATTCGGATCTTTCTGTATGCGTTGATATTTATCTTGTTGTATAGATGCAAATATGGAGAAAAAAGCTAAAGCGGTACCGGCGGCTATATATCCATGAAGAACATTAAAAGGAGAAACGCCTTCGATCCACATTAAAGTAGTGGTGGTGTCGCCAATAACACTACCCGAACCACCAGCATTGCTGGCAGCAACAATAGCGACAATATACCCCAGATGAACTTTACGGTTGAAGACAACCAATGCAATGGTTCCACCGATTAATGCTGCAGCAATATTGTCGAGGAAAGAAGATATAATGAAAACGGCAACGAGCAGTACTAAAGGACCTTTCCAATCATTGGGCAATAACTTGGGGAGGTATTCCGGCAGTTTCGATTGTTCGAAATGTCTGGCAAGAATAGCAAATCCAATCAAAAGCCCCAGCAGGTTTAAGAGGGTGCTCCATTCACCTACACGCATTTGCTTGTGCAAAATTTGATCTGAAAAGGCCACATGTCCAAACAAATGTTCGGCCAAGTTAAACTCCGGAAGAAAAATAAACTTAAAAATAAGAATAGAAGCGAGTCCGAGAAGCCCGACCAAAAGTGTGTAGCGATGAAATAATGCAACGCCAAGGAGTGTTAGTCCGAAAAGCAGAAATTCGGGACGTATCCCAAAAATCAGAGGTGCAATTTGTGCAAGAATCATAATTTGGTTGTTTGGTATATTTTATAGATTGAAATTGTATTTCAACTTTCGGATGGTAAAGATAAATTATGGATGCTAATCTTCCGCACCAAAAATCATTTTCGTCGGTGCTGTTTCGAGTAAATTTCAGCATAACTTCATACGAATACCAAAATTGAGATTCTTTCAGGATAAATTGATTTTTTGCAGCTAATTTTGCAGCAGAACTTAAGCCTGAAAATATTCACCCAACGATGTACGTTTATAGCCAGCTTTTCGTTCAGTATAAACCAAAAGTTAACTGTTCAAAGACCTTAAATTTAGTTTAATATGCAATTGTTCAAGACTTTAATTTTGCTGTCGATAGTTGTTTTTGTCGCAGCTAATTCGGCAAATGCCCAATCAGGATCTCCTGAAAAGGGAATTTATGATGGAAAGATCGGAAATGATCAGCTTATTTTGATTGCCGATAAGGCTGATTCGTCGATATTTAAAGGACACTTTGTGCAAAACAGAGGAAAGGCTGTCGAGGAGAGTCATTTTTTTATCCTGAATACATCAGGGAAAAAGCCAATTTTTCAATCTGATTTGTATTTGGGTAAAATGAAAACGTCCAAAATCGGTACTTCCGGATTTGAAGGCCGGCTTATTCTTTTGAATGGAAAGAGACGGTTTTTATTCTGGCGCCAGAAAGTTGACTTGAGTTTTACCCAAAGACCCGAAGTTCAGGTAAATCCATCACGACGATATCTGGATGAGATATTTCCTGCAATAGAAGTTAAAAGCGATTTGCTATATGGCAAAGCTAAAGGATATTGGACGCATTCGCCTTACTCCGACGAACCATACATTACCACGCTTAGCAAAGGGTTGATAAAATCGTTTAACGATCCTGAATTGCTTGATTTAAAGCTGGATATATATTATCCGAAGACTGATTTGTTTAAAAACAGGCCTTTGGTTATGCTCATTCATGGAGGCGCTTTTTATATCGGCAGTAAAGAATCGGCATGCGAAAAAGCACTGGCAACTTCGCTGGCTAAACGAGGCTATTTAGTGGCATCTATCGATTATCGTATAGGATTTAAGCTAACACCCAGCGATATTGAGTTGAGCGCTTACCGCGCCATTCAGGATGCCAATGCGGCTCTGCGTTTCCTGGCACACAATGCCAAAGGTCTCGGGATCGACCCTAATCAGGTTTACATTGGCGGAACTAGTGCCGGGGCTGTTGCCTCATTAAATACGGCCTTCATGAAAAATGATGAACGACCTGAACGAATTGTGGAAGCAAACTTAGAGGGCAAACTCGGAAAGATTGAAGAATCGGGAAATAAGTACACCGAAACGTTTAATATTAAGGCAGTTGTTAATATGTGGGGGGCTGTGGCCGACGTAAATATCATTGATCGTGATGAGAACATATCGGTTTTGTCAATCCATGGTACTGCCGACGATATTGTGCCATTTGAGAATGATTATCCGTTTCGCAATTCTCTGATGATAAACCGGTTGGTAATGGATAAGATGTATGGCTCAAAACCAATTCACGACCGGCTCCAGATACTTGGCATTCGTAATCGCCTGGTTTCTTTGGATGGGCTTGGTCACGAGCCTGAATTGGCGACTTACAATACTTTAAACAACTGGATGGATACGATTTCGAACAACGTTTCCCGTTTTCTTTATGAAGAGACGGCTCCTGATGTTTCGTTGCCTTCAAGCCAGCTTGCAATTTCAGAACGTGCCGATATGAAATCCTTTTATTTTGAAGTTAATAATGGCTCTCTGGTGCAGATTTCAGCAACTGGTGGTGTGAAATCGAAAGCCGATCCAACAGATTCTTCGGTTATCTGGTTTAAAGAGGCTGAGAAAAAGGAGCTCATTTTCTTAACACGAAATAAGTTTGATGCCTGGAATACAAAAACTTTTCCGATTTCGGTTGGAAAGTAAATCTGAATAAGGGTTGAATAAAATTGAGTGATTGGAGAAGCAGGTTTTAATTGGTCGGGATTGGTAGAAAAACAAAAAGGTAGAACCTCTGTCCTACCTTTTCTCTCTTAAACTAACTAACTAAACCTAACTAAACCTAAACTTATGAAAAAAAATGTACTACAAAGATAGGCTCCGGAATTGATATTCAGGTAAAATAATTCTTAAATGATGTTAAAGTTATTGTGTCTGAGTGTTAATTAATTGTAATCACAGGTTCATCAATTCTCCAACCTGAATTAATAAAAACGGTGAACTTCTTCGTAAAGAGATTCACCGTTTTTTGTTGTTATAGCTGTTCCTTTTTTACTGAGAACAGAATTTGTATCCTGCGGTTATTTAAATAACGGAATTAAGGTTACAAATAGCCCTGTAATAATAGCTGTTGTTATTACTCCCATGATGTTAGCGCCTAATGCTTCAGGCAATACAATGGCATTGGGGTTTACCTTACTGACTTCCTTCTGAACAACCTTTGCGGTACTTGGCACACAACTAACTCCGGCAATACCGATCGCTGGATTAAAGTTGCCTTTTTTGATGAAGTACATTACATATCCACCCATAATTCCACCAATTCCGGAGAAAAGCAACGCTATAATTCCAAGTACAAGCAAGGTTAGGATTTTTGGATTTAGAAGTAAATGAGCTTCGCACAAAATTCCTAAAAGAGCTCCCAGGAAGAACGTTGATCCATAGAGAAGCGGACCCTCAATGAAATTAAGAATATGAGTGAGTCCCGATTCGCGAATGGCTATGCCAATAAACAAAGAGAAGAAAAGCGGCGAAGCAACCGGAAACAAGAAGCACAAGATTACGCAGAGCAACACGGCCAAGCCTAATTTTACACTTTGTGATACTGGTTTTGCAGGTTTCTCGCGTACAACATTAATTCCCCGTAATTTTTTTGGCACTAATAAACGAATCAGATAAGGGTACCCACCATAGGTCAATCCCAAATATAAATACGCTACTACTGTAATCGGAACGAAAAGGTGTTTAGAAAGACACAATGATGTATACAGAACCATTGGTCCATCGGCACCTCCAACCATTGCAATGGAAGCAGATTCTTTCAAATCGAGTCCCATGGCCATTGCTATTGGTATTGTAGCAAAAGTTCCAAGTTCAGCAAAAAGAGCTAAAAGCATGCTTGAGAATGGTCGTTGTACAATGTAGCCAATGTCAATCATGGCTCCAATTCCCATAAATATAAAACATGCGATCAGCCCGTTACTAAACATGTAGGTATAGATTGGCTGTAGGAAATTGATCTGGAGTACATCGAGTAACTGATTGATGTCAGTCACTAATGGATCAACAAAAAGATTTCCCTGAGCTCCGCTAGGCAGGAAAATAATACTTGCATTGATTGTTGCCATGCCCAAACCCATTGGTATCATTAAAAGAGGTTCAAGAACGCCCTTTCTTCCCAGATAAACTAATAATAATCCGAGGAAAATAAGACCAACCCGGGTAAGCGAGATAATCGGATCAGACAAAGCCAAGGTTGAGAAACCTTGGAAAAGTTTATAAAATACTTCCATTTCAGAGGTTTTTCTTAGGTAATAATTAGTGAGTCGATTTAGTATTTTTGAACTTCAGCCTTTTCATTTCGCTGTACGATTCCCGAAGATTGGTAAATGTGTTTGAGTCTTTGGCCGTCATTGTGTTGAAAAGAACCCAAATGATGCCCGAAACAAAAAAACCAATCAGGAATGTAAGTCCGTAAATTAAGGCGATGTTATATATAATATTCATATAGCCAGGTTTTTAGGTTCAATAACTATCCAACTTCAATTAAGATGTCGCCTTCCATTACGGCATCGCCTTTTTTGAAGTTCACTGAAACAATTTGACCACTCTTGTCAGAATTGATGACGTTCTCCATTTTCATAGCTTCCAACGTAAGAAGTTTATCTCCTGTTCTTACGGTGTCACCAACTTTAACATTGAGGTCGATAATGGTTCCGGGAAGCGGTGATTTGATGAATCCTGTTCCTTTAGGACCGGCAGGTGAACTTGTTTTTTGTTCAGAACGAGTGATGTCGGTTGATGGAACGGCTTCAGAACGGACTAGTTTCGGTGTTTTAGTCGTTTCTAAAACGCGGTCGAATTCAACGGAGTATGAAGCTCCATTAACTTCAACTTCAGCCATGTTATCTTCTACGCTTTTAATTTCACAGTCGTAGGCATTGCCATTTATAGTGAATGAAAATTTTTTCATGCTATTTGTTTTATCTTGGATTTTGACGTAATGTGTAAATCTTTGAGCTCCAAGGCGAATATATCTTGGAAACTTTCTTTAATGTAATTGTAAAGCTTTCCTGATCGTGCATTTCATTTTTATACATATGCATGGCCAAAGCAATTGCAGCAGCTGTTTCTTCGTTTACATCGGCTTTGTGCATTGTTTTTTGAGGCACCAATTCTTCCTGACTTTTTGATTGATTTCTCGCTGTAACTATTTTGTTGGTGCGAATCAGAAAGTAGATAAATAATGCAGCAAGCAATACTAAAATTCCCCAGAAAAGGCTTAGCTGAGTAGTCGACAAAGGCTCTGAAACACTAGCCCCAAATTGTAAAAAGATAAAAAGTATCTTCATGATTATAATGGTAGGTTAGAGTGTTTCTTTGGTGGATTTAATACCTTTTTGGTAGCTAAACTTTGCAACGCCCTAATGATGCGGAAACGTGTGTTGCGTGGTTCAATTACATCATCAATGTATCCGTACTGTGCAGCATTGTATGGATTTGCAAATTTCTCTTTGTATTCTTCTTCAGCCTGAGCAATATATGCTGAACGTTCAGCCTGGTCTTCAATAGCAGAAATCTTTTTGCTGCGAAGAACTTCGATAGCGCCTTTTGGTCCCATTACTGCAATTTCGCCTGTTGGCCAAGAGTAGTTGATGTCGCCGCGAAGATGTTTCGAAGCCATTACGCAATAAGCTCCACCGTATGCTTTGCGCAGAATAACGGTCACCTTTGGAACGGTAGCTTCGCCATAAGCATAAAGTAATTTAGCGCCATGGACAATAATACCGCCGTATTCCTGAGTTGTTCCGGGAAGGAATCCAGGTACATCAACCAAAGTTATGATTGGAATATTGAACGCATCGCAGAAACGAACAAAACGGGCAGCTTTACGTGATGCATTGATGTCGAGTACACCTGCAAGGTAATTTGGCTGGTTGGCAACGATTCCAACTGAAACACCATCGAAACGGGCATATCCAACAACAATGTTTTGAGCATAGTGACGGTGAACTTCGAAGAATTCGTTGTTATCAACAATAGCGCTGATCACATTCTTTACATCGTATGGTTTGTTCGGATTGTCAGGAATAATAGAATTCAACGAATCTTCCAAACGGTTAATCGGGTCGGTGCAATGAACCAAAGCCGGATCTTCCAGATTGTTCTGAGGTAAATAGCTTAACAGCTTGCGGGTAAGTGAAATCCCTTCCTGTTCGTCTTCGGCAACAAAATGGGCGACACCCGATTTTGAACCATGAACTGAAGCTCCACCTAATTGTTCGTCAGTAACAATTTCGCCGGTAACTGTTTTTACCACTTTGGGCCCGGTTACAAACATGTAACTGGTATTTTTACTCATGATGATGAAGTCGGTTAAGGCTGGAGAATAAACAGCACCACCGGCACATGGTCCAAAAATGGCAGAAATCTGAGGTACAACTCCTGAAGCAAGAATATTGCGTTGGAAAATTTCAGAATAACCAGCCAATGCGGTTACCCCTTCCTGAATACGAGCGCCACCTGAATCGTTGATTCCAATAATCGGAGCACCAACTTTCATGGCCATATCCATCACTTTACAGATTTTCAGTGCGTAAGTTTCAGATAGTGAACCACCAAATACGGTGAAGTCCTGCGCATATACATAAACAGTGCGGCCGTCAATAGTTCCTTGTCCGGTTACAACACCGTCGCCCATAAATTTGGTTTTCTCCATACCAAAGTTATCGCAGCGGTGAGTCACAAACATGTCATATTCTTCGAAACTACCTTCGTCAAGCAACATATCGATGCGCTCACGTGCGGTTAATTTGCCTTTTGCATGTTGCGCTTCAATTCTTTTTTCTCCGCCTCCGAGTTTTGCTTCAACGCGCAGGTCAATGAGTTTTTGTATTTTATCTTGATTATTCATAGGATGTATTGATAGGTAAGTAGATTATTTGTCAGAGCAAAGTTCTGTTAATACGCCGAGAGTTGACTTTGGGTGAAGGAATCCGATGTTCAGACCTTCAGCGCCTTTACGGCTTGTTTTGTCAATCAACTGAACGCCATTTGCAGCAACATCATTTAATGCTTCGTTTACGTTTTCAACAGCAAATGCCAGGTGGTGTACTCCCGGTCCTTTTTTCTCAATGAATTTGCCGATAGGTCCTTCCGGATCGGTTGACTCCAACAATTCAATTTTGGTTTGACCCACTTTGAAAAAAGCAGTTTTAACTTTCTGATCTGCTACTTCTTCAACAGCATAACATTTTAACCCCAATACATTTTCGTAATAAGGAATAGCTTCTTCCAGATTGTTTACAGCAATTCCAATGTGTTCGATATGAGTTATTTCCATTTTGTGTAAGTGTTTAATAAAAAGGATAATTTATTTTTAATTGTAGTTTTTTTCGCGCTGCAAAAGTACGTTTACATTCTATCTTTTTAAACAGATTGCTCAATTATTCGAAAAATAGGGTGTGTGTTTTTTAACAGTATCGAATTTTGTGATTTGTAAATTTTTAAGTTTTTGTAATGGCTTTTGCCGAATTTACAGGTTATGAAAATTCAGAATTTACCTGATTTGATGGTAAAAGAAAAGGCAGATTTTGAGCCTGCCTTTTCTTTTGATATTTCTTAGAGTCTGCTACTATCTTTTACAAAATGGAAATGTGATCCATAACGTTCAAACGAAGCCTTGTCCAATGCTTCCCGGTGTGCCGGGTGTGCAATTGAGGTCAATAGTTTGGCACGTTCCTGTAATGTTTTTCCATATAGATTAACTGCACCGTATTCAGTAACTACCCAATGCATATTCGAGCGGGTACTTACTACTCCTGAACCTTCGATCAACGTTGGGCAAATCTTAGATACACCTTTAGTTGTAACCGATGGGATTGCAATAATTGGTTTACCACCTTTGGAGTGACCAGCGCCACGGATAAAGTCAATCTGACCACCAACTCCTGAATAATGTTTTGTTCCGATTGAGTCAGCACAAACCTGACCAGTTAAGTCGATCGCTAATGCAGAGTTTATTGCAGTTACTTTGTCGAGTTTGCGGATAACAGCCACATTGTTCGTGTGACCAACATCCATCATGGCAACCAATGGGTTATCGTCAACAAAGTCGTAAACAGCTTTTGTTCCCATCAGGAACGATGCTACCATTTTGCCTTTGTCGATGCTTTTATGTTTTCCGGTAACGATACCTTTTTCAACCAATGGAAGGATACCATCAGAGAACATCTCGGTATGAACGCCTAAATCTTTATGGTTTCCTAATTGTGCCAATACTGCATTCGGAATACCACCGATTCCCATTTGCAAACACGCGCCATCTTCAACCAATGCAGCTACATTTTTACCTAACTGAATTTCGATATCAGTAAGTGGTGCATTGCCGTGGGCATACAATGGAATATCATCTTCAACAAAAATGTCAATCATATCAACACTAATCATAGCATCGCCCCAACAGCGTGGTACATTTGGGTTTACTGCTGCAATAACTACGTCAGCACACTCAATAGCAGCTAATGTAGCATCAACTGAAGTTCCAAGCGAAACAAAGCCATGTTTGTCAGGAGGAGAAACCATAACCATAGCAACGTTTACTTTCAGGTAACCTTCACGAATCAGTTTCTGAGTTTCGCTGAGGAATACAGGAATGTAATCTGCATAACCAGCCTGAGTCTGTTTGCGCATGTTTCCGGCAACAAAAAATTGTTCGCCCTGGAAAATGCCTTCGAATTCAGGATTAGCATAGTCAACTTGTCCTTCGATGTGGATGTGTTGAATTTTAACATCGTACAGTTCGCCATTTCTTCCACGTTCAACCATTGGTTTGATCAGCGTGTGCGGAGTAACTGCAACCGAACTCAGGTGAACCCGATCACCCGATTTAATAACTTTTACTGCTTCTTGAGGAGATACGTATTTTATTTGTTTCATTATAATATGATTTTGAATGAATTGCCTTTAAAATCGCGGGCAAATATAGATATTAAATTTTCACACGGCCCTGAGGAAAATCCTATTTAAAACGTATCTACATAAAAGAACGGGTATGTAAAATTTGTGTTAAGAAATGGCTTTTGCATTATACAGCAGTTAGATATGTAGAACTTTGGATATGTTTGATTGAATGATTTTGTGCAAAAAGTCATCGCATGAGTTGATGACTTCAGAACCGTAAAATTGACAAAAACCGTTTTACCCAATTGTTAACACTGCCTTGTTATTTACTTTTTTAACTGCTTTAAGCCTGAAATATTTATCTTTGTCGCGTTCAATTTTAAAGGCATTTGCCTCAAAAACTTACACCTAAATATTTCAAGATGATTCTATTCTTTAAGACTCCGGAAGACACATTCATTGCTTTGAATTCTGTCCAAAGCCTTAATCAGGAAGATATTACAAAGTTGATTTGGTTGTTTGGCGAAGCCGAAAAACTCGATGACGAGGTTTTAAACGGATGGTTTGTCGGGCCTCGTAAAGAAATGTTGACTCCATGGAGTACGAATGCTGTTGAAATTACCCAAAACATGGGTATTCAGGGTATTCAACGAATTGAGGAATATGTTCAGGTTGCTGATCAGTCTGCCGGATTCGACCCAATGCTGAAAGCACTTTACCACAATTTGGATCAAACCATTTTTACAATTAATAAAAAACCCGAACCAATTCTTGAAATTGCTGACATTGCTGCTTATAATGAGCAGGAAGGACTAGCTTTGAGTCAGGAAGAAATAACTTACCTCGATTCTGTTTCAGAAAAATTAGGTCGGAAATTAACCGATGGCGAGGTTTTTGGGTTTTCGCAGGTGAACTCAGAGCATTGCCGTCACAAAATTTTCAACGGAACGTTTATTATCGATGGGGTAGAGCAGGAGATGTCGCTTTTCCAGCTCATCAAAAAAACATCGCAACAAAATCCCAATTTCATCATTTCGGCATACAAAGACAATTGCTCGTTTGTTCAGGGACCAGTTGTTGAGCAATTTGCACCAAAGACACAAGATAAACCCGACTTTTTCGAAGTTACCGATATTGAAACTGTACTTTCTCTGAAAGCCGAAACACATAATTTCCCAACAACAGTTGAGCCTTTCAATGGCGCAGCAACCGGAACAGGAGGCGAAATTCGCGACCGTATTGCCGGAGGAAAAGGCAGTTTGCCCATTGCCGGAACTGCCGTTTATATGACTTCGTATCCACGCACTGAAGATGCCCGCAGCTGGGAACTGGACACCGAAGAACGCGACTGGTTGTACCAGACTCCGGAAGAAATCCTGATCAAAGCATCGAACGGTGCCAGCGATTTTGGAAATAAATTCGGACAGCCGATTATTACCGGTTCGGTTCTGACTTTCGAACATTTTGAAAACGAACGGAAATATGGTTTCGATAAAGTGATCATGTTGGCCGGAGGTATTGGCTTCGGTGCAAAAAAAGATAGTCTGAAAGACGAACCAACCAAGGGTGACAAAGTGGTTCTTTTGGGTGGCGATAATTATCGCATCGGAATGGGTGGGGGAGCGGTTTCATCGGTTGCAACCGGCGAATTCGAAAACCACATCGAACTGAATGCTGTTCAACGTGCCAATCCTGAAATGCAGAAACGTGTTTACAATGCGATCCGTGCTTTGAGCGAATCATCAGAAAACCCTATTATAACAGTACACGATCATGGTGCAGGCGGCCACTTAAACTGTTTGTCGGAATTGGTTGAAGCAACTGGTGGAAAAATTGACACCTCGAAATTACCGGTTGGCGACCCAACGCTTTCGCAAAAGGAAATCATTGGCAACGAGTCACAAGAACGGATGGGATTGGTGATGCACGAAAAAGATGTGCCGCTGTTGCAGCGTATTGCCGATCGCGAGCGTGCACCGATGTACGTAATTGGTGAAGCTACCGGCGATATGCAGTTTACCTTCGAAAACTCGAAAACCAGCGAAAAGCCAATCGACTGGCAGCTTTCGTATATGTTTGGCAAACCGCCAAAAACGGTTTTGACGGATACAACCCGAAATGAGAAATTTGCTGATCTGGAATACGATCAGGCCAAAATAGAGGACTACCTTGAAGATGTTTTGCAATTGGAAGCTGTAGCCTGTAAAGATTGGTTGACCAATAAAGTTGACCGCTCTGTAACCGGACGTATTGCCAAACAGCAGTGCGCCGGACAATTGCAACTTCCTTTGAACGACGTGGGTGTAATTACGCTCGATTACCAAGGTGAGAAGGGATTGGCAACTACTATTGGTCATGCACCTGTTGCTGCCATGGTTGACGCCGAAGCCGGATCGATACTTTCGATTGCAGAATCGTTGACCAACCTGGTTTTTGCTCCGCTATCAGATCAGTTAAAGGGCGTTTCGTTGAGTGCCAACTGGATGTGGCCTGCCAAAAATGAAGGTGAGAATGCCCGCATTTACAAAGCTGTAAAGGCTGCCAGTGATTTCGCTTGTGAGCTTGGAATTAACATCCCAACTGGAAAAGATTCCATGTCGATGACCCAGAAATACAAGGATGGTGTGGTTTATTCGCCCGGAACGGTTATCATCTCTGCTTCTGCTGAAGTTTCAGACGTGAAGAAAGTGGTTGAGCCGGTACTGATTAACGATCTGAATTCAAGCATCTACTTTGTCGATTTCTCGAAAATGAACCGTTGCCTTGGGGGAAGCGCTTTCTCGCAGATCATTAATAAACTGGGCAACGAAGCTCCTTCGGTAGCCGATTCGAAATACTTTGCTGCTGCCTTCAATGCCATTCAGGATTGTATTGAAGACAAAAATATATTGGCCGGACACGACATTTCTTCAGGAGGTTTAATTACTACACTTCTGGAAATGTGTTTTGCCGACAACTATTCAGGAATGAAGCTTGATTTAAGTGGAATTGGTGAATCTGATAGCGTTAAATTGTTATTCAGCGAAAATCCCGGAATCGTGGTTCAGGTAGCCGATGCCACCGCTTTTGAAGCTAAGCTGAATGCTGCCGGAGTTGGTTTTACTTTGATTGGAAAACCTTTAGGAAGCCGCGCATTTACTGTAAAAAATGGTGCTGATGAATTTGCTTTTGATTTGAATTCGTTGCGCGATTTGTGGTTCACTTCGTCCTATTTACTCGATCGGAAACAATCCGGCGAGAAAAAAGCATTGGAACGTTTTGGAAGCTACAAGAAAAACGAACTGAAATACGATTTTAAAGGTTTCACCGGAAATGCTGCTGATTTGGGCATTGACCTGAAACGCCGCCAACCGAGTGGAATTAAGGCTGCGATCATCCGCGAAAAAGGAGTAAATGGCGATCGCGAGATGGCTTATATGATGTATTTGGCCGGGATGGATGTGAAAGATGTGCACATGACCGACCTGATTTCCGGAAGAGAAACACTGGAAGATGTAAACATGATTGTATTTGTTGGAGGTTTCTCCAATTCAGATGTACTTGGTTCGGCCAAAGGATGGGCTGGAGCATTCAAATTCAACGAAAAAGCGAAATTGGCCCTTGATAACTTTTACAAACGTGAAGATACCTTGAGTTTGGGCGTTTGCAACGGTTGCCAGTTGATGGTTGAACTTGGTTTGGTTTATCCGGAACGCACAGAAAAACCAAAGATGCTGCACAACGAATCACATAAATTTGAATCAGGTTTCGTTAATGTCGAAATCCTTCCAAATAAGTCGGTAATGCTGGAATCGATGGCCGGAATGAAATTGGGTGTTTGGGTCGCTCACGGCGAAGGAAAATTCAGTTTGCCTCAGGAAGAGTCGGCTTATCAGGTTCCTATGAAATATGCCTACTCGGCTTATCCGGCAAATCCAAACGGATCAGATTACAATGTAGCTTCGCTTTGTTCCGAAGATGGCCGTCATTTGGTGATGATGCCGCACTTGGAAAGAGCTTTCAAACCTTATCATTGGCCTTATTATCCTCAGGAACGCAAATATGATGAGGTTGCTCCATGGATGGAAGCTTTCGTGAATGCCAAAAAGTGGATTGAGAATAAAATCAGGTAAGAAATTTGAACTTAATGATACAGGCTTTCTCATTAAATTGGGAAAGCCTTTTTTCTTCATTTGTTATTTTAACTTCTACTTTTATCTTTGACGTAACATAAATCATCTCTCATGTTAGAATATTTTCAAACGCTCGCCGACTGGTACATGAATCATATGAATTATTTTACCATCACGATGCTGATGGCTGTAGAAAGTTCATTTGTTCCGCTTCCTTCAGAAGTTGTGATCCCACCTGCAATTTGGCAGGCATTAAAAACAGGCGAATTAAATATTTATCTCGTTGTCGTATTTGCTACACTTGGGGCAGTTATTGGCGCCATGTTTAATTACGTGATGGCACGTTGGCTCGGGCGGGTAATTGTGTACAGTTTTGCTGAGTCGAAGGTGGGTAGGTTGTTTTTGCTGAACCAGTCGAAAGTAGAACATGCAGAGTCATATTTTAACCGACATGGAAGAAGCTCAACATTTATAGGTCGTTTGATCCCCGGAATCAGGCACTTGATTTCAATACCTGCAGGCTTGGCTAAGATGAATATTAAACAGTTTGTGCTTTATACTGCTCTGGGCTCCGGCATATGGCATATTATCCTGGCATCGCTTAGCTACTACCTTTATTCGCAGCAAGATTTGTTAATGAAGTATATGCATGAGGTATCGTATATTTTACTGGCCTGCGGCGCTGTATTTATTGGGTATCTGGTTTGGAAATATAAAAAGAAGAAGGAATAAGCTTTCTGAACTATAAATTATCGCATAAAACAAAAGGCATCCAAATTTGGATGCCTTTTGTTTTTATCTGTGTTTTACTTTTAACAGTTCCAGTGGTATAAGCCTTCGACAAGTCTGGCTTCTTTTTCTTCATTCGAAAGATTCAGGTATTTCTGACGTTCGGCTTCGTAAGCGCGTTGTTTTTTCAATTCCGATTCCTTTATCTTGGCTCCATATATCCGTTCCACTTTGTCGTGAAGGAATTTGTCAGCAACATTTGGGAATAATTCGAGCAGCAACTCTTCTTTTTCATTCATGGCTAGTTTAACATTTTCGCCATATTTTGGGAAAGACGGATTGGCCTGCTTCTGATACTTAGCCGTATTATATGGAATTTCCTCACGTGTTCCTGCAATTTTTTCACGAAAATCAGGATCAACCGGAATTGGAGTTTTTCCATACGACCCCTTTACCAGATTTACAAACTGACTTGAATTATTACTGTAAAAAGGTTTCCCGTTCTTTTCATCGATAACACAGTTTACTGCCTGAGCACCCACAATCTGGCTGGTAGGTGTAACCAGAGGAGGACAACCTGCAGCTAAACGCACTGTTGGAATTACTTCAAGTACTCGTGGTAACAATTCTTCCTGTTTTAACTGTTTCAACTGAGCCAACATGTTGGTGTACATTCCGCCAGGGACTTCTGCAAATTTTACTTTTTCGTCCGGATCAGGGAAATTGAAGTATTTCTCAATTTTTCCGCAAACATCCATTAAATTGGCTTCGTCGTTTGCTTTTGCATAGGCAATAGCATCGTCGAAATATTTGTCGATGTGTGCTGGTAATTTATCTTTGGTAATGTCAAAATCGATTGGATAAACTTTGTAGCTGTCAATATCAGCCATTTCCAGACGAATTTCTTTCAGAATTTTATTGATGCGGACAACTGCGTCCAAATTGATTCCGGTTTCAATTCCTAGTTTGTCACAGCAAATCTGAACCAATTCGAATGATGGAGCTGCTGGTCCTCCGGCAAAGTTCATAATGGCCGTATCAAGAATATCAACGCCGTTCAAAATAGCAGTTAGCGCTGAGGCTAAACCGAACCCAGGAGTACAGTGTGTATGAAAATCGATCGGAATTTTAACATTTTCTTTGTAAGCCTTGATGATTTTTCCGGCTTTCAATGGTGGAATTAAACCTGCCATATCTTTCAGGGTAATCATATCTGCACCCATAGCCTCCAGTTCTTTTGCCATGTTCACAAAATAGTCGATCGTGAAAATCGCCTTGGGCAATGGTTTACCTTTCAGACGAGCTTTCAACCGTTCTTTTTTTGTGAATTTTGGATCTACTGTATAGCAAGTAACACAATCGGCTAAACCGCCATTTTCTTTTACGTATTTAATGGTTGATCTGATATTGCTGGTATCGTTCAATGCATCGAAAATACGCATGATCGAGATTCCTGACTGAACTGCGTTGCGGTTGAATCCTTCAATAACCGACTCTGGATATGGATTGTAGCCAAAAAGATTCCTTCCGCGTGATAATGCAGTAAGATGGGATATATTTCCAATCTCAGCCTTAATCGACTCTAACCTTTCCCATGGATCTTCATTCAAATAACGCATAATCGAGTCAGGCACCGCACCACCCCAAACTTCAAGTGCATAGAATCCGGCTTCTTTGTAAATGGGTAAAACACGCTCGATTTGAGCTTGCTTCATACGTGTTGCAAAAAGGGATTGCTGTCCATCCCTCATTGTCACATCTCTTATTAATAATTTTCTGGTCATTACGTTTAATGTTTAATAGATGGTACAAAAATGGCTATTTAATTTGGCTATAAAAATTGTTTTTTAGAAATTTTACAGATTTTGTTCAAAGTTTTGATAATTCAATAATATTAGATCGTTTTTACCCGCTTTTACACCTTTCGAAATGCTTAATTTATAAATCATAGCACTGTCATTCATCAATCAGCATATTTTACAGCAGCTTCCAAAATCCTTTTTAAATCAGAATTAATTGACCATATTTGGCTCCTTAAAATTAACTGGGAAAAGCGGTATGGTTTGTTGCGATATAATTTGATGAATTTAAAAAGTCACGTGTGATTTATACGAAGCTTACTTTTAATCCGTTATATACCCGATAATAATTAATAATCACTAAAAATGCTTTCAATGATATTACTATTAGAAACCGCAGCAGAAGTATCATACATGGATTTGATATTGAAGGGTGGAGTAATGATGATCCCATTATTCTTATTGTCAATAGTTGCCGTTTTTATCTTTTTCGACAGATATTTTTTTATAAGAGGCCAGAAGGTACTGGAACCTGTTTTTTTTGACAAACTGAATGAACTGATTCGATCAGGCAAAGTTGATGCCGCTGTTAGTTTATGTGAGTCGACCAATAGTTCCGAATCGCGAATTCTCATGAAAGGATTGCAAAACCTGGGCAGGCCTATTCGCGAAATTCAGGACCGAATGGAAATGGAAGGTAAATTAGAGGTTTATAATTATGAGGGAAACCTGTATTATCTGGGTGTTATCGCCAGTATTGCTCCTATGATGGGATTTATTGGTACAATTATCGGTGTTATAAAGATCTTTTACAACATATCACTCGCTGATAATATCAGCATTTCTTTGATATCTGGTGGTTTATACGAGAAGCTGATTGCTTCGGGCGTTGGACTTACGATTGGTATTATTTCATACGCTGCCTATCACTTTTTAAATAACAGAATTAATAAGCTGGTTCAAAACTGGGAATTCCGGTGTGTTCGGTTTGTTGATTTGATTAATAAATAATTCATCATGAATTTCAGAGGTGCAAAAAAGCAGGAATTTGATGTTTTTACGGGTTCCTTTAGCGATATCATGTTTTTCCTGATGTTGTTTTTCCTGATTGTTTCGACCATGATCACTCCGGGAGCGATCAAGCTCGCGCTTCCACAGGCTGATAAATCTCCGTCAATGGATAAGCAAACGGAGAAAATCGCAATTTCGATCACAAAGGATTTAAAATATTACATCAACGACAAGGAAATTCAATTCGCACAGATTGAACCTGAGTTGGTAAAGATAAAAAAGGGGAATAATGAGGCTTTTGCCATTGTCAGGTGCGATAACAGCATCGCGGTTCAATCAATGGTAGATGTGTTACAATTGGGAAATAAAGTCGGGGTGAAAATGGTTTTGGCTACCTCGAAAAAGGATAAAACTTCAAATTAAGATTGGAATATTCACAACATGGATTTGTCCTGACTGTTTATCAGGCCTGAGTAATTTCAGGTGAAATTAAGTTTTACTGTAAATTTAAAGTATATAAGGATAGGCTTGTCGTCTAATAATTAGGATGACTTATTAGAGCAGGTAATTCTCGTTCATTCTATTTTGTTGTAAATTATACGGTTAGCCGCTTGTTGCAAAATTTTACTTTTAAGTGTCATTGTTAGTTTGATCGTGTCCGTACACGGAAAAAATATTATACAACATTTTTCATCGTTTTTGGTTCAATCTCATTGTGTATTAAATTTATTGTCTATACTTTCGTGTTCGTACACGGAAAAATATAGATTCAATCAGGGGACGTTGATGTGATGTGTAATTGATTGACTGTGTTGTTTTTGTGTATCTCTTATAACTAACTATAGACTTGAATGGATAAAATTGAATTGTCTAAAAAAGTCAGGCAGCAAACCGATGTAAATGTCATTGAATGTTATCAATGCGGCAAGTGCACCGCCGGATGTCCGGTAGCCGATAAAATGGATCTTCGTCCAAGCGTCATCATGCGAATGCTACAATCGGGTGACGAAAAAGAAATGGATGAAATACTTCGATCCCAAAGTATTTGGCTTTGTTTGACCTGCGAAACGTGCTATTCACGTTGTCCAATGGAATTGGATATTCCGAAAGTGATGGATTACCTGCGACAACGTTCGTTGGCCGAAGGTAAAGTTCACAAAGATGCCCGCGATATTGTAGCTTTCCACAAATCATTCCTGAATTCGATAGAAAGTAATGGTCGTCTACACGAAATGGGCCTTGTAATCGATTACAAGTTGCACACGGGCAATCTGCTTCAGGATGTTACTACTGCGCCCGGAATGTTTAGCAGGGGAAAACTGCACATTTTTCCTGAAAGGATCAAAGACCGAAAAGGCCTTTCCCGCCTGTTTAAAGGTCAGACTAAAAAACCAAAATCATGAAGCTAGGATTTTACCCCGGATGTTCCTTAACTGGTTCATCGCGCGAATACAACGAATCGTTGCTGGCTATAGCAAAAGTTGCCGGTATCGAGCTGGTTGAAATACCCGACTGGAATTGCTGTGGAGCTACGGCTGCCCACAACCTGAACCACGAACTCTCGGTATCGCTTCCGGCCCGGAATCTGGCATTGGCCGAATTGGACGGAATGGAAGAGCTGGTTGTTCCCTGTGCAGCCTGCTACAACAGATTAGTAATGACCCAGCACGAACTCGACGAAAAAGCAGAACTGAAGGTACTTATTTCTGAGAAACTTCAGATGCCGTTGAAAAACGAGATCAAAATAATTAATGTCATTCAGTTTCTTGAAAAGTATATTGTTCCTCGCCTCGATGAATTGGTAAAAACACCATTGGCATACGACGTGGCCTGTTACTACGGGTGCCTGCTCGTTCGTCCGCAAAAGGTGATGAATGCCGCCCGTTTTGAAGACCCGATGACCATGGATGTGATCATGCAAAAACTGGGTGCGAAAGCCATCGACTGGCCTTTCAAAACCGAATGTTGCGGGGCAGGGTTCAGCGTTTCGAAGACTGAAATTGTTGGCGAACTTTCAGGAAAGATTGTGCGTAGCGCGGTTGATCGTGGTGCCAAAGCCATTGTGGTGGCCTGTCCGATGTGCCATTCCAATCTGGATATGCGCCGGCCAGCCATCGAATCGTACCTGAACCGGAAGGTGGATGTTCCGGTCATCTATATTACTCAGGCAATTGCTTTGGCCATGGGGCTTACGCCCAAACAGGCCGGAACACACCGGCATTTTGTACCGGTAAACCTGACTGCTAATCGTTAAAACTAACCGACTATGTCAAAAATAGGAGTTTTCATTTGCCACTGCGGCGAAAACATCAGCGCAACAGTCGATTGCGGTAAGGTTGCTGAGGCTGCGGGCAAATTGGAAGGCGTTGAATTCAGCACCGACTACAAATACATGTGTTCGGATCCCGGACAAACGATCATCAAACAAATGATCAAAGAAAAAGGGCTCACCGGAGTGGTGGTGGCAGCCTGTTCTCCCCGAATGCACGAACCTACATTCCGTAAAGCATGTTCCGAAGCCGGATTGAACCCGTACATGTGCGAAATGGCCAACCTTCGTGAACATTGCTCATGGGTTCACGATAAAAGCGATGCCACCACACAAAAGGCGATTGATATTGTCCGCACACTGGTAGAGAAGGTAAAATACAACAAACCACTTCACAACATTAAAGTACCCATCACCAAAACCGCGCTGGTGATTGGCGGCGGGATTGCCGGAATTCAGGCAAGTCTGGATATTGCCAATTGCGGGCACCAGGTTATTCTGGTCGAAAAAGATCCGTCGATTGGTGGTCACATGTCGCAATTGTCGGAGACCTTTCCGACCCTCGACTGCTCGCAGTGTATTCTGACTCCACGAATGGTAGAAGCGGGTCAGCATCCGAACATCAAATTAATGACATACTCCGAATTGGAGAAACTCGAAGGTTTTATCGGCAACTTTAAAGCCACCATCCGGAAAAAGGCAAAAAGCATCGACGAAAACCTATGCAATGGCTGCGGACATTGCACAACCAAATGTCCGACGAAAAAAATACCAAGCGAATTTAATACCGGTTTGGGTATGCGGACGGCTATTTATGTGCCGTTTCCGCAGGCAGTGCCAAACAAGCCGGTCATCGATAAAGCCAACTGCTCCTACTACCAAAAAGGCAAATGCAAGGTTTGCGAAAAAGTTTGTCCAACCGGAGCTATTCGCTTCGATCAGGAAGACGAACTGGTTGAAATCGAAGTAGGTGCAGTAGTTGTTGCAACCGGGTTCAGTATTATGGAACCATCCGAATTTTCGGAATACGGTTATGGCAAATATCCTGATGTGATTACCGGAATGCAGTTCGAACGACTCGCATCGGCATCGGGACCAACTTTGGGCGAAATCCGTCGCCCTTCGGATGGAAAAGTTCCGGAGAAAATTGTGTTTGTAGCCTGTGCCGGATCACGCGATCCCGCCAAAGGAAAGCCCTACTGCTCGAAGATTTGCTGCATGTACACGGCTAAACACGCCATGTTGTATCAGCATAAAGTACACCACGGAAAATCGTACGTCTTTTACATGGATATCCGTGCGGCCGGAAAAAATTACGACGAATTTACACGTCGTGCCATTGTTGAGGATGAGGTGAATTACATCCGTGGCCGCGTTTCGAAAGTTTACGAAGAAAACGGCAAACTAATCGTGAAAGGCGTTGACACCCTCCTGAACGCCAAACCGGTGGAGATCGATGCCGACATGGTGGTTCTGGCCACGGCCGCTGTTGCCAATGCCGGCGCTGAAGAACTGGCCCAGAAAATGCACATTTCGTACGATAACTACAGCTTTTATTCGGAAGCCCATCCAAAGCTGAAGCCAGTTGAAACCAATACCGCCGGAATTTTTCTTGCAGGTGCCTGTCAGGCGCCTAAGGATATTCCTGAAACCGTATCGCAGGCATCGGGAGCAGCCGCTAAAGTGGCCATTTTGTTCTCGCAAAACGAACTGAGCCGCGAACCGGTTGTGGCCGTTGTAAACCGCAGTGCGCCGCCATTGTATTCAACCTGCGTAGGCTGTTTCCTTTGTGCCACGGCCTGCCCCTATAATGCCATCGGCGAAGAACTGATTAAAGACCGGAAAGGCGAAGTTATTAAACGCGTGGCCAAAGTGAACCCGGGCTTGTGTCAGGGTTGCGGAACCTGCGTGGCTTTCTGTCGCTCGAAGTCGATTGACATCGACGGCTATTCCAACGAGCAGATGTATTCCGAAGTAATGGCTCTGCTGAATGAGTAGATGTGGAAATTTGAGAATTTGAAGATTTGAAAATTCATTCTGACCGCGATTGGTAAATCGTAAATCAGTAAATCGTAAATAAAAAATGACCGAATTCGAACCTAAAATAGTAGCTTTTGTCTGTAACTGGTGTACCTATGCAGGCGCCGATCTGACAGGTACCAGTCGTATTAAATATGCACAGAACGTAAAAATTATTCGCTTTCCCTGCACCGGACGAATCGATTTTATGCTGCTCCTGAAAGCTTTTGGAGAAGGTGCCGACGGTATCATTGTTTCAGGATGCCATCCTAACGACTGCCATTACACCTCCGGAAATTTCCACGCGCGCCGCCGCTGGATCATGTTCCGCGGATTGCTCGACCTGCTGGGCATTGATGTCCGGAGAATTCAGTATTCGTGGGTTTCGGCAGCCGAAGGTGCCAAATGGGCCGACGTGGTAAACACCACCGTGACCGCCATCCGCGAATTGGGACCGTATGCTGACTACGCCAAAGTAGCCAGTTATCTGGAAAAGGAGGAAAACGCATGAAAGAATTAATACAAAAAGCTGCCAGCCTGCTCGAATCGAACGCCGTTCAGGTAGTAATTGGTTACGGAAAAGGGTCGGCCGACCGAACCCGTGCGATATTTCTGACCAAAGTGGAAGATTGCGAGCAGTTGATTTTCGATAGTCGATGCGTGCAAAATCTGGCGGTTTACCTCACCAAAACTGAGATCAAAAAAATGGGAAAACCCGCCATTGTTGCGCCCATTCCGGTTTTGAGAAGTATTCTTCAACTGGCTGCCGAAAACCAGATTACAGCCGATAGTCTGGTTGTATTGGGCATTTCTCCGGAAAGCGAACTGGTCGGATTCGACTCGCCTGATGCGATCGAAACCTATTTGTCGACCAAACAAATCGCTATAGACGAGAAATACCGGAAAGCCATTGACGATATTAAAGCCATGCCGGTTGGCGAACGTTTCGAATATTGGGTGAAGGAACTGGAATCGTGTTTCAAATGCTATGCGTGCCGTGCTGCCTGTCCGTTGTGCTATTGCACGCGCTGCACGGTCGAGAACAACCAGCCCCAATGGATTTCAGTAGGTTCTCATCCGCTCGGAAACCTCGAGTGGCATGTGATGCGAGCTATGCATCTCGCGGGTCGATGTACCGATTGTGAGGCCTGCTTCAAGGCCTGTCCGATGGGCATTCCAATCCATTTGCTGACCAAAAGTATGCTTCAGGATGTGAGTGAAAACTTCGGAAATTACGGCCCGTCGCTTCATAAAGACAATACCCTGTCGAGTTTTAAACCCGATGATAAAGAATCATTTATAAGGTAGCCATGCAGACAGAAAATTACCTGATCAGAAAAGCCTCACTCGAAAAATTGTTCAGCAATTTGATCGGGAACGGTAAAACGATATACGTGCCAAAAGCCAAAGGCGAAACAACTCTTTTTGAAAAAGTTCAGTCGTTTGGCGAGATTACCGATGACTATATAGTAACAACCAACTCGGTGAAATCGGTTGTTTTTCCGCGGGTTGAAAAGGTTTTTTCGTACCATAAAACCAAGGAAAGCACCGAGATTAAAGATGCCTCAGCCAAAATTTTTCCTGAAGTGGTTTTGTGGGGAACGCGCCCGTGCGATGCTGCAGCGTTTATTCCGCTCACCGATACATTCAACGGAGATTATCCGGATGCGCTATATAACAAACGATGGGAGAAGGTCTATCTGCTGAGTTTTAGTTGCAGCAAATGTGACGATTATTGCTTTTGCACTTCGGTAAACGGAGGCCCGGGAAACACTGCCGGAAGTGATATCCTTTTCACCAAACTGTCGGCTGGCGATTATCTGGCCGAAGCAATTACCGAAAAAGGGGAAAAGCTGGTTTCTGAAAACCAATCGTTATTCGAGGCTGCTCCTTCGGAAGCCAAAGAGCCGAATCTGGCCATCGTGAAAACGTATTTCAATCAGGAAGAAATTCAGGCTAAACTCCAAAATCTATTTGAAAATCCAGTTTGGGACGAAAAGTCGAGGGCTTGCCTGGGCTGCGGATCGTGTGCATTTGTTTGCCCGGTTTGCAGCTGTTTCGACATTCAGGACGAAAAGCACGGCAACAAAGGTTCGCGCCTGCGTTGCTGGGATTCGTGCGGATTTGGCTTGTTTACGCTGCATACTTCGGGGCACAATCCTCGCGAAACGCAAGGAGCCCGCTGGAGACAGCGAATTCTGCACAAATTCCTGTACATGCCCAACAAATCAAAAGTGGCTGGATGTGTGGGTTGCGGACGTTGTTCTCGTTCATGTCCGGCCGATATTAATATTCTAGAAACCGTTTGCTCAATTTGAGGATGTGAAAATTTGAAGATTTGAAAATGAAAGAATGATTAGTTATGAGGAATGACAAAGATAATTTGATTGTTAATCTTTCAGTTGACTTTGCGTTAGCGATTATTGAGTATTGCGAAATATTAGAAGGGAATAGAAAGTACGTCATCGCAAATCAATTACTTAAGTCTGGAACATCTATTGGCGCCAATGTACGGGAAGCTCAGAATGCTGAGAGTAAGGCAGATTTTATTCATAAATTAAAAATAGCAGCAAAAGAAGCCGATGAAACCGAATATTGGCTCGTGCTCTGTGAAAAATCCGTAAACTATCCGGATCCTTCTCATTTGAAAGAAAAATTGAATTCTATTTGTAACGTAATTTCAAAGATTATCATTAGTTCAAAAAAGAATTGATTCTGAAAATCTAACTAAAAATAACACACAGAAAATGGATAATTTGCAACATACTGACGAGGAAATTCTTACATCTTCGCATCCTCAAATCTCCAAATCCTCAAATATTTACGTCCCGTATCTGATGCGGATCGAAAAGGTAACGCAGGAAGCACCCGGTGTGAAGACTTTCCGGTTGAAATTCGAGAACGAACAGGAGGCTGAAGAATTCAACTTCAAAGCCGGACAATTTGGCGAATACTCCATTGTTGGCGTTGGCGAATCGACTTTCTGTATCGCGTCATCGCCTACCCGGAAAGGCTACATCGAATGTACTTTCCGTCAGGTTGGAAAGGTTACTTCCGCCCTGTCTTCAGCTGAAGAAGGCGATGTGATTGGCTTCCGCGGGCCATACGGCAATACTTTCCCGATGGACGAATGGAAAGGCAAAAACCTGCTGTTCATTGCTGGCGGTATTGCATTGCCACCCATGCGCTGCGTGATTTGGAATGCCTTGGATCTACGCGAAAATTTTAAAGACATTACCATCGTTTACGGAGCTCGCACTGTTGCCGATTTGGTTTATAAACACGAACTGGAAGAGTGGGGGAATCGCCCCGATGTGAGGTTGGTAACTACGGTTGATCCCGGTGGCGAAACACCTGACTGGAAAGGCGAAGTGGGTTTTGTACCATCAGTGCTTGAGAAAGCTGCCCCTTCCGCAGAAAACACCATTGCCATAGTTTGCGGTCCCCCAATCATGATCAAGTTTACTTTTCCGGTACTCGAAAAACTGGGTTTCACTGATGAAAATATTTTCACAACGCTCGAAAACCGCATGAAATGTGGTTTCGGAAAATGTGGCCGCTGCAATGTGGGCGAAAAATATGTGTGTATCGATGGTCCGGTTTTTTCAGGAGAAGAATTGAAATTATTGCCTGCAGAATATTAAAAGAATACGATTGTAAACGACAAAGGCTCTTGAATTTCAGGAGCCTTTGTCGTTTGCTGATTTAATGGTTATTCTGCCATTTGATGCTAAAAGTTTTCAAGGCACAATTATTGCTTCGGAATTGTCTTTGAAAAACAGGCATGCTATCCTTTCCAGAAGTAAAGGCATCCGAAAACTGCAATTGTGTATGAAATTGACTAAACTGTTTACCGCTTTTTATGAAAGTGAAAAGTCTGGTGGCTTAATTCTGATATTTGCCACGGCTGTTTCATTGATACTTGCCAACTCTTCGTTTCAGGCTGACTACATTAACTTTTGGCATTTTGATTTAGTTGGTCACAGCCTTACGCATTGGATTAATGATGGACTAATGACGATCTTTTTTCTGTTGATCGGGTTGGAATTAGAACGGGAAATTTACCAAGGAGAGCTTTCGAAAATTAAGAATGCAACGCTACCCATTGTTGGGGCTTTGGGAGGAATGCTTGTCCCGGCTGTGATTTACTTCATGTTAAACATTGGAACCGATCGTCAAGCTGGTTTTGGAATCCCAATGGCGACAGATATCGCTTTTGCAGTAGGAATTTTATCGCTTTTGGGAAATAAGATTCCTACTTCACTGAAAGTATTCTTGACCGCCCTTGCTGTCATTGACGATCTGGGAGCCATTGTTGTAATTGCTATTTTCTATACGAACTCATTGGTTTTAATTAATTTATTTATTGCCTTGGGAGTATTCAGTTTGCTGATCGTACTCAATAGGCTGAAAGTACGCAGCTTGATACCTTATTTGATCAGTGGTGTGGTGATGTGGTATTTCATGTTAAATTCAGGAGTTCATGCAACCATAACTGGAGTATTGCTGGCATTTGCCATTCCGTTTGGCGATGGCAAGGCAAAAACGCCTTCACATATTGTACTGCATTTCCTTCACAAACCGGTAGCTTTTGTCATACTCCCATTGTTTGCATTGGCGAATACCTGCATTGCCCTGGGCGATCATTGGGCTGGAGGATTAGGTCAGGCAAGCAGTTTGGGAATTATGGCCGGGCTGATTATCGGAAAACCTCTGGGAATCTGGCTTTTCTCGTTTGTTGGAGTTGGACTTGGCATTTGTGCATTGCCGAAAGATTTAAAGTGGAAAAATATTTTTGGTGCCGGACTTTTGGGCGGAATCGGGTTCACGATGTCCATTTTTATTACGCTTTTGGCATTTGAGGATGCTGTTGTAATTGATCATTCTAAGATTGCCATTCTGCTGGCATCATCCATTGCCGGTTTGATTGGATTTATTTGGCTGAAGATGACCTTGAAAAGTAAGATTATTGAAGACTTGGCTTAGGTTTCCTAAGCCCGGTTTATGCCTCAGGGTTTTGTATGGTTTGTTTTCCAAACAGAAGTTCGAATTGAGTACCTTCATTAATCGTGCTGTTAACTTTTATTTCTACGGCATGTAGTTTCATGATTCTGGCAACAATCGAAAGCCCGATTCCAAATCCTCCGATGTATTTCACATTGGTCGAACGGTTAAATGCATTGAAAATATTGCCTATTTGATCTTCTGGAATACCAACACCATGATCTGTAATACGCACTGAAATAGATTCGTCAACCATCGAAATCTGAACTTCAACATCACCGGAAGAAAATTTGCAGGCATTTTCGAATAAATTTTTTAATGCAATATCGAGTAATCCCTGGTTCCCGTATATGATCAGGTCATTCTCGTTGTCGGGATATTCAATTTTTGGCATAATCTTTCGTCCCGGGTACTTCGCTTTGGTTGCTTTAATGGCATTAAAAATTAACTCATCAATTCTTA
This sequence comes from Prolixibacteraceae bacterium, assembly GCA_963676375.2. Lineage (GTDB taxonomy): Bacteria > Bacteroidota > Bacteroidia > Bacteroidales > Prolixibacteraceae > Aquipluma. The sequence continues at coordinate 123,329 of CAXXPT010000050.1, forward strand.
AATCAGTCATTTGAATGTTCTCGTGTCCACTCAAATGTGCCAATTCGAGCAGACTGTTGATAAGCGTATTCATTTTTCGCAAATCCTCTACCAGCCCCGAAATATGGGCAGAATATTCTTCTGAATTCCGGGTTCGGCTCAGAATATAATCAGATTCGGCGATCATAATTGCCAAAGGTGTTCTCAGCTCATGTGAGGCATTCGATACAAATTCATCTTGACTTTTAAATGCTTTTTCAAGATCGGACAACATCCGGTTAAACGTGATGGACAGTTGCTCAATCTCATCCTGACGTTTGCCCTCATCAAGCCTATCGCTAAGTCTCGACGAATTGATCTCTTTTACTTTCGTAATAATGTTTGAGATCGGCTTAATTGCCGACTTTGAAAAGAAGTAAGCTGCTGTTACTGATACCCATAGGCTTATGAGAATACTCCATAACAGGACAATCTTCAGTTCCCGGATGTTTTCAGCCCGATACCGGTCGTGAGCTAATACAAAAACATGGTAGGATTTATCATTTAACTCGTGTTTGTAACTGACTCCATCTTTTGCACCGATCGAAAAATAAGCAATTCTCGAATTATAGGTATGACTGATCAGGTTATCAGGAGTTAATAAATTTGTTTTATTGCTGTATAATAGTTTGTTCGATTCGTTGGTAATGGCAATTTCTTCAGCTTCAAGCGATCTGGTGGTTTGATGAATTTTTTTTAAAAGCGTCGAATCAATTTCTTCAATGTTTATTGATAGTATAGCCGTGTTTTGAGCCTTCTCCAGAAGATTGTCCCTGAATTTCGAACGTTGACTTGTAAATGAAAAATAATATACGAGAACCGAAAAGAAAACAAGAATACCAAATACAATACTTGTAAATTGAAGTGATAATCGAGTTTTTATATTCATATCAAAGTTCTTTTTCGCTACAGTAAAAGCCGAATCCAAATTTAGTGTGGATTATCTTGGGTTCAAAGTTTTTATCAATTTTCTTTCGTAAGTAATTCACATACACGTCAATGATATTTGTACCGGTTTCGAAATCCAGATCCCATACCTTTTCGATAATAAACTCCCGTGATAAAAGTTTGTTTTTATTTAGCAGAAAGGTTTCCATCAGGGCAAACTCTTTCGATGTTAAATCAATTTTTTTGCCTGCCCGGGTAGCTGTTTTTCGGTCCAGATCCATTTCGAAATCGGCAATGCTTAATTTTCGGGATTCAGGAATAGTTACGTTTTTTCGTTTCAGGAAAACATTGATTCGCGCCAGTAACTCCCTGAAGTCAAATGGTTTTAATACGTAATCATCGGCTCCTGCTTCAAAACCAATCAGTTTATTTTCTGATGTGCCCAGTGCGGTAAGCATTATAATTGGAATCTTGCTGTTCTTTTTCCTGATTTCTTTACACAACTCATAGCCATTCAAGAGCGGTAAGTTAATGTCGAGAACCACGAGATCGTATTCTGAGTTTTCAATCATTCTTTTTCCGACATATCCATCATTTGCTACATCTGCCTTAAAGCCTGATTCTTGCAATTGTTTCTGAAGGATTTCGGCCAGTCGTAATTCGTCTTCTACAATTAATATATGGGTTTCAAACATTTTCATTGTTTATTTCGAAGCAAAACTAAGACACTATTAGCAATAAATAACGATTCTAATGAATTTCTAATAACTTTCTAACTGTCCTCTAACCGTCTTAACGAGAATACAATGCTAGATTTGTTGAATCAAATTCGTATCCAGATTCAGATTGAAAAAATTAATTGCTGGTGATCGTTTTGAGATTGATAATTGTTTTGGTATTTGTTTTCTTATATAGCTCAATTTGATCGATTTGTAGGGTTTTCTCTAAATTAATCTGCAAGGAAAGTTGCAGATGTTGCTAAAAACTTCAAAAATACCGTGGCCCAAAACCACGGTATTTTGATTTTATAGCGTAATGACATTTCCGGAATTATTTATTTGGGCATTTGCAAAATGCTGAAGGCCATGAAAAACAAACTCAATCCGGCAAACACGGCCAGGTAAACACTGAGTTTGTGAAAGCGGAGTTTAAAAATATTGAGCAGGAGCGAAATCAGGCTAAATCCGGCAAAAAAAGCGGACAGCTTGAAATAACTTAAAATCTTAACTTCCTTCGATATCAGATTTCCATTTGCTTCCGGCACCACAGCGGTATTGGATAATATAACCCATAACGACAAAAAGCCCAATAGAACAAAGATCACTTGTCCGGCCAAGGCTAACTTTTCCTTTTTTTCGATCCAGCTAAAAAAAATAAGCCCAATGCCAAGGAATAAAGAATATTGAGAAATTGTTGTTAGTTGGAGTAAAGAAGCAGAACTCATGATTGAAAATTTGGTGTTTGGCAAAAGTGTTAATTTTTGGTCAAACAAAAAACAATAAAACTCGACTTGTGTTTTAAATGGCTATTTTTGGCAAAACACAGAAATATTCAGTATGATAAAGACAAATTTGAGTATCAATCCGAGTGCGAAAGGACTAATATTTGACCTTGATGGAACGTTGGCTGATACGATGCCTATTCATTACATCACCTGGAAAAATGCCGCTGCCAACTATGGAATTGATTTTACCACCGACTTGTTTAGTCAATTGGCAGGAATCCCGTTATATCCCACAGTTGAAAAACTCAACCAGATTTTTGGGAAAACCATTGATCCTAAAGAAATGGGTGACCTGAAGGAAGAAGAATTCGAAAATAATATGCACCTTACTCCTGAAATTAAAGTGGTGACTGATCTGGTGCGGAAATATCACGGGAAAATACCAATGGCTATTGGTACCGGAGGATCGCGGCGATTGTCGTTAAAATCGCTTGATATTATTGGGCTTGGTGGTTATTTTGATATTCTGGTAACCAGCGAAGATGTTTCAAATTTCAAACCTCATCCCGAAACATTTCTGAAATGTGCTGAACTTATGGGGGTGGCTCCTGTTGACTGCGAAGTCTTTGAGGATGGCGTTTTGGGTATTCAGGCTGCTCGCACAGCCGGAATGATGGTAGTTGATGTAACCGAATATTATAACGTAACAATAGGACAATGAACCTAAAATTTAGCTTATTAGTCATTTCAGGAGCTGTTTTGTTCTCCTGTACTTCTGTAAAGAAGTCGCTTCGCCAGGAATATACCGTAGTTTCATACAATGTCGAGAATCTGTTCGATACTGTTGACGATCCGAAAATACCAGATGAAGAGTTTCTTCCGGCGAGTGAGAAAAAATGGGATAGTGAAAAATATCAAAAGAAACTGGCCGATCTTGCTCAGGTAATTTCGGAAGTTAATCCGAAAGAAATGCCTGAAGTGGTTGGCCTGGTTGAGGTTGAGAACCAAATGGTGTTGGAAGACCTTGTTAAATCCGGGAAATTGAATGGACAGGGATACGCCATTATTCATGAAGAAAGCCCTGATTATCGCGGGATTGATGTGGCCATGATTTATCGGAAAGATGCATTTAAAGAAATTAGTCACGACGTTTTGCCGGTGGTTTTTCCTGACGATCCGGAATTTAAAACCCGCGACATTTTGCATGTGACTGGCAAAATAAGGAACAAAACGGTTCATCTGTTTGTAAATCATTGGCCATCGCGTATTGGCGGCGACGAGAAGACCGAGCCTAAACGGGTTTTAGCTGCGTCTGTCCTGAAAAATAAAGTTGACCAGATTTTGGCTGTCGACCCAAAAGCCCGAATCATCATCATGGGCGACATGAACGACGAGCCTGCCAACAAAAGCTTGAAGGAAACACTCGGTGCGGCTGCTCCCGATTCAGGAGCCACATTGGTAAACCTGATGATGCCCGATGATGTTGCCGGAAAAGGCACATACTTCTATAGTGGCGCCTGGAACATGCTCGACAATCTGGTGGTTTCTGAAACGGTTTTAAAAGGAAAAGGAATGCTGGTTGAAGGAGGGAAAGGAAATATCTTTAGCAACGATTGGATGATTTTTACCAATAAGAATGGCGATAAAACGCCTAACCGGTCGTACGTAGGTAATAAATATGTAGCTGGCGTAAGCGATCATTTTCCGGTATATTTCAAAATGATTGTGAAATAAGCAACTGGCCAAATTGGTGATATAAATGATAAATAAAAAGCGATCTTCGAAAAGAAGACCGCTTTTTAAACTATTAACCAATATCACAAAAACTATTTTTTTATCCAACTAACTATTTTCTCATCGTCTGGTTTTACTTTAGGATCGATTACATCAACCAAATGTCCATTTTCGTCGATCAGGTATTTCTGAAAATTCCATTTTACGTCCGAATCCATCACTCCATTTTTACTTTTGCTGGTCAGCCATTGGTAAAGTGGGGCCATGTCATCGCCTTTTACCGAAATTTTCGACATCATTTTGAAGGTGACCCCATAATTCTTTAGGCAGAATTCTGAAATTTCCTTGTTGCTTCCGGGTTCCTGCGAGGCAAAATTGTTGGCCGGAAAACCAATGATTGTAAATTTGTCGCCTCCATAAGTTTCAAAAATCGACTGTAATTGAGTGTATTGTGGCGTTAATCCGCATTTTGATGCCGTATTTACAACCAGCACTTTTTTACCCTTCAGGCTCGAAAGATCAAAATCTTTACCATCAATATCCTTTACTTTAAAGTCGTAAAACGATTGCTGGCTAAATGCTATTGAGGAAATTAAAATCAGGCTAAAAATTAATGTTAGTTTTTTCATTTTCTGTTTTTTAAGATGAATTGCAAGTGAAACAAATTGGGATACATAAAGGTTTGCCCTGCTTCTGTTAATAAATTTAAATTTGACGATCGATCAGAATTAGTATATTTGGTCGTTCAATTCAGCACCTTTTATGGAGAATTTTATTGTTTCAGCACGGAAATACAGACCCGATACGTTTCAGACAGTTGTAGGGCAGGCTTCGATTACTTCGACCCTGAAGAATGCGATTAAAAACAGTCAGCTTGCGCATGCCTATTTATTTTGCGGTCCGCGAGGCGTTGGGAAAACAACCTGTGCCCGAATTTTTGCCAAAACCATCAATTGTCAGAACCTGACTGCTGAAATCGAGCCATGTAATGAGTGCGAATCATGTTTAGCGTTCAACGGCAGCCGTTCGTATAACATTCATGAGTTGGATGCCGCTTCGAACAACTCTGTCGATGATATTCGTAACCTGACTGATCAGGTGAGAATTCCGCCGCAGATTGGGCATTACAGCATTTATATCATCGATGAGGTTCATATGTTGTCGCAGGCTGCATTCAATGCATTCCTGAAGACACTCGAAGAGCCGCCGCGCCATGCCATTTTTATTCTGGCAACTACCGAAAAACATAAAATCATTCCAACGATTTTGTCCCGGTGTCAGATTTTTGATTTCAACCGAATCAAAATCAGCGATATATCCAGCCATTTGTCGCATGTTGCTAAAAGCGAGACCGTTGCCATTGAAGGCGAAGCTTTGAATGTGATTGCACAAAAGGCCGATGGCGCCATGCGCGATGCTTTGTCGATTTTCGACCAGATTGTTAGCTTTTCAGGAAGAAACATTACTTATAAAGATGTTATTTCGAACCTGAATGTACTCGACTACGATTATTATTTCCGCGTGGTCGATTTGTTCCTGACAAACGATATCTCCGGAAGTTTGCTGCTTTTCAACGAAATTCTGGATCACGGTTTCGATGGCCATCATTTCATTACCGGACTGAGTTCACATTTCCGCGATGTGATGGTTTCCAAAGATCCGGTTACCATTCAGTTGCTCGAAGTTGGCGGCGAAATCAGGGAAAAGTACAAAGTTCAGGCAACCCGCTGCGACAGCGATTTTCTGGTTGGCGCTTTGCAGATTGCCAACGAGTGCGACCTGCAGTATAAAGCCAGTCAGAATAAACGGCTTTTGGTTGAATTGGCTACCATTAAAATTGCACAACTAACCTTAAAAAAAAAATAGCTGACGCCACGGACGATGAGTCGCTCCTCCCGATGTTTAATGGGGGAGAACAGCCCGTACAACAGTCGGCACCGTCGGGCGCAAATGCTACACAAACTCCGGTTGCACCAACCGCAGCCAGTCTGGAGCCGATAGAAAAACCATCGGCTGTAAAGACTATCCGTAGGGTTGGAAGCTCGTTTACCCCATCGATAAAAGATGCGCTTGCCGGAAAAGTTGCAGAGAAAACCATCATAGAAGAAATCGCCCAGAAGGCATTTAATGAATACGATAATTTTTCGGAACCATTCACTTCGGAGAAACTTGCAGCCAAATGGAATGAATTTCTCGTCCTGATCTCTGATCGTCCAAATCTGGTTTCCACTCTTTCGAATGTTCCTGGAATTACAGAAGGCAATAAACTTTTACTGAAAATCGGGAATTCAGTTCAGGAAGAAGATGTACGGCTGATAAAACCTGAATTAATGAGTTTTTTGAAAAAGGAACTCCGGAATTCGGGAATTGAATTAACCACCAGCATTGAAAAAATTGAATCGGAGCGCACTCACTACAACGATTCGGAAAAAATGCAAATTCTGATGCAAAAGAACCCTGAACTGTTCGAGTTGAAGCAAAAATTTAACCTCGATTTTAACGCGTGATTGTTAACTCTTTCTGAATATTTAACATTTTTATTGTATCCTAATTTGAAAATTGGGTTTGTGAGAGCTTAAAATTTTGTACTTTTATTCAAAATTGAAAAACCAACGGCTATGATTAGGAAAGAAGTTTTGGACGCCTTGAATGAACAAATTAATGCTGAATCGTATTCTGCATATATGTATTTGTCGATGGCTGCTTATTTTGAAAATATGGGACTTTCGGGCTTTGCAAACTGGATGAAAGTGCAATATCAGGAAGAAGCTGCTCATGCTTTAAAATTCTTTAACTATGTGACAGAGCGCGGGGGAAAGGTAGTTCTGAAAGCAATCGATCAGGTTCCGGTTGATTTTAATGGAATAGTTGATGTGTACGAAAAAACATTGGTGCATGAAAATCATGTATCCGATTTGATTAATAATCTGGTGAATGTTGCCGTTACAGCCAACGATCATGCCTCGCAAAGTTTCCTGAAATGGTTTGTTGACGAGCAGGTTGAGGAAGAAGCTAATGTGGAAAAAATTCTGGCAATGCTTAAGTTGATCAACGGACAAGGTAATGGTATTTTTATGATGGATCGTGAATTAGCCCAGCGTGTCTTTGTTGATCCCAATGCGGTAGTTTAATTTTTCAAAATATATTTTGTAAAAAGGCTACCGTTTGGTAGCCTTTTTTGTTAGATATTTCGTTACAAATACAAAAGTGACAATGATATGAATGAAGCAATTGAAAAATCATTTTCAGAGTTTTTTGAGCTATGCAGAAAACATCTTCCGGAAAAGGACCTTCCTAAAATTCAGGAAGCCTTTAATTTGTTGGTTGAGGTATTTGGCGACCGGAAGAAGAAATCAGGAGATTTTGTCCTTAGTCATTCCATTTCGGTTGCACAAATTGTAGTTGAGGAAATTGGATTAGGGGTTGATACCATTATTGCAGCTATTTTGCACAACATATTCTACCAGGATCACTCGTCGTTGGAGATTGAGGCCCGCTTTGGAAAATCCGTTACTTCCATACTCGACGGGATGGCAAAAATTAATGGAATGGGTACCGATACCGTTGAGTTGCATTCGGAGAACTACCGTAAATTGATGTTGGCGCTTGCCGGCGATGTGCGGGTAATTTTGCTGAAAATTGCCGATCGGTTGGAGGTGATGCGTAAGTTGGACTTTGATGATGTACCCTTCCGTACCAAGGTTTCGATTGAAACTTCTTTTTTGTATGCACCGCTGGCTCATCGTTTGGGTTTGTATTACATCAATTCCGAATTGCTCGATTTATGCCTTAAATACCAGCATCCTGATGCCTACGAAGCGGTTTCTGTTCGCCTGAAAGAAACTGATCGTGAACGGGCAAACTTTGTTGCTGAGTTTGTTAAACCAATTGAGGAAACACTTAATACTCGTGGATTTTCGTTCGATATGAAAGCCCGTACAAAGTCGATTAACTCGATATGGCGAAAAATGCAGGCGCAAAAAGTTGATTTTGATGAGGTAATGGATTTGTTTGCCATTCGCGTTATCCTGAATTCGGAATTAGCACATGAAAAATCAGATTGCTGGCAGGTTTATTCAATTGTTACTGAAGAATATCAATCGAATCCAAAGCGGATGCGCGATTGGATAACGATACCCAAATCGAATGGATACGAGTCGTTGCACGCCACAGTACTCGGACCTCAGGGCAAATGGGTCGAAGTTCAGATTCGAACCAAACGAATGGACGAAGTTGCAGAAAAAGGTTTGGCTGCGCATTGGAAATACAAGGGAGGCTCCGGAACTTCAGAGATGGAAAGTTGGCTGGCCAATGTTCGTGAGATTCTGGAGAATCCGGATCTGAATATGGTTGATTTTATCGACGATTTCAAAATGAACGTTTATGCTGATGAGATTTTCGTATTTACCCCCAAAGGTGATTTGCGGAAACTGTCGGCCGGAGCCACTTTGCTCGATTTTGCGTACGAGGTTCATTCCAAAGTGGGCGATCGGTGTATTGGTGGAAAGGTAAACGGAAAGAATGTTACCCTACGTCATAAACTCCACAATGGCGATCAGATATCGGTAGATACTGCGAACCACCAACGGCCAAAAATGGATTGGCTCGATTTTGTAGTCACTACCAAGGCGAAGAACAGGATTAAAGCCAGTTTAAACGAGGAAGTTAAACGCGAAGCAGAGAATGGGAAGGAAATTGTTCTCCGGAAAGTTAAAAACTGGAAGATTGAATATAACGATGATAGTATTCGTAAGCTGCTGAAGCATTATAAGTTAAAGCTTGCCCAGGAATTGTATTATAATATTTCGACCGGAAAAATAGATATGCTTGAAATAAAGGATATTCTGGTCGATAAAAAGGAAGAATCAGCAAAACAGTTAATTACGGAATTGTTGCCAAAAGATAAAGTTCAGGAACTTGAATTTTCGGGTGGCGACGATTATTTGGTAATAGATAACAACATCAAAAATGTAATTTACAAGCTGGCACCTTGCTGTAACCCGATTTTTGGTGACGATATTTTTGGCTTTGTAACGATTGGAGAGGGCATTAAAATTCATCGGGCGAGTTGCCCTAATGCCCCACAAATGATTGAACGTTATCCTTATCGGGTGATTAAAGCCAAATGGCAGGATACGAAAAAGAAGAATTCGTTTCAGGCAACCATTCGTATTGCCGGAACCGACGAAGTGGGCATTGTTGGCCAGATCTCACATGTTATTTCAAAAGATATTGGTGTTCAAATGAGGTCAATAAATATCGAGAACAGCAATGGCGATTTCGATGGAACATTGCGGGTGTTTGTCAATGGATTGGAGCATCTTGACTTTTTAATGAATAAACTTCGAAGCATCAATGGGGTGTTTTCAGTATCAAGAGCCGATTAAAAACAGAAAGGGAAAAAAGAATGGACATCAAAGAATTAAAGCAGTTAGTTGAGCAAAATGAATTGTCCAGGTCATTGGAAATTCTGAATGAATGGATTCAGTCTGATTCTAATGATGCGCAGGCTCTTTTGCTTCGTGGTCGGATTCATTATAAAATGCAGAAATGGGGCGAGGCAATGAACGATTTTTCTTCGGTTATAGAACTCGACCCGAACAACTCCGAGGCTAAATCAGGATTAGAAATGGCCCAAAATATACTTGGGTATTTTACTCCTGATATGTTTAATCCATAGATTACTCCTGATTTTAAGAAATAGTTGTTCTGCAGATTTAAGCTTTTTTAGCTTTTCAAATTGTTGGTTAAAAATTAGGATTCTTAATGGTAATTACTATTTTTGATTTCGATTAATTTTGCCTGAAAAGAAATTTAACTAAATGTATTATAACCTTTAAAAAATCTGAATATGAAGCGTATCTTTTTTGTTTGTTTAATGTTTATTGGTGTTTTGGGTGCAAATGCTCAGGTGGTTGAGAAAACATTTGCCGAATTGAAGAATGAAGGTAATGCAGCGGTGAACGCCAAAGACTATCCGAAAGCTTTGGAATTATATGAACAGGCAATTGCAAAACTAGGTGATAGCCCTATTACTGATACTATGATGGTTTATAATATGGGGTCGTTTGCATTTAGAGCCAAGAATTATGAAAAAGCTTTGAAATATTTCGATCAATCATTTTCGATGAATCGGATGAAAGTTAGTTCACTTTTGTCTAAATCAGACGTTTTAAAAGTCATGAAAAATGATGCCGAAAGTTTGAAAGCGATGGAAGCTGCTTATGCCATTGCTCCTAAAGATGCCAAAGTGAAAGCCAAATTGGCCGGCTATTATGTGAAGGAAGCTTCAACGGTATATGCAAAGGGTGGTGACATTCTGAATAAAGCAAATGCTGAAGTAACTGCCGGAAAACTAAAACCAAACGATGCTGCTTATAAAACTGCACTTGCAGATGCATCTGCTGCTTTCAAAAAGGCTATGCCATTAATTGATAAAGCATTAGGCTACGATGAAACGAATGCTACTGCCAAACAGTTAAAAGCTGCTTGTGCTGCTGCCCTTAAATAATCGAATTCCGATATACGTTAACGAGGCTGCCTGTTTAGGTGGCCTCGTTTTGTTTATAGAATGTCCTGAGCCTGAAACTTCAATTGGGCGAGGATAAGAACAAATTGGAGTCAATTTCGTTACCTTTAGAAATTCTCGGTAAACAACAATTTCAGGAATTTAGCAGTGTTGTAAATTTCCCTGAATGACATTTACAGAAAGCTGAATCAGATCACAAAATAACATTAGATGAGGAACACGCATAATCACATCATATTTTTATTGGGCAAATGCTTTTTGCTCTTTTTTATGATGCTGATTGGGCTGGGTGCATGTGTCAGCGATACTGAACCTGGTAATGTTGTTACTACGAAAGAAGCCAGGGATTATAAAACAAGGAATGTTTTTATTATCGTTGTTGACGGACTAAGATATTCTGAAGGTTGGGGAGACGCATCGCATCAGAATATTCCCCAAATGGCCGGAATTCTGGCAAAAGAAGGAATTGTAAACACCCACTTTTATAATAATGGCGATACTTACACATCAGCAGGCCACACGAGTATAACCACTGGAGTTTACCAGTCGATTAATAATAGCGGAAGTGAATTCCCTAAATATCCATCCATTTTTCAATACTGGAATCAGTGTTACGATAGCAATCAGCTGAAATCATGGATTATTACCAGCAAAGATAAGTTGGAGGTATTGGCTAACTGTAACTTGCGGTCGTGGAAGGGGAGATACAAACCGTCGGTAAACTGCGGTGTTGATGGTCTGGGCATTGGCAGCGGTTATCGCGAAGACAGTCTGACACTAAAAACTGCATTCGAAATTCTGACTAAAAATCATCCGAACCTGGTTCTGATCAACTTTCGTGATCCGGATTATGCTGCACATTCAGGAAACTGGGAAAGTTACATTAAAGGAATTCGCGCGACAGATGAATACGTTGTGCGTCTATGGAAATTTCTGCAAACCGATCCTGTTTATAAAAGCACCACAACATTGTTTGTAACAAATGATCATGGGCGGCATTTGAACGGCGTTGCTGATGGTTTTGCAGGGCATGGCGACGATTGTGATGGCTGCAGGCACATTAGTTTCTTCGCTTGCGGTCCTGATTTTCGAAAAGACACGGTTACAGATGTATTGAGAGAACAAATTGACCTGCCTGTGACTGTTGCTGAGTTATTTGGATTTACTATTTCCGTTTCAAAAGGTAAAGTTATGACCGAACTTTTCAACAAGAGATAGATTAATTTCGGATTGGGGTACTTTGCTGATTGGATGCTTATATTTGTATTAACTGACGTTTTATTAACCAATTTAAAACTGGAAAATGGCACTCGAATTATTTCAAACAATCAACGTTGAAGGGATGACCTGCCCGCATTGCGAGGCCAATGTAGCCCGCAATCTTACAAAATTGGACGGCATTGATGAGGTAATCGCCGACCGAAATACAGCTCAGGTGAAAATTTTAGGTACAAAAATTAATCTGGATGAGATTGCACGTGTTATTACCGAGTTGGGTTATCAGTTTAAAGGAAGCGTAGAATGAACTGGATTGATTATAGCCTGACAGTTCTGATAAGTTTGCCCATTTTGGCAACGTTTGTTTTGGGCGCCTTTCTGGCTCGAAAAGGAAAGAGCGCAATGGGGAAACCAACGATTCAACCGGCCTTATTTTATACCGGCAAATTCTTGCTTTTCGCTGTCTGGGCTTTGCTCTGGGTTGTCTCTTTGTTTCCTGAATATCGGAATATTGTGCCATTTCAGATTCAGAACCAGATTCCTGACGTTCAGAAACTGATGGCAGTTGTATTTTTAATCCCGGCCAATCTGATTATCGTTCCGGCATATCTTTCGATGGGTTTGATTACCAATATCGGCTTGCCTGCCGGGAAGCACGAATTACGAACCGGAGGAATTTACCGTATCAGTAGAAACCCGATGTATGCCAGTTTTATATTCCTCAATACAGCTGCATTTCTGTTCATTCCAAGCATACTTTTACTTGCTGTTATGATTTACGGAATGGTCGTTCATCATTTTATCATTTTAGGAGAGGAAAAATACCTGGAATCAGAATTTGGTGCCGAATACCTGGACTACAAATCGAAGGTAGCCAGGTACTTCTGATTTATATAGCCTTACCGGATTTTTGTTTCCATCCACGAAATAAAATCAAATGCATTGAGCAATTGCCTTTCAAATGGATTGTTTTTCAATTCCTGCAAGCTTTCTTTCAACCTCTGAAGTTTCTTGTTCCGTATCTTTAGGTCGGGTTCCTTCACGATCAGGTGAACACTTTTCAGAATTATTTCTTCACTTTTTAAGGGCTTTCCCCGTTTTCTCAGTTCACGTTCAAACGATCGTATTTCGGATTCCAGAAAATCATTGTCTTTTTGCTCACAGCAAATCATGATATTTATAAACCTGATAGGCTTAGTTTGCGGCAGTTGACTGAATGGTTTCCCAACATTCAAAACAGGTCTGATCACTTTCATCGCTTGCCTGTAGCTTGCGTTCCAGAAATGCACAACCGCAGCTTGCAGAGCCACTTCGGCCTGAGTGGCAAAGGTCACTGCGGGCAGTAATTCTTCCATTTCCTTGTACGACTGATTCAAATGATTCAGTGCTTCAGTATAAAGTTTCTGATCAGTCAGGATAAGGCTTTCGAAAATGAAAATTAGTGGTCGAATGTTGTTTCTGGCTGATGGGAAATCGTGGAGCATATTTTTCAGCTTCTCAATGAAATAAGGCATTTCAGCATAATTACCAAACCATCGGAGGTTATTAAGAATTCCGCGGATGTGATTGAGATAGAAATAGGGCGGATTTCCCCAGAGTTTGCGATTGTTTTCAAACAATTCGTTCAGCTCGTAATAAACTTTCAGGCTCGATTTGGGATTAGCCATTTTCATGAAATAGGCCGACTGAAATAACAGATGCAGTTTTTGAGCTTCAAATGAATTTTTGCTTTTGCCTGAAATAGCCTGAAGTTCATTAAATGCCAGATCGTTGAGTTTAGTTTTCTCGTCTTCGTTTCTCACCGGACCTTGTTTTATTTGTCGTAGCGAAATCAGATTGTAAAGCCCGGTATGGTTCTCGATGGCTCGTTGTTGGCGCGATACCGATTCGATCTTAGCCTGTTTCCGGATAAGCGTATCCTCGTCAACCCGATCGAATTCCAGTTGATTGCAAATGCGTATTTCGAGTTTGGTCAGAAGAAGGAAAGGACTGAATAACTCATAGTCCAGGGCTACGTCTTTGAATTTTCGGATCAGTTGCAGGCTTTCGTCAAACAGGTTTCGTTTATTCAGAAATCTGGCTTGCTGATAGGCCTTCAATACCTGAAATTCGATTTCGGTATCTGTATCTTTTGAGGAAAGGTTATCGAGCAAAGTTTGGTACAAATGATTACAGGTAATCTCAAAACTGGCTTTAGGACGCAACTTTCTGAATTCTGCTTTTACCGAATCGGCATCGTGAGCCGTTTTCTGAATGATTTGATAAAGTAATTGGTAATCTTTCTTGCTACCATAAACCTTGCTGTGAAGACCAAAGTATCTTTTGTCGGCGCTATCCATCGAGTTTATCAAGACAATCAGGCTGTTGAGTTTTGACATGCGAATGTTTTATAACAGAGTATAGAAGAGAATGCCATTTAAAATATATAAATTAGTATCTGTATACAATTTGTAATTTGCATTGATACTGAGTTTTATAGCTTTAAATTTTTGAATAATTCAAATTCAAAAATATAAATAATTGTGATTATCGGTTTAGATAGATGATTTGAATCCGTTAAATTTGATTTACCTAATTATCCTGATATGATTATTCCCAAGAATATACTCGTTATAGGAAGTTCGAATACCGATATGGTAATCAAAACTCATAGTTTTCCGACTCCCGGCGAAACCATTTTAGGCGGACGTTTTTTGATGAATGCCGGTGGTAAAGGCGCCAATCAGGCTGTAGCTGCCGCGCGCTTAGGCGGAGTAGTCACTTTCGTTGGTAAAATTGGTGATGACATTTTTGGGAAACAGGCCGTTCAGCAACTGGAGGATGAAGGTATAAATGTTGATTTCGTAGCAGTTGATTCTGAAAATCCGAGTGGTGTGGCCATGATCACGGTTGATCGAAAGGGCGAAAATTCCATCGTGGTGGCTCCCGGGTCAAACGGAACATTAAGCCCGGCCGATTTTGATAAAGCTATGATCAAACTGGATGAATCGGATTTTGTTTTGATGCAACTCGAAATTCCAATCCAAACGGTTGAATACATTGCTGCCAAGGCTGCAGAAAGGCAGAAAAAAGTAATTCTGAACCCTGCTCCGGCAGCACAACTGTCGAATGCATTACTTCAAAATTTGTATTTAATTACCCCAAACGAAACCGAAGCCGAACTGCTGACCGGAACCCGGGTTGTTGATGAGCAATCGGCTTTGAAGGCGGCCACACAACTCCACAATAAAGGCGTTGAGGTGGTTATTGTTACAATGGGTTCTGCCGGTGCGTTCCTGTTTGAAAACGGACATTCAGAACTAATTAGAGCCCCACGGGTAGATGCCGTTGATACAACAGCTGCGGGCGATACGTTTAACGGTGCCTTGGTGGTGGCTCTTTCCGAAGGCAAATCTATGCGTGAGTCCATCACGTTTGCCAACCGGGCAGCATCAATCTCGGTGACTCGTATGGGTGCACAATCCTCCGTTCCATACCGAAAAGAAATCATAAACTAAATAAACCAACCATGAGAAGATTTTTGTTGCAGTTGATTTTACCCTTGATTGCTTTGTTTGTGGTGTCTTGTGCGCCAAAGCAGGCAGCTGACACCCGAACCATTTCCACAGAAACACTAAAAGATAAGATTGCAGGAGGCTGGGCCGGGAAAATGATCGGAGTCACTTATGGTGCGCCGACCGAATTTAAGGCGCAGGGAAAAACTTTCGAAGATTCGATCAAATGGAAACCTACTGATGTGAAAGGCTCCATCTGGCAGGACGATATTTACGTGCAGCTAACCTTTCTGATGACGATGGACCGATATGGTATTGATGCTCCGGCTAAAAAATTTCAGGAGTTGTTTGCAAAGGCTGGATATATGCTTTGGCATGCCAATGTTCAGGCTCGGAAGAACTATTACGACAGCATTTTTCCGCCGCAGTCGGGTCATCCCGATTACAACCTTCATGCCGATGATATCGATTTCCAGATTGAAGCCGACTACATTGGGGTTTATGTGTCCCGGAATGCCTGCGACTGCCAATCAAATTGCGGATAAAATTGGCCATATCATGAATTACGGCGATGGTATATATGGTGGTGTTTTTGTTGCTGCCCTTTATGCCGAAGCTTATTTCGAGAATGATATCAGCAAAATTATCGACAAAGCAATGCTCTCTATTCCGGCGGAAAGCGATTATGCCAAAATTGTGAAAGATGTTATCCTTTTGCATCAGCATTATCCAACCGACTGGCGGGCAGCCTGGAATGAACTGGAAGCCAAATGGGGAAAGGTTCAGATTTGCGGCGCCGGAACTACCTTTAATATTGATGCCAAACTTAATGGCGCTTACATTGTGATGGGTTTGCTTTATGGCGAAGGCGATCCTGCCAAAACCATGGAAATTTCTACGCGTTGTGGTCAGGATTCGGATTGCAACCCTTCGAATGCTATGGCTGTTTTGGGTGTGATGAAAGGGTTAAGCGGATTGCCTGCCGAATATCGGCAAGCGGTTGCTGCTATTGGCGATTCTGTTTTTGTGAATACCGATTATTCATTCAATAAAGCAGTGGATAAAACGCTGGAATATGCACAAAAACTAGCCGTCGAGAACGGTGGAGAAACTACCGGAAGTGAGTTGAATGCTAAAGTACAGCAACCACAGGCATTTGCACTGGAAGTGGCTTTTCCAAAACTTGTGTTTGATCGGAAAATAAGCGCATTTGCCACTGAAGGAGTTCAAATTAAAGGACATTGGAGCAATGTTGGTCCTAAAGATCCGACTAAGCTTGAAGCAAGATCTCAGGCCACATTCAGCGGAAATGCCGGCGATGAGATTAGTTTTACGTTTGAAGGAACCGGTGTCTCGATTTCAGGAAACTGGTTTAAAGATGGTGGAAAAGCTGATGTTTTTGTGGATAGTCAGTTTAAACGCAGCATCGACTGCTATTTTAATTATTCGAATCAACAGCACGAGAATATGGATCTGTATCATATAACCAATCTGGTGCAGGGAAAACATACGGTTAAAGTTGTTGTGAAAGGCGAGAAACGACCTGAATCAGCCGGCACAAAAGTTTACATTACTGAAGCAGTGGTATTTAAAACTGCTGACAAAATCAACGAAAATTATAAGTTTTCATTTCAGAAGTAAATCATAAATAAACCTAAGCCAACTAAACTGATGAAACAATTAACCCGATTCGCTTTTGTTTTTGCATTCCTGATGTTATTTTCTGGCTTTGTGGGATCAGCCCAGCCAGTGAAGATAATTTTCGATTCGGATATGG
The DNA here is from genome assembly GCA_963676375.2 of Prolixibacteraceae bacterium. GTDB lineage: Bacteria > Bacteroidota > Bacteroidia > Bacteroidales > Prolixibacteraceae > Aquipluma. The sequence continues at coordinate 140,431 of CAXXPT010000050.1, forward strand.
GACCCGATTTCGATGATATTGGTGCCATTACTATTCTTCATGCATTGGCCGCAAAGGGCGAATGTGAAATTTTGGCAACTATGGCAAGCGATGGTTATCCGTATATTGCGCCAACGCTCGAAGTTTTCAATCGCTATTTTCAGAAACCTGCAATTCCAATTGGCGTTCCCGGATCGGATGCGCCAAACTTTTCGTGTCCGAATCATTGGAATGATTCTTTAGTTGTGAAATATTTACCCAAACTGAAAACCAACAATGATTATCCTTCGGCTACTCAAGTTTACCGAAAAGTATTGGCAGCTCAATCCGATGGAAGTGTGGTAATAGTAACCGTTGGATTTTTATCAAATCTGGATGCACTTTTGAAATCAGGGGCAGATCAATATAGTCCACTTTCAGGAAAAGAACTGGTGACTAAAAAAGTGAAAAAGTGGGTAGCAATGGCTGGTGCATTTCCGGAAGGAAGTGAATTTAATGTGAACCGGCATGCAGCAGCTTCCGAATATGTAATCATGAACTGGCCAACACCGATCCTTTTCAGTGGCTTCGAAATTGGAGTGAAAATCATGACAGGAAATAAGGTTGCCACACATGGAACCAAAGGAAGTCCGGTACAATGGGCATATAAATATTGTTTGTCGAATTACGAGGGTCGAAAATCGGAAAACCGTAATTCGTGGGATCACACGGCTGTTTTGTGCGCCGTTCGTAACCCGGAAGATTATTTTTATGTAATCGGGAACGGGACTTTTATTTGCCATCCGGATGGATCAAACTCGTGGGACGCGGATAAAAACTCGAATCATTCTTTCCTTGTGCATAAATATCCGTATCAGAAAATCGCCGGTATTCTGGACGATTTGATGATGTATGAACCAAAATAATTAATCAATCATCAATAATCATTTTTTTGCCATGTATATCGTCAGTTCATATTCACTAGCCGTCATTCTTTGTGTGGTAACCATGTTGTGTTGGGGATCGTGGGCCAATACCCAGAAACTTGCCCAAAAATCGTGGCGTTTCGAGTTGTTCTATTGGGATTATGTGATTGGAATTTTGCTGATGTCGCTGTTGTTTTCTTTCACTTTGGGAAGTACCGGCTCTTATGGACGTGGATTTGTTGAAGACCTGAGCCAAGCTGAGCTGAATAATATCGGTAGCGCGTTGCTTGGCGGAGTCATTTTTAATGCCGCCAATATTTTGGTTGCTGCAGCTATTTCTATTGCCGGAATGTCGGTCGCTTTTCCGGTAGGCATTGGAATTGCTTTGGTATTGGGCGTTTTAGTTAATTACATGGCCAAACCGCAGGGAAGTGCTCTTTGGCTATTCCTTGGAGTTGCACTGGTTACAGTTGCCATTATTTTTGATGCTGTTGCCTATCGAAAGAAAATGTCGCAATCGCAGAAGGTTCCCACCAAAGGCATCGTTTTGTCAGTCGTTGGCGGAGTGCTGATGGCTTTGTTCTATCGGTTTGTGGCCAGCTCGATGGTAACAAATTTTGAACAGCCCGAAGCTGGTTTGCTGACACCTTATACAGCCGTATTTATCTTCTCTGTCGGGATCATGCTGAGTAACTTTGTTTTCAATACTCTGTTGATGAAAAAGCCATTTGAGGGTCTTCCGGTTTCGTATTCGCATTATTTCAGGGGAAGTTTGAAAGAACATTTTACCGGCATTCTTGGCGGTGTAATCTGGTGTGTAGGTATGATGTTTAGCATTGTGGCAGCTGGTAAAGCCGGGTTTGCCATTTCTTACGGATTGGGTCAGGGAGCCACGCTTGTTGCCGCTTTATGGGGTGTATTTATCTGGAAAGAATTTACTGGGGTAAAAGGAACTTCGGGCCTTTTAATGACTATGTTTCTGCTCTTTTTAACCGGAATAGGAATGATTATTTACGCCGGAGTTTAAATAAATTACATTGCCAAACAGATTTGCTTTTTTCCATTTAAATATTTTGCATTATAAGTTTTGATCAACCAGAACAATTGATTGATAGTTCAATCGCGTGGTTTAGAAAGTGGTACTTTTAATGGCTAGGTTTTTATTTTCAATTAGTTTAGCTTTGATTAGACAATTGAAAAATATGGAGAAATCGGCTCATTTATTTAAGAGTTATTACGAAGATTTTTTTGTTCATGAAGATGAAATGGTGCGTCAAAAGCTTGTTAATAAGTTTTTTGATGACTTTGTTCGTTTTACTCCCAAAAAACTTGATTTATTAAAAACATATATAACTACTAGCCGCTTTGATTTTTTTTATCAATCGTTAATGGACTTAAAATACTTGGTTGAGTTTTCAGATAATATAAATAGGTATTGGTATCTGTTACGTGCATATTCCGGAGCACTTTCAAAATTGAAAGCAAATCAATCAGTTAAAGAGTCAAAGAAACTTTATAGTTATTATTTCGAAAAATATGGAGACAGACGAATGTTGAGAAATGAACATTGGTTTGAGAAGAAACGATGGGAGTTTTTGGATGAGTTACAACTTATTTACCGAGAGGATGAACTTTCATATTTCATTAAAAAATATCAATTGGTTCTGTCTGAAAACTTAGATATTTATGTTTCCTTCATTATGGCTTTTATCACTGATTTAATTGAATCTGATCCTTCGGTCGAAGAGATGAAAAAGATTAAAACTGAATAACAAGTCAAACGAATGAAATAATGTCGCATCTCACATTGAGATAGGAAATTGATTCATTTTGTAGCATCGCAGACTCCGGCCACAATGATTTTTAAAATACGACACTCTGTTGTATTATGTGTTTTATCTCTGGAATGAAAATTTTCGATCGATAAATTGGTTATTGTTCCGTATATTTGTGTATCCAAAATTGATAATTTAAATCTCCAAAATTGATTCTCTCGATACCTGATCAACAAAGAAAAAAATGAAATATTTAAACGATATAGAAATTTTACTTGTTGATGATAATAGAGTTAATCAGCGATTAATGACTCTGACATTGCTTCAGTTGGCCGTTAAGGTTGATATTGCTTCGGATGGTAAAGAAGCTTTTGAAATGTATCAGCGAAAAGCCTACGATTTGATTTTTATGGATGTTCAGATGCCTGTAATGGATGGACTGGAGTCAACTAAACTGATTCGTGAATTTGAACAGTCTTCCGGAACTTTGCATCGGGCACTCATTGTTGCGCTTACCGGAAGTGAACTCGAAGAGAATAAAGATTTGTGTCTTGAAATTGGAATGGATGATTTTATTGAAAAGCCAATTCGGGTAGAAATGATACATCGATACATCTCCAAATTTGTTGAATAGCTCCCGTTAGTTTGTTCTGATATCGCTAGCTTCTCCGTTTATTTTATCCTTCTGAAATCATTTCTTTTGATGCAGTAAGGATGGCAATCAAAATCATTCTCCTCAATATTGTTGTTGTTTATTTTTTCGATCTACTTTCCTATATGTATTTTCGTTTCTATTAACTGTTTGTTATGCAGTTTGATGTGTTGCGTTCAGGCATAATTGATTTGTTAATAAATCTTATTATTTAGAACTGTATTAAATTCTGTATCGTGTTGTAATACTGATTGATCCTTAATACTTTTACAAAAAACAATTAAAGCTGAACCAATGAAACCATTATTTGTATTTCTGATTTTGTTTGTATCCTTGTCAATTACTGCTATTTCACAAGAAGCCACTCAATGGCGAGGAATTAATTCTTCAGGAATTTATACTGTCGACAAACTTTTGCCACAATGGCCTGCCGAAGGTCCGCAGATACTTTGGTCGTTTGATAGCCTTGGACAAGGTTTTACTTCACCGGCATTCGCAAACAATAAAATTTATATAAACGGAATGGTTTCAGGCCAGGCGGTGCTATTCGTACTTGATCAAAACGGGAAAGAACTTCAGCAGTTCAAATACGGTAAAGAGTTTGATGCCAGTTTTCCCGGATCGCGTTCTACTCCAACAATAGTAGGCGATTTGGCTTATTTACTTACCGGTCATGGAAAATTAACCTGTCTTAATCTGAAAACCGGAAAGCCTTTATGGGAGAAAGATTATACGACTCAATTTGATGGGACAAACATTACCTGGGGTTATACCGATGCAATATTGGTTGATGGCGATAAACTGTTTTGTACTCCTGGCGGAAAAACCAACAATGTAATGGCCCTCGATCGCATGACCGGTGCAACAATCTGGACTTGTGGAGGCATGGGCGAATTATCAGCATATTGCACACCTTTACTTGTGAAATTACCTGCCCGTCAATTATTGGTAACACATACTGCCAGCCATGTTTTAGGTATTGATGCCACAACCGGTAAGTTGCTTTGGAATTTTGAACACCCCAATCAGTGGGCCGTCCATCCCAATACGCCGATTTATTCTGATGGTGGGTTGTTCGTTTTCAGTGGATACGGACAAGGTGGCGAAAAACTTAAATTGAGTGCCGATGGAAGTTCGGTCACTAAAGAATGGGAAATTAAAAGCTTTGACAGCCGCATGGGTGGAGCCGTTTTAATCGATGGTTATCTTTACGGATCGGGCGATAGTGGCCGCAGCTGGCAATGCATCGACTGGAAAACGGGTGAACAGAAATATTCTTCAACTGAAGTGGCTAAAGGCGTGTCGATTGCAGCTAACAATAAGCTTATTGGGTATTCTGAAAAAGGCGAACTGTTTATGGCCGATGCCAATCCTTCAGGATTAAAAATTATCAGCAAAACAAAAGTAGCTTTGGGTTCTGAGCAGCATTGGGCTCATCCGGTTATTAATAATGGTATTTTGTATGTTCATCACGGAAACTCACTGATTGCTTATAAAATTTCGGAATAAGGAAAGTGCGAATGATTTGAATTTAAAAACCAACTATAAAATATGAAACGAATAAACCTTGCTATTGTATTTCTGTTGTTTGTTGTTATTTCTTTTGCTCAACCGGTTCAATGGCGCGGAGCCCATCGGGATGGCAAATTTACTGACACCGGTTTACTCCAAAAATGGCCTGATGCCGGGCCTCAATTACTTCTGAAAGTGGAAGGAATCGGCAAAGGATATTCGTCGGTAGTTGCTACTGATCAGTTCATTTTTGCAACTGGAATGATCGACACACTCGATTACCTTTCTTGCATCACTCCTGAAGGTCAGATCAAATGGAAAGTAGCCTATGGCCGTTCCTGGACCAAATCATTTCCGGATACCCGCAGCACACCAACCATTGAAGACGACCGCATTTATATTATCAGCGGAACCGGCGAATTGGTATGTCTTAACGTAAATGATGGTGCAATTCGCTGGAAAGTGAATGTGGATAAGGATTTTAGCGCCGAGTGGCATATTTGGGGAGTTTCTGAATCGCCGCTGATTGTGGATGATAAAGTGATCTGTACTCCCGGAGGGGCTAAAACTTCGGTAGTAGCTTTCGATAAAATGACAGGAAAACTCATTTGGCAGAGCGAATCGGTGGGTGGGCCGCGTACATATGCTTCACCAACTATTTACGAATACAAAAACTTCAGATATATTTTGGCCACAACCGGTACACATTTAATTGCTCTTGAACCGGCATCTGGAAAAGTCGTCTGGACTTTTAAATACTGGGATGGCGCCAAATGGGATCAACCTGGATTGATATGGGCAAATACGCCAATGTTTAAAGGACCTGACATTTTCCTTTCGATGGGATACGATTACCGTAATGTGATGTTGACCATGAGCGAAGATGGAAAATCAGTTACCGAAAAATGGAGCAACATGACGCTTGATAACCATCATCACGGGTTGATCGAGTTGGATGGCTTCATCTACGGTTCAAATTGGGAAAGCAACAGCAAGGGCAAATGGATTTGCATGGACTGGAATTCGGGTGAAGTAAAATATGAAACCGACTGGTTGACTAAAGGAGCCCTGGTTTATGCTGATGGACTTCTTTATATTCTGGAAGAAAAAACCGGCACAGTTGCTTTGGTAAAACCAAATCCCCAAAGTTTTGAAGTGATTAGTTCATTTAAGTTGCAAGGTGGTGCAGGGCCATTCTGGTCGCATCCTTTCATCGCAAACGGAAAACTGTATCTCCGTCATGGCGATGTATTGTTTGTGTATAACATTAAGGCTTAGTTCGCTCTGTGAATATAAAACGATGAGACTATTCTTGATTTTTTTGCTTGCAGTTCTTACTTCCGGAAAACTTTATTCTCAGGATATTGCAGAATGGCGCGGGCCAAACCGTTCAGGAGTTTATCCTGATCAAAATCTCCTGAAAAGCTGGCCTGAAAACGGGCCAAAACTTCTGTTGGAGCTGAAAAATATTGGGAATGGTTATTCATCGCCGATCGTTTATAAAAACACGATTTACATATCAGGAAGAAAAGATACCTTGGATGTTATATCGGCTTACGAAATGAATGGGAAGAAAAAATGGGAGAGTATTTATGGACAGGCTTGGCCTCTTAGCTATCCTGAAACACGCAGCACTCCAACAATTGAAAACAACCGGATTTACCTGGTTAGCGGAATTGGTCAAGTAGTTTGCGTTGATGCAGTTACAGGGGAAATAATATGGAATGTTAATGCCAACAAGGAATATAAAGGCGAGCCACATCGATGGGGTACTGCCGAGTCGGTGGCTATTTCTGATAAAGCTGTATTCTATGTGACAGGAGGTGAAGAAACCTCAGTAATTGCTCTGAATAAAACAGATGGTAAATTGTGTTGGAAAACCAGGAGTTTAGGCGGAAGCCGTGCTTATGCAAGCTCTGTTATCATAGAAAAAGCAGGATTGAAACTTTTGCTGGCACAAACAGCCAACGACCTGATGGGAATTAACATTGAAAATGGTGAAATTGTCTGGAACTATAACCTGATTCAACATCACACCGGAGATACGGGTAAAGGGGGAAACATGAATACACCGCTTTTTTACAACAACGAGATCTTTGTGACCAGCGGTTACGATCATCCGGCAATCATGTTAAGTCTGGCAGCTGACGGTCGTTCTGTTTCTGTAAAATGGATGAATCCGGAATTTGACTGTCACATGGGTGGGGTAGTTAAAGTTGGTGATTTTATTTATGGCTCCAATTGGACGAATAATTCGACCGGCAACTGGATTTGCGCCGATTGGAATAAAGGCAGAACCATGTACGAAACAAAATGGTACTGCAAAGGCCCGATCATTTCGGCTGATGGAATGCTGTATTGCTACGAAGAGAAATCGGGCAATCTGGCGCTGGTCAAGCCAAATCCCGAGAAATTCGATGTGGTCAGTTCGTTTAAAGTTTCCGGAGGAACGGGGCCGCATTGGACGCACCCGGCTATTTTTGATGGGAAACTGTTTGTTCGTCACGGCGAGATTTTGATGGTTTATGATCTAAAAAATAGCTAATAAAATTGATCGAAGCGATATCCATTGCAGTTCACTTCAGTGAAAGGACAACGTAAAAAATAAAGAGAACAATCTTGGAAAAGAACATCAAATACATCTTGTGGGGCATTGGGGCAGTTTTGCTGATCCTCTTTTTCTGGTGGCTCATGAAAGACCCAACCAGCAAGTTCGCTGAGAGTTTACCCGGAGCCGATAACCGCGGTGGTGCTGACTCCGCCTCTGTTCCGGCAGTTAAAATTGGCGAAAAGTTCGAAACATTTGGAACTACAACTTCAGCTTTAAAAGGAACATGGACTCGATTCCGTGGTGCCGATTACGACAATATTGTGAAAAATTCAGTGTCACTAAAAAACTCATGGGCAGGTAACGATCCTGAAATCAAATGGTCGGTTGAATTGGGTGAAGGCCATGCCGGACCAGCCATTTATGAAGGAAAAGTTTATGTGATGGATTATGACGAAGCCAAACGCGAAGATGCCCTGCGGTGCTTCTCGCTCGAAGATGGCAAAGAGCTTTGGCGGCGTTCGTATAATGTAAGCCTGAAGCGCAACCACGGAATGTCGCGGACTGTTCCGGCGATTACTTCGGATTACATTCTCACCATCGGTCCTCGTTGCCACGTGATGTGTGTAAAGCGCGAAACAGGCGATTTGGTTTGGGGACTCGACATGGTTCAGAAATATCAGACAGAAGTGCCTTTATGGTTCACTGGTCAGTGCCCTATGATCGATGGCAATAAAGCGATTCTGGCTCCGGGCGGAACTTCAGTAATGATTGCTGTAGATATGGCCACTGGCAAGGTTTTGTGGGAAACGCCTAATCCGGGTGGAATTAAAATGTCGCATTCGTCCATTATGCCGTGGACGCTCAATGGCAAGAAAATGTATGTGTATAGCGCGGTTGGAGCCGTTCTGGCCGTTTCTGCCGAAGGTGCCGATGAAGGCAAAATTCTTTGGCAATCGACAGCATGGAACCATGCTGTAGTAGCGCCGGCTCCTGTTTGTTTTCCGGATGGAAAGGTGTTTTTAACGGCTGGCTATGGCGCCGGAAGTATGATGATTAAAGTAACTCCTTCAGGAGGCGAATATAAAGTAGAAGTATTGAAACAATATCTTCCGAAAGAAGGGATGGCTTGCGAACAGCAGACTCCTGTAATTTGGGATGGAAAGATGCTTGCCATTGAGCCGAAAGATGCAGGCTCGTTGCGCAATCAGCTGATTTGTGTCGATCCTTCTGATGTAACTAAAGTGATCTGGACTTCAGGAAAGGATGGTCGTTTTGGCCTGGGTCCATACCTGATTGCTGATAACAAGATGTTTATTCTAAGCGACGACGGAATGCTGACGATGATTAAACCCGATGCGAAAAAGTACATTCAACTGGCGCAGAAACAACTGTTCGACGGACAGGATGCTTGGGGACCGATGGCTTTAGCCGATGGCTTTTTGATGTTGCGCGATTCGAAGAAAATGTATTGTGTTAAAGTAAATTAGAAGCTATGAACCGGAAACTGATAAATATTGTGCTGATCGTTCTGGCTGTGGCCATTGTAGTCGTCATCGGTAAAGATTTTATCGGGAAAAAGGCCGGGAAAAACATGGAGAATCCATACGAATACAACATCGATGAATTTCGAAAAGTTGATTCGACGAAAATTTTGTATACTGAAAAGCTCCATTTTTCGCTCAAAGTGCACGACTGGGCCGGAATTACAGTATCCGATTCGACCATCATTGTGGCTACTGCCAATCAGTTGCTGAAATTCGATTATTTCGGAAAGCAAATTTTTAACAAGCAATTGATTGATACCGTAAGCTGTGTAACGGTTGATGAAAACCGTCAGATTTGGATCGGGATGGGCGATTATGTGGTGATGTACGATCAGAACGGCACATTGGTAAAACGCTGGAATTCGTTTGGCGACCGGGCATTACTGACTTCAGTAACAGCCAGAGGTGAGAACGTTTATGTGGCTGATGCGGGTAATCGAATAGTTTATCAGTGTAATACCAACGGACAGATTGTACAGAAAATCGGTGAGAAGGACGAGCATAAAGGAATTCCAGGATTTGTGATTCCAAGTCCGTATTTTGATGTGGCGATTGACGATAACAACTTTTTGTGGGCCGCAAATACGGGTCGTCATACATTCGAAAATTACAATCAGGATGGTTCGCTTCGCACATCGTGGGGGGTGACCAGTTTTAAAATTGAAGGATTTAGCGGTTGCTGCAATCCGGCTCATTTCGCAATCCTGAACGATAATTCATTCATAACCAGCGAAAAAGGAATGCCACGAATCAAGATTTACGATCAGCACGGGCAGTTCATGGGTATTGTTGCACCTCCTGATGCTTTCAGCGGATCGTTGGCGCCCGATATTGCTGTTGACAAGCAACATCGGATAATTGCACTCGATTTTGAACGCCAGCAAGTACGAATTTTTGAAAAGAAACAAGATGGAAACTAATAGACGTGATTTTTTCAGAAAAGCGGCTCAGCTTACTTTTCTGTCGGCAATGATCGGTGGCTCGGCTTATCTACTGACCGAAAACCGGGTTCAGTTGGAAGGTTGCGCCGATAATCAATTTTGCAAAAAATGCCAGAAGCTAACGACTTGTTCGTTGGACAAGGCAAAAAAATACAAGGAAGATGAGCGATAAAAAAGAACCCAAAAGCATTGAACGACGTCGGTTTCTCCGAAGCGGAATGCAGATGGCGCTTGCCGTTTCGCTAGGTGGTGTTGCCGGTGTTTCGCTCCTGAGATCAACTTCGAAGGATCTGGTATGGCAGCTCGATCCGTTTAAATGTGTACAGTGTGGCCGCTGTGCCGACGAGTGTGTGATGACTCCATCTGCGGTAAAATGTGTACACGCATACGATTTGTGCGGCTATTGCGATCTGTGTGGTGGATATCTGAAACCCGATGCAAATGCACGAAGTACCGCTGCCGAAAATCAACTTTGCCCAACGGCTGCAATTAAACGTCAGTATATCGAAGATCCGTATTTCGAATATGTGATCGAAGAAGATTTGTGCATCGGTTGTGCCAAGTGCGTGGCAGGTTGCACTTCGTTCGGAAACGGTTCGCTGCATTTACAGGTTCGCCACGATTTATGCAAAAACTGCAACGATTGTTCCATCGCAAGGGTTTGTCCGGCAGATGCTTTTCAGCGTGTTCCGGCCGATACGCCTTACCTGATCAAAGGCGGATTTACGAAAGGCGGAACGAGTAAGGATAATTTGAAAAAGGGATAAGAGTACGTTGCGAGTTACGCGATACGGGTTTCGTGTTTTGAACCCGGAACTCGAGCCTCGCAACTCGCAACACAAATAATTTGGAACTTGAAACTATATATGAGCCAACTTAAACGATATTTTTTACTGATTTCAATCTTGCTTTTCGGAGCAATCCAAACCTTTGCAGCCGATGCCAAACAGCGGTTTCCGAAGCCTGAGTTCGATTCTGGCTATACCCAGCCGCATCCCACAACGCCATCTGCGCGGTTTCTGATTCTGGAATATCTGGATGTGGTGGTATTGCTGGTTGTATTGTCGGTAGTTACCTGGTTTGTACTAAAAAAACGCTCCCGAAAAGGTGTTTTCTGGACATCAATTTTTTCATTGTTATATTTCGGTTTTTACCGCGAAGGTTGTATTTGTTCGATTGGTTCAATCCAGAATGTAATTTTGGGAATTGTCGATCCAACTTATGCCATCCCGCTTACTGCTTTGCTGTTTTTCCTGTTGCCGCTTGTTTTTTCACTTTTCTTCGGAAGAACATTCTGTGCCGGAGCATGTCCTCTCGGAGCCATTCAGGATATTTTAATTTTAAAACCCATCGAATTGCCCAAATGGATTCAGAAAGTGTTGGGCTTAATTCCGTATTTATACCTCGGATTGGCCATTTTGTATGTAGCCACCAAATCAGAATTTATCATCTGCCGTTACGATCCGTTTGTCGGACTTTTCCGGTTCGATGCACCCTATAACATGTTAATTCTTGGAATCTTATTTCTGGCAGTTGGCGTGTTTGTTGCCCGTCCGTATTGCCGTTTCTTCTGTCCGTATGGCGTTTTGCTCGGTTGGATGTCAAAGTTCTCGTCCCGTCATATGTCCATCACACCCGCTGCATGTATTCAATGTAAATTGTGTTCCAATTCGTGTCCGTTTGGCGCTATCGACGAGCCAGTTGCTGAAACCGGGAAACGCCGCAGCAATGTCAATCGGCTGATGACCTATTTTGTACTTCTTCCGTTGTGGATTGGTATTGGCGGATTTGCAGGTTCGATGATGCATGTCCCATTGTCCAGATTCAACCAGACTGTTTACCTGGCTGAGCAAATTGTTGTGCATCCTGAAGTAAAGAATGACGCTAAAAATATTGATGTCCGCACCTTTATGAGCTCCGGAAAATCAACCGAACAGTTGGTGCAGGAAGCCGATGCTATTCGCCGTCAGTTCTATCTCGGCGGTTGGCTATTAGGTGGTTTTATGGGATTGGTAATCGGTTCGAGCCTGATCAATTTGTCAACTTTCAGGAAACGAGAAGACTGGGAACCTAACAAAACCAATTGCCTGAGCTGTACAAGGTGCATGGATTATTGTCCGGTGAAGAAAGAGGCATAGGGCAAAGAGCAAGGAGAACGAAAAACGGAGAAAGGAAACCGGAAAAGGTTGATGGTTGCGACTTATCCTTTGCCGTCTGCTTTAGCTGACGGACATGGGATCAACAAAAAATGATTTAAAATATCTGAATTCAAAATATAATGAACACCTTAAAAAACGATAAACTAAAACTGGCACAACGTATTGCCTGGATTGCAGCAGGATTTGCCCTGATCATGGCTGTTTTGCTGATTGCCAATTTTGTGCAGACCAAGCTGAACAAACCCATTGACAACAAAACCATCCCGGCTTTGGTCAAGCGATTAAGCGAAAACCCTTCGGACGAAACCCTTAAAGCTGAAATTCGTGCTTTTGATCTGATGGCCCGTAAAGCCTATTTCACCAGTCAGTGGCAAATTCGGACTGGTAGTTACTTGATGTTTTTAGGGATCATTATCTCAATACTGGCCATTCGCTATATCCTTTCGGCCAAATCGAAGCTGAATGAAATCGATAGAGCCAATGAGGTACAAGGGCTTGATAAACTGGTGGCTCAAAAGTGGGTCATTTATGTCGGCTCTGGCTTGATTGTGATCGCATTAGTCTCAGGCTTTCTGGCATCCAATTCGCTCAAAGAATACATGGTGAACGAAAATATTGTTGCCATAGAAGATCCGTCTGCGGTTCAGGTTTCAAGTGCAGAACAGGCTTCTGTTCCGGCCGAACAAACAGCACCGTCGGCTGCTCCGGTCACCAACGAGAATGCAACTTCCAACAATGTTGCTCCTGCTAATCCTTCTGAAACTACCACTGGAACGGTTTCTACTGAAGTTGCTGCAAAACCGGAAGCATTGCCAACTCAGGCTGAATTGAAAGCCAATTATCCGTTTTTCCGTGGTCCGCAGGGAGATGGAGTGGCATTTCAGAAAAACACGCCAACTGACTGGAATGGCGCTGGAGGTAAAAATGTAGTCTGGAAAGTGAAAGTTCCGAAAGCTGGGTTCAGTTCGCCGATCATCTGGGGAAATCAGTTGTTTGTCACCGGTGCCGATGCTCAGTCGCGTGTGGTTTATTGCTACGATAAAAACTCCGGAAAATTACTATGGGAAGCTGCAGCCGACAACATCGAAGGATCGCCGGCAAAAATGCCAAAAGTAACCGCCGATACCGGTTTGGCAGCTCCAACAATGGCTACTGACGGACGTGCAGTGTTTGCCATTTTTGCTACCGGCGATGTAATTGCTCTCGATATGAGCGGAAAACGTTTGTGGGCGCGCAATCTCGGCGTTCCGGATAATCATTACGGACATGGTTCGTCGCTGATCATTTACAAAGACAAGTTGCTGATTCAATACGATACCAACCGGTCAGGAAAGTTGCTGGCTTTAGACACACAAACCGGAACTACTTCATGGGAAACGGCACGTAATTCAAAAATATCCTGGTCATCACCAATTTTGGTGAATACCGGAAGCCGCACCGAAGTGATCCTGACCACCAATCCGAATGTAAATGGTTACGATCCGCAAACGGGTAAGGAACTTTGGAACATTGCCTGTCTTTCCGGAGAAGTTGGTCCATCAGCCGGTTATGCCGACGGAATGGTATTTGCCGCCAACGAATATGCCAAACTGGTCGGAATCAAAATTGGTGGCGGAACTCCTGAAATTGCCTGGGAGGCTGATGAATTTTTGCCTGAAGTTTCGAGCCCGCTGGCTGTAAATGGATTGCTGTTTATCGCGACCACTTATGGCGTATTGGCTTGCTATGATGCAAAAACCGGTACCAAAAACTGGAGTCAGGAATATGGCGATTCCTTTTATTCATCGCCGGTTTATGCCGATGGGAAAGTCTACATCACCGACATGACTGGTAAAACACATATTGTAAAAGCAACCAAAGACTATCAACTGATCGGTACGCCCGAAATGGGAGAAAAGGCCGTTTGCTCGCCTGTGTTTCAGGATGGACGGGTATATTTGAGAGGAATGAATAATTTGTATTGCTTGGGAAATTAGTAGATATAGCAGCAGGTTCGTTGGCTTAAATCAATTGATCTGAAGCTTCTTGAATACATGAAACGCTGGAAAATTGAGATGATATTCTTTGCCGCCTGATTTAGCTGACGGACAGGATAATAAATAAAACAAAAGTGAGTGAATTAAAAAATCTACAACAAACTATCGATCAGATTATCGCTGAAAAAGGTGTGGAGGGGAAATCCGTCATTCCGATTTTACAGGCGATTCAAAATACTTACAATTACCTTCCGGAGGAAGCGCTGAAATACGTCTGCGAAAAAACCGAAATTACTCCTGAACAGATTGTTGGAGTGGCTTCATTTTATTCGCAATTCCGTATGCAGCCTGTTGGCGAACACATTATCAAGGTTTGTGTCGGAACGGCTTGCCATGTAAAAGGTGCTGGGCAGGTTTACGATGCTTTCCGTCGCCATTTTAACCTGACAGGACACGAGGAAACCGATGCTTCACGAAAATATACCATCGAAAAAGTGTCGTGTTTGGGGTGCTGTACCTTGGCGCCGGTGGTTCAAATTGATGAAATAACTTACGGACACGTTGCTTCCGATAAAGTTGGCAATGTGTTGGCCGATTTCGAGAAACATGCCGGAATTTCAGGAGCTAAAAAAGGATTGTTCCGCAACGTGGACGGACAGGAAATTCAGGGTGAAATTCGCATTGGCCTCGGATCATGCTGTGTCGCTTCCGGAAGTGAAGACGTTAAAAAAGCCGTAGAAGAAACAATTGCCGATACTGGAATCAAAATCAGTCTGAAAAATGTGGGCTGTGTGGGCATGTGTCATCAGGTTCCGCTGGTTGAGGTTTTCCCCAAAAACGAAAAGCCAACGCTGTATGCCAAGGTGAAACCCGAAGATATTGCCGGGATTATTGCCAGTCATTTTAAGCCTCAGAGTACGTTTGGAATACTGAAAAACAGCGTTTATAAGTTTTTCGAAAGTGTGCAGACCGACACCGTTTGGGACGGCGTAAAACAATATTCAATCGATGCTCGTGAAAAACAGGTGTCCGATTTTTTGGATCGACAGATTCCGATTGCGACGCAATACCGCGGAATTATCAATCCGCTCGATATTGAGGAATACAAAGCGCACGAAGGTTTCGCTGCGATGAAAACCTGCCTGACGGAATTGACTTCCGAAGAAATTGTACAGATTGTCAACGATAGCGGACTGCGTGGAAGGGGAGGGGCTGGTTTCCCAACCGGACTGAAATGGAGTCTGGTTGCTGAAAATAAATCGGATGTAAAATACCTGATTGTGAATGGCGACGAAGGTGATCCGGGCGCTTTTATGGATCGGATGTTGCTCGAATCGTATCCGTACCGCGTAATTGAAGGCGCTGTAATTGCCGCCAAAGCAGTCGGTGCCACTCAGGGATTTCTATACATTCGCGCTGAATATCCGCTGGCCGTGAAACGTATCCGGCAGGCGTTGATTTATTGCCGCGAAAAGAATTACCTCGGGGAGAACATCATGGGTAGCGGATTTTCGTTCGACATGACCATTTACGAAGGAGCCGGCGCTTTTGTCTGCGGCGAAGAGTCGGCCATGATGGCTTCCATCGAAGGTGAGCGTGGATTTCCGCGTATTCGTCCCCCGTTTCCTGCTGTGAGCGGTTTGTGGAAACAGCCCACTCTGATCAACAATACCGAGACTTTTGCACAGGTTTCGTACATCATTCGCGAAGGTTCGGACAAGTTTGCCGAAATCGGACGCGGAACCAGCCGGGGCACCAAAGTGTTTGCCCTCGCCGGAAAAGTGAATCGTGGCGGACTGATCGAAGTTCCGATGGGAATCACTGTTCGCCAGATTGTGGAAGAAATTGGCGGTGGAGTGCAGAACGGAAAGAAATTTAAGGCTGTTCAGATTGGCGGACCTTCCGGAGGCTGTGTGCCTGCCGAATTATACGATACACCAATCGATTACGAATCGTTGCTGCAAGTGGGCGCCATGATGGGTTCCGGGGGTTTAGTGGTTTTGGACGAAGACGATTGTATGGTGGATATTGCCCGATATTTTCTGTCGTTTACCCAGAACGAATCCTGCGGAAAATGTACGTTCTGTCGCGTTGGAACCAAACGAATGCTCGATATCCTGACCAAAATTACCAATGGGAAAGGCTCCGAAAAAGATTTGGACGAATTAGAATACCTGGCAAGTTGGACGAAAAAAGGAAGTTTGTGCGGATTGGGAAAATCAGCTCCAAACCCGATTTTGTCAACTTTGAGATATTTCAGGGAAGAATATATTGCGCACATCAACGGAAAATGTCCATCAGGAAAATGCCAAAGCCTGATTAAATACCAGATCAACGATTTGTGCATCGGCTGTACCAAGTGCGCACAAAAATGCCCAACCGAAGCTATTCTGTTCAAGCCGCACGAAAAGCACGAAGTCATCACCGACCTCTGCATCAAATGCGACGCCTGCAAACAGGTTTGCCCGGTTGATGCGGTGGAAATCGTGTAGGTTACGTGATACGGGTTACGAGTTGTCGGTTGCGAAGATTGTAGTTGTGATGATCTAATAAGATTATAATGAGAATATTGCTGATTATTTGAGGAAAGTAGATAGAAATGAGTTTTTTAACCCGTAACTTGAAACTTGTAACTCGCAACAGTTTTCAATAACCCGCAACAATTTTTAAAAATGAACAGCTATAAAGAACTTGATATTTACAAATTGGCTTACAGATTGGCAATAGACGTTCACAAAATGACCATGACATTGCCAAAATATGAGTTGTATGAACAAGGAAGTCAGGTTCGAAGATCATCAAAAAGCATTAAGGACAATATTGCTGAAGGATTTGGCAGAAGAAGGTATAAAGATGAATTTGTTCGGTTTCTGGTTTTTGCGCATTCATCATGTGATGAAGCAATTTCACAATTGACGATGATTAATGAACTTTATTTTGAAAATAATGGATTAACTGGATTGCTGGAAGAGTACGAATTACTGGGTGGAAAGATCAATAAGTTCATCCAATATGTCGAAGAAAATTGGAAATCATCGCGTACCTGAAACTCGTAACCCGTATCCCGTAACAATTTTGAATATGATGAAAATAAATGAGATGCTGTAGGTCGCTTTAAACTCGTAACCCGCATCTCGCAACCCGCAACAATTTTAAAATGATAAAACTCACTATAGATAATCACTCCGTGGAAGTCCCATTTGGTACTTCAGTTTGGAAAGCAGCTCAATCCGTTGGAATTGACATTCCGACCATGTGTTATCTGGAAGGAACCGAGCATTTCACTTCGTGTATGATTTGCCTGGTGAAAGACGCTAAAAACGGACGGTTCTTTGCTTCGTGCTCTACTCCGGTTTTTGAAGGGCAAAACATCATTACCAGCGATGAGGAAACCATAGAGTCGCGGAAAGCCGCACTGGAACTGCTGTTGAGCGAACATGTGGGCGATTGCGAAGCGCCCTGCCAGTTGGTTTGTCCGGCGCACATGAACATTCCGCTGATGAACCGCCTGATTGCCAAAGGTGATTTCGCCAAAGCACTGGAAGTCGTAAAACGCGATATCGCTTTGCCAGCCATTTTGGGACGAATTTGTCCTGCTCCATGCGAGGCTGGTTGTCGCCGCAAACAGGTGGACGAAGCGGTTTCGATTTGTTTGCTGAAACGATTTGTGGGTGATGAAGATCTGAAAAGTGAAAATCCACATCAACCGCAACTGGCTAAACTTTCAGGAAAGAAAGTAGCTATTATTGGTGCCGGCCCTGCCGGATTAGCTGCCGCATATTATTTGCAGATTAATGGTCATCAGGCTGTTATTTTTGAAAAGAACAGCAAAGCTGGCGGCGAATTGCTTCAGATTGATCAGGATGTTTTGCCAAATGGAGTCGTTGAACAGGAAGTGGCTCAAATCATAGCAACCGGCGTTCAAATCCGATTGAACGAAACGATTAATGAAAGCCGTTTTGCTGAATTACAGAGCGAATTTGATGCTGTTGTTGTATCATCTGGAACTGTTCCTGAAGGAAGTTCGGTTTACGGATTAAAAGCTACAAAGGCTGGAATTATAGTCGAAAAGACCAGTCATTCGACTTCTGCTCCCAAAGTTTTTGCCATTGGACATTCAGTTCGCACATCAAAACTCGCAGTGCGTTCGGTTGGTCAGGGAAAGGAAGTAGCAACGGTTATCGATAATTATTTCAAAACTGCTGAAGTTTCAGGATATCCGGAGCGGTTCAATTCTAAATTCGGACGATTGTCAGAAGTTGAGTTTATTCAGTATAAAAAAGATTCGGAAACATCACCGCGCCAAAAAGCTGCCAAATCAGGATTTACCCGCGAAGATGCTATTCGGGAAGCCAAACGCTGTATGCACTGCGATTGCCGCAATCCGGAGTCGTGCGTGTTGCGCGAATTATCTGACCGGCATCATGCTGTTCAAAAGCGCTTTCAGAGCGACGAACGCTTTCATGTCGAGAAATTCATTCACCGCGAAGGAATTGTTTACGAACCTTCCAAGTGTATCAAATGTGGTATTTGTGTTCGCCTGACCCGTCAACATCAGGAAGAATTTGGCTTTACATTTATTGGTCGCGGCTTCGATGTAAAAGTTGGCGTTCCGTTTAACGAAAGCGTTCAGAAGGGATTGGAGAAAACGGCAGAAATCGTTGCCAAAGCGTGTCCAACCGGGGCGCTGGCTATGTTTGGTATTGAGGAGCAATTCTAATTTCAGAATTTAAACATTAAAAGGAATAATATGAAAACACGTTTGTTAAGTTTTGTTTGTCTTCTGACCTTAACTTTTTCTGCTGAAGCAAAAATAAAGGTGCTTATTGTCGATGGACAAAACAATCACGAGGTTTGGCCCAAATCGACCATCATGATGAAGCAATATCTGGAAGAAACAGGTTTGTTTTCTGTCGATATCAAAAGAACAAAGTTTACCTGGATGGGTGGACGTGAAAAAGCATATCTTCCTTTAGCAGGTGTAGGTGAAACCCAGGATTTGAAAGATCCAAAATCGGATCCTGATTTTCTACTATCTTTCAAAAAATATGATGTAGTAGTTTCCAATTTTGGCTGGAGAGCCGCAGATTGGCCGGAAGCTACACAAAAGGCCCTTGAGAAATTTATGAAAGCAGGGGGTGGTTTTGTATCGGTACACGCCGCTGATAACTCTTTTCCAACCTGGCTCGAGTATAACAAAATGATTGGATTAGGCGGATGGGGCGACCGGACAGAGAAAGATGGTCCATATGTGTATTACACCAACGAAGGCGAATTGGTTCGCGATTCTTCAGCGGGTGGCGCCGGTGCTCACGGACCACAACACATTATTCCGGTTACTACACGCGTTTCCGATCATCCGATTACGAAAGGTTTGCCAAAAATTTGGTTAACTGCCAAAGACGAATGTTATGCCAAATTGCGTGGTCCGGGCGAAAACATGATCATTCTGGCTACCGGAAAAGATATGTCGGGAAAGGCGCCAACCGACAGGCACGAACCAGTTTTAATGGTATTGACCTATGGAAAAGGTCGTATTTTTCATACCACCCTCGGACACGACGATTATTCATGCGAAGGGGTTGGGTTTATCACCACTTTTCTGCGTGGAGTGGAATGGGCTGCAACCGGTAAAGTTACACAGGAAGTTCCGGCTGATTTTCCCACTGCGGAAGAGTCGACAAGCCGAAAATTTGTGCTAAAAAAATAAGTTGATTTTCTGGTATTTAAAGTGTTTGTCGTTTGAATTTTAAAAGCCATGGTTTTGAAAAAAATATTCGTGCCAATAGTTCTGTTTATTCTACTTTCAGGCTTTCTTTCAGCCCAATCATGGACAATTTTCCGCGGAAATCAGCAACTTTCGGGAGCAACTTCGGCTACGATTCCGGAGAAACCCAAGCTGTTGTCTTCGTTTCAGACGGGCGATGACATTAAAGCCTCGCCGGTGGTTTCGGGACAAACCATATTTTGCGGATCGACCGACGGAACGATGTATGCCATTGGGTTCGACGGGAAACTGAAATGGAAATTTGTATCCGGAAACTCGATTGAAGCTCCGGCTTTGACCATGAACGGATCGGTGCTGTTTGGGCAGCTCGATGGGATATTCTACCGGCTCGATGAGAAAACCGGCAAAGAAATCTGGAAATACAAAACCGAAAACCAGATTATGGGTTCGGCCAACTGGCTGAAGGTTGGTAGCCAAATCCGTTTGTTTGTGGGCAGTTACGATTATAATCTGCATTGTTTCGGGTTCGATAAAGGCGACAGCATCTGGCGTTACGAATCGGATAATTACATTAATGGCGCACCTGCCTTGTACGGTAAATATGCGGTTTTTGGAGGCTGCGATGGTTTTTTACACCTGGTAAACATCGAAACCGGAAAGGTATTTGAAAAGGTTCAGTTGGAAACTTATATCGCTTCATCGCCTGTGGTTGAAGGAAAATTTGCTTATGTGGGTGATTATGAAGCGCGCTTCTTTTGCATCGATCTGGAAGCAGGAAAGCTTGCCTGGACCTACAAGGAAAAGGACAAAAACCTTCCGTTTATTGCTTCTCCGGCCTTAAGCGGCAATTTTGTTGTGATCGGAAATCAGGATAAATACATCTATTGTTTTGATAAAAATACCGGTAAAGTGGTTTGGAAAGTAAAAACCAGCAATCGGGTTGAGTCGTCATCGGTAATTGCTTCAGGAAAAGTAATTACCGGAACCATGGACGGAATGTTGTATATTCATGATCTGAAAACGGGGACTGAACTCTGGAAATACGAGCTGGGCAGCCCTATCGTTGGCAGTCCGGCAGTCGTTTCAGGAAAGATTGTAGTTGGTGCAGGCGACGGACGGATTTATATTTTTGGATAAATCTTCGGATTATTTTGGATAAATTATGTTGTATATTGAAATAGGGGAATTAATTTTATACGACGAATAATTACATCTTCGGTATTCTATGAAAAAAATAAATTTCCACTTCTTAGCTATTTTGTGCATACTTTTAATTTCTTATTCCTGTGAATATTCTCCTTCCGAAATTCCTTTAACCGAAGTTGAAAAACCGTCAGATCAGGCGCCTTCTATTTCAATTGACTTAACTCCTGAAATGGATACGATAATGCTCAGTACTACGGTTAATGTATCTTATAAGGTTGATGTTGGTTCTCTCACGATTTACGAGGTTAAATTTCTATTGGATGGTACCGATATGGGTACTCTTTTTAACGATGCAAAAGGTCATTATGCTACAACCCTATCATCCTCTAAGATAAGTGATGGTTTGCATGAGCTAAAGGTTAGAACTTACACTTCTACGAATTCAGGAAGCATTGCTGATAAAGTACAGGCGGAAGGTTATTTGTATGAGTTTAAGTGGCCTGTAGTCGTTAATAAAGGAGCTAAAGATCAAATGAAATTTACGAACCTTCAGGCTATTGCAAATGGTATAAAGCTCTCCTGGTTTAAATATGATTATGCAGATTTTCAGAGATATACGGTAAATAAAATTTCGATAATCCCTAATCAATCCAAAGAATTGGTTAACACAACAAATCCCTATCAAAATTCGGTTATAGACCTTAGTTATGTTGAAGGAGATTATGTCACCTATAGTTTATATACCTACATGGATGGATTTGCAATGGATTCCAGATCGTATGTTGAAGAAATCAAAAAGCCAAAGCCAACAATCCATAATGACCTAACTGTTGATGTGAGTTGGAGTCCGTCCAAATATCCGCAAAACGTTAAATCCTATTACCTGAAAACAACTATTCCAACGTTTGGATATCCCGAAGACAAGGAAATATCTGACCTGAATCAGACCTCCGCTACATTTAGCGAAAAGATTGGTTTTGGAGGAAATTATGGAATGCAGCTTCGGTATATTCCTCTAGGATATGGCGGTTATAATACTTTTGATGTAAAGGGCGGACTGACTGAATTTGCACTTGGAGATTCTATTCCGGCATTTCAGCGTGGATTTTTGATCTCGGGTAAAAGCTCGATACTCATCTACAATAATGGCAAATTCTCGAAATACAATTATGCCACTCAACAAAGTTCTGGATCTTTGGCGATTACACCAATCGAAAGCGTTTACCAAAGATATATTGTCGGATCTGCCAGTGGAAAATTGTTTGGATATTTTGAAAGTCAACAGTTTGTTGTTCGTAATTCGGAAGATTTGTCGCTTGTGAAAAAATTGAATGTAGAAGCTTATGATGGGTTCAACTTTCGGGTGAGAAATATCTCCTTGTCTGACGAGGGAACGATTGCCATGATTGATAACTCAAATACATTGCGGATTTTCAATGCCAGTACCGGTCAGAAAATACTTGAAAAGATATATGAAGCTCCATTTTTTCTTCAGGATGGAGTACTTTCTCCGGATGGGAAAATTATATGCTTAAAACTTGGTAATTATACTGAAGGTACAAGTACAATTGCCCTATATAGGGTTGAACCCAATGAACTTGTTTCGGTTGGGGGATTTGTAAAATCAGGGGCCGATTACGAGTCCACTTTTACTTTTTCTCCTGTTGATGGAAAGCTAATTTACTTTAATTATCAGGGGTCATATAATTATAAAGTCGATATTATAAATCCACAAACGCTTGTTGTTGAAAATTCGGTAACGATTCCCGGGTTCTTTATTCCTATAGCCTACGATTACGAGAACAATCGTGTAATTGCGCAGTATCAGTTCTTTCCAACTAAAAGATACTCATATCTATTGGATGTTAAAACAGGAAAACAATCTAAAGTCGTTCAATTTGTCGGTCAGGGGCCGTATTTATTTTCCAACGGAACGGCATATTCAGGAAACGGACGATCAATAAAAACTGATGATTACATTATTCAGTAATCAAACAACACCAGGAAATAAAGCTATGAAAAAGATATTACTAATTATACTTGCCCTGAATTCCTTTTTACTCAGCGCTCAGGAGCAGGAGCCCAAATTTCGGTTTGGAATTTCGGGAGGTTTTGGAACATTTAATCAAAGTGACCCAAAATCCTTAAATCAAGAGGCTATTGCTCAGTTGCCTTTCGATTCAAAAATCATCGACGAATTTGAACCAAACTTTAATTTTGGCGGTTACACTCAATATCAATTATTTAATCGGTTTTGGGTAGGTCCTGAATATCGTTATTATTATACAGGTTCTCGCTTGGGTCAAAAAGATTATTCCGGAGTTTATTCGTTCGATCAGTATTTACATTCACATACCGTTGGCTTAAAGATGGGATATGTGGTTGCCGAAATTGATCGGTTTAGCTTCCAATTTCAGGTAAATTCAGGAGTTGGTTTCACCAAATGGAAGATGGATTCGAAATTGACGATTAGTGAAAATACAGAGAGCCAGATTGATAAACTTAAGGGATTTAGTTGGTATGCATTACCTTCATTTGTAGTGAATTGTAAAATATTTCAGGGTTTATCATTGGTTTGTTCGGCCGGTTATTCGCTTGATTTGGTTAAAAAATATAAATACGAAGCAAACAGCGACATTAAAATCGTAAAAAATCCTGATTGGAGCGGACTTCGATTAACTTTAGGACTTGAATACGAATTATAGCATATGAAACGAGCCAGAAAAGGTCGTCTCACACACAGGAGGATGACTATAATGGCGGGTTCCATGTGACAATTAAAAACAAGTTATAGACAGATGAAAATCGCACACATTATTCCGGGTTCGGGCGGTAGTTTTTACTGTGGAAACTGCATGCGCGATAGCAAATACATTCGAGCGCTGAAAGATTTGGGTCATCAGGTGATTAAAGTGCCGCTGTACCTCCCCATTTTCGACGATGCTCACGATTTGGATGAAGTTCCCGTATTTTACGGAGCAGTAAATCTTTACCTCAAACAGCAATTCCCGATTTTTAGGCACATGCCGGCTTTTGTCGAACATGCACTCGATTCGAAAAGTGTGCTGGAAATGGCAGCCCGGAAGGCAGGTTCAACCCGGGCCAAAGGCTTGGAAGGAATGACGATTTCGATGTTGTTAGGCGAAGATGGCGGTCAAAAAGAAGAGCTGGAACGTTTGGTCGATTGGCTGGCCGATGAGGCAAAACCTGATGTGGTTCACCTCTCGAATGCCTTGCTGCTCGGACTGGCCCACCGAATCAAACAACGGATGAATGTAACGGTGATTTGCTCGCTTCAGGACGAAGATGTGTGGGTGGATGCGATGGACGATCATTTTCGCAAAGAAGTGTGGGATTTGATGAGTGACCGAGGAAAGGATGTGGATGTGTTTATTCCTGTCAGCAATTATTTTGCTTCGGAAATACATCAGCGCATGACGATTCCTGAAAGTAAAATGCAAACCGTTCATTTGGGTGTCGATACTGCCGATTATTCGCCCAAGCCAGTTACCGTTAAAGGACCAGTGATTGGCTATCTTTCGCGGATGTGCGAGGAGAACGGACTGAGTGTTTTGGTTGATGCGTTTATCTTATTACGAAAGAATCCTGAATATTCGTCGGTGCAACTGAGAATTACCGGTGGAAAAACCGGTGATGACCTACAATTTATTAAAGAGCAAAAGCGAAAACTGGCCAAAGCTAAACTCGACGCGGATGTGTTTTGGGTCGATGAATTTGAAGGCGATGAACGACAGAAATTCTTCGATTCGGTTCGCCTGATATCGGTTCCGGTGCTGAATGGCGAGGCTTTCGGCTTGTACATGCTCGAAGCCATGGCCTCCGGAATTCCGATGGTTCAGCCTGCGTTGGGCGCTTTCCCCGAAGTAATTGATATCAGCGGTGGTGGTGTTGTTTACGGCGAAAATAAACCTGAATTCTTAGCAAAAGCCCTAGGTGAACTCATTTTCGACGATGCCCACCTTCAGGAAATAAGTGCTGCCGGAATTGCGGGAGTGAAGGCGCATTTTGATATTCATGCACAAGCCAAAAAGATGGTGGCGGTGTATGAAAGCGCAGTAAAGTCATCCTGAACTTGTTTCAGGATCCCAGGGAATTCAACAGACCCCGAAATACCTGCCAGCCGGCAGGCTGGAATTCGGGGTGACAATTTTACTTATATTGCAATGGTATCCTTTGCCGTCTGCTTTAGCTGACGGACATAAAAAAGATAAACTATGCTTCTTAAACTCGAAAAAGTAACCAAATCCTACTCTAAAGATCGCACTATTCTCGATCAGCTTGATCTGGAAATTGCAGCCGGAGAGCGGATTGCCATTGTCGGGCCATCAGGATCAGGCAAAACCACGTTGCTCAACCTGATCGGAACTTTGGATCGTCCTGATTCAGGCAAAATGTACTTCGAAAATCAGGATTTATCAGCGTTTTCTGATCAGCAACTGGCTGCGTTCCGCAATGAAAAAATTGGATTTGTGTTCCAGATGCACCACTTATTACCGCAACTGACTTTGCTCGAAAATATACTTTTACCAACCCTGACCGACAAAAAGCTTCAGGGAAAAGAAACATTGGAACGTGCTCAGAAATTGATTTTCCGGATGGGACTTTCGGAAGTTGCCCACCAAAAACCCTCGGAATTGTCAGGAGGCGAAT
Source organism: Prolixibacteraceae bacterium (assembly GCA_963676375.2). GTDB lineage: Bacteria > Bacteroidota > Bacteroidia > Bacteroidales > Prolixibacteraceae > Aquipluma. The sequence goes on from CAXXPT010000050.1 coordinate 165,970, forward strand.
GCCAGCGAACTGCGGTGGCTCGAGCGCTGATCAACCGTTCGGGACTAATTTTGGCCGACGAACCAACCGGTGCGCTCGATCAAAAATCTGCTTTTAATTTAACCGATTTGCTTGTTGAATTAAATCAGGAAGAAGGAGTTACCCTGATTGTAGTGACACACTCGATGGATGTGGCCAGCAAAATGGACCGGATTTACCGGCTCGAAAACGGCAAACTGGTTGAATCCTGATTCGGGAACCACAATAGGCATATAGGTCACATAGTCTTTAAACTCCAAATTCTCAAATTTCTACATCATGCGCCACATAGCTATACTTCGCGGAATTAATGTCGGAACAGGTCGGAAAGTACCGATGGCTGACCTTAAAAAGCTATGCGAAAATCTGGGATTACTGAATGTGCAAACTTATATTCAAAGTGGAAATGTGGTTTTTGAATTGTCACAGCCTGAACCGCTTTCCGAATTCGAAGTTCGTTTGCAGCAAGCTTTCACCGAAGCGTTTGGATTCGACATTCCGGTGCTTGTGCGGACTTCACGAGAATGGTCAGAATCCATAGTCCAAAATCCATTTCTGAAAGAAGAAAATGTGGATATCGACCGTTTGCACCTCACTTGTTTAAAGGAAGTTCCTTCGCTGGAATTGCTGGAAAAAATTAAAGTGTTTCAGTATTTGCCCGATCGTTATGAAATCATCGGGAAAAATGTATTCGTTTTTTGCGCTGCCGGATATGGTACATCGAAGCTGGTCAATTCGTTCTTTGAGTCGAAACTGAAAACACCAGCTACCACCCGCAATTGGAAAACCGTAATGAAATTGCACGAAATGATAAATTCTCAATAAACACGAAGACACAAAGTCACGGAGCTAAATTTTAAATATTCTTTGTGCCTTCGTGTCTTTGTGTTGAAATATAAATTGATATGTCCATCTATAAACTCATACTGAAATCTGCCTGGCATTACCGGAAACTAAACCTAACGATTGTCCTCGGAATCGCCTTAAGCACGGCTATTCTGGTGGGCGCACTCATCATTGGCGATTCGGTGAAATACAGTTTGCAGCAGATTACTGTTCAGCGCTTGGGCAAAACTTCGCGGGTGATTACGGCTGGCGAACGTTTGTTTGGTCAGCAATTGTCCATTGAATTGGCCGAAAAAACAGGAGCCGAAACCGCGGCTTTGCTTCGTGCCAATGGCTTTGGCGTGATCGATGGCGGAGACCTTCGGATCAATCAGCTGGCTGTTTGGGGAGTCGATGCTTCTATTGGTAATTTCGCCAGTTATCCTGAAGTGTTTCAGCTTCAAAATAATGAAGTCGCGATCAACGAAAACCTGGCTTCCTTGTCTGGCCTGAAAGTGGGTGACGAATTTTTGCTCCGACTGAATAAACTGAATACATTTCCGGCCAATACCCCTTTTGTATCCGAAAAAGAATCGACGGTTTCGTTTCGTGTTTCGGTGGCGCGAATCCTGAAACCGGATGAATTGGGCAATTTCAATCTGAAAAATATACAATCTGCGCCACGCAATGTTTTCCTGAATCTGGAGTGGCTTAACGAACAAATGGGACTTCAGCAAAAGGCCAATGTGCTGTTGGTTGCCGAAGGAGTTTCAGATGCGGAACTGGCTCAAAACCTGCAAAAATGCTGGAAACTTGATGACGTAAATCTGAAAATCAGGGAAAATCAGGAGTTGAATTATACCGAATTGATTTCAGACCGGGTGTTTGTAGAACCCGCAGTGGAGCAATTTTGTATGAAACAGGTTTCCGGCGCACACCCTGTTTTTAGCTATTTCATCAACCAATTTACCCTGAGCGGAAATCAAACACCTTATTCGTTTGTCTCCAACGATCAGAATCTGTCCGGAAATGAAATGGCCGTCAGCGAATGGCTGGCCGAAGACTTAAAAGCGAAAGTGGGCGATCGGGTGAAAGTTACGTATTTCGAAGTGGGGCCTTTGCGCCGTTTGGTTCAGAAAGATACCACGTTTGTGATCAGTTCGATCTTCAAAACAGAGGGTGTAAAAGCTGATCCTCAGTTAGCGCCGGTGATTCCCGGGCTTTCGGATGCTGGAAATTGCCGCGACTGGAAAACCGGTGTGCCTGTCGATTTAAAGAAAATACGAACCAAAGACGAAGATTACTGGAAGACACACAAAGGCACTCCAAAAGCTTTTGTTTCGCTCGAAACGGCTCAAAAACTGTGGGGAAACCGCTTTGGACAATCAACTGCGATTCGCATTGACGGATTGAAAAAAGCTGAATTTGAAAAACAACTACTCGCCGGACTTCTGCCTGCTCAATTGGGGTTCGAGATAAAAGATGTAAAAACCGATGGACTCGCAGCAGCCAGTGGCGGTACCGACTTTGGCGGTTTGTTTATTGGTTTGAGTTTTTTCGCGCTGTTTGCAGCGGTATTGCTGGTTTTCCTGCTGTTCAGGCTGTACCTCAATTTCCGCAAATCTGAAATCGGCACGCTCACAGCGATGGGCTTTTCATTTAAACTGCTTCGGAAATTATTTTTGGCCGAAGCCACAATATTAGTTTTTGGCGGAATTTTGCTCGGATTACCGTTTGCGGTTATTTACAACAATTTGATTTTAAACGCGGTCAATACGATTTGGGTCGATATTGTGCGTACATCCATTGTTAATATTTACATCCGTCCAGAATCATTACTGGTGGGGAGTTTGTCGGTTGCGCTTATTGCATTTGTTGCCATTTGGGTCTTGCTCAATCGTTTCCTGAAAAGCGAAGCGATTGCCTTGCAGCGAAAACAGATTTCCACAAAAGTTAAAAGCGGGCGATGGTCACTTGGTATTGGCCTTTTCCTGATTGCTTTTTCCTTTTTCCTGATTTCTACTATGGGTTTCCGTAGTGGTGAAATAAATCCTGAAATGTTTTTTATCAGCGGTTTTGGTTTGCTACCGGGACTGATACTGATTTTTGATTTCTGGATGCGGCGATTGTCTGTTCAGGAAAAAACAATGGATTTTTCGCTGCGCGCGTTTCTCCTGAAGCGCCTTGCAGGCGAACGCCGCCGCAATGTGATGATCGTGAGTTTCCTGTCGGTGGGCGTGTTTATGGTGGTATCCACCGGACTGAACCGCAAAGACCTGACTTCGCATGCCGAATTGCCGTCGTCGGGAACAGGCGGCTACGACTATTTTGTGGAAACCACCATGCCGGTGCTGTTCGACGCCAACAGCAAGCAGGGTAGGGAAGACCTGAATATTCCGGACAGCGCGCAGGTGGTGCAATTCCAGGTGCAGCAGGGCGACGATGCCAGTTGCCTGAACCTGAACAAAATTTCGCGGCCGCGATTGATTGCCTTCAATCCGTTGGCTTTCGATCGGCGCGGTGCTTTTAATTTTGCTACCCGAACCGACGATCTGGATGCGCAACATCCGTGGCTGACACTGAATAAAACCTTGTCAGATGATGTGATTCCGGCAATTGCCGACCAAACGGTCATTCAGTGGGGACTGATGAAAAGCATTGGCGATACCATACGGTATAAGACTGAGGACGGCAAGGATTTGAGGTTGAAACTGGTTGGCGGATTGGCAAACTCAATATTTCAGGGTAATGTAATTATTGCTGAAGATCATTTTAACCGGGCATTTCCTTCGGTGAGTGGTTCAAATATTTTCCTGATTGATGCGCCAGACACCACATCGGTTGCAAACGATTTACAAACCGGAATGCGTAATTACGGCCCGGAAATCAGCAAAACGACTGATCGGTTATTGAATTTTTATACCATCGAAAATACTTACCTGAATATTTTCCTGATGCTGGGTGCGCTGGGCCTTTTAATCGGCACACTCGGACTTGGAATTCTAATTTTCCGGATCACCTTTGAGCAAATTCCCGAATATGCTTTGTTGTTGTCGCTGGGTTTTCCCAAATCCATTATTCAGCAGATGGTGATGCGCGAAAAGCTTTTCCTGATGGTCGCTTCCGTTTTAATCGGCCTGATTCCGGCAGTTCTGAGCGGTTTGCCAACGCTGATGTCGTCCCTTTACGCCAGCTTGTGGATTTGGCTTCCTGCTATTTCTGTGCTGGTTATTTTAAGTGGAGCTATATTTAGTTTTGTAGCAAATCGGATGGCTTTTAAACAGAATTTGGTGCAGGCGTTGAGGAATGAATAAAGAGCTGTTTATTAATCTCGATGTTCTATAGGTTGATCAAATTTTTGTAGAGAAATTAATAATTGCATAAGATCTTGAAATAGAGATAATATATGACCTGCATTTTCTATGATTATTTCATTGAATTTTTGCTTCTCTTCTTTGTCAAATTCATCTGATATAGTCAAATGGGAGAATCCAATAATTGCATTAATTGGTGTTCGAATTTCACGAGAAAAGATATTAGATAAAGAAACATTTTCATCTTGTCCATATTTCTGTTTCAAAAGGGTTTCACTTTCTTTAATTTTACTAAGGATATTATTTATTTCTTCTTGTTTAGATTTTTCAGTTTTAATTAGAAGTTGTTCTAGGTTAGCAATAGTCTGTTTTGAGTAATCAAATAGTTTATTTGAGATAATTGATTCGTAAAATTCGACTTTTTCTCTAATTAGATCCATTTGAGCTATTTTAGCTTTAATCTCAGCTTCTTTTGCCTCTTTGAATTCTTTACTCCATCTAAGTTTAGCTATCCACGCGAGTAAGGATGCTACCAAGGCTAATATTGTGATTAGATAATTTAAAATTTGTGTCGTTTCCATTTCATGAAAATTTTAAAATGATATTCTATTTTGCTTTGCATATAAACTAATATGGAATTAATACGTCAATTTTGTTTATGTAGCATTTCCAAATGTAATCAAATTCTATGTTCAATGCATCTGAGATTTCCGAAAGATTTGTTGGGCGGGTGAGAAATGCTCAGATAGCTATGCCTTTTATTCCTTTTCTTCAATGAGTTTTTTCAATTCATCTTTGCTTGGGAGTACAGTTTGGTATTTACTGGCAAAAATCTGTTCGTTGTTTTCAGGTAGCGTATATTGCACAACTGCTTCACTTTTATTCTGGCATAAAATAATCCCAATTGTTTTGTTTTCTTCGTCTAGTTTGACATCCCGGTCGTAAAAGTTCACATACATCTGCATTTGACCGATATCCTGATGTTTTAATTCGCCTATTTTCAGGTCAATCAGTACAAACGCCTTAAGCAGTCGATTGTAGAAAACTAAATCAATTCTGAAATGCTTATCATCAAAGGTGATTCTTTTTTGCCTTGCCACAAATGTAAAGCCTGTTCCCAATTCCAACAGGAAATGTTCCAGCTTATCAATTAGTTTTTGTTCCAGATCACTTTCCGAATAATCCGATTGTTCTGGTAATCCAATGAATTCGAGAATATAGGGATCTTTAATTGCATCTTTCGGTTTCTCAAAAATTAATCCTTTAACCGACAATTCCTTCACTTTATCCTTATCACGGCTTAGCGCCAATCTGGAGTATAATGCTGTATCATATTGGCGCTGTAGCTCCCGAAGGCTCCAATTGTTTTTATATGCTTCTATTTCATAAAAACGACGCTCATTCGTATCATCAATTCGCATCAGTTTCAGATAATGCGACCAACTCAGATTGAATTCGTCAGATGCTGTCTGACCTTTTGAATACGTCAGGTAGAAACTTCGCATTTGCTTAATATTCGTGGAAGAAAAACCTTTTCCATATTCTTTCGACAATCTGTCGGAGAGTTCAATGATAAGTTGACTACCATATTCGGCCCTGTTTTTCCCGCTTTGTTCTTCTTCAACAATCAATCGGCCAATCTCGAAATAGGTATAGACCATTGTATGATTGATGCTACGAATGATATTTGTTCGAGCTTTGTCAAGTAACTCTATAACTCTTTCAAAGAGCTTGTTGTCGGTGTATTTCTCGATGTTCATATTACTTCCTGATATTTTTTGTTTTTTTAGGTTATATGGTTTCTTCGTATCTTATGTAAGTTTCTGTTGAACAATGTTTTTCAAATATACCCAATTTCTATGTTCACTTCATTTGAAATCTCAGAAAGATTTGTCTATAAGCAGTGAAGGGGTATCTCATAACCGGGCAATTGCGGTAAAACCATCGAACGTTGAGGTTCGGAGACGGAATGATAAGGTTTGGAGGTCAATCATTCCGTCTCAAAGGTGGAACGTTCCGTATCAGACATCGGCAGTTGCTTGTCAGAGTCGGAACATTCCGGCAAAAACAGGCAAGCTTGCGTCTTATCCATCGGGCGTTCCGTCTCAAACACGGAAAGCTCCGTGTAAAAGATCGAAGGTTCCGTGTTTGAGGTAGAGAGGGGGTACCTCGGAGGTACCCCTTCAAAGTGAGTCAGGGTTTCACTCCAAGTGAAGCCCTGACTTGTTTATATTGGCTAAAACCAACCGCAAAGTAGGCTGCTTTGAATATCGGGAAAGCTGATAACAGAGTCGATATCCTTTGCCGTCTGCTTTAGCTGACGGAATTGATTAGATAAACACCAAAAATGAATTATACTTTCAAAACTATTCCGTATCTTTTTTGTTCGAATTCAGGATGTTAAATTAAAAACTGTAAAAATGAGCAAAGTGATCAAATTTGGTGAAGACGTGCCGGGTTACGAGATTCCGGTTTTAAATGAACGGGAAATCAGGGCTGCCGCCGGAATATTATTTGTTTGGGCTTTTCTGTCGGTGCTGATGGCCATTATGAAAGGGAGTTTTGTTTCGTTAAAGTATTTTATTCTCGCCTTTCTGGTCGATTTTATCATTCGGGTATTTATCAATCCGAAGTTTTCACCAACCCTGATCATCGGGCGATTGATTGTTCGCAGGCAGACACCCGAGTATGTTGGCGCCGCGCAAAAAAAGTTTGCCTGGATAATCGGCCTGATTTTGGTTCTGATCATGCTGGTTTTGGTAGTCTTTGTGAACTCGTACAGCCCAATTACTGGTATAATCTGCCTGATTTGCCTGATCTTTCTGCTGTTTGAATCGGCTTTTGGTATTTGTCTGGGTTGCCTGTTTTATGGCTGGTTTTACGGAAAGAAAGCTCAATACTGCCCTGGCGAGGTTTGCGAGATTAAAGACCGACACGCGATTCAGAAAACATCGTGGACACAAATCCTTATTGTTTTGGGCTTTGTTGCTTTTATCGCATTATCCGTTTCGCTATTTCAGGAGAAGTTTAGCGAAAAACCACAGGATTTGTTTAAAATTATTGGATCGTCTCAATCAAAATAAGATGGGTTTGCTGAAAAGGAGTCAGGGCTTCACTGGAGTGAAATCCTGACTTTTTGTTTTATCAGTCTTGGTTTTCTGCCGTTTCGATTTCGTTGTTCCGGAGTCTGATGAAATAGATGCTAATCATGCACCATCCAATCCAAAACAGGTATCCCCCGATATGGAAACGGTCGCCCAATAACCCGTGTGAGAAAGTCCTGAAATCGAGATAAGTGAAATACAAACCCAAGACGGCCAAAAGTATAAAAGTGGCTTGCAGCATCAGGTTGATGTTTCGGCGATTACTTTTCCAAATGCGGTATTGAATGATTTCCAGCACAAGCCAGACACCCCAGACCAGCAGAGCCCCTTTCCACCAGGAGTTTAAAAATGCGTATTCGCGGTGCAAAAGATGGATTCCGACTTTACCGATAATTGTTGCTTTTGACAGTGTCCATCCGATGATGATGGCAAGTGGGATTAATATGGCATTTAATCTGAGTAATTTTCTATCCATAACTTATCTTTTAGCGCTATAACGAATGAGTCGGGTAAAGATTGTGATGTAGAGTCATCAGGCAAAGCATTTACCCAGTCTTAAATAACATCACTTGCAGGAACCGTAAAGAAGAACGAACTTCCGTTTCCCGGCGAGCTGTTTACCCAGATTGTTCCGTTGTTTTTATGCACGAATTCCTTGCACAGGATTAGTCCCAACCCGGAGCCGTCTTCGTTATTGGTTCCTTTACGTTTTACGGTCGAATCAATCTGGAACAGGTTCTGTCGCTCTTCTTCTGAAATCCCTATTCCGGAGTCTTTAACGCAAATGCTTATGCGGTCTTCAATCTGATTGGCGGTTATTTCAATCAGCCCGTTTTCAGGCGTAAATTTGATTGCATTGTTGATCAGGTTTCTCAGCACTGTTTCAATCATTTGAGGATCGGCAAACAGGCTTAAATCGTCGTCAAAACTGAATTCGATGCGAATGTTCTTCTGATCCGCTACCGACCGCAATACACTTACCGCATTCTCAAATATCTGCTTAAACTCAATCTTCCTGGGGGTAAAGACCAATCGTCCGGTTTGTGATTTCGACCATTCGAGCAGGTTTTGCAGTAACCGAAAAATGTTGTTGGATGATTGGTTGATATCGGTAGCGAATTTGCGGCGCTCTTCTTCGGTAAACAGCTCGTAATCTTTGCTTAGCAGGTACGAATACCCCATCACAGTATGAAATGGGTTTTTTAAATCGTGTGCAAGGATCGAGAAAAATTTGTTTTTCGAAGCATTTAAAATCCTGAGTTCGTTTTCGCTCTGCTCAATTTTCTGGTTTTTGTGTTCAAGCAATTGGTTCAGCTTAATTTTGTCGAAGTACCTGATGAGAATGAAAAAAACGAAAAAGAGCAGTAGAATCGCTGTCACAAACCCAAGAACTTTAAGCTGCTTGTTTTTCTGTAATTGCACATTCATTAAATCCTGGCGGGCATGCAACCTGATGATCTCATTTTGCTTCTTCTCGGTTTCGAATTGTTTTTCGAGCGTGGTTACCTGGTCAAACTTCTGCTTTTCAGTAATGCTGTCGTTGTATTTCGAACTCAGCATCTGGTTTTCCAATGCATGTTTGTAATCGCCTTTCTTTTGATAAACCTCAGAAAGCCCTTGATACAGTTGCTTTTTCAGGAATAATTCTCTTTTAAAACGATTGGCCAGCCCGATACTTTTTTTGTAGGCTGAAATTGATTCTTCTAATTTCCCTTGTTTACTTAAAATATTAGCAATGCCAAATTGAATATTGGGCTCATAATAAGTCCATCCCAACTCCTGAAATTTTTCCCATGTCTGATTGAAATAGCCAATCGCCTTATTCAAACTATCGGGATAGTCTTGTAAAATCCAGGCCATATTCGAAAGAGAGACGGCATAGCGATCTTCTTTCCTGATTTTTTTGAAAAGGTATAGTGCTTTATGGTAATTGACCAATGAAGAATCGGGCATTTTCTTTCGGCTATAAGTTGCACCCAGACAGTCGTAATTAACAGCCATACTTTCGTCGTCGTGAATGGATTGGTTGATGCTTAATGCTTGCCGGAAATAGCTGATTGCTTCGTTAAGATTATCCATTTCATTATGCACCAATCCAATATTTCCGAGCAGTTCGGCGGTGTAATCCAAATTGCTTTTTGCAAGTTTTAATCCTTCAAGATAACTGGCAATCGCTTCTTTACTTTTCGACATATTGAAATTTGAGATTCCAATGTACCGGTAGCAATCGATCATGGCCAGGGTATCTTTTAACTGCTGAAACAGTGGCAGAGCCTTTTCATAACGAATGATGGCATTGGGAAAATCGCGGGCAACGGAGAGAATTCGGGCCGAAAAGTAAACCGATTTTGCCTGTTCGGGGAATTGTTTGCTGGCAACAGCCAGTTCGAAAGCTTTTTGGTTATATAAATTGGCTTTTGCTGAATCTTTAACAGTAGCCTTTGCGAGTTCTAGATAAATTTTTGCCTTTTGACCATTGTCTGCTTTTTCGCAAGCGTGCAACAAACTATCCACTTTTGTTTGGGCGAAAGTGGTTGTGGCGAATATAAGACCAATGAAAATGAGTACAATCCTCATCAGGTTTGGATTTATCAGGAGGGGAAATTAATTATTTTTATGGAATTAACAGTTTAATGTGGATTTTATTGAACAATAGTATGCTCAGATTTATTTGCATAAAAAAACGGCTCCAATGACATCAAGTCATAGGAGCCGTTTTAAAGGGATTTGAAATTGTATTGATTTTGTTATCCTGAATATTTCGGTTTGGCAAATTTTACCAAATCAGGCTTGAATCCAATAAATTATCCGGATTCAGGTTGTTTTTTTCGATGTCTTTAAAGTGTTTGTAGGTTCCCACTTTTAGCTCGTAAGTAGCCGGTTCGTCACAAACAATCATTCCACGAGGGTGAAGTTGCAAGGCGCTGATGGTCCACATATGGTTCACACCTTCTTCAACGGCATGATGCAGGGCGCGGGCTTTGTTGTAACCATTCACAATAATCAGAACTTCTTTGGCGTCCATCACAGTAGCAATTCCAACAGTTAGCGACGAGTTTGGTACTTTGCTGATGTCGTTGTCGAAGAAGCGCGAATTGGCCACTTTTGTATCGTAATTCAGTTCTTTGTCGCGGGTGCGCGATGCGAGCGATGAGCCGGGTTCGTTAAAAGCCAGATGGCCGTCAGGACCAATTCCACCAAGGAACAGATCAATTCCGCCTACCGCATTAATTTTATCCTCGTAAGCCTGACATTCAGCTTTAATATCCGGAGCATTTCCGTTCAGGATATTGGCGTTTTCAGGAAGAATATCGATATGACCAAAGAAGTTAGTCCACATAAACGTGTAGTAACTTTGCGGATGTTCTTTTGGAATACCCACGTATTCGTCCATGTTAAAGGTTACTACGTTGCGGAATGAAACCACTCCGGCCTTGTACAAACTGATTAGTTCGCGGTAAATTCCCAGCGGCGATGAACCTGTAGGAAGCCCTAAAACAAATGGTTTTTCAGCTGTTGGCTTAGCCAGTGTAATTTTTCTGGCCATGTAATTGGCAGCCCATTTAGATGCCGATTCGTAGTTGTCCTGAATAATAAGTCTCATAATATTTAATTCTGTTGGTTTTTCCCAATTGTTGTCAATTTCTCAATCATTTTCTCGCCAAGCAGTGTTTTCCGTTGGATGTGATTTACAATCTCATTGACGAAATCGTTACTATCGAAGTTACCTCTCACTTTCTCAAAGTCGAGCTTCTGTGTGGCTTTGTTACCATCCATCCCGAAACCGGTCATCGAATCAAGTCTGAATTCCTTTTTAGCATCTTCATACAGTAATTCGTCGAGACCGATAACACTTTCTTTCCACTTGGCTATTAAAGCAATAATATCAGTAATTGTTAGTTTCTCTATGCCTTTGCCTGTTTTCTCGACCAGTAATTCCGAAGCCCAGGTCCACTCAAAATCGTAATAATTCGAATGTAAATTTTTGAATTCCTGTTCAATGTTTTCTAATCCACCAATCTCTTTTCGTTCAATTTTCCTGATCAGGTTGCTGATCTCAGTTTTCGGCGCAATTAATCCGGCCAAATCGCTCCATTCACCCTGACCAATATTATTTTTCGGTTTCAGGCATTCTTTGAGGTCATCCAGTGTTTGGACATTGCATTTCTCGAGCCGCGAAATTACCGAATTCCCCAGAAATTTATAGATAGCCTTGTCATACAAATTTATTCCTTTTTCAAGCGCACTTTTGCTGATCAGGGTATTCCGGTAGGCAAAAACCTCGGTGGTTTCTCCTGATATTTCTTTCAGACTTTTCAGAATCTCAAGTCCTTTCTGCATTTTTTTAATGGTAAACGGACTGAGCAGGTTGAAGTTAATGCAATCCAGTTTCTCCGGATCTTTGCGTCGGTCGCGTTTGGGCCATTTCATTACGTCGCGGATGGTTCCCACACTCCGGAGATTAATACCTGGGGCAATCCAGCTGTCGTCCTTGTTTTCGATCAGGTACGAAAATGGAAGGTCGGAAGTGTCGGTATTTTTATAATGACGGCCCATGACGAGCGTGAAAGCGCCAATTTTTGCCGGCCATAGAATGTATGAGTCTGAAGTGGTTTTTGATCCACGCTCAACAATTCCGTGGTGAATGGGGCCTAGCTTATACATGTGGTTACTCTGGTTCGAACCACTGCCCGCATTACAAAACGAAAACATTCCGGCAATAAGTAAAGTCGATTTGTGGTGAGTTACTGTGTATGGGCCACCAAAAATGGAGCAGGCTTCGCCGTGAAAACCTTGGCAATTGGCAAAGAACAACGAGTTCTCGGCCGAATATTGTTTGCCCAGAATACAGCCTTGTCCAACGAAACAGTTCGAAACAATGGTTCCGTCGGAAATTTCGGATCCTGAAGAAATAATAAAATTCTCGGCCAAAATGCCTGCGCCCAGTTTGACGGGGGCAAATTCGTTGCTGTTTACCGATCCGTTTTCGAGTCGGGTGGCGCCTAAAATCTGGCTGTGCGATCCAAACCTTACATTCTTAATGTGCCGGCAATTTTTAATAACAGAGTATTCACCAATGGTTCCTCTGTTGCTTTTAATCGATTCGGAATAGTCGGCAATTTTTGATTCCAGCTCATTGATCAGGCAATGACGGTGTTTGTACCAGGCCAGAAAATAGGCAAGATGAGCCGACAGTTTATCGTAGATCATTACACCACGACCACCAGTTTCGTCGAGTGTCGATACCTTAATTCCATTTCCAAAGCTGGTTTCTCCTTCGATAAAACACAGCTCAATATTTTCGAGAACGACATGATTTTCAATGTCGTAATTTGCTATGTAATTGCAAATGTGGTGAATATATACATGGTCTCCGATGGTGCAATTGTGAATGCTGGCATTGTAAATCCCGCAATTCCGGACAATTCCGCCGCTAAATTCAACGATACCAGTATTGTCGCCAATTTTTACACAACCTGAAAACTGAACATTCCGAATGTTTCCGGGAGCGAATTTGCTTTTTACTGAAACCTGATCCCAATCGGCTGCCGTGCATCCTTGCTGCTGAAGGATTTCTATTTCTTTTGTAGCGAGTGATCTATATTCTTGATTCATTTAATCTGCTTTTAAAAAGTGATTTGCGCAAGGTAGTCGTAATGCTGTCCTTTAAATACCTTCTTGATTTTCAACTGATTCTTTTCAACCGCATTCTCGAGGTTACTTAAATCTACATAGAGCCATGGAAAAGGTTGACTGATCCAGCTTTTATATTCGGTTTGAAATGTAAGTTCTCCGTAATAAGCACCAGCCGAAATATCGACAAGGGCAGTGCCATCTTCCTGCTCGAATAAATAAATCAGATCCGATGAATCGATCAGGATTTGTCCGCCCGGATTCAATATTGTTTTCAGGTGATGCAGCATGACTTCCAGTCCACTCAGCGATCCGGCAATTCCGGTTCCGTTCATCAACAAGAGTATAGTATCAAATTTCTGATTGCTGAATTTAAAGATGTCCTGATGGATTACATTCCGAAGATTTCGGTTTCTTAAAACTTCGCAGCAAAGTTCAGATGTTTCGATAGAAGTAACCTCAAAACCTTTATCCTGAAGATGAACTGAATGAGCTCCCGCACATGTTCCAACATCAAGTACGGTTCCTGAACAAAGACTTAACGCTTTTTTCTCAAGTGCTGGCATTTGTTTATACGTTCTGAATAGATAGCCTGTATCTATTGTATCATCGTCAAAATCATCCGAATGTACAACAATGGGTTGGTCAACAGCATTAAAATGATAATCGTAAACAGCCCTTCCAATTGGGTCGTCAAAGTGTGGAGTCATACCTGTTTATTTCCGGAATTAAACTTCAGCCAATTTCGGCTCAAATTTAAAACATGTTTTTTGTTTTTGGGAGTAAATATAAAATCCTTCTGACGGACCCTCGCCAATTACCACAATTTTTGAGTCAGGCATATTTTTTGAAAAAGCGACAATATCATCTAAATTTATATTGTTCTTCTGAAGCCATTTTGAAGTTAAAAAATCTCCGAGTCGCCATCTGCTACCGTTCTCTTCGGCTTCTGAGAATGCTTTAATAGCTTCTTCGAAAGCGATTTTAATAAATTGAGACATATTCTGATCGTAAGTTTAAGCTAAGTTAGGGTAAAGCATTTTGAAAAAAAAACATTATCAAAGAAATCAATCTTTCAGGGTCAAAGGTTTAATGTTTTATTATTAGTACAATAAAAAAGCCGGTTAATAATTTAACCGGCTTTTTCTATCTTATTTAGAATTTAGAATTTATATCCAAGAGTAAAGATAACATTGTTTTGAGTTGTGGAATATTTGGCCATTTCAGGTGAACCTGGATAAAGTTTTAAATTTTCGTCACTAATGGAGTGCTTAACCGCAGCATCAAAGAATACATTACCTTGTCTGAATCCAAAACCTCCGGATACTGTTGAATATGAAGTGTTGCTGTTAATATTAGACGTATTGAGGTATGAAGATTGGTAAACACTTGGGTAATTTTCGTATCCGGCACGTAAACTTAAACTCTTGCTTACGCGATATTCGCCACCAATATGAAGATTTCCAACTGTTTTGTAAGCATTCTGAATGGTTTGGTTTTGCTCTATATAGTCATACCCATCGCTTCCATTTTTTAGCTTTGCATTCGAATAGTCAACGATTTCATAATCGATACTAATCAAACCTGATTTTCCAATAACGTAGGCTCCGCTTAAAATAGCTTTCATCGGAGTTTCAATTTCGTAATCGTAAATTCCTGCCTTGTCAGGCGAAATGGGATTTCCATTTTCGAAAGTTGAGGCCGACATGCTGCTATTGTATTCGTCGTGGAACTTGTAAAATGTAGGCGTATGAACAGCAAATCCAAGTCTCAGATTTTCAGTTGGTTTGTATATTGCTCCAATTTTTACATTAAACCCGCTACCTGTTGTTCTTAAATAAGTGTTGAAGTTTAAGTCGTTGAAGTAGGGTATGTTGTTTTTTGCATCCCATTCGTATAAATTGGCATTTTCCTTGAAATAAACATCGTGAATTCCGACTGTTCCGCCCAAATAAAATTTGTGGTTAAAATTCGCTCCAAATGAAATCAGATATTCGTTGATTGAGCCCCTGCGGTCGGTCGATTTTCGTTGAGACTGTCCGTATCCATTATCCTTGATGTCGTTAAAATATTCTTTGGCATTGTCATCATGATTAATCAAGTAGGTGTCCCAAGCCAGTTTTTCATAGTAAGGGTCTAACATGGCATCCTCGTTACCGATGATGTTGTCATAATCGTTGTTCATGTTTTCAGAAAAATAAGAAAGGATCGAATTGTTTGAATTGGCTCCTTCTGCAAGCGCATTCATCGTGAAACTTCCCAACTTATTAAATCCCAATCCAAAACTAAAGCTTACCATACCTGATTCGCTATTCGATCCGGTTGGCATAGTGGTTACGTAGCCAACATTATCAACTCCAAGGTTGTATTTAGAATCGGTCGCTTTATTTCCCAGGTAAGTTCCGTCAACAGTAGTTTTCCCAAATGATGGTGTAAACGTAAATTCTCCGGAACGGTAAACAGCAATACCTGCCGGGTTGATACTCAATGAAGAAAAATCGCCACCCAATGCACCAAATGCATTTCCCATAGCTGCAGAACGGGCTGTTCCGCTAATCTTATAGTTTGAATATCTCAAGGCATCAGTCAAATCCTGAGCGAAAGCACTGCATGTAATCAGCAGGATACTAAGGGTATATACTAATTTTTTCATGTTTTCTGTATTTGTTGATTGTTAGAATTCGGGTTTCTGATTTAATTGTTTGTCTTATCTTCTGCTACCTGAACCACCTCCGCCACCGGAGCTGCTACCACCTGAACTGCCACCAGATGAACCGCCGCTTGAGCTACTTCCTCCGCCTCCAAATGAAGAGGATCCACTAGAACTACTTCTGGAAGGAGTACTGTAACTAGAACCTGAATTTCCGGCGGATCTGCTGTAGCTCGAAGAACTTCTGCTTACAGAGGAGCTTGAACCAGGAGAGTATGACGAACTTGAACGATATGTCTGTCGCATACTTGATGAACTTCTCGGTTCGCTATAAGATTGACTGCGACTGTTTGAAGTTGCACTTTTTACTGTTGGCCTGTCATAGGCCCCTGCAGCATTTGTGCGAGGGCGAGTATAACTGCTGCTATTGTAATTCGATTGATTAACTATCCTTGGTTTATTATAGCTCGGA
This sequence comes from Prolixibacteraceae bacterium, assembly GCA_963676375.2. Taxonomy (GTDB): domain Bacteria; phylum Bacteroidota; class Bacteroidia; order Bacteroidales; family Prolixibacteraceae; genus Aquipluma. The sequence continues at coordinate 181,987 of CAXXPT010000050.1, forward strand.
GTATAATTTTGACTCTGTCTTACGACTCTTCCCTGGTCATAAGTTCTTCCGGTAGTTGATGGTTCGTATACTCTTCTTGCATTTCCTGATTGAGTCTGCGAATTCACTTGTCTGCCAACGCTACCGGTGTTTGTTCTGCGGTCGTTTACGATAGTTGCATTCTTGTTATCCCGATTTTCACCTGTAGCATCAATCGAACGGGCTCTCGAATTTCTACCTTCAATTGTACTATTGACATTTGTATTTGCTCTTCTGCCGTCTATTGATGATCTTTCTCCTGTTGCCGATTTGTTATATCCTCCTCCCGGAAGGTTCATATCGGTTGCCCTTCTTCTTGCAACCTGATGATCGTTGTAGAAACCGCCGCCTGTACCATAGTAACCATTATAGTATCCATTGTAATAGCCGTTGTAGTATCCGCCATACCCACCATAACCTCCGTAACCCCAATATCCGCCAAATCCAAATGCAAAAGGAGAATAATATCCGCCGTAATAACTGTATGGGTATCCAAAACCTCCATACCAACCGTCATATCCCCAGCCGTAACCCATTCCATAATAACCAGAATACCATGGAGAATAGTATCCGCCATACATCCAATCATCGTACATGAACGGACTGTAGAAGTATGGTCGGTGAAATCTGTTGATACGATAAGAAAAATCGAGGTCGTTATCGTTTTCGTCGTAATAGTTATTTATTACATATTTAACTTCGTCATCGTTGTAATAAATAGTAGTATCTGATTCAGCCAATTCCTGATTATCCATGTTGTAACTCTGGTTATCCGGATTGCTGTTTTCGTCGGGCTGATAAATGTAATTGTTTACAGATGAAGTTCCATCGGTATTCCGGTCCATCTGACTAATAACAATCTTTTTGTCTTTGGTATCATTATTGTGCATCCGTGCTGATTTTTCCTGAGCCTGAGCTTCATCATCGATAACGGCTACAGGTGGAGTATCTGCGGGAGAGAAATAAATATCATCATCATACGCTTTAGTCATGTACGTTCCCGTAGTACATGCGCTGACTAAAGTTGCAAGAATTGCGATGACTGTAAGTTTGGTTTTCATAGTAGACCCTCCTTTATAATGAATGATAATTTTACTTTCTTTGTAGGCGTTAAAACTAATACGAAAAACGCAAATACCATACCAAAAGTTAAAAAATGGCAAAAGAATTGACTTCACGCAGCGAAAATTATTCACAGTGGTATAACGATCTGGTTGTCAAGGCGGATCTGGCTGATAATTCTGCGGTTAGAGGATGCATGGTGATTAAACCATACGGATATGCAATCTGGGAGAAGATGCAGGCACAACTTGACAAGATGTTTAAAGAGACCGGACACGTGAATGCATATTTTCCGTTATTTATTCCTAAATCTTTTTTCAGTAAAGAAGCCAGCCATGTGGAAGGTTTCGCCAAGGAATGTGCTGTGGTCACGCACTACCGTTTGATGAATGATCCAAATGGAAAGGGCATCATTGTTGATCCGGAAGCAAAACTGGAAGAAGAACTGATCGTACGCCCAACTTCAGAAACAATTATCTGGAGCACCTATAAAACTTGGATTCAATCTTACCGCGACTTACCAATCCTGGTTAACCAGTGGGCCAATGTTGTTCGTTGGGAAATGCGTACCCGTCTATTCCTTCGTACCGCCGAGTTTTTGTGGCAGGAAGGACATACGGCTCATGCAACCAGCCAGGAGGCTTTGGAAGAAACCGAACGTATGGTAAATGTGTATGCCACTTTTGTTGAAGAATTTATGGCTTTGCCGGTTATTAAGGGTGCAAAATCGGCCAACGAACGTTTTGCCGGAGCACTCGAAACATACACCATCGAAGCATTGATGCAGGATGGAAAGGCTTTGCAGTCGGGAACTTCACACTTTCTTGGACAGAACTTCGCCAAAGCATTTGATGTTCGCTTTACCAATAAAGAAGGTAAGGAAGACTTTGTTTGGGCAACTTCATGGGGCGTTTCAACCCGATTGATGGGTGCCTTGATTATGGCTCATTCTGACGATAATGGATTGGTCCTGCCTCCGAAACTGGCTCCAATCCAGGTTGTTATTGTGCCAATCTACAAACATGATGAGCAGCTTGAAGCCATTTCGACCAAAGTTAACGAACTTGTTGTTAAGCTGAAAGCAATGGGAATTTCAGTGAAATTCGATAACAACGACACCAAAAAGCCGGGCTGGAAATTTGCCGAATATGAATTAAAAGGTGTTCCTGTACGTATTGCCATTGGCCCCCGTGATCTGGAGAACGGAACAGTGGAAGTTGCACGCCGCGATACGCTTCAAAAAGAGGTGGTTTCGATGGATGGAATTGAATTGTACATTGAAAAATTGCTTAACGATATTCAGGATAATATCTACAAGAAGGCATTTGACTACCGCACTATGATGACAACTCCGGTTGAAACATACGAAGAGTTTAATGAGGTTCTCCGGAACAAGGGCGGATTCATTTCGGCGCATTGGGACGGTACTCCTGAAACAGAACAGAAGATTAAAGATGAAACCAAAGCGACTATTCGATGCATTCCATTTGATCAGGTTCCTGAAGAAGGAAAATGCATCTATTCAGGACAACCATCGAAAGGACGGGTTTTGTTCGCCTTATCATACTAAAAGATTAAAATCAGATACAGGAAAAGCAGTCAAAGTTGGCTGCTTTTCTTATTTTTATGATATTATTAATCCATCGCTATGAATACAAAGAAAAAAGAAGTTAATCAACTGGAAGGAATGATCCTGAAGACCAATCTGAAACAGGAAGTTTACAGTAAAGCGGTAGGTTCGTTTGCTTTGTTGAAAGAAGTTTTGAAAGAACTGGCTGAAGATTACCGCGAAAAACTGAAGGATAAAGTTGACGACAATGTTTTGCCGGTTTATCAGGAAAAGGGACTTTTCGAAGCTGAATTCAGGATAGGAGGCGATTTGTTGATTTTTAGTATGCACACCAATGTGTTCGTTTTCAATCGTGAGCATCCGATGTGGAAACTCGATTATATTAAGGCCAACCCCCTAAATGCCTACTGTGGCGTGTTTAATATTTATAATTTCCTGGCCGATTCTTTTAAATACAGTCGATACGAGGATTTAGGTTACCTGATTGCGCGGATTTTTGTGAACCGCGAAAACCACTTTTTTGTTGAAGGTAAGCGTCAATCGAGCGAGCTGGTTAAAGATTTCGGAAGCGACGAAATGACCAAGGAGTACATGAGGGAAATTATTGAAACGACCATACAATACGCCATTGATTTCGATTTGTTGGTTCCTCCGTACGATCAGGTTAAAATTGCAACCGTCGAGCAAATGAACAGCGAAATCAATCATTCCAGGATTCAGACCGGCAAACGATTGGGCTTCAAGTTTAACTCAGACGACGTTTAAAAGAGTTATAGATTATAAGTTGTAAATTATGAATGGATTCAGCAATTGTGTTTTTGATCATTCATTTTACTTTAGAAAATGGAACAAGTTCTTGACCGATTTTTAAGATATGCAAAGGTTTTTACGACTTCAGATACTGAAAGCGAAACCTTTCCGAGCACTGATCGTCAGCTGGTTTTTGCTGATCAGTTGGCTGGTGAATTGCGTGAAATTGGATTAACCGAAGTTACCCGCGATGAATTTGGTTATGTTACCGCCACCTTACCTTCCAATCAGGAAAAATTGGTTCCGGTAATCGGCTTTATTTCGCACATGGACACCAGTCCTGATTATTCAGGCGAAAATGTGAATCCTCAAATAGTAAAGAATTATCAGGGTCAGGATTTAGTCCTGAATTCGGAGGTCGTTTTATGTCCTGCGGATTTTCCGGAAATGCTGAAATACGTAGGCCAGGATTTGATTACAACCAATGGGAAAACCTTGCTGGGCGCTGATGATAAAGCAGGACTTGCAGAAATAGTAACAGCAATGGCTTACTTGATTAATCACCCGGAAATTAAACACGGTAAAATCAGGATTTGCTTTACGCCCGACGAGGAAGTGGGACGTGGAACTGATCATTTAAATGTTGCGAAATTTGGGGCCGACTTTGCCTATACGCTCGATGGTGGCGAAATTGGTGAACTGGAATATGAAAATTTCAATGCAGCAGGCGCTAAAATCACTGTTAAAGGTCGCAGTGTTCATCCCGGATCGGCCAAGAATGCGATGATTAATTCAATGATAGTTGCGAATCAAATTATTCAGGCGTTACCGTCAGATCAACGTCCGGAGCATACTGAAGGTTACGAAGGCTTTTTTCACCTCACGTCGTTTAAAGGCGATGTATCATTGAGTAAACTCGAATACATCATCCGCGATCACGATTTGGCAAAGTTTGAAGCCAAGAAAAACCTGATGAAAGAGGTTTGCCAACTGATTAACCTTCGTTATGGACAGGGAACTGTTTCGCTTGAAATAAACGACCAGTATTACAACATGAAACTGAAGGTTGAACCGGTGAAATACATCGTTGATTTAGCAGAACAGGCTATGAAAGATGTTGGGGTGCCTCCCAAGATTCGGGCTATCCGCGGAGGAACTGATGGAGCACGACTTTCGTGGGAAGGCCTGCCATGCCCTAATATTTTCGCCGGAGGGCATAATTTTCATGGTCCTTTCGAATTTGTTCCGGTACAATCGATGCAAAAGGCCGTTGAGGTGATTGTTAGGATTGCCGAATTAGTTGCAAAAATGTAAAAATTGTTGCGAGTTACGAGATACGGTTTCGAGTTAAACCCGCAACCCGCAACCCGCAACCCGTAACAAAAATTTATGGTTGAGCAATTTCTGAAATACATTCACAGTGAGAAGCTGTTTCATTCGTCGCAGCGAATTTTGCTGGCCGTAAGTGGCGGAGCCGATTCCATGCTGATGCTGCATTTGTTTACCAATGCCGGTTTTTCGGTGGCTGTGGCTCATTGTAATTTCGGATTGCGGGGTAGTGAATCGGACGGCGACGAACAGTTCGTGGCGGAATATTGCGACAAGCACAACCTGGCCTTTTATGTGAAGCATTTCGATACTCAGGATTATGCTCTGGAGAAAGGCATTTCGATTGAAATGGCAGCCCGCGACCTTCGGTATGCCTGGTTCGACGGTCTGCTCTCGAAACACAATCTGGATCTACTTGCGACTGCCCATCATCAGGACGATGTGATCGAAACTTTTCTGATCAACCTTTCCCGGGGAAGCGGAATAAAAGGTTTGAGCGGCATTCAGCCCAAGTCGGGTAAAATTATCCGACCGATGTTGTTTACCAACCGGACTGAAATTCTGGAATACTGTCAGCGATTGAAAATCGATTTCCGGACTGATTCCAGCAATGTGGATATCGTTTACAAGCGAAATCTGATTCGTCAGCAGATTCTGCCTTTGCTCGAACAGGTGAATCCGGCTTTCCGGAGAAATGCGCTGAAAACCATCAGAAACCTGCACGAAACGGGGCAGCTTTTTCAGCAACGGATGAGCGAAATCAAATCCTGGGTTTATTCGGAAGATGATCAGGGTGCAATGATTCATATCGACAAGCTGTTAACGTTATTTCCTCTTCGGACCATCTTGTTCGAACTGATCCGCGAATTTGGGTTTCAGACTGACCAAGTGGACGATATCATTGATTCGCTGACCAAAGAATCGGGTCGTAAATTTTTCTCAAACGAATACCGATTGATTAAAGACCGGGAGTATTTGCTCATTTCGCCTTTCGTATCGAAGCAGGATCAGGTTTTTTACATCGAAGAGGATTGTCTGAAAATAAAACATCCGGTTCATCTTTCGTTTGAAAAACTGGAACGGACGGCTGATTTTCGATTCTCAACCCATCCGGATGTAGCCGATCTGGATTTGGATAAACTTGTATTCCCGCTTATTCTGCGGCACTGGCAGGAAGGCGAATATTTTCAGCCGTTGGGCATGACGGGCATGAAAAAGCTAAGTGATTTCTTTGTTGACGAAAAATACTCCATTCCGGAAAAAGAAGAAACCTGGATTTTAGCCAGCGGTAATCAGGTGATTTGGATCGTTGGCAAACGGTTGGACGACCGCTTTAAAATTACTGCGAAAACAAAACGAATTCTTCGGATTAAATTGGGATAACATCGGAAGCTACACTCCGAGGCGGGTTGCGGGTTCCGAGTACTCGGGACCAAGCCGAAAGATACCTACCAACAACTAATGCTACTCAAAGAAGGATCGTTAATTGTAAAGCCATTTTTTTATCCACCTTGTGTAATAAGGCATAACCAGGTAAACCATCAGTAAAACAATAATTCCAGAAACGAAAAACGAATCAACCAAACGATTTTTCGGAATGTTCAGCAATCTTAATGCTGGTAGTAATATTAATGGAATAATTGTTGACAAAGGATATATTGCTGACCATGTCACTAAGTATTGTTTCCATCGAACTGGTATTTTGGCTTTATCATTTACCGGAGTAAACAAGAAATCTAAGCCACTTTTTATAAAATAGTTATCGTCTCTGAATAGGAGTGGACGTACTTTCTTGATCAGACGCTTTCTGTCTGCAGACTCCATCCAATTCGTAAGATTTTCTATAGTATCAAATCGTATAATGACAGTATATGAGTATGTCAGCCTTGGGATTGGGCGAATTATTTGCCAATCAATATTTCCAACTGAACTTCTGCAAATTGGTCCTATCTCATTCAACCAATCTTCGTATTCCTGATGTTTATCGTCAATAACATGATGCGTTATTACAACTGTTGCTCCTTCGTTTTCCATAAAAAAGAGTTATTTAATATTATGCATTACTCACTCCGGGATTATTGCTACCCGAATGCAATCTTATCCAATCTGGTTAAGTTCAATTATTTGTTACAAACTTTGTCCAAAAGTCAGCAAATTGTTATCTGGGTCAAGTATAGAAAATTCCTTTTGTCTCCAAGGTTTTATTTCTAGCTGTCCATTTGGATGTATGCTTGTTTTCTTGTCTAACAATGATTGGTAAAATTTGTCAATGTCATCAGTTCTGATGTAAACTTGCCCATAGTTTTCTTTTGGGTCAAGTTCTTTGAACTCAAAAAAATGGATTTGGATGCTGTCTTTTTTCACCATTAGGTAACCATCAAAGTCAGCATTCCCAAATTCTTGAAAGTCTAACTTATCAATGTAAAAATCCCTTGTTGCAGTTTTGTTGCGCATCGGTAACTTTGGATGAATGTCTGTAAGCATATCTGTTGTTTTAAATTTTAATTCAGTTGTCAACTTTTCTTTGTTGCAGTCGCCGGCTACAATGTCAGCTAACGTAGGAAGCTAAATTCCGAGGCGGATTATGGATCCCGAGTACCCGGAATCAAGCTGAAAAGCAACCCGTACGAAAAGCATCACACCGAGTACTCGGGGCCGAACTTTCCGGGTGGCTGATGTTAGCGGTTCGTTGTTTTTTTCAGTCAAAGTTATTCCGTCCAATGTTTAGTCGTTTAGTGAATTTATTCCTTGCTCTTTAAGCTTATCTAATGCGGTTTTCATTGCTTTAACTTGTTCTGCCGGGTGTCCTTGCCAAATAGTTACTTCTCCAACAACTTTAAAGGGTTGAGTTGAACGGTAAGATTTTGTCGGATTGCCTGGAAATTTCTTGTCGGTCAAGTCTGGGTCATCTTCTATTGCTCCTGTCGGTTCAACCAGGTAAATTTTTTCTCTTCCTTCTCCAACTGCAAGTTCTGCTCCCCAAATTGCAGCGTCCAGAGTCGCTGTCAGGAATATGTATTTTGCGTTCTTTTGTTGTCCATAGTTCGAATTAAATCCAACTTCAATTAGGTCTCCAACTTTTAAGTCAGCCTTTGTCCCGTGAAAATATGTTTGAGCAAAAGGTGTCGAACCTGGTCCGCTTAGTTTCTGTTCGTTTTTGTTTTGTTCCATTGTCAAATTCTCCTCTTTTTTATAGCGTCAAAGTATAAGCAAATTGTCAATATGAATAGTGAAATACTTGTGAAAAGCGCAATAAAATACATTTTCTCATTTGGCAAGCTAAGTCCGAGAAATAATGAACCCATAACAATTATTCCTGCAAATATTGCATACCAATTTGTCCTATAAAACCAAGCATAGGGGAAAAGGTGTGCGCCTGTAATTATTGCATAAGTCATAATAAAATATTCAGGCATTTTTATCATAGTAAAAATAAGAAATGGGAAATAGAATAATTGGGCAAAATTTAGCCAAAGCCCCAATGGTTGCAATGGATTATCCTTAATTTTCCAATTCGTTTTTAATAACTTCGAAAATAGAAAAGCCAGAGGAAGCAATGGCCCTCCTGCTATAAATACAAATATTGCTTTGTCATAAGGGTTGAATTCAAGTCTCCATAAAAAAACTATTACAAACCATATAATACTTGCAGCCAAAGTAAAATCAATTCCATTTTTAGATATTACTGATAATTCATTTCTTAATTCGTCAAGTTTCTCTGATGTCATTTTTAAATTGTTTGTTTGAATTGCGACTTCTGCTAAAATTGCCACCAACGTAGGATGCTATACCCATTGGTAAATTGCGGGTCCCGAATACTCGGAGCCGCGCATGCCGGGTAGCTTGCTGTTGTGGGCTGTTGTTCATTAATCATTAATTTTTATCTCATAAATTTTGGGCAAAGCTTACCAGTCACGAAAATCTTATCCTTTATTGAGTCGTAAGCAATACCATTCATTTCTAAGGAACTTGGATTAATGTTTTTACATTCATCGGCCAAAGAAGTCAAATCAATTTGACCGATTACTTTGCCTGATGTCGGGTCAATTTTTTACTATTATATTTTTCATCCAGATGTTAGCGAATATATAACCTTTTATATATTCCAACTCATTTAGATCTTCTTTTATATATCCGTTTTCTGTGACGGAAATTGATTTAATCACCTGAAAATTAGTTGGGTCTATATAAGTCAATTTAGATGTACCGTCACTCATTATTAAATATTTTCCATCCGTTGTCATGCCCCAGCCTTCTTCGCTTGGAAAAGTAAATTCACCTATTTTCTTAAAGCTGGTCGCATCATAAATAAATCCAACCTTAGTTTTATAAGTAAGTTGAAACACTTTTCCATTTAAAAATGTTATGCCTTCTCCAAAATATTTTAACCTGTCTATTTCTACATTTGTTTCTATTTTCCCGGTTTTCAGGTCAACAATCCCAAATAATGAGCTTGTCTGAGGTAAATCTCTGGATGCTCCAGTACTTTCAAATAAATCGCCATTGTGTATTAAAAGCCCTTCGGTGAAAGAAGTCGTGTCGTGCGGGTGCGATTTAATGTAAACGAAATCTATAGTTGGAACAGGCATATTTGTCGTACTACTGTTGCTTGAATTATGGCCACCTCCATTGCATCCAAACAGTAAAAAAACAATCGAAATAATTGAAAACAGTCTTATCGTCATTTGTCTAAAATTCTTAGGTGTAACGCAAATACAATTACCCATAACGTAGGAAGCTACAAGCAGGGGCCGCGCTGGACGGTAGCTGGTGTCGCAGGCAGTGCTTTATTTTGATGCTTTAGACTTCTTAATGTTCAAAGTTTTCTGTTTTATCCATTGAATTGAGATATCAAAAGGTGTTGTATCACTATCAAATGCAGTATTGTGGCCCAATGTTGAAAATAAAGTATATTCGAAAGGTTTGCCTTGAGCTTTAAATGTATTTAATTGCTCTATGCACAACTTTACGGGAATTTGTATATCCTTCTCTCCAAAAAGCCAAAGTCCAGGAATTGAAAGAGTATTCAGAGAAATTTTTGGGTCAGTTGCCACGAATTGATACCTGTCTGGGTCATTTTTTAGTATGTTCACGAGCATCCGCTTCTGTATGATTTTCCCAAAATTATTGTTTCCATTAGTATAAAACTGAAATCGGAGTTGTTCTAGAGTTGTAATTGTAGGGCAACTAAATAAAACCATAAATTCTATTTGTGGATTTTTGCTTGCAGCAATTGGAATTATCCATCCTGCTTGACTGAAGCCAACTAATCCAATTGGTGTTTTTTCATCTTTCAAATAAGTTCGAAATGTATTTACCGCTGCATTTGCATCGTGAGATAATAAATTAAGATTAGTAGTGTCAATATTATTCGTGCCAACAGTTGGTCCTACATATACACCACCAGATTCTCCAACTCCACGTTTGTCATATGTCAATACAGCAATACCTTCTTTAGCAAGACGCTTTGCGAACTCCATTTCTCTTTTTACCGGGTCAGACCCATGAACAATTACAACTGCTGCAAATGGATTTTTAGGCTTTAAAATTGAACCTGCAAGAGTGATGCCCTGACTTTCAACGTTACATCTTGAATGGTAAACTCGGTCGATTGCGAAAATACAGTTGCTGGTATAGTTATTAATAATAACCAAAAACATAAGTCGTAAAAAAAGTTATTTTTCATTTTGGATTATATGAAAATTTATTTGAACGGTCTTGATTAGCATTGCCTACACATGTAGGAAGCTACACTCCGAGCTGGATTGCGGGTCCCATTTACTCGGGATCAAACCGAAAAACAGCACGAGCGGAAAGATGCCCACCGAAAACCACTGCTGCCGCACTCGCGGTTTCGTTGTTTCAAAACACCGGAATTATAAATCCCTGGCTTAAAAGTGCTGATTGCAAATCAGCACTAGCGGTTGCGAGCATTACATATTCTGGTGAGCGGGGTTTTTATAGGCAGGCGTTCGTGCCTACTTAGACAAATATTTCGATATTATTCTTTTATTCTGAATAACTTGTCGCTCTGAGATAACTTAACTACAAAATATTCTTCTTTATTAATCTCATCGGGGAGCTTGTCTTTAAGAATTGAAGCAACAAATTGAATATTGTTTCTGTTTACGAACTCAGAAATTTTAACTAGTTGTTTATCATCCATTAACTCCTTTTTGTCATTTAATAGAAAATGCAAACATGGAATGTTTTCTTCGTCAGCAAATAGAGTATAAGCCATATCAAAACAAGAAATTTCTCCTTGCTTTTTACCTGAACTCATGTTAGCATTGAATGAACTGAACTTATATAATCTCTGTCCTTTTGTATTTGTAATTATATCGTATTTGACTGCATATTGTTCTCCATACAGTTCACTCGAAATAGCAGCGAACAGTTTGTTGAATTTATTAAGTTGTTCTTTTAATAACCAGTTCAAAACTGTCGCTGAAAAGTTCGGTATCAATTTCACCCAGTTGTTTGTTGAACTCTTTGATATTGGATTCAACTTCACTCAACTGTTGAATTATGTTTTCATACTCACCTTTCTTTCTGTGCTTTTCAGTCAATTCGCTGATTACTTTTTCAAGTTCTTCAAAGGAGTCACTTTGTGAAATAGCAGCTGCTAATTTTTTTTCTTCTGCAAGCAAACTCTTTAACGAATTATTGTTTTCTGAAATAGATTTTTCAAGTATTGGTAATTCTTTGGTAATAAATTTAACCTTCTCTTCAATCATTGTATTATGGAAAGCAACAAGATCAGAAAATGACTTTTGTATTGTCGTTATTTTATTTGTTGCCTGTTCATAAATTATCTCCAATTGTCGTAGATCAATGTTTGACTTACTCGATTTAAGTTCTTCCTCTGGTTTCTCTTATTATGTCTTTACGAATATGCAGCTTACCGATAGTTGAGCTTAATTTATTGATACTGTATTTAATCTCGTTCAACTTATCTAAGTCCTTTTCAAGGTTCTCATTTAGGTTTGAAAACTGCTTTTCTTTTTGTTTAATTCCTCAATATCATTATTGATTAGAGACAACGCAGTTTTCATAAGCTGTCTTTGTTTGATTTTTTTCAAGTCGGTTCTTGTAAGTATCTTCCTGCTTTATCTTAGTTAATATTTCCTGTTTGCTGTTCCCTTTTGTAAATTCGCATCCGAAAAGAAAGAGATAAAGTGTTTCATACTCAGCATCAGAAGTGTAAGAGTCAAGAGTTTTAAGCGTATTATTAATGCTTTCGTCTTTGTATCGGATGTTGTGTGAAATTATTTGCCTAAAAGTTGGTTTGTTTGCAAGGTGTTCAGGGAAAAGAATATTTGATAATCTTAAATCAAATTCTTCTTCTGTCAAAGAGTCACCGTTAATGGATCTGACAATTTCCTTCCTCGCCAAGAAGTTCCTTTGTATTACTATATCCTCAGTTCCTTTTTCAATGTCAACTGTCAGAACAAGCGTAATGAGGATTTTATTTTCAATCAGGTAATCTTTGACAAGTTTGTATTCTGTGTTTTTTGTTTCATGGTCAACATAAATGTGCTTCGGATTAGCTCCCAAACAGAAATCAACCAATTTCAGAACGGTTGTTTTGCCTACACTATTTCCTGTGATATGATGTTCACTTTCGTCAACAATCAGATTGAGCCCTTTATGAAATTCAATTTCACGAATGAGTTTAGGCCCACTTGTTATAGTTAATGATTTTAGGAACATAGTTCTATCTCTCCTTTGGAATTAATTCTTACTACCTCTATTAAATACAACCAATCTAAGCATAGTATGAATATTGAAAATGACATTATTCTTTTTGCTTTTACGTGCTGATATAAGTCAAGCATAGAGTAACTTGTCCCTTTCTTCAAAGATTCAATTACAAATGCACCATTATAATAGATGCTGTTGTTGGGGTGAATATTATCAGGTAGTAGCATAATTATAATACGCTGGATTTTCAAAAATTCTACATCTAATAAACGAATCTACGACAAGAATGTTAACACAAAGTTCTAGTTCGTCAAATGGAATCGGAGTATAGTTGGAACTATTCAATACCTTTTCTTGCACTTTTAAAACCACCTCAAAAAAAAGTTGGTCATCAGTCAAATTGCTTTTTGCTTTAGCATATTCTTGTCTTATCGTACCAAGTACGGTACGGCTTTTATTGCTACCTTGTGAATCATATTCAGAATAGATTTTATCTACTCTTCCGTAATGAAGGGTATAATCGTCAATAATTGCCTTAGCTCCATTCAAATTGTTATGAGTAATTTTTCGATCAATCTCAAAACTATTAATTTCTGTAACAGGCTCTGACTTATCCCAGTCCTCTTTAGAAAGAATATTTATTACTGTTGCCAAGTTGGTTTCCAATTTCATTGGGTCAATTTCAATAGCTAACTCTCTTTTTACAAAATCATAAATCCTTTTTTGGTCATCAATGTGCAAACCTCTTATTGTTGATAGGATTGAATTTTTATCAATTATGTCAGTGGAAGGCGTGAAATCAATTGCGTAAGGATTCTTGAATGTTACTTTTTTTAAATCTTCAGCATCTCTTGCAATGGAAACAAACTTAAAAGTATAACCTTTATAATTTCTGATTGAGTCCTTGGAAAGGGAAGATTCAATTTTTTGTTTGCTTGAAGTAGCAGAAACTTGAATCACAAATTTATTTGTATGGTCAATCAAATCAATCGCCTCAACATTTTGTTTGTTGTCGTTTTCATTAGTAACTACCCAACGATAAACCTCATTCAAAAAATACTGAAAGAAATTTTCAGAATGTCCGTGGAGGTCTAAAATATTCAATTTCCCTCTGGAAATTATCCGAAGTGCAAGCAGGTTTAACCTTTCCTCAATGATATTAAAGTAATTTGTCCTATTCATATTCTATTTGCAAACTTAATCATTTATATAAATCAATTATGTTTTCATAAAATTGTAATTTGTCTTTCAATTTATGATTGTCATAGCGTCAGTTACGCTTGTCTATAACTAGTAAGTACCCAAAAGTCCATCCTACTTTTTCTCAACTACTAATCCTTGCCTGGGTTTGGTTTTCCAAATGTATGAAATTCAACATCACAGGGCATAAACTATCGGTGTTTTTTTTATGATCATTTTATTTTGCGGTTTGGCAAACAGCATTTCTCAAACAAGGTTTTCAGGCTAACGAAGGCGATTCGCCCACTCGCATAGTCTTCCCGTCAGTTCACGACTGGCATGGAGTTTCTATTTGGCAACGACCGGCATTTCGCCAGGTTCATCCGCCTTCTCACCAGGAATTACCGTCGTCTCACGATGGCCTACCGTCGTTTCACGAAGAATTACCGCCTTTTCACTGAGGCTTACCGCCTTCTCACAGACGAATAACGAGCTCGTTATTCGTCTGTGAGAAGGCGCGCATCGTTCGTGAGAAGGTGTTATTTGTTCGTGAGAAGGTGCGCATCGCTGGTGAAACGATGTTACTGGTTGGTGAGAAAGTGCGCTGTATTGGTGAACTGGCGGGCTTTGTTTGCGATGCGACGAGTGTCGCTGGTGAGTGAAAATAGTTAGGTAGTGAAATAAAATTAATAAAAATGATACCTATTTGATTGACAGGCTTGACTTTGTGGATATGTTGTTGTAAATTGTATGATGTTAACCAATAAAATTAAATTCAATGGATAAAACACCTATTCGTCGATTTAGTTTGACATTCGACGAAGTCATTACCAAAGCACAATCGGTGCAACCACAGTTCGAGGCAGACCTCGGCCAATTCTCAGGGTTCGATCCCTGGTTTACAGTAGCAGTAAATGATGGTCTTTTAGCGAACATTACTGCCGGGATAACCGATTCTTCGGAAAGTACCCATACTGCCCAGATCGAGCGGACAACCGAAACCATTAGTCAACTGCTTTCAACAGCAGGACGTAGTTACCAGAAATTAATGTACTATGTCGAGAATAGCCTGGGAAATACCAAGGCGATAAACGACACCTTTGGCCGGTCGCGTTACGACAAGGCCCGTCAGTCGGAAAAAGAAATGGTTTCGCTGTTGACCCAGGTTGGTAAAGCTATTGTTGCGAACAGTTATACTGCCAAATTGGTTGCAGCAGGTATGCCAGTTTCCTTGCCCGACGAATTGGAAGAATTGGCAACTGACTTGGCTAAAGCCGACGGTCAGCAGGAAATGTTGAAAAAACAACAGTTGCTGGTAACCAGCGAGCGCATCGAATTATTTAATGCAATTTGGGATACACTTAGTAAAATAAGCTCGGCTTCAAAGGTTTTGTATTCTGAAGATTTGGCACGTCTGGCTATTTATCAGCTTTACGATAGCTCCACTGTCGAAAAAGAAAAGCCAGAAGCTACAGCATAATTTATTTCTATGGATTGGGGTAATCCGGGAATCGTTTGTACATGGTTTCCGGATTTTTTTTGCTCGTTTGTCTGTTGGCGTTCTGAGTATATTAAACATGCTGTTGTCAGATGCCGGAGGCATCAAAGGTTTATAGAAACATCAAGCTTGGATATAGGTTCGACCCCATCGGGGTCGAATGCTTTCGTACTGAATATTTTCTATAAACATATAAAACCCTCTGGGTTTATAAAATTCAACATCTCCTAAATAAATGCCTGATTCAATTTATGGTTTTGAATTGGTGGCTTTCTTCATTCCCTCAAATACGAATTGATTCCTAACCATTAATATTTCGCCCAATCAATTCCCTTTTTCAGCAATTCCTGAGTTTGGGCTTCGGGGCTCCCGGCTTCGGGTTCGTACTGATATACCCATTCCACTTCGGCGGGTAAGCTAACCAAAATGGATTCGATGTTGCCATCTGACTCCAATCCGAATTTGGTGCCGCGGTCGTGTATCAGGTTGAATTCAACGTAGCGTCCCCTGCGGATTTTTTGCCATTTTTTCTGAGCTTCGGTAAAAGGACGGTGGCCGTTGTCTTTCATCAAACGGCTGTAAATAATGGGATAAATTTGCAGCAAATCAGAGGTCAGATTCAGCATTTTCTCCAAATCAGATTCGTTGGCAGGCTGGATGCGGTCGAAGAATATTCCGCCAATACCGCGGGTTTCGTGGCGGTGCGAAAGGTAAAAATAGTCATCAGCCCATGTTTTCCATTCCGGATAAAACGAAGTATCGTATTTGTCGCAAATGTCTTTCAGGGTTTGATGAAACCAGCGGGCTTCTTCCGGATTAATGTAAGTGGGAGTGAGGTCGATTCCGCCGCCAAACCACGATGAGCCATTGTCGAGGCTGAAGTGCCGCACATTCATGTGAATAGTTGGTACAAACGGGTTTCCGGAGTGAAGAATCGACGAAACACCGGTGGCTGAAAACGAAGATGCACTTTCGCCCAGAAGTTTGGCCATGTTGTCGTTGTAACTTCCGCTAACATGTGAGAAATTCACGCCCGCTTTTTCGATGATCGAGCCGTTTTGCATCACGCAGGTAAGGCCCGAGCCAATCTCTTTTACCCACGAATCTTCCGTGAATTTGCCGGTTCCATCGGCCTCTTCCAGTGTCTGGCAAATTGTTTTTTGTATGCTTTTGTAAATAGCGGCGGTTTTCGATACGGTCACAGTTGTTGTGTTTGATTAAATATTGAATCAACATGTCCGTTGCCTAAAGGCAAACGGCAAAGGATATTTGAGCCATTGATCAGAATTGAGCTATTCTTTGCCGTCTGCTTTAGCTGACGGACATGAGAATAAAAATCAACGAATTTTCCCAATCAGTTCTTCGGCAATGCTGCGTCCCTGTTTCACCCGGTCGGCCATCCCGATACCATCGCGAATGTTTCCGGCTAAAATCAATCCGGAGTATTTCTGCTGAATCTGTTCGATCATTTCGAAACGTTTCCCGGAACTTTCGGTGTATTGCGGAATGGCTTTCGGATAGCGATGAATCCGAATCATGTCGGGACTAAAGCTACGGCTGCTCATCATGCGTGGAAGTTCTTTATTCAGAAGCATCTCGATCTCGAAATTATCCATTTGGGCAATATCCGGACGCTTGGTTCCCCCCATAAATACCGAAAGTAATGCTCCGCCTTGTGGGGCGCGGCCTTCAAAGAACGACGAGGTAAATAACACGCCAAGTATATTTTTGTTTTCCTTTCCGGGCACCAATCCGCCAAATGCTTTCAGCGATATGCCTTTCCACTTGTTAAATCCGAGCAGGACTTGTGTAACCGCGGCATATTTTAAGTCGTTGAATGGCGCAACTTCCTCTTCATTCAGGAAGGGCAGTAACGCAGGCAGGGCGTACCCTCCGCAGGTGGTGACCAGGTGTGGCGTTTCGAGCGTGATTAATTGTTCAGGAGTGGTTACCTGCAACTGAAAACCATTGGCGATTGGTTTTACCATTGTTTCAGCCGATAACAGAATATTTTCCGGGCCAATGGATTCGGTCAAAGCATCAATCAAATGTTTTAGTCCACCTTTGGCCGAAAACACTTCTTTGGTTGCTTTTTTATCGCGGTCGGTCTTCGGAAGTTTGGCTTTTTTCATGGCTCCTTTGATGAAACTTCCGTATTCCTGCTCCAGATTATAGAGCTTGGGCATAGCATATTTGGTAACCAGTTTGGTTGGATCGCCAGCGTAAATTCCGGAGATAAACGGATCAATGGCATAATCGAGGTAACTTTTCCCCATTCGGCGTTTCACCAGTTCGGCAAGTGTTTCGTTCGGATCGGTTCCTTTTGCGCGGAAGGGTTCGCCCAAAATCCTGAATTTGTCGCCCCATGTAAAAAGAGGTGTGCCAATGGCCGACATCAATCCTGAAGGTAGCGCATGCCACGCCTGGTTTTTCCAGATCAGGCGGCGTTTGGCGCTTGGGTCGGCAACTTCGAGTTCGCATTTTCCGGCCAGTTCTTCAAATAACTCAGTCATTTCAGGACACGAAACAACTCCGGTATTTGGCCCCGTTTCATAAACAAAACCTTTTTCTCTGATGGTCTGAATAACTCCCCCGGTTTTGGCCGATTTGTCGATAATCAGGAAATTAATTCCTGCTTTCTTAAGGTATAAACCCATTGTAAGTCCGGTTAATCCGGCACCAACAATAACTACTTCGGGATTAACAGATTCGGCCATAGTCAGGTTGTTTTTTTATAGGATTTGTTGATTGCCTGTGAATTGTTCAGAAATAAGACTGAAACAATGTCGCATTTGGACTAATTTTTTGACTCACCCCGTCGCATCTGCGATGCTTTGCCCCTCTCTTCGTGAAGAGAGGGGGGAAGGCCGCTTGCGGACTTCGGGGTGAGTTATTTTAAATACAACATTGTAAGTTTTTATTACTTAAATTGTAAATAGTACATCGTTTAATCGCAAATGCTTAAACTGGTTTTGAAAAATTCGTTTGTCCGGCCTGAATGAGCGGGTCGAACGAGGCGGCCACGTTGCGGATAAACAACTGGCCATCTTCCGTAATTTGTATTTTTTCGTCGGAAAGGGTAATCAGTCCGTCGGTTGCAAATTGCTGAAGCAGTTCCGGATTATAGGTGGTTTGTTTTTTTATTTCTTCGGAAGTCATTCCAAGGATCTCGCCCAAACGACTCCAAACGATTTGTTCGTTGCACATCAGTTCAGTGATCACTTCGCGCACTACCACTTGCTGTTTAGTAAGCGTGTAGCCTTTAATTGTGGTCAGTTCGCCCTGATTAATTTTGGCGATATATTCGTCGATCGACTTTGTATTTTGCGCATAAACACCTTCCAGCTGACTGATTCCGGTTACCCCAAAGGCATAAACCTGTCCGGTTGTCCGGCGTGTACAATAGCCTTGAAAGTTGCGGTGAAGCTGCTTGTTTCGTCTGGCTGTGGTGAGTTCGTCGCCGGCATTGGCATAATGATCCATTCCGATGGCTTCGTAGCCGTTTTGCGTCATCAGCGAATAGGCTGCTTCGTACATTTTAATCTTTTCGTCGGGCGCCGGAAGTCCTTCTTTTTCCAGTCTCTTCTGAATTTTACTCACCCATGGCACATGCGCATACGAAAAAGTAACCAACCGATCTGGTCGCAATTCAATGGCTTTACTGATGGTTTCAGAAAAGTTAACCGCCGTTTGTTTGGGCAGACCATAAATAAAATCGAGGTTTACGGCCATGCTCGGCGAATCCAATTTAAGGAAGGCAATAATGTCTTTCACCGGAAGTGTTGATTTGTCTCGGTTTACAGCATCCAGCACTTCGTTGTTGAAATCCTGAATTCCGAGGCTGAACCGGTTGAATCCGGCTTTTTTCAGCCCTGTCATTTGCTCGTAAGTGAGGTAGGCAGGATTGACTTCGATAGCGATTTCAGGTTCGGGAATAAACTCGAAGGTTGAAAACAACAACTCGTTAATCTCCTGAAGATACTCTACCGGAATTGCGTTTGGCGTACCGCCGCCATAGTGAATCTGCGAAACTTTGCGGTTTTTATCCAATCTTGCGGTAACCATTTTGATTTCCTTAATCAGAGCCTTGTGGTAAGCTTCCACTACTTCAGCCTGACGAAGTGCATACGAATTACATCCGCAGAAAAAACACATTTTCAGGCAAAACGGAATGTGTATGTAAATGGAAATATTTTGTGGGTTCCACTGATTCGAGTCATCAACGGCCTTCAAATAATCGGCAGGGCCAAACTCTTCAGTAAAGAAATTTGCCGGTGGATAGCTGGTGTACCGGGGAACCGGGTTGTTGTATTTTTCGAGTAATTCGCGATTGATCATAGCTTCAATGTTTCGGGTTTCGGGTTACGTGATGCGGGTTTCGGATTTTAACTCGTAACCCGCAACTCGGATCATTTTAACGTTTCCAATCGGTACGTTTCACCCAATCGGCCAAAAATTTGGCGTTCTCGAATGAAATGCCTGGCATAAAGCCGTGTCCGAGGTTGAAAATCCAGTTCTGATTATTCTTTCCAAATTCGATGTAAGGTTGCAGTGCTTTTTCAATTTCAGGCTGACTTGCATATAACAAACGAGGATCGACATTTCCCTGCAACCCGATTTTCGGATCAACAATTTTTCGTGCTGTATCGAGCGGTGTTTGCCAGTCAATGCTTAGGTAATCACAATCTTCAGGAGTGATTTGTGCAATTCCGGTTCCCAATCCTTTCGGAAAGAAAATAAACGGAATATCTTTTTCGCGCACGGCAGCAGCTATCTTTTTAGTCGCTGGCATAAACAGTTCATGATACAAATCGGCAGGAATCAATCCGGCGTGCGTATCGAACAACTGAAAAACGTCGATTCCATGTTCAATCTGGCCTTGTGCATAAACGATTGAAAGGTCGGTTACAACTTCAATTAACTTTTTGGTCGTTTCCTTATTTTCGTAAATGAATTTAATGGCTTCCGGAAAATCACCTTTTCTACCCAATCCTTGAAGCATGAACAACAGAACCGTCAAAGGAGCGCCGCAAAAGCCGATTAGGGGTGTTTCTTCCTTTTTTGTCCGGATAATTTCGTCGATTACATCATAAATGTAATTCAACTTTGATGGATCAGGATTCAATCCTTCCAACGGTTTGTCTCGATAGGCCAATGGCTGATCGAAAAGTGGACCGCTGTCGTTAAATTCCAATCCCATACCCAGAGCATGAGGAATAACCAAAATATCGGAGAACAGAATCCCGGCATCAACGCCTAAATCGTCGATAGGTAAAAGCGTTACTTTTGCAGCTATCTCCGGATTTTGCATCATTTGCCAGAACGTGTAATCTTCTTTAATCTTCATGTACGAAGGCAACACTCTTCCCGCCTGACGCATAAACCAAACGGGTGGCCGTTCCGTTTTTTCTCCCCGGAGTGTTTTTAGTAGAATCGAATTTGTAGTCAATTTATGTCGTTTTAAGTTTAAGATTATCTTCTCCGTTTATTTTCCTTTTCACTTTTATCTTCTTTTTTTGTCGATTCAGATTTCTGTGCACTGCGTGAATTCTGTTTCACTTCGCCATTCGATCTGCTGCGACTTCTGGATACAGAGCCCGATTTCTCTCTTGGCGCTGAACTTCGCTGTTCAACTTGTTGGGTTGATCGTTGCGGTGTTGATACCGAGCGTTGTTCAGGTGCAGAACGTCTTTCGTAAGACTGGTTACGGTTTTCATTTCTCTGCTGTATTTGTCCGTCATTCCCGGATCTATTTCTGTTCGGGTTGCTATTGTATTCTCTTGTTCTGGTCTGGGTCGAACCTGACTTTTCGCGGTATTCCGGACGGCGATATTCGTTTGTGGACTGATTCTTTCCATAATTTCCGGAGCCCGAATTTTGTCTTTGTGGCCTAACGGTAGTGTTCGGTCTTTGAGAATTGCTGTTACGCTGATATTCTCTTCCTGAACGGTCAGAACGTCTTTCTATCAATTCATTCCGGTTGTTTACACCTTGATGTCTGTTTTCAAAAGCCCTTTCAGGATGTCTGTTTGCAAAATCATTTCTCCGGATACGGCTATAGTTATCTCCTGAAAAGTGGATGCTGTGACTGTCGGCACGGCGATATTTGTTTTCGTAGTTGATATGGCCGTAAATGTGCCGGCGGTATTTAAACGGAGAATAAGGCCGGTAATAGCTATACCATCTTGGGTAATAGTTCCAGTAATAAGGCGAAATCCATGGGCTGTAACGCGGACCCCAGAAGAACGAGAAAATCAGCGGTGTGCGATAAAATACAGGCTCAATAATATAATTTGAACCATAGATGTAAGCGTCGCCTACAATTTGAATACGAGGATTGCCATTATTGACTCTTTCAATCTCAATAGTAGCCACATCCTGATAAACATCTTGGTCTAAAACTGCCTGAACAACAACCAGTGAATTGCGGTCTGATGAATTTTCAACCACCCTCAGATAGTCGATGTATCCATCCTCATTTAAGTCAAGGTTCGAAATCCGGTTATCCGGATCATTCAGTCTGCGTTCAAAGTCTTCCAGATTTTCTGAGTCTCCGAAAATGGAGGCAACAGCATCCAAATCCAGGTTATCGCTAATATCATAGCTTGTTGCACGGGCCGTAGTAACCACGCGCCGTTGGGCTTGTACATTGAAGAAGCTTGTGCATAAAGCTAAAACTAAGATTCCAATTTTTGTTTTCATGATCGAGAGTTTTAATTGTTTCCTGTTTTCGCTGAATTTAGAGGTGTAATTCTCATCAGCACATACGCTACTTCAAAAAATCTGCCAGAGTTGAAAAAGTATTGCAGTTTCGGGTTACGGGTTGCGTGTTTTCCGAAACTCGTATCCCGTAACGCGTAACATTATTTATCACTAAGTCAACAACTTTCTATCCCTTCAGGGCTTTTAGCGCTTCGTAGGTTGCCTCAATCGTTTTATCAATTTTTTTAGAGGTGTGTGCAGCCGACATAAATCCGGCTTCGAACTGCGATGGAGCCAGGTAAACACCACTTTCCAAAGCCATTTTAAAATATTTGGCGTAAGTGGCGGTATTGCAACGAAGTGCATCAGCAAACGAATTGACACGGTCTTCTTCGGTAAAGAAAAGTGTAAACATGGATCCAACACGATTTACCACTCCCGGAAAATTCAGGTCGGCCAGACACTTTTTGATGCCTTCGCCTAAACGGGCCGATTTATCTTCGAGCATGTCGTAAAAACCATCAGTTTCGTCCAGAATTTTCAAGGTGGTGAGCCCGGCTGACATCGCTAACGGATTTCCTGAAAGCGTTCCGGCCTGATAAACCGGACCCTTTGGCGCTAGTTTATCCATGATTTCCTGTTTACCGCCATAAGCGCCAACGGGAAGTCCGCCACCGATAATTTTACCGAAGCAAGTCAAATCCGGAGTAATACCCAGTATTTGCTGTGCGCCACCTTTTGAAAGGCGGAAACCAGTCATCACCTCGTCGAAAATCAATACTGTTCCGTATTGGGTGCAAAGGTCACGAACCCCCTGAATGAATTCCGGCTTTGGAATTACAACACCCATATTGCCGGTAACCGGTTCAAGAATCAAAGCTGCAATCTGCTCCGGATAACGGATAAATAATTCTTTCACCGAATCCAGATCGTTATAACCTGCAGTCAATGTATCTTTTGCTGTTCCCGAAGTAACACCAGGCGAATTAGGAGTTCCAAATGTCAAAGCGCCCCGATCCGGCTTTGATCAAGAAACTATCGTTGTGACCATGGTAGCAGCCTTCGAATTTGATGACCAGTTCGCGGTTGGTGTATCCACGAGCCAAACGCAAAGCGCTCATCGTAGCTTCAGTTCCGGAGTTTACCATGCGGATACTGTCGATCGAAGGAACCATCTTCTTGATTTGAAGCGCCATTTCGGTTTCGAGCAGGGTAGGAGCACCAAAGCTGGTTCCTTTGGCTGCGGTTTTCTGAATGGCCATAATCACGTCGGGGTGGGCATGACCCAAAATCATTGGTCCCCATGATCCCACGTAATCAATGTATTCGTGACCGTCGATGTCAAATACCTTCGCTCCTTTGGCGCTGGCAATAAACAATGGATCGCCATCTACACTTCGAAATGAACGAACAGGTGAATTTACTCCACCCGGAATATGTTTTTGTGCTTCCTGAAAAGCGGCTATGCTTTGGGTATATTGTTTCATACTATCTGAATTAGTCAATTGTCAGTTGTTCAAAGTATTAATTTTTCTCAACTCTTTTGGTCGTTTCGACATTCCGTCCGAAATTTCCAAAATTGCTTTGTTTAACTTCATTTCGCGGACGGTATTTTCTGGTTACTCTTGAACACAGGGCGTTACCCTGTGCTATTATATGCCGCCCTTTCAGGGCTTAAATTCATATCAACCCGATCGCCAAAGCTTTCCCCCATTTGGGGGAACGGGAAGGGGGCTGTTGTTTATAGTTCTTTAATAATTTCCTGAGCGTGATAAGTAATGATGATGTCAGAACCGGCACGTTTGATTGAAGTCAGGATTTCGCGTACCATACGTTTTTCATCAATCCAGCCATTGGCTGCAGCGGCTTTCACCATTGAATATTCGCCACTTACGTTATATGCTGCGATCGGAATATTGTAGTTTGTTTTTACACGCTGAATAATATCCAGATAGCTTAATGCTGGTTTCACCATTACAATGTCGGCACCTTCTTCGATATCGAGCTCTACTTCGCGCAAAGCTTCGTTGGCATTAGCCGGATCCATCTGATAAGTGGCACGGTTTCCAAATTTTGGAGCACTTTCGGCAGCTTCGCGGAATGGTCCATAGAAACTGGATGCATATTTGGCTGAATAGGCCATGATAGGCAAATTATAAAAGCCATTGTCGTCGAGTGCATGGCGAATGGCGCCTACACGTCCGTCCATCATATCGCTTGGAGCTACCATGTCAACACCTTCCTGTGCCAGCGATACCGATTGTTTGGCCAATGTGACCAAAGTCAGGTCGTTGTGAACATCGCCGTTAACGATGGTGCCGCAATGTCCGTGCGACGTGTATTCGCAGTTACAGATGTCGGCAATAATATATAAGTCGGGCAATGCAGCTTTGAGGGCACGAACGGCTTGTTGTACAATTCCGTTGTGTTCGCAGGCAACCAGCCCATGTTCATCTTTGTGTTCAGGAATACCAAACAGCAGAACCGCCTGAATTCCCAGTCCATATAACCGGCGACATTCTTCAACCAATAAATCCACAGATAGTTGCGAATTGCCTGGCATGGAAGAAATCGGGTTGTTTACGCCTGTTCCTGGGCAAACAAAAAGTGGCATGACCAAATCGTCGCGTGTAAGAATTGTTTCGCGTACTAAATTTCTTAAAACCGGAGTTTGTCTTAGTCTTCTGAGTCGAGTTATTGGAAATGACATAGTTGTAATTGTTTTAAAGTTGTTTCTTCTGAAAATGGTTAAGTATGGCAGAATAAATTCCTTGTGAATTTGCGGTGCCTGCGGTAATCAGTGGTTCAAGTCCATTTCGGATTACTTCGGCCGAAGTCGTTTGTCCGATGCAAACTAACCGGAGTTTTGCCGGATCGATTTTTCCTGAAACTAAGTGAAGCAGATTGATACAGCATGAAGGACTAGTAAGTACGATCATGTCGTAATTGTCATTCAGAATAAGGTTTAGCGCTTCATTATTAATGACTTCAGGCAGAACAGTTTCGTAAAAAAGTATGCGGGTGCACTCGGCCTTTTTCGAGATTTTTTCTTCGATAACAGTTCGCGCCAGATTTCCGATGGGAAAAAGCACTCGGTCTCCCAGATTGACACGGTGAAAAAAATCAGCAACAAAATCTTCGGCCGTATTGCCCAGATTTATAAATGAGGCTGAAGTTCCGTAGCATTCGAGCGAAGCGGCTGTTTTTTTGCCAACAACGGCTATTTTTAAATGTTCCGGAAGGCTATAGTGATTTTGAAGTTCAAAAAGTCGGGCAAAGAAATAACGTAACCCATTCGGGCTGGTAAAAACAACCCAGTTGAATGAATCGAGATTTTTTAAATGTTGCCAGGCAAACTCGCCAAGTGGTAAAGGCCTGACTTCAATGGTCGGCATAGAGATCAGAGTGGCAGATTCTTCTGATAACAGTTTTTCGAGTTCAGCAGACTGATCGGCAGGTCGTGTTGATATAAATACTTTGTTTTCGAGTATTTTACCCATTGGATTTAGTGAGTGTTGTTGGAAGTTTTGATTTTGTCCAGGATTTCTTTTGCTCCTTTTTCGAGCATCTTTTCGGCTAGTTGTACACCAATTTCAGCACCATTTGTTATTTCTCCTGAAATGTCTTCCCGGATATACTGTTTCCCGTCAATCGATGCAACAAATCCGCCCATGGTTAAGGTGCCGTTTTCAACTTTTGAATAACATCCAAGCGGAACCTGGCATCCACCTTCAAGATGCGACAGGAAAGCACGTTCGGCGATAACCGTATTCCAGGTATCCAGATGGTTTAGTTTTTCCATCAATTCATCAACTTCCGGATCATTTAATCGGGTTTCGATGGCAATAGCTCCCTGGCTTACAGCTGGCATGATCACTTCCGGATCAATAACTTCAGTAATGTATTTTTCGAGGCCAAGTCGCTGAAGCCCTGCAGCAGCCATAATCATGGCATCGCAATAACCATCTTCCATTTTCTGAAGACGAGAATTTACGTTTCCACGAATGTCTTTTATGATAATTTGGTTGTTTATTTTCAACAATCCCGCAATCCGGCGCAAACTCGATGTAGCAACCACGTCGCCGGCTTTCAGATCGGCCAGTTTTTTCCCGTTTCTACTTACCAATGCATCGCGGAATTCACCACGCTCCAAAACCGCACCTAATTTTAAGCCATCAGGTAATTTGGTCGGAAGGTCTTTTAAACTATGAACTGCCAAATCAACGCTTCCGTCGATCAGTTCATTCTCGATTTCTTTGGTGAATAAACCTTTGTCACCGATTTTCGAGAGCGCGACATCGAGAATTTTATCTCCTTTTGTTTTAATAATTTTCAGTTCAACCTGAAGTTCCGGAAAGATATTTTCGAGTGTGGCTTTAACTTTTTTAGCCTGATAGAGTGCCAGTTGGCTACCTCTTGTGCCTATACGTATCGTTTTTTTCATTCTGATCAATCAAGAGCAAATCAAGCGGATTTGCGGGCAAAAAATTTTAGTCGAATTTAAATAAATCATTGATGATTTTTAACGAATCGATATTTTTTCCGTTATCCGTCAAATCTTTTAGGTTTCTGATCAGCAAACGAGTGTAGCGCTGGGTCAGATGTTGGGCGTAATCATCAACAATTTCCTGCATTTCCGGAGTATTTACTTTGCGGTAGGTCGAAAGTTCTTCCTGATTGATGGACTGGAGATTTGCAGTTATGGTGCTTATTGCAGGGCGAAGGGAGCGACTGGCCAGCCATTCGGAAAAATCAGCAACAACTTCGTCAAGAATCAGGTGGGCTTTTTCTGCACTTTCTTTTTTCTTTTCGGTGGTTTGTTTTACAATTTCCTGAAGGTCGTCAACGCCAAGTAATTCAACATTTGGCAATTCAGCAACTGAAGCTTCGATGTTGCGGGGAACCGAAAGGTCGATATAAACCTGTTTGTGTTCAGGGCGAACCAATTGGTTTTGCTTAACCATTTCAGCAGTAATAACAGGTGTTGCCGATGAGGTTGCAATCATTACGATATCGAACCCGTGCAGGTATTTCCCGAATGAATCAAAGGAAATGGCCATCCCATTGTATTTGGATGCTGTTTTCTCGGCTTTTTCCATCGTGCGGTTTGTTACGCCAATCTGTTTGACACCCTTTTTATGAATATTCTGAAGGGCAAGGTTTCCGGTTTCACCAGCTCCAACCAATAAAACTGATTTGTCGCTGACTCCACCCAGAAGGCAGGCGCACATTTCAACAGCTGCACTACTTACTGAAGTAATGCCCAGTTTGATGCCTGTTTCTGTACGCACACGTTTACCAGCTTCGAACGATTTCTGGAAAAGTCGCATTAAAACGGCGTCGGTAAGTGCCAGTTCGGTACATGTAATATATGCTTCTTTTACCTGTCCAATAATCTGGTCTTCACCTATAATTAATGAATCAAGTCCGGAAACAACTTCGAATAAATGACGCACTGCACCCGCATTTGACCGGTGGTAAAAATACTGCCAGCAATGATCTGTAATTCCCTTGAATTTTTTGATCACTTCATAAATCAACTCAAATGCTGTTTGGTTGTCATGCTTATCCTGCGAGAAATAAATCTCGGTACGATTACATGTCGAAATAAGCACCAGGTCCGCAATTTCAGTTTCCTGTTGTAACAGTTCTGAAAATGGAACAATATCTTCTTTTGAAAATGAAAATCTTTCACGAATCTCTAGTGGCGCTGTCTTATAGCTAATTCCTATCACCCCTATCATAATAAAATCTTTATCAGGATTGCTAACAAAAAACAATTATGCACAAGTAAAGTTGCAGCTTTAGCTCAGTTATGAGCATTTAAATTGCAAATGTTTGAAAATGAAAAGTGTGCTAACTTTTTTCTAGCACCCCGATGGTGGAGGGCGTGAAAATTGGAATCCCGGAAACAGAAATTCATGAACTTTTATGTTCCTGACCTGAAAAATGGTTGGTCCCGTATCGGGTAAAAATGCAGAAGTGGTATCTTCAGATTTTAAGATGTCAGTCTGATCCTGAATCTTGTGGTTGTTAACCTGAAAATAATAAATCGAATGGTCGGCTGTTTTTTGTTTTACTTCAACGGGGATGGTGACTGAAGAAACTGTTTCAGAAACTTCGTCACCGGTGCTATTATTAAACATACCCATAGCGAAGCCGAAAAAGTAAAATGCGGCGAGCAGCAAATATGGCAGTGGTGTTGATAATAGTCCGAGAAAAAACATGATCAAGCGTTTAGTTAAACAATTGACTTAAAACGATTCGTATGAAAACGATAAGTTTTGTCTTTTGTTGTGTCGCAAATGTAGCAATTCTGGACGAATGGTGTAATTTTGGTGAATTGATATTTGTCAGTATATATCGTGTTAAATAATTATCGCTACTCTTTGTGAAAAGGGGATAGATTTTTAATCAATAAGATTACAAAAAAGTTACAAAAAGATTACAAAACAATTAATTGTAAAAATTTAAATAACATTTTAGTTAGAATAAAATTAAAAATATCTCATTGTGAAATAATTCTTATTCGCATCTTTGTGCTGGTTTTGAAAGCTAATTTTCATTAAAACAAACGATATGGATTTTTCAGGTTTACTAAAGTATTTTATTCCAAAAGAAAAGAAGTTCTACGTCATGTTTAATCAGGCTGCTGAGAATACAATTGAAGCTTCAGCCGCATTGGAAAAATTGATCAATTCTGCTGAATTGGAAGACCGTAGAGCAATCGGATTAGCAATAAAAGCTATTGAGAAAAAAGGAGACGAATTCACTAATCAAATTTTTGATGTTTTGAATCGCTCTTTTATCACTCCATTCGATCGGGAAGATATTAACGAGTTAACCTCAACCATTGACGATGTGGTTGACCTGATATACAGTGCGTCAGGAAAGATAGAAATATATCGTTGCACCGTTTTTAGCACATTCATGAAAGAAATGGTTGCCTTAATTTCTCAGGGATGTCAGTTGATCAAGGTAGCAGTTGGAGGCTTGGAAGATGCTAAAAACTCACATAAGGTTTTAAAAGCATGCAAAGAAATTAATCGGCTTGAAAGTAGGATCGATGAATATTATCATATGGCAATTTCGAGCCTTTTTGAAAACGAAAAAGATCCAATTGAACTGATTAAACAAAAGGAAATTCTTCTGAATTTTGAGAAAATCGCCAATAAAATGGAAGATGTTTCTGATGTGGTAAAAACAATTCTGGTAAAATACGCCTAATTCAGGGTCGGTTTTTAGTTTTTAAACTCTTTATTTCAGGCTATGCTTACAATATTGATTGTTATTATTGTTTTGGCTTTTGTGTTCGATCTGATCAACGGGTTTCATGATGCGGCCAATTCTATTGCCACCGTTGTGTCCACGAAAGTACTCGCACCACTGCCTGCTGTTCTTTGGGCTGCTTTTTTCAATTTTATGGCCTACTGGATATTCGACCTTAAGGTTGCCAATACCGTAGCAAAAACCGTTGACGGAAGCGTGATTAGCTTGCAGGTAATATTGGCAGGTATTGTTGCCGCTATTATTTGGAATCTGCTGACTTGGTATTACGGTATTCCTTCGTCATCATCACATACATTAATCGGAGGTTTTGCGGGTGCCGCAGTAGCTCACACTGGAAGTTTTTCAGTAATTAATCAGGCTGTAATCTTAAAAACGGTTGGGTTCATATTTTTGGCTCCTATCATTGGGATGGTTATTTCATATTTAATTACCGTGGTTATTCTTTGGACTTGCAGAAGGGTAAATCCACATCATGCAAATAAGTGGTTTAAGCGTTTGCAGCTTGTTTCTTCAGGTGCATTCAGTTTAGGTCATGGCGGTAGTGATTCGCAAAAGGTTGTTGGTATTATTAGTGCAGCGATGATGGTTTATATTGGGCACTTGAATGCACAGGGATTGGCAATTCCTGAGTGGGTTCATGTTAAGGAAACTATCGATGCTGTTGGTAAACATCATTTGCATGTGCCAGCATGGATTCCAATTTCATGTTACACTGCGATTTCGGTAGGTACTATGATGGGTGGATGGCGAATTGTGAAAACTATGGGATCAAAAATTACTAAAGTGACACCAGTTGAGGGTGTTGCTGCTGAAACTGCCGGTGCAATTACTTTATTCGGTGTTTCACAGGGGTTAGGAATTCCGGTAAGTACAACTCATACCATCTCCGGTGCTATCATGGGTGTTGGAATGACCAAACGATTGTCCGCTGTTCGTTGGGGTGTAGCTAATAATTTGCTTATTGCCTGGGTTCTTACGATTCCGGTAAGTATGTTAATAGCAGGTTTGGTTTATCTGGCAATGGCGGCATTAGGGATTTAATCATATTTTAAAACTATATAAAAAGCATGTTGGACTTCATCTGACATGCTTTTTTTGTCTAAAGCTTCAAATACAGATTACTGTCGCCGTAACTCAAAAAACGGTAATTATTTGCCAACGCATGTTCGTAAATGGTTCGCCATTCTTCGCCCAGGTAAGCCGAAATCAGCAACAATAAAGTGCTTTGCGGCTGATGAAAATTAGTGATCAGCCCGTCAACAATGCGGAATTGATAGCCAGGAGCAATAATAATCTGTGTTGATGCCGACAAGTAATCGGTCTGGTTTATATCCAATAGCTGGATCAGGGCGTTTAATGCAGTATTCGCCTCAATTGTGTAGTTTTCTTCCTGGTAAGCTTCCCATTGTACAACTTTTAAATCTGAAATGCTTAATTCCGGATTTTTGTATGCCTGAAGTCCTAGCCAATAAAGGCTTTCAAGTGTTCGTACTGAAGTGGTGCCAACAGCAATCTTCTTTCCGGAGTGGAGAATGAGCTTTTTCAGGAAATCGCGGCTGATATACAAATGTTCGGAGTGCATTTCGTGTCCCGAGATGGTTTCGCTTTTTACGGGCTGAAATGTTCCAGCTCCAACGTGTAAGGTTAGTTCTGCCAATTCATGGCCATCCTCGGTCAGGTGGCCGAAAACCTTTTCAGTAAAGTGCAACCCGGCGGTTGGTGCGGCTACCGAGCCTTTTATTTTTGAATACACGGTTTGATAGCGTTCCAGATCGCTTTGTTCGGTCTCGCGGTTCAGGTAGGGCGGAATGGGCAGAGAACCGGCATGTTCGATAATTCTGGCGAATTCAAAATTAGAATTGTTCCAGCGAAACCGGATCAGGCTTTTATTATTCTCCGGATCGGTTTGTTCTGCACACAATTCAATTTCGGTATCATCAATCCTGATGATTTTGCGCAAAGGTTCACCTTTCCATTTTTTCTGGTTTCCGATCATGCATTTCCACACGCACGATAGGGTGGTTTGAAAAGCAATCTGGTAATCGACTGGATCAATCGGGTCGAGGCAAAATATTTCGATTTTTGCTCCGGTTCCCTTCTGAAAATGAAGCCGGGCGCGGATAACTTTCGTGTTGTTGAAAATCAGTAAGCTATTGGATGGTAAAAATTCAGGAAGGTTTCCGAATTGTGAATCCTGAATTGAGCCATTTTTCCAAACCAACAGTTTCGACTGATCGCGCTCTTCCAGTGGGTATTTGGCAATTTTTTCATCCGGTAAATCATAGGTATAATCGCTGATCGAGATACCCGTCACTTTCTCCAATAAGTTGTTTGTATTTTCCATAGTTTCCAGCAGCCAAAAATACGTAAACTTTTGAATCTTGAATCCTGAGTCTTGAATCTTCTGACTTCTCACTTCCCACTTCGGACTTTTATCGTAGTTTTGTATAAAATTTTCAGAAGATGATAAAAGCAGGTGATAAAGTTCGGTTTTTGAATGCAGTAGGCGGCGGAGTGGTCAAATCAGTGCTCAATAAAACCATGGTGAATGTGGAAGATTACGATGGTTTTGAAGTCCCGACCCTGATCAGCGAGTTGGTGGTTGTGGATGATGCCAATTCGATGAATTCAGAAAAGCGACATGCTAAAATTCGGGCAGATGAGAAAAAAGAAATTACCGAAGTAAAAAAGGAACAGCCCAAAGTGGAGCCTAAATATGTTGCCGGGAAAGATGCTCCCGATTTTTATTTTGCTTTTGTTCCTCAGGATGAAAAAAATCCGGTAGAAGGCGAATTAAAAGTTTACCTGGTGAATAACAGCAATAATTTTGTGCTTTATAACTACAGCCATCTGAAGAATAAGGTTTACCGTAGTGTGGAATCTGGAAAGATGAACCCAAACAGCAAACGTTATCTCGAAAGTTTTACGCGCATGGACTTGAATGAGCTTCCCGATTTTCAGTTTCAATTGGTATTTTTCAGGGAAGAAGCTGCGACATTGGAAGCTCCTCTGGTGAAAAGCCTTCGTTTGAATCCGGTTAAGTTTTACCGTCAGAATAGCTACGAAAAGACCAAATATTTTGTACAAAATGCCATTGTTTTCTCGTTGCTCGAACCCGATATGGAGACAGAAGTTGCCAAACTTTCAGAGGCCGATCTGACTCAGGTTGTGATCGAAAAAGATGAGCCTAAGGTAGTTGTAAAACGTACGGTTTCTCCTGATTTGGTTGAGATTGATCTCCATATTCATGAATTATTGGAAGATACGAGAGGTATGGCCAATCACGAAATGCTCGAAGTTCAGTTGGGCCGCTTTCGAAATGAATTGGAAACAGCCATAGCCAACGGAACGCGCCGGATTGTATTTATTCATGGTATTGGAAACGGAACGCTGAAACAGGAACTTCGAAAAGAGTTGAGCACCAAATACAAAAAATATTACTTTCAGGATGCCAGTTTTAAGGAATATGGCTATGGCGCAACCATGGTGATTTTGAAAGGCAACTAGATATATAAAAACGGGAGCCCTGATTATATGCTATAATCAGGGCTCCCGTTTTCTGGCAATTTAAACTTTGGCATATTAGTCAAAAATGGTTGGTAAAAAGGTTTAAAAGGCTTATCAACATTGATAATACAGAAAGTTTGATGAAACCAAGTTCATCAAACTTTTTATGTTTATGAAAAAATCAAAAAAAACGTTGTTGGGCCTGTGGTTACAGTGATGTTATCCGTTGGGGAAAACGAGAAGGTAAACAGCGATTCAGATGTAAACGATGCGGAATATTTCTAACTGAAAATCGTCCTGAACAGAGAATTCAAAACAGGTTTGTATGGTTCAGAAAGTGGATATTGGAACGTCAGACTTATCAAATTTTAAGCAGGGACAGCGGCTTATCGCAAGCTACACTTCAACGGACATTTTACCATTTTTTAGAACAAGCACCACTGGTCAAAATAATCAGGCGAGAGCGTGTTCATTTACGAATAGATGCCACGTATTTTGCGCAGTTTTGTCTGGTTTGTTATCAAGACGATTTTGATGGCTACACCCAGTTACTTCGCTTTACTGACGGCGAACACTATGAGGAAATCAAAGAGGATCTGGCTAACTTAATCAAACTTGGGATTCAGATCGAAAGTATTACCACAGACGGTCATAAAAGTATATTAAAAGCGATAAAAAGGTCTGTTCCGGAAGCTATAGCCCAACGCTGTCTGGTTCATATTCAGCGTATGTGCCTGCTGTGGCTGACCCAGTATCCCAAACATCAGGCCGGGCAGGAACTGCGTAAACTGGTTTTGCTAATCCTAAAGATTAAAACAGAAAATGATCGGATTTATTGGATAAGAGAGTTTTTACAATGGCATGAATCCCATAAAGTTTATTTGAACGAAAAAACCTACAACACAGAAACCGGAAGGTATTGGTATACCCATAAACTGCTTCGTCGTTCATATATAACCATCAAACGGGCTTTGCCAAATATGTTTCATTATTTGACCAACCCAGATATACCAAAAACAACAAATGGGATCGAAGGATACTTCAGCCACCTGAAAAATCACCTGGATATCCATCGTGGATTAACCGTTAAACACCGGATCAACTTCATTAAATGGTACATATATTTTGCTAACGCAAAATGAGTTTTTTTAGCCATCAGGTATACCAGTAATACAGAGGGTAGCCCATATGACTACCCTCTGTATTACTGTTTATGCGTTAATCTTATTACTGGCAGGTTGGTCTCCACCAGAGCCTGTTTCCCCTTCAGATTAACAGCGTGGATTATACTAATTATCTTCCTAAAAATCACCAACCATTTTTGACCACATTACCTAAACTTTTGCCTTTTGTTCTTTTTACTTGTTATTCGTACTCTCCGGTGGCATCGGTCAAAACTTCGTAGCCGGTTTCAGTTATCAATATGGTATGTTCAAACTGTGCCGAAAGCTTATTGTCAACAGTTCGTGCAGTCCATTTGTCGTATTTGTCAACAACCGCACCTGGCCGTCCCTGGTTTATCATTGGTTCAATAGTGAAAGTCATTCCTGGTTTCATTAACGGGCCAGTATTTCGGCGCGAAGTATGATCAATTTGCGGTTCTTCATGAAAATCGACTCCGCAGCCGTGCCCGCAAAACTCATAAACCACACTGAATCCTTTGGACTTGGCGTATTTGCTGATCGCAAAACCAATGTTCCCAAACTGATTCCCGGGTTTTACCTGCTGAATACCTAAATCCATGCAATGTTTAGCTACTTCAATTAGTTCAAGCGCAATCGGAGATACTTCCCCAACAGTATACATTTTGCTGGTGTCGCCATAGTAACCATCAAGAATGGTCGTCACGTCAATATTTAAGATATCGCCATTTTTTAAAACGGTTTTTTCCGAAGGAATTCCATGACAAATCACTTCGTTAAGCGAAATACAGCATGACTTAGGATAACCTCCGTAACCCAATGTTGCCGGAATGGCGCCGTTCTCACGGATAAAAGCTTCTATTTTCTGATTCAGAAATTCAGTAGAGACTCCTTCTTTTACGAAGGGAGCAATAAATTCAAGTGTTTGGCCAGCAAGTTTGCTGCTTTTACGGATTCCGTCAATCTGATCCGGAGTTTTTATGATAATCTTTTCCATGAAACTTTTAAAATTTGTGCAAAAGTCGTTAAATCGATTGGTAATTCAAAACTGAACAATAGATTTGCACAAAGGTTTAAAATATCTGTTTCCAAATGGAAAAGTATCAGGAGCAACTTAGCATTAAGTCCTATCACACCAATCAATACGGACAGGCATCTATTTCATCACTTTTTAATATTCTGATTGAAGCTGCCTGGGCACACGCTCAGGTTATGGATTGGGGATACGACAGTCTGAAAAGCAATAATCTGTTCTGGGTGCTGTCTCGCATGTATTTTCAGGTCGAAAAATACCCGGCATGGCAAGATCAGATTACGCTAAATACATGGTCCGCTGGAACAGATGGCATGTATGCATACCGCGAATATATTCTGGAAAATGAAAAAGGCGAGGTGATTTTGCGCGCCAGTTCTGCCTGGCTGATTCTGGACGTGGAAACTCGCAAAATATTCCGGTTAAGCGAATTCAGGGATACTTTCCCCAAGCGAATCGATGCGAATGCCTGTCGCCCGCCTAAGCGAATTAAACCGGATGCGCATCCGGATCAGCTTATTTATTACCCCGTTTTATTCAGCGAACTCGATATCAACAAACACTTTAATAGTGTAAAATATATGGAGCGTGTGCTGGATGATTATGGAATTGATTTTCTGAATAGTCACGAACCGGCAGAACTGGAAGTCAATTACCTGAAAGAAGGACAGGCTGGCGACCGGATTGCAGTTACACGCACTCAATTAACGGAATCCGAAAATCTGAATTGTTTGGTTCGTGAATCTGATGGCGCCGATTTGTGTGTGATGCGGATTGTTTGGAGGGCAAGAGGCCAAAAATGTTAGAGACGTAATATATTACGTCTCTACGGATTAATTCAATATTTTATTTTCCTGAATACCACTCCAATATTTTTTCAACCTTTTCATCCAAAGGCATGTATCCATCCAGCCAATGAATTTTTGTTCCCTGGTTTTCCATCCGGCGAAACCAGGTCATCTGGCGTTTGGCAAACTGATGAATAGCCACATTTAAGCCGTCAAACATTTGCTGATAAGTGAGTTGTCCGGTCAGGTGTTGAGTCATGTATTTGTATTCCAGTCCGTAATAGGTAAGTTGCTCCGGAGTTAAACCGCTGTCGAGTAATCGCTGTACTTCATCCAGCATTCCTTCTCTGAGGCGTTGTTTCAGGCGGCTGGTAATGCGTTTCCGGCGCGAATCACGGTCGAATTTTACCCCAACTACTAAACTTCTGATTTCCGGCATTCCAGTGTCAATTTCCGGATGGGTCAGGTAATATTCCTCGATTTCGATAGCGCGGATAGCACGTTTCACGCTTTCAGTATCAGTTTGATTGTGAAGATAGTTTTTGTAGCCTTTCAAAATCACTTCCAGTTCCCACAATAACTTATCGTCCAGTTCAGCACGAAGTTTTTCGTTTACCGGAACCTGAATCAGTTTGTAGTTTTTCAGGATAGCTTCCAGATACAAGCCACTTCCGCCACACATCACCGGAAGTTTTCCGCGTTCGCTGATGTTGGCAAAAACCTTTAAGAAATCTTTCTGATATTCATACACATTGTATTCATAACCCGCGTCAACAATGTCGATGAGATGATAGGGGACCGATTTGCCATCTACAATATAATCGGCATAATCCTTTCCGGTTCCGAGATCCATTCCACGGTAAACTTGTCGCGAATCGGCCGAGATCACTTCGCCGTCGAGTACCGATGCTACTTTGGCCGCCACGCTTGTTTTTCCTGAAGCAGTTGGCCCAAGAATAGTAATTAAATTATATTTTTCGTTGTGCATGAGTTCTGAGGTTTTCGAAGTGCAAATTAAATGTATTTTTGTAGTTCAAAATCCGGAAGCGAGGTAAATTGTATTTTTGAAGCAGAAAAGCTTTTCCGGAGTTTTATGAAGCAATTGAGAAATGGTACACAAACAACAAAATATTAGCATTAAAAATAAAAAGGCATTCTTTGATTACGAGATCATTGAAACTTTCTACGCCGGAATTCAACTGGCTGGGACAGAAATCAAATCGATTCGCGGAGGTAAAGCCGGGTTGGTTGATTCGTATTGTTCGTTTTTTGCCAATCAGTTGTATGTGAAGAATATGCATATCTCTGAATATGATTTTGGTACCTGCAACAACCACGTTGCTAAACGTGACCGCAAATTACTTCTAAACCGCAAGGAATTGGATAAACTCCAAAAGAAAACCAAAGAAGGTGGTATCACCATTGTTCCACTGAAACTTTTTATTAACGACCGCGGACTGGCCAAACTGGAAATCTCACTGGCCAAAGGGAAAAAGACCTACGACAAACGCGAAACCCTGAAACTAAAAGACGATGCCCGCGAAATGGACCGGGCAAGGAAATTCTAGTGTTCAGAAAGGTATATTTTCAATAAATCAGTCCTTCAGCTATTTTTAACGAAAAAGCCCGGTAGAAATTCATCCACCAGGCTTAATATCTAAAGTTTAAAAGAAAATCTTATTTTAAGGTTGCCAATGCAGCTTTAATGCGGTCGAGCGATTTGGTCAAATCGGCTTCCGACGCAGCATACGAAATGCGGATACATTCAGGAGCTCCAAAAGCTTCGCCAGAGACAACACCGGTAAATGCATTCGACAGGATAAACAAGCCCATATCGTCAGCATTATTAATGGTTAATGTGCCATCCGATTTACCGAAGAATGAAGAAATGTCGGGGAACACATAAAAGGCACCATCGGGTTTGCTGGTTTTAACACCAGGAATTTCGGCAAGTTTTGCCAGTACCAAATTGCGACGTTTTTCAAATTGTTCAACCATTGCTTTTACAGTGTCGAGTGGTGCATTTAATGCGGCAACCGATGCAATTTGCGAAACTGAACATGGTCCTGAAGTATATTGTCCCTGCAATTTATTGGCAGCTTTGGCCAGCCAAAGTGGAGCGGCGATATATCCAATGCGGTAACCGGTCATGGCAAATGCTTTCGAAACACCATTTACAACCACTACCTGATCTTTAATTTCAGGAAATTGAGCAATGCTTTCGTGCTTGATTCCATAAACAATGTGCTCGTAAATTTCGTCCGAAATCACGATGATGTTCGGATGTTTGGCAAAAATATCAGCAAAAGCTTTCAGCTCAGCTTTGGTATAAACACTTCCAGTTGGGTTGCTTGGGCTGCTGAAAAGGAAAGCACGGGTTTTTGGCGTAATTGCAGCTTCCAATTGTGCCGGCGTGATTTTGAAATCACTGTCAACAGTAGTTGGAATGATCACGTTTTTACCTTCGTTCAGCTTAACCAACTCAATGTAAGTTACCCAATATGGCGCCGGAATAATTACTTCGTCGTCTTTGTTGATCAAAGCCTGAAGCAAGTTGGCGATCGAATGTTTTGCTCCGTTCGATACAATGATCTGATTCGTTGCGTAATCGAGATTATTGTCGCGCTTTAGCTTATCAGAAATGGCTTTAAGCAACGAAGCGTAGCCAGGAACTGGCGAATACGTTGAATAGTTATCATCAATGGCTTTTTTTGCAGCTTCTTTGATGAAATCGGGGGTGTTAAAATCGGGTTCACCAACGCCAAGGCTGATCACGTCGATGCCTTTTTCTTTTAATTCGCGGCTTTTTTGGGCCACAGCCAGGGTGGCTGATTCGGATAGACACGCTACTCTGTCTGAAACTCTCTCCATAACTGATATTTAGATGTTATTAATGTCAATTTTATTATCGGTGCAAGATATGAAAAAAACTTATTGCCCCTTCTGTGTTGTTTCAATTTGAAAATAAAATGGCTTAAAAATTTACGATTTGTTATTAATTGTTGATTTTACTTATGAAATCCAGAACTCTAATTTGCAATTTTTTATAATCCTCATAATCCGAAACAATCATGAGCTCCGATCTTTTGATCAGATTATTAAGCTCTTGAGCTGTCTCAAGCGGATGGTTTGGGTCATCAGGTTGTGCAATTATTAGTGTTGGAACGTTTATTTTTGAAATTTGTTCGCGTGAAGGGAAGTCGGAATTGGCTCCGCCGATATAGATTTGTGTATAGTATTGCGGTTCAAAACCCAGTCGATGCTCCAGTAATCGTTTCTTTGTGCCGAGATGGTTTTGTTCAAAATATTCCGGTGGATCCTGATTCATTTGGATTGTTCTTTTCAGTATTTCGGGAATACTTTTTCCATCAGTTTTTGAAATTACCTTCCGATATACAGCTTTGATTTTTTCTCGCTTTTCCCATGCTGGGGGAGGAGTTACCAATATTAGTGCTTTTACCCGTTCCGGAAATTGGACAGCTGCATGAATTGCAGTTCCGGAGCCCATCGAAAGCCCGCCCATCAGCACTTTTTCATATTTTTGATCATCCAATACGCTGATCAATTCGATGGTTAGAGCCGGCCACGAATAATCGCCTGCTGTCGATTTATCGCAGTAATTATACCTGACGACTGAAACTTGATCCTGTAAAGATTTGAAGTCAATCAAAGAATAAACCGAATCCGACTCAACCGAATTCAACATTCCGTGCAGCCAGATAAACGGTTGGCCTTCTCCCTGTATATATAATTGTGGCGTTTTCAATATTTTGTTTGTATTTCTGAATGCTGAAACTTATGACTGAACACTATTCAAACAATCCTTCGTCGCGAATTAACATCAGGATTGAAGAATGTGGTAGAATAATAAATTTCTCTTTGTTGAATTCAATTTCCCAACCGCTTTTATTGAGGTAAACGGCCAGGTCGCCAGCTTTAGCCTGAAGTGGAACATATTGAATCTGTTCTTTTTTCTCTTTCCAGGGTTCGTCAACGTCGGTCATTGCCGGAATAGGATAGCCAGGACCAACTTTAACGATATATCCGCTTTGAGTTTTTTCGTTTTCCTGTACGGTCGGTGGGAGGTATAAGCCTGATGCGGTTTTTCCTTGTGGATTTTTGGGGCGTATCAGCACTCGGTCGCCAATGAGTATAAATTTATCCAGATCTTTTTCTTCAATAATGAGTGACATTTGGTTTTGTTTTTGCTTTGCGACAAAGATAAGACATTCGTGTTTACTCATTCTCTTTTCTTGCAAAATGCCCTTTTATTCCTTACTGAATTTTTTTTTAAGCTTTTCTCAGAGCCGAAAATTTGCTAATATCAATCAAAGATCAATACTTTTCAGGAATTTGTGTAAAATAATTGAAAATTTTAAATGTCTGTATTTCAGTAGCTTAAATAATAAACTAAAAATATTTTGAAAATATATGGTACTATGTGTTGCATGGTATCATATAAAAGATATATATTTGCAGTACAAATAACAATGTAACGTAAGGTATAGGTTAAAAAAAAGAACTATACGTTTTGTAACCAAAACAAAAAACAGGTGTCATAACCATTGAAAACAAACTTTTAAAAACAGAAAAGCCAAAAACAATAAAATCTGAGGAGGAGAAAATCATGAAACTGGAAAACACAAAAGCACAAATGAGAAAAGGGGTACTGGAATATTGTATTCTGTCTGTTCTTGAGAACAAACCTCTTTATGTCAGCGACATTATTCAAAACCTGGAAAAATCGGAACTGGTTGTTGTTGAAGGCACACTCTATCCGATGCTGACCCGGCTTAAAAATGAAGGCTACCTGGGCTACCATTGGGAAGAATCGCTTCAGGGGCCGCCTCGTAAGTATTACGAATTGACCGAACCCGGAAAGCTATTCCTGACCGAACTCGGAAAATTCTGGAGAGAACTGGTTGATGCCGTTTTTCGGATTAACAATCAGCAATAAATCAAAGAAATCAGAAGAAACAGAAACAATTAAAATATTAGAAACCATGAAAAAGACATTCACAATAAACATTAGCGGCAGCGTTTTTCACATCGAAGAAGATGCTTTTGAAAAACTGCAGGATTATCTGCAACTGTTGAAACGTTTCTTTGAAACTCAGAAAGGTGGACAAGAAATTTTGCAGGACATTGAATCGCGCATTGCTGAATTGCTTCAGGAAAAAATAAATGAAGGACAGGAAGCTGTAATCAATGAATGGGTTGATGAAGTGATGCAACGAATGGGAAAACCTGAAGATTTTGTGGATCAGGAACAATCTGAAAATGCAGAACCTTCAGCTACTGAAGTGAAGGGTGAAAAA
Source organism: Prolixibacteraceae bacterium (assembly GCA_963676375.2). Classification (GTDB taxonomy): domain Bacteria; phylum Bacteroidota; class Bacteroidia; order Bacteroidales; family Prolixibacteraceae; genus Aquipluma. Next base: position 222,877 of record CAXXPT010000050.1, read on the forward strand.
ACAAAAAAACGAATGTACCGCGATAGCGAAAATCGCGTTTTTGGGGGAGTATGTTCAGGAATGAGCGCTTATTTCAACATCGATCCTGTATTTCTCCGGATTCTTTTTGTGCTGTTGGTTTTCGTTGGTGTTGGTATTTCGGCGATTGTTTACCTGATATTATGGATTGTGGTTCCGAAAGCACGCACTACTGCTCAGCGACTGGAAATGCGTGGTGAAGACGCAACCATTTCGAACATTCAGAAAACTGTTCAGGAAGAAGTGAATGAAGTAAAGAACAGCTTCTCAAGAATGAACCGTTCCGAATCGGTTCAAAAGGGTAAAGACTTTGCCAATAAGGCTGGTCAGGCCACTGTTCAGGTTGCCAAAGGTTTGGGTAGGGGTATCGCAGTTTTTTTTGGTAGTTTGTTTATTCTGACCGGATTTCTTGGGTTTGTAACCGCCATGGTTTCACTTGCAGTCGGAGGTTCTGTATTCCATAGTTCTGTTTCAGGAATGAATTCAGAGGTTGATTTAAACGGACTTTTAGTCTACGTTGTAAGTCCAGGCTTGGTTAGTGTATCTATTTTACTTATGGTTCTACTGATCGGAATTCCATTGCTGGCTATCCTTTTTATTGGAACCAAATTGGTTTTCAGGTACAAAACGAATAACAAATTGATCGGCCTTGGTGCATTTGGAATCTGGCTGGTAGCTTTAGTCGCTATGATTGCTGTAACTGCTGGTCAGGTGAATAATTTTAGTCAGAAGAATACTGTTTCTTCAGTAAAACCGCTCAATTGCCAAACTGCTAAAACTCTTAGACTCGAGCTTGGAACTTTTCCTGAAAGTGTTGAAACAAATCCAGATGTAAGATTCGATGATTTCACACTGATAAAAAGCAATGGAGAGAATGTATTGGCGGGAAATCCTAGTCTTCGGATCGAATCGACCACAGCGCCTGACTTTTCGGTCGTGATAAGCAAAGAGTCAAGAGGAAAAAATGCCACCGAAGTACAAAACAACCTGAATCTTATTCAATACGACTTTACAAGAAAGGATTCAACACTGGTACTCAATCGGTTTTTTACTATCGGAAACCAGGCTAAATGGAGAAAGCAGGAAGTTCAGATAACTGTAAAAGTTCCGGTAGGCAAGCAGGTTTATCTGGGTAAAGATTTGGATCAATTACATTTCGATTTTGACAATATTAATAACATCTGGACGAAAGAAATGACTGGTAAAACCTGGACAATGACTCCGGAAGGACTTTCAATTAAAGAATAAGTAAGCCTTATACAGAAAACAAACATTTAGAAACAATTAAAACTTAAAATCATGAAACGGTTAACACGCTCAAACGACAAATTGGTGGCTGGTGTAATCAGCGGAATTTCAAACTATGTAAACCCCGAACTCGATCCTGTATTTTTGCGACTGGCATTTGCCTGGATTACTTTTTTTAATCCGTTCCTGATATTGATATATTTCGGAATGGCCCTGATTCTGCCAACGCAAACAGCAAGTTATTCGAAGCAGTAACTATAAAAGAACCGGTTTTTACCGGTTTTTTTTATGGGCTGAAAATATATCGAACATAAAGCAAGAGTATGTGTAACTTTTCACGCTGATCGAATACATATCAACTTAAATAGGCGCCGGATGTTAACTAATATCAAGAACAGGAACAATTGGTCGCAAGTTTTATACGTTATATTTGATATTCAAATAAATTTGGGTTTGGTTTGGAATGGATTTTGATTCGAGTGCAAATCCGATTTAATACATACAATTATGGATTTTAAATACAGAAAAGCAGGTATTTCAATTTTGCTGGGGATGATGATGATGGCTGGCGGTAGCGAATTGAAAGCCCAGGATGTTCAGGATAATACCATGAAATTCGGTCGCCTGCTTCGTTTGGTGGATAGCTACTATGTCGATTCGACTAAAATTAATGATTTAACTGAAAAAGCCATTGTCGAGGTTTTGCGAAATCTCGATCCCCACTCGGTTTATATCTCGAAAGAGGAAGTTGAAAAGATGAACGAGCCGCTTCAGGGCAATTTTGAAGGGGTTGGTATCTCATTTAATGTTTTTAAGGATACATTAATGGTTGTGACTACCATTCCCGGTGGACCTTCTGAAAAAGTTGGACTTCGAGCCGGTGATAGGATTTTGCAGGTGGATGCGAAGGTAATTACCAATATCAGATTGAAAAATACCGATGTTTTCGACTTACTTAAAGGCAAAAAAGGAACAAAGGTTGACCTGAAAATTAAGCGTAAAGGAGAGCCCAATGTGCTTGATTTTACAGTTATTCGCGATAAAATACCACTCAACAGCCTCGACGCGTCATATATGCTTAATGACAATACCGGATACATTAAACTCAATAAGTTTTCGGCTACTACTACAAGTGAATTTTTCGACGCAATAAAGGCTTTAAAGGCAAGTTCAAAATTGAATAGTTTGGTTTTGGATTTACGAGGAAATGGTGGTGGTTATCTGAATGCTGCTATCGAATTGGCTGACCAGTTTTTGACAGCCTACAAACTGGTTGTTTATACCTCGGGTCTTCACGCCGAAAAGAAAGAATACAGTGCAACTGCTTTGGGCGAACTTGAACAAGGAAAGTTGATCGTGTTAATTGACGAAGGTTCGGCCTCGGCCAGTGAAATTGTTTCGGGCGCCATTCAGGATTGGGATCGCGGGGTTTTAATTGGTCGTCGTTCGTACGGAAAAGGTTTGGTTCAACAGCCATTCCCGTTGACCGACGGTTCGATGATTCGGTTAACAACAGCTCATTACTATACACCAAGCGGCCGTTGTATTCAAAAACCTTATACCGACGATGTGGAAGCTTATCAGAAAGATTATCTGCACCGGATTGAGAAAGGTGAACTTTTTTCAAAAGACAGTGTGGTTCAGAATAAAGCTGAAAAATTCCTGACCAAAACAACCAAACGCACGGTTTATGGCGGTGGTGGAATTATGCCTGATTTGTTTATCCCGCTCGATACCTCGAAATATTACATCTATTACAACACACTAAATCGCAAAAATGTGGTTTATACCGGTGTACTTGATATTATGGATGCAAATCGGGAAAACTTCAAGCAGAAATACACAAACTTTGAAACTTTTAGTGCCAAGTTTGAGGTAACAGATGAGATGGTTGATAAAATTCTTGCAGCAGGCGATAAAATTGATGCTGATAAAATAACTGATGATGGGGATGGTAATCCGGTTGAGGCAAAACCTGAAAAAAATCAGAAGGAAGTGAAAAAAGTAAGCCAAAAGCCCGATCAGAAAAGCATTGATTTTGCCCGTCCTTTGTTGAAAAAACAGATGAAAGCATTAATTGCCCGAGATCTTTTCTCGACAAGTCATTATTTCCAGATTATGAATGCTGAAGATGATGCCATCAAAAAAGCAATTGAAGTAATCAACAAAAGGGGAGAGTACGAAAAGATACTTTCAGGAAAATAAAAGGTCGTGCGAAAGTAGTGTTGTGTGTTGCCCGATACGAGTTCCGAAGAAAACCCGAAACCTGCAACTTGTAACCCGTAACTAGAAATTCTTTATGGAACTTATAATTAAATGGCTTTCAGGAAATTACATAGAGCTCCTGGGAGCCATTTTAGGTATTGCCTATATCTTTTTTTCGATCCGCCAGAGTATTCTCACATGGCCGGTGGGTTTGATGACATCCATTCTATATGTGTGGGTGTTTTTTGAGTCGAAGCTTTATGCCGACATGGGATTACAGATGTATTACGTAGTAATCAGCATTTATGGCTGGTACGAGTGGTTGCGCGGAAATCAATCCAATCATTCGGAGCCCATCAAAGTAAGTCGTTTATCAATCAAATTGGGCTTTATACTTTCAATAGTCAGTTTATTACTTTTTATCCTGATTTGGTTTATCCTGAAGAACTACACCGATTCGCCTGTTCCAATGGCAGATGGCCTTGCCACAGCACTTAGTATTGTGGCAACCTGGATGCTTGCACGGAAAATTCTGGAACATTGGTTGGTCTGGATTTTTGTCGATGCCTTTTCTGTTGGATTATTCTGGTATAAAGATCTTCTTCCAACAGTTATTCTGTTTGTTGTGTACACTGTGATGGCTTATATCGGATACCGCGAATGGAAACGGGAGTTAAATGTTGAGCATTAAGCCTCCATTGTCGCGAACTCTTGTATTTTTGTATTTTACACAGCATCAATGAATACTCCCAAACAAATACGAATTGCAGTAACTGGCCCCGAATCGACTGGTAAAACCACTTTGGCTAAACAACTGGCCGAAACATTCAATGGTCAGTTTATTCCTGAATTTGCGCGGGAATATATCGAGAAATTGCCACGTCATTACACGTTTGAAGATGTTGAAAATATTGCCAAAACCCAGGTTCAGCAATATCACTTGACTCAATCCGGTTCAGAACGAATCTTTTTTTTCGACACCTGGCTCATCATTACCAAAGTTTGGTTTAATTGGGTGTATGGACGAATTCCGGAGTGGCTTGAAGTGGAAATACTGAATTGCCCAATGGATTTGTATTTGCTTTGTCGCCCTGATTTGCCTTGGGAAGCTGATCCTGTGAGAGAAAACGGAGGTGAAAACCGCATCAGGCTATACGAACAATATCGGGAACAGCTGGAGTATTATGGATTTAATTTTGTTGAAATCGGTGGAACAGATGATATTCGTCTGCATAATGCTCTGGATGCCATACGTAAATTTTACGATCAAATCTGAAACTTTCAACCGTTTATTTTTGATTTCATACCTAAAAGTATGATTTTTGTCTTGGTTTTGTTTTGTTATTCTGAGTTGAAATAAGAAATTGGAATAAATGACTCAAAGTCATCGGATTAGGAGTGTTTAACCTCTAAAAAAATCAAAAATGACTTCAGAAAAAAATATAGAACACAAAATGCGGAGTGCAGTTGAACAACTGTCTGATCCGAATTCGTTGAATCTGGTATGCCATGAACACCGCATTGGTGAACCGTTGCCATCCATCGAAGCGCTGAGGAAAATGGTGGGTATTATTCGTGAGATTTTATTTCCCGGATATTTCGGCAACACCAGTTTGCGTTCGAACACAACCAAACACTATGTTGGAGTTTATATCGACGAATTGTTTGAAATTTTATCGGAACAGATACTCGCCGGATTGTGTTTTACGTGCCAGAATCCTGAAATGGTTGACATGCAGGAACGCTCGAAGTTTGCGCAGGGACTGGCGTCCGATTTTATTTCGTTTTTGCCTGAAATTCGACGGTTGTTGATTACCGATGTTGAGGCTGCTTATTTGGGCGATCCAGCAGCCAATAGTCAAAGCGAGGTTATTTATTGCTATCCAACTATTCGCGCGATTATTAATCACCGGGTTGGGCATCAATTGCTGAATCTGGGTGTTCCACTCATTCCACGTATTATTTCCGAAATGGGTCATTCAGAAACCGGAATCGACATTCATCCGGGCGCACAAATTGGCGAGGCATTTACCATCGATCATGGAACAGGTGTGGTAATTGGCTCAACGTGTATCATTGGCAACAATGTGAAACTTTATCAGGGAGTAACGCTGGGGGCAAAAAGTTTTCCACTCGATAAAGACGGTAATCCTATTAAAGGCATTCCACGTCATCCTATTGTTGAGGATAACGTTATTATTTATGCTCAGGCTACCATTCTGGGACGAATCCGGATAGGGGCAAATTCGGTGATCGGAGGTAACGTATGGGTTACTAACAGTTTACCGCCAAATACAAAACTGGTTCAGTCGAAAGCCAAAGAGAATGATTTCAGCGACGGCGCCGGAATCTAATTGTCTCTGGAATTAAGAGAAGAAACTCTAAAAATGACAGAACTGATTGAATTCATAAGTCTCTTTGTTGAACTTGATTCTGAGACAGAACAAGCTATTAATGAGTGTTTCAAAACGGAAGTTTATGAGAAAAATGAATTTATTATAGAAGAAGAGAAGATATGCTCCAAAATAAGTTTTATTAAATCAGGATTAGTTCGTAAATTTTACATGAATGACGGTCAGGAAGTTACAAGTTGGATTTACTTTAACAACCAATGGCTGACTTCGATGACTAGTTTTTTTGAGCAGAAGCCCTCGTTTGAGAATTTTCAGGCTTGTGAAAAAACTGTACTTTATTCTTTGTCATATTCAGATGAGCAGCGACTTCTTGAATATCCGATATTTGCGAAATTTCACATCAAGTTGCTCAGGCAATATTTAGCTTCACTCAATGAATTTCATCACAAATATAAATTGATGAATGCTCACGAGAAGTATTCTTACTTGTTGACTTATTTTCCGGAAATTATAAAGAAAGCCAAGCTTAAACACATAGCATCATTAATGGATGTAAGCCAGGAGACACTGAGCCGTATCCGTGCATCAATTAATTGACATTACATCAAATAAACTCCCTTTTATTTAAGCAACATTTGCACTTTTAACTTAACAGAAATGCTATGATTTCAAAAAGTGCAATAATTGGGGAAAAGGCTCAGATTGGAAAGAATGTTCAGATTGGAAATTTCGCAACGATCGATAACGATGTCGTTATTGGCGCAAACACTTGGATTGGCAACTATGTCAATATTCAAAACGGGGCTAGAATAGGTGAAAATTGTCAAATTCATGCAAGTGCAGTGCTCGCCGGAAATCCTCAGGATTATAAATTCAAAGGAGAATACACAACTCTGGAAATAGGTAACAACAATATAATTCGTGAATTTGTAACTATAAACAGGGGGACGGCTTCAAAGGGAAAAACGGTAATTGGGAACGATAATTTAATCATGGCAAATTCGCACATTGGGCACGATTGTGTAATTGGCGAACATTGTGTAATCGGTTTTAATGTTGGGATGGCAGGCGAAGTGATTGTATCTGATTGGGCAAATATCAGTGGTTTGACAGGGATTCATCAGTTTTCCCGGATTGGTGCTCATACCATGGTCGGTGGGCTCAGCAAAATTGTAAAAGATGTTCCACCCTATATAATTGCAGCAAGAGATCCTTTGCGCTATGAAGGAATAAATACTGTCGGATTGAGCCGGAGGGGTTTTAGTTCATCTAAAATCAATGAATTGAAAGATATTTATCGGGTGATTTTTCAGGAGAGAAGAAATCTGACTCTTGCACTTGAATTCATCGAAATTCATTTTGAAAAGACTTTTGAACGGGATGAAATTATTGGTTTTATAAGAAACTCAGTCCGTGGAATAATTAAAGGTTGCAAGGAATAGAAACTTCTGCAAATATTTTTAGACTTTTGTGGTGAGTTTATTCTGAATTTTAAAACGTTGCATAACTAAAAAAATACAAATTGAATAATCAATCGTATACAGCTACCACATTGGCCGGACTTGAAGAGGTTCTGGCCCAGGAATTAATAGAAATTGGTGCCGACGAAGTCCAGATTGGACGACGATCGGTTTATTTTAGCGGCGATGTAAAAATGCTTTACAAAGCCAATTATTGTTTGCGTACCGCTTTGCGGATTTTAGTTCCTATCGATTCGTACAAGATTTATTCGGTTGACGATTTATATCAGCGTGCAAAAAATTTTAAGTGGGAAGAGTTGTTTGATTGTGATCAGACTTTTGCGATTCAGAGCACCGTTTTTTCAGATTTGTTTGATAATTCGATGTATGCTTCGCTCAAATTAAAAGATGCGATTGTTGATCGTTTCCGATATAAATTTGACAAACGGCCAAATGTCGATTCCAAAAATCCGGATGTATTGATCAACCTCCATATCAGCGCCGAATTTTGCACCATTTCGCTCGACAGTAGCGGCGAATCGCTTCATAAACGCGGGTATAGGCTAGGGCAGAACGAAGCTCCGATGAGCGAAGTTTTGGCTGCCGGATTGCTCCGTTTATCGGATTGGGATTGTAAAAGTAATTTGATCGATCCGATGTGCGGCTCCGGAACCATTGCCATTGAAGCTGCCATGTTGGCCAACGGAATTTATCCGGGAAGCATCCGCAAGAAATTTGCATTCAAAAACTGGCGGAGTTTTAGTCCGGAGTTGTTTAAGCGGATGGAAAATGAAGTTCAGCCAGCAGAACAAACACCTGTGCGTATTTCGGCTTCAGATATTTTGCGCCGGAATGTTGATATTGCGTCAAAAAACGCAGATGAGGCTGGTGTTGGTTCACTGATCGACTTTAAAATTTCCGATTTTAAAGTGCTGGAGCCAGCTTCCGAGAAGCCATTTCTGTTATTCAATCCACCTTACGGCGAACGTTTGACTTCGGATGATACTAACTTTTACGCCATGATTGGCGAGCGGTTAAAGCACCATTATACTAACGCTACGGTATGGATTATCAGCACGCCGCAATGCCTCAAGTCAATCGGGTTGCGTCCGTCACGTAAAATTCCTATCCTTAATGGTTCTCTTGAATGCAGTTTCCGGAAATATGAATTGTATTCGGGTTCAAAGAAAATCGCTCCAATTGGCAGTGAGGATAAATAATGTTGGAAGAAATCATTGTTGCGAGTTACGTGTTTCGGGTTATGCAACTCGAATCCCGTAACTCGTAACCCTTTAAGCGTTCCAAATCTCCCATGCCCTGAGTGCTTGCAGATGAAGCATTTCTAGTCCATTCTTGGTTTTTGCTCCTTGCGCTTTCCCTTTTTTTAGAAAGAGTGTTTCTTCCGGATTGTAAACCAGATCGTACAAAACATGGTCTTTCGTAATGAATTGGTATGGAATGTCTGGGCAGGTATCAACTTTGGGGAAAGTTCCCAGTGGTGTAGCGTTGACGACGATCAGGTATTCGTTCATCAAATCTTCAGTTAGCTGATTGTACCTGATTTCCTTTTCTCCGGGTACTTCTTTGGTGGTTGCCGAGAGATAGGCGATTCCCATTTTATCGAACAAAAATTTGATGGCTTTTGAGGCGCCGCCAGTTCCCAGAATCAATGCTTTCCGTTGTTTCGCTTCGAGCATAGGGCGCAGTGAATGTTCAAATCCGTACAAATCAGTATTGAACCCTTTCAGAATACGCCGGCCATTTTGATTGATGATTTTAACGGTATTAACCGCCCCTATTTGTGCAGCCTCCACATCAATTTCGTCCAGAAACTGAATGATTTGCTGCTTGTATGGAATGGTACAATTTAGGCCACAAATGTCTTTTCCCTGATTAAAAACCTTCGGAAATTCTTCAATGCTGTCCAGCTCAAAGTTCACGTACTCGTGATCAGGAAGGTTCTCGTTTGCAAATTTTTCAGTGAAGAAACTGCGTGAAAATGAATGCCCAAGTCGGTACCCGATTAATCCGTATGTTTTCATATCTAAAGAGTTACAAATTCAAGTTCAAAATTGTGTTTCGGGTTTCGGGATGCGGGTTTCTGGGAAACACGAAACTCATATCGCGCAACTCGCAACATTTTTCTATGCCAGTTCGCTCAATTCTAGCCAGCGCATTTCTTTTTCTTCCAGCAAATCTGTGATTTCGCCAAATCTGTTCGACTTATCGTGCAACTCATTGTTTGTCAATGCTCCTGAATTGAGTTCTTCGCTGATTGTCGCTTTTTCGGATTCCAGCGATTCAATATCTTTTTCAAGTTGTTCCAGCTCTTTTTTCTCGTTGAAAGTCAACTTCCGTTCCTTTTCTTTGGTGGGTTTTGACGAAGCTTTAACTTCTGGTTTCTTTTCCTTTTTCTCTTTTTCTTCTTCCTCCAATTGTTTATTTCGCCAAATGGTGTAGCTGCCCGGAAAATCCTTGATGTTTCCATCGCCGTTGAATACAAACAAATGATCGACGATTTTGTCCATAAAATACCGGTCGTGCGAAACGATAATTACGCAACCCTGAAATACTCGCAGATAATCTTCCAGAACGGCCAGTGTCATGATATCCAAATCGTTGGTTGGCTCATCGAGAATCAGGAAATTCGGATTGGTCATCAGGATAGTACATAAATACAATCGCCGTTTTTCGCCTCCTGAAAGTTTCTCGACAAATGAGTATTGCGTATCCGGAGGAAACAGGAAAGTTGTCAGCAATTGTGAGGCGGTGAGCTTTCGCCCGTCTTCGAAATTGATGACTTCGGCAATTTTATTTACCACATCAATTACTTTATCGCTGGGATTAAAATCGATGCCAGTTTGCTTGTAATAGCCAAAGCGAATGGTTTGGCCGATCTCAACTGTTCCTGAATCTGCCTGAAGATTTCCGGTAACAATATTCAGAAACGTTGATTTGCCAGTTCCGTTTTTACCCACAATCCCAAGCTTTTCGCCGCGCTGGAATTTATACGTCAAGTCTTTAATCAGGCATAAATCGCCGTATGATTTGCTGATGTTTTCCAAATCGAGAATTTTATTCCCAATTCGAGAAGAATTCATACTCAGTTCAATGTTGTTCTCATTCAAATTTTGGCCTGCCTTTACAATCAGGTCATCAACGCGCTCCATGCGGTATTTCGACTTATGTCCGCGAGCCTGAGGCATCCTGCGCGACCATTCCAGTTCTGTGCGAAGAAGGTTTTTGGCCTTTTCAACACTGGTAGCTGTCGATTCCATTCGTTCCTGTCGTTTTTCCAGAAAATACGAATAGTTTCCGCGATGACGGTAAATGGTATTGCCTTCCATTTCAAGGATTTCGTTGCAAACCCGATCTAAAAAATACCGGTCATGCGTCACCATAAATAGCGTGATTTTGGTTTTTTCGAGGTAATTTTCCAGCCATTCAATCATTTCTAAATCAAGGTGGTTGGTTGGTTCATCGAGCATCAACAAATCAGGCTCATTAATCAACACATTAGCCATGGCTACACGCTTTTTTTGTCCTCCTGAAAGCTCTGAAATACGCTGGTCGTAATCAGTGATTTTTAGTTGTGTAAGTATCTGTTTTACTTTTACTTCAAAGTCCCAGGCATGATGGTGTTCCATCAGCTCAGTGTATTTGGTAATATCTTCCTTGCGATTGTGAAGAACTGCATCTTCAAAATTACGGATGGTTTCTATCATTTCATCGCCTGATTGGAAAACCGCTTCAAAAACGGTTTGATTATCATCTAAATCAGGTATTTGCTTCAGGTATCCAATCTTGATATCGCCGGTTTTGGTAATTTGCCCGAATTCCGGAGTATCATTTCCAGCCAGAATTTCCATGAGCGTGGTTTTGCCGGTGCCATTTCGGGCGATGAGGGCAACTTTTTGATGTTCGAATATGGTGAATGAAATATTTTCGAAGAGTAACTGATCGCCAAATCGCTTCGATAAATTTTCAGCCTGTAAATGCGGAGTCATATTTTTTTCTGCAAAAATAACATTTTAAGGCTACGAAATTGAACTTGCTCAGAAGGCTTGTGTTTAGTGGTTTTTATTTAAGTTTGAAATCGTTAAAAACGAGAAATAAATGGATAAGAAAGAATTATTTGAACGGGTGATCAGTTATTTCCAGAAAGAAATGCCCATTGCCGAAACCGAACTTGACTACAATAGTCCATACGAATTGCTGGTAGCGGTTATTTTGTCGGCTCAGTGTACCGACAAACGGGTGAATCTGATTACTCCGGATTTGTTAAAACGGTTTCCAACCGCTGAAAAGATGGCTGAAGTTGAGTCTGCTGAAGTTTTTGATTACATACGTTCATGTTCGTACCCAAACAACAAGGCCAAACATTTGGTTGGGATGGCCCGAATGCTGGTTTCCGATTTTGGCGGTATAGTTCCTGATGATATTGATGAGTTGCAGAAATTGCCCGGAGTGGGAAGAAAAACCGCTAATGTGATTGCTTCTGTCGTTTTCAATAAACCTGCCATGGCAGTTGATACGCACGTTTTTAGGGTTGCTGCCCGTATTGGGTTGAGTGTTAATTCGAAAACTCCGCTCGATACCGAAAAACAATTGGTTGAGTATTTTCCTGAAGAATTATTGCCATTGGCTCACCATTGGTTGATTTTGCATGGAAGATACGTTTGCCTGGCTCGTACTCCAAAGTGTGAAAAGTGCGGATTAACTGATGTTTGTGTGTATTTTAATTCCAGAACAAGTTCAGATTCAAAATATTAATATCTCTCTGATAAGCCTAAATATTAAATGATTTCTTTTTGGCTGAAATTACTATTACTATTTTTTTGATTTTTTGTCAAACTTTGTACTTTTGCCTGATATAAAACCTAAAAAATTGAGTTATGGCTTATAAAATTTCAGAAGAATGTATTGCATGTGGTACTTGCATCGACGAATGTCCAGTAGAAGCGATTTCTGAGGGAGATATCTATAAAATTGATGCTGATTTATGTACAGATTGCGGATCGTGTGCCGAAGTTTGTCCGGTTGATGCAATTTCTGTTGCTGAGTAATTTCCGGTCGACATAAAGCTAAAAAGAGCTGATCTTTCAAGATCAGCTCTTTTTTTTGCAAACGCTGCAACTATCTGGTCTGATTTTTGTCTTTAAACACAGAATGCAATACTCAAAGCTATGAAGACAATATTTACTTTCTTACTGATAATGGTTTTAGCTATAAGTAGTTTTTCCCAACCAAATACCTCTTTCTCCTCTGTAATTGAAAATAAATCTTTCTCATTATCAAAAGTTTACCCAAACCCGGTTAAAGAAATTGTAACGGTTGAACTTCAGGCAGCAGTTGCCGGAGATATCCAGGTAAACCTGTATAATATCTTAGGCGTTCAGGTTAAAGTCTGGGATTCGATTTATCTTTCTCAGGGCGACCAACAAATCCGACTAGATTTATCATTAATTAAATCAGGTATTTATATTCTGAAGATTACCCAATCGGGTAAGGTCTGTTCTCAGGTAATAAAGAAGAGCTAACCTTAAGTTGTGTGTTTTTTTGAGTGATTAATAGTTGCAAATTGATATTTTTATAGCGTGTAATATTTACTAAACACTAACTATAAACTAATCACTCATTCAATTTACCATGGACAATAATTTATCCCGGCGTATTTTCTTGAAGCGAAGTATGGTTGCTGGAATTGGCTTTTCCGTGCTTGATCCGTTCGCTGTAATTGCTGCATCCAAAAAATCAGAAATGAAACTTGGCTTGGTCACTTACCTTTGGGCAAAAGATTGGGATTTACCTACATTAATTGCTAATTGCGAAAAGACCGGTTATTTGGGAGTCGAGTTGCGTTGCGACCATAAACATGGTGTAGAAACCAAGCTTTCGGCCAGCGAACGAGCTGAAGTAAAAAAACGTTTTGATGATAGTCCGGTTGATTGCCTTGGTTATGGGGCAAACTTCGAATATCACAGTCCCGATCAGGCTATCCTGAGAAAAAATATCGATCAAACCAAAGAATACATCAAGTTATGCAAGGACATTGGAGCTACCGGCATAAAAGTAAAACCGAATAACCTGCCAAAAGAAGTTTCAAAAGAAAAAACCATTGCACAGATTGCTACTTCGTTGAATGAAGTTGGGAAGTTTGCCAATGATTATGGGCAATTAGTCAGGGTTGAGGTACATGGAGAGTTAACTCAGGAAATTCCGAATATGAGGGCTATTTTCGAGCAGGTGACCGAAAAAAATGTTAAAATGTGCTGGAATTGTAATGACCAGGATTTATTACCGCCCGGACTGGAACCTAATTTCAATTCGGTAAAAAAATGGTTTGGTGATACGGTTCACGTGCGCGAATTAAATGTTGGCGAATATCCTTACCAGCAACTTCTCAATTTATTTACTGGAATTAAATACGATGGCTGGATCTTGCTTGAAGCCCGAACGGAACCGGCTGATAAAATCGCTGCTTTGAAAGAACAACTTAGTGTGTTTAATTCAATGATTTCGAAAGCGCAAAAAGGATAATTAATTATCAATTTTATAATAGTACACGAAAAGGTTCATTGTTTTTACAGTGGACCTTTTTTTATTCGTTTTCGAACTGAGATTAGGCTCTTTTAAGATTTAAGATGCTTTTTTTTAATTTTTTTTTTGCTGTTTCTGTGATAAATCCATCTGGAACTAAACCTTTTCTGCTGAATGTGTTGATATATTCAACAAATGCATGAAATCTATACACAAGTATTAAGTGTTTGTATGTGAGTTGTTTATGTGTCGTGTGGTGAATGTGTGTTGAAATAATATACAATTAGCTGTGTTTAAAGATTAAACGCCATGCATGTAAGTGACAGATATACAGTGTTTTGTGTTTATTTTTATTTGTTGGCACTGGATTTGAATTCCCTGATAATATTATTTTAAAAGGGAAAAATCATGAAAACCAGGATCTTTTTAACCATCACGTTGCTCTTTCTAAGTTGCATTTATGCGATCAGTAAAGACGTTACTACCGGAGATGCCACTTCATCGGCAGGTTCAATAAATGTTACTGCTTCTCCGGAATTTTACGATCTGACAATGAAGTGGGCTAATGAATACTGCAGATTGAATCCAACGCAGAAAATCAATGTGAGCAAAGCTTCAGTAGATCATATTTCTGAGTTGATTGGTTCCGGAGAAATAGGGTTTGTTTCGGAGGAGTCATTCCATCAACTAAACAATCATTCGGTGTGGAGCATGGTTGTTGGTCGGGATTTGATTGTTCCGGTTATGAGCGCCAAAAACCCGCTGTTGAATGAGATTCGTGTTAAAGGGATAACCATAAAAGAGTTGTCGCACATTATTGCGAATCCGGAAAATGGGAATTGGGGTGATCTTTCGGGGAATACCCAAAAGATTCCATTGCATTACTACGCAAATAACGACCAATCGACACAGTTGATATTGGGAAACATACTGAGCTCAAATCAGTCAGCTGGTTCGGGGATCCAGTCTCAAAGTGTGCCGGAAATGATTTCAGCGATTCAGAAAGACCCTAATGCATTTGGGTTCTTTAATCTGGCTCAAATAACGGATCCAAATAATCAGAATCTTCTCGAAGGTTTGAAATTCGTTCCAATTGATAAAAATGGGAATGGAAAGATTGATTATATGGAAGATATATATGACAATGTTGAATCATTTGCAAGGGGTGTATGGATTGGTAAATATCCAAATGCTTTGTCTTCTAATATTTACTCGGTTTCCTCCACAAATCCGGATAATGCGACTGAAGTTGCATTTCTGAAATGGGTACTTTCTGATGGTCAGAGTTTTTTGAGCGAGAATGGTTATAGTAATTTGGTATATAATGAAAGACTTGCCCAATTAGCTAAGTTTAGTCAGCCAGAATTGTATGCTACGATTCCTGTTGAACGCACAAGTTCTTTATTGTCAGTGTTGCTTCTGATCTTGTTTTTCATAGTAATAACTGGCGTTCTTGCTGAATTGGTTTTTAGGCTTTTTAGAAAAAGCAGTGCAGCCACTCCAGAAATTTCACCTATCTCAACTGGAGTTTTCAACGAAGAATCACTAGTCATTCCAAAAGGAATCTATTTTGGGAAAACCCACTCCTGGGCATTTATGAAGAAAAATGGTTTAGTGCGAATAGGAATCGATGATTTCCTACAACATATAACTGGTAAAATTACGCGGGTTGAGCTGAAAGCTGTTGGAGAAACAGTGAAGAAAGGCGAGCTTCTGTTGTCAATCATCCGGAAAGGAAAACTTCTGAACATTTATTCACCGATTTCAGGAACAATTACTGAAGTTAATAAGAATCTGGAATACAATTCTTCACTACTAAATTCAGCACCATATTCCGAAGGTTGGGTTTACATGGTAGAGCCAATGAATTGGGGACTTGAAATGCAGTATTTGTTGATTGCTGAAAAATATAAGGAATCATTAAAGGATGAATTCCTGAGATTAAAAGACTTTTTTGCAACTCTGATAAAAACTAATTCTCATGATTTTGCATACGTTACAATGCAGGATGGCGGAGAGCTTTTAGATAATCCGTTGGCCGAGCTCGGGCCAAATGTATGGGACGATTTTCAAACAAAGTTTATTGATACTTCTAAATAAGACTCGATATAATTCTCGGACTCAACTACCTAACAAATCATAAAACTATGAGTATAAATCGAAGGGGCTTTTTTTGCCTGCTGGGTGCTACTGGTATTACACTTGCTATTGGTAAAAATACATTTGCATCACCTAAAGGAAAAAGCGATGTTGAATTTTCAGGAGTTTTGTACGATTCAACCCGCTGCGTGGGTTGCCGTACCTGCGAATATGAATGTGCAGCTGCACATGGGTTGCCTGAACCATTAGCTGAAGTTGAACCAATTCGCAAAACAAATGAAACCTGCAATACGGTTGTAAATACATTCCAAACCACCAAAGGTGAAGTTTATATCAAGCGTCAATGTATGCATTGCAACGAACCAGCCTGCGATGCTGCTTGCCTGACACAAGCCATGCACAAAAATGAAACTGGTCCGGTTACCTGGAATGGCGATAAATGTATGGGATGCCGCTATTGTATGGTTTCCTGTCCGTTTGATAGTCCCAAGTTTGAATTTCACAGTACAAATCCCAAGATTCAGAAATGTGATATGTGTTTTGATCGGCAAAATGCTGGCGAAAAGCCAGTTTGTGTGACGAATTGCCCAAATGATGCGTTGATGTATGGTAAACGACGTGATTTGATTAAGGAAGCACGTAGGAGAATCTACGAAAAACCTGATTTATATGCAGATCATATTTATGGTGAACATGAGGTTGGAGGTACTGGATGGCTATATCTTTCGCCAGTGCCGTTTGAAGAACTAGCGATGAATACTAACTTACAACAATCATCCTATCCGGCATTGACTAAGGGATTCCTGTATAGTGTTCCTTCAGTCGATTTACTTCTGCCACCACTCTTGTTAGGCATTTACACAGCGACCAAAAACAATCAATATAAAGAAGAAGATGATGAATAATCAGGCCTACTCTTTACCAAAAGAAAAAGAACATAAATTCAGTTGGAAATTTTTGTTTAACGAATTAAAGCCGAGAGGCAAATGGCTTACCCCTTTTAATATAATCTCAATTCCAATAATACTTTTGGGTATTTTCCTAATCGTAATAAGGTATTGGAAAGGGCTGGGAGCCATTACAAATCTGACCCAGGATGTTCCATGGGGATTGTGGATCGGGTTTGATGTGGTTACTGGTGTTGCATTTGCTGGAGGAGCATATGTGGTCACTTTTATGGTTTACATCCTGAATATAAAAAAATATCATCCGATTGTCAGGGTTACAGTACTGAATGGTTTTTTGGCTTACGCGTTTTATACAGGCGCATTACTGCTCGATTTGGGTCGCCCGTGGCACGTGGTTAATCCGGTAATTGGGAATAGTTTTGGAACCAGTTCTGTATTGTTTTTAGTCGCCTGGCATTTTTTGCTTTACATGCTTGCCGAATTGATCGAGTTTTCGCCGGCAATTGCTGAATGGCTTGGATCCCGGCGTGCACAAAAAATTCTTTCAGGAATGACCATTGCAGCGGTTATCTTTGGAATCACCCTGTCAACCTTACATCAATCAGGTTTAGGAGCGCTTTATCTGATGGCAAAAGAAAAAATACATCCACTGTGGTATTCCGAATTTATCCCTATACTGTTTCTGGTTTCAAGTATTTTTGCCGGACTTTCAATGGTCATTTTTGAGGGGTCAATTAGTCACAAAGTGTTTCCCGACCAAATCAGTGAAAAGAATCACAAGTCACAAAACGGAATCGTACACGGATTATCTAAAATCTGTGCATTAACCATGTTTGCATATTTTTGTTTGCAAATGCTTGTGTTTATTCATGCCAAACGATGGGATTTGATCAATACACCAATGGGTTACTGGTTTTTGGTTGAAATGATCGGATTTGTATTCATTCCGATGATGATGTTTTTTTACAGCTATCGGACGGGCAATATTTTCATGATACGATTTGCTGCAATTTTGACAATGATTGGAGTTGTTATGAATCGGTTGAATGTTACGGTAATCGGTTTCAGGTGGGATGCGGCAGTTCACTATGTTCCGTCATGGATGGAAATTGTGGTTACTTTGGCCGTTATTTTTACTGAAATCTGGATATTCAGATGGGTTATTCATCGCTTGCCGGTGCTTAGGGAATCGCCTTCATGGGCAAAAGAATAAAATAGATTAAGCTACTGTTTGCATAACCGGTTGAAATAAATAAAAGCAAATTAATCAGCTGTCGCACCTATTTAAGTGATGGCACAAAAATAATAACAATGGAAGGATTTACTTACAACAACATTTTCGAAATGAAAGGGATTGAATATTTGGCGATCATAGCATTCTTTGCCATCCTCATTCCTTTTTGGTTGCTGTTGAACAAACAAGTGAAAAATAAAAAGCAACTTCAGAAATCTTTAGGCAACCTTTCTCCTAATTCGCTGCAGATTCCTCAGGGATTATTTTTTAGCCGGTTTCATACCTGGACACATCTTGAAAGATCGGGTGTTGCAAAAGTTGGACTCGACGATCTGTTGGTGCACATTACCGGAGAAGTAAAATTAAGTCGGATTATAGATTCCGGTGAACGGATTAAAAAGGGAGATTTTCTCGCCGAGATAGTCCAAAACGATAAAAGGCTCAAGATTTATTCTCCCATTTCAGGAGAAATTATTGAGGCTAATTCGGAACTCATTAAAAATCCTGAATTGCTGAATGAGGATCCTTACCAAAAAGGGTGGATGTATAAAATTAAACCGATTAGTTGGGTGACCGATACCCAATCGCATTTTCTGGCCGAAGACGCCTCTTTATGGGCAAGCCAGGAATTGGTGCGATTCAAGGATTTTCTGGCCAGGTCGATTGGAAAATACTCGCCCGATCCAACTGCTGTAATTTTACAGGATGGGGGTGAATTGCGCGATCAACCGCTTTCGGAGCTTCCTGATGAAGTGTGGCAGGACTTTCAGCAAGATTTTTTGAGTAAAAAAGTACTGTGCCGGAATAAAAAATGTTTCAGGGAGTCCGAATCGTAGATAAATTGCTGATTTATTGAACTGGTGATGGTTCTTTTAAAAGTATAACTGTTTTATATAGTGAATATTAAATGAAAAGCGATGTGAATGAAACATCGCTTTTCATTTTTTTTATAGGTTAAACGATTGTTATGGCATTAAACATACAATTACCTGAAACAAAAACGAATAGTTGAGGCTGAATTTAAAATTTTGAGACTAAATTAGCATTGACTTAAAGACTTAACAATTTTACCCGGATTCTTATGAATTGGTTTAAAAGAGTAGCAAGAAAAAATATTGTTGGAGGTCCGATTATCAACCAATATGTCAAATTCCGATCTTCTATATATGGACGGGTAGTTTTCATTATCGCGATTTTATCTGTTTTCCTGTTCGTGTCTTTCAATATTATTTTTCAATCGGTTAACGAGCAATATCTCAACACCGTTATTCGCCAAAGTGGTAATAATATTGGATCAATCGTAGAAGGAGCTTTATACCATTCCATGCTCCAGAATGATAAAAGTGCCCTTCAGAACACGCTTGATATTATCAATACGTTGCCTGGAATCGATGAGGTAAACATGTACGATAGCCGTGACAGCCTGGTTTATTCTTCTTTTTCTACTGATCCAAACGATAATCACACCGATCCGAATTGTATTAGCTGCCATGCCAATATCAGGTCGTTGTTTCCGGGAATGGAGAAATCGTATAAAATCATCGATATAAATACGGATTGCCTGATGAATAAAAGTGATAACGGTAGCAGACATCTGCTTATCAGGTCACCAATCTTGAACGAAAGATCATGCTATGTCAGTTCTTGTCATGCCCATGAGGAATCCGATACATTGCTTGGTTCATTGGTCATCAAAATTCCATTGGAAGCGCAGGATGCGGCTATCCAAAAATCATCCACTGAGTTTTTCTTTCTGGCTATTCTGGCAACCTTGCTTCTGGCCTCGTTCCTGTTGCTTTTCACCCGGAAAAAAATTAAGAATCCGTTGAATGAGTTGGTAAAGGTGAGCGTGGCTGTTGCAAATGGCGATAAAAGTACCCGGCTCGAGATTAAACCTAATCAGCTGGATGATATGCGGATGGTTTCGGAGGCATTTAACGACATGTTGGATAATTTGCACACAGCAACTGTTGAGCTCGAAAACTGGTCACAACAACTCGAATATAAAGTTCAGAAAAAATCGGAGGAACTGGGCGCGGCTCAAAACGAGCTGATGCATGTCGAACGATTAGCTTCGCTGGGAAAATTATCTTCATCGGTGGCACACGAAATTAATAATCCGCTTTCAGGAATACTGATTTACACAAAATTGCTGCTGAAACAGGTAAATAACCCTGAATTATATACCTCTAAACGGGAGTCGATGCTAAAACATTTGCGTCTGATTGAATCGGAAACAAAACGTTGCGGCGACATTGTAAAAGGATTGCTCGATTTTTCGAGAAAAGATCAGAATGACTTTGAGCCTAAACATCTGCATGAAATACTGAAAGAAACTTACGAGTTAATGACTCACCCGATAAAGATTGCTGATATCAAATTTGAACATGATTTTGCAGCTGGTTCCGATTTGATTTATTGTAACCCGAACCAGATTAAACAGGCTTGTATAGCCATTTTGGTAAATGCCTCAGAAGCTATTAAGGAAAACGGAGAAATTATGATTAAAACCAAAAATCCGGATGAGGATACCATTTGTATCGAAATATCAGACAACGGATTAGGTATCGCAGAGGAAGACATATCCCACATTTTTGAACCTTTCTTCTCGACCAAACAAGACGTTAGTGGTATTGGCCTTGGTTTGGCTATTGTTCATGGAATTATCCAGAACCACAAAGGCAAAATTCATGTTGACTCGGAGTTGGGACATGGCACAACGATATCAGTAAATTTACCATTGATTAAAAATTAAGGAGATAGAGGAATGGCAAAAAAGATTTCCATATTGATCGTTGATGATGAAGAATCGGTAAGAGATTCATTGTACAACTGGTTTATTGAAGACGGATTTCGTGTTGAATGTGCCGAAAATGCCAAACGGGCGCTGACAATTCTGGAATCAGACCAGTTTGACATTATTCTTGCTGACATTAAAATGCCGGGGATGGACGGATTGGAAATGCTTCGCAGGATAAAATCCATTAAGCCCGATTCAATCGTCATTGTCATGACGGCCTTTGCAACAGTTGATACGGCTGTTAAAGCACTGAAAGATGGCGCTTACGATTATGTGACCAAACCTTTTGACCCGGATGATTTAACCCATTTGATCCGAAACGCCACCAAACAAATCTCTCTGGTTGAGGAAAACGAAAATTTAAAACAAAAGGTAATTTCTCTTGAAAATGTCGAGGACCTGATCGGAAAGAGCGAAGGAATGAAAAATGTGCTGCGGCAGGTTGAAAGTGTAGCACAAACCAACTCGTCGGTTATTATCACAGGCGAAAGCGGAACTGGCAAAGAGCTTGTGGCCAGGGCTATTCACGCCAATTCTCCGCGTAAATTTTTTCCTTTTGTGAGCGTGCATTGCGGCGCTTTAACCGAAAGTTTGCTCGAAAGCGAGTTGTTCGGTCACGAAAAGGGAGCGTTTACAGGCGCCATGTATAACCGCAAGGGGCGGTTTGAAATGGCTGATAGCGGGACCATTTTTTTAGATGAAATTGCTACCATTTCAACCAAAATGCAGGTTGAATTACTGCGCGTTCTGGAATCGAAAACATTTATTCGCGTTGGTGGGAATAAGGAAATTAGCTCTGATTTTAGGGTGATTTGCGCCACCAACAAGGACTTGAAAAGCATGGTTGAAAAAGGAACTTTCAGGGAAGATTTGTTCTATCGCTTAAATGTGGTAAACATCCAGATTCCTCCATTACGCGAGCGCAAAGATGACATACCAATGCTGGTTAATTATTTTATAAACAAGTACTGCACTTCGATGAATAAGCCTCCTGCATCAATTGATACGGCTGCTCTTAATCGGATTCAGGAGTTTAACTTTCCGGGAAACATTCGCGAACTCGAAAATATGATTGAGCGGGCCATCGTGGTTGGAAATGGTAAGAGAATAACTTTGAAGGATTTGCCGCTTGAAAAAACGTTTGTAAGCAATACAGCCGAAAGCCTCGATGATTTTGAAAAGGCTTTTATTCTTCAGATTCTCAATAAATACGATTGGAATATTTCGCGAACTGCCCGTGCTTTAAAAGTTGACCGGGTAACTCTTTACAACAAAATCAAGAAATACGATTTAAAACTGGCAGATCAATAACGTTGCAAAATGAGTCTGCAAGCCATTACTTTAGTTTCGTTTGGATACTTCGAAAAAGAGATTTTGGAGCGAACAGCTGAAGCTGTGAGCGAAGAATATCACTGTCAGGTAAATGTTGAGAATGGCCATTTGGATCTGAGCGAATTTTACGATTCGGCAAGGAGGCAATACAACGGAAATTTACTACTGAAACAGGTAAATTCCATGTCGTTTCCTGAATCGGGGAAAACCCTTGGGATATTTAATGTTGACCTTTTTGTTCCAATCCTGACCTTTATTTTCGGGCAAGCTTTTCTGGGTGGACAAACAGGAATCGCTTCGCTGTACCGACTCAGTAACGAGCGATATGGTATGATTCCGGATAAGGAATTGTTGCTTAACCGATTTAAAAAGGAGGTAATCCACGAGCTTGGTCACACATTGGGTTTGATTCATTGTCCTAACCCAATCTGCGTTATGCGTTCGAGTACCTACGTTGAGGATATTGATCAAAAAAGCCAGCACCTTTGTACCAACTGCAGGTCTGAACTGGAAATCTGATTAATTGAATTGTCAAAAATTAGGACATTTTAATAGCCAAGAGGCCTTACTAAAAATAAAAAACCCTCGTTTTAGCGATAGCCGAAACGAGGGTTACTTGTTTGAATTAAAGTTTCTCATTTGTTTTTCATTTGTCGTATGGAACTTATTATTGTATTCATTCTTGTTGTATTAAAAAACCTCTGGAAATTATACTTATCTGGGTTCTTCTAACTTACCTTCGGCAATCAATTCCTGAACAGCTTTAGCTTCTTCGTTATCAGCGATTAGCTTAATCATTAATCGAGCTTCTTCAGCCAGGTCGGTTGTGGTATCATAGTTTTCATTTCCAACCTCATTTTCTAAAGAACCGGTTGTTTCGGTTGGTTCAACGAAGCCTCTTTCCATCACTCTCTGAACAGCTTTAGCTTCTTCGTTATCAGCAATTTGTTTAATCATTAATTGAGCTTCTTCAGCCAGGTCGGTTGTTGCATCGTTGTTTTCGCTTCCAACTTCATTTTCAAAAGAACCAGTTGTTTCGGTTGGTTCAACGAAGCCTCTTTCCATCACTCTTTGAACAGCTTTAGCTTCTTCGTTATCAGCAATTTGTTTAATCATTAATTGAGCTTCTTCAGCCAAATCGGTTGTTGCATCGTTGGTTTCATTACCAACTTCATTTTCAAAAGAACCTGTTGTTTCGCTTGGTGCAACGAAGCCTCTTTCCATCACTCTCTGAACTGCTTTAGCTTCTTCGTTATCAGCAATTTGTTTAATCATTAATTGAGCTTCTTCAGCCAGGTCGGTTGTTGCATCGAAGTTTTCGTTACCAGCTTCATTTTCAAAAGAATTGGTTGTTTCGCTTGGTGCAACTAAGTTTCTTTCCATCACTTCCCGGGTGGCTTTAGCTTCTGCCATATCGACGATCCATCGGGTGACCATTTGAGCTTCTTTTTGGTAATCAATGCTTCCGTTCAGTTCGCTTTCAAACGAAGCTATTTTTTCATTCAAAACGTTTAAACTTTCGTTTGTATAGATTAATCCGGAATTTTTCTCTTCGAAATTTACTGTAGCGTTGGCACTTAATACTCCGACAAATGCGAGTGAACAAACAGTGCTAATGATTCTAAAATTTGTTTTCATGACTTTGAGTTTTAATGTTTAAAATTTTGTTTTCTGTTTTCTGAAATTGTTTTCTGATTCTATAGACGCTTGAAATTCGATTTCGTTACAATGTGTATAGTACATTTTAAAAGAATCTACCTTTCGTTGCATTGTTATTTGTACTGCAAATATATATAGAAAAACTAATACCATGCAACACATAGTACTAAAAATATTCAAATATTTTTAGTGTTTATTTTTAAATAATTGAATATAAGTGTTTTGTGTATTTATTATTTTTTTAACAAATTGAGTATTTTTCAATTTTGAGTTCGGAGACCCGGTTTGTCGAGCTGAAAATGGGTTGAAAAATATTTTCTGGAAGGATAAAAAATCTTAAAATGGAGCTCGAAAATCATTTTTAAAGAGTGAATATTCGCAGAGATTGATCATTTTTGTTGGTAATGACTACTTTATTAAAACAAATTTCAAGCGAGTCAAGCTGCAAGATCGTATTCTAGTTGGAGCAACATATTCGTTTCTTTAGTCCAGCTTGCACAATTGCCTTTATCTTTTGCAGCATGAAGTAATCTCCTTTTTTCTTCCTTAAAAATGTTATTACATTTACCCCATGACAAAGGACGGGGAGCATATTCTTTTTGCAGAAATCAGAAAAGGCAATGAAGAGGCTTTTAATAAAGCCTTTGATTTGTACTATTCCCGACTTTGCTTTTTTGCCGATAAAATTCTTCACGATTTCGATTTATCCAGATCGCTTGTTCAGCAGGTGTTTGTCGATCTTTGGATCAAGCGCGACCGATTGCTTGTTACTTCTCTTCAGGCTTACCTCTATAATTCAATTCGTAATGCCGCGCTGGATGTGCTCAAACATAAAAAGGTTGAATCCCGCTATTTGTCGTCACTCGAACAGAATGAATCGGTGGTGGCGACCGATTTAATGGAAGAAGCAGAACTGACTGATCGGATTAATTCGGCCATCCAGAATCTTCCGGAGAAATGCCGTGAAATATTCTTGTTGTGCCGTTTCGAAGGTTTAAAATATGCTGAAATTGCTGACCGCTTGAATATTTCGGTAAAAACCGTGGAGATGCAGGTTGGTATTGCCCTAAAAAGATTGCGCAAAGAATTGTCTGATTATCAGATGATACAACTCTTGTCGTTTTTTATTCCCAAAAAACATCAACTTCCTTACAGGGTAATATAGAAGCAAATCGTCAAAGGGATAAAATAACGAATTCCCCAAACTGACGAATGCAAAACGAACACGATCATATAGACCTCATCATAGCCAAATATCTTAGCGGTGAAGCTTCCGAAACTGAAAAGGAAGAATTATTTGGGTGGATGGACGAATTGCCTGCAAACAAACGACTTTTTGAAGAAAATAAGAGGATTTGGGAAAAGAGTCATTCTTATTTCTCTGCTTCTGAAGTTATTTCCGACCGCGAAAAAATCAAAGATCAGATCATTCAGCAACTTTCGAAACCTGCAAAACGGGTTGATTTATCGGTTTGGGTATACCGGGTTGCTGCTATTTTGGCCCTGCCTATAATGTTGGGTATTGGCTGGTATTTAGGCTCTGGCCGAAATACTGCCGAAACAGCCATGTGCGAAGTTACTGCGCCCAAAGGGCAAATCTCAAAATGTGTACTCGCCGATGGAACACAGGTGTGGCTCAATGCGGGCTCCACCATTAAATATGAACCAACTTTAAGTGGGAAGATCCGAGAAGTCAGTCTCGACGGAGAAGCGTATTTTAAGGTGTCAAAAAACAAACACAAACCCTTCCTGGTAAATACTAAATACGCACAAATTAAGGTGCTTGGTACTGTTTTTAACCTGAAAGCTTATTCGAGCGATAACAAAGTTGAAACCACTCTTGAAGAAGGGAGTGTTGAATTTAGCCTGAATGGAAGTTCGGCTAAACCCGTTGAGTTGAAGCCGGGAGAACAAGTCATTTTCAATTCTTCGGAAAATAAGTTGACTATGGGGAAGGTGGAAACCTATCTGCACACAGCATGGAAAGATGGAAAATATGTATTTAAAGATGCTGATTTGAAGACCATTATCGCCGAATTGGAGCGTTTGTATGATGTGAGGATTCACTTACAGAACGATTCACTGATGAATTTGCATTTCCGTGGAATGTTTGAGTACGAACAGAATATTTTCAGCGCACTCGAAACACTTGAACAAACAACGAATATGAAATATCGAATGGATGGACGTGATATCTGGCTGCAGTAGAAACAGTTCAAAGTTTCAAGTTACAGGTTTCAAGTTTCGCTTTGTTCAGGATTAGTAAGGTTTTATTTTTTTTACCCTGTAAGGGTAAAGCGTCAATAACCCGGGGTAAATGAGGAACGAATGCAACCCCGGGAAGGGATGAAGATATTAAATCCGTCCGCGGATTAGTGATCATCAAGGAGCGAATTTCCTTTCGGACGGAATTGATTTTGCGATATTAAAGAATATGAGAACTAACTAAATATTAACCTAAAATTGGAAAAACTTATGATGAAATAACTGCCTTGTCTTTTATTTCTGCGGTTCCGAACTTCCGGAATAAAAAACAGGAACAGCTGCGAACTGTCCCCTGTTAAAAAACGCAGAAATGCGAAAAAACGAAAATCATTTTTTTACTTAAAAACAACCAAATTTATGAAAATTATTCGGCAATCGAATGTGGGCTCTTTGCCTTCGTTCAAAAAAATCTGGTTAATTATGAAACTTAACTTTTTCCTGATTCTACTGACGGTACTTCAGGTCTCGGCCAGTGTCTCGGCACAGAATACCCGATTGGATTTGAAAATGAAGAATGCCACCATTTCACAAATTTTTGATGAAATCGAGCGGCAGTCGGAAGTGTATTTCTTTTACAACAAAAGTCAGATTGATGAAACCAGAACCATCAGTGTTGACTACCGTAACAAAACCATTGACGAAATCCTGAAAGCGATGGTTTCTGACTTAAACTTAACTTACGAAATTGCAGGCAAAAATATCATTATAAAAGCGGTCGACCCGTCTGGTAATGGTTTACAGCAATCAGGCATAAAAGTAAAGGGAGTTGTTAAAAATAATTCCGGCGAATCGTTACCTGGTGTAACCGTATTGGTTAAAGGAACAACCAACGGCTCCATAACCGATGCTGACGGGGCATTTAATCTGATCAACGTTCCTGGAGATGCTACGCTTGTTTTTTCGTTCGTTGGAATGAAAAAAGTAGAAATTGGAGTTGCTGGTAAAAGTACAATTAACGCCGTTTTGGAGGATGAAACGATAGGTATTGAAGAAGTTGTAGCTATTGGTTATGGCACAGTAAAAAAGAGCGACCTTACCGGTGCTGTTGGCTCGGTAAAAGGTGAATCTATCACCGATCGTCAAACGACTCAATTATCACAAGCACTTCAGGGAGCGGTATCGGGAGTTATGGTAACCCGTAGCAATAATGCGCCTGGAGCAACTGCAAATATTCGTATCCGCGGGGTAACTACCATTGGCGACAGCAACCCGCTTATTATTGTTGATGGTGTGCCTGTTGATAATATGAACGATATTAACCCAAATGATGTGCAGGATATGTCGGTTCTGAAAGATGCTGCTTCTGCATCAATCTATGGATCAAGGGCTGCTTCCGGAGTAATTCTGATTACAACTAAACGTGCAAAAAGTGGGGAAGTGGCTCTGAATTATAACGTTGAGTATGGTTTTGAGAAACCAACCGGACTACCCGAATATGTTGATGTTAAGCGCTACATGCAAATGGCTAACGAATTGCGCTGGAACGATAACAACAACAATGCAAACGAATATCCGCTCTATCCTAAGGATATGATAGACAATTACACTGCATTAAATGCAGAGAATCCGAATAAATATCCGAATACCGATTGGGTGGGATTAATGCTGAACAGCAGTGCACCCCGTCAGAGCCATGTTTTGAGTTTAACCGCCGGAACAAAAGCAATCCGGACTAAAGTATCGTTGGCTTACGATAAAACCGATGCTTTATACGACGGAAGTTCTTACGAACGTATGACCGCCCGTTTCAACAACGATGTAACGATTACCAAATATTTGTCAGCCAGTATCGACTTTTCATTTAAACGGTCAATTTCGCTTCAGCCAAGCATGGATCCGATTTATATGACATTTATCTCAGCTCCTGTCTATGCCGCAACCTGGGCTGACGGACGCATTGCTGAAGGTAAAACCGGTGCCAATATTTATGCTCAGATTAAAGACGGAGGTAATGTTGATAACCGCTACAATCAGGTTGGCGGCAAAATGTCGCTCGATTTTACACCGTTTAAAGGATTTAAACTCTCGGCTGTTTTATCACCAACTTTGGGTTTCGACAAGGGAAAAAACTTTCAGAAAAAAGTTTCCTATTATTCAGCCGACGATCCAACCGTTTATATTGGAACAACTCAATGGGGAGCTACTACTAAATTAACGGAAAACCGAAACGATTATTCGCGCGTTACATCGCAGTTGATTGGTACTTACCTGAAAGATTTTGGCGCACATAGCCTGAATTTAATGGCTGGTTACGAAAACTATTATGCTTTCAACGAAAGTATGGGCGCCTCTCGCGATAAATACGAATTAACCACTTTCCCGTATTTGAACCTTGGCCCGCTTGAATTCCGCGACAATAGCGGAAGCGCCTACGAAAATGCTTACAGATCGTACTTTGGACGTGCGATGTATAATTATAAGAACAAATATTTTTTACAGGGAAATATTCGTTACGACGGTTCTTCACGCTTTCATGAAGATTACCGGTGGGGTTCTTTCCCATCCTTCTCAGCAGGCTGGGTGCTTTCAGAAGAATCTTTCATGAAAAATATTCCTGCTCTGTCGTTCCTGAAATTACGTGGTTCATGGGGAACATTGGGTAACGAACGAATTGGAAACTATCCTTATCAGGCAACAATCGCATTTACAAACGCATTGTTCTTCCAGGGAAGCAATGTAGCTGCCGCTCAAACAGCCGCTCAAACCAAGTATGTAATTCAGGATATTTCCTGGGAAACCACCGAGTCAATCGACTTTGGAGTGGACGCCAATTTCCTGAATAACCGCTTGAGATTTACCGGGGACTATTATCAAAAAACAACCAAAGACATGTTGTTAGCCCTTGAAATTCCTGATTACATTGGTTTTGATAATCCTGACCAGAACACTGGTAAAATGAATACCAAAGGATGGGAAACTGAAATCGGATGGAGCGATAAGATTGGGGAAATAGGCTATTCTGTTTCTGCAAATATTTCTGATTTTAAATCGGTTATGGGCGATTTGGGCGGAACCGAGTTTTTGGGCGACCAAATCAAAAAGAAAGGCAGCGAATTTAATGAGTGGTACGGCTACGTTTCCGACGGATTATTTCAGACTGAAGCTGACTTGGCCGCATCTCCGAAACTCAATACTGCCATGAAAGTTGGTGATGTGAAATACAAAGACATCAGCGGACCGAATGGAGTTCCCGATGGTAAAATCTCACCTGAATATGACCGCAAATTATTGGGAGGTTCACTGCCTCGTTACATGTATGGTGCAAACCTTAAGCTAGATTACAAAAACTTCGATTTCTCCATGATTCTGCAAGGCGTTGGCAAAGTTACCACTCGTTTGGAAGGATTGATGGTTCAGCCATTGATGGAAAACTGGGGATCGGTACCAAAAATATTGGATGGCACAAGCTGGAGCAAGTACAATACCGAAGCGCAGAATCTGGCAGCCAAATACCCACGGCTTACCCAAAACAACCGCGGAAGCAACTATCTCATGTCCGACTATTGGTTGTTTGATGGCGCATATCTTCGTTTGAAGAATATTACGCTGGGATACAATTTGCCTGAAGTTTGGGCTCAGAAAGTAAGCCTTCAGAAAGTAAGGGTTTATGCCAGCGCATCAGATATTCTGACCTTCAACAAATATCCGAAAGGGTGGGACCCGGAAGTTTCTTCAAGTGGATACCCGATTACTGCTTCTTATGTTTTTGGTTTATCAGTCACATTTTAAAACTACGGTATCATGAAAAATAAAATATTACAACTGCTGTTTCTTACAGGATTTATCTTCATTTCATCATGTACTGATTTAAATTTAAATCCATTATCCGAAGGTTCGAGTGAAACCTGGTATTCAAACGAAAGCGAAGTCACCATGGCTTTGAACGATTTATACCGTGAGGTTTTTTGGCCAAGGGATGGCGATGACTGGAGCGACGACTGGACGCAACGTGATGCAACTACTGCAATTACCAACGGCACACTCAATGGTGAGGACGGAACCGTAAACACCTGGTGGACGAATTCATATAAATGTATTGCCAGGGCCAATACTATTCTACTCAATCTTGAAAAGTCAAAAGATAAATTTCCACAGGCGACTATCGATAAATTTGCCGGAGAAGCTCGTTTTGTAAGGGCTGCCCAATATGCCATGCTGATTTCTCATTACGGCGACGTGGTTTATTTTACAGGTATTTTAAATCTGGAAGAGTCATTTACTTTATCAAAAACAGATCAGAAAACGATCCTGAAAGCAATTTACGATGATTATGATTTCGCCGCATCGAAATTACCTGTTACCTATGGTAGCAGCCAAAACCTGCACCCAACCAAAGGAGCTGCATTGGCGATGAAAGCCCGCATTGCAATTTTTTATAAAGATTTTGCCATTGCCCGCGATGCTGCCAAAGCTTGTATGGATTTGAATGCCTACGATTTATTTGCTGATTATTCAACGCTGTTTTTATCTAAGACAAAGAATCCGAAAGAATTGGTTTTTGGACTTCCAAGATCGGCTGTTTTGAATGTAACCATTGGCGACACCAAAAACTGGATTTCACGTTTGTCCGGAGGCTGGGGTGGCGTTTATGCGCCATCGTGGGAGCTGTTCTGCTCTTACCTTTGTACCGATGGACTACCCATTGACGAGTCGCCGCTTTTCAATCCGCGTCTTCCGTTCAAAAATCGCGATCCACGTTGTACTGCTTCCATCGTCGAGTTTCAAACGCCATGGTTAGGATTCATGTATCAACCACATCCCGATTCATTGAAGGTAACCAACTTTAAAACTGGATTGAAGGTCACCAACAACGATACACGTTCGAATGCTGCATTTGCCTCATTCAACGGGTTGATGATGAAAAAAGCAATTGATGAAGAGTGGATTGATGATTATAAGGCTGAAAATGAGATCTTCCTGATGCGTTATGCCGATGTGTTGCTGATATATGCTGAGGCAAAAATCGAGTTGAATGAAATTGATCAGGCGATGATTGATGCAACAATTAACAGAGTTCGTGCCCGTGCCTACAAAGTGGCAGTTACCGATAAAACCAAATATCCGGCTGTTGAAGGAACCGATCAGACCAAATTGCGCAAAGCTCTTCGTATTGAACGACGCATGGAATTTGCTTTCGAAAATCGCCGGTACGAGGATATTATTCGCTGGAAATTGGCTGAAAAAGTGCTGAACCGAAATATTTACGGAATGTTGGATGTTGCCGATTTGCGTCTTAAAGTAATTAAGCCGGGCTTGTGGTTTTTTCCACAAACGCCTGAAATTGACGACGATGGTGCTGCAATATTTGAACCTATCTACAATGCTGGCTTAATCAAACGTTTGGCAATACGCAATTATCCGGCGAAACAATATGTTTGGCCAATTCCATCTAAGGAAATTCTGATCAATTCAAACCTGAAACAAAATTCAGGATACTAAAAGTTTATTCTCTATTCACTGGGTGACTTTAAGTCACCCGGTGAATCCCAAAATGTATTATACCAACCAAACCCACTAACCATGAGTTTCCAGAAAAGGGTGGCTTCAGGTCACCCTTTTTAATAAACAAATTCAAAGACAATGAAACGAGCCATGAGAGACAGCCTCATTTACAGGAGAATAACAGTAATGGCGAGTTCCATCTGGCAATTAAAAAACAAATTATAGACAGATGAAAAGAAATAAAATAAATAAACAGATTTTGCTGATGTTGTTTGCTGTCCTGATTTTTGCAGCTTGTGCCGTTCAGGAAAAGAAGCAACAAACCGCAACTTCATTTAGCGGAATTTACCCGCAGCTGGCTTATTACAATAATGAGGGAGAATGTGGAACCGGAGCTGTAGTTCCGTGGGCCGATCGCCTTTGGGTAATTACTTATGGGCCGCATCTTCCATTGGGCTCTTCTGATAAACTATACGAAATTACTCCCGGTCTGCAGAAAATTGTTCGTCCGGAAAGCATCGGCGGAACACCTGCCAACCGCATGATTCATAAAGAAAGTAACCAGCTTTTTATCGGTCCTTATGCCATCAACGCCGCTGGAAATGTGAAAGCGATTCCATACACGGTTATGCAGGGTCGCCATACCGGAAATGCCCGTCATTTAACCGATCCGGCCGGAAAGATTTACTACGGAACCATGGAAGAAGGTTTTTACGAAGTGGATGTGAAAACCCTTCAGCCGACTCAACTATACAAAGATGGTAATAATGCAAAGGGAAGTATAATTACGCACAACGATACCGATGTGAATCCACAGAGTGCCACTTTGCCGGGAGCACACGGAAAGGGTTTGTATTCAGGGCAGGGTGTAATGGTTTTCTCGAATAATGGAGAAGCCAATCCGCTTGCGTTGAAACAATTCGACATCGAATCCGGAGTTTTGGCCGAATGGAACGGCAAAGACTGGAAAGTGGTTCGCCGCAACCAGTTTGTAGAAGTCACCGGTCCGGGCGGAATTTACGGCAATGCCAATCCGGCAACCGATCCGATTTGGGCTACCGGTTGGGATTATAAATCGGTTTTGGTTGGCGTTCGCAATCCTGAAACGGGTTGGAGTTTTTACCGTTTACCAAAAGCCAGTCACAGTTACGACGGCGCCCACGGCTGGAACACCGAATGGCCTCGCATCCGCGACATTGGCACTGCTGCAAAACCCGATTACCTGATGACTATGCATGGCATGTT
Source organism: Prolixibacteraceae bacterium (assembly GCA_963676375.2). Taxonomy (GTDB): domain Bacteria; phylum Bacteroidota; class Bacteroidia; order Bacteroidales; family Prolixibacteraceae; genus Aquipluma. The sequence goes on from CAXXPT010000050.1 coordinate 255,687, forward strand.
CTGGCGGTTCCCCGGAACGTTTTCTTCCGGAAATTCGGCTGGTATTCGCCCACGTTCGGCCTACCTGAAAGTAATTGGCGACTTCACCCGATGGAACGACCAGCTCGTTTTTGGCTGCGACGATTCGGCACAAAAAGAATTTCTGAATAAGCGCAAAGTAAAAGGCAACATCGAAGGTCCCGGCCAATCCAATTCAAACCTGTGGTTTACTTCTCCTGAAAAACCTGATCAATTAGGTCCGAATACTGCCGAAGGTGCCGTTTGGATTTCAGAAGAAATTAAAGCAGGAGCCGTATCAGAACCATTCCTGTTCGCCGGTTGGGACATTCGTTCGGCCTGGATTAAAAACGATGGAAAACAAGCCGTTGCATTTACTTTCGAGGTAGATGAAAAGGGAAACAACAATTGGGCTGTCCTGAAAAAAATATCGGTAAAAGCTGGCGAATCGGCCAATGTGCCTTTCATTGTTGCCGAAAAAGGCGAATGGGTAAGGGTAAAAGCAGATCAGGCAACCAAAGCAACCGTTCAATTCTCGTATGCCCAAAAGGATAACCGAAGTACTGCTTCGGAGGTAATGTTTGCCGGCTTGGCCAATATTTCTGACACGGAAACCAATGCCGGATTACTCTGGGGCTTGGGCAAAAACCGGCGCAAACTGGGCGTTCTGGCCGGAACTGCTTCTGATCATGGCGTTACTGAGAGTGGTTACTACGAACTCGATTCGCTGATGAACCTCGTCAAAAAGGAAGATGCCGAAACAGCTTCATTCATCCGTGAAAAATTTGCTATTCCGCAACAAGTTGTGACTTTTGACGAAGCATCAGCGTTATTTATTGACGAAACGGGTCGGCGCTGGAGATTGCCAAAAGGAAATTCAAAATACACCGATTTGACGAACAGCTCCGTTTTACGCATTTGCCGTGAAGTAGCTACCGAGCGCGATTTACTGAACTGTGCAGGAACGTTCTACGAACTTCCGGCTGAAAATGCAGATGGTTTTGCCAAGATTCGCCCCATTGCCTCACACAATTTCCGAGTTCACGATTTCGCTTCGTACCGTGGAATGCTGATTATGACTGGCATTGATACTAAAGCTGCTAAGGGTAATTCGCATGTGATTGTTTCAGAAGATGGGAAAGCTGCCGTTTGGGCGGGTGTAATCGACGATTTGTGGCGAATGGGAAAACCGGTTGGTGAAGGCGGTCCGTGGAAAAACTCGGCAGTAAAAGCTGGTGTGGCTTCTGATCCGTATTTGATTGGATTTTACGACAAACGTAGCCTGAAACTTTCGCACGATTCGAAAGAAACAGTTACCATCAAAATCGAAGTTGAGCCCATTGGTCATGGTCCGTGGATGACTTATCAAACGGTATCGGTAAAATCGGGAGAAACGTTCGAAATCAGTTTTCCTGAAACCTTCCAGTCGCGCTGGATTCGCTTTGCAGCCGACAAGGATTGCTCGGCAACTGCCTGGTTGAAATACGAATAAATCATATATTTGAAAATCTAAACCAATTCCCATGAATAAATTATTTCTCATCATTCTGACTACTATCTTTTATTTTTCGGTTCAGGCTCAAAATAATACACTTCTTATTGAGGCCGAAAGTTTTGCCAGTAAAGGTGGTTGGTTGGTCGATCCACAATTTGTTGAACAAATGGGATCGCCTTACCTTTTGGCGCACGGAATGGGAAAGCCGGTAAAAGATGCCGAAACGAATATTTCAATTAAGAAAGCCGGAAAGTATCATGTTTGGGCTCGTACAAAAAACTGGGCTCCCGGAAACTGGGAAGCTCCTGGTCGCTTTTATGTTGCTATTGACGGGAAAAAGCTGGAGCGGGAGTTAGGGAAAAACCCAGGATGGAACTGGGAATATGCCGGAAACGTTGATCTTTCAAAAGGCGAAAAAAAGCTTTCGCTTAAAGATTTGACCGGTTTCGAAGGTCGTTGCGATGCTATTTATCTGACCCAATCGGAAAGTGAAAAACTGCCAACCGAAAAAGAAGCGCTGAAAAAGTGGCGATTAGCACAATCCGGAGTAACCAATGTTCCTCAAAAGGTGGTGAATTATGATTTGGTGGTAGTTGGCGGAGGAATTGCCGGTTGCGCTGCTTCTATTGCCGCTGCTGAGCAAGGCCTGAAAGTTGCTTTGGTGCACGACCGGCCCGTTTTGGGCGGAAATGCCAGTGGTGAAATACGGGTCCATACACTTGGTATTTACGGGAAGTTTGAGCGTATTCTGAAAATGCTGGATACCGAACATTATCCAAACGGGTCAGCCGATGCTTTAAAGGAGGACCAAAAGCGTATGACGAACGTGGAAAAATATAAGAATATCGATCTGTTTCTCAATTTCAGAGCTTACGGCGCCAATGCTACAGATGGAAAAATTACTTCGGTCGATGCACGGCAAACCTCAAACGGGGAGTCTGTTCGTTTTGAAGCGCCATTGTTTATAGACTGTACCGGCGACGGCTGGATTGGCTACTGGGCTGGCGCCGAATATAACTACGGAAGGGAAGCTTCGTCGAAATACAACGAAAGCTGGGATGCGCACGGATTATTGTGGAGTCCGGAAACCGCAGACAACTTCGTAATGGGTTCCTCGGTTTTGTGGGGATCAGAAAATGCCGGGAAAAAAGTGGAATTTCCGGAGGTTCCCTGGGCCATGGATGTGGCAAAAAATTACGCTGAAAAAAATGGAGAATGGCAATGGGAGTTTTCACAAAATGATATCAGTCAGATTGATGATGCTGAAACCATTCGAGACCATATGTTTCAGGCCATCTACGGATCGTTTTACAATTACAAACACCCCACGGCCCAAAAGCCAAATGCAGATCAGGCCGTATTAGGGTCATTTGATAATAAAAAGCAACAGCAGAAAGCCGACAGCCTTCAGTTAAAATGGGTTTCCTATCTTTTAGGCAAACGCGAGTCGCGTCGTTTGGTTGGCGATTATATTTACACCTTCAACGACGAACGCAACAGCACCCAGTTTGAAGATGCTGTTGTCTTCGAAAAACGCGAAGTCGATGTGCATTACCAGGTTAATTTGCTTGACTCTGACAAACCTAATTTTTTATCTGAAGCGATGTTTTATAAGACAAATCAGTATAACATTCCTTACCGGTGTTTCTATTCTAAAAATATTAGCAACCTGTTTATGGCTGGCCGCGATTTTAGTTGTTCGCATGTTGGTCTTGGTGGCCCGCGTGTAATGCGCACTACCGGTCAGATGGGTGCTGCTGTGGGATTTGCTGCGTCGCTTTGTAAAAAATACAATGTCGGTCCGCGCGATATTTACCTGTCGCATTTAAAAGAGTACCTTAATTTGATTGAATCTCAAAAATAAGCTGATGCGTTTAACTGGCATTGTCCTGATCATCTTAAGTTTTTCGCTGCATTCAGTTGATGCAGTTTCAAACCCTCCGGATAGTATAAAAAACTGCCGAAAGGCATTCATGTTTAAAACTGATGATTATGCAGTTGCCAATGCAATTGACGTATGCAGCAATGCCGCGCAAGTTCCGGTAGGTTACGAAACTGCACTAAACATGGCTGTTTGCGACGATAAACTATGTGCCAATGTGGTCCTGAAAGTATGCTGGGATTTGGCGGGAAATTATGTGCGCTTTGATACAATCGCGGGTAAGCCTCTGACCAAATTTGATCACAAGCGGTTTAGCGATGCCGACTATAAAAAACTGGATCAGATTTTAAAAGACCGGAATAGTATGCTTCGGGTTTTGGAAAAGAGCGATCTCGTGGATAAAAGTATCAAGCTAAAAGCTACCACGGTTGATGCAGTTAGCGGAGCAACTCCGGCAACAATAAAAAATGCTGTTGTGGAAGGGGCGGTGTATTCGTCACATACCTTGTGGCATTTCGTTAACGGGCAGATCAAAGATAGTATTCGCGCCTTTACCCTCCGGAATTATTCAGAACAAATAGCTTTACAGATGATGGGCTCTGATAATTTTGAAACTCAGTTGTTCGCTTTAAAGCAAATTCCGCAGGAACAATACGAAAGTCGTTTTGAATTGCTTTTTCAGGTTATCCGGAAAAGTAGCCCTTTGATCCGAGCATACATCATGAACAGGGCACCTTTACCATTTCGTGATCAGGAGAAAAACCGGAGATTGGCTTTGTTATTTCCTGATCTTGACGGATACACCAAAAGCGCATTTATTGATCGGATCTCCGCAGAGAAACCTATTGCTGTAGTCTTTATCCCGCTAATGTTGCCTCAGTTTCAGTTGTTGGATCAAAGGCAGCAGGATAAATTGATAACCCAGGTTCAGAAATTCGAAATTTCAGGACTGGAAGAATTAATAAAGAATTACGCCGGAAGAAATAAACAATAATCTGGTAATTCCGGAAAAACGGATAAAAATTGAAATTGTATTGTTATTTTAGAAAGCTGGTTACAGAATAATTACATTAAAAAATCAGATCGCATTATGAATGCAATGCCCTTTGTTATTGGTGCTTTGGCGGTTTTAGCTTTAGCCTACCGGTTTTATTACAGTTTTATTTGTGCAAAGGTATTGACGCTGAACGACGATTCGGTAGCTCCCTCAATCCGGTTATTCGATAAGCACAATTATTACCCGATGGCCAAATGGGTCGTGTTTGGGCATCATTTTGCTGCCATTGCCGGAGCGGGACCGTTGGTTGGCCCGGTGTTGGCTGCCCAGTTCGGTTTTATGCCCGGATTTATCTGGATGTTGGTTGGGGCAGTAATGGCCGGTGCGGTTCATGATGTGGTTATTCTCACTGCTTCTGTTCGGCACGACGGAAAATCGCTGGCCGAAATTGCCAAAGCCGAGATCAGTTCGTTTAGCGGAATTATTACATCGATTGCTGTACTGATTATTTTAGTCATTGCTCTGGCTGGTTTAGGCGTGGTGGTGGTTAATGCCCTTGCCGAAAGCTCGTGGGGAACGTTTACCATTGCTGCCACCATCCCCATCGCCATTTTTATGGGTTTGTGGATGTTTAAATTCAGGAAGGGTAAAACGGTTGAAGGCACTATTATTGGTGTAATCTTACTTTCGCTGGCTGTTATCTACGGAAAATATATTCCAGGTTCACCTTTCGAATCGTGGTTTACATTCGATCGGAAAACACTCACTATTTTGTTGGCAGCTTACGGATTTTTCGCCTCGGTTTTGCCGGTTTGGTTGTTACTTTCACCGCGCGATTACCTTAGTTCAATCATGAAATTGGGTGTTATTGCCATGTTGGCCATCGGTGTTATTGCGGTTAGCCCAACCATTCAAATGCCGTCATTTACGCCGTTCATTCATGGTGGCGGTCCAATCATTCCCGGAACATTATTTCCCTATCTGTTCATTACCATTGCCTGTGGCGCTATTTCCGGATTTCATGCGCTGGTTAGTTCGGGTACCACTCCAAAAATGATCATGAAAGAATCGCACATCAAGCCAATTGCGGTTGGTTCTATGCTAGCTGAGTCGATGGTGAGTATCTTGGCTTTAATCGCAGCAACCAGTCTTTTCCCGCTCGATTATTTCCAGATTAATGTTTCTCCTGAAAAGTTTACGCAGATACTTCCGCAGTTGCAGGCTTTAGGTTTTACACAAACCAATCTGGCTGAGTTATCCCGAGAAGTGGGCGAGACCATTGCAGGAAGACCTGGTGGTGCCGTTTCGCTGGCTGTGGGAATGGCGCAGATATTTTCAGCAATTCCTGGGTTGGCCAGTCTGATGTCATATTGGTACCACTTTGCCATTATGTTCGAAGCTTTGTTTATCCTTACCACCGTTGATGCCGGTACCCGCATTGCGAGGTTTATCATGCAGGAAGCTTTGGGGAAAGTTTACGCTCCATTTGCCAAAGCCAACTGGATTCCAGGGAGTTTAATTACCAGTTTTCTGGTAGTTTTTGCCTGGGGATATTTCATCTATACCGGAAGTGTTTCAACTATTTGGCCGATGTTTGGAGTGGCCAACCAATTGCTGGCAACACTTGCCCTAGCCATCGGAACCTCATTCCTGATTAACAACGGAAAGCGGAAATATATTTGGGTCACGCTGTTCCCTATGATTTTTGTTGGAATAACTACCGTTACCGGTGGCGTAATGAATATGCTCAATATTTACATTCCGCAGATGATGGGAGAGAAGACCCGTATTCAGGGAACAATCAATACCCTTTTAACCGGAATAATCCTGATTTGTGTGGTACTTATTATTAGCGAAGCATCTCATAAATGGATTAAAGGCAGGAAAAATAGCCTCGTCTGAAGTTGAGCTATCAAAAACCTTAAGCATTTGCCAAAAAAAATACACATACATCTTCCGACGTATGTGTATTTTTTATTGAAACAATAATTCTTTAAAATTTATTTTTCAGATACTAATTGATCGATCAATTGGTTGAATTCGGTTTTAAATTCTTCGTAGAATTTTCCGGTTGCCGGACCGCTGAATCCGGAATGAACTTTCCTTACGTTTCCTTTTTTGTCAATAAATATGGTTGTTGGGAACGATGCAATTCCGTTTAGCTGCGGTAATGCTTTGGATGCAGATTCTGTTCCTGATTGGCCGGCAAAAAGGATTTCGTATTCAATATCCAAACGAGTTTTTAGGGCAGTCAACGATTTTTTTGCTGATTCAAAGTCGTTCTTTCGTTCGAAGCCTAGGCCAATAATTTCAACTCCACGTTTCTTGTTCTCTTTGTACCATCCGGATAAAAATTTGTTTTCGTCGAGGCAATTGGGACACCAGCTTCCTAGTATTGTTACAATTACCACTTTCCCTTTATAAACCGGATCAGACAATGATACCTTTTTCCCATCCAGGTTTGGGAACGAGAATGCTATAGAATTGTATCCTTCTTTCAGGTACGAAACATGGTAAGCATCCGGCAGGGCGGCTTTGTCGTTGCGTTTTCCTTCGAGCTTGATTGTTTTTCTTGGAGTGACAAATTCACCAGAGAATGTATTGTCGTCGGCAAATTCGCCTTTTAATAAATATGGAGTTGAACCTCCGAATGCTGATAATTCGAATTTTTTTCCGTGAATTGCGCCTTCCAGAAAGCGGTAATCGCCTGTTGTCGTCAATATCGATCCGGTTAACAACGATTTCTTTTGATCGAATATTCCGACCGTTTTATCGACACTTTCTCCGCTTCCAATGGTGATATCCCATGTTCCGGCAAGCGAAACAGTTGGAATTTCATTGCTTTCAGCGAATCGGGGGAGTTTCCCATATTCAGCTTTAAAAGGTACCCCTGCGTCAGGCTTTCCGGAGATTACTTTAATTAATTTCCCCTGAAACGAACTTTCAGTAAACTTTCCTTTCAAAACAGCATCGTAAAGGTCAACCGGAATAGTTACTGAGTCGTTTTTGTATGTAATATTTTTGAGTTGGAAACGATCTTCGCCGTTAATTAAAAATATCGAAGTGTTTTCGGCGCTTGTTCCCTTAACCTCAAAAATAAACGGAATTTCGTTTTCAGGAATGGTAAAAATGCCCCTCCATAATCCTTCTTTCAGGCTTTTTGGACTTTGCTCAAATGAAGTTAGTCCCAGCAGAATGAAAAGCAGAACAATCAAATTTGTCCATTTTAATTTACTCATATCGATTTCCTTTTAGTTTTAATTGCTAAATAAGAATTGTTTGGTGTTAATTTAGCTTGGTAAACTGCGACGTTCAGACTGTTTTTATAAACTAAATTTGCACCGTGAAAATTACACTTTTTTAGTTTACCTCGAACTAATGCTTTAGGGTTCGGGCATAAATTGGTTTAGAGTTAATCTGTCTCTAAATTTTAAATAGAGTATATCTAAAATTAGAAACACTGACATTGGACAAATTTCATTTTTATAAGTTTTATTCAATATGATTTTTAAGAAATGTGTTTTCTTCTGAATTTACAGCAAAAGTATTTGTACAAGAATAACCGCATAAAAGTGAAAGTTTAATGAAAAATCTTAATTTAACTGTTTCAAATACTTTAATTGTTAGGTTTATTGACTAAGATTAGAAAAATGAGAGGAATTGAAGTTGAAAATTATATGAAGATTAAATACCGACTTTTTGCTATTCTATTTTTCCACCTTGCATTATCACTGAATGTTTTGGCTGTAAAATTCTATAGCATCAACTCATTGTTTGGAATTTCTAACCGAGTGACGGCCTCGATATGTAAAGACGACAACGGCTTTATCTGGGCTTCTTCAAAAACCGGAATTTTGAGGTTGGCTGATACAGACTGCCGCTTTTATCAACTTCCTTATGAAACAGCTGGTGCCATCTTTGTAAAACTAATTTATGAACACTCTGAACTAATTGCTTATACAAATAATGGTCAGGTATTTTCATACAATTCAGTTTATGACCGGTTCGACCTGATGATTGATTTACGCAAGACTATTAATAATGATAAGTTTGATGTTTATAATTTTTTAATAGACCGTTCAGGTGATTATTGGATAGCAATAAATAATGGATTGTATAAATACCATTTAGGTAAACTTACATTAATAACTGAAGTTTTACAGGAAAGATATTCGATGACCTGGATTGATGAGGAGCATTTAGTCATTGTAAAACCTATTGGACTCTGGTTGCTGAATATTAAATCATTGGATATTACCTGTCTATACGAGAATAAGAGCATGGGCCCGTTTTTTGTCTCATCGTTATTTTTCGATAAAGACCAAAACAAGCTCTGGATCGGAACTTTATCGAGTGGATTGTTCTCCTTTAATTTTAGTAGTTCTACATTAAGCCATATACTTCAGTCATCCTTCCCCAAACAGCCGATTCTTGCTATTGAAGAAAATTCTGAATCTACAATTTTAATTGGTGTTGATGGCCAAGGCGTTTGGGAGCTGAATAAGAAAGATAACCAGGTGCTAAATATTTATAAAGAAAATGATGATGATCCGTATTCCTTGCGTGGAAATGGGGTATATGATATCTTTTATGAACGCGGGAAACGAGTTTGGATTTGTACATACAGTGGCGGAGTGTCATTTTACGAACTGGCATCACCGCTTGTCAATCAGATTGTTCACCATACGAATGATGCTAACTCGTTGGTAAATAACGATGTAAATAGTATTTTCGAGGATCATGACGGCAAAATATGGTTCGCGACCAATAATGGAATCAGCTGTTGGGATGTTGCTTCAGGTAAATGGAAGAACTTCTATTTCAATAAGCTGGAACAGGCACAGGTGTTCCTGGCACTTTGTGAAGATGATCAGGGTAGGATTTGGGCTGGCAGTTATTCTTCAGGGATATACGTACTCGACGGAAAGACTGGACGCGAACTCGCGCATTATTCCAGGGATGAAAAGGAATTTGCATCAGTAAGTAATTACATATTTGATATTTATAAAGATACTCAGGGCGATTTGTGGATTGGTGGTGTCAATGGGAAATTTATTTGTTATCTGTCGAAAGAAGATAAATTTAGAACCTATACAGATGAGTCGTTAAGCTCCTTTGCTGAATTATCGCCCAATCAAATCCTTTTAGGGTGCAGCAACGCAATAAAATTACTGAATAAAGAAACGGGTGAAATTAAGAATTTTTTATCGGGCTATGTGGTTCAGGACATTCAGGTTTTAGGTGATGTAATATGGGTATGTACCAGTGGCGAAGGATTATTGGAATTTAATTATAAGAATGGCACTAAAAAAGCCTACACCACTCAAGAAGGTTTACCATCGAACTTCCTCAATAGTATTATTTGTGCCGATAATTGCCTCTGGATAGGAACTGAAAGCGGTTTGTGCCGTTTTAATCCCAAAGATAAAACTGCGTTTACATTTTCTTCCATATTTCCTTTGTCGGGGATCTCATATAATAAAAGTGCGCTTTTTGGTTTGAGAGATGGACAATTGGCTTGGGGAACCAATAACGGAGCTATTTTTTTTAAGCCACAATCAATCAGGGAAATTTCGTCGAAAGGAAAAATATTCTTTAAGGATTTGACCATATCTGGCCGATCAATCAGGGAGTTACCCTCATTTAAACTAAACAAACCTGTTGATAGTTTACAGTCCATTAATCTGAAATATTCGCAAAACACCATAAGTCTCGAGTTAATTTCAATCGGAATGCAGTCAGGCGCAAAATTTTCATGGAAATTGGAAGGGTTTGATAAAGAATGGACTTCTCCCTCGGGGAACCGAATTATTACTTATACCAATATTCCAAGCGGAAAATTTGCATTAAAAATCAAAATGTATGACAATACATTAACGAACGTTATATCTGAGCGCTCGATAGCAATTAAGCTTATTCCCCCATTTTGGAGAACAGGATGGTTCTGGATACTTATTATTATAGTTTTATCTGGGATCATTGTTCTGTATTTATTGTATTACATTAACATGTTGAAACAGGAACATACTGAAGAAAAGGTTCGGTTTTTTACTAATACCGCACATGATATTCGTACCTCTCTTACCTTAATTAAAGCTCCTGTGGAGGAATTAAGCAAAGAAAAAAACTTAACAGAATCCGGAAAGTATTATTTGACTCTAGCTATTGAACAGGCTCGGCAACTTAGTTCGGTTGTTACCCAATTGATGGATTTTCAGAAGGTTGATGTCGGTAAGGAACATCTGACGCTGTCAATGACAGATATTGTGAAACTTGTCGCAAAGCACAAGATCATGTTGGCAACTTTTGCTAAAAGTAAAAATATCGAACTCGTGTTTGTTTCTGATTGCGAGAGCTACAAGTCGGCTGTTGATGAATCGAAGATGGAGAAGATCATCGATAACCTGATTTCAAATGCCATAAAATATTCTCCTGAAAATAGTCAAATACAGATTGATCTGAAATGTGACGAAAAAAAATGGATACTTCAGGTAAAAGATAATGGGATAGGAATTAGCAAAAAAGCCCAGCGACAATTGTTTAAAGAGTTCTACCGTGGCGATAATGCAATTAATTCTAAAGTCGTCGGTTCCGGAATCGGGCTTTTACTGGTTAAAAACTATGTTACTATGCATGGTGGGAACATTACTTGCACCAGTCAGGAAAATGTTGGATCAACATTTCAGGTTGTAATTCCATTTAAATCGATATCAAGTGCCTCTGAGGTTACGAATGTACTTCAGGATATATCAATAGTTTCCAATCCTATTCCTGAAATTTCTCAGCAAATGGAGCCCGAAAATGAGAATTCGTCTTCAAGAGAAATGAAAGTGCTGATCGTGGAGGATAACGACGATCTTATGAATTTCATGAAAACTTCACTCGGTCATGATTTTAAGGTTTATACAGCCAGTGATGGTGAAAAAGCATGGGAGTTCATTTTGAAGCAGATGCCTGATTTGGTAGTTTCTGATATCATGATGCCTAATATGGACGGTTTTGAATTGTGCAAAATCATGAAATCAACATACGAGACCTCTCACATTCCAATCGTTCTGCTTACAGCGCTATCTGAAAAAACAGATCAAATGCTTGGCTTGGGTCTGGGTGCTGATGATTATTTAATAAAACCATTTGACATGAATCTTTTGATTCAAAAAATCAAATCGATCATTCGTAATCGCGAAGTTATCAGGGAGAGAGCCTTACGGATAATAAAAGCCGGATCGTCGGAAAATATACTTGAAAACGAATTAAACGACAAATTTGTAAGGAAGATGCTGGAAGTAGCAAAAGTCAATATCTCCAATGCCGAATTTGATAAAGAGGAATTTGCTTCGGCAATGAACGTTAGTTCTTCATTACTTTACAAGAAAATTAAATCACTTACCGATCAATCGCCGACCGATTTTATCAAAACTATCAGGCTCAATCATTCTGTTGAATTATTGCAGTCGCGCAAATACACCGTTACTGAAGTTAGCGAGCTTTGCGGATTTGCCAGCGTAGGATATTTTAGTACTGTTTTCAGGAAACATTTTGGAAAATCGCCATCCGAAATATTAGATTGACAGAATTTGAATCGATTTCTTTATTAGCTCATTCAATTTGTTCGAAAATTTAAGAGAGTTTGGCCCTTTTTAAAAATTAGCAGGATTATTAATCATCTGAAGTTGTCATTCAATCGGATAACTGATCGATGTGCATCGGCATGTAATTTCTACATATATTGATTCAGTGAATTGTTGTTATTGTTTTGATATTTAGTGATATATAGGTGATTGCGTGTCCGTGTCTAAATCCATAGGTGATAATTTATCTAAAATTGAAAATCGAATATCTATTATTGAAAGTGTACATCTGAGGCGTCTCCTACTTTTACTCCAATAAATTTACTTACAAACTTGAATTTCCATGAGAATAATTTTTTTAGGACTTTTAAGTAAAAGGAATAATTTATTATCGTATTCATAATCACTTGAACGTTGGGTTCTTAAAGTTAGATCGAATATAGAAATGTAATTTTATTCCGTTTTTTGTATTTAAATCGCTTTTTGTAGGCGTTTCTTTTCCTAAACCAATAGTAGCTTTTTGTTCTACGTACAATATTTATTGAAATAAATAGGGAATTTATTAATTTCCATTAGAAATTTTCTATTTTTGAACGACATATTGTATTAAATACAAAATATCAATATGTAATAACCTTTGGGTGAAAATTTGGCTCGTATAAAAAATGGCTGACTTTAACCTAGGTGAAAAAATTTCAGGAATGGCTGGATTTACTCCGAAGCATCCCTGAATTTTCGGTTTGAGCACTAAATTTACTAACTAACTTGAATTTCTATGAGAAGGATTTTTCAATGCCTGTTGTCTGGCTTTTTACTCAAGTTGTTTCTTTTTGAGAGTTCAATTGCATCACATGCTTCTGTGAAAATACACCGTTTAAAAGTTTCGCTTAAATCAATTATTTGTCAATTCTTCTTCTTTTTTTATTGTTTATATACCAGAACGGAACAGAACGACATCCTGATTCTAGGTAAAGTGAATGGAAGATATCGATTTGGAATCTTAGTGTAATGCGTATCTGTCAATTGCAGATGTCGTGGACTTAAATATCAATGAATGAGTTGAATGATGAATAAATATAAATTAATAACAAACTAAAATATGTATAAAAAACGGAAAAGTATTTATTAGGTCTGGTTAACCAGTAACAGGCTTTGGTCGGAAAAGAATCGCCGATACTGCCTTTAACTTAATTTCTTATAATTAAACTAAAATTTTAAATTTATGAAAAAAAACAAGTTATTACAGGTAGTTCTCGTTATGCTACCTATGTTGCTATTGTCACTTTGGAGTTTCGGGCAATCCATTAAAGTACATGGTACTGTAACTGATGCCGGCAGAAATTCACTTCCAGGTGTTTCAGTGGTAGTAAAAGGAACTACAAATGGAACAATAACAGGTGTCGACGGTACCTATATTCTTTCAGTTCCTTCAAACGCAACATTGCAGTTCTCATTTGTTGGGATGAAATCACAAGATGTTGCCGTAGCCGGAAAAACAACCATCAACGTTACACTTATCGAGGAATCAATAGGTATCGAGGAAGTTGTAGCGGTTGGTTATGGTACACAAAAGAAGAGCGATATTTCCGGATCTGTTGTTTCGGTTAACAGAGAAGAAATGATGAAAAAAGCGCCAACAAACATTTTGCAAGGATTGCAAGGTGCAGCTGCTGGTGTTATTGTAACAGCTCAAGATGGTGCTCCTGATGCTAATGCAGCCATTCGTATTCGTGGGGTTGCAACTATTAACGGTAGTGCTAAACCTCTGTATGTAGTGGATGGTGTGCAGGTTGGCGATAATGCAAATTTTCTTAATCCAAGTGATGTTGCAAGCATTGAAATCTTAAAAGATGCTTCAGCTACTGCTATTTATGGTTCGGCCGGAGCTAATGGTGTTATCATGATTTCAACTAAAAAAGGTAATGTAGGTTCTACTCATGTTACTTTCTCCGCAGACTATGGTGTTCAGACTTTGTCCTCAACATTGGATGTTGGTAATGCAGATCAGTATGCTGCGAATATTCGTCAAGCACGCGCTAACGATGGTGGAGTTTTAGCTAATCAAATTTTCTCTGCTCAATATGACGGTAAAAGAAATGACATTGACTGGCAAAAGGAAATGACACGTGTTTCCCTGAAACAACAATATAACCTTTCGGCTTCAGGAGGTACTGAAAAGACACAGTCCAGCTTTTCATTAAGTTACTTGAATAATGATGGTATTGTTATCAACACAAATTACAAACGTTTGACTGCTCGTGCCAATGTAGTTACCAAGGTGACTAATTTCCTGGAGCTCGGAAGTGATATTAATTTCGTTCATTCCGAATCAGTAGGTAGTAATGGAACTCTCGGTAATAACGGTAACCTTTCTTCTATCAGAGACTGGGCATTCACCGCTCCAACTATGGATTATATCGACCCAGTGACTAATAAGTTAGTAAGTCCTCAGGTCAGAAACGCAAACGGAACATTCGGTGCTCCTGAACAAGGTGATGTAGGTTCAAACGATTCAAATCTGGGAAATAACATTTATGCAGAACAAATGGAAAATACTGGTATAACCAAAAATAACCAGGTTCTTTTAAGTGCATATGCCAATATTAAGCTATATAAAGGATTAACTTTCAAATCAATCGCATCATATAATTTTACCGCAGGCAATTGGTATAACTTTTGGGGTAACAAACAACGTTACTTTCCTGACGGAACTCTTGTTAAGTTGTATAATTACGATGCCAAGTATTATTTAGGAATCAACAATAGCAATTATAACACTATTGCTATTGAAAACTATTTGACTTACAACTGGAAGACTGATATTCATAATTTGACTGTAATGGCCGGTAATTCGGTAAGCAAAGGCTTCGGAAACTGGAGTAATGCTGCTGGAAATGATTTCCCTGGTGATAACATTCGTGATATCAGTTTAACTAAAGATCCAGCTGCAAGATCTGGTAGTGGCGCTTACAACCTTCAATCTCGTGGATTATCTTATTTTGGTCGTATTCAATATTCGTTGAAGGATCGTTATATCTTAACAGGAACTATGCGTCGTGATGGTTCATCTAACTTTGGTGCCGATAACCGTTGGGGTAATTTCCCATCAGCAGCAGCAGCATGGCGTATTTCGGAAGAAAATTTCATGAAAAACACTCCGGCCATCAGTAATTTGAAGCTTCGCTTAGGTTGGGGTCAAACAGGTAACTCAGGAGGTCCAACAGATTTATCAGTTACAGCTTTGACTTCAAATAAAATTCAATATTTCTATTATGGTCAGAATGGTCAGTCTGGTATGAATACTACAAGGCAATTAGCTACCGGTTATGCACCTACATTAACTGATCCAAGGTTGAAATGGGAAACCAATGAACAAAGCAATATCGGTCTCGATCTGGGATTGCTAAAAAATTCATTGAACTTTACATTAGATTATTTCGTCCGGAAATCTAAAGATTTGTTGTTATACCAATCAATACGTCCTTCATCAGGTTATACCCAGGTATATACCAACTACGGCGAAATTGAGAATAAAGGTATTGAGTTCTCCATGAACTATAAGAAACAGATTAATCAGGATTGGAATATTGGTGCCTCATTAACAGGTTCAACTTTAAAAAACAAAGTTGTAAAAATGGGCGCTGATTTATTCAGCGAAAACTCATCATGGGCTAACGGGAGTCCTGATGGTTCCAATCAGGCTGCAGTAGGAGCTACTTCTGGTACGCACTGGAACGGTCACTCCATTTGCCGTGAAGGCTATGCCGTAGGTTCTTTCTACGGATACCAGGTAGAGGGTATTTACCAATCTCAGGCCGAAATAGATGCTGTCAACGCAGCTGCTATTGCTAAAGGTCACTCTGGTGGATATAATAATGCATCAAAGACAGTTCCTGGTGATTTTAAGTACAAAGACATCGATGGTGACGGATACCTTAGTGATAAAGATATGACCATCTTAGGTAATGGTTTCCCTAAGGTAAACTATGGATTGACCTTAAACGCTTCGTATAAGAATTGGGATTTCTCAGTTTATACATATGGTGTCCTTGGAGCAAAAATCTATTCTTACTCTGCAATGACATTATCTAACATGTTCCCAAGTGATAATGGTACTACCCCTAACATCTTAAATGAGGTAGCACAAAGTGCCTGGACTCCTACAAATCATAGCACCACCATGTCCAGATTATCATTCCTGGATTTGAATTACAACATGCGTGGTTCTGACGCATGGATTAAAAATGGTGATTTCTTGAAAATCAGTAATGTTCAGGTTGGTTATAATTTTGATAAGAACCTGTTGAAATCATTAAGCATTGAAAGTGTGCGTATTTATGGTTCTGTTCAAAACTTATTCTGCATCTCCAGTTACAACAAATATGGTGATCCTGAAGCAGGTCAAGGAAGTGTACTCTATACCGGTTTGGATACAGGCCGTTACCCTAGCTCACGTACATTTTCATTTGGTTTGAACATTCAGTTCTAATTGTTACACTTAATTATAGATTAATATTATGAAAAAAATAGCAAAAACAGTATATATTCTTGCTGGTGTGTTATTGCTGTTAGGAATGAACTCCTGCAATAATGATTATTTGAAAGTGGACCACTATTCGATTTTGGCCGCCGATCAAATGTTTAAGTCAGACGAAGATGCTAAAGCTGGTCTTGTTGGCTGTTACACCATGATGCTTCCGACTGATATCGATGGCGACTGGGGTATCAAACCAAACTTATTTATTGGCGGACACCCAACAATGGATACCCAGGCAACAGGATGGGATAAAGACTGGAACACGCAAAACTGGACTCCAGGTAGCCCGGAATTATTGGGCGGTTGGAAACAGGCCTATACAGCAATCTCTCGTTGTAACGATTTCCTTGCCGGTCTTTCTAAGACAGATAAAGTTACTGCTAGTGTAAAAACGTCACTTGATGGTCAGGCCAGATGTATCCGTGCTTTCTACTACATGTGGCTTGCAAAAGCTTTCGGTCGTGTACCTATGCTTGCAACTGGCGAAACTTATATTAATACTCCTGAAAAAGCCCGTGCAAAAGATTACACTGAAATGTGGGATTTCATTATTGCCGATCTAAAAGCAGCAGCAGATGAACTGGAATGGGATCCAATGACTGGTCAGTATGGACGTTGTACTAAAGGTTTTGCCCTTTCATACCTTGGCGAGGCTTATATGTGGAAAGCTTATCGTGTTCCTGAACAAGCTAATGCGAACTACACATTGGCAGCAGCAGCTTTAAAACAAGTAATTCAGAGCGGTAAATACGAATTAAATCCTTCTTTCACCACTTTGTTTGATCCGGGAGCTGTTTGGACAAAAGAATGTATTTTCGAAGAAGTTCTTGACGAAGGTTCACAATGGAATCAATGGTCTAATCTATCTCAAGCTCACAACTGGATGGTTCATTTTGTCGCTCCTCCGTCAGTTGGTGGATGGGGTACCCTTTACCTTTCATGGGAATGGTGGAGTTGTTACGAACCAGGTGATAAACGTCGCGAAGCTTCGGCTGTTACCGGTAAAGTAACAAAAATCGATCCTGCCTGGAAATCTGCCACTAACTATGGTTACAATCCATATAACCAGGTGAAATATTCTGTTGGCGATTCTTTAAATACACATTACCATTTCTCAATGGGTGGTGAAGCTGCTCCATCAATCTGGACGTTGAAATATTTCCGTACAACCCGCGCAAACTATCAGGCACCATGGGCACCTCAACAGATTTATTACAAACGTTATTCAAATGTTTTATTAGATTACGCAGAATGTCTGTTCCATTTGAACGGTGAAAATGATGCAACTGCCTGGGGGTACATTAATCAAATTCGCGACCGTGCATGGGGTAATCAGGAAGTTGGTAAAGAAGCTGCTTTAACTGCTACTTACCTTCCTTATTATCAAAATATGGCTCAATTCTTTATTGGAAATGGAGCAACTGATATAGTGAAACCTACTACTTATCCACTTCCATTTAATACGAAAACGGTAACTGTTCCAGATGCGAAGACTTATTATACTTCGTTAAAATCTTCGAAGGGTTTCTCTTCGCCGGTATGGTTGGTAGCCTTGGGTCAGGAACGTCGCAAGGAATTCAATGCTGAATGGTGTCTTGCTCCGGATTTGATTCGTTCCGGGTTCATTGAAGATCATATTAAAACCAATTATCCAAAGGGAGTAGGTTATCCAATGAGTGACCCAAAAATTCAGGATGCATGGCAAACTTACCGTAATTTTGATTTCAATCTCAAAAGGATGGATATGCCAATCCCAACGGATGAGTTGTTGAAAAACAAATTGTGCGATCAAAATGAGGCTTACAAATAGTGATGATTGACAATTAGCTAGGTCTATAGCCCGATAAGATTGTCAAATCATTATATGCTCTGGCTGTCCGAAAAGACTGAAATTTTTTGAATGTTCGATGCAATCGGATGTTTTTGAAAGATCTTTTCGGACAGCCTTTTTTTTCTGAATATCGAAAAGAAAATTAACCTATACGTTTATAGATATCAGGATTAGAGCGAATTTTCTGAATTAAAACAATAAAAAAAAATGAATTACCTAAACCTTTCCCGACCAACCTTTTTTGTGTTACTGCCTTTTTTATTTGTTGCTTTAAGCCTTACCATCGAAGCACAAGTTCAATCTAATCCAAACAAAAACAAACCTGCTTTCTATTCAGGAGTTTATCGAAATGTATTTAAAGAAGCTGGGTATAAACAATCTGAAATAGACAAGAAAGTTGAAAAAGCATACACCGACCTTTTTGAGGGACCCAACCGTGTTTATTTTGAAGTGGGTGATTCGATGGCTTATGTTTCTGATATAAAAAACCACGATGCCCGCACCGAAGGACTTTCGTACGGAATGATGGTTGCCATACAGCTCGACAAAAAAGATGTCTTTGACCGTATATGGCGTTGGTCGAAAAAATACCTGCAACATCGGGAAGGACCACGAGAAGCCTATTTCGCCTGGAGTATAAACCCCGCAACAATGAAAAAAAACTCGGAAGGATCGGCTTCCGATGGCGAACTTTATTACGTTACCAGTCTGTTGTTTGCTTCGAACCGCTGGGGAAATAATTCGGGCATAAATTACTATGCCGAAGCCCGCAGAATTCTGGATGCCATGTGGAAAAAAGATGGAACCGGAAATATCTATAACCTGATTAATACCGAACACAAACAAATCTCGTTTGTGCCTGAAGGAAAAGGATATGAATGGACCGATCCTTCTTATCATCTTCCGGCGTTTTATGAAATTTGGGCCGAATATGCAAAAGACGGGCACGAACAATTTTACCGCGATTGTGCTGATACTTCGAGGGTTTTTCTGCACCGTGCTTGTCATGCACAAACTGGTCTCACAACCGACTATACCGACTTCTCCGGAAAACCATACCCAACGCCCTGGATGCCTGCTGCATTTCGATACGATTCGTGGCGAGTACCTATGAATATTGCCATGGACTACGCTTGGTTTTGCAAGGATAAAAGCTGGCAGGAAAATTATTCCGAACGACTTCAGGGGTTTCTCAAATCGCAGGGGCTTGATACGTTTGTTGATCAATACAACCCCGATGGCACAAAACCGGATTTTGTTCTTCAGGCCGGTGGGTTTCAAAAACTGCGTCACTCTTTAGGTTTTGTAGCAACATCGGCAACAACGTCGATTATGAACAACGATAAAAATATGGAACTTGTGCATGCCCTTTGGAATGCAAAACTTGAACCTTACAGCGATGGATATTTCGATCCGTATTACGATGGGTTGATGTATTTATTTAGTTTAATGCATTTAAGCGGTAAATATCAGATTATAACCCCGAGGTAATGCTATAAATGGCTGAAATACATCTTGTTGTTTGTTGGAAAATAACGCTGTATATGAGCTTTTATATCTAAACTTAGAAATCATATAGCCAAATTTATAATAACCAGACTCACTTCAGACGTATTTTTGTTTGGAAAATCATAGTGAAAACGGCGCCAAATCACGACTTCAATATTGAAACGAACTATACCTAAAATGAAACGAAAGACACTTTTATTTCCTGTTTTTTTTATGTTTTGCCTGTTTGGGTCCGCCCAAACCGACATGAAGTATCCATCATTGGGATTCGATATTATTCAGACAGCTATTCTGCATGGTAAGATTGATACAATTACCTACAAATCGAAGACTGTCGGTGCCGATCGGCGGGCATTGATATATATACCTCCCGGCTATTCGAAGGATAAAAAATACCCGGTTTTATACCTGTTGCATGGTATTGGTGGCGACGAAAAGGAGTGGTTCAAAAATGGACATCCTGAAGTGATTTTGGATAACCTTTATGCCGAAAATAAACTGGAACCCATGATTGTGGTTTTGCCAAACGGCCGCGCGATGAAAGACGACCGGGCGGTTGGAAATATCATGGCACCCGACAAGGTTCAGGCATTTGCCACCTTCGAGAAAGATTTAATTACCGACCTGATTCCATTCATCGAGAAGAATTTTTCGGTGATAAAAGATCGCGAACACCGCGCCATTGCCGGTTTGTCGATGGGAGGGGGACAGTCGCTGAATTTTGGATTAGGAAACCTCGATAAATTTGCCTGGGTGGGCGGTTTCTCGTCAGCACCAAACACAAAGAAACCCGAGGAACTGCTTCCCGATCCGGCAAAGGCCAAAGAACTGCTGAAACTGCTCTGGATCTCGTGCGGCGATAAAGACGGTTTGATCCCGTTCAGCGCACGTACACACGACTATCTAAAAGCGAACAATGTTCCGCACATTTACTATGTCGATCATGGCTACCACGATTTCAAAATATGGAAGAACGGGCTGTACATGTTTTCGCAGCTTATCTTCAAACCGGTTGATGTTGCTTCTTTCAGTCAGATCAGCAACCTTGGCCGTCCGGCTGAAACCAACATCCGTTCAGCAAAATATCCGCAGATTTTACCTGATGGCTGCGCTTTCTTCAGTATAAGAGTTCCTGAAGCAAAAAAAGTGCAGCTCGATTTGGGCAAGAAATACGATATGGTAAAGAGTTTGGACGGAATTTGGACGGTTACCACCGATTCGTTGAGCGAAGGTTTTCATTACTACTCGCTGATTATCGATGGAGTTGCCGTTGCCGATCCAGCGAGCGAATCGTTTTACGGAATGGGGCGCATGGCCAGCGGTTTCGAAGTCCCGTTTAAAGGCGACAGCTATTACGAAATCAGAAATGTGCCTCATGGTGATATCCGCATCAAACGTTATTATTCCAATGTATTGAATGCATGGCGCAATTTTTACATGTACACACCTCCGGGATACGACCAGAATTCCACCGAAAAATATCCGGTTCTTTATATTTTGCATGGTGGTGGCGAAGATCAGCGTGGCTGGGCGACTCAGGGAAAGTCCGATTTGATCATCGATAACCTGATTGCTGAAAAGAAAGCCGTTCCGATGGTTGTCGTTATGGTCGACGGAAATATGCCTTCCAAAGGTTTTGGCGAAGAGGCTTTGAATTTGTTTGAAAAAGAGCTGAAAGATTGCGTCATTCCGTTTGTCGAAAAAAACTTCAGGGTAAAAACCGATGCAAGATGCCGTGCCCTTGCCGGTTTATCGATGGGCGGCTTGCAAACGCTTCACGCCGGGGTTAAAAATACCGAACTGTTTGCTTACCTGGGTGTATTCAGTTCGGGTTGGTGGGCTAACCAACCGGCGCTTTCAGGTCCGGAATACGAATTCATGAAAGCCAATTCAGAAAAGATTAACAGCGATTTGAAGCAATTTTGGATTTCGCAGGGAGGTAAGGAGGATATCGCCTGGCCAAACTGCCAGATTATGCTGACGAAGTTTGATGAAATGAAAATCAACTATAAATACAGCGAATACCCCGGAGGCCACTCATGGCCGGTATGGAGGAACAACCTGTACAATTTTGCACAACTGTTATTTAAATAAAGCCAACGATGAAAAACCTAACCAAAACATTAGTAGCCCTTGCCCTGATGACTTGTACGCTTGGAGTCAATGCTCAGAGCAAGCAAACACAAACCACCATTTGCAATCCCATAAACCTGAGTTACCGGTTTTGTCTCGATGTACCATCGCGGCGTGAAGCTGCCGACCCGACCATGGTTACTTTTAAAGGCGAATACTACCTTTTTGCATCCAAATCCGGAGGATATTTTCATTCAACCGACCTGATCAACTGGGATTTAATTACGACCAAAGACTTGCCAATTGAAGACTATGCCCCAACCGCCGTTGAAATGAAGGGCGAGTTGTATTTCATGGCTTCGAAGAACGATCCGCCGCTGACTATTTATAAAACCGCCGATCCCAAATCAGGGAAATGGGAAGTAGCTAATGCTGCTTTCCCGATTGGGATGACCGACCCCGATTTGTTTGTTGACGATGATGGCCGTTTGTATTTCTATTACGGCTGCTCCAACGTAAATCCAATTCAGGTGGTTGAACTGGACACCAAAACGCTGAATCCGATTGGAAAACCAGTTGCTGTGATCTATGGCGATAAGAAAAATCATGGTTGGGAACGATCGGGCAATTACAACGAGGTGGGTAACGATCCCCTGGATTGAAGGTGCCTGGATGACCAAACACGACGGCAAATACTACCTGCAATATGCCGGTCCCGGAACCGAATACAAGAGCTATAGCGATGGTGTTTATGTTTCAGACCAGCCGCTTGGGCCATTTAAGCTGGCTGCTCACAACCCATTTTCGTATAAACCCGAAGGTTTTATCGCTGGTGCAGGCCACAGTAGCACTTTTCAGGATAAGTACGGAAACTACTGGCACGTAGCTACGATGTCCATTTCGGTGAAACACATGTTCGAGCGCCGATTGGGCCTATTCCTGACATTCTTTGATAAAGATGGAGAGATGTATACCTACACTGGGTTTGGCGATTTTCCGTTTAAAATGCCAACAAAGAAAATTTCAGGACCGGAAGAATTGTTTCCCAACTGGATGTTGCTTTCGTACAACAAACCGGTTGAGGTTTCTTCGGAGTTAGCCGATCACCCAAAAAAGTACGCCGCCGATGAGGAAATTCGCACGTTCTGGAGCGCAAAAACCGGAAATAAAGGCGAGTGGATCAGCATGGATTTGCAGAAGGAATGTACGGTGAATGCCATCCAAATTAACTATGCCGAGAATGAAACCAAAATCATGGGCCGTCAGCCTAATATCTATTACCAGTACCTTCTGGAATATTCAAGCGATGGCAAAACCTGGAAAGCGATGGCCGATAAAACTCAGAGCAAAACCGATGTTCCGCACGATTACATCGAGTTGGCCAAACCAATAAAAGCCCGATACATCAAATTGACCAATTACCACATGGCTGATGGCACTTTTGCTTTGGCAGGTTACGTGTTTTCGGAAATGGCGGTGGCAAAGCACCTTCCGAAGTGAAGAATTTAAACCTGAAACGTTCGGAAACCGACCGCTGTGTGGTGGACAGTAAGCTGGCCAAAAATCCCGGGAGCTGTGGGTTACAACATCCGCTACGGAACCAGCAAAGATAAACTCTACCAGAATTACCAGGTGCTTGGAACCGAACAGGTAACTATCCGCAGTTTAAATGCTCAACTGAAGTATTATTTTACCATCGATGCTTTCAATGAAAATGGCATAACCAAAGGCACAAGCATTATCGAATTGAAATGAGTAAAAGACTGCTATATATATCGCTCAGCCTCGTCATTCTACTTCTGTCGGGTTTGAATGGAAATTCGCAGGTGCTGTATGTTGGAGCCAATTACCATCCGCACGACGATAAAAATCCGGAGAAGATTAAAAAAGATATCGAGCTGATGAAAGCTGCCGGTTTTACCTGTGTCCGGCTGGGGCATCTGGCATGGGACAGCTACGAACCTTCGGAGGGGAAGTTCGATTTTGAATGGTTCGACAAGGTTATGGACGAAATGAACAAAGCGGGAATCAAGGTTATTTTAGATATTGCCATTCGTCCGGCGCCCATCTGCTGCACCATAACTTTCCGTCGATCGACATAGTTGATTCCAACGGAGATGTGCTTTATCCTAACCACCGCTACATGGAGGATGTCGGCGACCCAAATTACCAGTACTATGCCCTGCGGTTTACCGACGCGATTTCGACGCGATATGCCAATCATCCGGCTTTGCTGGCTTTCGGAATTGACAACGAATCGGGCGATGGCCGCATTTCGTATTCCGAAACGGCGCGTCAGCGGTTCATCGCATGGTTAAAAGCGAAATATTCCAATCTCGAGAACCTGAATAAAGCCTGGGCAACTCAACGCTGGTCGCGGAAGCTGAATCAGTTGAAGAAGTTGGATTTCCGGTGGCTACCCATTCAACCGATGTGCCCGAACGAATGCTTGATTTCCGTCGCTTTGTTTCTGATGAGGTGAACCAGTTTCTCCTGAAAGTGATCGACAAAGTGAACATCAATGCGCCCAAAGCATTAACCAATACCAATGCCTGGTATTACAGCGCACTCAAGTATTTCGATTATTCGCAAATTGCCTACTCCGGAAAGATGACACGCGAAGGTTGCGGCTTCTATCCTGGCACAACGCTAGCCACCAACTGGGGTGTGATGAATGCCTTGTTTGGAATTTCCCGGATTCAGTTCGAGAGCACCAATCCTTTCTGGTGCAGCGAATTTACCACCATGACCGCCGTTCCAAATGCCATCCGGAAACAGGCTTACTCAACTTTATTCTATGGAAACCAGATGGTTTGCGGCTGGACCTGGCAAAGCATGCACTCTGGCGAGGAACAATATCTGAAGGTTTGCTTGATTGGGACGGTATTCCAAATCGAAAATACGATGAATACAAGAAGATAGCTTCTGAATTTAAAAAGATTGAAAAATTCTTTCCGTGTCAGCTTCAGGCTGAAGTTGGTTTGGCATTCTCGTTCCCCAGCCAGATAGCAAGCAGCTATTTTCCAGAACAGCACGACAATCAGTTGCAAGCCTGTTTCGATCTGTTCTATTACCGAAACATGGATGCCCGGATCGTTGAAATCAGCAGAAGCGCATTGAATTACAAAATCCTGTTTGTCCCCGGAGTGGCAGTGATGGATGAGGCAACAGCAAGTAAAATCCGTGACTATGTGAAAAACGGCGGAACGGTTATTTATGACTAGTAATTCGGCCATAGTTTGACGAATCAGGTCAAGTTTTTGCCACCACACGACCTGGTCGCTTAAGCGATGTATTTGGCATACGGGTAGGAAGTTACGAAGAAACTGAAATGATGAATGAAGTGTCGCGAAAATCATACAAAGGCAAAAAAACTAGAATTTACTTACAAAGGAAAAGCGATTAATACCGAATCGGCACGATTTGATATCGTTGAACCGAAAGGAGCTGAAGTTTATTGGTAGTTTAACCCAGCCTCGACAAGGATTATGCGATCATGACCGTGAACAAATATGGCAAAGGCAGGGCAATTTATGTTGGACTTCCGGCAAACGGCGACGGTACTGAATCCTTTGCTTGATGAACTGATTGAAGAACTGGGCATCAAAAAGGACCTGAAGTGCCTTCAGGAGTGATGGCGCGACAAATCGATAAAACCCATTTCCTGTACCTGAATGTCAGCGGCGAACCGAAAGAGATTCGGTAAAAGGAAACTCCCGCAGTATTCTTTTTGACAAGGATTATACTGGCAATTTCAAGCTATCACCTTTTGAACCTGAATTTATTGAAATCAAATAAACTATCGTTATGAAAAAAATATGTCTTGTTTATTGCTGCTGTTTTGGGTAACAGTTAGCCTTTGGGCACAGCAATATCCTTATCAAAACCCCAAATTGAGTTCTGAAGAGCGGGCAAAAGATTTAATATCGCGCCTGACGCTGGAAGAAAAAGCCATCCTGATGTGCGACATCTCGGATGCCATCCCGCTGTCTGTGGCATTAAAAAATTTAACTGGTGAGCGAGGCTCTTCACGGTTTGGCCAACAATGGGAATGTGACTGTCTTTCCCGAACCAGTCGGCATGGCTGCTTCGTTCGATGATACACTGGTTTACCACATTTTCGATGCTGTTTCTGACGAAACCGCGCCAAATATAATGAAGCAGTGGCAAAAAGGTCAGGAGAACAAGCGTTTTCTGAGCCTGTCGGGTTGGACACCCAATGTCAATATTTTTCGTGATCCGCGCTGGGGAAGGGGACAGGAAACTTATGGCGAAGATCCTTACCTGACATCGCGTATGGGTGTTCAGGTGGTGAAAGGCTTGCAAGGCCCGGCCGATGCGAAATACCGTAAATTGCTGGCCTGTGCCAAACATTACGCGGTACATTCAGGACCAGAATGGAGTCGCCATCAGCTCAACCTTAATAATGTAGATCCTCGCGATTTGAATGAAACCTATCTTCCTGCTTTCAAATCACTGGTTCAGCAAGCTGATGTTCGCGAGGTGATGTGCGCCTACCAGCGTTTGGACGACGAACCTTGCTGTGGCAATTCTCCGCTTTTGCAGCGGATTCTACGCGAACAATGGGGTTTTAAATATTTGGTTGTTTCAGATTGCGGCGCAATAGGCGATTTTTATACCAGCCATAAAGTTTCGTCAGATGCAGTTCATGCTGCATCGAAGGGAGTTTGGGCCGGAACTGATGTGGAATGCCAGTGGATTGACCACAATTATAAAAACAATTGCCTGAAGCTGTCGCCAAAGGTTTGATTACCGAAGATGAAATCAACCGGCATGTGATGCGCGTGATGGTTGGCCGTTTCGATTTAGGCGAGATGGACGACGATGCCATTGTACCTTACACAAAAATTCCAATGTCAGTGGTGAATAACGAAAGCACATCGGAAACTGGCGCTGGATATGGCACGCGAATCGATGACTTTGCTTCAGAATAAAAACAATGTTTTGCCCCTGAAAAAATCGGGTAAAATTTGCGGTTGTTGGGCCCAATGCCAACGATAAACCCATGCTGTGGGGAAATTACAACGGAACGCCATTCAGCACCATCACCATTTCTCGATGGCATTAACTTCCAAGCTTTCGGCTAAAAACATAATCTACGACAAGGGTTGCGATTTGGTCGAGGACAAAGTGACCCAAAGCTATTTTGCGAATTGCTCGGTGGATGGCAAAAAAGGATTCAAAGCCACCTACTGGAACACTCCCGATTTTACCGGAAATGTGGTTGCCACAACGCAAATTATCGACCCGATCAAATTAACAACAGCCGGCCAGCATGAATTTGCTTCCGGAGTGAAACTTGAAGGTTTTTCGGCCAAATACGAAACCGAATTCGAAGCGCCAACAACAGAGGAAATTGTGTTCAAATGCGGAGCTACCGGTTATTTTGAACTGTTCGTGAATGGCGAATCGGTACGGAAATTTAACAACTGGAGAACCCTGATTTCGCGGATTCCTTACCAGGTTGAGGCTGGGGAAAAAATACAAATTTGAAATGCGTTTTGCCCAATTGAACAACTGGGAAGCCAACATCGAATTCAATTTTGGTAAGGAAGTAAATGTGGACTACACCGATTTGATCAGTAAGCTGAAAGGCACCGATGTGGTTGTGTTTGTTGGCGGACTTTCTACCGTGCTTGAAGGCGAAGAAATGCCGGTTAATTATCCCGGATTCAAGGGTGGAGACCGCACCGATATTGAATTGCCTGCCGTTCAGCGCAACTGCCTGAAAGCCCTGAAACAAGCTGGCAAAAAAGTGATTTTTGTGAACTGTTCAGGCTCGGCCATTGCTTTTACTCCTGAAACCGAAACCTGTGACGCCATTCTGCAAGCCTGGTATCCTGGCGAATCTGGCGGTCTGGCGGTTGCCGATGTGCTTTTCGGCGATTATAATCCTTCAGGAAAATTACCCATCACTTTCTACAAAAGTTCCGATCAACTGAAAGATTTTGAAGACTATTCGATGAAAGGCCGCACGTACCGGTTTAATGAACGATGCACTTTTCCCATTCGGTTATGGCACTGAGCTATACAACTTTTGCGATTGGCGATGCACAGCCTTGCAAAACTGAAATCAGGAATAACGAAACGGTTGAATTGACCATCCCAGTTTCAAATACCGGCAAGCGCGACGGAACCGAAATTCTTCAGGTTTATGTGAAGAAAGTGAATGATACCGATGGTCCAAGCAAAACCCTGCGCGGCTTTAAACGGGTTGATGTAAAAGCAGGTAAAACCACTCCGGTTACCATCGAATTGGCGCCATCTTCATTCGAATTCTACGATCGCAGTCAGCACAAAATGGGCCGTAACCCCTGGCGAATACGAGGTGCTTTTACGGAACCAGTTCGGACATAAAAGATTTAAAATCACTAAAAATCAAACTATTATAAAAAATGTTTAAGCCATGAACATCAAAAAACAGATTTCAATATTACTTTTTATTGCATGCATGGGCTTTAGTCAATGGACTAAAGCCGATTACCCAATTGTTTCGCATCGTCATTTGGCCGACCCCGGTTCATTGGTTTATAAAGGACGGGTTTACCTCTACTGCTCCAACGACGATGAAAATCCGGTGCGACGATAAGTCGGGTTATCAAATGAAGTCGATTGTTTGCGTGTCGAGCAGCGATTTAAAAAACTGGACCGACCACGGTATTGTGTTCTCGGTTCCGAAGAATTGCTCTCTGGGCATCTTTTAGCTGGGCTCCTTCGCCTGTTTGAGCGCTGATGGGAAGTTTTTCCTTTATTTTGGTAACAGCGGAAACGGAAATTGGCGTTGCTGTTGCCGATAATCCACTGGGACCATTTGTTGATCCACTTGGAAAACCACTGATTGAAACCAGCACTCCGGGCGTTATGCCTGCCGAACACATGTGGCTTTTCGATCCGATGACTTTCATCGACGATGACGGACAAGCCTACATGTATTTCGGCGGAAATGGCGACGACAATGTTCGGGTGATCAAACTGAACCGCGACATGATCAGCGTTGACGGCCCGGCCATTCATTTGAAAGCACAAAATTTTTTCGAGGCGTCGTGGATGCACAAAAACAACGGAATCTATTATTTCTCCTATTCGGCGAATCCGCGTGCCCAAGATGCGCATCGATTACATGAAAAGTACCAGCCCAACATCGGGATTTACCTACGGAGGAGCGGTTTCGAAACAACCTCCGCTTAACGACAACAACAACCACCAGGCAATTTTTAAACTGAATGGCGAAGTGGTATCAGGCGTACCATAACCGCGTGGTTGCAAAGCAGGCCAATATTCCACCGGTGTACAAACGCAATTTGTGTATCGATCAGTTCAAACACCTTGCCGATGGCACCATCGACACCATGAAAAATACCGTTGACGGCGTGGCCCAATTGGCTTTCCTGAATCCGTTTGATCGCGTGGGAAGCTGAAACCATGAAATGCACAGTCGGGTATTTATACTGAAATATGTAAATCCGGGGAGGAATGGATGTTTGCAACATCGAAAACGGCGACTGGATCAAAGTCAGAGGAGTTGATTTTGGCCAGAAAGGGGCACAGAAATTCATGGCCAGTGTTGCCGGTACCGCTGGTAAAGGCCAAATCGAACTTCGTGTTGGCGATCCTTCGGGAACGTTAATCGGAACCTGTCAGGTTACTTCAACCGGCGATGCGCAAACTTGGAAAACCATCAGTTGCAAGGTGAATAAGATAACTGGTGTTCAGGATCTGTATCTGAAATTCATCGGCGGCGAGGGAAAATTATTCAACTTCGACTGGTGGCAGTTTAGTGAAAAATAATCCTGAAAAGGAAGCTAATAGAATAAAAAGATGTCACATTTTTTTTTCAAAAGACGAATATTTTGACTCACCCCTTCGCATCTTCGATGCTTTGCCCCTCTCTTCCTGAAGAGAGGGGGGAAGACCGCAGGCGGTCTTGGGGTGAGTTGTTAAAAAAAAGACATTAAGTTGATTCTGTTACTCATTTAAAATTTAGAACAAATTAACTGCAATGAAATTTAAACTTGGAATAATCGCATTGATTGGAATTCTTACTGCAAGCCTAAACGCTTTCTCACAAGATCCCAATTTTCATATTTATCTCTGTATTGGTCAGTCGAACATGGAAGGCGCTGCACGTGCCGAGCTTCAGGATTCAACCGTCAATCCGCGCTTTCAGGTTATGGAAGCTGTTAATTGCGAAAACCTTGGCCGTAAAATGGGCAGTTGGTATCCGGCAATACCGCCTTTGTGCCGCTGCAAAACCAATTTAGGCCCTGCTGATTACTTCGGGAAGAACGATGGTTGCCAATCTTCCGGAGAAAGTAAAAGTGGGGGTGATTGTGGTGGCCATTGGTGGCTGTAAGATTGAACTTTTCGATAAAGACAATTATGCTTCTTACACTGAAACTGCACCGGTTTGGATGAAAGGCATGATTAATGAATACGACGGAAATCCTTATGGACGCCTGGTTGAAATGGCTAAACTGGATCAGAAGGATGGCGTTATCAAAGGCATTTTGCTGCATCAGGGCGAATCGAATCCGAACGACAGCCTTTGGACCCGAAAGGTGAAAGGCGTTTACGATAACCTGATGAAAGACTTAAACCTCGAACCTAAAAATGTGCCGTTGCTTGCTGGCGAAACCGTGAATGCTGATCAGCAAGGCGTTTGCGCCGGTATGAATGCCATCATAGCCACACTTCCACAAACACTGCCTAATTCGTATGTCATTTCTTCAGCAGGTTGTGTTGATGGCCCTGATAATCTGCATTTCAGCGCTGCCGGTTACCGCGAATTGGGGAAACGTTATGCCGAAAAGATGCTTTCGATATTGGGTTATTAAATCACTGTTTGGGATTAAACTCATTCAACTTAAATTAGTCTAAATAATTATGAAAATAAATATTCGATTTTCAGCAATCGTTACTTTAATTGCGGCTGGGGCAATGCTGGCATTCAATGCGAATGCTCAAACTGAAGCAAAAAAGCAACTTATCCCCACAGTGACCATTCCGGCACCTCCAGGATCGAAAGGTTTTGGTATGCCGCAACCCGCTAAACCGGGAGCAACTACACCTCCGCCGATGATTCCCAGAGTTAGTGCAAGTGTAACCGAACAACGTGAGATTACAACCAAAACATTGGATGAGCTGAGCATGAGCGACCCGTATATTCTGGCCGACGACGCAACAAAAACTTATTACCTGACCAGCAGCGGAGGCTGTATTTATAAAAGTACCGACCTGAAAAACTGGACCGGTCCTTATGGCGCCTACGATACCCGTGGAACCTGGATGGAAGGAATCAACTTTGTGGCGGCTGCCGAAATTCATAAAGTGAATGGCAAATACTATTACGCGGCAACTTTTGGCGACCGGAAAGAGCTGGTCGATGTGGTTCCGCGCCGGTACAATGTTTACCGTCATCAAACCATGATTTTAGAATCGGATAAGGCTGAAGGACCTTTCAAACTAAAAAATCCTGATCCGAATTACGATTATCTGCCTCATCACCTGGATATTATTGACGGGACTATTTATGTTGAAAATGGTCAGCCTTATATGGTTTTCGTCAATGAATGGATGCAGACTTTCGACGGAACCATGGAATACGTGAAACTTTCGCCCGACCTAAGCAAAACGATCAGTGAACCAGTGATGCTTTTTCGGGCAACCGAATCACCTTGCCCGCTCGAAATGGTTGGCAACGGCGAAATGACTTACGGCCTTAAAATTCCGGGCTGGGTTACCGATGGTCCTCAGTTATTCCGCACGAAAACCGGAAAACTGGGTATGTTGTGGGCTTCGTGGGGAGCAAAGCGTTACCTTGAATGTGTGGCTTACTCGCAGTCGGGCACCATCGACGGCCCATGGATTCAGGAAGAAAAACCATTTATTGACGACAATACCGGTCATGGTATGCTATTCCGGACATTTGACGGAAAACTTTTGCTGAGTATCCATCATGCCGAAGGCGACGGACCCCGCAAACCGCAACTCTGGGAAGTGGACGATTCAGGTGATAAGCTGGTGTTGGGTAAAAGATTCAATCCGTAACAAAACATTAACCTAAATAAATCTCGAATTATGAAAATTGGAAAAAATATTGCTGCCTTCCTGTTGGTAGTGGCGATGAGCGGAGGATACTGTTTGGCACAGTCTCCGGCAAAAGTTGTTGAAGATTTTAAGCCTTCGTCGGTTAATCAGCCTGGGAAAGAATTTCCTCAGGTAAATTCTGAAGGCCGCGTTCGGGTTCAGATTTCAGCCCCTGAAGCGCACAAAGTTCAGCTCGACATCAGTGCCGTGAAATACGATCTGGTTAAAGATGAAAAGGGCGTTTGGACGGGCGAATCAGCTCCACAGGACGAAGGTTTTCATTACTACCAGTTGTGGGTTGATGGAGCAGCAGTGCCCGATCCTGGCAGTTTGTATTTTTTTGGAGCCAGTCGCTGGGGAAGCGGTATCGAAATTCCGGCGAAAGATCAGGATTTCTATGCGGTGAAAAATGTTCCGCATGGACAGGTCATCGAGTTGCCTTATTTTTCGAAAAGTAACAATGCGATGCGTCGCTGTTTCATTTACACACCTCCTGGTTACGACAAAGATACCAACAAACGCTACCCGGTTTTATACCTGCAACATGGCGGTGGCGAAAACGAAACCGGCTGGGCGAGTCAGGGTCATGCCAACCTCATCATGGATAACCTGATTGCTGAAGGAAAAGCCAAGTCATTTATTATTGTGATGGACAACGGCACCTGGGCGATGACAGGCCCACGCCCTGCTGATCGCAGTGCCGGTACCTGGCCACCCAAAGGATGGGCCGATGGTTTTATGAAAACCTTGCTCGAAGACATCGTTCCGATGATTGATGCCAATTACCGTACAATTGCTGATCAGGAACACCGCGCCATGGCCGGACTTTCGATGGGAGGCATGCAAACCCGCGTGATTACCCTTGCTCATCCTGAAGTATTTTCGCATGTTGGCATTTTCAGCGGTGGCAGCATCACGATGGAAGACCTGGCAAATGCTCCTGCATTTAAAGAAAAAAACAAACTGGTTTTTGTGAGCTACGGAAGTCGCGAGTTGGAAAATCCCAGAGCAGGCTTTGGCGGAAATCCAAAAGAAAATCAGGATAAATTGAAGGAAGCAGGCTTGAATACCCATTTTTATGTCTCTCCGCAAACGGCTCACGAATGGCAAAGCTGGAGACGCAGCCTGCACGAATTTGCACCACTTTTATTCACCAAATAAACCCACACACATGAAAAAATATTCAATAATTCTGCTCTTATTCTTGAGCATTTTAGGTTTGCAGTGCTTTGCACAAACAAGTCAACCAACAATTACTGATGATTTCAAACCTTCAACTCTGAATCAACCGGGTAAAGAATATCCGCAGGTGAACTCACAAGGTTATGCCCGTTTTAGAATAGAAGCACCACAGGCACAAAGTGTGGTGGTGAGTTTGGGATTGGGCGGTGCCAAAGGCGGCACTCCGCTCACCAAGGGCGATGATGGTTTTTGGACAGGAACTACCGCAGGTCCAATGGACGAAGGGTTTCATTACTACCACGTAACCATCGATGGCGGTGTTTTCAACGATCCGGGAGCATGTAATTATTATGGCTCTGTTCGTTGGGAAAGCGGCATTGAAATACCTGCTCACGATCAGGATTTCTATGCGTTGAAGGATGTTCCTCACGGCAATGTACAGCAAATTTTGTTTCCGTCGCCAAGTACCAAAACTTCGCGCAGGGCTTTTGTTTACACACCTCCGGGTTATGGAAGCGACAAAAGTAACCGCTACCCGGTGCTCTACCTGCAACACGGCTGGGGCGAGGATGAAACAGCATGGTCGAATCAGGGCCACGCCAATCTGATTATGGACAACCTGATTGCTGAAGGAAAAATCAAACCTTTCATTATTGTGATGACGTACGGAATGACCAATGAGGTTCGGTGGGGACATATGAACGAGTTCAAAATTGAAAATTTTCAAACAGTACTTGTTGATGAGTTGATTCCGTATGTCGATGCCCATTTCAATACAATAGCCGATCAGCCGCACCGCGCCATGGCCGGACTTTCGATGGGCGGCATGGAAACCCATACCATTACACTAAACAAGCCTGAAGTTTTCTCGCATTACGCGCTTTTAAGCGGTGGAATTTATAAACCCGAAGAAATTAAAGACAAGTCGAAAGTGAAACTGATTTTCACAAGCTGTGGAAGCCGCGAAAATCCGGATGGCGTGAAGAAATCGATTGAAGATATGAAAACAGCCGGTTTTAATGCCGTGTCGTATGTTTCGGATAAAACAGCACACGAATTTTTGACCTGGCGCCGCAGCCTGAAAGAATTGGCCCCGCTTCTGTTTAAAGATTAACCGAAAATCCAATGAAGAAAAGAATTTTACTGATTTCATTCATAGCCTTGCTTTCACAAGGAATCTGCATAGCTCAGTCAAACCAGACTAAAGCAGTTGAGGACTTCAAACCATCATCTGTCAACCAGCAGGGGAAACAATTTCCTCAGGTTAATTCAGAACGGCGTGTTCGTGCCAGTATTTCTGCTCCTGAAGCGCTAAAAGTACAGCTCGATCTTGGCGGAGTTAAATACGACATGGTGAAGGATGAAAAAGGTGTTTGGACCGGCGAGTCGGCTCCTCAGGACGAAGGTTTTCACTATTATCAGCTGAATATTGATGGCGCTTCTGTACCTGATCCGGGAACCAAATATTTCTACGGAGCAGGCCGATGGGGAAGCGGTATTGAAATTCCGTCCACGGATCAGGCGTTTTTTGCACTGAAAGATGTTCCTCACGGCTTGGTGAGCGAGAATACCTATTTCTCTAAAATTACCAATTCGTTCCGTCGTTGCTTTGTGTACACGCCTGCCGGTTATGAGAAAGATACCAAGACCCGCTACCCGGTGCTTTACTTGCAGCATGGAAGTTTTGAAGACGAAACAGGATGGGCGTCGCAGGGAAAAGCAAACCTGATATTGGATAACCTGATTGCTGCCGGGAAAGCCGTCCCAATGATTATTGTGATGGACAACGGATATGCCTATAAACCACAAAGTGGAGAACCAAATGCTCGTCCGGCATCTGTTTTTGAAGAGGTGATGATCAACGAAATCATCCCGATAATTGATGCCAAATTCAGAACCAGGGCTGATCGCGAGCATCGCGCCATTGCCGGCCTATCGATGGGTGCCAACCAAACCATGCGTATCATCATGAACAACCTCGACAAGTTTGCTTCGTATGGCGGTTTTAGCGGAACATCCAATTACCCAAGTTCCGACGAAATTGATCCGGCAACTTTTCTCGACGGGAAATTTAAGGATGGAGCTACTCTCAACAAACAGCTTAAAGTTTTCTGGCTCGGTCTGGGAACCAAAGAGCCCAAACCATTTCCTGGTTCGGTGGGTGCATTTCGCAAAATGATGGATAAACAGGGAATTAAATACATCTACTACGAGTCGCCTGAAACTGCCCACGAATGGCTGACCTGGCGCAGAGGTCTTAACGAGTTTTCACAACGGTTATTTAAATAAGCAATCTATCAATGAAAAAAATAGTTGGTTTAGTTTCAATGTTAATGGTGTTTGTTGCTGTGCAAAGTTTTGCGCAGCAGCTTTCACCTGTAAAAGTTCAGGAAGGATTAGTGCAAGGAACTTTTGAAGACGGGTTGACCGTTTACAAAGGAATACCTTTTGCAGCGCCGCCGGTTGGCGATTTGCGTTGGAAAGCGCCACAAGCTCCGGCAAAATGGGACGGTGTGCGACAGGCAACAAAATTTGCTCCGGCGCCAATGCAGGGAGGCAACCCGCCTTCAGGAAAAAGTGAAGATTGTTTGTACCTGAACGTTTGGACGCCAGCAAAATCGGCCAGCGACAAAATACCTGTCATGGTTTATATTTATGGCGGAGGATTTGCCGGTGGCTATACTTCCGATCCGTGGATCGGTGGTGAAAAACTGGCAAAAAAAGGTGTTATTCTGGTTAGTATTGCATACCGGGTCAATCAGTTCGGATTTTTGGCTCACCCTGAATTAAGCGCCGAAAGCCCCAATCATGTTTCAGGAAATTACGGAATTCTCGACCAGATAGCAGGGCTGAAATGGATACAAAAGAACATCGCTGCATTTGGTGGCGATCCATCCAAGGTAACCATTTTCGGCGAGTCGGCCGGAGCCATTTCTGTGAGCATGTTGTGCGCTTCGCCGCTGGCAAAAGGCTTATTCAGTGGTGCTATTTCGCAAAGTGGTGGCTCGTTCGGTCCTACCCGTCCAACAACTTTTCCGGGCGAGAACATGAAAACGCTGAAACAGGCCGAAGAAAGCGGCAAAACGTATATGCAAAAAGCAGGCGTATCGTCGATTGCCGACCTCCGAAAAATTGAGGCAGATAAAGTACCTTCCGGTTTTGGAATGCCCGGTGGCTGGCCAATCACCGATGGATACGTGATTCCTGACGATCAGCACCGACTTTATGAAGCAGGCAAATACAACGATATCCCTGTTCTTATTGGCTATAATTCCGATGAAGGCGCCAGTTTTTCGCGGGAGAACACTCCTGAAGAATACATTGCCGGTGTAAAAGCGCGCTACGGTAAATTCGCCGACGAGCTGATCAAGGCTTATCCGGCCGGTACAAATTCGGTTCCGAAGACTGCTCGCGATTTGGCTCGCGACGCCGCATTTGGCTGGCAAACCTGGGCTTGGGCAAATCTTCAGTCCAAAACCGGAAAATCGAAGGTTTACTACTATTATTTCGATCAGCACCCCGACTATCCGAAAGATTCTCCTAAGTATGGCTACGGTTCACCACATGCGCAGGATGTTTCGTACGTTTTCCAGCATTTGGATACCAAAAATCCTGAAACAACAAAGTCTGATCTGGAGATTTCAGAGGCCATGTCAACCTACTGGACCAACTTCGCCAAGTTTGGCAATCCAAACGGGAATGGAGTTCCTGAATGGCCTGCTTTCAGCGAAGCCAGTTCGAAGGTGATGTATTTCAGCCAGAAACCTTTCGTAGGATCGGTGCCAAGTGCCGAATCGCTGAAAGTTCTGGATCGCTATTTCGAATGGAGAAGGACACCGGAAGGTGAAGCTTGGGCAAAGTAGAAATGACGTATTACTGTACAAATTCACTTCAAAAAAATGAAGATAAGATACTGGATATCGGCTGTTCTGTTAGCGTTTATCGTTTTTGCTTCGTATGGTGTTTCAGCCCAAAATACAAATTCCGAAAAAGTGGCGGGGCAATACAAGGATTTCAAAACCGAGTTGATGTGGGAAGCAAAAGTGAAAATTGCGAACATGATCAACGTGGGCGAAAGCAAGCGCGGAGTCAGAAGAGTTATCCCAATAACCGGCGGAACATTTAGCGGTCCGAAAATCAAAGGTGAAGTATTGCCTGGTGGCGAAGACTGGCAATTGGTTCGTCCCGATGGCGATACCGAGCTGAATGCACGCTACTTGTTAAAAACCGATGATGGTATTGTAATTCAGGTAATTAATCATGCATTGATGCACGTTCCTGCCAAGGATGAGGAAGGTGGTTTTTATGTGAAATCGGTTATCGATTTGGAAGCTCCAACCGACAGCAAATACGACTATCTGAACCATGCCATTTTCCTGGGAACGCTTACAATTCCTCAGCTAAAACCCGGTGAAGAACCCTATGTAATTATCGGAGTTTATAAATTACTATAAATCAATGGAATCGTCACGATATCAGCTATTTAAATTTTGAACGAACAATCATTTTTACAGACATAAACCTAATATCCAACAAAACCAAATCAACATGAAAAAATTATATCTGATCGTACTGGTAATTGCTTGCCTGATAAGCTTGCAGCCAGTTGTTTTAGCTCAGGAAGTCAGTAAGCTTCCGCGAAGCACTCCGGAAGTGGAAGGCGTTTCTTCAGCAGGAATTATTGATTTTATAAATGCTGCGGATACAAGTGGCCTTGAAAATCATAGTTTTATGATGCTTCGGCATGGAAAAATTATTGCCGAAGGCTGGTGGAAACCTTACGGGCCTGATTATAAGCACATCATGTTTTCGGCCAGTAAAACATTTACAGCAACGGCGGTTGGTCTTGCCGTTTCGGAGAACAGGCTGAAGGTGACTGATAAAATCATCAGTTTCTTCCCTTATTCGTTGCCCGATACCATTAGCGAATATATGAAAGGAATGACGGTGAAAGACCTGTTGACCATGTCGGCAGGGCAGGACCCGGAACCTAGTGCATGGGGTGCCAATGGCGATTGGATGACCCTATTTTTATCAACAGCGCCAAAGTATAAACCGGGTACCGTTTTTAAATACAACAACATGGCCACTTTCATGCTTTCAGCCATCGTTCAGCAGGTTACCGGCGAAACAGTTTTTAATTACCTCATGCCCCGGATTTTTAAACCGCTTGGAATCCGAGGAATCGACTGGGATCTGAATCCGCAGGGAATTTCTATGGGGATGATTGGCTTGCGACTTCGCACAGAAGATCTGGCAAAATTCGGACAGTTGCTTTCGAATGGCGGAGTTTGGAATGGGAAACAATTGATTCCGAAAGAATGGATTAAAGAAGCGACATCCTATCAGATTAAAAATTCGGATGAACCCGAAGAGAAAAGAATTCTAAGTGACTGGGGACAGGGTTATGCCTACCAGATGTGGCGCGGTAAAAACAACACCGTAAGGCTCGATGGAATAGGCGGTCAGTTTGTGGTACTTATTCCCGATAAAGATGCCATTGTGGTGTTCACTGCCAACAATACCAACACCCAAAAGCAACTCGACCTGATACACAAATACCTGATTCCTGCCATTAAATCAGACAAAGCCTTGGCTCTGGCTCCTGCGCTTCAGGAGGAAATGGTTAAAAAGGTAGCCAATTTAATCATCAAGCCAGGGTTTGAAAAATCGGTAGCATCCGGTTTGGAAAAAACGGTTTCTGGAAAGGAATTTATCCTTTCAGAAAGTGAGAATAAAATTCAATCGGTCTATTTCTCGTTCAAAAATGGCGATTGCAAGTTTTCCATTAAAAGAGACAATGCCGTTTCGTCAATCAAAGCTGGCGGCAAAGAGTGGCAGATGTCAAATACTTTGTCAGCATCGCTTTTAGCTCCACCTCGCAACAATTTTTCCAAATCGGTTGATGCCAGTTATTCCATCTTGAAACCCGTAATAAAAGTGGCCACACGATATGCCTGGACCGATGAAAAAACGTTGGAGATTACCGGTCGGTTTGTGGAAGAAACTCTTGGATCAGAAACCATTGTATGTAAGTTTTCAGAACAAAATAATGAGGTGCGGGTCACCATCGAATCCAAATCTCCGGCCCGTACGGGAAGAGGTTCTGTAAATCAGCAACCTGCTGTTTTAAGAGGAGTTATGGTTAATTTTTAAAATAGAAGAAAAGAAATTCAAGAATAAGATTCGATGTCAATCAACCTCTCTAAAATAAAAGGTTTTTTAGCTGCCATCATTGTCTGCAATGTATTGCAGGTTCACGAGATTAGAGCGCAGGACAGATTATACTCCAACGAATTCCCATTGAGTGATGTAAAACTGCTCGATGGCCCGTATAAGCAAGCCCGCGATTTGAATATCCAAACGCTTTTAAAGTATGATGTCGATCGTTTGCTGGCACCGTACCGAAAAGAAGCCGGCTTGCCCGAAAAGGCAAAAAGTTATCCGAACTGGGACGGTCTCGATGGTCACGTGGGCGGTCATTATCTATCTGCAATGGCTATAAATTATGCTGCTACCGGAAATGTCGAATGCAAAAAGCGCATGGAGTACATGATTTCGGAACTCAAAGCCTGCCAGCAAGCCAATGCCGTGAAATATCCGGATTGGGGGGTAGGCTATGTTGGTGGAATTCCAAACAGCCCGGGTTTGTGGCCAAAGATTAAAGCTGGTGAAGTAGGCGTAATATGGAAATATTGGGCGCCCTATTACAATATCCACAAGATGTTTGCTGGACTTCGGGATGCCTGGTTATACACCGGAAATGCCGAAGCCAAACAAATTTTCCTGAATTTTTGCAATTGGGCAATTGCCATTACTGCTGGTTTGAGCGATACTCAAATGGAAGAAATGCTCGGAAACGAACACGGCGGAATGGACGAAGTACTTGCCGATGCCTATCAGATTACCGGAAACGAAAAGTACCTTGCAGCTGCAAAACGCTATTCGCACAAGGTTTTTCTCGATCCGTTGTCGCAGGGAATTGACAATCTGGATAACAAACACGCCAATACCCAAATACCCAAATTTATTGGGTTCGAACGCATTGCTGAACTTGGTCACGATGCAAAATACGATAAAGCCGGAAGTTTTTTCTGGGAAACAGTCACCACCAACCGTTCGCTGGCTTTTGGCGGCAACAGCCGGAGGGAGCATTTCCCGGCCAAAGAATCGTGTATCGATTTTATAAACGTCAATGATGGGCCGGAATCGTGCAACTCGTACAACATGCTCAAGCTGACCGAAGACCTGTTTAGGGCGCATCCATCGGCTAAATATGCTGATTATTATGAACGTACAGTTTTAAATCACATACTTTCGAGCCAACATCCCGAACACGGTGGATACGTTTATTTTACTCCGGCACGTCCTCGGCATTACCGGGTTTACTCGGCCCCAAACGAAGCCATGTGGTGTTGCGTTGGTACTGGCATGGAAAATCATGGCAAATACAACCAGTTCATTTACACCCATTCAAACGATTCATTATTCCTGAATCTTTTTATTGCTTCTGAATTGAACTGGAAGGAAATGGGCATGAAGATCAAACAGGAAACCCATTTCCCGGAAGAAGAGCAAACCAGGCTGACGGTTACGGAAGGTTCAGCCGGCTTTAAGTTGATGATCCGTTATCCTGCTTGGGTAAGCAAAGGCGCCTTGAAAATTGCAGTGAATGGGAAAGATGTAACATATTCCGCTTTTCCTTCATCATACATATGCCTTGATCGAAATTGGCAAAAAGGCGATGTGGTTGAAATCAAATTGCCGATGCACAATTCCATCGAGCATTTGCCCAATGTTCCGGAATATATTGCCATTATGCATGGCCCGGTTTTACTGGCCGCCAAAACCGGAACAGAAGATTTGAAAGGCCTGATTGCCGATGACGGCCGTTGGGGACAGCTCGCGAGTGGGGAATATTTGCCGGTGGATAAAGCTCCGATCCTGATTGAAGACGACATTCAAAGTATTGGAAATAAATTGGTACCGGTAACCGGCAAGCCTTTAAACTTCAGGCTAAGTGCGAAAATGGAAAATCCAGCAGAACTGACACTGGAGCCATTTTATAAAATCCACGATGCCCGTTACATGATGTACTGGCTGGCATTGTCTAATTCAGGCTATAAAGCTTATACCGATTCGCTGGCAAACATCGAAAAAGAAAAATTGGCCTTGGAAAAACGCACCATCGATCAGGTTGCCACTGGCGAGCAACAGCCCGAAACTGACCATGCCATGCAACTGGAGAAATCGAACAAAGGCAACAATCTGAATGAATTTTTCAGAGAAGCGCGCGATGGTGGCTATTTCAGTTACGACATGGCTACCAATTCCGAAACCGGGTTAAGCCTGATGGTTCGCTATTGGGGTGCCGAATGGGGAACCCGGAAATTTGAATTATTCATCGATAATGAAAAATTGGTCACCGAAGAAAATACCAATAAATGGAACCAGTCGATGTTTAAAGACGTGGTGTATTCAATTCCTGATTCAATGGTAAAAGGGAAAACCCATGTTCGGGTCAAATTTCGGGCTTTACCCGAAAGTACTGCCGGAGCGGTGTATCATATCCTGCTGGTGAGAAATCAGAAATAACAATAAAAAACAGAATAATGAATATGAAGCTTTTCAAAATTTCATCTATAAAGATTAAATCAATCCTGCTTTCGGTGGCTTTTACAGCCTTGTTTTCGCCGACGGTGTTTAGTCAGGCAACCAATTTGCCTCTGTTTACCAACTTTGTTTACGAAGGCAACGACAAGGTTTACACCGATAATCCGCTAAAACCCGGTGAGTTTTATAACCCGATTTTACAGGGCTGCTATCCCGACCCAAGTATCACACGCAAAGGCGATGACTATTACCTGGTTACCTCCACTTTTGCCATGTTTCCCGGAGTTCCAATATTTCACTCGAAAGATTTGGTAAACTGGAAACAAATTGGCCATGTGCTTGACCGTGTTTCGCAATTGAAAGTACACGATTGCGGAATCAGCGCAGGGATCTATGCACCTCAGATTCTGTACAACAAAAATAATGACACCTTTTACATGATCACTACTGAATTTTCAGGAGGTTTCGGGAACATTGTGGTGAAAACCAAAGATCCGCTGAAAGGATGGAGTGACCCGATAAAACTTGATTTTAACGGCATCGACCCTTCGCTTTTCTTCGACGACAATGGGAAGGCTTATATAATTCATAACGACGCGCCCGACAAAGGGAAAGAATTGTACAATGGGCACCGGGTCATCAAAATTTGGGAATACGATGTGACAACCGATAAAATCATTCCCGGAACGGATAAAATTATCGTAGACGGTGGTGTTGACCTTTCGAAGAAACCGATCTGGATTGAAGCTCCGCACATTTACAAAAAAGACGGAAAATATTACCTGATGTGTGCCGAAGGTGGTACCGGCGGCTGGCATAGTGAGGTGATTTTTAAAAGCGACAATCCGAAAGGACCGTACGTT
The DNA here is from genome assembly GCA_963676375.2 of Prolixibacteraceae bacterium. Taxonomy (GTDB): domain Bacteria; phylum Bacteroidota; class Bacteroidia; order Bacteroidales; family Prolixibacteraceae; genus Aquipluma. Next base: position 298,344 of record CAXXPT010000050.1, read on the forward strand.
CCGGCGCCAAACAATCCGATTTTAACTCAGCGCTATTTTGCTAAAGACCGCGCCAATAAGGTGGACTGGGCTGGTCATGCTGATTTGGTTTTAGGCCCCGACAACAAAAAATATTACGGCGTTTTTCTGGCAGTTCGCCCGAACGAAAAACAACGGGTAAACACCGGACGCGAAACATTTATTTTGCCGGTTGACTGGTCGGGCGAATTTCCGGTATTCGAAAACGGACTGATTCCGCTCGAACCTAAGCTGAAAATGCCCGCCAAAGCGGTTGAAAACAGGACAGGAAAAGACGGATTTTTTCCGAATGGCAATTTTATATTCGCCGATAATTTTCAGACTGAAAAACTGGATTACCGCTGGATTGGCTTGCGTGGTCCGCGTGAAGATTTTATTGCTACATCAAAAGAAGGTCTGACAATTAGACCTTTCGGAGCGAATATCAAAGAGGTAAAACCTACATCTACGCTTTTTCTGAGACAAATGCACACCAGCTTTTCGTATGCTGTGACCATGAATTATCAGCCCTCGTCGGAAAAAGATTTGGCCGGAATTGTGGCCCTGCAAAGCGAGCGATTCAACTATGTTTTTGGCATCACCAAAAAAGGAACAGACTACTACATTTTGCTCGAACGTACTTCAGGAAAATTCAGAAGCCGCGAAGTAGAATCGAAAATTGTGGCCAGCACCAAAATCGATCTCAGCAAACCTGTTCGTTTACAGGTTTCTGCAAAAGGCGACGACTACCAGTTCAGCTATTCCACAAACGGAACCGACTTTGTAAACTTGGGAGGGACTGTTTCCGGCGATATTCTTTCAACCGATGTGGCTGGAGGTTTCACTGGCTGTTTGCTTGGCTTGTATGCGACATCAGTAAATAATTCGCTTCCGGAATAAATGAAACGAACATGTTGCTGCGAACAGAAAACACTAATGAAGATAATCTTCAGCAACATGCGAGTTCCATCAGGCAATTAAAAACAAATTATCTTCTGATGAAAATTACAAATAATAAAAGCTAAACGAAAATCATGAAAATAAGCACTTTAATAATTTTGTTTTGTTGTGTCTTCTCTTTGGTTAAGGCGCAAAACCCGATCATTATACACATTTTTACTGCAGACCCTGCGCCACTGGTTTATCACGATACGTTGTTCCTTTACACTGGTCACGATACGGCATCGGTTTCGGCTACCAACTACAAAATGCCGGATTGGCAGGTGTTTTCAACCACCGACATGGTAAACTGGAAACATTATGGCACCTGTTTATCACCAAAGACCTTTTCGTGGGCAACGGGCGATGCTTATGCCGCGCAGTGTATTGAGCGCAATGGTAAGTTTTACTGGTTTGTTTCCACATTTCACAAAGCCGACGAAAACAGCAAAGGAGGCGCTGCCATTGGTGTAGCGGTGTCCGACAGGCCAACCGGCCCATTTAAAGATGCCATTGGCAAAGCGCTGATTGTAAACGAAATGACTACCGATGTAAAACACGGTTGGGACGATATTGACCCGACAGTTTTTATTGACGATGACGGGCAGGCTTACTTGTATTGGGGAAACCTGAGCTGCCGGTACGTGAAACTAAAAGAAAATATGGTTGAACTCGATGGTTCGATAAACTTTCTGAAAATCAAAAATTTTATCGAAGGCCCCTGGATTTATAAACGGAATGGAATTTATTACCTGGTATATGCCAGTGTTGGTACCAAACCCGAAATGATTGAATACTGCACGGCCAAAAGTTTTGAAGGCCCTTGGGAATACCAGGGAATCATTCAGGAAAACGTACCCAACAGTTTTACCACACATCCCGGAATAATCGATTACAAAGGGAAATCCTACTTCTTTTACCACAACGGAGCACTTCCAACGGGTGGCAGTTACCGCCGCTCGATTTGTGTGGATTACATGTATTATAATCCAGACGGAACCATTCAGAAAATCATTCAAACCAAAGAAGGAGTAAAAGCTTTAAATAAACCCTGATTTGTAACGCAATTGCTTAAAATAAGGAAACTAACAGAAACCTAAAACTTTTATTTTATGAAACGATGCCTTTTTATCGGAATTATTCTCTCACTTTCCTTGTTGGAATTTAGTTGCCGAAAAGTTGATGCACCGTCGGCTTTTGGACCTGTTCCAACAGAGAACCAGATGCGCTGGCAGGAAATGGAATATTATGCTTTTATCCATTTTTCATTGAACACCTATACCGACCAATCGTGGGGGTATGGAAATGAGGATGTCAGTCTGTTTAACCCGACAGAACTGGATGCCCGGCAATGGGCCCGCATTTGCAAGGAGGCAGGAATGAAGGGGATCATCGTTACTGCAAAACACCACTGTGGTTTTTGTTTGTGGCCATCGAAATACACCGAATACTCGGTAAAAAATGCACCGTGGAAAAACGGAAAAGGCGATGTGATTCGAGAGCTGGCCGATGCTTGCAAGGAATACGGATTGAAGCTTGGGATTTATTTGTCACCTTGGGACAGAAACAACGCTGATTACGGAAAGCCGGAATACATCACGTATTTCAGGAACCAGCTTACCGAACTTCTGACAAATTACGGCGATATTTTTGAAGTGTGGTACGATGGTGCCAACGGTGGAACCGGTTATTACGGCGGCGCCAACGAAAATCGTAAAATCGACCGTACAACCTACTACGACTGGAAAAATACCTATAAACTCGTTCGTAAATTGCAGCCCAATATTGTTATCTGGAACGATGGTGGTGACCGTGCTGATTTGCGCTGGGTTGGGACCGAAGGTGGCTGGGTTGGCGAAACCAACTGGAGTTTACTGAATGCCACCGGTGACGTGCCATTTGAAATGCTGCACTATGGGGTTGAAAACGGCGACTCATGGGTTCCGGCTGAAGTAAATACTTCCATTCGTCCAGAGTGGTTTTACCATCCTGGTGAAGACTCGAAAGTGAAAACACTGCCTCAACTGATGGATACCTACTACAATTCAGTAGGTAGAAACGGAACATTCCTGCTTAATTTCCCGATAATGCCCAATGGGTTGATTCATCCGAATGACGAAAAAGCCGCACTTGATTTGGCCGCCGCCGTAAAAGAAGCATTTGCCGAAAACCTGGTGAAAAATGCGAAGGCCGAAGCCAGTAATTCGCGCGGAAACAGCCGGAAATTTGGGGCAGCAAAAGCCATCGACGAAACAACGGATACTTATTGGGCAACCGATGACCAGGTGAAAACAGCATCGCTGACCATTGATTTTGGCGCTCCAACTACGTTCAACCGTTTCATGGCTCAAGAGTATATTCGGTTAGGCCAACGCGTGAAAGCATTCACCATCGAAGGTTTTGTCGATGGAAACTGGAAAGAACTGGCAAAGGCAACAACCATAGGGTATAAGCGCATTCTTCGTTTTCCATCGGTTACGGCTACAAAGCTCCGTTTTAACATTACCGATTCGAAAGCTTGTCCGGTTATTTCGAACATAGGTGTTTACAATGCCCCGCAAATACTGACCCCACCAACCATTGTTCGGAATCAGGCAGGGGAAGTTCAAATAGTTCCGGCCGATGTCGAGTCTGAAATTTATTTTACGCTCGATGGCTCGGAAGCCTCCAAAAATTCGACAAAATACAATGGACCAATTCACACCGAAGGAAAGCTAAAAGTAAGCGCCGTTTCGGTTGAACCGTCAACAGGGAAAAGTAGTCAGGTAACGACTGAGGAATTCGGGCTGCCGCGCAAAGACTGGAAAATTATGGGAATACAGGACGAAAATGTTTATCGTATTCTGGATGGGAACATTTCAACAGCCTGGCGCCATGGCAAGGAAACAAAACTTCCTGTTGATCTGGTTGTTGATCTTGGTAACGAGTTGACAATGAGTGGATTTAAATACTATCCCGAACAGAATTCATGGCAGCCAAGTACAATTTCGCATTACGAATTTTATGTTTCCAGGGATAGTAAAAACTGGAAAAAGGTTAGCGAAGGCGAATTCTCCAACATTAAAAACAATCCACTCTGGCAAACAAAGCAATTTGAGCCGGTGGCTGCACGCTACATTAAACTTAAGGCATTGAAAAATACTGAAAACAATAACAACATCGGATATGCCGAGATTGACGTGATAACCAACTAATTCAAACAATAAAACAATGAATAAATTAGCCCCAAAAAAGATTTTTTATATACTGTTCTCAATTTCAGTAATATTCAGTTTAAACACATCTGCGCAAGTTGAAAAGGCGAAAAATCCAGTGATTTATGCCGATGTGCCCGACCTATCGATGATTCGCGTGGGCGACACCTATTACATGAGCAGCACAACGATGCACATGGCACCAGGGGTTCCTATAATGAAATCGAAAGACCTTATAAACTGGGAAATGGTAAGTTATGCCTACCAAATTCTGGATGATGTGGATGCGATGAATCTAATCAATGGCAAGAGTACTTATGGCAGAGGTTCATGGGCAAGCAGCATCCGGTATCATCAGGGAATGTATTACATTTCGACTTACGCTCAGACTACCGACAAGACCTATATTTATAAAACAAAAGATATTGAGAAAGGACCCTGGGAAACAACATCGTTCAGTCCGGGGATTCACGATGCCACTTTGTGGTTCGACGATGACGGTAAGATTTACCTGATATCGGGTGTAGCTAAATTGCATATTGTGGAGTTGAAAAGTGATCTTTCAGGAGTAAAGGAAGGAACCGAACGGATTTTAATTGAAAACGCCAATGCACCACTTGGGCAGAATGTTGGCCTTGGTGAGGGGTCGCAGCTTTTTAAGGTAAAAGGAAAATATTACCTCTTCAATATTGCCTGGCCGCGTGGTGGAATGCGTACTGTGGTGGTTCACCGTGCAGATAAAATTACCGGACCATGGGAAGGGAGAGTGGCGCTTCAGGATCAGGGAGTGGCACAGGGAGGAATTATAGATACGCCTGATGGCCGGTGGTTTGCTTATTTGTTTCAGGATCACGGGGCAGTTGGCCGGATACCTTTTCTCGTTCCGATGAAATGGGAAGACGGCTGGCCGGTGATTGGAGTCAATGGAAAAGTACCCGATACGCTTGATTTGCCTGCCAGCAAAGGCTTGATTCCGGGAATTGTGAACAACGATGAGTTTAACCGAAAGAAAGGCCAACCGGCATTGCCATTGGTTTGGCAGTGGAATCACAATCCCGACAACAGCTTGTGGTCAGTTTCGGAACGTAAGGGTTTTTTACGACTGAAAACAGGACGAATCGACTCTTTATTCTTAAAATCGAGAAATACTCTAACTCAAAGAACCTTTGGACCTCAATGTTCAGGCACAACAATGCTTGATGCATCAGGAATGAAAGACGGTGATTTTGCCGGGCTGACTGCTTTCCAACGGAAATTTGGCCAGGTAGGAGTGAAGGTGGAGAATGGCGCAAAATACATTTTCATGGTAAGCAACCAAACGGATAAGCCTACTGAAATTCAAAGCGTCCCTCTTTCAGGAAATAGAGTGTATTTGAAAATAGAGTGTAATTTCCAAAATAAGGTTGATATCGCCAATTTCTTTTACAGTCTCGATGGTGAAAAATGGATCATTATTGGCGGACCGCTCAAAATGGAATATACCCTGATGGAACATTTCATGGGCTACCGTTTCGGATTATTCAACTATGCCTCCAAAAATCCCGGCGGATTTGCCGATTTCGATTTCTTCCACATCAGCGATCAAATTAGTACAGTGAATTAGGAAATAATTCTAAATAATAACATAAAAAACAACTAAAAGAAACCGATGCAATTTTACCTGTTCAAACCTAAAAATCTACAGTTTTCATTCGTTGTATTTGTAGTACTCATCAGTATTTTTTTACATACAAATACTGCAATTGGGCAGACACTAAAAATTAACAACCTGGAGTATTTTGAGAAACAAGGCGTTAATATATTGGTGTTTAGCGATCAATATAATGGTATGTTTTTCGATGAAAAAACTGCCGGGATTGAAATTATCCATCATGGAGTAAGAACCTCCACTGGGGGAGCTGTCAGGATTCAAAATACTCCTGAACAATGGGATTTGATCCCTACCGTTATTGGCCGGAAAGTTGATCAGGCAACACAAACTATAAGTGTGGAGTTGAGTTATAAGGATTATAATTTTAACTCCAGAATAAGTGTTACTCCAAAAGATAACGGGGTGGAAATTAATGTGTTTTTTGACAAACCACTTCCGCAAGAGTTGGAAGGAAAAGCCGGATTTAATCTTGAATTTTTACCATCGGCATATTTTGAGAAGACCTATTTGGTTGACGGGAAGCCCGGAATATTTCCCAAGTACCCGGCCAGTAACACGAAAATTGAGCCAATCAGTAAAAAAATACCCCAATTTGGCGGACATACTACTTTTGACGACAGGGGCAAAGGTGAATATATTGTGCCTTTCCCATTTGCAACAGGTAAAACTTTCGTATTGGCTCCGGAAGATCAGGAACGCTATGTAAAGATTGAAAGTCGTGATGCTGATATGATGCTCTTTGATGGTCGCGACCTGGCACAGAACGGATGGTTTGTGGTGCGTAGTTTGCTTCCGGCCAAAAAATCGGGCAAAGTGTTGACCTGGTATCTTGAGCCAAATGCAATTGCCAACTGGAAACGCGAACCTATGATTGGTTTTTCTCAGGTGGGTTATACACTTGGTCAGGAAAAAGTGGCGGTTATTGAGCTGGATAAGAATGATACACCACAGGCAAAGGCATCTGTTTTCCAGATTAACGCCGAAGGTAAATTCGTCGAGAAATTTAAAGGTGATGTTAAAGTATGGGGAAAATACCTCCGCTACAATTATGCCAGATTTGATTTCAGTTCGGTAAACGAATCAGGCGTTTACTACATCCAGTATGGCAATCAAAAAACAAATACATTCGTTATTGGTCCAAATGTTTATGACAACATCTGGCATCCAACCATGGATGTCTGGTTTCCGGTGCAAATGGATCACATGGAAGTAAATGAGGCTTATCGGATATGGCATGGCGCTCCTTATAAGGACGATTGCCTTCAGGCTCCGGTCAATCACCAGCATTTTGATGGATATGTGCAAGGACCAACTACGGATACCAAATACAAATCATTGGAACGTATTCCCAATATGGCCGTTGGTGGCTGGTTCGATGCCGGCGATTTCGACATTCAAACTGGCTCGCACAACAGTGTCATCTCAAGTTTTGTTGATACCTGGGAAAATTTCAAAGTTGACCGGGATGAAACCTATATTGATCAGAAGACCCGCTATGTCGATATTCACCGTCCTGACGGAAAACCGGATATGTTGCAGCAGATTGAACACGGTGCCTTAAATCTGGTTGCTCAGTGCGAAAATATTGGTCATCCGGTAAGAGGGATCATTGTTCCCAATCTTCACCAATATCATCATTTGGGCGATGCCATCAACGAAACCGATAATCTTCCATACAATCCAAATCTGAAACCTTACGAATCAGATGGTTTATCAAGCGGGACTCTGGACGATCGTTGGGCATTCACTAACCGAAGCTCATTTTTAGATTTTCAGACAGCCGCCTCATTGGCCGAAGCCAGTCGTGCGCTAAGAGGTTACAACAACGATCTTGCCGACAGGAGTTTAGCATGTGCCAAAAGGCTGTTTGACGAAGCTGACGAGGCAAGCAAAAATCCCAAAGAAAATGAAGATTCTTTTATGAAGATGATGGGTAAAGGAGCCGATGTGGTTCCTGCTCTTCAATTGTATATCACCACCAAAGAAAAGAAATACGCAGACCGGTTTCAGGAACAAGTCTGGCCTATGCTCGATCGGATGAGTACAAGTAAAGGTCCTATGTCTGGCTATTTTGCAGGTTTTGGCGGACGGGGCAACCTGATTCAGGCGCTGTTGGCGGTTCCATACATGGATGAGGCATATAAAGCTAAACTTCGGGACTATATCCTCAAGTACAAAGAATCACTCGCTGCCTACGAAAAGGAAAATCCTTATGGAGTGCCAATGTCGGTAAGAGGGTGGGGTGGAACCTCAAACGTAATCAATTGGGCAATAACCAATTATTATATTCACAAATCATATCCTGATATTATTGGAAGAGAATATGTCTATCAAGGTCTCAATTTTATTTTCGGCTGCCATCCTTATTCCAATTTATCGTTTGTAAACACAGTAGGAGCCCGTTCAAAAAAAATGGCTTATGGAAATAACCGGGCTGATTTCACAGTTATTCCCGGAGGTGTTGTTCCCGGATTGATACTTTTGAAACCAGACTACCTTGAAAACAAAGATGACTGGCCATTCTTCTGGGGCGAAAACGAATGCATCATCGATGGTGGTGCCTGGTATGTTTTCCTGGCGAATGCTGCTCAGGAGTTACAAAAAGAATCGAAATAATATTTAATATACATACTGATGAAAATATACAAATCGCTGATATTTTGCTTGTTTTTACTGGCAATAAACAGTTTGTCAGCTCAGAATCCAATTGTTCGCAACCAGTTTTCAGCCGACCCGACAGCAAGGGTCTTTAATGGCAAAGTTTATGTTTTTCCATCGCACGATATTCTCACTCCTGAAGGAAAAGGTTTGAGAAAAGACTGGTTCTGCATGGCCGATTATCATGTGTTTTCTTCTGAAAACCTGACCGACTGGACCGATCATGGAATGATTGTAAGCCAGAATAAAGTCGCATGGGTCGATTCAACTTCTTACAGCATGTGGGCGCCCGATTGCATTGAACGCAACGGAAAGTATTACTTCTATTTTCCAGCGAATAAAACGGTGCCTGATGCAAACGGAAGAAAAGGGTTTGGTATTGGCGTTGCCATAGCCGATCAGCCAGAAGGTCCATACGTTCCCCTGGCCGAGCCAATTAAAGGGGTGAATGGTATCGATCCAAACGTGTTTATCGACAAAGATGGTCAGGCTTATTTGTATTGGGCGATGGGAAATATTATGGTGGCAAAACTGAAAGACAACATGACCGAGCTTGCTTCAGAGCCAGTGATTATTGCCAATCTTCCGCAGAAAGGCTTGAAAGAAGGTCCGTTTTTGTTCGAACGTAAAGGAATTTATTACCTGACGATTCCGCACGTGGAAAATAAAATCGAAAGGCTCGAATACGCGATTGGCGACAATCCGATGGGACCTTTCAAGATGGCGGGAGTGGTGATGGACGAATCGCCCATGAATTGCTGGACCAATCATCAATCATTCGTAGAATATAAAGGTCAATGGTACTTGTTTTATCATCAGGATGCCTATTCGCCCAAATTCGATAAAAACCGGTCAATTTGTGCCGACAGCTTATCCTTTAATGCCGATGGTACCATCCGGAAAGTAACACCAACCTTGCGTGGTGTTGGGGTGACAAAAGCAACAACTCAGATTGAAATTGACCGGTTCAGCAAGATAAGTGAAACTGGGGTAAAAGTCGCTTTTCTGGATTCGACAAATACTTTTCGTGGCTGGAAGGCCGTATTCAACAATCCAAATACCTGGGTTCAGTACAACTCGGTTGATTTCGGCAAAGGAAATCTGAAAAAGGTGATGGTAAAAGCAATGTCAGAAACTGGAAGCACCTTGCAGATCTGTCTGGATAAAGCCGATGGACCGGTGATTGCCGAAGTCAAAGTTCCAAAAGGGAAATTCTGGAATACAGTTGAAGCAAAAGTTTCAAAACAGCAAACCGGAATTCATAACCTGGTTGTGGTACTAAAAAGTGAAAATCGGACCGAGGTTGATTGGGTACAGTTTAAATAAATCTTTTAAACCCATTCTCCCAATTATCAGAATTAAAGGTTTGTCATTATTACTAAATTTAAAAATTCACATAAACTGCAACACATGAAGATAACACAAAAAATTTCTGTATTCGAGAAAATTGGGTATAGCTTGGGCGATTTAGCTGCTAACCTTGTTTTCCAGACCTTAATTACCTATTTAGCTTATTTCTATACCGATATTTATGGGCTGAAAAGTACCGATGCTTCAATCATCATGCTTTCTGTTGGATTGACTGCTGCCTTTATTTTCAACCCAATCATTGGTGTATTGGCCGACCGGACCAATTCGAAATGGGGCAAATTCAGACCCTGGATACTCTACACAGCTATTCCATTGGGTGTTGTTGCGCTCCTTGCATTCTCGACACCAAATTTTGCATACAAAGGGAAACTAATTTACGCTGCTGCGACTTATTCGCTGTTGTTGATGTTGTATGCTTCAAGTAACTTGCCCTATTCAGCCTTGAGTGGTGTAATTACCGGCGATATGGGCGAACGGAACAGTATTTCGTCGTATCGTTTTGTGGCCGTGATGTTTGCCCAATTCTTTGTGCAGGTGTTTATGTTGCCGATTATTATTTATGCCGGTCACGGGGACAAGGCCGCCGGTATTGAAACTGTAATGACCTGGATGGCTATTGTTGGTACAGTGATGTTACTGATCACTTTTTTTACAACCAGAGAGCGCATTGTTCCTTCAATAGAACAAAAATCGTCCATCAAAGATGACCTGTCAGATTTGATGAAGAACCGTCCTTGGCTGATTATGCTCAGCTTAACCATTTTGGTGTTCATTACCCTGGCCATGAAAGGTGGTTCGTATGTGTACTATTTTAATAACTATGTGGATAAAGTAGCCTTGGCTAGTTTTATTAGTCCCGTTATTGCTGGCTTGTCTGATTTAGGAATTAACTTCTTTGGTTCAGATCCTGCGGCTGCCGGTTTTGGTTTGTTTAACGCCGGAGGTATTATCTTCATGATTGTCGGAATCTCATTTTCAAAAAAACTTGCAGATAAATATGGAAAACGGGATGTCTATAAGTATGGTTTGCTTGCGGCTACCTTTTTTGTCCTGATTTTTATCTTTTTCAAACCTGAAAGTGTTCTTTTGATGTTCGGCTCGCAAATTCTGCATGGTTTTTTCTATGGCATTACCATTCCTGTTCTTTGGGCCATGATTGCTGATGTTGCCGATTATTCAGAATGGAAAACCAATCGCAGAGCAACAGCAATTATCTTTTCAGCCATGATGGTAGGCCTTAAAGCAGGGCTCTCCATTGGAGGTGCTTTGGTTACATGGATTTTAGGTCTGTACGGATACATTGCTAAAGAAAGTGGGGTCGTCGGCCAAGAGATTATTCAACCTCATTCTGTCTCCGAAGGAGCAAGACTGCTCGTGAGCATCTATCCGTCAATTCCGTTCCTGCTTGGCGTTGGCCTGCTTTTCTTCTATGTAATTGACAAGAAAATGGAAGTGAAAATTGAAGAAGAATTGAAAACCCGCAGAAAGGAAAAGGTATAGCCGAAAATAAAAAACAAATAATAAATACATGAAAATCGAACATATTATTGTCGTTATGGCTTTGGTTTTACTGTCATCAGTACAAACAAAGGCTCAAAAAACATTGGCTGCGGCTACCAAAGGTAAATTTTTGTTTGGGGTAGCCGTCAATCCACAACAAGTCAATGGCGTTAACCCTGCTGAAACGGAACTTATCGCAAAAGAATTCAGTGCCATTGTTCCAGAAAACTGTATGAAACCACAGCCTATCCATCCTGAAGAAAACCGGTACAATTGGGACGATGCCGATAAGCTGGTGGCTTTTGGCGAAAAAAACAAACAGGCAGTAACGGGTCACTGTCTAATCTGGCATTCCCAAATAGGACGCTGGTTCTTTATTGATGCCGATGGAAAAGATGTATCTCCTGAAGTTCTGAAAGAACGTATGCACCAGCATATTTTCACCGTTGTTGGCCGGTACAAAGGCCGCATAAAAGGCTGGGACGTGGTAAACGAAGCATTTGAAGACAACGGCACCTACCGCAACAGCAAATTCTACCAGATTCTGGGCAAGGATTTCATAAAATATGCCTTCCAGTTTGCTCACGAAGCCGACCCGAATGCTGAATTATACTACAACGATTACAATGTGGAAACTCCTGCCAAATGCGATGCGATAGTCGGATTGGTAAAAGAACTCAAAGCAGCCGGATGCCGGATTGATGCCGTTGGTTCGCAGGCGCATATGCACATGAACTCACCTACGCTCGAAGCTGCCGAAGCCAGCTTTAAAAAGCTCAAGGATGCAGGGGTGCACATCCTGATTACAGAATGGGACATTTCAATTCTTCCAAGTCCATATGATGGGGCAAACATTGCTGCAAATTTCAAATATTCCAAGGAAATGGATCCTTACCGTGACGCGATACCCGACTCGGTTCAGCAGAAATGGAATAAACGCATGCTGGATATGTTCGGACTTTTCCTGAAATACGACGATGTTGTTGATCGTGTAACGGTTTGGGGGTTGACTGATAACACAACTTGGCTAAATAATTTTCCGATCCGGGGCAGAAAAGATTATCCAGTGCTTTTCGACCGCAATAACCAACGCAAGCCGGTAGTTGACGAAATGATTAAAATGGCAAAAAAATACAAAAAATGAAAATGGCGAAATACTTAGTTGATAATGATTTCATGGCCGATCCGGCTGTTCATGTCTTTGAAGGAAAACTGTATATCTATCCTTCACACGACCGCGAATCGGGTATCCCGGAGAATGACAACGGCGATCATTTTGATATGAATGATTATCATGTTTTCTCTACTTCCGACATTGAAAACGAACCGTTGACTGACCATGGCGTTGTGCTAAAAGTGAGCGATATTGCCTGGGCCGGACGACAGTTGTGGGATTGTGACGTGGCATTTAAAAACGGCAAATACTACATGTATTATCCATTGAAGGACAAGACTGATATTTTCCGTTTGGGAGTGGCAATTTCCGATAGTCCGGCAGGCCCTTTCATTCCTCAACCCGATCCGATCCGGGGAAGTTACAGCATCGATCCTGCCATATTTGAAGATACCGATGGAACCCACTACATGTATTTTGGTGGTTTATGGGGCGGCCAGTTGCAACGCTACAAGGACAACAAAGCGCTGGAATGTGCTTATTTACCTTCTGTAGAGGAATTGGCCTTGCCATCGCGGGTAGTCCGTTTGTCAGACGATATGCTTGGTTTTGCTGAAGAACCAAAACCTGTTACTATTCTGAATCAGGATGGAACTCCGATGAAAGCCGGACAAACCAACCGTTTCTTCGAAGCTTCGTGGATGCACCTGTACAACGGCAAGTATTATTTCTCTTATTCAACAGGTGATACGCACTTCTTGTGTTATGCCATTGGAGATAATCCATACGGGCCATTTACTTATCAGGGTGTGATTCTGACTCCTGTCGTTGGTTGGACAACGCATCACGCCATTGCTGAATTCAAAGGCAAGTGGTACTTGTTTCATCACGACTCAGTTCCTTCTGGAGGAAGAACCTGGCTGCGCAGCCTGAAAGTAGTTGAACTGGAATACAACGAAGACGGAACAATCAAAACTATTGAAGGTGGAGGTAATAATTCTTAATAGTTATGAGAATCATTAATTTGTTAATACTTAGTTTTTTTACTAATCGGTATGGTTTGCCGTGGCAATAAACAGTCGTAACAGTTATGGCCTCGATATTGCCGATTTAAAAATGTGTATATCGGATTTTTCTTGATTTTTCATCTAAAAATAAAAGCGCTTAAATTCAACGATTTAAGCGCTTTTGATTTTGTTTTACTTTAGTGCCCAGAACAAGGGCATTTTATATTTTGTAGTGTGCTTATATTCAAGTAATTATAAGGCTGTATTTTTTGTGGCCTCGATAAATACCCTGCCTCGAAATTGAAGAACTTTTACAATTCAAAAGTACAAATTATTAGATTTTAAACCAAATTGAATTAGACTTTATATCCTCAATTTTTTATGAGTTTGGCTAAGAATTTTGCAAATTCGGAAATATCCTGATTAACACTAGCTTGTTCCAATGCAGACAGATATTGATTTCGCAATTCGACAGGAATAATCGTCCATGCATATCCACCGGATGCCAGCATCGCGTTCATCAAAAAACGGGAAATTCGTCCGTTGCCATCCATGTATGGGTGGATATATACGAATATAAAATGCCCAAGCACAGCGCGAACGCATGGTTCAGTTTCTTCTTTCAAAAGATCAAACAAGACAGGCATTGAATCACGAACGGCCTCTTTATTTGGAGGGGTATGTTTCGATCCTTTGATGTAAACCTGATTGGTTCGGTATCCAGCCAAATCGGATGCTTTCAAAATACCGGCGACAACACTTGGCGTAAAAAGCTCCCGATACCAGATTCCATGACCTACATCTGCAACTTCACCCGGATTATTCCCATCCAATATGTCGCTGATGCTACTTTTTACTGTCTGAAATGCCTGCCAATATCCACGTGCAGCCATGGCATTTTTTTGATTTTTATCAGCTTCATCTTCTTCGGGGTTCCAAAGCCCACTTCGTACCTTATCAATCAGTTCCGATGTAACCTGATATCCTTCAATCGAGAGCGAATGATAAGCATCAGATAAGTATAAATCATCTATCTGTTTTAGATAGCTGTTTTTATCTTTTGGCAGACCGGGAGCAGCAGGAAAATACTCAATGACTGTAGTACGCATATTGTGCCACATTAATCGAATTCTGGTAGCATAAGGAGAAGTTACTTCACGTCCTCCAAATACAAATTTAAGTTTATCCTGAAATGGGTCATCTTCCCGGACATCATACCCTGCAGATTTCATTGTTTGAATAATATCATCGGCAAAACGGTCGCTCCCAATATTTCGGAAAGCACCTGCAATCCGCCCTGCTTTGACACTGTGTCCACCATTAAGCAATAAAGACAAAATATCAGAAGGGTCTTTTACCATTGACAAACATGTTCGGGCATCAGTTGGATTATTTGCAAAATAATCAGGTGAGCATGCTAAAAGTCCTGCTGCAATGGAATAAACCTGAATCCTATCCTTTTCTGAGCGTTCACTTTTTGAAGGCAAAACTAATTTTAAATCAAAAAAGGTTGTGTCGTGCAAAAGATTGATCAGATTATTCTGTGCTTTTGGCGACCTTACTAAAAGTTGTTTGGGAACGGTGGTATTGCCACTGTGTAGCGACAATGATTGTTCCGGAGAAAGACACCAATCTTTTCCAAAGCGAAAGTTAAGATATACAGAAGCAAAATACCAGAATGACATATACCATGAGGTAGTGTTTCCTTCGAGCTCATCTGGCCTGGTTGAAATATACCAGCCTTTTAAAACTTCTTGCAGAAATCCATTTACAACTAGACGTTCCTTGTGTGTTCTGGACAAATCGTTTGCCCGGATAACGGCTATCCCTTTTTCATTTTGTAGCCCTCTAAGTTGCTCCAACGATTGCGCCAGTTTTTCAAATGGTGTTGCCATAATACTTTGTTATCTATATTCTTTATCACTTGCATGAATTGAAAGATCAAAATTAGTAAATAAAGTTGTATGTTATTTAGTATTATCAGTTGTATTTTTATTAGTATAAGGAGTTGTATTGTTATTAGTATGATTTGCTTTATTTCTGTTCTCGTAATTTTAGTTCCTGGTCAATTCTGGAATAACTAAACTGCCGATCCACTTTTGATCCTGAAAAGAAGTAACCATTCTTATTGAAGATAATCCCCTGAATTTCATTGGCTTCCTCTTTGTAATTAAAAGCCACACCAATGTTTTTATCTTGCAAGGCGCAAATTAGCTGATCCCAGTTTTGAGATTGGGGTATAATTTCTTTCAAAGAATTGTAAATCTCGTATTTGGTTTTATCGGGTTCCCATAAACGGTGCTCATTGACTTTCTCCTTTCCTTGAGCAAAATACAGGCTGTATTCCAGTGTCAGTTCTTTGCATATTTTTTCACTCCGACTATGATCAAACCTGTCAGAAATGGTACGCCCATAGTTATTAACGCGATTAAAAATTAGGTGAAGGTGTGGGTGTTCTTTGTCGTAATGACGGCCAATCAGGTATTGTGTTTCAGATATTCCCATCCGGCTCATGTAATCATGTGCAATTTGAATCATAAGTTCATTGGATAGCTTCTCTTTATCCTGAACAGAAAAATTCAGGGAAATATGACCTACAGGTTTCGACAACTGTGGATTTAGTTCTGTCTGAAAGTTGAAGGTACGAATAATAGAATCAGGACTATATAGCATCACGCCGTCACTATCCAGAATTTCGGTTCCTTTTCCCTGCTCAAGGATGTAATTGACTACGCTTCTGAATTCTTGCGCCTTACCAATCTTGCTTATCATCGCGGAAATAGTTCAATAAGGTTACTAACTGGAACGTTCAGGTGAAGGTGGTTCATGCGCCGACACCAACCTTTTTGTACACGCTTTTCTGATGTTTTCATTCTTAAAGCTAGGTTATCTCTTTAAAATATGAAAGTGTTAAATTGAATCAAAATCAATCAAAATCAATCAATTAAAGCGGGATTCTCTTTTTTTAACGTCATTTTTAGAGGACATTCATATCTAGGTGTGGTTTTATTAGGTAGGTTACACTCAAATTTCCGACAAATTTATTGATCGCTTCACGGAACGGTAAAGGGGAACTCGCTTTTCGTGGCTCGTTTCCTTCGTATGCGTTCAGTTTCATGGATTACCCATTTCGGGCATGAAACTGACATGCACCCCATTGACCTGATCCGTGACAGCTCAATATTGGTACGCCAAAAATTTAAGTTTAACGGCGTGCCAGATATACCCTGAATTTATTGAAGGGTGCCAAAATAAGTCTTCAGGGCAGAAGCAAAATCAAATGAAAGATTCAAATGGTTGGGAAATTATTTCCACGTATTCAACCCGGCAAGCTGTGGAAGACGGCTTCCTTGTAAAAGTTGACAGCAAAGCTTCCGAAGAAGCAGGAATTAAGTTTCCGGTTTACCTGACCCGTGCTGCATGGGATAAGTATATTGAAGTTCCAAAAGGTATGGAGCAGCTTCAAAACATTTCAGGCCGCCTTTGGGATGTGCTGTATATGTTTGCTTTTCATGCCCGGAACGTTTCCTCCAATTTTTTACAGTACGATTTTATCAGCTATCTGCCTGATGAAGGGAATTGGGAACCCAACGAAAAGTTGGAAACGCCTGAAAATCGACTTAACCGTTTGGTTACTCTCAAGGCGGTGATTCAGGCACAGGATTTCGACGATCCATCCCCTGCCATTTTCATAATGAAACCTAATGAAGATTAATGAATTCAAGCAAACAGTTTTCTAAACAAAATCATAGGAGGTATTTATTATGCGATATAAAGATGATCCAAAACAAATTGTAGTCCGTTATCCCAGTTGCTGTGCGAAGTGCCAAACTCGCCTACCCAAAGGGACCGTAGCTTATTATTGGCCAAGAGCTCAAACCTTGTTATGCTCGGATTGCGGAGAACCGGAATACCGCAGCTTTCTTTCGGCTGCAGCAGACGAAGATGTTTATGCAGGAAATGGAAATCCATTATAGACTAATTGGGGCTTTTTGCCCCTTTTTTGTTCGTGCTTAGTCAGTTAACAAAAATCTGTTATAAGGTTTGTGTTACACTCAAATTTCCGACAAAGTTATTGATCGCTTCCCGGAACGGTAAAGGGGCGCCCCGACAAGTCGGGACGTCCTTCGGATGCGTTCAGTTTCATGGATTGCCCATTTCGGGCATGAAACTGACATGCACCCCGTTGACCTAATCCGTGACAGCTCAATGTTGGTACGCCAAAAATTTAAGTTTAACGGCGTGCCAGATAGGTCCTTTGTTAACCGAAGGAAGCCAATATAAGTCCGCAGGGCAGCGGCACTTTCCCATGAATACTTCATTCGACATTTATGAAATGGTTACCAACCTGATTATTGAACGCCTTGAAAAGGGTGTCATTCCGTGGCAAATGCCTTGGAAAGCAGAAACCGGGTTCCCGCAAAACATGGTTCACAAAAAAGCTTACCGTGGTTTTAATTTCTGGTTGCTTTTGACAGTAGCAGATAAGTTTGGTTCCCCGTTCTTTCTCACCTTCAACCAGATCAAAGAATTGGGTGGGCATGTTTTGAAAGGAGAAAAAGGATTCCCGGTTGTGTTCTGGAAGCTGCTGGATAAGGAAGAAAAAGACGGAAGCCTTGACCACATCCCTTTCCTTCGGTATTACACCGTTTTTAACCTGAAACAAACCGAAGGGATCGATGAAAGCAAGATCCCTGCGACTGAGGCTCATGACCATCAGTTTGATCCGATTGGAAATGCTGAAGAGTTAATCGAATTCTGGTACGATAGCCCTGAAATCAGGCTTGACCAGTCACACGCTTTTTACTCACCAACTGGAGATTATGTCGGGATGCCAAACCCACGGACTTTTTTCAGGGACGAACAGTATTACTCGACACTTTACCACGAGCTGATCCATTCGACAGGGCATATCAACCGAACTGGAAGGCATGAAAAGCTTTCCGATCACAAGTTTGGTTCTCAGGATTACAGCCAGGAAGAACTGGTTGCAGAATTGGGAGCCGCCTACCTGTGTTACATGACCGGTATTCAGAATGCTACAATTGACAACAGCACTGCCTACATTAAAAGCTGGATTGGCAAATTCAAGGAAGATAAAAAGATGTTGCTGATTGCTTCTTCACAGGCACAGAAGGCTGTTGATTACATAATGGAACATCAGGTCCATCCCAACCAGGCGGCAAGTGCCGCTTTGGTTGACTTAGTTGACCAAATGGCGGAGGCAGTTTAGCCTTCGCCTTTTTTTATCTCAAAATTTCACAGTTAGAAACAATTAAAGATTCAAGATATGGAACAGTTAAAAAAATTTTCACAGTATATCCTGCAAATCGGTTACAAATATGGTTTGCATTCTGTTTTTGATGATTTCCTCGAAATGGTAATTTGTGCCTTGTCGCTCGGATTAAATGAAGATCGCTACCATGAGATTGTCCGTAATTACGAGAAACCTGATGCCTATTTAATGGCTGAAGCTTTTGGAGTATTGGCCATTGAAATGGATAATAATGGAGAAGGTTTGAAAGATGGTTTTGGTGATTTTTACATGGAATACCTAAGCTATGGCAGGAATGGACAGTTTTTTACCCCGGAACCAATATGTGATATGATGGCCCGGATAGTAAACCCGGCAGGTTTTGGAGAGCGGGTTGCCGATTGTTGTTGTGGCTCAGGCCGGATGTTGCTGGCAGCAGCAAGGATTAGCCGGGATTCGTTATTCTTCGGAGCAGATATTGACAAAACTTGTGCAATGATGTGTTTGATCAACCTAAGTCTGAACGGACTTTTAGGAGAAGTCTGCTGGATGGATACCCTAATGAATCGCTTTTATACAGGTTGGCGAGTTGAACTTCACCCCGAGAAGGGAGTTCCGTACATCAGGGAAATTACCGAATCTGAAAGCTACATGGTTTTAAGGCTACCTGAAAAGAAACAGGAACTCATAGACCAACAAGCACCAGTAACTAAAGTAACTCAGCAGCTGATGTTTGAATTCTAGGGGCAATGCCCCTTTTTTGTTCGTTCAATTTTTTATTAGGTAAAATCACTCCATTTAAAATCGCGGGCAAAATTATTTACGCTTCACGGAACGGTAAAGGGGAACTCGCCTTTCGTGGCTCGTTTCCTTCGGATGCGTTCAGTTTCATGGATTGCCCATTTCGGGCATGAAACTGACATGCACCCCGTTGACCTGATCCGTGACAGCTCAATGTTCGGTATGCCGAAATTTTAACCGGCGTGCCTGATGCCAAAATAAACCTGCAAGGCAGCAGTAAATAATATGAATAATGCAGCTAAAAAACTCGATGCTGAGATTGTAGAACAACCTAAAACTTCTTTGGAAGTTGTAAAGAAAGATGAAAAAGAAGTTGTTGAAGTTCCTTCATTGGAAAAGCGCATCCAGAAAGTGGAAGATTTGAGCATGCTCATCGAAAAGTGGCGCAAGCTCACCGAAACCAGAAGGAACCTGCAAACCTTCTCCCTGGGAGCAGACGGGTTGGGTGCAACAGTATTCCTTCGGGACGCATCAGGAAAAGAGTTTAAAACTTCTAACACTCCAGTAGTATCTGCTGTGATGGAAGAAATCAAAACGACTCTGGACGAGAGGATCAAAGAAGTTGAAACCCAGATCAAATTCTGAAAATGGGGAGGCAAAGCCTCCCCATTTTTTTAGTCGTTAAAAAGAAAAACTTTATCCATTTCAATCAATTTTTGGGCTTCTTACTCTGTTTGTTTTGTCAATTTTCCTGAAATGATCTTACCTATTCGCATTATCAGCAGATCTATATGCTTTTCTCACTTTTTTAAAGAAAATATCGTCTTTAGTAAATCCAACCAAATTCGATCAAATTCAATTAATCCGGAACGACAGATTAACAATGTCCTGATCAAATTACATCAAAACAGATCAAATAAAATGATTAAACTATAATTTACTTAACCATATAAAACACCCAACTTGGGAACACCTTGGGAAAAGAATCGTTCTGAAATTTTGATTTTTGGAGGCATTCAAAATGTATCATTCAAAACTAAAAGTTATGCCATCAGAAATTATTACAACAGACGACCTTCGGGAATTCAAGATCGAATTACTCACCGAGTTAAGAAAGATGCTTAACGAACAACGTGGTCAGCCAGCCAAAAAATGGTTAAAATCCTACGAAGTAAAAAAACTACTAAGTATTTCTCCCGGGACGCTTCAAAACCTTCGTGTAAACGGAACCCTTCCGTTTACTAAAATTGGGGGACAGATGTTTTACGATTACGAGGATATCCGGAAAATGCTGGAGCCCACTCAGAAACAAAAAAGGTTTAGCTTCGATCTGAAGCGATGAACTACATCAGGCACCTGAACGGTTTTTTTGCACGGCTGGCCGAAGACAAACGCATGTCATCTTATCACATCAGCCTGTATTTTTCCCTGTTCCAGCAGTGGAATGCTGACCGGTTTGGGGAACAGTTTGTCATTAGCCGGACAGAAATAATGGAAATGTCACGTCTAGGTTCAGTCAATACTTATGCTCGTTGTATGAAGGAACTTTCCCAGTGGGGGTATATCCAATACATCCCTTCATCTAATATCCATGCAGGCAGCCGGGTCTCCTGTATCAGATTTGATACTGCAAGTGATACTGCTGCCAATACAGCAACCGATACAGCAATGAATTCCGGTATTGAAAATGATACCGCTGGGAATACCGCAAGTGATACCGGAAGGAATACCGGTACTTCTAGCAATCTCATAAATGATACCGCAACCGATACTGCAAGGAATACCGGTATTGAAAATGATACCGCTGGGGATACTGCAAATGATAAAGGAAGGAATACCGGTACTTCCAGCAATCTTATAAATGATACCGCAACCGATACAGCAAGGAATACCAGTATTAAAAATGATACCGCAAGCGATACCGGAACTGATACATCAAGTGATACCGGTATTCCCAGCGATCTCAAAAGTGATACCGGAAGGAATACCTCTGGCGATAAAATTGAAGGTGCCGATATCAAAAATGATACTGCAAGGAATACAGCAACTGATACACCTTTTATAAACAGTTTAAACAAAAACAAACAAGAAGAAGAGTCAGTCAGAAGAAATCCAAAATTTGATGTTAATGAAAACGAAAAAAAACAAAAACGATTCCGAACTACAAATTCCGAAAATTTTCCGGATGAGAAATCTCAGGTTCCGGATTTATCCGAAACTGAGCAATTTTTTGAACAGAACCAGTTTTCGCGCAGCGAGGCGCAGAAGTTTTATGCCCACTACCAGTCGTCAGGCTGGAAGACCGGGGATCAGATGAAAATACTTTCCTGGCAAGCCGTTGCCCGGAAATGGATGAACAACACCCAAAGTTTTAAAACAGATGAACGAGAACCCAATCAAGTCGGGACCAGCAAACTTAGCGTCACCGTCAACAAAAATTATTCTGAACCCTTATGAGCAGATCGCCGATTATCGCAGCGGAGTATTCAATTTCAGTTTCCCTGTCAGCCTGCAATGGATGGAAGAGCGGGGCAAGATCCTGTTCGGGAACCACTTTTCACTGGCCGAATCCGACTTTGAGCTGATCTACAAACTGCTGGTTTATGCCATCGGGGATCAGGACAATGCTGCAAATCACGGGATCAGCCTGAGAAAGGGAATCCTCCTGACAGGCCCGATTGGATGCGGTAAAACCTCATTGATGCAACTGGTCAGTTACTTTTTCCCAAGAGAGACCCAATACCTCGTTAAACCGACTAGGGAGATCAGTTTTGAGTTTGAAAAAGATGGATTTGCGGTGATCAACCATTACAGTAAGGGCTCATTTGTCAAATATGCCAATATACCTTTTCTGCCCAAAGTGTATTGTTTCGATGATTTGGGATTGGAACAGACCCCAAAATATTTTGGAAACGAATGCAACGTGATGGCCGAAATCCTGTTAAACCGCTATGACCTGTTTGTCTCCAAACGAATGATGACCCACATTACCACCAATCTTTCAGCTTCAGAACTGGAAGGGATTTATGGCAACCGGATCAGAAGCCGGATGCGGGAAATGTTTAATCTGGTTGCATTTGACAGGGATACCAAGGACAAACGGGCTTAGGGTAAAAGCCATAAAAAGATAAACCCAAAATCAGGTATTAGCCGTTGTTTGGTTAGTTGGTTCTGCGGCCTGTTCGCGCTTTGGCTCCGCCTGGCGCGAACAAGCCTCGATTCAGTAGCGAAGAGTGATCAAGCCGATTTAAAGCTCAATTCCTGGCATTTCTTGCCTGAATTGACTTTCACCGAACTTGACCACACTTCCCGTTTTTTTTTAGGTTTTCAGGCTATTTTCATAGCAGAAAATTGTCGAATATTAATTCCTTCACCCCACTTCATCCGGCACATTCACTTCAATCGCTTTTTCGCTCCCTAAGCCGGTTCATGCCTCACCGGAACCGGTCGCTCAGTCCGCTCGCTGCACTCATAAGCCGGATTTGACCCCACGGCAAGAGTGGTTACTTACCTTGTATTTCGCGATTTCCTATCCAAATTTCATTTTGCCTGCTCCGGTCTTTCCAAACGCACAATCCGAAGCACAAAATCCGGAAACAAGCTCCATTTCATCCCATCCAATCGCTCCATTCCAGTGCAGTAACCACACATGCCTTATGCCCACACGCTTTTGTAAGGTTACAGTAATTGTTTTGTAAGCTTAGACTCCTCACGCCAAGTGTAAAAAAGAAACTCAAATTTAGCCGGTCTCCCCAAAATGCCTGCGCACCGTAAAACTGCAAGGCCAGTGCGAGTGTTCCGGTTTTTTAGCCATTTTCGTTTGTTTTTCAATCAACATCTTAAAAAGCTAACCGGAACAGCCTTGCATTTTTGCCACAACCGTCAATGCAAAGGACTTTCTTTTTCTTTTTTGTCGTTTTTTCTTCCTCTTTTGAAAATAATTTGGCTTGTTCAAATTCAAACAAACAAAATCAGAGTCAATTAATCTGAAGAATTTGCTTAACAAAGCTACCTCCAAATTCAATCAAAACAGATCAAATTAAATAATCATATCATAATTTAGTTAACCATATAAAACACCCAAGGTGGGAACACCTTGGGTAATTTATAATTTTCGATACTTCAATTTTGTGGTGACCGGTTTCGGAAAAGTATTCCATGATCATGATCTGATCAAGGTCCGTTCCGGGAAGAACAACCCAGTATTAACCTTTAAAATTGAAGCCTTATGTTTGGATTGGACACCATCAGTTGGATCAAATTTACCACCATGCTTTTTCTGCTTTGCAGCGTTTATTACGCAGCAGTTTTCATCCGGGCCTGGCTCAGCCGCTCTGGCCGGACATCCGGTAATCTGTTCGAGAATGCCGATGAAACAGACATCCACCCTGAACGGATGCTTCCCATTTTGGTCTCAGCTACCGATTATCCCGGAGAACTGATTCCTTTTAATCCCATCGAACCTGTTGATCTGAAAGTGGAATTCTACCGCGATAATGGAATAGATGAAGGTTACAATGTCGAACAATTTTATGAAGACCATCTTTCCCACAACCCGGAAATCCTGGAGAACATCCAGTTTCAGTCATAAGTCATCCTTAATTATTCATTCTTAAAAACTCAAAGTTTCATGAAAACAAAAGTTCAGCGTTTTTTCAAACGGGCAGAAGCCCTTGTTGCTTTGCTTATTTTTGGTGTTTACCAGACTATGGCTCAGTCAGCCGCAGGTATTGATCAGGCCACTGCTGAAGTGAGTTCCTACGTTGACCCGATCTCCAACCTGATTATTGCTATAGGAGCAGTGGTTGGATTGATCGGTGGGGTCCGTGTTTACATCAAATGGCAGAGCGGTGACCAGGATACCCAGAAAGCCATCATGGGCTGGTTTGGTGCTTGTCTGTTCCTGATTTTGGTTGGAGTCGTAATCAAAGCATTCTTCGTCTGATGCAGGGCTATCCAGTCAAAAAGGTGGATACCCGGTTGTATATCAAAGGGCTTTCAGGCCCTTTGGTATTCCGGGCACTGTATGGCATTATTGCCACCTTCTTTTTATTCTCTGCACTCTACATTCTGGCCGGGGTTTTTCCTGCCGTGCTGATCGGAGTTCCAGCCTTTTTCGGATACCTCTACCGGCTAAATACCATCCAGAAAAAATACGGACCTGAAGGATGGGGCAAGAAACAGACCGCTCGTAAACTGCCTCAATTCATAAGCTGCAAACGACGAATCCATCAAATTTCTTAAGAATGAAAATCAAGAACCTTGAAACAATTCTCCCGATCCTGGGATTTAACGGTGATGTTCAGGTCTCCAATAACCTGGATTTAACTATTGGTTTTCGACTTCGTTTGCCCGAAGTTCTGTCATGCAGTACAGAACAACTGTATATGCTGCACGATACATTCCAGCGGATGATTAATCTTTTGCCTGCCGGAAGTTTTCTGCACAAACAAGACTTTTTTCTGATCAAAGAATTCCATCCAACGGAATCGGAATCAGAAACAACCTGTGCAAAGGAAAGCCTGAATGAATCTTACCTGGAGCACTTTGACGGACGACATTATCTGAAACATGACTGTTGTTTTTACGTCAGTTTGTTGAATAAAGGCCTTCTGAAAAACTATCTGGAATCCGCTTTAATCTTTTCCCGAAAAGAACGCAACCTGGAAAAATTGCAGTACGACAAAATCAATGAACTGCGGAGTAATGTGGTGGCCATTTTTAACCAGAATGGAATTGGATGCGACCCTATAACAAGGGAAGAAGCCATAGGCGATGAACATTCATTGGGGCTGATCGAACGTTTTTTGAGTCTCAATTTTACTGAAAACCACCCGGCATTGGGAGGTATTGATTTTCGTGACCGGCTGAAAGTGATGGATCAGTTTGTGGAAGTATTGTCCTTAAGCGATTATTCCCATATCCCGGCAGAACTAAGGCCAGCTTCGGAACATCCACAAACAGGACTTCCCGTTTCATTGGTCTATCCGGTAAGTTATCACCTGCCGTTTTCACACATCACCAACCAGTTTATCTACATTCCCGATCAGCAGGAAATCAAAGGTTTTTTGGAAGGAAGTTATAAAAAGATCTTCAGCCTTTCCAAGTTTTCATCAGAGAACAAAGTCAATTCAGGGCTGATTGAATCCTTTCTTGACCAGGTACAGACATCAGGGGAAAAGATCGTGAAGACTCATTTTAATGTGATGCTTTTCGATTCAGCATTGAAAGATTTGAAGCAGCACAAAAGCGAAACCAGTTCCGCTTTTTCAATGATGAACTGTTTTCCTTACCAGCACACCCACGATCTACCGATGCTGTTTTTCTCCTGTGTTCCTTTCTCCACGCAGCTACCGGAAACCGAACTGTTTATCACCCAGGTTCCACAGGCTTGCTGCCTGACGAATTTCGAAGGAGAACTGAAAAACAGTGATTCGGATTTTACCATCCGACTTTCTGACCGTTTGGAAGGCTGCCCGGTAAAGATTGACATTTCGGATGAACCGATGCACAAGCATTTGATCCATAACCGCAACAAGATTATTATTGGCGGGTCAGGCTCCGGAAAATCCTTTTTTACCAACCATTTACTGCGGCAATATGCTGAAAGTGGTAATTGCCATATTGTCCTGTTGGACGTAGGTAGAAGTTACGAACTGCTTACAATCTACCTGAACGAACGACTCAAAGACCAGGGTGGAGCCATGATGGTAGAGTTTACCACCGAAAACCCGATTTCGTTCAATCCATTTATACTGGAGGGCGAACTGGACATTGAGCGCAAACAGACAATCTTGTCGGTGATCTATACCATTTACAAGGAGAACCTTTCGGAAATGGAAAAGGATGTGATTGCCCATTCGTTGACAGCTTTTTTTGAATCTGAAGAAGTAACTGAAAGGTCTTTCAATGGTTATTACGAGTATTGCCAAAACTACATTCCGGCACTTGTTAAGGAGCAGTCCATCCAGTTCAACAGCAATGAGTTCTTTTTTATCCTGGGCAAATACTACCGGGGAGGTGAATATGACTATTTGCTGAACAAGGAGATGGACACCGATGTATTTTTTCGTTGTCCGTTTATTGTTTTTGAACTGGATAATATCAAGGACCATGCAACGATTTTCCCAGTCGCCACGCTGATCATTATCGACATTTTCATGCAGAAAATGAGGAGGTTAAAAGGTGTTCGAAAGGTCCTGTGCATCGAAGAGGCCTGGAAAGCAATTGCGACACCACAAATGGCCAGTTACATCAAATACTTCTACAAGACCATCCGTAAATTCTTTGGCGAGGCGATGGTAGTTACCCAGGAAGTGGACGATGTGATTTCCTCTCCGGTGATCCGTGATGCCATCATCAACAATGCCGACACCCGCATTTTGCTTGACATGAGCAAATTCCGTAACAAGTTCCAAAGCATTAGCGACACCCTTGGACTCTCGGAGTTCCAGAAGGATCAAATCCTTTCGATCAACAAAAACCTTCCATCAGGAAGAAAACTCAAAGAAGTCTTTATCGGGCTTGGAAGCTACTCACAGGTTTATGCCCTCGAAGTCAGTAAACCCGAATACTACTGTTACACCTCTGAACAAAGCGAAAAGGAAACGATCCTGAAGAAACTCGATTATGATCAGAATCGATCCTTTATTCAAATCCTCAATTCCATGTAAAACATTAACAATTACAACAATGAGAACAAAAGCAACATTTTTAGCCGTAGGGATAGTTGTTTTATTCAACATACTTATCCCAAAAAACACCTTTGCTCAAGCCCCGGTGACCGATGTGGGGGCAGGCATCCAACGGGAAGCTTTATGGGACCAAGAAAAGGGAATCCTGTCTGAAATCAATTGGTACAATGTGCTGATTAAAATCCTGAATGGCGACATCAAAGGACTGACCTCAGAACTGGTCGGGATTGATCAAAAGAAGCTGGCAAGCCTTCAAAAAGTCAGTTACCTGATCAAAGATTACAAGCGCATTAAGCAGACCAAAGAGATGCTGGATAAGATTATTTACATCTACACCACCAAACTGCCGTTGTTGGTTCAGGACGAAAATTTCACAACGAGACAAGCCGCAGTGATTGTCGAATCTTTTGACCTGGTGCTGGATGACAGCCGACAGCTGGTCACCACCATTTTGAATACCATCGTGGAAGATGACCTGTTTATGATGGACGATAAACAACGGTACGACACCATCAACGGGATATATAACGAAGTGAAAAAACACTACGGAACCATCTGTTACCTCTATAACAAGCTGGCCTGGGCTTCCTACCAACGCAGTTTCAATACCGGACAGATCGAAAAGTTCGCCTTTTACTATACCCTTTATGATTAACAATCAACGACTAATTTCAAGACAAGCTATGAAAACAATACTTTTCATTCTCATCTTTCCCTTGGCAGCATTGCTGCCGGGGAAGGAATTGAAAGCCCAGATTTTTGATATAAAATCTTGGAATGGGACTTATCCCGAAATGGAAGGAACTTACCCGCTTTCCTTTATTGCCTTCAAAGGCTGGTTAATCCCGGTCCCCCATGTGTTTATCCGTACCTGGCCGACTCACTACTATATAGAAGTTGATGCGGCTTTGGTATATGACACGGAAGAATACGCCGGGATGCTGAAAACCAACCTGCTGAAGATCATCGAAAGGCTGATTGAAAAATCGCAGATGGAGAAAAGACATGAGGAAACAACCCAGATCAAAAACAACACAGAAACTCAAAGGGATATTGAAAAAAAAATCTTCGATGCCAATTCCGATCAGTTGCCCGATGTGTACAGTTTAGCTTCAGGCTTTATCCGGCTATACATCAGTTTTGACAACATGGACAAGCTGCCCAACTGCAAATGGCTCAGGCAGACCTACCAAAAGGAGGCTGATGAACTGCTAACACGGTTTATTTCCGTCAACCTGTTTCTGACTGATCACGGAAAAAAGTTGGAAGCCTTTGACGAAATCCGTTGCGAACTGAACAAGCAAATCGGAGAGACGGACTACACCTATCGAAAAGTATTGCACTTGCAGGCTTTCAACAACAATGTGCCTCAGTCTTATGCTTTCCTGAAGAATTAACAATTAATCCTTGAACATTAACCATTTAAAACTTGATTCATGCTTTTACAAGTAATGAGTACCCAAAGCTTTTTTCAATTTACCGATGTACTGGTCCGTGGAGGCCTGGACAACGCCCAGCTCCTGGTCAACATGGCCCGCGCTATTGGTGGTATTGCCGCCTTTCTGTACATCTCCAAACGCATCTACGAACAGCTGATTGCTGATAATCCCATCTCTCTATTACCCTTACTCCGGCCTTTTGCACTAGTGTTGGTCATCACCTTTTGGGCTCCCTTTGTTCAATTGCTTATGGTTCCCACCAAAGGACTGACCAAGCTCTCTGAAGCGATTTATGCCGACAAAAAACACATTGTAGCCGCTAAACTGGAAGAAAAGCAGGATGCCATCCTGGCTGTCGATTTACCATCTTTTCAGGAAAATGAAGAGAAAGAAGCTTCCCTTTGGGACAAAGGCGTCAACCTGCTTTTGACCACTTACAACATCGTTTCCGGAAGGGCCTTGCAACACCAGATCAACTTTTATTTGATGGACAGTGTCCGGCAGCTTTTGGAGTCATTTTTTGAAGCGCTGGTTTATTTGATTGCCTTTCTCAGAACCGTCTTTTGCGTGTTGCTGATCATTTTCGGACCGCTGGTGTTTGCCGTTTCCATCTTTGATGGTTTTCAGGAGAACTACCTGCAATGGATTGCCCGGTTCGTCAATGTGAACCTGTATCTGCCCATTGCCATGATCGTCCTTTCTCTGGTTCAGGAAGTATTGATTTATGTACTTGATCAGGAGATAGCCGCCACGAAAGCCTCACTGATCTACCAGCCTTCACTGTACTACGTTTCCAATATGGTTGTTCCGGTTTGTGGTATTGTGGGCCTGATGATGGTGCCCAAAATTGCATCGTGGATTGTCAGCGCATCGGGCACCGGAAGCGGCGGGGGACGGATGGTGAAAACAGCAGCCATGATGATGATCACCAAAGGGGCAATGAAATAATCAAACCTGACTTTTATTATCTCAAATAATCCAAAATCAAGATGAATAAAATATTTGATATTCAGCGCAAATTCCGTTTTACTGTTTATATCCTATTGGCTGTTAGCCTGCTGTTGACCGCCTTCAGCACCTTTGTTTTCACCCGTTCCATTGGTCTGGTTGAACGCTCGCGCCAGAAAATCTATGTGCTGGACAACGGAAAATCCCTTTTGCTGGCTCTTCGAGCCGACATTACAGATAACAGGCCTTCAGAAGCCAAAGATCATATAAAACGCTTCCATGAACTGTTTTTCACGATGGAACCAGACAAACAGTACATCGAGAACAATGCAAAAGAAGCACTCTACCTTGCCGATGGTTCGGCTATGAAACAGTACCAGTCCTACAAGGAAAACAACGTCTATAACCAGATCATTGCTTCCGACATCAGCATGACCCTGACAACCGATTCGGTGCAAATCGACTTTTCAGCTTATCCTTACCAGTTTCGGTTTTTCGGCAGACAGAAGATTGTCCGCAAATCCAACATCACCATCCGCAATCTGGAAACTTCAGGAAGGCTCCGGAATATCTCCAGGACAGACAATAACCCGCATGGATTTATGATCGAAGATTGGCTGATAACGGACAATAAAGATTTGGAAACTATGAAACGCAAGTCTTTTTAATTCTAAAAACGACAATTATGAATGCAGAAAATAAACAATCCAAAAACCTGGTGACCCGAATCAGTGAAGCCATCCGCTTCCATGAATGGATCGACCGGTTGGACCAGAAGGATCAAAAACTCGACCCGGCCAAACGGAAGAAAAAGTGGACGGTCATCCTGTGTGCATCGTTCCTAATTTATGTGATTTCGTTCTTTGTTTTCCCAAAACCGGCGATCACCTACGAACCCATTCAACCGGTCAGTGAAGGAAACCCGGATATAGCGAAAACACTGAAACACAAAAAATCCCTCTCCTTTGAAATGCCAGTTGATTCGTTTGAAACCATTCTAAAACAAGAAATACATGAAAGCGTACCTGAAAAGAAATAAGCCACTGCTTTTCCTTCCGCTGGTTTTGATCCCTTTTGTTGTCCTGATATTCTATGTATTGGGAGGGGGCGAAAAGAAGGAAAAAGAAGAACAAAAGCAAAAAGAGCAGCAAGCGGTAAAGGGTGCCAATTACACCCTGCCGGATGCTGATAAAAGCGTTGCGATTTACGACAAGATGGACAACTATTCCTCGAAAAAAGAAGTCACCACCAGTCATGATTATAACATCGCAGGAGAAACCGATTCCACCAACGAGGAAACTTTGGCGGATGAAACATTGACCGAAGAACAGCTACTTTCTGAAAGGAAGAATCTGTATAAGAACGATCCGGTTCCTGAACTGAATGCCGATGTTTCCACCGACCTTATGGCACACATCCGGCAAAAGGAAAAGAAAGTCAGGGAAGATTTGGAGAACAGCCAGTCCGAAGCAAAATCAAAAAATGAGGATGCAAGTTCAAATCAGGAAGAGAAAGACAAAAAGCAGTCCGATGATCAAAAAGGATCAGCTTCAATTGTTCCGACCGGAATTGAAGAACTCGATAAAGTTTTCCGGCAAAACAGCAGACTGGCTAAGCAGAACGATTCCCTGAATTTGCGACTGAAGGAAACAACCTCCATTAACCAAAAACTGGAAGCAGAAAAAAACAAACGCTCTACTCTGGAGAAAGGCGGCAAGTCCGGGTTTAAACCCAAAGATACAGCAGTCCCGGTTATTGAAGCTGAAGTCTATGAAACCACCACGGTATTAACCGGCAACCGTGTGAAGCTGAGGCTTCTGGAAGAAGCCTGGCTAAATGGAGTTAAAATTCCGGCCAACACTTTTTTGTATGGCATCTGTGAAGTCACCAATGAACGCCTTCAGATTGAAGTGCTGCAAATACCAGTAGGTGAAAAGTTTGTTCCGGTTCAAGTATCGGTTTGCGATCTGGACGGACTTCCCGGATTGTATGTTCCCGATAACGCCTCCCGAAAAGTTGCCAAAGAAGTTGGCAGCAGCGCTAACACTTCTTCCATGTTCGGGGTAAGTAACAATCCACTGACTTATATGGGGATACAGGCAGCCGACCGCACCGCACAATCCTTGTTAAAAATGATCCGGATCAAAAAAGTCACAATCAAGAAAAATACCCTCGTTTATTTAATCAATAAAAGCAAATAACATGAAAACGTTCTTAGTCATCCTAATTTCATTAGTAAGCAGCATTACATTCGCTCAAAATAGACTCACCGTATCCGATACCAAAACCAGCCACCTGGTTTGTCCCGATAAAGTCCAATATGTACAAGCCGGAGATTATTCGATTGTTCAGGCAGAGGTTGTTCCAGAACTTTCAAACCTGATCAGGGTCAAAGCCGTGCAGCCTTTTGATAAACCTACCTCCCTGACCGTCGTTTGTGCTGACCAGATTTATTCTTTCGAATTACAGTATGGAAACGATGCACCGATCACGTACCCGATTGAAACTTTTGATTCACAAAAGGCCATGACTTTTTCCGGAAAAATGATGCCAGACCATTTGCTGAAAGACCTTTGTGATCAGGTTCTGGACAAACACAAAGTTCAGTTTAGAAAGCGCAAGACCGAAAAAGATGGGATTAAAATTCGGTTGAATTCCATTCATCTGAAAAACGATGCACTCTTTTTTGAACTCCAGATCACCAACAAAACCAACATGGCTTACGATGTCGAAAGTTTTAATTTCTGGATCACCGATAAGAAAAAAGCCAAAGCAACCAATGTTCAGGAATACCAGGTTTTTCCGCAGTATCAGCAAAACAAGGTGCAGCGTATTCCGGGAGAAGTTACAGTTCGGGAAGTATTCGTAATCGAAAAAATGACTATTCCGGATCAGCGTATCCTGAAGATCGAACTCAATGAAAAAGCATTGGGCAATACTGGCAGAAAACTCACCTTCAACCTGAAAAACAAGGATATCCTTAAAGCCAGATCCCTGAAATAAATCAAGCGAGAGGAAAATTCAATCATAAACCACACACGTTTCTTTATCCTGCTTCCTGCGATTCCCCGAAAGGGGACGTAGGGCTTTATACCCTGAAAATGGAACACGAATCTCATGAACTGGTTAAATTGCATGAAGGCTTTCGGTTCTTCAGCTATGTACTTCTTTTTTTATCTATGTACCTGAACCAGTTGGGTTACTTTACAGTGCACGGGTTACACATTCCGGCTTTTCATCCGCTGATAGCCAAACTGCAAAACCTGACATTTCTGGCAAATGTTTATAAATCAAAAACCGTTTGCCTGGTGTTTCTAGCCATAACTTGTGTGGGAACCAAAGCCCATAAGGATCGTGAACTCACCGTTTCTTCCATTGTCGCGCAGGTGGTGACCGGTCTGATCCTGTATTGGGGAAGCCTGGTCCTGTTTAAATCTTATCCTGTATCTTATCTGACCCTGACTTTCTTTGGCTTTGTTCTGTTGAACATCGGATTTGACAACATCTCCAAGCTGATCAACGTCAATTTGATGAAAGACCGGTTTAATGTGGAGAACGAAAGCTTTCCACAGGAACAGGTTGTACGGGAGAACGAATATTCTGTGAACCTTCCGACCCGCTATCTCTATAAGGACAAACAGCAGGAAGGTTGGATCAACATTGTCAACCCGTTTCGGGCATCGATGGTTATTGGAACACCCGGTTCCGGAAAATCCTTTTCAGTCGTGTTGCCTTTTATCAGGCAACACCTGAAAAAGGGTTTTTCAATGTGTGTCTATGATTTTAAATATCCGGATTTATCGCTGGTTACTTACAATCATTTTCTGAAAGCAAAGAAAAATGGGAAACTGCCCAATTCAACACGGTTTTATGTGATCAACTTTGAGAACATCCAAAAATCTTTTCGATGCAATCCGTTGGCACCTGAGTGTATGGAAAGCCCCATCGATGCCTTTGAATCTTCCAGGACGGTCCTGTATAACCTGAACAGGGAGTGGATAAGAAAACAGGGCGAGTTTTTCTCCGAATCAGCCGTTTCCTTTTTTGCCGCCGTGATCTGGTTTTTGAAAAAATACAAAGATGGTCAGTTTTGCACCCTTCCACATGCTATCGAACTGTTGCAGATGGACTACGATGATCTGTTTGCTGTGATGGAACAGGAAAAAGATGTGGCAAACATTATTAATCCATTCATCAATGCTCACAAACGCGGAGCCAGTGAGCAACTGGAAGGACAATTGGGTAGCCTGAAGATTGCCATTTCCAAGATCATTAGCCCGGAGATTTATTGGATCTGTTCGGGTAATGATTTTTCTCTGGACATCAACAATCCCGAATCACCCAAAATCCTTTGCCTGGCTAATAATCCGCTTCGCGTGGAAATGTATGGAGCTGTTTTGTCGCTTTTCATTACCCGGATGCTGAAGGTCATCAACAAAAAGGGACAACAACCATCATCGCTGATTTTTGATGAGTTGCCTACCATTTACTTTCGCGGACTGGATACCTTGATTGCCACGGCACGGAGTAACCGGATTTCCACTTTATTGGGAGTCCAGACCATTGATCAACTGATTCGCGACTATGGAAAAGAACAGGCCAATGCCATTACCAGCAACATCGGCAATGTGTTTTCAGGTCAGGCTGCCGGGGAGACTGCAAGGTTCATTCAGGGGAGGATGGGCAAAATCCTTCAGGAACGCCAATCAGTCAATATCAACCGAAATACACAATCCTCTACATTTTCTACACAACTTGATTTTCTGGTGCCCGAAGGCAAGATTGCCACATTACCGCAAGGCTATATGGTGGGCCAGGTCGCCGACAACTTTGGAGAAGCCATTTCCCAGAAGAATTTCAATTGCCTGATCAATGTCGATGTGAAAGCACAGGAAAATGAAGAAACGCACTTTGTGCCTATTCCTGATTTTTACCAGTTCGATAATATCCCGGAACTACTGGAACGCAATCGAACCAAGATACAGAACGATATCCGGTCAATAACCATTCAAAGATCGGAACCTGATCAGCCGGATCAAACCAAACAAAAAACTTTAACTACTAAAAAATCCAAAAAATCATGATTCAAAATACCGTTTACTTTAAAAGCAGGCCATCCCAATTAATCAATCTGGAAACTTTTCTGCTGACTATTCTGGCAGTACCGGTTATCCTGCTAATGGATGAGATTCTAAAACAGCAACTTCCTGTCCAGTTTATCCCAGCAACACTGACCGTACACCTTTACAAGTTACCCTATTATCTGGGCGCATTTGTTCTGTTAAACCTGGCTTATCAGGTTCTACGGGTTTACTGCATCCGCTATGAAATCCATTCTGAAGAACTCAGATACTATTCTGGAATTTTTCGGAGGAAGCACGATTTTATAGAAAATTACAGGATCAAGGATTACCGTGTGGAAAGGCCTCTGATTTACCGCTTGTTTGGGTTGGGCAACCTGATTATTTACACCTCTGACAAAACGACTCCCATTTTCCGATTGGATGCGATCAAAGATCCGGAAGAAAAATATAAGATCCTTCGTGGTTTAGTTGAACTGAACCGCAGGGAGAAACATGTATTTGAAGTTGATTAACCATTTAAAATTAAAAATCATGGAACAGCAGAAAACACGCATGAGCATGGACCAGATTCCATTTGACAAGCTCGAAAAAGTAGGTATTAACCGCGACCTGATCCAGAAAATGGAGAAACAGGAAATGACTGATTTCCTGAATGGTTTCCGTTCGGACAAACTCTACACAGTCAATGCAAAAATCAATGGAGAGGATTACCGAATTCCAGCAAAAATCCGGTTGCAAAGTAATGAGGATGGATCAGTCGGGATTAAAGTTCATCCAATCCAACGGTTGAACATTCCGGATGAGTACATGGGGCATAAGTTTTCAAAGGAAGAAAAGGGAGCTTTGCTCAATAATAAAAACCTGGGCAAAACCGTCGAACTGACCGGAAGGGATGGAAAGAAGGATAATTACTACCTAAGCATTGATTCCAAAACGAATGAGATGATACCCCTTCGCTCCAGTTACATTCAGATTCCGGAAAAGATTAAGGGAGCTACCTTATCAGCAGAGCAGAAAGAAAACCTGGCAGCAGGGAAAAAAGTTACAGTGGATGGAATGACGGGCAAAGATGAAAAGAAGTTTTCTGCCGCACTTCAGATTGATGCCGCATCGCGGAGAATTGGCTTTTCTGATTTCAAACAGGAAAAACAAGGTCAATCCGAAACTGCCAAACAGGAAAAATCGGAAGGGAAACGACAAGGCGCGAAGCAAAGTGTCAGTTAAATTTTCCAGGAATCCTAAATGAGTAACACATTAAAGACGGGAAGAATTTTAAAAGGTTTTTCCTGTCTTTTTGATTGAAAAGGATGTCGAAAGAGGGGAGGGAATCTCATGAAAGAGGGGAATGCAAGATGTGTTTTTGTTCCACAAAAACCTTGACAAAGCTTTCCTTCGGAGCATTCCCCTCATTCCCTAGAAGGTTGATGATAATGATTCCCCTCTTTCAAAAAGCCAGTTAAAATCTGAAGTCGATTAACCCAGAAAAAAGAAAATGAGGCCTCTAACCCCGAAAGATAAAAAGCTTGGTGAAGGAATCCGGGTTCGTTTGACCAACCGAGAAAAGGAACTGTTGGCTGAACGATGCCGAAAAGAAGGGTATTCGACTTTAAGCGATTTTGGCCGGGCCAAACTTTTGCGAAAACGGGAAATCATAAAGATCGAAGCCAGTAAGGAATTTTCGGAATTAATGGGGCAAATGGATTTTGAACTCAACAAAATCGGTGTTAATCTAAACCAGATTGCCAAAAAACTGAATACTTATTTGGGATACCAACTCGATTCTGAGGATAAGCGAACCCTGAATAACTCTTATGAAACGCTCAAAAATTGCTTTGAGCTTTTGCAAAAGTACATGGATCATATTCCGTAATGACTAACCAGAAAAACCAAAGAAATGGTTATCGTCATCCACCAGGTATCAAGCACGGCAAATGCCTTTTTTTACAATGAACGGAAAGCAAAAGAAGGTAAAGCCACCTTCTATCATAGCCGAAATACGCCTTCCGCCAATCCATTCATTTACTCTGCTCAGCATCGCCACCAGATTTTCAAGCGAATTGAGGATTCAAATACACGGGTAAGGAATAAAGGACTGCACATCTCTTTTAACCCAACCATGAATGACATGATCAGATTAGGAGAAAAGGGAATACGAACTGAACTTGACAATCTGATGAAACAACTCGGATATGGAAATCAGCCTTACCTGGTTTACCGACATGCAGATATTGACCGGGTTCATTTTCATATTGTATCCACGCGAATTGACGAGCAAAGTGGTAAAAAGATTAAAGACAATTTTGAAAAGGAGAAAGTCCAGAAGTTCATCAAGGAGCTGGAACAAACCTACCAGTTAAAGAATGATGATCCAAAGGAAAAGATTGATTTGAAATTCACGGCATATAGCAAGAACCTGAAACAGAACCTTGAAAACCTGTTCTCGGAACTCAACCGAATGGATTTTATTACTAGCAAACAAATGTATAACGATGCGCTGAAGCTGTTTCATGTCGAAATCAGGCAGGTTCAGAAAGGAAATCTGGTATTTGTAACTGATGGAAACGAAAATCCGATCAGGCATCCGATTAAAATGTCTGATTTTCAGGAAAAGCCGAGGTTTTATGAGTCTAAAGAGAAGGCCGAGAAAATTGGACTTGCCAATGGTTATACTATGGACAAATCAGGCAACACAATAAAGAATTATCAGGGAAATTCGAGAATGCTGGTTGATCTACTTAGGCTGATACCCAACTATTCGGATAAAAATAGTTTCAGGAAGAAAAAACAATTAACAAAGAAAAGGAAAATAGGGCAAAGGAGATTATAGGTTTTGGACATTTGCTCATTATTATATGTATTTTTGCGCCAGAACAATTTGAATATTTAGCATTATAAATTCAAAAATTAGGAGAAATTAATCATGAAAGTTGCAGTACCGACAAGGGGAAATGTAGTCGATGAACATTTTGGTCATTGTGAAGCATACACCGTTTTTACAGTTGACGCAAACAGTAAGATAGAAAAAGCTGAACTATTGCCATCTCCTCAGGGGTGCGGTTGTAAAAGCAATATTGCAGCCATTTTGAAAGATATGGGAGTAAGTGTAATGCTTGCCGGGAACATGGGCGGCGGTGCATTAAACGTACTTAACAACCATGGAATTGATGTTTATCGTGGTTGTTCGGGGGATGTACGCCAACTGGTTGAAACTTTTTTGAACGGGAATGTTGAAGATTCAGGTGAAGGTTGTCACCAGCATGAACATGATAAAGAAGGCCATCAATGTAACCATTAAAGCATGAAAGAAACAGAAATCAAAGAATTGTATGACAGCCATTGAGCTTTTGTGTAAGACATAACATGGTTTTAATCAAAAATCGATTTCGCCTGTTACTACTAGAAATTTAATATAAATAGAATGAACGAGTTTGATGCCCGCGCCCGTGAATGGGATAAAGATAAAATGCACATGGATCGTTCGGTAGCCATTGCTGCGGAACTTGAAAAGATGATTCCTCTTAATCTTCACATGAAAGCCCTTGAATATGGAGCAGGAACAGGAATTCTAAGCTTTTTGCTAAAAGATCGGTTCTCTGAAATTACTTTGATGGATAATTCCAAAGAAATGATAAAAGTGTGTATAGAAAAGGCCGAATATCACAATACAAAACACATTATTCCTCTTTGGTTCGATCTGGAGCACCGAGATTTTGATGGTAAATTCGATATCATTTACAATCAAATGGTGTTACATCATGTAAATGATTATGAAACCATCATTGAAACTTTTTATTCGATGTTAAATCTGGGTGGGTATTTGGCAATTGCCGATTTGTATCCTGAAGATGGATCATTTCATGGTCCCGATGTAAAAGTCCATTTAGGGTTTAATCCTAAAAAGCTTACCGAAATACTAATGATTGCAGGGTTTAAGAATATTAAATATGCGAATCAAGGGTTAAATTGCTAATGTTATAAAAGCTACAGCCAATCTACCAAAGGCATGAATCAATAAGCCATTAGTTGATCTGACTTTACTCGCCTTTTGAATATCAGCTTTTTCAATCAACCAGTTAAACATTGATTCTACTGGTTGCCTTATTCTTGAGACAGCTGTTGAGAATAAATCATCAGCTGCTTTAATTCTGTATTTAATTACATCATCCATTCCTTTAACCGCCTTAATAGGGGCTAGTGTTTCTGAATTTTGATGTTTTAACATGTGTTCATTAAGATCATTTATAAAGTACATCTTGTCGCCAAAAAAGGTTCTATTCTCAATTTCGCACCACGCTTCTTTAAATACAGTTACGTCATTAACCGAAGCGGGCGTATAAATAATTTGCTCAGGATGAGGCAATTTGCCAATGCGCCGAAACCCTAACAAGTGCAATTTAAGGCCATAATAATAGATCCCTTTTGTGGAACAAAATCCTTTGTCGGCTATCTCTCTGGCAACTTTTCCTGAGCGTTTCCCTGAACAGGTAATAATTGGCATGGAATCCAATAAACTTTGGTCAAGAAAGCAATTTTCAGGCTGATGCTCTGTCAGAAGTATTTCAACAAGCCGGGTAAAGGCTCCGTATAGCCTGTTCAGTCTATTACTGAAGGCTTGATAGCTTCCTATCTTTGGAAACCAAGAACGGAGATATTCTGTGGCAAAACGGTGTATCTGCTTTACTTTGAAATGCCCTTCATGGTGCATAACGTACAGGTATATGGTCATAATCTCTTGGTCGGTAAATTCCGGCTTATTGTTGTTGCTAAATCTTTCACAATAAAATTGAAGTTCTTCAAACTTATCACAGATGAAAAGATAAATTCTTACTAACTTGTCGTCCTTATCCTTGGGAATCATATCTAATTGTCATTTCGAAACTGACCATAAGATACTGATTTTCAAGGATTTAAACAAATTTAACCGCTTGATTTTCAATCATTTAATGAACTTTTATTAATTATTTCTCAACCCTTGATTCGCATTAAATACCAGACTTGTTTCGAGGTAAATCGTGAATCAGGTATAAAATATCCGGTTTTTTTATTGGTCGCCAAGAAATAAATCGATGTGCCGATGGAATCAACGACTTTGAAGTGCAAACAATGCAATTGGCAGGGAAGCCCCGAAGAGGTCGACTGGGAAGTTGTTGAAAGCTGCTCGGGAACAGATAAAACGGAGGTTTGTCCCTCCTGCGGAAGTATGGAAGTGTATCTGGTACAGTAAAAGAAAAAATCAGCTCGTTAATATTTTCTCCATCGAGTTTCGTTCCTTTTCAGTGAGCGAATCCATTTCTTTGAGTGCATGTTGGATTTTAGTCTTGAAGTTCCAGCAGGTCATTTGGCGCAGTGAAAGGCGGCGTCCAAATTCGTAAGATGAAATATCCTCATTTCCTTTGCAAACCTGATAAGCAATATAAAAAGCCTTACTGATCGGAAATTTAACACCATGAAAAACTGTTCCATTGGTAGCGGTTTCTTTGGCCTTACATTTAGTACAGCGGCGCGAGAAAGGTTCCCTTCCCTGACATGAATTGGTATTGCCACATTTCTTGCACACAAAACCATTTGCCCATTTCATACCTGCCAAAAACGCCAGGCATTTATCGTCGTTTCGAAACATTTCATCCAACTGTTCCGGACTAAGGCTATTGCTGAAAATTTCGCTCATAATTAATTTTTCTTGTGCAAATGTAAATAAATTAGTGTTACTAAAAAGATTTAGGTGTCACTAATGCGATTTGTTATCTTCTTTTATTAGTTTTGCAATCAAATAGATAAAATAGCAGATATGGAAAATAATTGCGAAGTTAAACCAAGCCAAGAAACATTCAAAGAGAATCTTAAAACATGGAAATTCTGGAGGCCATTTTTAAGTATTGCTATCGGTGCTATTGCCGGATTTTCTTACTATCATTTTGTAGGTTGTGCTTCCGGAACCTGTGCCATCACAAGTAGTCCATATATGAGTTCTATATGGGGCGGCGCAATGGGTTACTTTTTGGTGAATAGTCCATGCGCCAGAGGAAGATGCTAAAGATTAGAAATACAATAAAATTTATTACCATGAAGAAAATTCTGATTTTAATATTGCTTGGCTTTGTATTCTTGCTGAGCAACTGCAATGCCGGTAATCCTGGCAAGACAAGCAATAACATAAATACTACTTCCGGAAGTGTAATTGTATTGACAAACGAAGTCTTTAAACAAAAGATTTTTAATTACGAAGTCAATAAAGAATGGAAGTTCGAAGGTAAATTACCTGTCATTATTGACTTTTATGCAAGTTGGTGTGGTCCTTGCCGACAATTATCCCCGCGCGTTGAAGAAATTGCGAAAGAATACGCTGGGAAAATCATCGTTTACAAAGTTGATACTGATGCTGAACAATTACTCTCGCAAAACATGGGAATTCAAAGTTTACCAACGCTTTTGTTTATTCCGTTAAAAGGCCAACCCCAGGCGACAATGGGAGCTTTGCCAAAAGAAACCCTTGAGAAAGCAGTTCATGAAGTTTTATCGGTGAAATAGCTTATTGCAGCATTTTGATAATAAGGAACTGTTTGATAAATAGCTTTGCTGACCCATTAAAAATGCCTGAATTGGTTTATTTAATGGGTCAATTTATTTTAAATCTTTTACTAAACAGAATAGCTAATAAATTATGCATCAACTCTAAAAAAATAAATTCAAATTTTTACTATTAACTTATCCATGTATTGATATATTCTTACATTTGCATTTTTAATTAAAATGAGCATTTGCTCATTATTATCTATATGAAAATGCTATGCTTAAGAATCTGCTGCTCGTAATTCTTGTTATCATTATCGCGCTGGTAATGGTTAACGTGCTTCATAAGGAAGATAATTATAACCTCAAATTGGAAGAGCTAAGGCACAAATATGCTTTAAAGGCAGTTCCTTCTGTTGATCACAGCAAACTTCCAGCCTTGCAAAAGCAATTTAAAACTCCCCAGGAAGTGACTGAAGCTTGCCTTTCCTGCCACACCGAAACACACAAAGAGGTGATGGCTTCCTCGCATTGGAATTGGGAGCGTGCATCGTATGTAGAAGGCCGCGGTATTTCATCGGCTGGAAAGAAAAACGTGATGAATAATTTCTGCCTTGGAACGAATTCCAACCAACAGTCGTGTGCAAAATGCCACATTGGTTATGGGATGTCCAGCAGTCGTTTCGATTTTAACAATGCACGAAATGTAGATTGCATGGTTTGCCACGACAACAGTGAGGAGTACCTGAAAGGAGCTTCAATGGCAGGTTACCCAGATCGTACAGTGAATCTGGAGAATGTAGCTCAGAGTGTTGGTTCTCCGCGAAAAAGCAATTGTGGATCGTGCCACTCTTTTGGCGGAGGCGGAAATAACGTGAAACATGGAGACCTTGAGGTTGCTTTAAACTCATGTACCCGTGAGGTTGATGTTCACATGGGAGCCAATGGAATGAATATGGAATGTGTTGCCTGCCACACCGCAAAAAATCACAATATTATCGGAAAGTTGTATTCTGTTTCGACTGACAATACAAACCGGGCAACTTGCGAACAATGCCATACCAATACGCCCCACCTTCGGGAAGTACTCAATCGTCACGGATCGAGGGTTTCTTGTCAGGCATGTCATATTCCGCAGTACGCCAAAGTGAATTCAACAAAAATGTCGTGGAAATGGTCGGATGCCGGGAAACTGAAAGATGGTAAACCTTATGAAGAAGAGGATTCGCTGGGCAATCATGATTATATGTCGATTAAAGGCTCATTCGTTTGGAAGCGAAATGTAAAGCCCGATTATGTTTGGTTTAATGGCACTGCTGATCAATATTTACTGGGTGACACCATCAAATCGATCCCGGTACAGATGAATACATTAAACGGTTCTTACCATGACCACCATTCGAAAATTATACCGGTAAAGATTCATGTGGGGGATCAGATTTACGACAAAGTTTATCACCGGCTGGTTCAACCTAAGCTTTATGGAGCTGCTGAAGGCGACAGCGCTTACTGGCAGGATTTTAATTGGGACAAAGCTGTTGCTGCCGGAATGAAAGAATCAGGATTAAAATATAGTGGCC
The DNA here is from genome assembly GCA_963676375.2 of Prolixibacteraceae bacterium. Taxonomy (GTDB): domain Bacteria; phylum Bacteroidota; class Bacteroidia; order Bacteroidales; family Prolixibacteraceae; genus Aquipluma. The sequence goes on from CAXXPT010000050.1 coordinate 341,025, forward strand.
AATATGGATTTGTTGAAACAGTCATGTACTGGCCCGTCAACCATATGGTTTCGCCAAAAGAGCAAGCAGTAAGTTGTGCCGAATGTCATACCCGCGATAATGGACGATTAGCTAAACTAACTGGTTTTTATCTTCCAGGTCGTGACCGAAATGTTATTCAGGATAATGTAGGAATATGGGCATTCTTTCTAACTCTTGCAGCAGTTTTAGGTCATGCACTTCTCCGGATTTTTGTATTGATCAGAAAGAATAAATACGAGAAACAGATCATTAGTTACGATGAAGACAAACCAACCGAATAGCCGCCTCAATTTCTGAATGTTTTATTTTAATAAAATTTAAAAGATGAGCAAAGTATATATTTATAAAGGTTTTGAACGCTTTTGGCACTGGACACAAGCTTCACTCATTATGTTTCTGGCTATAACCGGATTCGAGGTTCATGGTTCATTTTCCATATTCGGGTTTGAAAAAGCGGCAGAATATCACCGAGTTGCTTCATGGATGTTAATAGGCCTGCTGATTTTTGCCATTTTCTGGCACTTAACAACTGGTGAATGGCGGCAATATATACCCACTACCAAACAATTGAAGGAACAAATTAAATTCTACGTTTCAGGTATCTTTAAGGGTGAACACCATCCAACACAAAAAACAGAGTTAAGTAAATTAAATCCGTTACAACGGCTAGTTTACCTCGGTTTTAAAATAGTACTTATTCCATTGACCACCACCTCGGGCATATTATATATGCTATACAAAACAATCGATCAAAACAATCTGATTGTAATTGAGGATTATCCATTGGATTCCATCGCATTTTGGCATACGTTGGGCGCAATCCTCCTGATGATTTTCCTTGTCGTACATGTTTATATGACCACTACTGGTAAAACTCCTACCTCAAATATTAATGCGATGATTACCGGTTATGAGGAACTTGAAGAAGATGAGCCTAAAATTGAAAACGAAAATATTCAGAATCATGAAACCAAATAAATACATGAACCCCTATCTGGCCGGATTTTTACTCGGGTTGGTTTTGTTGGGAACAATTTATGTGACTGGCCGTGGACTTGGAGCCAGCGGCGCTGTTAAAAGTGTTGTACTTAAAGCCGTTGTTGAAGTAGCGCCGCAACATTCGGCCAATACTCCTTTCATTAAATCATACAACGAGGAGCACCCGGGAGGCCCGCTGAAAGATTGGCTTGTTTTTGAAGTGATTGGGGTTGTTATAGGAGCATTCTTTTCAGGTGTGATTTCCAACCGCGTTGGAATTAAGCTGGAACGGGGACCCAATATTACCAATAGAACCCGGATTATTGCCGCTATTATTGGAGGCGCCCTTTTTGGCTTAGGCTCGCAGCTTGGCCGGGGATGCACCAGTGGGGCTGCATTAAGCGGAATGGCCGTTATGTCGTTTGGTGGTATCATCACAATGATCGCTATTTTCGGATCGGGATATGCTTTTGCTTATTTTTTTAGAAAACTTTGGTTAAAATAATTGAATCATGGCTCCATTAGTACCATATATATTAAGTAACGAGTTTAATCTGATTGTAGCGTTGATTGCTGGAATTGGGTTTGGATTTGTCCTTGAACAGGCAGGTTTTTCATCGACCAAAAAGTTGGTTGGCTTATTCTACGGTTATGATTTTACCGTGTTGAAAGTGTTTTTTACCGCTGGAGTTACCGCTATGATTGGTGTTTTGCTATTCGGTCAGATTGGAATACTCGATTTAACCCTGATTTATATTAATCCAACATTTCTTTGGTCGGCGCTGGTTGGCGGTGCGATTATGGGACTGGGATTCATTATTGGCGGTTTTTGTCCCGGCACCAGTGTTTGTGCAGCTTCCATTGGAAAGCTCGATGGTTTAGCCTTTGTTTTTGGATCGGGACTTGGAGTTTTGGCATTTGTGGAAGGATATCCGTTATTCGAAAAAATCTACCTTGCTGAAGCCTGGGGCCCCGTTCTGATCAATGAAAAACTGGGGATGTCGAAGATCGTGTTTGGATTTCTCCTGACAGCCATCGCATTTATCGCTTTCTTTTTCACCCGGTTAATCGAAAAACGTGTGAATAATGATCGGTCGAAATTACCTAAACGGCGGGTATATGCTTACGTTTCGGCTATATGCTTTGCGTTTGCTGTGCTACTTATAATTGCCATTATACCTGATAGTAACAGTCGTTTGGAAACACGAATTAATGATGCACTTAGCCATACGGATTTAACTTCTGTAGAAGTTCCGGCAGATAAGCTAGCAACAGAAATTGTCAGTAATTATTACCGGATTAACATTATCGATGTGCGTTCTCCTGAAGCTTTCAAAGCTTCCCATTTGCCTTTTGCCATCAATATTCCGGTTGAAAAGATGGGCGATCATCAGTGGTCAAAAATACTGGATCAAAAACACAAGGTTAATTACTTTTATGCTGATGATCAGCAAATTGCTAAAAAAGGCTATTTGAAGGCAGGATTTCTGGGGAAAGCTGAAAATTATATTCTTGCCGAATCGTCGTCAGAATTTAAGAATTTATTTTCCAATCTAATTCCTCCAGGCCCTGATGCAAGTAAGAAGGAGGTAAATACCTATAATTTCAGACTAAAAGCGGCAACAGACATGAAGATGCTGGTTGATGCGCTTAAAAATTCAACGGAACCTGTTATTGCGAAAACAACGAAAATAAAAGGGGGGTGTTAGAGTTCTAGCATTGGTTTCGATTAAAACAATAAAACAAAAATTGGTTATCTCTTTAAATTTTGAGATAACCAATTTAGAATCGATTAGGAAAGAACGCAAAAATGACAATGCGCTATTCCCTGATTATTAATTATTTTTTCTTTGCTGTGCTGATACCAAAAGGCCAATACAAGGGGCAGAAGCTGATCATACTGGTAAGCACAAACACAACACCCAAAACTAAAAGAATAATTCCCAATATGCCGGTTACAACTTTTGCAAAGAATAAAATTGCAAATACAACGGCAACCAGTATCCTGATCACCTTATCAACAGTACCAATGTTCTTTTTCATCTCTAATAATTTTTAGTAATCTAATTATTCTAGTTTAATTCTTTTGAAATGGCAATGGCGGCAATTGTTCCATCGGCAACGGCAGTAGTAATTTGCCGATATTTTTTGCTGATTACGTCGCCAACGGCATAAATGCCGTCGATGTTGGTTCGCATATCTTCGTTGGTTTTAATATAGCCCCATTGATCGAGTTCCAGATTTCCTTTAAACAGGCCAATGTTTGCTTTAAATCCGGTAAAAACGAAAACACCATCACTAACCAATTTCTTTCTTTCCTTCGTTTTCAGGTCTTCAATTTCAGTAACAAGTTTATCTCCTTCTTTAGCAAAACTGCGCGGCTCATGTTCAAACATGACTGTTATTTTAGGATTGGCAAATAATTTCTCTTGAGCCTGTTTGTTGGCCGTCAGTTTGTCGAATTGATGAACCATGGTAATTTTACTTGCAAACCGGGCAATAAAGTCTGATTCTTCAACAGCAGAGTTTCCTCCGCCAATAACAACCACTTCTTTATCGACAAAATATTTGGCATCGCAAGTGGCGCAATACGAAATACCTTTCCCTTTCAATTCCTTTTCGCCCGGTGCGCCGGTGAAATTAGGAGAGGTTCCGGTGGCAATGATGATTCTTTTTGCCCGCAACGTTTCGAATTCGTCAATGATCACTTCTTTCTTTTCAAGATCAACCTTAGTCACATCAACGGCAACTTTGTATACAGTACCACATTGTTTGGTCTGTTCGCTCATGTTGTGCGAAAGCATATAACCAGCTTGAGGCTCAATAAATCCGGGGTAATTGGAAACTTCGTGCGTGGTGGATACGTGTCCGCCAGGTAAAGCAATATCGACCATAACCGCATTTATTTTTGCCTGACACAGGTACAATCCAGCAGTTAATCCGCCTGGGCCTGCACCTAAAATAATCACATCGAAATCGGAAACCGACGGTTTTATCTGCGACTTGATGGCTGATACCTTTTCTTCCGGAATCATACTATCGAGATGACTGATAATATCGCTGCGTTTGATCCCTCCGGAAAGTCTGTCAGCAACTTCTTTACCATTATCGAAAAACAATAAGGTTGGCGATGATTTTACTCCAAGTTTTTCAGCAAGTTCCTTGTTTTTCTGTCGGAAGATTTTCATGAATTTAATATCATCACCATAAGTTTTTGACAAACCTTCAAATTTGGGTGCTAAAGCCTCACATGGTGGGCACTCTGAAGAATAAAAATCAAGAACCACTTTTCTTCCAAGTGTAACTTCATTTTCGAATTCGGATGCAGTAATTTCTTTCATTGGGGTCAGTATAAATTGATTTCGATTTTTAAAATCACTCTTCATTAAAATAGGCACTAAAACCTAATTCCAGTAACTCTTTTACCGGACGACAATCGGTAGAGCAAACCGATCCGTTTTTGTTTTTTGCTACCGAACCGCAGCCACCACCACAAGCCAGTTGAATGCTGCAATCTTTGCATTCGGGAATCGAAACAACATCGCGGGTTTCCCAGGCATTAACAAGGTCTTTTGCTTGTATAACTTCCGGATAAAATGTACCCAGCGATTCATCGGACTTTCCTACTGTTGCTGTACACGGATAGATGTGACCAGTATAGTCAAAAGCCCATTCGGTTTTACATGCCGGACACGAATCGAACAAAGGATCTGGCAAATTGCCATTCTCTGCAAGAAATTTCGAAACGGAATAAGCTGGTTTATAAAATTCCAGAATATGGGGATGTTCTTTGGTCAACAAATATAGTTTTTCGTAGAGCGATATCCGGCTAAACAGTTTATCCTGTGCCGACTGGCAATGGTGCAATTCGTAGTTGCGTCCGATCTGAGTCTTGAAAAAAGCACTCTTAGTCCAGTGTTTATCGATAGCAAACTGCGCCAGATCGGCCAGATTTTCAATATTCTCCTGATCAATGACCATTCTTAAATTGACCGGAAGATGGTTGGCAAGGCAAGCATCCACTCCATCAATGATTTTGTCGAAAGTGCCTCCACCGTCTTTCAGGAACCGGCGTGCATTGTGAACTGTGGCAGTTCCATCGAGCGTGATCTGTATTTCGCGGACACGTCCCTGCTTAAGAATGTCGATATAATCAACCAAAGTGTAGCCATTGGTAACAAAACATACATCGATTTTCGCCTGATTTGCTTGAGCTATCAGGTACGAAATAAGTTCTTTTTGTTTGGGTGAATTCAGTAGTGGTTCACCACCAAAAACGGTGATGTATTTTCGTCTTCCGGCAAATTCATTCCGGATATATTCAAAAAATGAATCAATAATTTCATGGCTCATTGCACCTTTCGAAGGTGCATATTCGTCCTGGTAACAATATGAACAGGCAAAATTGCAACTGTAATTGGGAACCAGAAAGAGCTGAATTTCATCGTCCTCACGGTTATCCATGAAATCGAGGTATTTACTCCTGAAAAGCTTGCTTTCTTCCGCTTCATCAGCCAGATAACCCTTTTCAAGCAATTCATTGATAAAACTTTCATCATGGTGAATCTTAAACTCTTTGACCTGATGCATCTTCTTTGCATCTTCAGGGTTCAAAATATCAGCATTACCAGTGAGCAGATTTACAATAAAGAAGTTTTCGGAATCTTTAATTGAAGAAAATATATTGTGTTTTGAGAAATACATAGGAAAGTGATTTAAAATAGTGCTTGAAAGAATGCCATTGTAATGGCACTCTTTCAGCACTTAAAAGTTAATCATGACAACCAGCAACGATCTTTGAAGTTTTTGCACAACATTGAGCTACTTTCGCCTGAACAACAACTTTTTTTCTGATTAAACTTTTCATTGTGATTTATTTAGAATTATTAAACTAATAAAACTTCATTGAGAGTGACCGAAAAAAAAATGAACTTTCTCACAGTCATAAATTTAATGTTTTTACTAAATATTAATTACTGCAATTGCATTTACTCGGTCTTTTGCCGCTAATCGTCCAACTGGCAACTTTAATCTTGCCCTTTTCGTAAGGAGCCGACTCTTCAATAATCTGAAATCCGGTAAATCCTGCCAATTCAACTTGTTCAAGATATTCATCGCGGGTTACCGAGCCTGCCCAGCATTCTGCAATTGCTTCCGGATTGCTTCTGTATTCGTCAGGTACCTGACTTGTTGAATAAATATCGCTGACTACAAAACGCCCGCCTTTCTTTAATATCCGGAAGATTTCATTCCAGACAAGCTGTTTATCAGCTGCATGATTGATGGTGCAATTTGAGATAACCAGATCGGCAATTTGATCGCCCAGTTTAATTTCTTCGAGGGTGCTTTTTATGAAATCAACATTCGAAATTTCAAGGCGTTCTGCCGTTTTACGAGCTTTTTCAATCATCCCGTCCGAGATGTCAATTCCATATACAAAACCTTCTTTGCCAACAGATTCTGCCATACGTATGGTGTCTGTTCCCCGGCCACTTCCTAAATCGACACAAACTTCGTTCAGTTGTGGCTCAGCATAATTTACTGCACCTCCACAAGATAGGCAACAATCAGTAGTTGCCAGTTCACTATATCTTTTATTGATTTCAATTAAACTCATATTCTAAAATTTGTAATTTTAAGTTAGCATTTACCTGATTTTTGAGGAATATATTTCCCAGAACGCTTGCACAAAATTATCTCTAAGACAAAGATAACAATCGATTTTAATAAATCGCATTAATAACACTTGAATCTTTTTAATGACACTAATTTTGTTTGTTTTTATAGTAGAAATACACCCCCCTTGATTTCGAGCCAAGATTTGTTTTAAAGCCACATCCTTATAGATTTTGAATAGTTTCCATTGTATTATTTTTGCTGGTGCGGTCTTTCACAACCAAGGTAGTGACAGGTGAGCCGGATTTTTGGTTGAAAACCATATCATGTCCTACGCACAGTCCCATTGATATATTGAATTCAGTATTGCTTTCCTTCAGATATTCTGCTTGTCCGGCAGGGTTGCACATAATTCCATTTCCCTCACAACCAAGCATCTCGTGTTTGGTGATGCGACCGCATTTACAATCAACGCTATATACTTCAAATTCGTTCGAAAGGAAATGTTTTACCGCTTCGGCTTCCTTCGGAAATGTTACGCAGTGAGCAATGCCAATTCGTTTGATTCCTGCTTTGAGCGCATAGTTTTTGATTTCCTGTACGCGGTTTGAACCACGGATATAGGCATCTTCAGTAATCTGCATGATTTCCAATGATTGTTTATCATACATGTTTTCAATATTAGTTGTTTCCATTTTTTGTATCATAAAATATTTTGCAATACGTTCACTAACTGCTGTTTCGTATGCACACCCGGTTGTTTGTATTTGATTTCGCCGCTTTTGAAGATCATGAGTGTCGGAACACTTTGAATTTGATAGCGGCTAGCTATCTCATGATTTTGATCCAAATCAATTTTTATCACCCGGATACGATCACCAAGTTCGGTTGCCAGTTCCTTTAGAATGGGCGACTGTACTTTGCATGGGCCGCACCATAAGGCATGAAAATCGATGATAACAGGTTTTCCATCGTTAATTATTGTATCGAAATTTGCTTTCATTTTTGTACTTTATAGGTTAAACTTCCATTGGGACACGATGCCACGCACACTAAACATTTTGAACATGTATAACTGCTGTCCGGTTTTTCAAGAAGTGGTTTATACAAGCTGTATTTGGTTGGTTCCATCGCAACGATGTAGCATTTCTTGTCGCAGATTCCACAGTTCAGGCAGCTATCCTTATTAACCTTTATTCTGAATATTGAATATTTATTCAGGACGCCGGAAATCCAGGCAATGGGGCACCCTATTTTATGGTACTGGTACATTTGCTTGATTTTGCCATCTTCACCGCCCATGCTCATCAACATTTCCATGATCAGTCCCATTGGGCAGACCCACCGGCAAAAAACTTTGCCAAATATGACACCAAGAAATACGCCATAAAAAAGGATGTACCACAACGAAATATGGAATTGAGAAATTCCTATATACATCGAAACACCCAATATCGTGAGGATAATCATCCTATTGCTTACCAACACCTTTAATACTTTTCTCATTTTGTCTATTCGAGGTTTACATTCCGGGCAAACGGGGAAATTTGCCAACTTTGGTTAATTTCGAATATATTCCCCAGCCTTTTTTCATCCAGTGACCAATGATAGGCATCGGGATCAGAAATGATTTCGTACTGTTCCTGAAAACAAAAGCAGCACCATCTCCGGTATCCATCACGCAAAGAATATTCAGATGTTCCTGATAGCCCTTTTTGTTGGTTGTGCCATTTTCTGATTCGATGATATTGTGAGCTGCATTCTGACCCATCAATTCGGCAATGTGACCTTGTTTGGCAATCCATTCAGGGCCTTCAATGGCTGCAATGTCGCCAATGGCATACACATCAGGTAATCCGCGAACCTGACAGAAATTGTCAATCTGGATAAATCCCGCTTCAGTCAATGGCAAATCGCTCGATTGAAGTACGCTGTGTCCAGCGGATGCCGGAATAAACAAAATCAAATCGGCTTCGAGTTTCGATTCGTCTTCAAAAACCACCGATCCGGGCTCAAATCCAGTAATTTTTTTACCAAAGCTTTTCCCGATTTTGTATCTGTCGAACAGTTTATTGAGCATTGGTAACGCACCTTTACCCATTCTTGCTCCCGGTTCTTCCATTGGTGCAAAGAAGGTCAGCTCAAAATTCTGCCTGATTTTATTCTTCTTTAGGAGATTGTGGATATTAAATATCAATTCGAATCCTGGTCCTCCGCGAACTGCCGATTTATCTTTCGGATTTCCGCCAAAACCAACGGCAATTTTGCCATTGCCTTTCTGAATTAAGGCATCAATCCCTTCACGGATTGCCAGCGAAACTTCTGGCTTACCACAAATTGACAAAGTGTTTCCCAGTCCCTTGTGCTTCATTTTGTCTGCACCAAAAGCAACCACCAAATAATCATAATTCAGTGTTTGGTTTGCACATACGACTTGATGGTTAGCTGCATGAATCTCTTTTACGGCATCAACAATGACCTCAAACGGATATTTTTTCCGGATGTCAGCCAATGATACTTTTACATCGTCAAATTCGGCATTACGCACGGGCACCCAAATTGAAATGGGATAGATGTACAAATAGTCGCGGTCAGAAACCAATGTAACTTTAAATTGTTTGCTTTTTTGCAATTCAATAGCTGTTTGCACTCCGGCAAAACCACCACCTAAAATCAAAACATGTTTCATAGCCATCATTATTCTGATAAATCGTGTTTAATCACTGCTTTGAAGTAATCACTTTCGTGGCAACCTTCCACTACCTTAACCAACCCTCCCTTTACAAAAAGCAACAACGACGGTTCATTGGTAATCCTGAAACCCGGATGAATGTCCCGAACCTGACGAGTATGGCCAACAGAATCAGATATGTTCCGGCTTAAATGCATGGCTTCTGCGATAGTCCGGAAAGCAAAGCTTGAGGATTCATTTTTAGGGTTGTGGATCAACAAGGCGACACGATCTTGCCCTTCCATCTTTTGAATAAGATCAGTGTAAGAAAAAACGTTCTGCATAGGTTCAAATTGTTAATTATCCAACTTTTGCCATCTCTTTCAATAAGAATTCTTTCGATTTGATGCCCACGAAACGATTGATTTCAGTCCCGTTTTTCAGCAGGATCAGTGTAGGTATACTCCTGACCTTAAATCTGTTGGCCAAAGATTGATATTGCTGAATGTCAACCTTGCCAACATGTGAGTTTCCTATAAGTTCAGTGGCTACATCGTTTAAAACAGGTGCCATCATACGACAAGGAGCGCACCAGGTGGCCCAAAAGTCAACCAATACTACTTTGTTTTTTGTTTGTTGCTGAAAATTCTGTTCTGTAAGGGTCAATACTTTCGCGTTGTCGGCCACCATAGGCGTTTTTTTCATCTGTGCCATTGCGATGGATTGAAAAATAAATACTGCGGCTACCAAAAGCCCTATTACTATCAATGTTATTTGCATATTACTCTGTTTTAAATTTTTCCTTTTTGTTTTGTGGGTTAAGCATTTACGGTTGCAGCAAATTCCTTATCCAAAATTGTTTTAACCTGCGCCCTGGTTTGAATGCCTCCTGTGGCTCTTACAACTTCTCCGTTTTTGTAATAAACAGTAAACGGATATTCTAAAAAATCATGAACTTCAGGTAAATCATGAAAAAAATAGGATTCGGGATTATCATATTCCATGTCATAAAACTTTACATGACTATATTTTTCCTCCAATTCTTCAGCAATCCGGTAAACGGGAATACACAAGGGTCCCATTCGTCCACAGATAAGCATAACATTTTCATTTTCGTTGATGATTCTTGTATATTCTGCAGTGCTTTCGATATGTTCTAAGTTGGTGTATAACATGACTGCGTTGTTTTAATTGTTATGAAACAAAACTACACCACATAACATGGAGAATAGAGATTTTCGGGGTGAAGCACATCCGTTCCCGAATTGAACTGCGACAACTTTTTTATTGATATAATCCTAACTTTACCATTCTAATTCAGGAAAAATTAGTTCATGAAACCGATTATAGAAACCGACCAGGAGTTTATTTGCGACATTCAGGCACCTTGCTTTCAAATGCTTTCGCCCGACGAGGCCGAATTAGTCAGTGCAAGCAAAACGCAGGTATTGTTCCGGAAAGGCGATAACCTGACCAAACAAGGAGCATTTGCTTCATATGCTTTGTTTGTAATCAATGGGCTGGCAAAACAATATATCGAAGGCGATGGCTCGAAAAATTTTAACCTACGGATTATTAAGCCCGGCGAATTTGTGGGTCTTTCGTCAGTTTTCACAAAAAATACATTCAATTATTCGTCGGTTGCATTGACCGATTGCCAGGTATTTCTGGTTGAAAAGGATGCTATTTCCACTATCATTAAGCAAAACGGACAATTCGGGTTCACCATGATTAAGCGGTATTGCGAACAAAACGCCAACCTTTTTGACACTCTGCGGACAGTGATGTACAAGCAGATGAATGGGAGAATGGCCGATACTTTATTGTATGTTGACAGCCTGAAGTCTGAAAATCCGGAAATATTTCAGCTCCTTTCCAGAAAAGACATGGCCGACTTTGCTGGTATTTCAACCGAGAGTGCTGTAAAACTCCTGAAAAGCTTTGAAAAAGACGGATTAATCGAACTGCATGAAAAAGATATTGTGATCGTTAATCAAAAAGAATTGCTCGAAATCAGTAAAAAAGGTTAAATCAACTCACACAAAACACAATCAATTAGCTCAATTTTAATCTATTAATATTTATTTTTATATTTAAATAATACGAATTATTAGATGTCTAAAATATTTTCAACATTCTCTTGGAGATGAAAAATCTTTTGCTTTATCTTTGTGTGTGAATATTCACTAACTATATTTTTATAAACAATCTTAAATTTAAAGCCATGAAAATTATTAAATATCCGGAGCAGGAAATAAAGGAAACTCCCCACAAAATTGATGTTCGGGAAATGTACAACAAAGAATCGGCTCAGGCAATGCTTATGGCATTAAAACCCGGCGAAAGTCTGAAACCACATAAAACTCCGGTCGATGTATTTTTCTTTATAGTTGAAGGTCGGCCAACCATACATATTGGCGACGAAAGCGAAGTGTGCGAAGCAGATACGCTAGTTGAAAGCCCTGCTGATATTGTACATTACATCAGTAACGATACAAATAGTTTGGCACGGATTCTTGTTGTTAAGGCACCACGACCAATGAGTTTAACCAAAGTGCTTTAGAACTAAAGGTTTATACTAAATTCTTAAATTTATTATATTAAATAAAACCACCATGGATATTACTCCCCGACAGTTAGAGATCATTGATGCAGCAGGTAAAATACTTACATCATCAGGCGTAAGCGGGTTAACGATCAAGAATCTGGCGAAAGAAATGAAGTTTTCGGAAAGTGCGATTTACCGACACTTTGCAAGTAAAGAAGACATTATTATTGCCATGTTAAATTTCCTGGCAGATAGAATTGACAAACGTTTGTCGAATTTGCCTAAGTCCACTGGTAATGAAGAGCAATTTAAATCACTATTCATAGAACAATTCAGGTTTTTTAGTGAAAACCCACATTTTGTTGTTGCTGTTTTTTCTGATGGGTTAATGGAAGAAAGCCAACCCATTAATGAAATCCTGCTTAAACTAATGAATGTAAAGATGAAATATCTAATGCCCATCATCATGGAGGGACAGCAAAAAGGGGTATTTACAAATGCTATAACTACAGAAGAGCTTATGCATATCGTTATGGGAACTTTCAAACTACAGATGTTTAAATGGAGAATTGCAAATTTTGAATTCGATATCAACCGGATAGGTGGTAATATGGTACAATCAATTCTTACGCTAATTAAAAATAAATAAAAATGAAAAAAGCACTTCCCTATCTGTTTGCATCGGCATTAGCCGCTTTTGGTTTGTTGACCTTGTTCCTGAGTAGCTCCGTCATATTTGATTTATTTGGAGTTAGAGCCAAGGAAGGCAATTATGTACTGTTTATTGTTTGGGCGAATTTTATAAGTAGCTTATTCTATCTATCAGCGACTTATGGATTTATCGAAAGCAAAAAATGGAATGCTCCTCTGTTAGGCATTTCAGGAATAGTGCTTCTACTCGCATTCGTAGGGTTGTTTATTCATATCAACTCTGGTGGCACATACGAAACAAAGACAATTGGCGCAATGGCATTTAGAACTACTGTAACGTTTGTCTTTTCAGGGCTTGCTTATTTCACGATAACAAAAAATAATAAACAGTAGTCCAAAAAAATTTAATCAGTTAAGTTAGTGAATATTTACTTACAAATATAAATTATGGAACTGATAAAGAAAGATTTAGTTAAAGCATCAGGGGCGATTATCAACGAGGCAGGAATAAATGCCTTGACGATTGACAAATTAGCTTTGAAAATGGGAATAAATCCCACAGAACTTTCGACCTTCTTTAAGCAGGACAAAGATGTTTTATTAATGATGTTACTCAGTTTGGATAATGAAATACAACAATTAATTCATGAGGTTGTGACCAAAACCCAATTGCCTGAAGAGGAACTCAATAGCCTTTTTAAAAATCTCTATAAATTTTTCGATCAAAAGCCTTATTACCTGCCTATTATATTCGCTGCCGAGTTGATGGAAAATGATTCGGACATACAGGCCATTCTGTTGAGAATTAAAACAGCTGCTGAAATTTATCTGTTCGAGGTTATAAATCAGGGAAAGCAGGAAAAACTATTTAATAATGCAACAAGAACCAAGTCAATAGTCAATAAAATTCTTGTGAGTTTTCGAGTGCTCATGAATGAAAAACAGATAAGCATTAAGTTGGTCAGAGATTTAGAGATACAAAGGGGAATAAATGAATAAGATTATGAAAAAAATAAAGCTAAAAACAATCGGAGAAATGTTAACACGCAGTTTGCAGCGAAATAAGATAAGTTTGCTAAAATTCGTTTTAATTGGGATTATTCTGATAACAAATGTTGTCGTACAAGCTCAAACCCTATCACTGGAGCAGTGCGTCGACACTGCATTGCAGTATAACCGAACCATCAAACTATCACAGCAGGATGTTTTTCAGGCCAATGAGAAAAACAAGGAAAACAAAGGCAATCTGTTTCCAAAACTGAATGGGATGACTGACTATCGTTATTATACCGATTTGCCTTATCAGTTGATGCCTGCAGCAGCTTTTGGCGGACCGGAAGGCACCTATAAAGAGGTTCAGTTTGGCGTGCCGCAAAGCCTGAATGCCAATCTGCAACTAACAGTGCCAATTTACAACCCAACAGCTTTAGGTGCTATAAAGACGATGCGGATAGCCAGTGAACTTTCTGAAATTCAGAAAACTAAAACCGACGAAGATGTTGTACTGGAAGTTTCGAATGCCTACTACAATGCACAAATTTTGCTGAATCAACTGGCTTTTTTGGACAGCAACATGATTAATACTAACAAACTACTGCAAACAACCACCTTACTGCACCAACAACAAATTGCAAAAGGAACTGATGTTGACAGGCTCCAGCTACAATTGGATCAGTTAGCCAATCAAAGAAAAACCGTTTTTTCGCAGCAGCAGCAAGTGTTAAATGCACTCAAATTTCTGATGGGAAAACCAATTTCAGATTCCATCCAGGTTTCAATAACTGAAAACACTTTGGTTCAACAGGATCCTCAAATCCAAGCGACTACAGACATGAAGTTGATTGATAAAAAATTACAGTTTAATTACGCTGAGCTTAAAGGACTTCGTAATTCAAAATTGCCTTCGCTGGGTGCTTACGGAGTCTATGGTACAACAGGTTATGGCAATACTGGCGCCAACAGCTTTTTCAATTTTCATCCAATCGGTTATGTTGGCGCTCAACTGTCGATCCCACTGTTTAATGGCACGATTACAAAACACAAGATTGTACAGAAAAAGATAGACATACAGAAAACAAATATTCAGAAAGAATTGGTATCTGAAAAATCGAAACTCGATCTGATTAATGCCGAAATGCAATACACGCTTGCAAACCAGAATATTGCAACAGTTGACGATCAAATAAAACTGGCAAAAAAGATTTACAACAATACTGTGCTGCAAAACAAACAAGGAATGGCAACCATTACCGATTTGCTGCTGGCCGATAATTCCTTACGCGAAGCACAGCAAAACTATATCGTTGCAATGGTAAATCTTCGAAAAGCTGAATTGGAATACAAACGGGTAACAGGAAACCTGATTGCAATTAAAAATTAAAAACTACGAATAAAAAATCAAGGAAATGAAAAAAGCGATCATTTATATAATTGTAGCATTGGCGTTAATAGCCATCGTGGTAATTCGCCTGAAAACCAACAAAGAAACCACTGTCAGCAGGGTTTATCAATACAACAAAGAACAGGCAATAAATGTACAGGCCATTACCCTAAAGCTTGAAAGTGTTAAAAACGATATTTCTTACTCAGGAACTTTTGAGCCCAACAAAGAAACAAGAATCAGTGCGGATATTCAGGGAAAGATAAATTCCGTTTTGGTGGATGCTGGAAGCGTTGTCCGAAAAGGTCAGACTTTGGTTCAACTGGACAACTCTTTACTGAAACTACAATTACAAACCGTTGAGATTCAGATTGAAGGATTGGAAGCAGATGTAAAACGCTATACCGTACTTGCCAATGCCGATGCCATTCAAGGTGTTCAATTGGAAAAGACCGAATTGGCGTTAAGATCAGCAAAAGTACAGAAGGCTACCTTGGCGGAGCAAATCAATAAAACGACTATTACAGCCCCATTCAGCGGAATTGTTACCGCGAAACTAACCGAAGAAGGAGCCTTCGCGGCGCCAGGTATTCCTTTACTCCAAATCACAGATATTTCAAGCCTGAAGTTTACTGTAAATGTTCCGGAACAGGAGTTAAGTCAGTTCGAAACCAATCAGCAATACACGCTTTCCGCAGATGCTTATCCGGAAACGGCGTTGACAGGAAAGGTGATCATGACAGGCAGCAAAGCCAATATGGGGAATAGTTTTCCGGTACAATTTTCGGTGAACAACACTGCTGATTTAAAAATCAAATCTGGAATGTTTGGAAATGTACTCCCGATAGCTATCGGGATGAAAAACGATGGAGAAGAAAAGTTTATCATTATCCCGGCATCTGCTATTGTTGGAACAAACATTCAGCCACAGGTTTACCTGGTAAAAAATGGTAAAGCCATTCTTCAAAACATCACCACTTCAAATCGGTTTCAAAATAAAGTGCAGGTTTCTAGTGGTTTAACCGAAGGCGACGTAATTATAACCAACGGGTTTATCAATCTTTTTGATGGCGCAAATGTGACAATTAGCAACAAAGAATCATGAACATTACAAAAATAGCAATCAATCGTCCATCGCTGATCATCGTTCTTTTCAGCGTATTTGCCTTGTTGGGGATCATTGGATTTACAAACCTGGGGTATGAACTGTTGCCCGACTTCAACCAGCCGGTGGTTGTAATAAAAACAATGTACCCAGGCGCCGAACCCAATGAAGTTGAAACCTCTGTTTCAAGGAAAATAGAGGATGCCTTGTCGAATCTCGAAGGAGTCGATTATCTGGAAACCAAGTCGATGCCCAACGCCTCTGTTATTATTGCCAACCTGAAATACGGAACGAATCTGAACATTGCCATGCAGGATGTCCAGCGGTATATCGACAATATTAAAAAAGATCTTCCGGCTGATATTTTGAGTCCGGTGATGAGCAAGGTTTCGCCCAACGATTTGCCAATCATTTCGATCAGTGCAACAAGCACCCTGCCTGCGACTGAATTCTATCAAAAAATGAAGGACGAATACCTGCCACAAATTCAACAATTGAAAGGGGTGGCTGAAATTACGCTGCTTGGAGGCGAAGAACGGGAGATTCAGGTGAAGGCCAATCAGGATAAACTGAAACTGTATAAAATATCAATTTATCAGGTGGTTGAAGCCATTAACCGCTCAGGAATTGATTTACCTGCCGGTAAAGCGCAGACCGATAAAGAGAGTAATTCTGTCCGTCTGACCGGAAAATTCTCGACCGTAAACGATATCATGAATGTACAGGTTGTTATGCCTGCGCCGGGAATGCCGGTCTATGTAAAAGATGTGGCAACCGTTATCGATGGGGTGAAAGAAATAAGTTCGGTAAGCCGTTACAATGGCGTAAACGGAATAGGTCTTTTGCTGAAAAAACAAGGCGACGCCAATGCAGTGGAAGTTTCAAAATTAGTTCACACGAAACTCAAACAAATTGAAAGTGCAAACTCCAGCTACGGGGTGAAATTTGTAGTTGCCGATGACTCAACCGACATGACCATTGCGGCAGTAAATTCAGTAGTTGATGACCTTATTCTGGCTGTAATCCTGGTTTCACTGGTTATGTTCCTGTTTTTACGAAGCTACCGGAACTCGTTGATCGTATTAATCGCAATCCCGACCTCATTAATTACCGCGTTTGCCGTGATGTGGCTGATGGGCTTCACCTTAAACCTGATGACCTTGCTGGCCATGTCGTTAATTATCGGGATACTGGTGGATGATGCCATCGTAATTCTGGAAAACATTCAGCGACATCTCGATATGGGCAAAGACAAGGAACTCGCGGCATTGGAAGGGCGTATGGAAATTGGTTTTTCGGCCATTTCAATTACGCTGGTCGACGTGGTTGTATTCTTACCCATTCTGTTTTTGCAGGTATTTGTGGCCGATATGCTCAAACAATTTTCAATCGTTGTAATAACATCTACACTTACCAGTTTATTGGTGGGTTTTACCCTGGTTCCCTGGCTAGCTTCACGAATAGGCAAAAAGGAAGATTTACAACCGACCAACTTCATGAACCGTTTTTTGCTTTGGTTTGAAAAGCAATTAACAACATTTATCGATTGGTATGGACGTCAATTAGAATGGGTACTTAGCCATAAACTCATCTTTACCGGAATTGTTGTTTTCCTTTTGGTAATGACTGTTGTGATAATGAAACAAGGCATTATAGGCAAAGAAATGATGTCAACAGGCGACCAGGGGAAGTTTCGTCTGAACCTGGAATATGATAAAACAACAACCGTTCAGGAGAATAATATCAGAACTCAGCGGGTTGAAAACTTTATCCTTCAGCAACCTGAAGTAGCTACACTTTTCAGCAACGTTGCCGGGCCAAGTACTGGCATTGGCAGCCTTGGAGTTGGCTCGGCCAATTTATCGGAATTTACCATACAGTTAAAGCCTGAAAAGGAAAGGGACATCAAAACCGAGGCATTTATGAAATCGCTTCGCGAAGAGTTGAAAAAGCAATTTTCGGGCGTTAACTTTTCAATGGCCGTTCTGGGTTTATTACCCAAGCAGGCACCTATCAAAATAACCCTGAGCGGAAGCGATCTGGATTTAGTAATGAAAACCGGGGATAAACTGAAAGCGGCTATTGAGAAAATACCGGGGGCCGATAATGTCCAGCTATCAGTAAAAGAAGGAAGTCCTGAATACAAGATTATTCCCGACAAAGATAAGATGCAGCGGTTGGGATTGACGACTGCTTATGTCGGGTTAAATTTAAGGACAGCCTTCACCGGAAACGATGATGCCTCGTTAACCGAAAACGGAACCGAATATCCGGTAAGGATATGGCTGGATGATTTTGACCGGAAAAATTATGAAGATGTGCAACGTCTTTCCATCGTCAACCCCATGAACATCCCCGTTGAAGTGTCACAATTTGCTGAAGTCCGGCAAGACAATTCGCCTTCGTTGCTCGAAAGATTGGACCGTCAACCATCTGTAACCATTACTTCAGAATCGTTTGGAAGGCCATCTGGAACACTTGCTGATGAAGCAATTGCCTTTCTGAAAACGCAGCCATTACCAGAAGGGGTGAAATTAACCTGGGGGGCAGATATTAAAACACAAAATGAAAGTTTTGGGGCTTTGGGTTCTGTTCTTCTAATCTCATTTATACTGATCTACCTGATCATGATCGCCCTTTATGATAGTTACATTTATCCGTTCGTGGCCTTATTTGCCATTCCGATGGCCGCCATTGGGGCCTTCCTTGCGTTAAACTTATCATTAAACCATTTAACCTTATTTGCACAGTTGGGATTAATCATGCTCATGGGACTGGTAACAAAAAATGCCATCCTGATTGTGGATTTTACCAACCAGTTGAAAGCCCAGGGCAAGTATTACAAAGAGGCATTGATCATTGCAGGAAAAGAACGTATGCGACCAATTTTAATGACAACTCTGGCTATGGCAATCGGAATGTTACCTATTGCATTAGCCAAAGGTACTGCCAGCGAGTGGAAGAATGGATTAGCTTGGGTGATCATCGGAGGTTTAATTTCGTCTATGATTCTGACAGTTTATTTAGTCCCGATGGTTTACTATGTGGTAGATCGTATTAAGGAGAAAATTGCAAATAGGAAGGGAGCACTAAAATGAAGGGAGCAATCAGAATCCTTCAATCGTTTTTGGCGATTGTATTGCTGTTTTCATTTTGTATTCAAAAGCAGGAAACCTGCTCATTAACAATTGATGTGAGCGAATTGCGAAATTCAAAAGGTACTGTACAATTCGCCTTATACAACAGAGAAGATGCATTTCCTGACGAGCATTACAAAAAGTATTTTAAAAAACTTACAGGCAAAATAGTAAATGGGTCATCGACTGTAACATTCGAAAACATCCCGGCTGGGAAATATGCAGTAAATATTTTGCACGATGAAAATAACGACGGTAAGATAAAAAAAGGATTAATAATGCCTATAGAGGGAATTGGTTTTTCAAATTATAATTCGGTTGGTTTATCTAACAAGCCATCATTTAGTAAAGCATCGTTTGATGTATTGAACGATAAAAAGTTAAAAGTTAAAATTATATACATGTAAAAATGAAAAGATGAAACGTTGTTCACTTTTGATATTGATTTCATTTTTTTTTGTCCTTTCCAGCATCGGACAAGAAAAAGATTCAATCCATATTGGACTTCCAATAATAGCTCAGGTAAACCAGGGCAATAGCTATATAACTTTCCCAAATGATATTGGGAATATTGAGCCATTATGGTTCGAAGGGAATATTATTCCGAATTTTTACCTCAGAGAAAGCAAAAATTCTCGTTGTATGGGAGTTCTAACTCCTCAAATTATCATCCGGATGTACCAGGAGAGATCATATCCTGTTCGTATACCGAGTTATATGCCTCAAATAACATTGTACTATCGCTTAAAGAATAAATCGAACTTACGGACCCAAAATTTATTTGTGCGGTTTGCGCATCATTCCAACGGTCAGGATGGAGATTTTTATCAGGAAAACGGTGATCTAAATATGAAGTCAGGAGATTTCGCTACCAATTATATCGAGCCTGGGTTTATCATAACGAACGTAAATAAACGACTAAATGCTTACCAATTTTTTAAAACTTCTGTTGAGATCCATCCCCCAGGTTATAGTAGCGATGAACTCGATGGAATATATAGTAAAGTTCGCTGGCATACCGCAGCTTCCATCTTTAAACTTCCGAACGATAATAAATTAATTGTGAATAAAGGGAATGCGTCAACATCGCTGAAAGGTGAAGCTATATGGATGTTTGGAAATGTGAACAATTGGCATCAGATTTCAACGGACAGACTGAACCTGAGCTTGACTTTTTATTACCATCCTAAATTTCTGGTGGATATCGGGCTTTTTGTCCAATATTATCATGGGTCGGATTATTACAATATGTATTTCAGTCACAGGCTGGATATTTTGCGGTTTGGGATAATGACAGAAAAATTAAGGTTTTAAATCTAAAAGTATGGCAAATAGAGAGTTAAGTACAGAAGCTAAAATATTGGAAGCTGCCAATAGTATCTTCCTTCAGTTCGGATATCATGGAACTACTCTCCAACAGATTGCCACTAAAGCAGGAGTTAATACGGCGGCAATACATTACTATTTTCGATCAAAAGAGAATATCTATTCCATTGTTCTTTTGAATAACCTCTCTCAGCTTCTTGATGTATTAAATCACCACGAATTCTATTCTGCACACAAATCCAGCGCACCATTTACGCCAGATGTCCCCCAAAATAAAGAAACTGAAAGGATAGCCTGGTTTCTAATTAACGAGATTCGAACCAATAATCAATTCATTATAGAAATGATTCGGACTAACGATAAAATAAGTAACCTAATTACCTCCATTTTTAGTTATACTGAAAATATTGAGATTCTACAACGACTGATTACCAATCAATTTTCAAAAATTATAAATCTGAATTTGCTGGGGAAAAGTGATCCAATTGACCAATCTTTAAAATAGCATATAAACAACTAATAATTTAGAGTATATGAAAACAGATCAGGTATTTAAAGCGCCAATGAAAAAATCAACCGATTTTAAATTCGATGCACAGGTGGCTGATGTATTTAATGACATGGTTGGACGTTCGGTTCCTTACTATCTTGAAATGCAGCGTATGATGGCTGAAATTATTCCTGATTTTGCGCGACCAAATACATCAATCTATGATCTTGGCTGCTCTACAGGCACAACTCTCCTTTCGCTTGATAAACGGCTTGATCAGTCTATCCGTTTTGTTGGAGTTGATTCTTCAGCAGAAATGATTGAGAACTCGAACAGCAACTTCCAAAATAATGGACTTACCCGTCAGTATGATCTTATTACAGCCGATTTGTACAAACCTTTTGAGATTAAAAATGCATCAGTTGTAATCCAATGCCTGACACTTCAGTTTATAAGACCTCTTTATCGACAGAAAATGCTTGAGTCTATTTATCTGCAAATGAATAATGGAGCTTGCTTGATTTTAATCGAAAAGATTTTGGCTGAAGATACTGACTTGAACCGGCAGTTTATTAATTATTACTATGATTTAAAACGCCGGAATAACTACGATGAAATGGAAATCTCGCAAAAGAGGGAAGCTCTCGAAAATGTATTAATTCCATATAAATTAAGTGAAAATTTGCAAATGCTGGCTGAAGCTGGATTTAGCAAAACCGAAGTCTTTTTTAAATGGTACAATTTTGCCGGTATTATCGCAATTAAATAATCTGAGTTATGGTTAAATTTGGGAATTGGGTTTTTCACAACCGCAATTGGTTCTTCGCTACTCTTTATGTAACAATGTTCATCCCTTCGTTTACTCTTACAGATGATTTGAGTATTCAAATTGGGCTGGGTCTGACAATTTTTTTATTTGGAGTAATGTCACGTGGTATTACAATTGGGTTGGAGTACATCGTCCGGGGTGGACTTTACCGGCAAATTTATGCCGACAAACTTGTTACTTCTGGCATATACAGCATTTGCAGAAACCCCATGTACTTTGGTAACATATTGATATTGCTGGGAGTCGGTATCTTTTCAAATTCAGCGCTCTTTGTTTTCCTGACAATTCCCATTTTTATGATTTTGTATGCCGCGATTATTTTGGCCGAACAATCATTTCTGGAGAATAAATTCGGTGAAGAATATAATCTTTACACGAAGAATGTAAATGCAATTATTCCTGGTTTCACAAAAATCAAAGAAGCATTCAAAGGTCAGGAATTCAATTTGAAAAAAGTAATCCGAAAAGAGTACAACTCTTTCTTTCTCTATCTTGGCGGATTGCTGCTTCTGTTGTTATATCAAAAACACATCAGTTTGATTTACTTCTTAATTATTGGGATAATATTGCTTGTCAGTTATTTAACCATTCGGGTTTTGAAGAAAAAGAAGCTGCTTGGTTAACCTTGAAGGACAGCAGTGTGGCTGGTTTCTCAACAAACAAACCAATATTCCCAGAGAATTCGGACTTACATTGAAAAGATCAAAATATATTTTGAAATACAAACTACAATTTGTGATTTTATTGTATTAGAGACCTGTTGTGTGAATTAAATAGCATGTTTCAAAAAGTTGATTGGTCTGTTGTTAATGAACCGATTGATATATTGAACGATTGTCAAAGCAGTTATCTTTGATAAGATTCTGGTTTTAAATCCGATAAATGTTTTAGCGTAGTTTCGCCGAATTAAGAACTGGTCACATAGCTGACTATATAGAGTTTCAATTCTTTTTCTGGATTTACGGAAAATGTAAGGATGCGTTTTATAGTTTCCCTGATTTGCCCTCATTGGTGTTTCCAGCCTGATGTTAGCTGAATGGAATAAATCCAATTGTTGCCCGGCATCAATATATCCTTTGTCTGCCAGTAAGGTACAATCGGAAAGGCTAACTTTCACATCTTTTAAATAGTTGACATCATGAACATTAGCTTTAGTCAGATCAATCGAGGTAAATACTCCGTCAAAAGTACAGATGCCGTGCAATTTATATCCAAAGTAATATTGGTTTTGTGAAGCACAGAACCCTTTGGCTGGAGAGGTAGAATAATCTTCTTTGCAGATTTTCAGCCTTGAAGCCCTGGCATTGCGGCAAATCTCAAGAGGCATTGAGTCAATGACAAACACATCTTCATTTTCACTGAAAGTACGGCTTAATTGCCCACGGACAAATTCTGTCTGATGGAAGAGTGATTTTTTACGACGATTGTATTGTGTGCGGTCAATTAACCTCGGAAATTCTTTCATATATTCTCCGTTCAACTTTTTAAACAGCAGGTTCTCACTGTCTATTGACAAATATTCACTGGTCAGATTGAGGCTAATGACCTCTAAATCTGAAAACTTAGGTTTCTTCCCAACCTTCGGAAAGTTTCCGGCATGATCTACCTTATTCTGCAATATGGATTTTAATACTTCCAAAATTTTGTCGAAATTCGTCTTGATATCGTGCATGGCTTGTTTTAATATTTTTTGTTTCGCAACCTTAAAATACTAAATTTCAAATTAATGCACGATATTTTTATTCAATTTATAGTTTCACACAACGGGTTATTAGAGCTAATTTTAGCACTTATGAAATTTATTTTCTCGATAGCATCATTCAATGCGTTCTTTTTTGCATTCCTATTACTGCAGAAGAGACCAAGAGCTTTACACGATATTATTTTGTTCTTATGGCTGTTGTATTTGGGCTTATTTATTGGCGTGTATTCATTTTACACACATGATTTATTTACTCATTTCCAATTGCTATCAGTCAGTTTCATCTCTCTCTTTATGTTGCATGGACTATTCTTGTATTATTACATATTGACCTTAGTTTCAGATAAAAAACAGCTTAAGAATAAAGACTTTCTCCACTTCGTCCCCTTTATTTTATTTAATCTTTATATTCTGATTACCTCATTCTTCCCAGATACAGCAGTAAAACTAAATATAGAGAAGCTATCAATGGATTATGATCCCCCTTTATTATTCTTGCTCTTTTTGATTGTTACAGCATTATCAGGAACGATATATTTTTTATTCACCATCAAACTCTTCAAGAGTCTCGATATACATATTTTCAATAATTTCTCTAATTCTAAAGACATTAATCTTAACTGGTTAAGAAAGCTAGTTTTCATTTTTGGAATTATTTGGACTTCATTAATGACAATTACAATCATCCACCATGTTTTTCATATGTTTTCTATGGTTTTTTGTACAGATGGATTATTTCTGTCCTTGTCTGTTTTCGTTATTCTGATAGGATACTTTGGATTAAAACAAAAGGTCATCCTTTTCGCTGAGTCTATAATAGTCTCAGTAGATAGTTCGGAGATTCAGACAAAATATGCAGGTTCCAGGTTAAAAGATTCGGAAGCAAAACTATATGTTGAAAAACTGGATAAGCATATGGATTCGTCAAAACCATATTTAAATCCGGATTTGACTCTACTTCAATTAGCTTCTAATATAAACATTACACCTCATTTGCTGTCACAGATCATAAATGATCATTATAAACTCAATTTTTTCGATTACATAAATCAATACAGGGTACAAGAATTTAAGGCAGCTGTTGCCGACCCTAAAAATAAGGGTTATTCACTTCTCGGAATTGCTTTTGAATGTGGTTTCAATTCAAAATCTGCTTTTAACAGGATGTTTAAAAAATCTACCGGGCTCACTCCTTCTCAATTCAAAGAGGCCGGTTTATAAGGTTTCTACCACTTTATTTTTAAAATTCAATAGTCCCATTTTATACTTTGGGGCTAATAAAGCCATTTAAACAAGTCCCACTTTATAAAATAGAGCGATTGACCTTGTGCTGATATATAATTTTGCTCAGGAAATCATTCACAATCAAATTTAAAAACATATAAAGGAGAATAGATTATGACAAAAAATTATTCAGCCATTTATGAGCATACCCGCAACATAATTGGTAGTTACGCAAAAGAAAATCCTGAAATGATGACTGCATTTTCGAAAGTACATCAGATCGGGTCAAAGGATGGAGCTTTAAAATCAAAATTTAAAGAACTGATTGCTTTGGGTATTTCGATAAATACACAGTGCGAAGGATGCGTCACAATGCATATTCACGATGCAGTTGAAAAAGGTGCCACCTATGATGAAATTGTTGAAACAATAGGTACTGCAATTTATATGGGAGGTGGCCCATCGGTAGTGTATGGGGCTAAAGCTTTTGCCACACTTCAGGAATTTGAGGCCTTAACGGTAAATCCATTGATAAATAGTAGTAATAATTAATAAAACCAAAAATCATGAAAACAAAAATTAAAATCCAATCAGAAGAAAATTCAATGAATAAAAAGAGATTGAATAAAGTGAGTAGATTCAGTTTTTTATCCTTGCTTTTATTCTCGGTCTTATTTTTCTCTTCCACTGTAACATTCGCTCATTGTGATACCATGGATGGTCCTGTAATTGCGGACGCTAAAAAAGCAATCTTAGAAAACAATGTAAATTATGTACTCAAATGGGTTCGCCCCCAAGATGAAGCCGAGATAAAAGAAGCCTTTGACCTCAGCATGAAAGTTAGAACGGTAAGCTCTGAAGCAAATGAACTTTCAGATAAATACTTCTTCGAGACACTGGTCAGGGTTCATCGTACTGGCGAAGGAGTACCCTTTACAGGGGTTAAACCATCAGGTACACCCATTGATGAGAAAATAATTGCCGCTGATAAATCAATTGAGTTGGGAAATCTTTCTTCCCTCAAAGACCTTGTACCAAAAGACAAGATGCCGGAATTGACAAAACGATTCGAAAAAGTAATGTCACTACGAAATTTTAATGTCAACAATGTTGAAGCTGGCAGAGAATATATTGAAGCTTATGTCCAATTCTTCCATTTTGCCGAAGGGGAAGAAGAAGGAAATGATGCCCACAGCCATGGAAGTGAAGGAAATATTACCAATGGAGTTCACAGTAGTGGAGCAGATTCAGAAGCCTCCAGTCATGCTTCCCATATTCCGTGGATCTTGTCAGGATTCTTTTTCATTACTGCAGGACTCTTTGGCGTTTTATATTTTAAGAAGAAATAATTACGATAGTGTACTATTCAACAAAATAAAAAATTGAATTATGAAAAAAGCAAGTGAAGATTTAAAACATGAACATGGAGCCGTAAAAATAGCTTTAAATGTTTTAGAGAAAATAGCATCAACAATTCAACGGCATGAAAATCCAGATGCAAATGATTTGAAAGAAATGGTAGATTTTCTTATTCTGTTTGCCGATAAGTGCCATCATGGGAAGGAAGAAACGTATTACTTCCCTGCTCTTCAGAAAGCAGGCTTCCCCGGAAATGGCGGACCTATTGGTGTTATGCTTCAGGAACATGAACAGGGCAGACTCAATATCCGGCAAATGAAAAATAGCGTTTCGGGACTTCATGCTGATCTAAATGCTTTCGCAGATGCCGCTTCATCATATGTTTCGTTAATGAGAAATCATATTGAAAAAGAAAACAATATCCTATTCATGATGGGTGATCAACATTTATCAGAAGAAACGCAATTCGAACTTTTGAAAAAGTTTGAAGAGCATGAAGAAAAAGTAGTTGGTGAAGGAAAACATGAAAAACTTCATGCAATATTGGAAAAATTAGCAAGAAAATACCAGGATTAGCAAAATAGACATAGTCAATTACGTACTGACTATCAGATAATTATTATTTACTAAATAAATAAAACTTAAATTCACAAATAATGGAAACGATAAGCTATAAAGAAATTGAAACTGCAAGAAACCCACATGGCGTGGAAGCAAAAAAAATTCATGAGAATGCATATATACAGATAGTCCATTTGCTTCTTAAACCAGGCGAAAGCCTAAAAAAACATACAACTCCTGTTGACGTTATTTTTTATGTACTGGAAGGCGAAGGCATTGTCGAAATCGGAAATGAAAAGCAAACAGTAATCAAAGACATGCTGATCGACAGTCCTAAAAACATTCCACACTGCCTGTATAATGAATCAAGCGGTGACTTTCGAATTTTAGTAATTAAAACTCCAAATCCAACTGCAAATCAGAACAGACAGGCAATTCAGGATATGATGAAGTTGAAAACGTAGCAAAATAACAGAGATTGAAAGCTGTCACTTCATTAACAAATTGCCTACTAGATTTTACAACTATTTGATTGAAGCCACTAATAGTGATTTGGATGTATCAAAGTTATTTTTAAAAAATATATTGAGAATTGTTTGTTATTTATAGAAATACAAATATCTTTGTAAGCAAATACTCACTTACATTATTATGGAACGACAGAGCACTGATATTCGCCAGGAACAAATTAAACAAGCAGTAATTGATATTATCTCAACACATGGAATAAAAAATCTATCAATCAAGAATCTTGCTGAACAGATTGGTATGAGCGAGGGAAGTATTTTTCGTCATTTTAAATCTAAAAATGACATTATCATATCCATTTTCAACGATATACAAGATAATTTTATTGGTGAATTAGGAAAAATAGCAAGGTCTGATGAAGAGCCTTCCATTCGGTTGAATAAATACCTGAGCGCGACTATTGAATATCATACTGAGAACAAAGGAATAAACATGTTGCTTTTTTCTGAAGCATCCTATAAAAACGATCCTGAACTAAAGAAACGTCTGCAACAAATCTTTCACGATCAAAAACAGTTCGTGATGGAAATAATTTCAGATGGTATTAATGATGGAATCTGGGATGAAAATGTCGTTGTAGAAAACGTAGCATTGATGTACATGGGCATTCCTCTTGCAATGAATATGGAAATGTTGATTGGTGGAAAAGGTTTTCAATTCGATGATTTTTGCAGCCAAATGATACTATTATTATTGAAAATGCTTAAAAAATAAGTGCTTTAAAACCTTAAAAAATTTGACCATAGATGTAAGTGAGCGTTTATTTGCATCAAAATTGTATCATAAATACGAATTACTATACAGGCAAAAACAAGAAAGTTAATCAAGCAATAGATGTTCAGCATACTTTAATCTTAAATAGATATACGATGAAAAAGAAAATGATTCTTCTGTTGTTCAGCTTATTACTATTATTAGTAAGGCCATCTATCGGACAGAATTCCGAAATACTGCAAGATACCGGATTTGTTAAAAGACCCGTATTTATCTCAGTATTAAATCTTCAACCTTTAACCCTCAGTAAGAATAGGATACTTTTTAGTTTTCAGGCTGAATACCCTGAATTCTACAAATATCTTAATTCGAAAAATGGAAAGACAGAGCCAGTTTCTGAAAATACAGTAATAAATGAGGCATATTACTATGGTCGTGCAGTTTATGGACTTACAGACCGCATTAATTTGTTCACCATTTTACCCGTTGCTTCAATTCATCATATCACGCCATCAGCAACAATTATCGGCAAAGGATTAGGAGATTTTGCAATAGGTGGAAATTATAGCCTGCATGAATCGAAAAATTTCAAAAATAGCCTGACTTCAAGCATAACTATTGGTTTTCCATCCGGAAAATACAAAAATATTGGGGCAAATGATTACCCTCTTGGTCTTGGGGCATACGAGTTTAAAGGCGATGTAACCGGCCTGCATCGATTCAAGAATCTGGATATAATATATTCAGTCTATTATGAATATCGTACCGGCAATTCTCAAGGATTAAATGTAGGCGATGAAGCAGGCGCATCTATAACTTTTCAAAAACAGTTCAATTCAAATTATGGAAATTTTGGTCTTGAAGGCGGCGCTTATGGTTTCTGGAATTTAAAGGACAAAAAAGCTGGCTCAACTATTCCATATACCGACGATTACAATGCCAATCTTTTTGTTGGCGCATGGTACAATTATTTAAAAGACTTCTATCTCCGATTCGGAGTGCCCTACACGATCTATCAAAATAAAAGCTGGTTAACCAAATACACTGCTTTAATACAGCTTGATTATTATTTCGATTTGAAAAAAACTAAATAATACAAATTACTATGAAAGCAAAATTAATCCTGATGGTTTCACTATCGCTGATAGGCATCATCTTTTTTTCCTGTTCAAATTCGACAAAACAAGAGCCGACTCAACATCAATTTATGGGTTATATTGAAAATACACAGGTCAATATAACCGGACGTTTACCCGGAAAAATTTCATCAATATATGTTGATGAAGGAGACACTGTAAAGCAAGGTGATAAAATTGCCCGCCTTGATACGAGGGAATTAGATGCAAACATGGATGCAATGAATTCTCAACTTAAAAACATCATTCTGAATAAAAGCCGGATTGAACATTTATTTCAGGCCGGGGCCTTGCCACAGCAGAAGGTTGATGAGATAGAAACATCGTTTGAGGTGCTTAGAAGTAATATTTTGGCATTAAAAACCAAAATTGAAGATATGCTTATTACCTCGCCAATTGATGGCATCGTGAATGTTAAAGTTTTGGAAAACGGACAAATATTGTCACCAGGTATGGCAGTCGTTATAGTTACCGATCCAGACGGGACATGGGCAAGATTTAGTATACCTGAAAGATTTATAGACCAGATCAATATTGGTCAGCAATTTGAAATAAATAGCAATACTCCCGGACTAGCTTATGAAGCGAAAGTGATTCAAATACTTCCCTTAGCCGAATTCGCTTCACATACACCAACCACACTGAGGGACGAACGGGACGTAAGGACTTTTGATGTAAAGATGAAATTGTTTGATACTCCCCAACATGCTTCTATAGTATCCAGTAAACCAGGCATGTATGTCTATCTTACGCTAAAAGAGCCAAGTAATGACGATTCGAAACCAATTAAAAACCCATAGACATGAAAATGCTAAAACTTCCTATGATGATTATCATGCGAATCGTTATAGTTTCATCGGTTTTGATATTGTTTTTCAGCATGATGGCAGGAATGTATTACAAGACTGCTCCACGTAATATTCGAATAGCTATTGTGGATGAGGATCATTCTGCATTGAGTCGTTCTATCATATACAATATTCGTTCTTCCGATTATTATCAAATTGTAGATCAGCCCATTGATTACCTTTTGTTACAGAAAATGATTGACCGGAATGAAATTGATATGGGTATAGTTATTCCTCATGATGCCTACCTTGACATCCAGAATAATATTGGAGTCAGAATATTGGCAGCATTAAACGGCACTGCAAATCCATCAATTCCGGGGACAGCGCTTTCAAAATTAAACCAGATTATTTCGACAATCAATGGTCAACTTGCATTGCATGTTCGGGTAGAAGATTTAGGTAGTATTTCGAATAGCCGACATTCAAAAGAACCTCTAATCAGTGTTGCCGAAAGAGTTTATTATTCACCTACTCTCAGTATGGAGGCTTCTGTGCTTCCTGCATTTATGGGTTTAGCTATGCAAACGATTTCAATGATTACGATACTTTTTGCCTTACTTGGAAGCCTGAAAATTTGGAAACAAAAATTTCCATTCATTCGAAATGCGAGACAAATTCCGGCAAAAGAACTTATCAAGGCAGCTATAGTTTCTGGAATTGTTGCAGGGACATCGATTTCTGTTGCGTTCTATTCTACAATGCTATTATTTGGTGTTCCATTTGATCAATCCGAAATTTGGAATGTGATATCAGTTATCTTCCTATTCACTATTTCAATGGAAAGTATTTCCTATTTTCTTGTTTTAAACATTAACAATAGTGGAATCTTAGCTGCCATTATCACTCTTATTGTTCTCCCTGCATTTATGTATTCAGGATATATGGTGCCGTTCGAACAAATGGCTGATTTACCAACCCGAATCGGAGGTTGGTTCCCGTTAAGATATTATCTAAAAGCACTTTATCTTGTATTTAACCATCATCAGCCACTGGCTGTGGCACAACCATTTATGAATAAACTCTGGCAATTCACAGGATTATTTTTCTCATTGTCGATTGTGTCCATAATTGTTGGCCAATTTGAAAGAAAACACCGCGAAAAAAAAGAGAAAAATGAAAATATTAAATTAAATATTGAGGAGGTTCAATCATGAAAAAAGGTATAATTATTTATTTTCTGATGTCACTTACTTTATGGAATACAACATCTTATGCACAAAAAGCTCTTACACTTGATGATGCCATCCGGATTGCTTTAGATCAGAATCCAAACATAACGGTAAATGAAAGTCAAATTAAGGAAGCTGACGCCAAACACGATCAGGCCTATTCAAATTTTCTTCCTCAGGCAGAAATACTTTCAAAGTATTTTTATACCAACAATACGTCAGGATTATTCGCACTTGAAGGTTCCAGCGTCCCAGTGATGAACAATGGTACACCAACCGGTGAAGATATTATTATGCATTCAAAAGCGCCTTTCCCTATACTCGACAGGGATGTATTAACCATGGACATGAATATGACATACACGCTATATGCGGGAGGGAAACGTAAAAATGCATTGGAAAGCACTAACGCTTTAAAAGAAGCCTACCAGAAAGATCTTCAGGAAACAGAAGGGTATATAAGCATGAATGTTAAGACGGCATTTTATAATGTGCTCTTTCTGAATGAAGTTTTGAAGGTTAATGAGCAGGCATTGAGCCAAATTCGGGAACATCTCACTATGGCTGAAAAATCTTATCAGGAAGGTGTTCGTTCGGAATTTGATGTCCTTATGTTCAAAGCTAAATTGAAAGATTTCGAAAGTCAACTTCTTGAACTTGAAAGCAAAAAAGAAATTACCATGGATGCTTTAAAAGTTTTGCTTAATCTGTCAGATACCAGCTCCATTATTTGTTTGGGGACTATTTCCAATCCTATTGATTACTCACGTCTTTCGTCAGAACAACTTTCAGACAGTATTGATACCGGGAATAATAAAATACAGTCACTGAAAGCGATGAAAAATGTTCTTGGTTACAAAGAGAAGGTTGAAAAGGCTGAAAATTTGCCGACTTTATTTGCATTTGGTAACTACCACGTCTATCATGGACTTGACACCCCTCCTTTTGATCAGGCCTGGAGACAAGGTTATGCGATTGGAGTTGGTATAAAAATCAATTTGTTTGACGGGAATTTATCGAAAAGTAAAGCTCAGGAAACCAGGGCCGGTATTGAGAAAATTGCAGCATACGAAGAAAGTTTCAAGCTTCAGTTCAAAAATAAATATTTAACATCTATTCAACATATCCATTCACTCAATGCTCAGCGGGAATCGGTCTTAAATAACCTGGAAGTAGCAAACAAAGCCTATGAAATTGCGGTGGTGGGTTATAAAAACAGTGTTATAACCACTATCGAATTGAATGACACGCAATTAAATATCACTAAGGTGAATGTTCGCTTGTTGAATATTGAGAAAGACATCGTACTTGAACAGGCTAATCTTGAATACTTATTGGGTGAAATTAAATGATCAGATAGATTTCCAAATAGAAAGACCGTCCCTGTATTCTTTTGAGACGGTCTTTCTGAAGATTTTTCTTACAGTGAAGTCTGAAACTATTATTTTTCAGCTTCTGGAACCAATATCTTCTCGTCCAGTTTTGAAGGGGTGAAAATGCCAATTACGCCTTTCAGACCAACACTCATCACGATGTTGTAGAAGAAGGCCAGAAAAGCCAGAAGCAACAGACTCCCACAGATTCCGGCTAAAATCATATAAAGGCTAAACTCGCCATTCAGATAAATGGTTCTTCTCAACATGCCTTTTAATCCAGCCATTCCCATAAAAGCGCCCATACCGATACCGCCAATCAGGTGAGCCCAAAAATGGAAATTGGCAAGTTTCTGGCTGTAAAGCTTCGCTCCGTTGGTTACGATCGGGAAAAGAATATAAATTGCCGAGTAAAGAGTCATCGTCAGTCCGACAAGGATGGCAACATGCACATGAGGCCCAATAATCCATTGTGTATTGTGTAAGATACGATTTAAACCCAGATCTGCTTGCATTATACCTGCCGGGACAGCCAATGCAAAGCCTAAAAGGCCGCCTAATAAGAATTTCAGTGGATTAGTCATTTTTAAAGGTCTTGCACTCCAAAGAGTGGCCAAAGTAATAAAGAAAGCCAATCCTTGCGTGATTAGCTCAAAAGCAGTTACCATTTCTCCGGAAGCCACTTTCAGGAAGCCGGGTTGTGCCTGATCTGACATTAAGTGGTGGGACCAAACGGTCCACGAAACAACCAGTTCCAATAAAAGGGCTGCACGGGCAATGTTCTGCATAAAGAGGTCTTTCCCGGTGATCAACATGGCCAATAAGTACCAGGTTCCTGCTACAAAAATAAGTACCAATCCATCGGCAATTAAATCCAACCCCCACCAAAACCAATTTTTATAGAGAAGCGCATCAACGGCAGAGTTTTTTAGATCAAAACCAATTTGGTGTGCAATCAAATAGACAAGGATCAAAACTCCAGTGAATAAAATGATACCAGCATTCAGCGCCGTATCAACAGTTCCGCGGGCGATTGCAGCAACTGGCAATGAAACCAGATGCTCTTTTTGATTTTCCTTTTTCCGGAATAGATTCGTCATTCCGCTAAGGCCCATGGCTGATAAAAACAGCGCTTTGGAGTTTTGTTTTGGCCATCCTTCAGGAGTGTACATGATGGTCTTGAAAATGTTGATGACAAAAAATACTGTTCCCAACATTACGATAGCAATTCCGGCTACAAAGAAAGTTCCTCCAAGAGGACTAAATTGACTGAAATCGGCAGGAAGCGGCCAGTATAAAGTATAGAGGGGAGCATAATGAGAGAAAAAACCAGCCAACCAAAATGTTATAGTTCCAACGGCTATCAGAATGCAGGTCCAGTTGGCTAATTTATAGCTCCATAAAGGTTTCTTCATTAGGAATGGAACAAGAAATAAAAATGCTCCAAATACAATGGAATAGGTCGAGCCAAAAATCCCGACCAAAGGATGAGCTGTTAAAATTGCAAAATATTGATTGTCAGGAATCGCAGCAATCGGGCTGATTTGATAAATCCGCATAATCATTCCTTCGATCACAGCAAAACCATAATATATAAGGCCAATGACAACAAAGCGCAAAACCAGTTTTTGCATCGGTGTTAAAGTCGAAGGCTTAAATAAGCCTTGCTCTCCGTTCATAAAAGTATCTTTGAAATTCATATCGTCAGGTTTAAATTTTTTCAATTAATTAGTTAGCAACTACTTCAACTACATCTTTCAGGATCATTTGTGCCCCTTTTGGTCCCGAATATTCTGTCGACCGAATAGTATAGACTCCCGGTTGGTCGAACTTCCACAAAATGTCGTTCAGGTGACCTGGTACAACCTGCATTTGGAACACCATAGAATTATCGCTTCTGAATAGTCCAAATCCATAGGTAAGATCTTTAGATGTGACGTTAAACATTGCCTTGTCATTGACATGAATGACCAGCTTTTCTGATGGCAAAATGAACTTATGATTTTCGACAGAAATATCAAAAACCTTGTCAGCTTTGATTTCTTTTCGGTTTAAATCCATTGATGCCCAGGGAATAGTGTTGTAGGTCACGATGTGAAGTGAAACCCCGAGCACAATTAGAAATGCCACAAAAGAGTAGAAAAGAGCCGAACTTACCTTGTTGGTCTTTCCTGTTTTAGTAATTTTAAACCCAAACCACAGCATCAAGAGGATAATCGCAATTGCATAAGAAGTATATGCAATCGTCTGCCCGTTAAGTACTACTTGTGAATCAACCATAATTTTAAGTTTTGAGTAAATGAATAGTATTAGTCAATATTTGGTTCTGATTATTGCCCCGTTTGATGTCAGCCAAGCTGGTATTGGCCAAAATGTTACTAATATTTGTTCTGACATCTGTCCATTGATCATGCATAGTGCATGTAGGTTGGAGTGTACAGTTATCGAAGCCAAAGAAACATTTGGCTAACAGATAATCCGGATCGACTGCATTTAGAATATCAAGTAACTTTATATTCTCAAGTTTTTTGGAAATCTTATACCCACCATTTTTGCCTTGAACACTTTCAATAAACTCACTTTTGGTCAGATTATTCATCAGCTTGCGTAAATATCGATATGGAATCTGAAGTTTTTTGAAAATTTCTTCGACGTTATATATTCGACTCTCCTCTTTAGCCATAAAACTTAAAATCCGGAAAGCGTATTCTGTGGTTTTATTAAAATTCATATATGATACCTTAAGGTATTATTTAATATCAAAGATAATAATTTGAATATCAGATTAGAGATTCTGAAGAGAATTTTTATACAATATTTTATCGTTTCTGTGAAGAAAGTAATCAGAAAAAAATGGCTGAAAGGACAAGATGACAGATGTTTGATTGAGTTCAGTCGAATGTTAAAGCAGAAGTGCCGATTCACGAAATATCGGTAATGCTAATGCTATATTTATCTGTCATTTAATATTTTTATCAGTTGCTAAAAAGTAATTGATATAAAGCAATTCGAGATTTGTGATCGAAGGCAATTACTTACAGTATAGTGGTAAATATTGGCAATGAAATTTTACAGCTGTTTCGACAATGCCTTTCAATATAAATCTTGATTCACTTATGTAGGAAAACCTTGCTGGTTCATGCACCGGTGACGAGCAAGGGATCAGGTGTCCCTGGTAATCCAAGAGGTGATCATGATTATGAAACGATTAGAATGGAAGTATGCACGACTATAGCGAAACATACAGGTATTTCAACCGAAAGTGCCGTAAAGCTGCTGAAGACCTTTGAAAAAGACGGATTAATCGAATTGCACGAGAAAAATATTGTGGTTGTCAACCACAGAGAATTACTCGAAATCAGTAAAAAAGGATGAAATCAACTTTGAACTAACCTTTCCGGTAGAAGAATTTTCCGGTTAGCAAAAGACCTGCAAAAACAAAAGCTCCAAATAACAAACTGCTTGCGGCAATCTGCATTCCTCCTGAAATAATATGGCCACTGGTGCATCCTCCCGCCATTCGTGCACCAAGCAGCAGAATAAAACCACCAATGAATGCCCAGATGATTCGTTTGGCCTTCGAATCTCCTTCAGTTTTTGACCATCCACTATAGATAAATTGTATTTTGAAATCCTTCCGGATCAGAGAAATAACCAAACCTGACAACATTGAACCAGCCAGAAAAATCAATTCCCAGTGGCCCGGTTTTTCAGTTGAAGCAAAATATTCGTTATTCGTTAATCCGGCGAGTAAATCGCCCACATAAGGATAAGTAGTAGAAGCTCCAATTACACGATCAAAAACCGTGGTAAGAAAGACAATACAGTTCAGGATTGCTAAACCAATTCCGGCATATAACCAGTTGTAGCTTTTCTTGTTTTCAAGCTTGTTAAGCCAGAAAGCTACAGCGACCAAGGCAAAACCGAATACAAAAACCAAAATAAAATAGAGCGACCCTCCACCCATTGCACTCTGAAGCGAAAGTTTACCCAGATCAGGCCCCAACATGCTCTGAATAGTAGGTTGAATCAAGGTATAAACAATTCCACCAACAATACCGCCAGCAATACCGACCAGCGCGTCCATCGAACCTTCGCCCAGCGAAATTGGCAATGTTCCGGGGCAATAACCCAAAATAGCCATTCCGGCACCGAAAATAAGACCACCAACGGCAATTCCGGCCAGAAGTATTGGTTTTATATGCCACGAAGCATAGCCCAGACCGATTTCTATACTTAGCAAAATGGCGCCAACACCAACAGCCACGGCAATTGCTTTGGCGACCGTGAAATCTTCGAGTCGCGCCATTCCGCTTATTGTATTGTACTTATTCAGTTTGGCACTTTGAAGGATGGCTCCGAATAGAAAGCCAAAAAGTAGAGTCAAGGCAGTCATTGTTTATCGTTTAGATTAGATTAAAAATCGAATTTGGATATGCAATTTACAAAGATTGGAATTAAGGTGATACTAATTTACAAACTGATTTTTCTTATTTCGAATATTTATGCAAGTTTTCCGGACTTGTGGTGTCAAATAAGCTAAATTCACATTTGACAAATACGAATGGACGAAGCCCAACTCATTAAAGGTATTCAACAAGGTGACCGCAAATCATTCCAAACTCTGGTAGAAACCTATCAACGAATGGTTGTGAATACCTGTTTGGGAATTGTCCATAACAAAGCTGACGCGGAGGATCTGGCTCAGGATGTATTTCTGGAAATATTCCGGACAGCCGAAAATTTCAGGGGAGATGCTAAACTCTCAACATGGTTGTACCGAATTGCCACCAACCGATCACTCAACCTGATCAGGAATAATAAACGGAAACGCTTCTTTCAATCCATTGAAGAGACCTTTACCGGCGGACGAAACCAAACCAGTGAAATATCGGAAAACCGTGCCGATCAGCCTGACCAGAATATTACCGACCAACAGCGATCAGACTTGTTGCACCAAGCCATTGATCGATTGCCCGAGAAACAACGCATCGCTTTTACCCTGAATAAATACGAAGAACTGCCCTACCAGCAAATTGCTGAAGTCATGGAAATTTCTTTAGCTTCGGTTGAGTCGCTGATTCACCGGGCAAAGAAGAACCTTCAGGAGCAACTTTTAGATTGTTACAAAAAAAAATGCGTCTGATTGCAAGTTTTTAAAACGAATGGTGTCTTACATTAAAAGCAACAAAATGAAAAACAAGTGCATCCATAAAGACCTGATTTTTTACCTCGACAATGAATTGTCGGTTGAAAAGAGGACCGCCGTTGAAAAACATCTGGAGGAATGTGCCGACTGCCGGAGCTTTTTGGCGTTCTTAAAGGAAGGTATGCAGGTTATTGATAAGGAAAAAAATCAGGAGGCATCGCCTTACTTTTATACCCGATTAAGTGCACGATTGGATGAAAAAACGGAACGTCAGGCACAAAGTCAATGGATAAGACTGGCACAGCCGGCATTTTTCTCGCTTATGCTTATTGCCGGAATTTATGGGGGATTGAAATTAGGCGGCAACGCTTCATCGCCCAAAGTAAATCAACAGGCGACCAGCAGCGTCCAAATGCTCAACGACTTTGCAGCTGAACCGATTGAATCATTTTTACTCGACGAATTATGAACGCAACAAATAAATACCGAATATTAATCTGGATCATTGTTATCCTGGTTGCCACGAATCTTTCGACCATCGGCTCATTTTATTATCATCAGAAGAATGAAACGAAATCAACAGACTTGAAACAGGTAGATCAGAATGCAATTCCTGGAGAACAGCGAACCCGTTTTTTCAGAGATCAACTCAACCTGAATGCGGAACAGATCGATCAATTCCGCGAGATCAACCGAACTTTTAACCGCACAGCCCGAGGCATAGAAACGAACCTGTCACAATTGCGGGAAGATTTGATTACAGAACTGGGAACCCAAAATCCTGATAGTACCCGCCTAAACCAGATGGCTACAGAAGTTGGGAATAATCATCGTGAACTGAAACAGGTAACTACCACTTTTTACCTGGATATGAAAAAGTTATGTACAGCCGAGCAACAAGTAAAATTGCACGAGATATTTCAGTCGATGCTCAATAAAGAAAACCAGATAAACCTTCCACGACCCGGATTTCAGGGAGGCCGATGGCGTAACCAGTAACCAATTATTTTGAATACTAATTATGAGAACAAGTCGATTAAATTGGTTTGCAGGGCTTTGCCTTGCTCTAATTCTAACAGCAGGAGTCGCAGTTTCAAGCAATAAACAGGATGGAAAAGGCCGAAACAATTCGGCACTACAGCAAACCTGTACCAATTCAATTTCAGGATTGAGTGAGTACCAAAAAGGAAGAATTGTTGCTATGGAAACCAAAAACCAAACTGTAATTAATGAACTCCGGGAAAAGCAACTTTCAACAACCGAAAAGGATGAAAAAAATGAGATCAAAAAACAAATGGACAAGCAAGCTGAAACTCACCGGAATGCAGTGACATCAGTTTTGAGCGCCGATCAGAAAAAGCAGTTCCTCCAGTTTCAAACCTATGGAGCCAATCAAAATACCCAAACCCAAAAGCAAGGAATGGGGAAAGGCGCTGGCCATGGAAATGGATCGGGTAAAGGCAGGGGAAATGGAAACAAATACCAGATGTAAATTCAATTTTTCAAAAGTATAGATGTTAAACAATTTAAAAAAAAAAGATTATGAAAACAAAGATTTTTTTAGCAGGATTAGCCCTCATGGCAGTAACAGCTTTTGCAAGTGCACAAAATCAGGGTGGTAAAGGAAATGGCAATTGTAACGGAACAGCCAAATGTTCTGCTTTTGTTGATGCCAACAAAAATGGCATTTGCGATACGTACGAAAATCGCACAACCAATGCTTCAGGTAAAAAAGGAAATAGAACCGGAAATTGCACTGGAACAGGCACCAGACAAGGGAAAGGCAAAGGCAAAAATTTTGTTGATGTCAATAAGAATGGGGTTTGCGACACTTACGAAGCACTTCAAAAAAAGTAAATCTTTTTGGAATTTTAGAATGAAAATAAACAATGTCAAATTTTTAAATTAAAACTCAGAAAAATGAAAACAAGTATGAAAAATGTAGTGTTAAGCGGCTTTATGATTGCTTCCTTATTGGTAGCAAGTTCTTGTCAGAAAGATAATATGAACGGCGAAAATGCGCAGTATGCAAGTGTTTTAACTGTTGCAAGCGATGGTACAACTGCTGTTATTGAAGCTAATCTGAAATCAGCATTGATAGAGACTTCCGCTTTAACTGACAGCGAATTAGCTTCATTACTAAAAATGAAAGAAGAAGAAAAATTGGCCCGCGATGTTTATACCGTACTTGCTCAGAAATGGGGAAGTCCGGTTTTTACGAACATCTCGAAAGCAGAAAATAACCACCTGAATGCAATTGTGCTTTTACTCACAAACTACGGTTCAACCGAAACATCAATTGGCGAAGCTGGTGTTTTTGCTGATGCTGCAGTTCAAACATTGTATAACGATTTGGTTGCCAAAGCAAGCGTATCGGTTGCTGAAGCATATAAAACCGGGGCTTTGATCGAAGAAATGGACATTAAGGACCTTACAGAAGCACTTACTGGTACAACAAATGAGAATGTCACACTTGTATTTGAAAATCTGCTTAAAGGTTCGCGTAACCACCTCAGGGCATTTAACCGACAGTTAACAACTTTGGAAATTGTTTATACTCCAATCTATATCAGCCAAACTGATTACGACCTTATTGTAAGCTCTGCAATGGAAAAAGGCAAACAATACCGCATGAATGGTCAGGGAAATGGAATGGGTAAAGGTAAAGGCGGAAAAGGCCAGGGAAATAAAGGCAACGGAACTTGTAACAATTAGAAAAAGCAATTGCCGGGAAGGATTATTTAATTTTTCCCGGCAATTGTCTGTAACCGTTAAGGCAGAATAACTTATTCCCCTACAGCCAGTTCATTCATCATTTGTTTGAATAAAAGAAACAGATTTGATGCCTGTTTATACAATTCCTCATTCGATTTAACTGCATCCAGCATCATCCCCATGTTCATAGTTGACAGAACTGTTTTGTCACCAGCTTCATAAATTGCCAAAGTACAGGGCATAAATGTTGAAAATTCAGGGTTCGATGTGAGCATCATGGCAGCCGTTTTTGCCTGGCAAATATTGTAAATAAACACTTTTCGTCGAATGGGAAAGCCTTTGGATTCAACGATATCGTGATAAATATAGGTATGAAGCAGAGCCAGGTTATATTTATTACATGCAGCTTCAACCTGTTCTGCAATTTGCTCAGCAGTGAGCTTACTTTCCGTTTGGTGAATCATCATTTCTATCATTTCATTGTTTTGCATGATTTGTTATTTTTAAAAGGTTACAGTTTTATCGGCCCAAACAACCAACTCAACACAATCGACCATGGTTGAAATGGGGCATGCTTCGGTGCTGTCAAGTTGCCTTGATTTCAGGCAGGTGCCACAAGCTAGTATTTCGCCGCCAACTTCAACGAATTTCTTCAATTGTTCATCAACGTTGTACTTTTCGTGGGTCAATCCTTCGCATTCAACAGCTTCGCCCATTAAAAACAGTTTTACTTCATGCCCGGTCTTTTTTGCTGTTACAGCAAACCGAAAGGCATTCCATGCTTTTTCAAACTCTTTTGTTTCCAGGATAATTCCAATTTTCATTTTACTGCCATTTAAAAAGTTAATACGATTTTGTTTTTACGGATCAGTGCATACAGATCTGCTAATGAAGAGTAGGTACAAACCTGTGGTTCTTTATTATTCCGGCTACTCAGGCAAGTTCCACAGCCCAAAATGTTGCCACCGCTGGCCAAAAACTTATCGGCTTGTTCTTTCAGATTATTATCCTTTTTTACCATGCTATCAAGTTCCACGCCTTTGCCAAGAAGAAAAATATGCACGGTATCACCCTGATTTTTAGAGTAATTTGCCAGACGTAAGGCATTCCAAACTGTTTCGGTATCGTTGGAATAAATAACCATTCCGATGGACGTTTGCAAACCTGATTTCGAAGCGGGGGATTTGGCGAAAGTTCCACTTGAGAACAAACATGCCACGAACATCATAAGAATAAAATGTTTCATCATAGATTTTTGATTTAATTTATTAAGTGAGTTTTTTTATAGCATTGACAAGAACTTCAACGGCATAATCTATTTCTTCCTCTGTCGTCTTTTTCCCGGTCGAAATCCGCACTGTTGCAGCGGCAGTTCGGAAATCAAGTTTCATCGCCTGAAGCACAGAAGAAATGGTTGTTTCTCCGGAATGACAGCTGAACCAGTAGAAATCAAAACATCATTGCTGATGAATGAAGCCAAGGCGTGAGCACTGATATTTTCAAACGCCACGCTCAGCGTATTAGGCAGACAATTTTCAAGATTGACGTTTACATGAATTTTATTTTCAAGTTGGGAGACCAGACCATTGAGCAACCTGTCGCGCGAAAACTGCATATTGTGCTGATTTTGTTTGAAATCCCGCAATACCACTTCGCAGGCCTTCCCAATTCCAACGGTATGAATGACATTTTCAGTTCCTGGGCGGATGCCTTTTTCCTGTCCGGCACCATGCATCAGATTTTCGATTGAAGTTCCTTTTCGGATATACAAGGCACCGATACCTTTTGGTGCATACAATTTATGCCCAGCAATAGTTAGCAGGTCAACCCCAAGTTTATTAACGTCTGCTTCGATTTTACCGACCGACTGGGATGCGTCGGTATGAAAAATAATTTTTTTCTGCTGTGCAATTGCGCTGATTTCGTGAATGGGCTGAATGGTTCCAACCTCATTGTTGGCGTGCATGATGGTGATCAGAATTGTATCTTTTCGGATCGCATCTTTAGCATCTATGGGATTGACCCTTCCATATTTGTCCACCGGAAGATAAGTGATCTCGAATCCTTGCAAACTCAGGTATTTACAAACCTCAATTACTGCGGGATGTTCAGTTGCCGAGGTGATAATGTGCGTTCCCTTATTTCTGTTTGCCCATGCAGCTCCTTTAATGGCCAGGTTGTTCGATTCGGTAGCGCAACTGGTAAAATAGATTTCTTCGGGCTGGCAGTTGATCAGTTCTGCAACCTGCGCCCGTGCTTTTTCAACGGCGTCTTTATTGCTTCGCCCGATTGAATAGGAGCTGGAAGGATTTCCATAAAAAGATTCGATATATGGGATCATTTCTTTTGAAACCTCCTTATCAACTGGAGTTGTAGCGTTATAGTCGAGGTAGATTGGTCGCTTCATTTTAATTGCTCCCTAATTGTTTTATTTTCCACTCCGGATATCCTTCATCGAGCCTACGAACATGGTATCCCTGATCTTTCAGGAGCTTTACTGCTTCATCAGCCAAAACGCAAAATGGTCCACGGCAATAAGCGATAATCTCTTTGTCTTTGGTAATACTTTTCAGGTTGGTCATCAATTCGTTCATCGGAACCGAGACAGCCCCGGTAATATGCCCGAATTCATATTCAACCGATGGGCGAACGTCAAGCAGCAAAACATTTTCGTCAACGATCATTTGTTCCAGTTCGACAAGACTGACGGCATTTTGCGCGTTGTTGTCTTCACGCTGCCGATTCATGATTTTTTCAAGTTCGGCTATTTCTTGTGACCCGTAGCGAATTACGTGCTGATACACCGACAAAAAATCATCGTTGAGCAAAGAATAAAACATGTACTGCTTTTCCTTTCGGGCCTTTACAATATTGTTATTCTTCAAGATTTGAAGGTGCTGCGAGGCATTTGCAATAGTGAGGTTGGTAGTTTGTACAATGCCTTCAACGCTTTTTTCGCCCTGAGAGAGCATTTCAATGATTTCTAAACGGGATGGATTAGAAATGGCTTTGAGCATTTTTGCCAAACCATCATACATGGCATCTTTAAATTCGCGACCTTTCATTTGAATGGTATTAAAATGATTCGGCGAATATATGAAAGTTATTCAAGTATTCAATAAGGTTATTGAATACTTGAATTTCACTTAAAGATTTTCTGTGAATTAATATTTTGTTTGTTGGTAACTCCTTAACTGTTTGCGGCAGAGAATTCCATTCTTTCAGGTATGTCCGCCAACAATGATGCGCATAATCTTAAGATTAAGCACAACAAACCGCCAAGCTTGCCAGATAAGG
The DNA here is from genome assembly GCA_963676375.2 of Prolixibacteraceae bacterium. Lineage (GTDB taxonomy): Bacteria > Bacteroidota > Bacteroidia > Bacteroidales > Prolixibacteraceae > Aquipluma. The sequence goes on from CAXXPT010000050.1 coordinate 384,555, forward strand.
TTCCTGCGCCAAAAACTGGTTGATTTAGTGGGTAGTGGCGGATACGATTCATCGTAATAACCGCGTACAATATTTTTTGCCATTTTTAGATATTTTGAGTGTTAGTAAAATCAGATTATCTGGTTTATTCAGGAATTAACCACCAGAAAGGATAGCCTTTTGCCTTGTGAATAAACATATAATGCAGCAAGATCTTGATCCAATGTCCGGCCAATCCGGCTTCGCCAACCGTATAAGTAAGATCGCGTCCCCATTGCGGATATTTTTCCCAATCGGGAACAATCGGGAAGACAGTCATAGTCGCTGCATTGCCTTTTAACATGCCATATCCGGCAGAAACCACGCATGCTGCTCCCATTTTTCCCATGGAAGCTTTGTGTTTGAAATCGGTTCGGCCCGTTTTGATTTGTTCAATGATATTTAATGCAACAATTTTACCGATTACTCCTGAGGGCATTCCGGTTCGTGGCGGCGCCGGGGTAATCAATGTCCCACTCGGGCTTTTCATTGGTTTCGAAATCTGGTGCGGAGGTGCAAATGCAATTCCGGGAGCAAAAATATTCGGATATGCTGGACTTTGATACGTCGAAGGCCAATCTTCTACCGACCAGTCCTCGAAAGGCTTTCCGGAATAGTCAGCATCTACTTTCATGAAACCGCTTGGTGCAAATAATTGCGGAGTAATGTCGTCGCCAGCTTTATTGTATGCTTTTAATCCGGCGCCAGCAAAGGCAGGAATGAGCATAGCAAAATCGAAAGCCGCCGTTTTCATTTCTCCATCCAGCGTTTCGTAGTGAGCAAGTCCTTCTTCTACTTTGGTTACTCCGGCACGTTTGATCCAACGAATGCCATATTCAGCAAAAATGGATTCGCTGAAAACTTTGGTTGGCGTTACATAACCACCTCGTTTAATGAAAGCTCCACCCATGCCAAAGTCGCCCAATTCGTATTCATTCGAAATCCAGGTAATTTCAGCTTTATCCTGAAGACCGCGAGCCTTAATCTGGTGAGCCACATTGAGCGCATACTCAAAAGCGGCACCCTGACAAGTTGCCCCTGGATGACCAGTACCTATGAGGAAGCGAAGTTTCTCGCCTTTTGCCATTCGATCCATGCAAGTTTTCAATGCATCCCAGGTGGCCACAGCATGATCGCACGAACAAACCGAATGAGTGAATTTTCCGGGCCCGAGACCTTCGGTTGCTGCAAAATTTAGCTTGGGGCCAGTCGCATTGACGAGGTAATCATATTCAATATTTTCGGTTTCACCCTGACGTGTTATGTCAGTGTATTCAATACTTACAAAAGGCCTTTCCAATCCATTTCCCTCTTCAGGAAAAATGGCGGTAGCTTTGGCTTGTTTGTAATCAATTTTCCAGCGATCATATACAGGTTTCAACTTGAACCGAACCTGATCAATGGTCATTTTACCAACTCCGACCCAAATGTTGGAAGGTATCCATTGATAATACTCCGCAGGACTTACAACAACTACCTGGTGCTTCGGGCCGAGTTTTTTCTTCAGGAATGCAGCGGCTGTATGACCTGAAATTCCGGCTCCCAATACGACAACTTTTGCCATAATATGAATATTAATAACTGAAATGAGACTTATTCTAAAGGTAAAAATAAAGACCTGACAATCTTCGTTCTTGCTTCATATTTAACAACTTAATTCTTTATTTTCCTGAATTGGAAATTTTACATCATAAATGATATTAAAACTCCTCCAAGAATAACCCAAATCACATCTACTTTCCGCACCAGCAAAACAAATGCAACTAATGTAAACAGTATGTTTACGATATTCCAGTGTATATCAATTGTAAAGCGATAGGTAACAACCGCCAATAACCCCACAAATGAGCACAGAATTCCATTGATCACTTTATTGAATTGAGGATAAGAACTTAACTTATCGAAGAATGGAATGATGCCCATGAGAATCATAAACGATGGGGTAAACACACAAACCGTAGCAATTATACTTCCGAGAATACCAAAGTGCATATATCCAAAAAAGGTTGCAGCAATAATAATGGAGCCTGGAGTTATCTGTCCAAGAATGACGCCGTCCATAAATGTTTTCTCATCGAACCAATGAAATAATTCGACCAGTTCGTGATACATCATGGGCATAGCCGCCAAGCCTCCTCCAAACGAAAAAAGGTCAATTCGTAACATGATGGTCGACAGGGTAAAATATTCCTTATTCACAAAAAACAGGATCGTTGAACAAATTACCACAACAAGTAACATGATTAAAAAGAACCTAAAAGTTCTTGCCTTTGAAAATTTTCCGGTTGGGCTTGATTCCTTTTTTGTCAATACCAGACCTAAAAAGGATGCAATAAGTAAAACCAGCACAGGATGCAATTTGGTTAGGAACAATCCGGCTGCTACAAATGCAATGATCCAATCGTTCACATTTTTGAAATTTTTTTCGCCAAAAATATAGGCAGCATTGGCCACAATAGCCACAATAACCACTCTCAATCCACTTAACACTAATTCAACTCCGGTAATGTTTTTGGATTCTTTGTATAGAGCAGAAAGGATAAACATGATGAGAAATGCCGGTAGTCCAAATCCGACGAAACTTACAATAGCTCCCTTGATACCCTTTAATTTCAAGCCAATATATGCAGCTAACTGCATTACAATAGCACCTGGAATAATCTGGCAAAGGGCAAGACCTGAATCAAACGTATTTGCATCTAACCATTTCCGTTTATCCACAATATGTCTCCGGATGTGTGCTGTCATGGCAAGGCCCCCAAAGCCGGTTAACCCTATCCAAAAGAAAGAAAGGAACAATTCAAAATAGGATGGATTTTCTTTATGCTTCATGCTGAAGTTGTGAAAACTGATTAAAGCGTAGAAATCGACCTCACTCGATCTTTATTTCATTTCCAGTAAAGTTGTAGAATAAATTTGAATCACAGTCACGGCTCATCTCCGAATATTTTTCCACACCCGTACAATGGCAAACACCAATCGATCTGGGGTGTATCTGATTGAAATACTGTATGATATACCCATATTGTTCTATGGAGCAATTCTTCGTATGGAAACCACCAAGGATTAAGCCAACCGGAAATTTAAAATATTCGGTTGCGGTGGTACAAATGTTGGATATTCCCCGATGTGAACATGCTGTAACGATATCTATCTGGTCATTTTCTTTCAGCACCAGAAATAGTTCGTCGTCAAACTCATCTGGAACAAACTCGCTGCCCACTTTTTTATACATTCCTTTAAAATGGGTATCCAATGAATTATGAATGATAATATCAGGCATAATAAATACACCATCAGCTATTTCGGTGGGGGCATCGACAAAAACGAGTCGGTCTTTGAGTAGCTTTTCGTTCCGTAATGTTCCGATAAAGCGGTTCGGCCCATGGTATTTTGGAACGAAAACGTCTTTCTTGGCATACACTTTTGCCTTGCTGTTTTTTTCGAGAAAGGGGTACAACCCACCGGTATGGTCGTAGTGGCCGTGTGAAAGTATCAGAAAATCAATATCTTCAATTGCAATTCCCAGCTTTTGGGCATTCTGAATGAATAAGCCACTTTGTCCGGTATCGAAAATAATTTTTCGATCTTCGGTTTCGATATAGATCGACAAACCGTGTTCTGCAACTAATCCTTTCTTATAGACAAGATTCTCTATCAAAGTTATAATCTTCATATCAGCAACATTTTAAGGTACTAGGCATTTCTGGTTTTCCTAAATCCAAGCCATTTATTCCTTTGTATTTTTCATCCGGTTTGTATTCAATTCCAAGCTTATTGAGCAGTGGCTCAACTGCAACCTGATGCACCTGCAAGCCTATGTCCCAGGGATTGTATCCTAGCAATAGCCCAGCAAGTTCTTCATATGTTAATACCGGAATTCCGTAACCGCTTTGACCATAGATTTTCCCTTCCATTTCTGAAATCACATATTGCCATCGGTCGAGAAAGAAAGTACAACCGGGGCAATTGGCTACGATTAAATCAGGGTGAAAAGGCTCCATCGAATCAAATTTCTTTTTGGAATTGCTTACCGAATATCCCCGGTTCGATTTTAACAGGTATTGCCGGAACCCGAACCCGCAACAATGGCGGCGTTCAGGGTAATCGACCTGAGCGCCGCCCCAATCATCAATCAATCCAGCCAGTACATAAGGAAATTCAGCACCGCCAATTCCTTTCTCCGGGAAAATTTTGGCATAATGGCAGCCAATATGGTCAACAATTTTTAAAGGTTCGCCAGTTTGTTTGTTGATCAACCTAAATTTGGCTTTTGCAGCAATCTCCTTCCTGAATTTATAAACAAGATCGCTGGCATGAACCAGGTTTTTAGGAATTTCAAAAGTCATTCCGGTTGCCCGTTTTAAGGTTTCGCGGGTTTGTTTTTCTTTCTCCGGAAAATGTTTCCAGGTTTCAAGTATTTCGGCATAAATTCCAAAAGATGTAACACACGAACAAACAAAATTCTCGTATCCGGCTTCGTTCATCAGCGCAAACTGCCGGGCAACAACGGTCATGGTTGTTTCCATCGGAATAATGCCCGAATGATAAGCAATCCCTGTACAGGTCGTTTGCCGGGCGTCGTCGTAAATATCCTTGCCAAGCTCTTTACCGATAATTTTCAGGAACAAATCTTCGGCTGCCGGGAAAAAGTTCTGGCGGATGCAACTCCGGGCAAAGTAATAATGATCGTCGGCTATCTCTTTTTGATACACTTCCCACATGGGATTTTTACCATCTTTCATAGTTCTGATTCCTTATTGCCGTTATACAAGTAGTCAAAATACGCTTCCTTATCCATGCCCAATTCATCCGCTTTCAAGGCCGATTGTGCCTCAATTTTTTCGAACCTTTCCGTAGCTCCCGTTTCATCGAAAATGCGCTGAAGGTCGTTGAGCGATTCTTCGGGTATTTGGCGCAATGTACCGCTTCGGTCTTTTTGATAGCTTGTCCCTAACCGATCCAGAACTTCCTGACGGTTTTGTTTTAACCAATCCCACACAGGGCCTTGTTCGGGGTACATTTCGGTATTTACCTCGTCGATGTAAACACAATAGCCATATTTGAGGATATGCTCGCCAACGGTACGTTTAATGGCCAGTTGCTTTTGCCCTTGCTTGCTTTCGATAAAAAAGCCCTTTTCAATCGACAAGGCACGCAATGCCTGAATAATATAGCCGGGCGTATTCCCTCTCGGGCAGCGGGTTTTGCATGAGAGACATTCGCCACAGAACCAAATGGCATCGCATTTCAGGAGTTGCTCAATTTCGGCTTCGTTGCCTTTTTGAACGGTATCAACAATCATCCGTGGATCGTAATCATAGAAACGGGCCGCCGGACAAATAGCCGTGCAAACCCCACAGTTGATGCAGGATTTCAAACCTTCAACAAAACGGATGTCTTTTAGGAGTTCTTCTTTGAGGCTCGCCATTTTTATTCTTTTAAAACATTACTTCTCCCGTTTATAGGGCCAGGCCATAATACCACCTTCAAGCACCTTCACATTGGTGTAACCGTTTGCCTGAAGGATTAACGCCGCTTCGTAACCGCGCAGCGATATTTTGCACCAAGTGATGATTTCTGCATTCTTGTCTTCGGGCATTTCATCCAGCCGCTTGCGAAGTTGTCCCAAAGGAATAAGTTTTTCGCCAATTCCCAGCCGCATTTGTTCATATTCGTCTGGATTGCGGACATCCAGCAAAACAAGCGGTTCTTTGGTTTTTAGCTTCTCCCGGAGCTGTTCGGAAGATATTCCGAAGAAAAGGCCTTTCAGCTTATTTTGCATGATGTGAGCCGTGGCAATGCTGTGGTCGATGGCCAGCGAATAAGGAGGAGCATAGGGTAGGTCGGCGTTGACCATGTCGTCAACAGTAAGTGCACCTTTAATGGCCATTGCCCAGATAGCAACCTGTTTGCTTACATCGCCGGGCCCAATAACCTGTGCACCCAGAATAATCCCGTTCGGTTTATCAACAACCAGCTTGGTGATCAATAGCTTTCCGTCCATAAATCCAGGCTTGTCGAGGCTTGCATTTACAACTGTCTCGATGTTTGTAATTCCTGCTTTCAGGCAATTTTTCTTCGATAGACCGGTAGCGCCCACCCCATAATCGAAAACCTTACAGATACCGGTTTGGATAGTTCCGGGGAATCGGGCTACATTTCCTGAAATCACATTTTCCCCAGCCACGCGGCCTTGCAAATTAGCCAAGTCGCCATAAGGTGCATGAACAGGATTACCTGATATCAGATTGGGAATTTCGATGCAGTCGCCCACTGCGTAAATATCTGGGTCGGAGGTTTGCATGTTCTCGTTTATAACCAGTCCTCCTGTTTGTCCAATGGACAAGCCTGCATCAACAGCCAGTTTGGTGTTCGGGATCACGCCAATGGCAATTACTGCCAGTTCGCAGGGGATTTCGGTTCCGTTCTGAAGTTTTACGGCTGTGAGTTTGCCATTTTCACCAATAAACGCGGCCACACCGTTTTCAAGGATCACATTGGTTTTGCTCATTACATATTTTTCGATGAGCCTGGCCATTTTTTTATCCAAAAAGGTAAGCAACTGGGGCAATAATTCGATCAGGGTAATTTCAATTCCATCCAGATGAAGGGCTTCGCAGGTTTCAATACCAATCAGTCCGCCTCCGATAACCACCGCTTTTTTAATCGAGCCTTCGTCGTGTACTTTGCGCAAATAATCGGCATCGTGTAGCGATTGAAGGGTAGTTACTCCATCGAGCTCAATTCCGGGAACTGGAGGCTTGCGTGGTGTTGCACCTGTGGCAATAATCAGTTTATCGTATTCGGCTGTCCCTTTTTCTCCTGAAATCAAATCGGTAAATTCTACAAGTTTGTTCTCCCGGTCGATAGCGGTGACTTCAGTATTGACTTTGGTAGTTATTTTCTTGGCATTCCAAAAGAATTTCGAATCGCGAACAACTCCGGCAGGCGAACACAACAATTGGTCGCGGTCGTCGAAAAATCCGCCGATATAATATGGATAACCGCACGAAGCCATTGAAAGGTCGGAGGCTTTCTGGATGATAGTTATTTCAGCATTTTCGTCCATGCGCCGTGCTTTCGATGCGGCTTTAGGACCGGCAGCCGAACCGCCAATCACGATAATTCGTTTTGCACTCATAGCTTTAGTTTTTATATTCGTGTTAGGTGTTTATCAAGTCATACAATTGTTCCGTTACATCGCCAACAATCTTTCGGCAAATAATCTTGTGGTGTTTGCGCTCTGCGACATCAGCCTCTGTTGCAAATTTTCTAAGAATTTCGCCACAATTCGTAGTGCCGTGGATTTCTTCTATCAGGTGGTTTAAATCCCTCACTTTCCGATATGCAGCTAATTTTGTATCCATATCCTTGGGGTTCTGATTGCCATATTTAAGGCCAAGTACCATGAACCCTCCGGTTACTGCACCACATTTTTCCCGCAAACGTCCCATGCCTCCTCCAAAGGTTGAAGAAATGAGTTTGGCTGTCCGTTCATCGAGATCGAATTGATTGGCAAAAGTCAGCAAAACCGCTTGAGAACAGGCATAACCTTCGTCGAAAAGGACTATTGCTCTATTTATAGTTTCTTGCTTTGTCATTGTTAAATTTTAAACCGTCCATCGTCTTTCTGATCACCGATTTTATGCGCATTCTTATCAATCCAACCTTTTTTTGTTGTTTCATAAACATCAAATTGAGGAATATATGGCTTAATATCCAGAACCTGTGAACCATCCAAAATATCGACACCTTTCACAAATAGGATATCATTTTCAATTTTTTCGAGTTCGACCACCGAAAAGCCTATCGGATTTGGCCTTCCGGGTGAACGGGTTGCAAAAACACCATGCGGTTCTGAATCTAGGAAAGGAGTTACAAGCAGCGATTTGCCTTTGGCCAGATGCATGTGAAACAAGACGATGATGTGTGAAAATCCGTCAAGGTCAGTTATACCCGTGCTATATTCCGGAAATATTTCGATTCGGGCCTGTATATCTTTTGCAGCGATTGCCTGAATTGGAGTACCTTCTGGGAATCGAAAAGGTGAATGTACAATCCCAATGGGGTGATAAGTTATTCTATTCATACACAGATTGTTTTTGGCGATTAAGCTCAATGGCTTTCATCACAGATTCAGATGCAGCACAAGGTTTCCAGGTATCTTTTTCAACAAAAGCCAGTTCGGTTTCGGCTTCATTCACCAGTTCGTTCTGTTCGTTGTAAAGCTTGTACGAAAACCAGATCCGCACCCCTTTTATGGCTTTCAGCGTAGTTTTTACTTTAAGCAAGGCATCGTACTGCGCCGTTTTTATAAACCGGAAATTCATCCGGATGACTGGGAGCATATATCCGGCTTCTTCAACCGAATGGTATGAAATACCAATACTCCGGAACAATTCCCAACGGGCAGTTTCGTAATATTTCGCGTAGTTTGAATGGTGTACAGTCCCCATCTTATCGGTGTCGGGATACATCACCCTGAATGTATATTCGTGTTCGATCATGTTAATATTGATGTTTCTTTAAATACAAGTAACTAATTCAGGCTTTTTGATTTACTGATTTCAACTACCTTTTTATCGTTGGTTATCTGCTTCCAGATTCGTTTTATTTCTTTGCTTGTCTCCGATTCAGGCTTCCATTCGGTAATGCTTTGGCAGTTGATCATAGCCTCGACGATCTGCTCGTCGAATGGGATCTTACCCGCAACCGGAATATTGTTTTCATTGCACCAGTTTTCTACTTTGCTGGTAATGTCTTCATTGAGGTCGTATTTATTAATCACAACAACCGATTTTACCTTGAAATTGGCCGTGATTTCCAATACACGTTTCATGTCGTGAAACCCGGAATTAGTAGGTTCGGTAACAATAATGGCTTTATTGGTTCCGGTTACCGACGATATGACCGGACAACCTGTTCCCGGAGGCCCATCGATAATAATGGTTTCCCAGCCGGTTTCGTGTGCCGTTTTTCGGGCATTCTCCCGAACTACATTGACCAATTTGCCTGAGTTTTCTTCACCCGGAGCTAGTCGAGCATGAACCATCTTCCCATTGCGGTAATTTCCAGCAAACCAGCGACTTTTATCGCTTGGAATCATCTGGATTGAATGGGTAGGGCAAATCCGCGAACACAATTTGCAGCCATCGCACGATACCTCTGAAATCGCAACTTTCCCGTTCTTAAGCGAGATGGCATCGAATCGGCAATAATCGATACACAGGCCGCAATTGGTGCAGGTGGTATATTCGATGACCGCCGTATAGCCTGTAGTAAAATTCCGTTCAAAATAATTTACAGGATTCAGAATAAGATAAAGGTTTGCGGCATCAACATCGCAGTCGGCAACAATCGTTTGGTTGTTAAGTGTCGCAAATGCCGCACTTAAGCTTGTTTTTCCAGTCCCCCCTTTGCCGCTTAAGATTACAATTTCATTCATCGTTTTACTGATTTTTGAATCGCTTTTAATACTTGTTTAAACTGAAGCTGATATGCGGGTTTTTCTTCTGCAAGCAACCGTCCTTCAGAATAAATCCGTGCAATTTCACGATCGAATGGTATTTCGAGCAGAAGTGGTATTTTATTTTGTTGCAGCCAGTCGTACACTTCGCGGTTACCCAATCCGGCTCGGTTTACAATTACCCCAAAAGGTCTTTTAAGTTGCTTCAAGGTTTCTACTGAAAGTTTCAGGTCGTTTAGTCCAAAAGGCGTTGGTTCGGTAACCAAAATCACGTAATCAGCATTTTCGACGGTGGAAATAAACGGACACGAAATACCCGGAGGTGAATCGAAGATTGCCAGATGACTATTTGTGGCTTCGTTAATCGCTCTTTTTATAACCGGAACCGGCGAATAAACCCCAACATCGGCACAGGCTTCAATGATTTCGGCATGACTGTTAAGAGCCATCGATTTGACGGTTCCCAATTGTTTCTCTTTTTCAGATATGGCACCAAATTTACAAGCCACCAAACAGGCGCCACAATCGTGGCATAAATCTTCGACTACCTGAATAAAATGATTGGCCGGTAAATATACAATGGCATTGTAATTACAGTAACTGAGGCATTTGCCGCAAAACACGCAGTGGTCGGTATTTATGACCGGAATATTTTGCGTTACGGGATAACTATTCACTAATTCGCCCGAAATAAATTCGGCCACATTGGGTTCTTCCGCATCGCAATCGACTATGGTTACCATCAATCCTGCATTTTGAACTGTCCAGAAAAGATTGGTCGAAACCATTGTTTTTCCGGTTCCGCCTTTTCCACTGGCAACAGCTATTTTAATCTTTGAATTTTCAATCATAATTTAAACGGATTTGCTCTTCGGAAAGCGTTGGCAGAATGGCTTCCTGCAAAAATGCGGTATTCCATGTGTTTAGATTGTTGTGGGTAATAAAATACTTCTGAGGAATGGGATGCGTTCCAAGGATCACCTTCATTCCATACTTTTCAGGAATGAATTTTTGGAAGTGTTCCATGTGAGGGCATGGCGGATAACCCACCAAAAAACCAGTAGCAAAATGAACATGCGTGACACCGTTCTTTTTCATCTCTTCAGGAGCATATTCAATATTACCTCCGGGACAACCGCCGCAGGTTGTAAAAGCAGCTAATTCAACTTCACGATTTTTGTAAATTGAGAATGCTCCATCTCGATTTTGAAAGGCCCTGAAGCATTTGCCTCCTGCACAGGTGCGATATCGGTCGCAAATAATGATTCCTATCTTAATTTTTGCCACTGTGAATTTTATTAAACTTTATTTTTTCTCACTACAAAATCCCCCTTTTTAACCCCCATGGCATCCGCAATTACTTCGCATTTGACCATCAAAAGAAAATAAACCTCCTTGTTTGTTTTGCCTAACAAACCCTCCAAGTTGCCTTGACCTTTGGAAATAATTACATCAGCACGGTCGAATACTTCCAAGAATTCAGTGGAACAATGTTCCAGAATAGTTGACGGGGCATCGTAACCGTTAGATATGACATCCGCCACAATGTCCATCCCAACATATTTGGCATCATCCAGTGTTGCATCGTTGATGACCGGCGCTCCACGTACAGCATAAATTAAATTGGGATGCATAATGGTTTCAATAAACAGCTTGTCGAAAACCATCTCGCCGCAATTGTCGCCCAGGTATAGCACTGTGTTTGCTTCAGAAATCGCCTGCTTTAATTCAAGCGAATCATCAATGGCAAATTCCGAATTCAGTACTTTGTCAATCGTCCCCTGTAAATCAAAGTAGTTGTCAATGCCATAATCAATGATATTTCCGGCAATGGCAAGGCGCAATGCTGTTTCAAACTGATTCGCTGATTGAAAAACAATGTCTTTCAATTCGGGATACATTCCCAAAACCAAGTCGTTGCTTTGCTTCTTCGCTTCCTGATAAGGGTCAGTGTTGTTGCTGTACCGTTTTAAGAGAACATGTAACTCGCGCGAAATCATCGGTATTGAAAAATCGTGCTTGACCTCGTTGAATAAACCAAACATATCGCTGGCAAAGCATTTCTTTTCTTCAGGCGAAATATTTTCTTTTTCAATCAAACGTTCAAAAGCCCTGGCAAAACAGAAGAAACACCGGTAATCCGAAATCACTTCCTTTTTTCTAATCGGAACAAGCATTCTAATAGTCCAATGTGATGATGCGGCCTTTGGTGAAGTTGAAGAATTTATCCTTTTGTGCGACTTGCACACCTTCCATTAAATCTTCGGGATTAAATCCGGCAATCTTCAAACAGGTTGGACAGGCATAAACACCAACTTTATTGGCAACCAATTCTTTAATGTAGGTTTGAGCTGATTCAAAATCGGCAAAATTCAAGTCTCTAGCACTTTTAACCAGAAGTTCAACCGCATGAATGTCCATGTAAACCAATACATCTTTATCTTTTGACATCATAACGGCCATTTTCAAAGGCATCAATACCCGGTGAGGATCGTTGTAGCTCTCGGTTATATGGATAAAAACCCCATCCCGAACAGCTTCCGAAACTATCCCATTGCTGGCATCCTTAACCGTGGTATCAACTTGTTTTGGTGCCTGATTGCACGAAAACATCAACATTCCACAAATTGCGATTAATGCTAACCTTTTCATTTTAAAAAGAATTAATGGTTACACTCGTGATTTCCATCGTGATTGCAATAATTGGCAGTCAGGGTAAGTTTATCGGCAATAAAATCACTGACCAGTTCTCTAGCCGATTTTATAGGCGCACCTACAAAAGCATTGATATTTTGCTGATTGAACAAATCAATCGCTTTTTGACCCATTCCTCCGCCAATTACATCGGTTACCCCAAACCCGGCAACCCAACGCGGATACAAACCCGGCACATGCTCAGGAGGAGTTACTTCTTTTACATCGGTAATTACTCCATTTACTACTTCAACAATTGCAAATTGTTGGCAATGCCCAAAATGGGCACATAAAACCCCGTTTTCCATCGGAATAGCAATTTTCTTATTCATGTTTTTACTTTTTAGTTTGTTTATTGAATGAAGGAGGGGTGATTTGCCCCTCCCGGATTTTTAATTACCTCCTCTGAAACGGTTTTGCCGTCCCAATCCCCGACCAGGTCCACCTTGACCACGACCTATTCCTAAGCCGCGTCCTATGCCCCGATCTGGTTCCAGTGATGAATCCTTGTTCAGTAAAATTTCTTCGTCGGTCTTTCCCTTGTTATCGGGATTGCACCGACCCATTCTTCTGCCTGTCATCGGTCCTTCACCTTGAGGGCCTTTTCTGTTTAATCCGGACATAATAACCTCCTTTTTATTTGGTTAACACTATTTCAAACCGCTTTTTAAGCGTTTGCCTTGTCCTTGTCCACCACCAGATTTCCGGCGCAAGCCCATACCTGTGCCCAATTTTTCAATGGCTTCTTCTTTTGGTACTTCTTCGCATTTACCTAAACCCCGTCCGGTTTTAGCACCTTGTTTTTCGGGACCAGTTCCATCCAATCGTGGCATGATGTTGATTTTTACAGTTATACTAATTTTTCAGAACCTGAATATACTTCGTCAACTTCCAACGCTGCTGCGGCATTACCCGGAAGCCGCTCTGGATTCCATTTCTTCATATCTTCATAAATTTCACCGCTTGTATAATACTTTATGGTGCCTTTCAATTGATACGAAGTACCTTCTTTCGTAATGAAAAGGATGCTTGCCTTGCTTCCTGCAAGAATATTTTCACGTGTTTTGTGAAAAAAGTTATCGGCAACCACAACGATCGAATCGTTAAATTTTGAAGCGCAAGTAGCATAAATAGAATTCGGCATTCCATTTTTATCTACCGTAGAGAAAACGATGGCTTCTTGTCGTGAATTCCATGCAGTATTTACTTTTTCGGGGATTGATTTCATCTTGAGTTAGTTTTTATGATTCAACAATTTGATTATTTCACTGATCTTTTTTTCAGGATCGTTTAACACAACCAACTGAATTTGAAGACTGTCGAAAAGTGATTTTACTTTAGCCCCGAACTCACCGGATACAACCTTTTCTGCCCCTTTCGAAGCAATTAATTGAACTGATGCGGGTCCTGCACCTTCTACATTTTCTTTATTCTGATTTGGAATGTACTCCGTGGCATGAGTTTCGGTGTCGTAAATCACGAAATACGAACAGCGTCCAAAACGGCTGTCCAAGGTTGAATCAGGACTATTCCCTGTTGATGTGATTGCTACTTTCATACGTAAACTATTTTATTTACAGTTTCTGTTTCGATGTTTGTGTGGCGCCCCTTTTCGAACCATCTGCGAATTACAAACCGGACACATCTCAATTCGGCAAGGAACACCCGGAGAATGTACTTTCTCATGTCCACACTTGGGGCAAATACAACTGTCTTCTGTTGGATTTACCAGTGCATTTTCGCTGTATTGTTCAATATCTGATGAACCACAAAGCGAACAATTGCTAATTTTCTGTTCTTTCGCCGGATGGTTGAAATAACAGTCACAACTTGTACATGAATACCATTCGGTATCGAAAAACACTTTACCTCCTTCAAAAAGTAGTGCTTTGCCCAACACGAACGCTTCTGCAACTTTTCGCCTGGCACTTTCATAAATGCGTGAATATGTCGGGCGCGAAACTTCCATGATCAGTGAAGCTTCAAGGTGACCATATAATTCAAAGTCGCTTAACCGGATGGCTTCATACTCTTCGTAATTTAAAACTACCGGATTGTTTTCTTCCGGCAGTCCAATAGGCCTAAATCCCTTGAAATGTGGGGGATTGGTCATCTTTCGTATTCGTTTTGGTCTTGACATATAATGAGCAAATGTTCGATACAAATATAATGAACATTTGGCTATAACATCTAATTTTTATATATTTGTTGGCAGTTGTTAAAAAATTTAATGAATACAAACATCAAATTCTAAAACAAAAAACAATGGAAACAAATCAAGAAATGATGACATTACCACGCATTGGAGAAGCTGCACCCGAATTTAAAGCAGTAACCACACAGGGACCAATTAATTTCCCATCTGATTATTCAGGGAAATGGGTCATTCTGTTCAGCCATCCGGCTGATTTTACCCCAGTGTGTACATCAGAGTTTATGACTTTTGCTTCGATGGAAGCAGAATTTAAAGCGTTTAATTGTGATTTGGTTGGTCTCTCAGTTGACGGGCTTTACAGCCACATTGCCTGGTTGCGCACGATCAAAGAAAAGATCGAATACAAAGGAATGAAGAATGTGGAAGTAAATTTCCCGCTGATCGAAGACATCACCATGGAGGTCGCCAAAAAATATGGCATGATTCAACCGGGTGAAAGCAATACCAAAGCCGTTCGCGCTGTATTCTTTATCGACCCCAAAGGAATCATTCGCGCTATGATTTATTATCCGCTTTCGTTGGGCCGTAATTTCGACGAATTGAAACGTGTAATTATTGCACTTCAGGCCGCTGATGCTTTCAGCGTTGCCATGCCAGCCGATTGGCGCCCTGGCGATGCTGTGATTATTCCGACAGCCGGATCATGCGGCGTAGCCAAAGAACGTATGGAAACCAAAGAAGAAGGCAAGACATGTTACGACTGGTTCTTCTGCACCAAAGAATTATCTGAAGAAAAAGTAATGGATGCGATTAAAATTAAAGGCTAATCTTTTGATTGGTTAAGTTTCAATAAATCAAATTTTTCTCAAATTTTAACTGGCAGTGTTTTTTAACATTGCCAGTTTTTTTTTGAATACGTTAGTGGTCAGTTGGCCATGTTGAGTCCCGGACAGCCAAATCCGACTTACCGATTCGACCGCATTGTCTCAATCAGCCATTGTTTGATGTGCTTAACATCTAATCCCATTAATGGTAGTATTAAAAAAATCACTCAATTTCGACAATGTGACATTATTTTAGAGGATTTGATTCATAATTATGAAGCGATAGTTTCTCTTCCAGAAAATTTAAGGCACAAATATGTGTCTCTTTTTCAGCTTTTACGCGTGACTTAAACTTTTTATAATCTTCAATTATTACGCGATCTTCAGCATCGAGATTAAAAGAATTCATAGGATATATCTTAATCTTTGAATTATAACCCAATACTTTATCCAATTTATCATGAAAAATTGGAAAGACTGAAAAACCCAGACCAAAATAGCATAAGAGAGCATCAACCGCACTGTTAATACTAGGGTATTCTATACCGAGAGAAGTATAAGCCTTATACGATTTTGGATATTCTGCCATGAATTTTTTAATTGTGATCATATCTTTTCAGCTTTTAGTTGTTTCCACAATCTTAATTTCCTCTTCACTCAGCCCATACAAGCAGTAAACCATTTGGTCAATCTCTTTGTCGGTAGTGTCGATCTGGTGTTTGATGGCAAGAGCTTTTTTCGATTCCTGAAGGAAATAATCGTCCCATTCGGCTTTTTGTGATAGTGTGAGTTTTACTTTGCTCTTTTCAAGCTCTTTTAAAAACTCATTAAACGATAGTTGAAACCAATTTTCAAGTTTAGTCGAGAGTTTTTCCAAATTGTATTCGCGCCGTATGTTGCGAGTAAATTTTGAGCAAAGAGTTTGCAGGTCGTTGGTTAATTGGGTGCGTTCTGTTGCATATTGCGCAAGCGTAGCAGTCTGTTCTTCATTTGCTTGCGGAACAGGGAAATGCTCAAAATAAGCCTTGCGGATTTCACGCGTGCCGCCCTGAAGTTCTGGGCAGTTGTACCAAATCCAAAGTTTTGTCAATGAAGAATTGAATAATGCAGTGAGGAAAAGTAGCGAAACAGAATCATCTTTTGCGGTAAGGATAAAACTTTTATCATTACCCAACATTCCACTCTCATCGTACATGAATGGAAAAACAGAAGTCATATTGGGATAGATGATTTTGGGCTTGGAAAATTCCTCATGATAGCTAATGCTGTCTTGCGTTTCAAACCATTTGCCACTTGTTTTTTTGCGTGCACCATTATCCCCAGTTTGTCTAAGCCGATCATATCCAAATGAAAGTAAATGTTTTTTGGTCGCTGGATAATCCTCAATATCCAATTTTAGGGTAGGAAATGTGCCTATCAGATATTCGAACCCAGTTATAAAATATGGCGAAATGTCTCTACCACGCACCATTGGCCTGATGAGTTCGGCACTCCTAGGATCGGCAGCAATTAGCTTTTGGCGCGTTTCTTCATCAATATAAAAAGCCTCGTTAAAACCTGTTTTTATCCCATAGTTAATGTTTACTGGTAAATCTTTTAATTCAGTTCCATTCAGCTTCATTTGCTCTAGCTTTTTGGCATCGTTGTATGGCTGAATACTCCATTCAGCTTCACCAAAATTTGAAATGGAATAGTCGTAGAGATTGCTTTCTACCTCTGTCATAAAATCACCGTGATAAGTTTTTTGGTTGAGCGATAAGACTTTTACGTTATCGTTGGGTTCGCTTTTTTGCGTAACGAAAATGCAGACGTATGTGGTGGCTTCCTGAAAAAATTGGATGTCGCCGAAGTTCAAAACCTGACGCAAACCAGTTTTCGACAGGAATTTTCGAAGCGGCTTTCCATACGCAACCAACATCCATTTATTGGGCATAATGAACGATTGAATGCCACCATTCTTTAGCAATTTATATCCACGTTCAGTAAAAATACAATATAGGTCGGCTCCTTTATCGAATGTTTCGTAACCGCAATTTTTGAGTATTTCACTCATTTCGCCCATGCTTTGCAACTGAACATACGGCGGATTACCAATCACTATATCGAATCCTCCATTTTCAAATACCTGCGGAAATTCTCTTTGCCAGTTAAATGCTTTTTCGCCAGCAATAGCAGGGTCGTCAATTAACGAGTTCCCGCATTTAATGTTGTTGTTTAGGTCGTTCAACTTGCGGTTGGGTTGGGCAGTGCGTAACCATAACGAAAGTTTGGCAATCTCAACACTCTCTTCGTTCAAATCGACCCCAAAGAGGTTGTTTTCCAGAATGCTTTTTTCAATGTCGCTAAAAATGATCGGAACGCCCAGAAGTTTGGCTTGTAATTCGTCGATATAACGGTGTTCGGTAATTAAAAAGTCGAGCGCCTGATTCAGAAAAGCACCCGAACCACAAGCCGGGTCGCAAATGGTGAGTTGCAATAACCAGTTTTGATAGGTTTTCAACTTGTCAAGCAATCCTTGTTTGGTTTTCAGTTGCCGCCTTTTGTCGGTGGCGTATTCTTCTTCAATGATCTGAAGTTCGGTTTTCTTTTCCGCGCAAAGTTTTCCAACAGTGTTTTCAACAATGTATTTGGTAATGTACTTCGGTGTGTAAAATACCCCGTCTTTTTTGCGCTTGGTCTTTGTTTTGTCAATTTCCTCTCCGGCCAATTGCGCATTGATCTCGTCGAGTTCGTTCATTGAGTTTTCAAAAATATGACCGAGGATATTGACATCTACCTCGCTAACAAAATCGTACTCGGAAAGACTGTAAGTGTGTTTGAACAACAATTCATCATCGATGAGGATGGTGTCAAGTACCTCGTCGGGTTTAAATAAACCTCCGTTGTAGGCAAACACATCGTAACGTTTTCCTTTGTAACCTGTGTTCAGGTACTCGAAATATTTTTTAAACCGTTGGTAAAGTGGTATTTCAACATCGCGTTCCTGTAAGTCTCGCCAATCGTTTAAGATTAAACGGACAGAATTTGGCGGCAGCAAATGACGGTCTTCGGCAAAAAACAAGAACAGAAACCGGTCTAACAACTTTTGCGATTTCTTGAATAGTGTCAGCGAATCGAATTGCGGATTGAGTGAAACAAGGTTTTGGTGCAACTCGCGTTTAAAAAGCGAATAATCCTGATACAATTTCTTAGTGATGACATCTTCCTGACTTAGCGATTCTTCTTTTACTTTTTTCGGCAGTCCGTTTTTAATTGACTCGAACGAAAGGCATAAATAGAGAATTTCAAAATCGGTTTTCGACAAGGTAAACAAGTTGAACTCGATGTGTTCAATGGCATTGTCGATATAGAAACGAAGCTTCTCGAAGTTGGATGTCACCACATAGACGCAACCTGACTGATTGTTTTTGTAGCCAAAAGCCTGTGATTCAATCTTGCTTAAATCGGTGGTGTTGGTTCCCTTTAACTCAATAACCGCTTTAACGCTGTCGTTAATGATAATGGCTCCATCGGCTTTTTTGCTGTCCTTGATGTTTTTGTACTCGGTGGTGAGGTTAAAGTTTGGTGTTGGATTTTTGAGATATCCAAGAATCTTAACAAACAAGTCGATTAAGAATTCTCCCTGATATTGCTCCTCTTTGCTGTTTCGGATGTTCTCCTGAATGTCGGTATTTCCGAAATGGATTTTAAACTCAAGATACTTTGCATTAATTAAATCAGCGTCAAACTGTTTTAGATATTTCTGTTCAACGGTTTTTTGAAAAAGGGCCATTGTTCGTTAGGTTTTTCAGTAAAGCTCAAATATACATAAAAACAGAAGGGTGCTCAAATTGTATGAGAGAGATAACCAGCTTTTATTTGATCAATTTTTTTTCTGATTGATTCTATTTATTTATTCAATGGTTCAACATCCGAATGATTTCATTAATAGTCTTTTCCTGATCTTTTAAAACAATAAGCTGAATTTGAAAGCTATCGGAGATCGCTTTAACTTTAGCTCCGAATTCACCTGAAACTATTTTTTTAACTCCTTTTGAGGCAACGAACTGAACTGAAGCTGGCCCACATCCTTCGATATTTTCTTTATTGATATTTGGTATATACTCTGTGGCGGCGTTTTCGGTATCGTATATTACGAAGTAGGAGCAACGGCCAAAACGACTGTCTAATTTTGCATCCGGACTGTTCCCAACTGATGTGATTGCTACTTTCATTATTGTTCTTTTAATTACAGTTACTGTTTTTCACTCCTTTGTGGTGAGGGGCGCCTTTTCTGATCATCTGACAATTGCAATTCGGGCAAATCTCACTTTTGCATGGAGTTGTTGGCAAATGAACCTTTTCAAATCCACAGATCGGACAAATACAAATATCATCTGTTGATCCTGACTGAGGGTCTTGATGGTATTGTTCAATTTCGTTAGAACCGCATAACGTACAATTCCTGATTTCTTCTCCTTTTTCAGGATGGTTAAACCAGCAGCCACATTTGTTGCACGAATACCATTCGCTGTCGAAATAGACTTTGCCTCCTTCAAATACTATTGCCTTCCCAAGAACAAAAGCCTGAGCAACTTTGCGGCGTGCACTTTCATAAATGCGTGTGTAAGTGGGCCTCGAAACTCCCATAATCTGAGCGGCCTCCACATGCCCGTTAAACTCAAAATCACTTAGCCGGATGGCTTCATATTCTTCAAAATTGATAACTACCGGATTATTTTCTTCAGGTAATCCAATCGGTCTGAATCCCTTAAAATGTGGGGGATTGTCCATTTTCCGAATTCTTTTTGGTCTGGGCATATTAAATGAGCAATTGGTTTATATAAATATAATGAGCAATTGCTCATTATTAATTCAATTTTTGTATCTTTGTTTTAAGCAGATAAGTTTTTGAATTTATGTACAAATATAATTTATTCAAAATGAAAACTTTATTAGTAAAATTACTTCTGATTGTCCCAGCCATTCTTTTTCTGGATTGGGTGATCATGGTTATTGTCGGCTCTGTTTCAAGTATCTTCGGAGCAAACGATAATTTTTTCTGCACCATTTATTGCGATTTTGGTATTGCGCTACTTGTTTCAACGTTTTTATTTGTTGCATATCTAATTATTAGTCAGAATTTTCATCACGAAATACAAGCCTAATCTTAAAATAGATGATGGCTGATTTCTTCAATCAAAGTGAAAATTCAATGCCTCGTATTGGCGATCAGGCTCCTGCATTTAGATCTGTAACGACGCAAGGTACTATTTATTTCCCTGCCGATTATTTTGGCAAGTGGGTTATCCTATTTAGTTATCCTTCCTCTTCTACTCCTATACCTAGTTCTGAATTTCTGGCACTTGCAAACATGCATAACGACTTTAAAGAACTCAACTGTGAACTAATAGGACTACCGGTTGACAACCCTCATAACCAGATTGCCGGGTTTAACTCCATCAAAGAGAGGATAGAATACATAGGCATGAAAGATGTTGAAATAAAATTTCCGCTGATAGAAGATATTACTACGGAAGTAGCCAGAAAATATGGGTTGATTACACATGACGAAAGAAATACACCAACGGTTCGTGCAGTATTTTTTATCGATCCAAAATGTATGATCAGAGCTATTATTTATTATCCTCTGTCACTTGGTCTTAATTTTGATGAACTGAAACGGGTAATTGTCGCTCTTCAAACGGAAGATGAAGTAATTTTACCTCCAGCCAAATCCAACGATATCTCCAAAGAACTACTGGGAATCAAAAAGGAAAGTAAGAAATGTTATGAGTGGTCCTTCTTTACCAAGGAATTACCTGAAGAAAAAGTGGTGAACGTAAACTAAAATGATATAGACATTTAAACAGTCTATTTATTCTTTTTTAGGTTTTCTCTTAAATTTAGTCAGGTTATTACGAATTGATGATGCATTTATTCATTGGAATACCGTGAAAGGGATACTCACGGTATTTCTAGTTTAAACACCATATAGGATTGATGGTTATTGCGATTAATTGGGTGACTCTCATATCAATAAAAACTAATTGTTAATTAAGAATAATGCAAAATAGTAGTTGTATGTGGCTTTACCCAAGCTTGACAAAAAAAATCAAATTAGATTTTGAAGCATCCTAATAATATAAATAATTATTTTCTATAGGGAAGGTGGTGCATATAAAAAGATGTAAAAGTACTGGTATTTATCCGTTTGTAGGAATGGAAAATTGAACTGTTATAGAATTTCGTGTGGATGGAATTTATTAACTACTCTTGAATTGAGGCTTAGATATTAACAGTTTAAATTTTTGCTATGGGAACATACTGTGAAATTATTCTGGATTTGGAAAGTGATCTTTCCAAAATGAAAAATGTGTCCGATAAGATTTCGGACCAAATGGAGTATGCAATCGGCCATTGTAAAATTGCATTGGATCGAATGCGTGAATTGGTAATTAAACAAGGATTTCCTGATCAAGAATCGGAAATCTACTTTTTTAAAAAGATCAAACCAACAGTCTACAGTAGACTATTATACTACAGAGCTGTCTTTGATCTGGAAAGTAAATGTCAAAAAGCTGACCCATCTGTTATCAGGAGGTACCTTCAAAAAAGGATTTACAAAATCAACGAGTACATGGAGGAACGACAAGTGAAAGTCCAGTACTTCAAATGTGAATATAAACACTTGGATGAAAAGTACTTTGTCCGAGGTACAACAGAAATACCGCTCGAACTTCGAAGTAGCCATCACCTGTTGGACGAGGAGTTCTTCACTTGGCATGACCATACCTTTTCTACAATCATGGCCAATGAAATGCTGATTGATTATATCCGGAAAGAATTGGATAAGATTGATAAACCTTTTGGATATGATCAAACCAATTATAAATCACATCTCAAATGGACTGGGCATAAAATTGATTTGGGTGAGATCATTTATGCGCTTCTATATTCAGGCTCTATCAACAATGGGAATGCCACAATAATTGAATTGGCAGAAGCCTTTGAACAAATCTTCAATGTCGAGATAAAGGAAGATATTTATCGTTATCGTCTGGAAATCCAAGAGAGAAAGATTGAAAAAATCAAGTTTCTGAATCAACTAATAGCCATCTTGAAGCGAATGATCGATGACAAAGATGGATTAAAATTTAGAAAATGATCGAACTAATCATATTCGAAATGAACCTATACAGGATGTTTTATATCTTTGTCAAATTGATGTATGATTAAGTAGTTTTATCGGAACAGGGGTTTCGATAAAATGAATAAATAAAAAGCGTTAGCTTTTTATTCTTGCTTCCTTAAAAACGCCAAATTTAAAAATGCAACAAGAATAACAGGTATGACGCTCGCGCACAGGCGTGAGCTGTTCTTATTTGTTGCATAGGGGATTGGCGTTCCCTGGGAGGCAGTAAGTGATGGTTCACGCCTCTTTTTGAATAAATTAATCACCAAAAACAAGTTGTATGTCAAGTATCAATACTGAAAAAATTCGCCTAAATGCCGATCTAATCAATCCTATTTCTGCATGTCCATTTGGGGAGCCTATAGCAGAATGCCCCTTCATCCCGTATTATACACTAAATAATGAACGGGAACAAATCATGCAAATTGATGTTATTACGCAGGAGGAACTGGATGAGCTTCGTAAGTTCCACCGTGCCTGTATGGAAAGGTATCGGAACGGAGAGTGGCCTGTGAAAGTCACTGATGTAAATGCACGTTAAAAACAACCCCGATGGAAAATCCACCCTTCCCCAAAATGTCTTCATATTTTCTGCTGATTACAGTTAGCGGTGAAAATTATTGCAATCGCTTCCACTAAGCTGTTTGCATTTCAGTTTTACACAGTTTGGTAAGAAGCAAATCCATATCCTCTGAGATTTTCTTGTCAAGAACCTTCGCATAAATTTGAGTCGTTTTCAATGAAGTATGTCCCAATATTTTGGAAACGGTTTCAATTGGAACTCCGTTGCTGAGGGTTACCGAAGTGGCAAAGGTATGACGGGCAATGTGCATGGTAATGTTTTTGTTGATATCACAAATATCTCCAAGTTCTTTCAGGTAGCTATTCATTTTCTGGTTGGTCAAAACCGGAAGTAGAATGTCCTTATTAGAAATCTTCGGATAATCCTCATACCGCTTTAATATTTCCCTGGCTTTTGGCAGAATTGGAATCCGGCATCGATTGTTGGTTTTTGATCGGTCAATAATAATCCATTCTTTTCCGTCAGCGCCGTGTTGAATATGAATTCTACTTAATTTGGCGATGTCTGAGAAGGAGAGGCCAGTATAACAAGCAAAAATAAAGATATCACGCACAACACTTAAACGTTCGATCTGAATGTTTTTATCCTCAAGCCGTTGCAATTCTTCCATTGAAAGAATTTCCCGGTGAGTTTCATCCAGTCCAACTTTGAATTTAGAGTATGGATTTTTATCGATGTAATCTAGCGAAATTGCCAGATTTAAGACGCGTCGGAGGTGTTTGTGGTAATTCCAAGCAGTATTCTGCTGATTATTGAAATCTTTTTTGATATAAATATCAAATGAATCCAGAAACTTATAATTGATGGATTTAATTGGGATGTCCGTTTTTTTCAATTGAGTACTTATATATTCAGCCAACCGTTTTCTGGAGGATTTGTAGTGTTTATAAGTCTCCATTGAATAGCCCTTGTTAAGCTTAGCAATAATGCTATTCAGATAATAGTCAAAAACAAACAATACTCCTTTTGATTCTTCGGCATTAAGTAATCTGTTTTTGATCGTGGTTGTATCAAATTCTTCGCTGGAAGACCTCAGTTGATTATAAATATCCTGAATTTCAGTTTTCATTTTATCTAGCCGCTCATTCAAGACTCTGGCTCCCGGTATTTTCCCTTTTACATGTTGTTTGTTTTCATCCCATTGGTCTTGTGGAACAAAAATACCTGTTGAGAGATCGACTCTTTTATTTTTGATAGTAAATCTTACATAGATTGGTGATTTACCATCGGCGGACTCCCTGTTTTTTCTTAATGAGAAATTGATAATAATCTTCATAATTCATCTGTTTTGCAATAATTTTAGAAATGGTCTCAGCAACCGTTAAAAATACCTCATTTAAGGCTTTTTAAAAAGTACCAAAATGAGTCAAAGTGAATCAAATAAAATGTTTGTATTCAATTAGTTGCAGAGTTTGCCGCGACCATAAACAGACTTGAAAATCATGGTCTCGATTTTGTCCCTAAAAACATGACTTTATAAGAAGTTTTTTGATTTTTTAGCCAAAAGAAAAAGCGCTTAAATCATTGAATTTAAGCGCTTTTGATCTAATTTGACTTCTACTTTAGTGCCCAGAACAAGACTCGAACTTGCACACCGGAACCGGCACCAGCCCCTCAAGCTGGCGTGTCTACCAATTTCACCATCTGGGCATTTCAATTTTGTGAGTGCAAAACTATAAAAAATCTTAAAACCTCATCAATATATTTAGGAATAATTTCAAACTTATTCTAACTTTGATTTTATGATTGATTGCCGGTTTTCGATTTAGTCTTTGAATAAAGTGAAACAATATGAAACGAATTTTTTATTTGTTGATTTTGAGTCTGTTGGTTTCTGCAGCTAATTCACAAGAACAAAAGCTTGGAATTACTCATTATCTTTTTCCTGAATTTACTAAAGGTGTGGTCCTAATGAAAACTGGAGTAAAGAATGAAACTTTATTGAACTTTAATTCACTAACTGAAGAAATGATTTTCGAAAATAGAGGCATTAAGTTAGCTCTTGGCCAGTTGGAGCAGATTGATACGGTTTACATTAACGGGCATAAATTTTTCCCATTAAATGGCAAATTTGTAGAGCTAATTCTCCATTCGAAATATGATTTATATGCTGAGCATAAATGTAAAGTGAAAGATCCGGGTAAGCCGGCAGGCTATGGAGGATCGTCGCAAACATCGGCTACAACAACTTATTCAACATTCTTCTCCGGAAGTCAGGTTTATGATATGAAATTGCCAGAAAGTGTTGAAACAAATCCCTACACATTTTATTGGTTAAAGAAGGATGGTGATTTAATTAAAGTTGTGAGCATGAGGCAGCTGTCAAAAATATTTGTGGATAAAACAGGACCCTTTAAGAAATTTACAAAGGAGCAACATGTTTCTTTTGATGATCAGCAAAGTATAGTTGATCTCATCCGGTTTTTAGGGTCCAACTGAAAAGAGTATTGCTTATTGAAGATACATGTCGGCTAAATCTTCAAACGCATTTCTGTTTGGCCATTTTTGATCCCAGGTATCACCGGCAATTTTTTCAATCCGACCTTTAAATTCAGTTAGAATTCCTTTTTCAGAAACAAAACGCAGGGTTTCATCAAACGATTTATACATGCTGGTGAAAAAGGATTCTTGCCGTATGATGTGCTCTCCCGAAAATGTGAGAGCGATTTCGATATTAAAAAACATGACATCAGCCAACAGCGAGGCATCGGCATCGAAGAGCATCAGTTTTTTGATCCATTTTTGAGCCACAGACCTTCTCATTTTTGCCTTCCGGCTTCCAACCGGATAATATTCCTTGCTGATTTGGAACCTGCATTGTTCGATTAATTCGTTTTCCTTTGGATTGAAAGCAAAATCATAGTATTCTTTTACTGGCTTGAATCTTTCGTAAAGGTCTATAATTTGATCCTCCAGTTGCTCTTTGGTCAGTTCTTTCAGGTACTTCCGGAGTTCTCGCTTGCTCATGGGTTAAGTTTTAATGATCAGGAAATATAAAAATAAGAAAGTTCGCCGGAAAATTTTGCTTGATAGCAAAATTCATCCGGCGAACTTTTATTTGATGATCTTCAGTATAAACTGAACGAAATAGCTTTGTTTAAGCGATGTTATTAAAAACAGACTGGATATCGTCGTCGTCTTCGATTTTATCAATCAGTTTTTCAATATCAACCAGTTGTTCTTCAGTAAATTCAACCGGAGTATTTGGAATTCGCTGCAAACTGGCTTTGGTCACTTCAATCTTTAATGCTTCTAATGCCTGCGACATAGATCCAAAATTGGTGTAGTCGGCATTTGCATATATAACCCCTTCAATTTCTTCAATTTCCTCCAGCCCGGCATCAATCAATTCCAGTTCCAGATCTTCAATATTCATTCCGTCTTTCTTTGGAAATTCAAATACGGCTTTCCGCGAGAACATAAATTCGAGCGAACCTGTTGGAACCATAATGCCACCAGCCTTATTGAAATATGATTTTACGTTGGCAACAGTGCGTGTTGGGTTGTCGGTGGCACATTCAATAAAAATCAATACTCCATGAGGTCCTTTCCCCTCATAGTTAACCTCCACAAAATTTTCGGCATCTTTACCCGAAGCCCTTTTGATAGCCGCTTCAATGTTGTCTTTCGGCATGTTTTGTGCCTTGGCATTTTGAATGGCTGTGCGGAGTTTTGAATTCATTTCCGGATCAGGAACGCCTTCACGGGCAGCAACAGTAATTGCTTTTCCTAATTTTGGAAATGTTCGCGACATTTTATCCCAACGTTTTTCTTTGGATGCTCTTCGGTATTCGAACGCTCTTCCCATATCAATATTTTTTTAGTTACAGCTTGAATCAGCTTTTTTATTAACGGCACAAAAGTACAAATTGCTATCCTTTTTCCCGAATTAAAATTTAAAATATTTGAATGGCCTCCAGTAGTCATTAAAAAATCATATTTGGCCTGAAAATCAGCTTCAGAGCAGTCATCCGAAGCTATTGTTGATAAAGTTTTCGTACTTTTGCACAGCATTTCCGAAAAGCGAACTATTATCTTTGGTCTCAGAAGTTGATTTCAGAGGGTGGACATAACTGGTTTTTGATGTTTTTACATACAAATGCAATTAATTAATATAGTTTGAACAATGAGTTTTGAAGAATTTGGGTTGGACGATAAAATATTGGAAGCCATATCTTATATGGGTTATGAAAAAGCTTCTGAAATACAAGAACTTACCATACCTGCAATTTTAGATGGCCACGATATCCTGGCCTGTGCACAAACCGGAACCGGAAAAACGGCAGCTTTTATGTTGCCCATCCTTGATCATCTGGCTGCCGAAGACAATCATGATTTAAGTACATTGGTAATTGTACCAACCCGAGAATTGGCTATTCAGATCAATCAGCAAGTGCAAGGTTTTGCATATTTCCTGAATATCAACTCGATAACTGTTTATGGAGGACGCGACGGTTCTGATTGGGATGCTGAATGTAAGGCTCTGACAAAGGGAACAAATATCATTATCGCAACCCCAGGTAAGCTTATTTCTCACCTGAATTTAGGGTACGTCAAATTCGATAAAATCAAACATTTGGTTTTAGATGAGGCCGACCGTATGCTTGATATCGGTTTCTATGATGATATTCTACGAATTCTGAGTTATGTTCCTGAAGACAGACAGACTCTAATGTTTTCAGCTACTATGCCCCAGAAAATCAGGGATTTGGCATCTAAAATATTAAGAGATCCGGTTGAGTTTAGTACCGCAATTTCGAAACCTGCAGAAGGTGTATTGCAGGCAGCCTATGTGGTTCACGAGAACCAGAAGATTCCGGTAATCAATAGTTTAATCTCGAATAAGCCCGATTTGGATAGTATTCTGGTATTTAGTTCGACTAAGAGAAAGGTAAATGAAATTGTTAAGAGCCTGAAGAGAGCTGGAAATGCGGTTGAAGGGATTTCATCGGATTTGGAACAAAAAGAGCGCGAAGATGTGCTAATGAGGTTTCGGTCGAGGAGAACGCGTGTATTAGTGGCTACCGATGTTTTGAGTCGGGGTATCGATATTAAGGATATTAACCTGATTATCAATTTTGATGTTCCTGGTTCAGCTGAAGATTATGTTCATCGCGTAGGGCGAACAGCCCGCGCTGATAAAACCGGTATTGCTATCAGCTTGATTAATGAGATGGACATGGATAAGTTCGACCGGATTGAAAAACTGATTGAACAGGAAGTTTTGAAAATTCCGGTACCGCCCGAACTGGGAGATGCGCCGGTTTACAAAGTCCGTCCGCCAAGAAAGGGTGGTCGTTCTCAGGGTAAACGTAAATTCTCATCCGGACGAAAACCTAATAGGGGAGAATCAAGCGCCGGATAAAAGCTGTTTTCATTCTAAACATCAGAGCTTGATTTGATTTTCAGGAGTTGTGGAATTACTTCATAAAATTGAAATCAGCATTTGGTTTTGGTTCCTAAAGCAAACAACTTGTCATAACAATACAACAATTTTGCTACTCAGTTTGTCTATTTATAAGCTGACATTCCCAAGCACATATAAATATGCTATCTCTGTTTAAAAATATAGACAATAAGAATCACAAACCAACTTTCGGGGTACTTAAGGTTCTTAAGTATATTGGTCCGGGTTTGCTGGTAACCGTTGGATTCATTGATCCAGGTAATTGGGCTTCCAATATCGCCGCAGGGTCTGATTTTGGTTTCACTTTGTTGTGGATGGTTACCATGTCAACAATCATGCTCATCATACTTCAGCATAATGTGGCGCATTTAGGCATCGCCACCGGATTATGCCTTTCTGAGGCTGCGACTTTACATACACCACCATTACTTTCGAGAACTATACTTGGATCGGCAATGGTTGCTTCCGTTTCCACTTCATTAGCCGAAATTTTAGGGGGCGCAATTGCTTTGCAAATGTTGTTTGGAATACCCATTGCGGCCGGCGCAATTCTGGTCGTTATTTTCGTTGGGGTTATGCTATACACCAATTCGTATGCTTTTATCGAGAAAATAATTATTGCTTTCGTTTCAATCATTGGACTCTCTTTTTTATACGAATTAAGCTTGGTCGAAATTGATTGGGTTCAGGCCGGAATTTCGTGGGTTGTCCCTTCTATTCCTGAAGGATCAATCATGATTGTTATGAGTGTTCTGGGTGCTGTAGTTATGCCCCATAACCTTTTCCTGCATTCAGAAGTAATTCAGAGCCGCCAGTGGAATTTGGAAAATGAAGAGGTGATCAAAAAACAGCTTGATTATGAGTTTGTTGATACCTTAGTTTCTATGATCATTGGCTGGGCAATTAATAGTGCGATGATTATTCTTGCTGCATCAACTTTTTTTACCACTGGTGCCAAGGTTAATGAGTTGCAACAGGCGCAGTCGATGTTGGGACCGCTTCTTGGAAACAATGCGGGAGTTGTTTTTGCCATAGCTTTATTGTTTGCCGGAATTGCCAGTTCAATAACTTCAGGAATGGCTGGTGGAAGTATTTTTGCCGGACTGTTCAGTGAACCTTTTGATGTGAAAGATAACCACAGTCGTATTGGAATTGGGATATCGCTGCTAATTGCTTTGGTATTGATATTTATTATCGGAAATCCGTTTAAAGCGCTGATTATATCACAAATGGTGTTGAGTGTACAACTTCCGTTTACTATATTTCTACAGATTTATCTGACTTCATCTCCCAAGGTTATGGGAAAATATGTCAATACAAAATCAACTACCATTTTAATGCTCCTGATTGGTAGCATTGTTACCTTCCTTAATATTTTGCTTTTCATTAGTTTTTTCTGATCAAAGCTAAAAGTTGACGGTGTTCGTTCATGCGAGACATAAAAAAGTTGTCGATTTATACCTCCGATTTTTGCAGCAAAAAGGTGAATTAATGTCTTTACGAACATTCATTTTTGTTAATAACTCTGGAAATCATATGTTTATGACCAGCAAATCCTAATGCTGGCAAGCGAAATTTTTATTTAAAAAGCTATCAACAATTGTTCATAACCACGAATAATATCCGGTTGGTTTAAACCATTCAAAATGCTTGACTGATATACTTTTAATGGAGTATCTTTATTACATCAGACGAGCGATAAAAGGCTGCTCAGAACGAATGGAGAAGGAAATAGATTTTTAACCGGATTTAAAACCTGATCACTCGGATCTTCGGATCTGCATTCGGAAAGAGCTGAAGTTGAATCAGAAAGCTTGCTTTCGAAATTCATCAACCCACGATTAACCGTCAAAAGTTCATTGTAAAGTTGATTCAGGAAGGAGAAAGATTGGAAGGGACTTCGGTTCCGGAAAATTGGCCGAAGTGGAAGATTGTCCCCGGACAGTCGGAAGCTTTTCATCAAAAGGCTGATCGCAAGATCGGTTCTCAGATGGCTAACCTGAGACTTCGTTCGTGAAGACCAATTCGAAAGAAGCGGTCGAACGGACAACCGGACGATTCTGCTGTAACAGGCAAAGTCAGAAGGTTCAAGGCTGAGCGAAAAAGCTGAAAAGCCGGATCAAACAGCCAGTCGTAATAACCGTAATCTGGCACTAAAGAGAACCCTCGGGCAATCTAAAAGTGGATGGGAACTTTCCTTAACGGATTGTTCCCATTCGTGTTTTTATACTTTCATTTATTTTATTAGTTTACCCTAAATTTGTTGGGTAAAGCGAAGTAAAAGGTCGATCCTACATTAGGTTCAGACTCAAGCCAGATTCTTCCGCCCAGCAATTCCGCCAGATTTTTGGTGATGGCAAGCCCTAATCCATTGCCACCATATTTTCTGGTTTGTGCAGCTTCAACTTGCCTGAAACGGTCAAATATTTTGTCATGGTATTCTTTCGGAATACCTATTCCGGTATCATTTACATAGAATAGTATTTCGTTTTGGGTATGATTTATTCCAATTTCTATGAGTCCTGAATCTGTGAATTTTAAAGCGTTACCAACAAAATTAACCAGTACCTGTTTGATTCTGGATTCATCACTCATGATTATCAGTTCCTGATTATCAGTTTGAGGTTTCAGTATAAGTTGAATCCCTTTTGAGTTTGCTCTTAATAAATATTCCCTTTGAATTTTGGAGATCAAGCTATGGGCTGAGAATTCACTTTTCATCAGTGTAATTTGGCCTGCCTCAATCTTCGAAATATCCAATATATCGTTGATAATTGACAAAAGGTTGTTACCACTGGAGCTGATCAGGCTGGCAAATTCCTGCCTGGAATTTGCATCAAGATCAGGCGCTGTAAGTAGATCGGAGAAGCCTAAAATGCTATTTAAAGGAGTTCGTATTTCGTGCGACATATTGGCCAGAAAGGCAGATTTCAACCGGTCGCTTTCAACGGCTTTCTCTTTTGCGGCAATCAAATCCTTTTCCATCTGTTTTCGCTCACTTATATTCTCACTCAAAACAACGAAGTTTGTGACTTTGCCTTCCTGATCTCTGATGGGGGAGATTTGAACGGACTCCCAATAAATTTCTTTATTTTTAGTTCTGTTTTGGTGTTCACCCTTCCAGGGTTTTCCTGCAAATAATTTATTCCAAATGTCGATATAAACTTCATCGGTGGTGTGCCCTGGTTTCAGGATACGAAGTACTTTTCCAATCAAGTCCTGTTTCGAATATCCGGAAACAGCAACAAATTTCTTATTCACGTATTCAATATTTCCGCGGGTATCGGTAATTATCACCGAAGCTGGATTTTGCTCGATAGCCACTGAAAGTTTGTGGATTTCGAGATCGGTTTTCTTCCGGCTGGTAATATCTTCTTTAATTGCCATGTAATTAACAATAGTTCCGTCCTCATCGCGGATTGGAGATATGAGAATGGATTCCCAGTAAAGTTCTCCATTTCGTTTTTTGTTTTGTAGTTCAGTATGGTATTCGTTACCCGATGTTATTGTTTCCCAGAGCCTTTTGTATTCCTTATTTGAGGTATGTCCTGACTGTAAAATATTAGGTCTTTTTCCTTTCACATCTTCAAATGTATACCCTGATATTTCGGAAAATTTTGAATTCACATATTCAATGTTTCCTAGCGTATCTGTAATAATAATACTGGCCGGACTTTGTTCTATACCTTTCGATAGCTGAAAAATTTTCTGTTCGCTTTGTTTTTGAGCAGTAATGTCGTGTCCTACACCTACTAACCCAATTATTTCGCCTGTGTCGTTGGTTAACGGCATTTTGCTGGTTAAAAAATATCTTTTAGCACCTTGCTTATCCGTAAAATATTCGAGTTTGTTTATAATAGGTTGAGCTGTTTGTATAACCGACATGTCGTCGAGATATGTTTGCGAAGAATCGCCAGGATAGGATAATTCAATATCGGTTTTCCCGAATACACTATTTTCGCTTGAATAACCCAATATTTCCAGGTCGGCTCTGTTTGAAATTAACTTTCGGCCTTGTGTATCTTTCACATAAATTGGGTCGGGTATATTGTCGATTAAGGTTCGTAAAAGAATTCGTTCGTCAGCAATCGCTTTTTCTGCTTTTCTTCGTTCCGTTATGTCCGATAAAACACAATGGGTTTGTTTGAATACACCATCAGATGTATGTCCAATGCGACCTTCAAGTTGAATGATGATTTTTGATCCGTCTTTTTTGATCATTTCTAATTCATAGTGAACTTTCCCGTTGGATTTAAATGCGACGAATTGGTTTCTTACTTGGTCAATATATTCTGGAGTCAGAAACTGAATAAAGGGGCATCCAATGACCTCATTTTTGTCATAACCCATTAGTTCGAGCCATGTCTCATTTACATCGATTAGATTTCCATTTTCATCAAGCGACTGATATCCTATCGGGGCTTTTTCATACAGCATCTTAAACCGTTCTTCGTTCTCTTTGAGTGCTTCTTCCGCAATTTTACGTTCAGTTATATCGCGCATAATTCCTTCATGAAAAAGAACGTTCCCTTCGCTGTCCAACGAATACCAACCATGATCTTCAACCCAAATACCAGATCCATCTTTCTTTCTTAATCTGAAGATTCCCATTTCCTCGTACTTTTCTTGCAAAACAAGACTTTCACGATCTTCGGGTTCAAAATAAAGTTCCTTTTTTATGTCAATGACCAATAATTCTTCTTTCGAATCATAACCCAGCATTTTAACCATTGCGTCGTTTACTTCAATAAATTTCCCTTCATGAGTACTTTTGTAAACTCCGTCAGGCAGCCGTTCTAACAGGTTTCGGTAAAGTTTTTCACTTTCGTATAATTCAGCCACAATTTTTTCGAGGATACTCGCGTCTTTGCTTGAATCTTTAGCCTGAATAGCTTTTGGCTCAATCATCTGGTTTGGATTAGAGCGCCCAGGTTTTAGTAAGGTTTGTATTTGAAGGCGAAAGCTTATTTCATTGGCTGGTAGTGAGATGAATGCATCGGCTTGAGATTCTAGAATTACATTTTCTAGATCTTGTTGAGCCGATTCTGTTCCATATAGTAAAATCAGAGTCTGATTATATAATGGATTAGATTTGATGATTTTACAAATCGCTGGTCCGTTTATGTTTGGTAATTCGAGGTTAATAAGGATGATATCGGGTTTTTCTGAAATAACCAACGGCAGTAAAATGCTTCCGGAGGTTGCATGTCTAATCTCAGAGTCCTTTCCCAGTTTCAGTATCCACGATTTTAATGCTGAAACACTTTTCTCAGAATTATCAGCAATGATAAATTTACTCATATTTAATTGGTTATTGAATATGAATGCTAGTTGCTTGAAACATATTTTTCACTGATTATTTGAAATTAATCTGGGAATAATCTATTCGAAGCTTTATTAAACTATAATGATTTTAAAATCCACAAGATAGAGAAATAAAACAATTAAAGTTAAAATAGAATAGGTGATTTATAGAGATTTGATAAATTTTGATGAAGGGTTGAAAAACATAACTCCGTGTTGAATTTTCGGCTTTTAAGCCGGATGCCGATTCCTGATTTTTGATTTTTGGTTGGCATATCTGTTTTAATATGGTCTTGGATTTAGTTTCAGGTAAGCTAAAATATTCTTACTTTGTACATTCTTATTGCTTTATTGATGACCGAATTCGATTTTTTGTTTGGTAAGTATCATAGGCGACTTTTACTTTATACATTGAAATTTGTAGAAAGCGAAGGCGACGCGCTCGATATTGTACAGAACGTTTTCGTCGCCATATGGGAGAACGGAAAATATAAGCAAAAAGAAGAAATGGTTCAGGCGTATCTTTTCAATTCCATCCGGAACGCTTGCCTGAATTACCTGAAACACCAAAAAGTGGTGCAGAAATTCGAAAATGAAACTTCGATTCAATTATTGGAAATGGAAGCAGTTCATTACCAGTCAGGCGAAAAATCACTCATCGAACGAGAAAATTTGAAGCAGATTAACGATGCCATTGATTCATTGCCTGATATTTACAAACAAATTATTGTGCTCAGTAGGTTTGAGGGACTCAAAAATAGTGAAATTGCCGATCAGCTGAATCTACCGATTCGAACCGTTGAAACCAGGGTATTCAGGGCCCTTTCGGCGTTGAAAGAAAAAATATCAAGAAAATCATTTTTTACTTTGCTGTTTTTTAGAGGTTTACATTAGGATGTAAATTAGTTGTGAAGAAAAGTTAATCTTTCTGACGTAGTGCGAAGCGTTCAGTTGTCTTAGTATTGTCAAAAAAAGAAAAGAAACTACAGCTGAATGGAAGACAAAGAATACACCGAAAACCTGATTGTTCGCTATTTGAATGGGAATTGCACGCGGGAGGAACAAGAAGAATTAAAGGTTTGGATTGAAGAATCGACAGATAAGAAGAACGAATTTCTTTCTATAAAAGACATTTGGGATTCTCTAAACTCGCCAAAAGAGAGAACAGGCGAACAACTTGCCCTTTTCTACAAAAATCAATATCAAAAAAGTAAAAAATCACGAATTGTATTGATCCGATCTTTTTCGGCCATTGCTGCAATTCTGATTATTGGATTGATATTTACTGTTTTAAGTCCTTCAGCTACAGTTAAGCCGTCAGAAAATCTCCAGGTTTTCTCAGTACCGCTTGGATCGCGCTCAAAAGTAATTCTTGCCGACGGAACTGAGGTGAGTTTAAATTCAGGAAGTGAATTGAAATACTCATCCGGATTTTCATCGGCGAATAGAGTGGTGAGCCTTACTGGAGAAGGTTTTTTTAATGTAAAATCCGATCCCAAACATCCGTTTACCGTAAAAACAGCTGATTTCGATATCAAAGTCACAGGTACCAAATTTAATGTTTGTTCGTATCCGGATAACAAATTTTCGGCTACAACTTTGGCCGAAGGAAAAATAGGACTACAAATGAGCGGAAGTTCAAAAGTATTGAATGTTGCACCCGGTGAGAAATTTCAAATTGATCGTGAGACCCAAAAATATGCTTTTTCTGACGCTGATGTTGAGAGTGAAATTGCATGGAAAGACGGCGAATTTATATTCCGAAAAATACCATTTCCGGAGTTGGTTCACCGGCTTGAACGTTGTTACGACGTAAAGCTGAATTGTTCGGGTTCTGAACTTCAGAACTATTCATTTACAGGCCGGTTTAAAAACCAGGAAACCATCTGGCAGGTTTTGGACGCTTTGAAGTTAACCTCACCTATTGACTACCAGAAAACAACTTTTAGAGAATTTACAATAACATATAAACCATTGAAAAATATGTAGTAAAAAAAAGAAAGCGAATTGTCGCCACAACAATCCGCCTTCTACAAAACAATCATTTTTACATTAATTGTCTAAACATTTCAAAACTATGAAAAAAAAATGGATTCACCCGAAGGGTAAGTCTTTTATCGACATCCCTTTAATAGTACGTATTATGAAACTAGTAACGCTTTTTTTGTTTGTTGCAGTTATGCATGTTTCAGCAGCAAGCTACTCTCAAACGACCAAACTTAAAATTGTTGGACAAAATCTGACATTGGGAGAGATTATGGAACGGATTGAAAATCAGTCGGAGTTCTCGTTTTTCTTCAATGCCAATCAGATTGATTTGACGAAAAGGATCAATATTGATGTCGAGAATCAACAGATAAATAAGGTCTTGGACGAGATTTTGTCGGGTACCGGATTAACCTACACTGTGAATAACAAGTTGATTGTAATTCACAAACAAGGTGAAGCTGATACTGTTTTAACCAGCCAGCAAACCAGTAAGATCTCCGGAAAAGTGGTTGATTCAACAGGAGAACCTTTACCCGGAGTATCAGTGGTTGTGAAAAAAACAACCAACGGTGTAATTACCGATATGGGCGGACAATATAATCTTTCGAATGTTCCAGCTGGAGCGACCATTTCTTTCTCATTTGTAGGAATGAAAACCCAGGAAATTGCCGTGGGTAATCAATCTGTCATCAATGTTACTTTACAGGAAGATGCCATTGGTCTTGAAGAAGTAGTTGCTGTTGGATACGGAACTCAAAAGAAACGTGATGTGGTTGGAGCTTCTGCTTCTTTCAAAGCCGATAAAATTGATGAACGCCCTTTGGTTCGTATCGACCAGGCTTTAGTTGGTCAAATGGCAGGTGTTCAGGTTAAACAAACTTCAGGAGCGCTTGGTAAAGCTTTCAGTATTCAGGTTCGCGGAACAGGTTCCATCTCAGCTGGAAACGAGCCATTGTATGTAATCGACGGATTTCCTTTGGCTGCCGCTAACCCGAACAGCTCCGGAAACTACGCCAATGGTAACCCGCTTGATAATATTAATCCAAATGACATTGAATCGATTCAGGTTCTGAAAGATGCAGCATCGGCTGCAATTTACGGATCGCGTGCAGCAAACGGTGTTGTTTTGATTACCACCAAACACGGTAAAAGTGGCAAACCTCAAATTACAGTAAACAGCTATGTTGGTTATAACGAAGCAAACCGTAAGCTGGATATGTTAAGTGCCGATGAATGGGTTGATCGTGCAAAAGAAATGATCGACGCTCAATGGGTGGCTTCAGGTACTGGCCGTTTGGCTTCACAATCGACAGCGGAAAGACGCCAGATCTTAGGACTGACAGGTAATGCATACAATACGAACTACATGATTGACGATCGTTGGAATATGCCGGGACACCCTGGGCTAAACTATATCGATTGGCAGGATGAAGCCTTCCGTAAAGGTATGGTTCAGAACTACCAGATATCAGCCAATGGCGGAACGGATAACGTAAAGTATTACGTGTCAGTTAATACGGTTGGGCAGGATGGTATGGTTATCGGAATGAATCACAAAAGTTATTCGGCCAGGGCAAACGTTGAGGTAAAAGCAAACGACAAATTGAAGTTCGGAATTAATCTTACCCCGACTTACTCAGAAACTAACGACCCGGGTGTTGAGGGAAAAGACAATATTCTGCACCAGTTGGTCAGCTATTCGCCAGTTCAGGAAGATACCATGAAACTTTACCCGAATGCTTATAACTACGGTCAGTATAAATGGAGTACTTCGGCTAACAGCCCGATTGCAAAACTGGAAACCAAAATTGGATTGACTAAACGTTTTCGTACGTTGACTTCTATTTTTGGAGAGTATGAAATCCTGAAAAATCTGTTCTTCAAATCCACCCTTAACTTTGATAATACAGACAATAGCTCAAAGAGCTATGTTCCTTATACTATAGCCAGTTCGTTGTCAGCGCGACTTTCTCAGTTAACAGTTCTTACTTCAGGATCGTTAAACAGCTACAAAAAACAAACTTTTGTAAACGAGAATACACTCTCGTACAGCAAAACTTTATTTGAAGATCACAACATTAATCTTTTAGCAGGAGCTTCATACAACAGCGATAAACTGGATATAAGCACCATGAATTCGAATGGCGGTTTTAACAGTTATGTTATTACAACCCTGAACGCTGCCAACGGTATTACCGGTAACTCAACTGAAACTAAAAACGTTTTGCTTTCTTATTTCGGTAGAGCTCAGTACAGCTATAAAGATAAATACCTGCTGTCTGCCAGTATTCGTCGCGATGGATCTTCAAGGTTTGGTTCTAACTCAAAATGGGGGATTTTCCCTTCGGCCTCAGTCGGCTGGAGAATTTCGGAAGAAAATTTCATGAAAAGCATCAGGCCAATTAACGACCTTAAATTAAGGGCAAGCTGGGGAAAATCGGGTAACTACAACATTGGCGATTACAGTAGTATTCCTGTATTGGCAAACTACAATTATACTTTCAACTCAGGTCAGGCAACCGGGCAAGCGCCTAGTGCAATAACCAATCCTGATATTACCTGGGAAGAATCGAAAACCTTTGATGTTGGATTCGATATCGGTTTATTGGAATCGCGTATTACCGGTTCGTTCGACTACTACAATAAATTGAATTATAATCTTTTATTGAATGTTCCAGTTCCTCAAAGTACAGGTTTTGCAACTTCGTTGAATAATGTTGGAAAAGTTCGTAACCAGGGCTGGGAAATTGAATTGACCTCACGCAATATGGTTGGTAAATTTCAGTGGATCACGTCGGCCAATTTAAGCCACAACGCCAATAAAGTTGTTGAGCTGGCTTCAGGCCAAACTCAAATCCTGATCCCTTCCTTGTTCGATATTTCTCATTCAATATTGAGGGTTGGCGAGCAAATGAACAGTATTTATGTGGTCAGACAAATCGGTATTTTAACTCAGGAAGACATCAACAATAAAGTTGCCCTGAACGGTACTGAAACAGTTGGTGATCCTAAATATTTTGATGCAAACAACGACGGACTTATCGATGCAAACGACCGTGTTATCGTTGGTCATCCAAACCCAACCTACAACTGGGGTATAACCAATACCTTTAAATACAAAGGCTTCGACTTATCCATCTTGATTCAGGGACAACAAGGAGGTTCAATTTATTCTTTGCTAGGTCGTGCTTTAGGTCGTACAGGTCAGGGAGTTGTTGACAATGCCCTTGGTTTCTATCGCGATCGCTGGCGTTCTGCTGAAGATCCTGGCGCAGGAAGAGTTAGCAAAGCCTATTCAACTTTTGGACGTATCAAAAATACCGACTGGTTGTATTCATCCGACTACTGGCGTATTCGTAACATCACCCTTGGATACGATTTAGGCAAAGCTATTCACAGCAAAATCCTGAATGGTGCACGGGTTTATGTTACAGCCGAAAACTGGTTTGGAAAAGATAAGTATTACGGAGGTTTTAATCCTGAAGCTACAAATACCGACTTATCAGGAAACTCTTCATTCCCAGAAGCGGGAGATTACGGTGGTTTACCTTTGGCAAAATCACTAATCCTGGGTCTTAACTTAACTTTCTAACAGATTAAAATCTACGAAAAATGAAAAAGATATTTTATTCTATCATATTATTCGCAGCGATCTTTTCATCCTGCTCCAACGACTTGGATTTATTGCCGATCTCAAGTGCCACAACCGAAACTTTTTATAAATCGACCAACGATTTTGTACAAGGTGTTAATGCAATTTATGCTGATTTAAGGGCTTATCCCGACCGTCAGCTCAACCTTTCTGAAACAAGATCAGATAATTTGTATGCTGTTTCTGACGGTGGCGTGCGCGATTGGGAGGGAATTAACAGTTTCCATAAAACCATTGCAGCCAACGTATATATTACAGAAGCCTGGCTCACCAACTACAATGGAATTTACCGGGCGAATGTTGTTCTCGATCAGCTTGCTAAAAACGGAACTCTGATTACTGACGCAACTTTACGCAAAAGATTGGAAGCCGAAGCAAAATTCCTTCGTGCAACCTATTATTTTGATTTGGTTCGTTGGTTCGGAAAAGTTCCGGTTATCACAACACCCGTGAGTGTTGCCGATGCGATCACAATTCCGCGTAGTCCGGTAACCGATGTTTATACCCTTATTCTTTCCGATTTGCAGTATGCTACTGAAAATTTATCAGAAACAAATGCTGCTGCTGATAAAGGACGTGCGACCAAATACAGTGCAAAAGGATTGTTGGCATTGGTTTATATGACTCGTTCGGGCCCAACATACAACATTGAAGGACCAGGATTAGGCTTAAATGAATGGAGCCAGGCCCTTACTTTGCTCAATTCAATTATCGACAGTAAGAAGTTTTCGTTCCTGCCAAGTTATTCGAACATTTTCTCTTACGCCAACGAAAATAATGCTGAAGTTATTTTTGATATCCAGTATATTACAGGATCAAGCCCAGTGTTGGGATCAACATTTGCATGGCTTTTAGTTCCTGATGCTTATTTCCAATCAAAAGGAAAAGCAATTCAGGGTGGCTTGACGATTCGTCCGGTTGCCGAAACATTAATGAAATCGTATGAAACTGGTGACGTCCGTAAGACTTTCTCAATTCAACCCGGATATGTCTATAACGGAGTTTCCGAACCTCGTTCATTCTTTGTGAAATACGTTGATCTGACTAAAGTTCCGACAAACCGGTTAGACTGGCCAATCAATTTTATTGCACAGCGTTATACCGATATTTTGATGCTGAAAGCAGAGTGTATCCTGCACGGAGCTTCAGGAACACAGGCCGAAGTTGATGCAATTGTGAATCAGGTTCGTACACGCGCAGGTTTAACTACGCCAGTTGCGAATGTAACATTACCACAACTGATGGAAGAACGCCAAAAAGAATTTGTAGGCGAAGGTTTACGTTGGCACGATTTGGTTCGGTCTGGTTTAGTTGAAACCGTAATGCCAGCATGGATAGCTACTGAAGATGTACAAAAACAGATTCAGCCATTCCAGAAAAATTACATTATTTATCCTATTCCTCAATCAGAGATTGACGTAAAAGGTGGACTTTATACTCAGAACGCAGGTTACTAATTTGCGGTTAGATGCTTATTATCTAGCTAAGTAACTCTGATTCTGAAAAAACTGAAAATAAAAAGGTGGGTGTTTTTGCCCACCTTTTTTAAACCTAAAATTGCCCATTTTAAACAAAATGGTATTTCCAAGAACTAACCAATGACCAAATAAGTGGCTGAAAATCAAGTGTGAAAATGGCCAGATAAGGCAGGATGCTTTTTGATTTTGCAGGCTGTATATTTGATCGACTTATTAAACCAACTGTAAACCAATGAAACGAATTGCTGTATTTTCAATTTTCATTTTTATACTGACGATAGCTTCCCGGGCTGATAAGCCGCCGGTTGTCGAAACCGGCTCGGTTACACCCATGCCCAACCAATGGATTGATAAGGATACCGGGCACAAAATCATTCACCTCACTTCGCGCAAAGGCGAAAATCGCAGCTTTTATTTTCACAATAATCCGTTTCTGCCTGCCATAAATGGAGTGAATGAGAAAATGATTTTTTCAGGAAAAGTAAACGATGATATGCAGTTGTTTTCGGTTGATATGAAAACCGGAAATGCTGACCAAATCACCAATAAAAAAGAAATTTCCGGCGAGATTGTTTCGGTGAAAGGGCGAGAGGTTTTTTACCAGTGCGGTGACAGCGTTTTTGCTACTGGTATCGAAAACCATAAAACCAGACTGATTTATGTTTTTCCTGAAAATGAACGAGGACACATAACTACTTTAAATGCCGATGAAACTTTGTTGGGCGGAGCACTAAATTCCGCTGAAGAAGCCGAGATCCTGAAAAACTTTCCGGAGAAACATGACTTTTTTAACCGCATTTACGATGCGAAACTTCGCCGCACGCTTTTTACGATTCCGGCAAAAGGAGGGGCGTTGAAACAAATTTATTCTGAAAATGCCTGGCTCAATCACATTCAGTTTTCGCCAACCGAGCCCGATTTGCTGATGTTTTGCCACGAAGGTCCCTGGCACAAGGTCGATCGCATCTGGACTGTAAATGTCAACGGTGGAGAACCAAAACTGATGCACAAAAGAACAGTTGACGGTGAAATTGCCGGGCACGAATTTTTCAGTCCCGATGGAAAACGGATTTGGTTCGACCTGCAAATGCCACGAAGTGTGACCTTTTTTCTTAGCGGTACTGATTTGGCTTCAGGAAAAGAAAAAAGATATGAAATGACCCGCAACGAATGGTCGATTCATTTTACTGTTTCACCTGATCAAAAATTGTTTGCTGGCGACGGTGGCGATCCGGGGCAGGTTGCCAAAGCCGAAGATGGCAGGTGGATTTACCTGTTCAGGCCTGAAGGTGATCGTTTCAAATCGGAACGCCTTGTAAACATGAAACACCACAATTATAAACTCGAACCAAACGTTCATTTTTCGCCTGACGGGAAATGGATTATCTTTCGTGCTAATTTCGAAGGACATTCTGATATTTATGCCGTAGAGATTGAGAAATAGAACTATTTGTACCAATAATATAAAAGCATATGAACACGAATAAAATCCGCAGATATTCACTAATACTGGCGTCAGCACTGATTGTTTTGGTATTCACGTTGGACAGCGCTTCAGGCCAAAAAACAGTTCAACAAGCCGGTTGGCCGCAAATTACCAAAGAAACAAAACCATGGAGCCGCTGGTGGTGGATGGGTAGCAGTGTCGATCCTGCCAACCTGAAAGCTGCCATGGAAGCTTATTCCAAAGCCGGACTAGGCGGATTGGAAATCACACCGATTTATGGGGTGCATGGTTACGAAAACCGGTTCGTCAAATTTCTTTCTCCTGAATGGGTGAAAAACCTGGAATACACGCTTCAGGAAGGAAAACAACTCGATATGGGCATCGACCTGGCCATGGCATCAGGCTGGCCTTTTGGCGGTTTGTGGGTAACACCTGAAGACGCCTGCAAATACATGGCTGTGCAATCGTATGCATTAATTAAAGAAGGTGGCCAACTTCAGGAAAAGGTTACAATGGTTCAGGAACCGATGCTTCGCACGATTAGTCGCCCGAAACTTGATATTTCGCAGATGAAATATCCGGTGAGCGCCAACGAAGACAGTCTACAAAATTGGGCGATTGAGCAGGTTCGTTACCCAAAACCAATGCCGCTTCAGGCTTTGATGGCCTATTCCAATAAGGGCGAAATCCTGAACCTGACATCAAAAGTTGATCCGGATGGAAAACTTAACTGGACTGCGCCTGCAGGTCTATGGAAATTGTTTGCTGTTTTTGAAGGATGGCATGGCAAAATGGTTGAGCGTGCCGGTCCTGGCGGCGAAGGAGATGTAATCGACCACTTTTCCGATAAAGCCATTGATAATTACCTTGGACATTTCATAACTTCGTTTAATAGCCACGATATTAGCGGATTACGTGCTTATTTTAATGATTCGTATGAAGTGGATGATGCGCGTGGTGAAGCAAATTTTACGCCCCTGCTTTTCGACGAATTCCAGAAACGGCGTGGTTACGATCTTCGCGAATACCTGCCAGCTTTGCTCGGCGACGACTCTCCGGAATATAATCAGCGTGTGCTGTGTGATTACCGCGAAACAATCTCTGACCTGATTCTGGAAAAATATACTCAACGCTGGCACGACTGGGCTGCAAAAGGTGGAAAAATAATCCGCAATCAGGCACACGGCGCTCCGGCCAATATTCTCGATTTGTATGCCGCTGCCGACATTCCTGAAACCGAAGGCGAAGATATCGTGAAGGTAAAAACCGCATCTTCGGTGGCTCATGTGATAGGCAAGAAACTGGCTTCGTCCGAATCGGCAACCTGGCTGAAAGATCATTTCGAAGCTTCGCTCTCGGATGTAAAACATGCCATCGACCTATTTTTGCTGGCCGGAATCAATCATATTTTTTACCACGGCACCACCTTTTCGCCACAAGATGCTTCGTGGCCAGGCTGGATGTTTTATGCCGCAGTGCATTTCGGACCAACCAATTCGTTCTGGAACGACTTCGGAACCTTGAATACTTACATTACCCGTGCGCAGTC
This sequence comes from Prolixibacteraceae bacterium, assembly GCA_963676375.2. GTDB lineage: Bacteria > Bacteroidota > Bacteroidia > Bacteroidales > Prolixibacteraceae > Aquipluma. The sequence goes on from CAXXPT010000050.1 coordinate 428,298, forward strand.
GTTTTTACAGGCGGGTAAACCCGATAATGACATTCTGCTCTATTATCCAATTTCAGATGAATATGCTGTTAGAGGCAAATCGATGTTGCTCCATTTCGATGGTGCAGCCAAAGGTTCGTCGGTTCGCAAATCGGCCGAATACCTTTTCGGGAAAGGATATGCGTTCGATTACATTTCCGACCGTCAGATCGCTCAGCTCGAAACGAAATCAGGAAAAATATTGACTGGCGGAACAAACTATCAAACCGTTTTGCTTCCTCCGGTGAAACTTATACCACTTGAAACATTCGAAAAAGTAATAGCTCTGGCAAAAGACGGCGCAACTGTTTTGATGGAAGAACTTCCGCTGGACGTTCCCGGATTGGGAAAATTAGCCGAACGACAAATCAAATTAAAGGCATTGAAAAACTCACTGAACTTGGTGAAACAAGCCGGAAGTACTATTCAAAAGGCCAAAGTAGGCAAAGGTCAGATTTTGGTCGGAAACTTGTCGGAGTTACTTATTCAGGGTAAAGTTCGTCACGAAATTATGGTCGAGCGCGGACTTCAGTGTATTCGCCGGGTTGACGGAACCAATACCACTTATTTCATCGCCAATCGCGGTACTGAAATTATAGATGGAATGGTTGCTTTGGAAACTAAAATCGGATCAGCAGTTTTGTTCAATCCAATGAATGGAACTTTTGGCAAAGCACAGACCAAATCTGACGCTAATTTCGGCGAAGTGTATCTTCAGCTAAAACCGGGCGAGAGTTGTTTGGTGCAGATTTTCCCGGGTAAAGTAAATGCTCCGGAATATGCTTACTGGAAAGCTTCAGGAGATAAAATCGCATTAAATTCGGATTGGACACTGACTTTTGTGAACGGTGGTCCTGAACTTCCTCAACCGGTAAAACTTTCGAAATTAGGTTCGTGGACTGAAATAGAAGGAGCCAGCTACAAAGCGTTTTCAGGAACGGCAGTTTATAAAACCACTTTTGGGAAGCCAGCAAGAACAGCAAAAAGTTACCGCCTCGATTTAGGTAAAGTCGCTCATAGTGCACGAATCAGCTTAAACGGTAAAGAGTTGGTGACTTTTATTAGCGCACCATTTACGATTGATATTCTGGTAGCCGATTTGAAAACTGAAAACACGCTCGAAATTTCGGTTACCAACCTGATGGGCAATCGCATGGCTGATATGGAACGAAAGGGACAGCCGTATAAGATTTTCTACAATGTCAATTTCCCGGCTCATGATGCGGTAAACCGTGGCGCCGACGGCTTGTTTACCACGCTTGGCTGGAAGCCACAGGAATCGGGTTTGTTCGGTCCGGTTACGCTGACGCCGCTTCAACCTGTGAAATTTTGAAAATAACCACAATAGACACATAGGGCACAATAGAGAATTAATTACTCATTGTTCCCTCTGTGTTCTCTGTGGTTAAAAATTATTCCAAACAACTAAATCTATGTGCCCTATGTGCCTATGTGGTTCAAAAACAAAATTATTTCTTATTGCGCTGGCTTTTGTCGGTTGCCAATCAACCCAAAAACCTACTAAAATTGACAGGCTGGAGTTGGTAACCCGTAATAATGTGGTGGTTGAGCAGCCCGATACCCTCGCCAGTCTTTCGGTCGGAAACGGCGAATTTGCCTTCACCACAGATGTCACCGGACTTCAAACTTTTTACAAAGAGTACGAAAATGGAGTGACGCTTGGAACCCAGTCGAACTGGGGGTGGCATACTTTCCCGAATACAGAGAATTACAATGTGATGCAAAGTGCTGCTTATTCCGATTATCGTGGCCGAAAAGTTCCGTATCTGGCTCAGAATGCCAAATCGGGGAAGGACGCTGATGCAACCAACTATTTTCGCGAAAATCCGCAGCGTTTGCAGCTCGGGGTAATCCGTTTACTCCTGAAAAAAGCTGATGGTACCGAAGTGAAACTGGCAGATATTCAAAGCCCGAAACAGTTGTTGAATTTATGGGAAGGCCGCATCAGCAGCGAGTTTTCGGTTGAAGGTCAGCCGGTAAAAGTGGAGGTTCTCTGCCATCAGCAAAAGGATATGGTTTCAGCCAAAATCAGTTCCTCACTGATCGAAAAGGGGCAACTGAAAGTGGAATGGATTTTCCCGTATGCTGTGCCTGTAAACACCCATTCGGGCTACGATTTTGCTTCGGTTGACAAGCATGTGTCGAAGCTCGAAAAGCTGAATGACAACTCTGCAAAAATTCTCCGCACTTTAGATAACGATCATTATCAGGTTAAACTCGCGTGGGAAGGTCAGGCCAATCTGGATGAAACCGAAAAACACCATTTCGTGCTTTCGTCCAAGTCAGGCTCCATTTCATTTAGCTGTTTATTTTCTCCGGAAGAAAAATCGGAAGCACTTTCAACGTTTGTCGAGACTGAAAAAAATAATATCGATACCTGGAAAAACTTCTGGGAAACCAGCGGTGCTGTTGACTTTTCTGCCTGTACAGATCCGCGCGCCAAAGAGTTGGAGCGCCGTTTCGTATTGTCGCAATACCTCACCAAAATCAATAATTCAGGATCGTTACCTCCTCAGGAAACAGGTTTAGTTTACAACAGTTGGTACGGAAAAGCTCACCTCGAAATGCACTGGTGGCACTCGGCTCATTTTGCCAACTGGGGTCATCCAGAAGTGCTCGACAAACAATTGGAATGGTATCACACGATCTATCAGAAAGCGCTCGAAACAGCACAAATGCAAGGTTTCAAAGGTGTCCGCTGGCCAAAAATGGTTGGCCCTGAAGGGCAGAATAGCCCGTCGGGTGTGGGTAGTTACTTGATTTGGCAGCAACCACACATTATTTATATGGCTGAGCAGTTGTATCGCAGCAATCCTTCGCCCGAAATTCTGAACAAATATAAAGACCTGATTTTTGCCACTGCCGATTTTATGGCCGACTTTGCAGTGCCCGATTCAACAGGAAAAGTTTACAATCTGTTGCCACCTCTAATTCCGGCACAGGAGCATTGGAAACGTGAGACCACGATGAATCCGCCTTTCGAACTGGCTTATTGGTATTGGGCTCTGGGCATTGCACAGGAATGGCACAAGCGTTTAAATCAGCCTGTTGATGTACATTGGAGCGAAGTAATGAACGGACTTCCGGCGCCTGATCAGGAAAACGGTGTGTACCTTGGAATTGCCAATGCTTCCGATTCGTACACCAACCCGAAAGCAATAACCGACCATCCGATGGTTACAGGCACGGTTGGGATGCTTCCTTTGTGGGATAAAGTTGATCCGGAAGTGATGCGCAATACCTTGAAAAAAGTAATGAGTAACTGGGATTGGCCCACAACCTGGGGCTGGGATTATCCGATGGTTGCCATGTGCGCCACTCGCCTAAACGAACCCGAAATTGCATTGGAAGCTTTGCTGAAAGACGTTCAGAAAAACACCTATCTGAAAAATGGGCACAATTACCAAAGTCAGCGCTTGCGCATCTATTTGCCTGGTAATGGTGGTTTCTTGAAAACGATTGCGCTCATGTGTGCAGGATGGGAAGGCTGCACGACTGAAAATCCGGGCTTCCCGAAAGACGGCAAATGGAAAGTAAAATGGGAGGGCCTGACAAAAGATTTTTAAATCATAACCGTCAGCTAAAGCACCCGCCTGACCGGATGGGCAGGGACGGCAAAGAATACTGCTCAAATGATTAGTTGTGCTATATCCTTTGCCGTTTGCCTTTAGGCAACGGACAGGAGTCACGAAAAAACTCAAGGCGCATCTGTTGTGGAACAATGAAACACAAATGTTGTATGCGCCTCATGGATAAACTCTTTTAACCTCTTTCTTTCTGAGTGCGGTTAGGGTAGCATCGCTTAAAATCGTCTCTATTAAAAGAACTAATTGCCGAATCTGAACTGACCTGATATTCTCCGCTTGAAGAGAATTTGGGGACCTATAACTTGAGATATGAAATTAATTTGTACCATTTTCCTGTTTGTCCTTTCCTGTTTCTTTTCTTTTGCTGCTCCAACTCAAAAGCAAACCCTTTTCCTATCCGGAACCGATAACACCCACACCAAAACCTGGGAGTTTTTCTGTACGTCAGGTCGCAATAGTGGAGTTTGGTCTAAAATTGAAGTTCCGTCGCATTGGGAACAGCAGGGGTTTGGCGAGTACGATTATGGCCGCGACTATCGCACCTACGGTAAAAAATTCAAGTTTGCCGACGAAAAGGGAATGTACAAATATGCGTTTAAGGTTCCGGCAGACTGGAAAAACAGAAAGGTTTTCATCGTTCTCGAAGGTTCAATGACCGACACCGAAGTGAAGATCAACGGGAAATTGGCCGGACCGATCCATCAGGGCGCTTTTTATCAGTTCCGATACGACATTACCGACAAACTGAAATTCGGACAAGCCAATTTATTGGAAGCTACTGTCAGCAAAATGTCGGCTGATCCTTCGGTAAACCGTGCCGAGCGTTTTGCCGATTACTGGGTGTTTGGAGGCATTTTCCGTCCGGTTTACCTCGAAGCTTTTCCTGAAGAATACATTGAACGGGTTGCCATCAAAGCCAAAGCTGATGGCTCGTTTGCGATTGATGTTTTCGTTCAAAATCTGAAGGTATCCCGCACGGTTTCTGCCGAAATCATTGATTCAAAAAATAAAGTGGTTGCCACCTGCAACGCAACTGGCAAAGATTCGCTGGTGACCTTGAGTTGCAAAGTTGCAAATCCCGAATTGTGGACGGCCGAAACACCTAACCGCTATACCGTTCGGGTTTCGTTGAAAAATGGCCAGACTGAATTGTATTCGACTTTTGAAAAATTTGGTTTCCGTACCATCGAAATCCGACCCGGCGACGGCATTTACCTGAATGAGGTCAAGATCAAGATGAAAGGCATCAACCGCCATGCGTTCTGGCCCGAAACCGGTCGCTGCCTGAATGATCAGATCAATCTTGACGATGTGACGCTGATCAAATCGATGAATATGAATGCCATTCGTTGTTCGCATTATCCGCCGGACAAAAGTTTCCTGAATTACTGCGATTCACTCGGCTTGTATGTGCTCGACGAGCTGGCCGGTTGGCAAAATGCCTACGCGACGGCTCCCGGCGCCAAACTGGTCCGGGAAATGGTGGTACGCGACTGCAATCATCCGTCGATTATTTTCTGGAGCAACGGCAACGAAGGCGGGACCAATAAGGAACTGGACGATGATTTTGCGATCTACGACAAGTCGGCGCGTCCGGTTATTCATGCACATCACAAGCCTGGAAACGATTTTAACGGTATCGACTGCAATCATTACGAAAATTATTATAGCTCAAAAAAAATATTTGCAGAAGGCAAAATTTACATGCCCACCGAATTCTTGCATTCACAGGACGATGGTGGCGGCGCCGCCGGACTCGAAGATTTCTGGGAATTGTTCTGGAAAACGCCGAATTCAGGTGGTGGATTTATTTGGGTTCTGGCCGACGAAGGAATTGTCCGCACCGATTTGAATGGTTTTATCGATGCCAACCGGGTGAATGCGCCCGATGGAGTGGTGGGGCCGCACCGCGAAAAGGAGGGCAGTTACTACGCTATTCGCGAAATTTATTGTCCGGTGAAAATAAGTTTGAAAAAGCTTTCGGAGCAGTTCGATGGCAAGATTCCGGTTGAAAACCGCTACCATTTTACCAACCTGAAAGATTGCCGTTTCGAATGGCAGCTGGTGAACTTCAGTACAGTTCTTGATCGTCAGGTGGCTCATAAAATCATGAAAAGCGGAATTGCTAAAAGTCCCGAAGTCCCCCCCTTGGAATTTGGAACTTTGAACCTGGAACTTCCTGCCGATTACAAAAAATACGATGCCCTTTACCTGAAAGTCTTCGACCGCTCGGGCGACGAAATATTCTGCTATTCGTGGAAAATTGGTGACAACCTGCGACAGGTTTCGCAACTGGTAAAAATGGATATGAGCCAGCAGGAGACGCAGCAGCGCGAAAAACTAAAAGCCGCCGGAATCGATGCCGACAACATTCTTCCAATCGAGCAGCAATCGGGCGATTTGTCGAAAGAAAAAGGCATGACTGAATTGATTGAAAACGATAGTTTATATACCCTGAAAGCTTCCGGAATTGCTGTCACTTTCAGTAAAAAAGATGGAAAAATCCTAAAGGTTACCAACGATTTGGGCTTGCCTTTACCGTTCTCTAACGGACCGGTATTGGTTAGTGGAAATGCCCGATTGGAAAGTATTCAGTCAAAAAAAGGCGATAAAAGTTGTTCGCTGGAAATGACTTATTCCGGCGACATGAAAAAGGTAGTTTGGACGATGTTTAGCAGTGGCTGGCTGGCAATGGACTACGAATATCAGGTGGCTGGCGAACAGAAATTCTGTGGAGTCAGTTTCGATTTTCCGGAGTCGGATGTGATTAGCGCCAAATGGCTGGGCAAAGGCCCGGCGCACGTATGGAAAAACCGAACGGCCGGAGGTGTGCTCGATGTGTATCAGCGCATGTACAACAACCGTTTGCCAGCTGATAATTCGTGGGGATTGCCGCAATTCAAGGGTTATTTCCCCGAAGTTTCGTGGATGGAGTTCAATACTGTCGACGGCAAATTCACTGTCGTTGCTCAGGATGACGACTTGTTTGTGCGCCTTTTCCATTTCTACGGAATTTCCGGACCCAAAAACTATCCGGAATTGCCGGTTGGTGACATCTCTTTTCTGGATGCTATTCCGCCTATCGGAACCAAGCTGGCCATGGGCATCAGCAACGATACCTGGAACCTCGGCCCGATGGGCGAACTAAATAAAATGGACAAACCGGTGAAACGGACGCTGTATTTTTATTTTGGATTGCTGAATTGATCTGTATACCGTCAGCTAAAGCAGACGGCAAAGAATATCGCATTGATGATTAGTTGTGCAATATCCTTTGCCGTTGCCTTTAGGCAACGGACATGTAAAGAAAGAAAACAAGGCGCATCTGCAATTGATGCTTGAAACAAAACACTGTATGCGCCGCAACGAAAATGCAATGACATCGAGACGAAAATTTATCCAGAATAGTTTATTTGCCGGAGGCGCTTTATTCGCTTCAGGAATAGCCGGTTTTGCCACTGCTCCTGAAAAAAGCTACAGCAAAAAGGACATTTCTTCCTTTGCCAAACGACTGAACCCGCTGGGCCGGATTCTGGAACTGGAAGGCTACTACGTTTGGGGAACCAGTCCGATTATGGCGCCCGACGGCAAGATCCATGTGTTCTTTTCGCGCTGGGACGCTAAAAAGGGAATGGGCGGCTGGATCAAAGGTTCGGAAATAGCGCATGGGGTAGCCGATAGGCCGGAAGGACCGTATTACGATATCGAAACCATTTTGGCTCCGCGTGGCGAGGGCTATTTTGACGGAACCACCTGCCACAATCCGCACATTCAGTTGGTCGATGGCAAATATTGTCTGTTTTACATGGGTAACTCGAATGGCAAAACCAACACCAAACGCATCGCGCTGGCCACAGCCGATTCGTTGTACGGCCCATGGAATCGCCCTGACAAACCCTTGCTGGAAGCAGGTCCGGAAGGCGCGTGGGACGACCATTGCACTTCGAACCCGGCATTTTTGAAACATCCGAACGGGCAATACTGGCTGTATTACAAATCGTGGAACTCCGCTGAATACGAGCATCCGGTTGATCCGGCTATTCGCGGAAACCGCAAATATGGACTGGCCATTGCCGAAAAGCTGGAAGGTCCGTATGTGAAATATGCCGGAAATCCGATTCTGGATTATTCGAAACTGGGCAATAACCGCCAGTTGGAAGATGGTAATGTGTTTATGGAAAACGGGCGCTTTTTCATGCTGGCGCGCGACATGGGACGCTTCGATCACGAAGTGGGTATCATCCTTGAATCGAAGGATGGCATTCACTGGTCGGAGCCGAAGATCAGCTATTTTGGGTACAGTCATTATTTGCAGCAACCGCCTGCACCGGCGCATCTGAAAAAGTATGGTCGCTTCGAACGCCCGCAAATTCTGATGCAGAACGGAAAACCTACGCATCTGTTTGTGGCTTCGCAGGGCGGCAAATACATGACCTCAACGAATTTTGTATTTGAAGTAAAGTAGAATTAAGAACCACATATCCACATAAAACACATAGTTATTTATCTGTGAGAATCTGTGTTATCTGTGGTAAAATATAGAAATATGAAGCTTACAACATTATTTGTGTTTTTAGGATTGGCACTTGGTCTGAACCTTCAGGCCAAAGACCGGCAAACCATATTCACCATTGGTGACTCGACCGTGAAAAACGGCAAGGGCGACGGAGCGAATGGCCAGTGGGGCTGGGGCGACCCGTTTCAGCAGTACTTTGACACCACCAAAGTGTTGGTGAAAAACCGTGCCTTGGGCGGAACCAGTAGCCGCACTTTTCAAACCAAAGGCTTGTGGGACGAGGTGTTGAAAGAATTGAAGAAAGGCGATTTTGTGCTGATGCAGTTTGGTCACAACGACGGCGGTGCGATCAACGACACGCTTCGCGCCCGTGGAACCATCAAGGGCGTTGGCGAAGAAACCGAAGAAATCGACAACCTCATTACCAAACAGCACGAGGTGGTGCACAGCTATGGCTGGTACCTCCGAAAAATGGTTCGCGAGACCAAGGAGAAGGGCGCTACGCCTGTCATTGTCACGCCCATTCCGCGCAACGACTGGGAAAACGGCACCATTAAACGCACGCCCGACAGTTATCCCGATTGGGCGATGCAGGTGGCTTGTCAGGAAGACATTCAGTATATCGATTTGAATAATAAAATGTCGGAAATGCTGGATGGGCTGGGAGAGGAGCAGGTGACAGGCGCGTATTTTTTTGCCACCGACCATACGCATACCTCGGCCAAAGGCGCCATGATGGCCGCTTCGTTGGTGGTTGATGGCATTCGTGCTAACAAGAAAATGGGTTTGAAACCGTATCTCCTGAAAAATCCTCAGCTTAATCCTGAAAAATATCTGGCTCCTGCAGCATTTCGTTTCGACTTTGGCTCAGAGCAAGCTAATCCGGGCTGGACTGCCGTTACCAAAAAGTCAGTTTACTCGGCTGAAAAGGGCTTCGGACTTATCCCTTCAGGAGAAATGGAAGCCGGAAACAATGCTGGCCTTGCCAAGCCAAACGCCGATTACATGAGCAGTAAAAAACCGTTTTATTTTGCAGTTGATTTGCCGGAAGGGCATTATCATGTGCTAATTACGCTGGGCGGTTCGGCGGAAGGTTCGTCAACCACACTGAAAGCGGAGTCGCGCCGGTTGTTGTTCGAAAATGTGAAAACGGCTTCCGGAGAAACGGTGCGGAAAATGGTGGTGGTGGATGTGCGTTATCCGCAGATGAAAAATCAGGAGGGCATAAAACTGAAAGAACGCGAAGTGAATTACCTGAACTGGGACCACAAACTGACGCTCGAATTTAATGGTGAGCGCCCTTGCGTGGCAGCCATCGAAATACAAAAGGCCGACGAGCTGCCAACCATTTTTCTGGCCGGAAACTCAACGGTTACCGATCAGGAAAACGAACCCTGGGCTTCGTGGGGACAGATGTTCCCGAATTTCCTGAAGCCGGAAGTTGTGGTGGCCAACTATGCCGAGTCGGGCGAAACACTGTTGGCGTTTAAACGCGAAAACCGTCTGCGAAAGATTTTGAGTCAGATGAAAACCGGCGATTACCTGTTCATGGAATTTGCGCACAACGACCAGAAACCCGGCGGAAACCACCTCGACGCGATGACCACTTACAAAGACGAACTGCGCTACTACATTGCCGAGGCCCGCAAAAAAGGCGGAAAACCGGTGCTGGTGACTTCGACCAACCGCCGCCGTTTCGACGAGAACGGAAAGATTATCAATATGCTGGAAGAATTTCCGGAGGCCATGCGCCAACTGGCCAAAGAGGAAAACATTCCGCTGATCGACCTGAATGCGATGAGCAAAACACTGTACGAAACGCTTGGCGTTGAAAACTCGAAGAAAGCATTTGTGCATTATCCGGCCAACAGTTACCCGGGACAGGACAAACCGCTGGCCGACGATACGCATTTTAATCCGTATGGCGCCTACGAACTGGCCAAATGCGTGACGCAGGCCGCATTGCAAACCATTCCCGATCTGGCTAAATATGTGCGCGACGATTGGAAAATCTTCGATCCGGCTACGCCCGATCCGGTTGACCGGTTCCGTTGGTACGACAGTCCGGCTGTGAATTTGATTAAACCGGATGGAAATTAATATGAATATGTAAACTGATAAAATTGTACTCACCCCCTTGTCCGCAAGCGGACGTTCCCCCTCTCTTTTGAAAGAGAGGGGCAGAGCATCGCAGATGCGACGGGGTGAGTTCAGTAAAATAAATGACCTTTTTTAGAAAAATATTTGCGATGAAAAGAATTAAAACCTTACTGATCTCCCTGCTGCTTACCGGCAGCCTTTTTGCGCAAACCGGCGTGTTTTACAATGTGAAAGATTACGGTGCCAAAGGCGACGGGCAAACCATCGACACCAAAGCCATTGAGGCGGCGATCGACGCGGCTGCCGCGAAAGGTGGCGGAACCGTGTTTTTCCCTGCCGGAAACTACCAGAGTTTCACCATTCATCTGAAAAGCTTCATCACGCTGCACCTCGATAATGGCGCGACTTTGGAAGCTGCCGATGTGAAAAAGTTTGGTTTGGGCTACGATCCTGCCGAGCCGAATCCCTGGGACATGTACCAGGATTTTGGGCACAGTCACTGGCGCAACAGCCTTATTTATGGCGAGAATCTTCAAAATGTTGCCATCACCGGATTGGGAACCATTTTCGGTAACGGCCTCACCCGCGAAGGATTCAAAACACCGGGCATGGCCAATAAGGCGATTGCTCTGAAACTGTGTCGCAATGTGGTGATTAAGGATATTTCAATTTTGATGGGCGGTCATTTTTGTTTGCTGGCTACCGGAGTCGATAACATGACCATCGACAATGTGAAAGTGGACACCAACCGCGACGCGTTCGACGTGGATTGCTGCCGCCATGTGCGCATCTCGAACTGTTCGGTGAACTCGCCGTTCGACGATGCCATTTGCCTGAAAAGCTCGTTCGGACTGGGTTTTGCCCGTGCCACCGAAAATGTGACCATCACCAACTGCTCGGTGAGTGGCTTCGACCGCCAGTCGTTTCTGAACGTCACCTACAAAAAAGAGGAAGCCGACCGTGTACCCGACCGAGGCGTGGTTACCGGACGCATTAAGTTTGGAACTGAATCGAACGGCGGATTTAAAAACATTACCATCAGCAACTGCACCTTCGAATTTTGCCGCGGACTGGCGCTCGAAACCGTTGATGGCGGCATTCTCGAAGACATTACTGTCGACAACATTACCATGAAAGACATTCAGGGAGCGCCGTTCTTCCTGCGCCTGGGCGCCCGTATGCGCGGTCCCGAGGGCGTTCCGGTGGGTGTGCTTCGCCGTATCAACATCAGCAATGTGGTGGTGTACGCCGAAAATCCGTTCTACGCTTCGATGATTGTCGGTTTGCCCGGTCATCCGGTGGAAGATGTGAAAATGAGCAACATTTATATCCGCATCAAGGGCGGAGCACCCAAAGAACAGGCGCTGAATGAGGTTGGCGAGCACGAGAAAAATTACCCCGATCCGCAGGAATTTGGCGTAATGCCGGTGTACGGTTTCTTTATCCGTCATGCCAAAAATGTGGAGCTCGATCATGTGGAACTGAAGCTCGAAAACGACGATTTCCGTCCGGCCATTTTGCTGGATGATGTTTCCGGAGCCAGCCTGACCAATGTGAAAGCCACCAAAGTGGGCGATGTCCCGTCGCTGATCCTGAAAAATGTGGAAGACATTAGTATCAAGGATTGTCGCCCGGTGGGTGATGTGCAGATTGCTAAGGAAGTTTCAAAACAATTGTAGTTACAGTACTCACCCCCTTGTCCGCAAGCGGACGTTCCCCCTCTCTTTTAAAAGAGAGGGGCAGAGCATCGCAGATGCGACGGGGTGAGTCAGTACACATTAGGAAATATTCAATCACATATAAACTCAAATTCGATGAAAAAAGTAACTCTAATCATGGCCCTGCTGATTGTCGCGACAGGGCTGGCCGGAGCGCAGAACCTTCCGGCGAAAAAGGAAATTATGGATAAAATGGTGCTTGCCAATGCCTATTTCATGAAGAAATGGCCCGACACCGGTAAAACCATCATCACCAACAAGGAACGCCAGAGCAACATCTGGACACGCGCCGTGTATTACGAAGGACTGATGGCGCTGTACTCGGTCAATCCGGATAAGGCGTATTACGATTACGCGATGTCGTGGGGCGTGGCGCACAAATGGGGCCTCAATGGCGGTGTGAAAACCCGCAATGCCGACAACCATTGTTGCGGTCAGACTTACCTCGATTTGTACGAAAAAGAGAAAAAGCCGGAGATGATTAAAGACCTGAAAGAGTCGATTGACCAGATGATTGCTTCGGATAAAATTGATGACTGGACCTGGATCGACGCCCTGCAAATGGCCATGCCGGTGTATGCCAAATTGGGTGTGATTACCGGCGACAAAAAATACTCCGAACGGATGTACCAAATGTACATGGACTCGAAGGTCCGCCAGGGATTTTACAATCCGGCCGATGGTTTGTGGTGGCGCGACAAGGATTTCCGTCCTCCGTACAAAGAGCCGAATGGCGAAGATTGCTACTGGTCGCGCGGAAACGGCTGGGTGGTGGCTGCCTTGGTGCGTGTGATGGAAATCGCTCCGAAAGACCTGCACTACAAGGAATACAAAAAGACTTACCTGGCCATGATGAAAGCCTTGTTGCCTATTCAGCGCGCCGACGGTTTCTGGAATGCCAGTTTGCACGACCCAACCAACTTTGGCGGCAAGGAAACCTCCGGGAACCGGTTTGTTTTGTGTACGGAATGGCCTGGGGCGTGAACCACGGTATGCTGAGCGCCAAAAAATATAGGCCCTGCCATTGTGAAAGGCTGGAATGCCATGGCTAACGAATCGGTGCATGCCGACGGCTATTTAGGATTTACACAGGGGACCGGCAAACAGCCTTCGGATGGACAACCGGTGACCTACGACAGCAAACCCGACTTTGAAGATTACGGCCTCGGCTGTTTCCTGCTGGCCGGCAGCGAAGTGTGGAAAATGGCGAAGTAAAAAAAACTCCTAAAAACGATAAAACCCGATCTCTCGACCGGGTTTTATTGCTTTTTGAGTATTGCAGAAAGCTATAGACAGAGGCCGATTGCAGGCGATTTTCTGTCAATCCGGAGTACTTGGGACCGTATGGAAAGATACACTCCCAAGCTCATTGTTGCCGGAGACGGGTAGCTGATGTTCTGTCCTTATTTTTTTTGGACAAATCCTCATATCAGCCTAAAATTAATCCGAATAAAATACTCAATTGTAATTGCTTGGTCCATCTTTTTTCGCCGGAAACCAATTCTTATCAAGCATTTTCGTTACTCTTAACGCTTCTGCATCTAAATCTTTTGCCACTCCTTTTAATACTTTAAAATTACACGCGTTTCCATCCTTATCGACTATAAATGAAATCAATACTTGTCCGGAAATGCCATTTTCCTGTGCTCGAATTGGATATCTCAAACTACCAGAAATTAATTGAAAAGGATTTTCTTTTCCAATAATTAATGGAGGACTTTCAATATCGCTAACTGTCCAGGCTGTATCAATCAGAATTGGGAATTTATTTGGTGTTTCATACCAGTTATATTCAACCAAATCATATTTCGAATAATCAAATTTATATCTTACTCTACATTGGTCTTCAAAGATAGTCCATGTTCTATTTGGCTTATCGTTAGTATAACAACCAATCGATGTCGTATCAATACCATTAGAAGCATAAAAAATCCAGAGGCTGTCCTTTTTATTTTTTGAATAGTATCCTTTAATTGCTAGGCTATTGTCATAGCGTCGTTTTTCATATAATCCTTGCCTTATATTTTCATCACTCTTTAATACAAAATATTTTTCAGTCGTATCTGGATTCTTTGTCTGTTTTGTAATCAACTCATTATCTTGCGAATATGTTTGGATTACTCTACCTAAAATTAGAATGGTAATTAATGCTAATCTCATGGATTAATATTTGTCATATTTGTCACTAATGGATTCTGTGTTAAACAGCAAAACTCTCTCGAAAAACGAAAACCTGCTAAGCCCACAAAACCTAAAAACCACTTTTAGAGTCTCTCAAATAACAAGGCTCTATTGAAACCTGAAGTCCTTTCAGACAACTACTAACCAATTTATTATCAATTATGCATAAACTTTCACAGCACAACTAAAATTGCCATGAACAGTATGTATCCTCAAATATATAGTACTTTTTTTAATATTATTGATAATCACAGATTTTATTTGGACTGATTTTGTGTAGAAATCCTTTCTCTCAAATCTTTCTTAATTCTTTGTGCAACTTGGTGAATGCTTCGTGTTCTTTATGGTTTCACCATTATCTTTACCAGCGCAAATCAATTCGCATATTCCATGATTCAGGATATTCACCCGCACCGTTTCAGTAACCTGTATTTGGCCAACCGCAAGCCTCAGTACGATGATTACATCTTTCATTACCAGGGAAATACCATTTTGCTCAAAACACACTGGCGAGGAGCTGGCTCTTCCGCAGAAGAAAGATTTTCAGGAGATTAGTGAGCAAATGGAATGGGTTTTCCTGTTTACGCTCAATGAGGCGCCGTGCTTCCTGGTTGGGAGTGAACTGAAATACAATAACCCGCAACTGGCTTTTTACTGAAATTGGGTTCTTCCGCAGCACTGCGCAGCACGAAATTGGCTGGGTGAGTCTGGTGGGGCTTCACCTGCGCAATTGGTACCAGCAAAACCGTTACTGCGGTGTGTGTGGCACACGCACCCAACACAAACCCGACGAGGCGGGCAGTGGTTTGTCCGGCCTGCAACACGGTGGTTTACCCCAAAATTTCTCCGGCTATAATTGTGGCCATCCTCAGCAATAACAAGATTTTGTTGGCCAACAACTCCAGCTTCGCCAGTAACTGGTACTCGCTGGTGGCTGGTTATACCGATGTGGGCGAAACGCTGGAGGAAACCGTGCGGCGCGAAGTAAAGGAAGAAGTTGGACTTGATGTGTGGAATATCCGCTATTACAAGAGTCAGCCCTGGGAGGCTTTCGGGCTCGATGATGATTGGTTTTATTGCCGAGGCCGACGAAAACCAGCCGATACAAACCGACAACAAAGAGATTACCCATGCCGCCTGGTTCACCCGCGATAATTTGCCGAACCATCCAAAAAACATCAGCATCGCCGGGGAGATGATTGAGATGTTTGAAAGGGGAGAGTTGTGAGCATATGAAAGCCTCATCCCCGGCCCTTCTCCGGGGGAGAAGGGGGGCGGAAGGCGATTCGCAAAAGCCTATATTTTAAAAGAAGTTACTGTGAATATTTACGGCCGAAAGTCCCCCGGTTGGGGGATTAGGGGGCAAAAAGAGGGATCCAAGTATCCTGAGCTAATGAATCTTTATTTCGCTGGATAAGGACAAACAAGATAGTGACTAACTGTAAAAGGGGCATAAAATGTTTTTAGAAAAGCCTTATCCCCAACCCTTCTCCGGAGGAGAAGGGAGCAAAGTATTGATCTGCGGAAGTTTTTAATTAATTCAATTCTGTCGTAATTTTATGCGGCCTAAAGTCCCCTGTTTGGAGGATTTAGGGGCAAAAACAGAAAGGAGTTAAAATATGGTCAGACTAAATGATTCATTTGAATATGACTTTTATTTTGGAGCAACTGCTGAGACCAAGGCCCGGGCTGCTGAATTAAGGAAAAGTATGACCTATGCAGAAAAAGTACTCTGGCAACAGCTTCGTAACCGGGAGATGGACGGTTTAAAATTCAGACGGCAACATCCTGTCAGCATTTTTATTCTTGATTTTTATTGTCACGAGAAAAAACTTGCAATCGAAGTTGACGGTGAAATTCATCAGTCTGAAGATCAAAGAGAGTGGGATGAAAACAGAACCTTCGAGTTAAATGAACTTGGAATTAATGTTTTAAGATTAACTAACAAGGAAGTTGTTGATTCAACTTATAAGGTGATAGAAAAGATTAAAGAGTATTTAGCTTCCTGTGCAAATTGCCTCATCCCCAACCCTTCTCCGGGGGAGAAGGGAGTTGAGTAGTAAACTGATGAAGTTCTCACTTCGAGGTGGAAAAAGTTGAGAGTTTCTATGGCTACAGTCCCCCGTTTGGGGGATTAGGGGGCAAAAAGAAAGATACAAGTATCCTAGCTAAAGAATCTTTATTTCTCTGGATAAGGGCAAACAAGATTGTGATTAACAGAAAACGGGGCATGAAATGTTTTTAGAAAAACCTCATCCCCAACCCTTCTCCGGGGGAGAAGGGGGTAGGAAGGCGATTCGCGAAAGCCTTTATTTTAAAAGAAGTTACTGTGAATATTTACGGACGAAAGTCCCCCGGTTGGGGGATTAGGGGGCAATTTAAATACTTCCTTCATTAAAAAGCCCTATTTTTGACCAAACTAAATCAAAACACCATGATACTTAAAAACCTAAAAGCATTCTTTTTGCTGAGTTTTTTGCTTAGCACCTTCCTGTTGTCGGCACAACCTGTCGAGCGATTAGTTAAAATTGTTGTCTCTCCCGATCATGCCAACTGGGTGTATAAACCGGGCGAAAAAGCCAGTTTCCAGGTTGCTGTGATGAAAAACAGCGAGCTACTTCAGAATATAAAAATAAAGTACGAGTTTGGTTCCGAAATGATGACCCCAACCAAACGCGATTCAGTGGTTTCAAAAGACGGTCAGTTTAAAATTGACGGAGGCACCATGAAGGAACCTGGTTTCCTGCGTTGCAAAGTGTCGGTTGTAGTTGATGGTGTTCGTTACGAAAATCTGGCAACTGCCGCATATTCTGCGGAGCAGATTAAACCAACAACCGAATTACCTGCCGATTTTAATCAGTTTTGGGATAATGCCAAAGCAGAAGCTTCGAAAATTCCAATGGATGCGAAACTGACTTTGCTGCCCGACCGTTGTACCGAAAAAGTGAATGTTTATCAGGCAAATATTCAGAATTACCGACTTGGAATGCGCCTTTACGGTATTTTGTGCGTGCCGAAAAAGTCGGGCAAATATCCGGCAGTCCTGAAAGTTCCCGGCGCAGGTGTTCGGGCATATACGGGTGATGTGGCTATGGCCGAAAATGGGATCATTACTTTCGAAATTGGAATTCATGGAATTCCTGTAACGATGGATCCATCGGTTTACCTTGATTTGGGTAGAACAACACTTGATGGCTATCCATTTTTCAACCTCGACGATCGCGACCGATATTATTACAAACGGGTGTATTTAGGTTGTGTTCGTGCGATTGATTTCATTTATTCATTGCCCGAATTCGACGGCTCATCCTTGGGCGTTACGGGAGGCAGTCAGGGCGGCGCTTTGTCGATTGTAACTGCCGGACTGGATTCACGCGTAAAATATTTAGCTGCTTTTTATCCGGCCCTCTGCGATGTAACCGGCTATTTGTATGGAAGGGCAGGAGGCTGGCCGCACATGTTTAACGATGCCAATAAAGCCTTCAATGCTAAAAAGGATAAAATTGAAACTTCGAAATATTATGATGTGGTGAATTTTGCCCGAATGGTGAAAGCTCCCGGCTATTACTCATGGGGTTACAACGATGTGACTTGTCCGCCAACTTCGATGTTCTCTGCCTATAATGTAATTCAGGCACCTAAAAGTCTGACCATTTTTGAAGAAACCGGCCACTGGACTTATCCGGAAGAAAACGAAAAACTCCGGAACTGGCTGGTTGAAAAGTTGCTTGGGAATAAATAAAAGGGAAAATTCAAAATTGAACGACTCAGGCTGAATTGGCTGGGTTTGTTCAATTTTGAATTTGAATTAAATTCCGGTTATGTTATGGCAACTTCCCTGACTTCGACAGAGGTACCTTCTCCGGCGAGTATGGGGCAAGCCCTGGCGACTTCCACAGCTTCATCGAGTGAACTGGCCAGAATCAAAATATAACCCAGGATTGATTCACCAGTTTCAAGATCGTATTCGTTAATAGTTTTGCCGGCGCTCCGGAGGATTTTCCCTTTTGGAGTCAGGTGATTTCCTCCTTCGGCCAAATGATTATTTTCTACCAGATCGTCTATCCAGTCCATCCAACGGTTGTTCCGGTTTTGCGTTTCTTCGGCTGAAACGACCGCCAGATCGCGGTAGTCGGCTCTGAAAAGGAGAATATATTCTTTCATTTTAAACTTTTAAAAGGTGCTTTTCATTTGACATGGTCAAAGTAAATTCATTTTTTGCAACACGACTTCCAACCGATCAAAATTCTCTTCGTTTTTCTCCGGCACGTAATTTTTTAAGGCATCAAATAGTTCCTGAGTAGGGAAGATCATTCTAAAAGTTACTTTGGTGCTGACAGAAGTCACTTCTGTAAATTCAGTTCGAACCTGAAAGACCGGGTTTGAAAGATGGTTGAATACAAGTAGTTCAGGTTCAATAATTTCAACAAATTCACTTTCATTCGGATAATCCTTTTTGTCGGGCCCGTGCATGATAAATCTCCATTTTCCACCAGCTCGCAAATCGAACTCATGAAATGTATTTGTAAAACCTTTGGGACCCCACCAGTTTTGCAAGTGATTAGGATCGGTCCATGCTTTGTAAACAGATTGTCTGGGGAAATTCAAGACCCGTGTTGTTACAACTTCGTAGTTCGAATGATTCATGGCTTATTGTTTTTGAATGACAATAACCTAATAACCACGTGTTCGTGAAAATGTTTTGGATGCCTGATTTGAAAATGCGTTATCCGGGAGTTGAATCTTTGCTTCAGAAACTAGCTTTCTCTCTGGCCAAAAATATTCTGTTCTGCATTCATTGCAATCTGGTGTGCTTCTGAATTTGAAAAATACTGATCACGAAGATTACACTCGACTATTTCATGGAATAATTCTTTTCTCCGCTTCTCGGCCGACAGGGTCTCCAATAAATAAATATCCCAACCTTCTTTTTCTGTCGATTTAAAATACTCAGCTTCTTCATGGCTTTCATTCTGTTCATGCTCTGCCTGTGTTAGTAAAAAGAGCAAAAAGCTGGTTCCATTATATGTGAATTCATGCCCGTTTTCCCATTTAATGGCATCAATTACGGAAAGCAGTTCATCCACCTTTATTTCTGCCTGTTTCGTATGTTTTTGGTTTTTCATCGGTAACGAAAATAGTATAGAGGTGAATAATTAACGAAACAATTACAGTTTTCTTATCTTCAATATGGTAAAATACAATAATTTATTGAAAAATAGACAAAGAAAGTGGGTAAGTGCTTAATTTTTATTTGTGAAGGTCTCTTTCTCCCATTCCCAACGCGAAAGGCCACCCCAATTGATGTACCGTTTATATCCTGCTTTTTTAAGTTTTTTGGATACGATTTGCGCATTTGCTCCGATCGTGCAATAAATAATCAAATATTGGCTCTTAGGAATTTCATTTAATCGTTTCATAACGGTTCCTGCAGGAAAGGATTTTGCCGATGGAATATGGCTATTCGAATAGGCATTTTCTGACCGGACATCAATAATCCATATCGAATCTGTCGGATTTTCGGTGAGTTTTTTTAGCTCTGATGGCTCAATGTATTTTTTTAATACTTTACCTTGAGACCCGGATTTTCCAACATTTACCGACTGTGCGGCAGCATGATGAATCAAAACGCTAAATAAAAACAGGCTGATGATGCCAATTTTCGAAATCCACTTTTCTCTTGAAACTGTAATCATAAATTGACGAATCTTTTCGTGTGTAGTATTTTAATTTCTTCGTATTTTTTCAAGTCGCACCAGTGCTTCAGGGTCGAGTAAAAAATGCTCCTGAAGCTTCTCGCAGATGTAATCGCTGCAAAATGCACAGCTTTCAATGTTTTTACTAATTGCACATTGCCTTATTTTACAACGACTGCATCCGGAGAATAACCTCTCTGTGTTGGCCCGACATCCATCACAATCGGTTATATCTTTAGCCTGAAGGTTCATTCCGTAACTGGTTGAACATTGTTCGGCTATCGATTCCCTCATCGATTGTTGCTTCAATTGATCTCGTTCCAGAGTCGCCAGATGAATCATACAACTCTCACAGGCTAAGCCGCAATATGCCGTCGGGTTGTCCATTTGTTACCGTTTTTTTTCAGGTATATCGGCTAGCTTTTAACTGGCAGGTGCGATTTTTCTTTTTGTGAATAACCACTTTCACCGACCATATTTTTTAATGAAATCGTCGAAATCATCCGTTTCATCCATGAAAACATCCTCTTCCTGATCCGGAGGCAAAGTCTCCCAGAAATTAGGTTCCGAATCCTTTTTTAACTGTTCTTTGATCGATTCCAGAACTTCGGGATTGTCAGTTTCCAAAAGCAGTTGGATGATTTCTAATTTTTCAGCCTGGATATCCATATTCCTGTTTTTTTAAAGTTAAAAAATTAGAGATGTGACAAATTTCAGTAAACTCAATTTTTTTAACGTTTTCACACAGAAATGGTTGCAGCCGAAAGGGTAATTGGTAAATAATCTTTATGCCCGGCAGGTGCTGAATTGATTCAATTAAAAAGTGTAACCATCCACTGGCCAGGCTCATTGATCTGAATTTCGAAAGTGATATCGTTGTTTGCCGACCGGAATGAATTCAACGTACTATAGGTCACTTTACAGTTGAATGGGAACTTTACATTGTCAAATCCCTGATCCTGACCGATATTTAAAAGCGTTCCGCTACTTTCTACAAACGATAGACCTGAAATGGAGCGATTGTTTGCTCCGTTCTGCATAAACGAAAACATGACCCGATTTCCCGCATTCACTTTTGTAACGGTGAACCGTTGAAGGTTTAGCTTTTGAGAGATCAGATATGGCGGCGGAACAATTTTTTTAACCAGTTTATCTTCTTTCCACATTCCCATGTAGGTGGAATCTCTGCCCAAAAATTTGAAGGTGAATTTGCCATTGCCGCTTCTCATTCCTTCTTTGAAATCGCCCACATAAACATCACCATTCGCATACAGGTAAGTGCCATTGCCCTGAGGCAAGCCGTCTTTAAACTTCCCTTCGTATTTGTCGGTTCCAACGGCAATGCCATTCCCGTTGGCCAAACCCTTTTTGCAATCTCCTGAATAGCTGGTTGCTATTTCCGGTTTTAAAACTTTGCAGGTTTCTGATTGCGAATAAGAAAAATGAATTACAGAGTTCAGTAATAAAATGGTGGTTAATAGATGTTTTGGGTTCATGGTTTTTTGAGTTTGAGTTTTTAAAGTTACTACCTTTTGGGATATGTTTTATGTATTATCCATAGCTTCCAGCGGATCTCTATTCCAGATAAAATCTGGCATAATTTGAATTTAAAAAATGCAACTTTAATTTTCCTTTTTAATGAGGCTGTACCGATAGTTTCGACCAACTGTTATTGTTTTTTTTATGGTTTTCATTTCATCAAAGCATCTATACACCGCATTTCGTAACGCTTTTTCATATATTAAATCAAGATCACCAATAATCGAAGATGATATTTTTAAATTGTAGTATGAGGTTCCACTATTAAAATCCAATAATTTTTTGTCGTCGCCGAAAACGGCAATACTTAATTGAACTAAAGAAAAAACCTCATCTCTTTTAAAAGCATGTTTTATTTGTTTTTTATTTATCTGAAGGATATCACATTTTATTTTAATGTTTCTCCCTGTATTGGTAAAATAAGATTTGATTTTCCATTCAAGCATTTGCTTTTTATCCTTGTTAAAATCGGGAAAAACTATATCCTCATTATCCAGAAGCAGAATTTGTTTTTTTTCTTCTTTTTTACTCAATTTTTTATTCAATATAGACAATGGAGGCAGCCTTCTGTCAGTAAACTCAATTTCTGTTACTTTCCCTTCTATTTTAATTCCATGAAGCTCCTCATCAGTATAAGCTTGGTTATAAAATTTTTGGGAACAGCTGGATATAAAAAAAGTTGGAAATATTAAGATCAAGATAAGTTGGGTGAGCTTCTTTATGCTCAAATTATATAAAATCATGTTTTGGGTGTTAACTGTAACTTTCGACATCCTAAAGTTACAATCTTTTTCTATATGTTCACCACCGCAAAACCGGTTCTTTCCCAATACTTTTCAACAACTTGTTAAATATCCAAACCCAATCGTGCTTGCGGTATCGGAGATATGCTTACTTTTAGTTTTTCAAAAAATAAATCTCATAGGACTCCGTTTCACTTTGTCCTATGCTAATACATATCGGGGCGTTACCCCTTTCATCGCATGTGATGATTTGTGCATGGAAGTTAGGTCTGAAAGACCGTCATGTAACAGCACAGGTTAAAAACCTGTGATATTTGTTATTTTTAATCTGTGTTAATTCGTGTAATCTGTGGTGAATTAGATTGAATTATGTCGCAACTCAAAGTATATAAAGCCTCTGCAGGCTCCGGAAAAACTTTCCGGCTGGCCATCGAATACATGAAACTGGCGCTCACCAACGAGTCGAATTACCGGCACATTTTGGCGGTAACCTTTACCAACAAGGCTACTGCCGAAATGAAATCACGCATCATCGGCGAATTGTACCATCTGGCCAAAGGCAAACATTCGGTGTACATGGATGTTTTGACCCACGAATTGGGCTGGCACCCGATGCAGGTAGAACGGCAGGCGCAATTGGTTTTGAAACGAATTTTGCACGATTATTCGCGGTTCTCCATCAGCACCATCGACAGCTTTTTTCAGCGTGTCATTAAGGCCTTTAACCGCGAACTGGGAATCAATGCTGCTTACAATGTTGAACTGGACGAGATGAGCATTCTGGAAGAAGCAGCCGATCGCATGATTCAGTCGGTGGAAGACGATCCGAAACTGTTGGAATGGCTCGATGCATTTGCTTCAGACAAAATCCGCGAAGGCAAAGGCTGGAACCTCAAAAAGGATATTTTGCGCCTCGGGAACGAGATTTACAACGAGACGTTTAAATCGCTGAATGATAGCTTGTACGAAAAACTGAACGACCGCGCTTTTCTGAAAGATTACCGCGGAAAGCTCAGCAAAATAATCGTTCTGTACGAAAATAAGCTGAAGTCGCTGGGCCAGGAAGGTTTGAATATTTTAACCATGGAAGGCCTTTCGGCTGACGATTTTAAAGGAAAGGGCAGGGGACCAGCAGCGAGTTTTCAGAAATTGAAAGACCTGAACTTTGAACCTTCCAATACAGTTTTGCAGGCTGCCGGCGATGCTTCGGCCTGGGTAACCGCAACGGTGAAAGAACCCGTGAAATCGCAACTGTTGGCTGTTTCCGAAACGAAACTGATGCCCAAATTGCAGGAAGCCATTCGGCTGATCGAGACTGAAAAGCGTAAATACATCACCGCCAAACTCATTGTTAATCAGTTGTACACACTGGGTATTCTGGTCGATTTACGCAAATCGGTCAAGGAGTTGTGTCGCGAAAAGGGCATTGTGCTGATCTCCGATTCGGGGCATTTGCTTAAAGATGTGATTGCCGACTCCGAAACACCGTTCGTGTACGAAAAAACGGGTTCGGTTTATTCGCATTTTATGATCGACGAGTTTCAGGATACTTCAGGTTTGCAGTGGAATAATTTCCGTCCGCTGATTAGTAATTCTTTGTCGGAAGGTAATCTGGGGATGGTGGTTGGAGATGTGAAGCAAGCAATTTACCGCTGGCGCAGCGGCGACTGGCGTTTGCTGGCCGGCAAGCTGGGCGAAAGTTTCCCGGTTTTTGGTCTTCAGAACGAAGTGCTGAGCAGCAACTGGCGCAGTCACGGAAAGGTGATACGCTTCAATAATACAATTTTCAGGTTGGTTCCTGAATTGCTTCAGCAGCACATCGAAGGCGAACTTGCAGAAGCTGAGATTGCCGAAAATCCGGTTGGGATTACCATTCCTGAAGTTTATGCCGACAGTGTTCAGGAGGTTTCGAACAAAGAGGTTGCCGATTTGGGACAGGTTCGGGTGCGGTTTCTGGAATCGAAAAAAGACCAGTCCGACGAAAACGAAAAGCTGATTCTTTCTGAATTGGTTGGATCGATTAAATCCCTTCAGGATAAAGGAGTCAAGGCGATTGAAATGGCAATTTTGGTTCGTCAGAAAAAGGAAGCACGCCTGATCGCCGACCTGTTTCTGGAACAGAAAAGCCTTCCGGAGAACCGGAATTATAATTTCGATATTCTTTCCGGAGAATCATTATACATCAATAATTCGGAGGTGATCAGCTTGATTATTTCCATCCTGACTGGCTTCCTGAATCCGGATGACCAGGTGGTGAAAGCGCAGCTGAATTATTTGTATTACCGGAAGATTTATCCGAGGCTGAATGAGCAGAGGTGGGGCATGGGGCATGGGGAAACCGGAGAAGGAGGACCAGAGAAGGAAGACCGAAGTCCGTCAGCTAAAGCAGACGGCAAAGAATATCTCAGCTCAGATGAAAGAGCTGAGACCGGAGTCTGGAAACCAGAGACCGAAGGCGAACTTGAAACTTTGAACTTTGAACTTTGGACTTCAGACTCTGAACTCCAAACTCCGAACTCCGAACTCACTCTTTCGCAGTACATCGCTAGCAAATCGTTTCAGGAATTAGTAGCTGGAAAGCCTATTCTGGAGATTGTTTACAGCATTTGCGAGAAATTTAATTTATTCAGTCTGGCTGATGAGTTGGCTTATTTGCAGGCTTTTGTCGATCAGATTTCAGTGTTTGAACGCAATCATTCTTCTGAACTGACCAGCTTCCTGAATTGGTGGGACGAAAATGGAAGCAGGTTCACCATCCCGATTTCAGACAGCATCGATGCCATCAATGTGCTGACTATTCACAAATCGAAGGGCCTGGAATTTACCCATGTTTTTGTGCCGTTTTTCGATTGGTCAGTTCACCCGCATTCGTCGCCCGAAATGGCTCCTTTGCTTTGGTGTCAGCCCGATATTGAACCTTTTAACGAGATGGAACTGGTGCCTGTGAAGTTTAAATCGGACGTTGGAAAATCGATTTTTTACCGGGAGTACTTTGCTGAAAAGTTCAATACATACATCGATAACCTGAACCTGATGTACGTAGTTTTTACTCGAGCCAAGGCCGGTTTATACATTTGGGCATCGTTTTCGAGCAAACTGAATACGGTTGGCGATTTGTTGAAACTAGCCGTTGAAAAGCAAGCCAGTTTGGGTTTGTGCGGATTAAAAGCTGACGAATCTGTTCAGTTCGAAGCTTCCTATGATCCTGAAAAGTTGCTCGTCGAAATTGGCGAATATTCCGCATTGAAGGAAAAGAATAAGGAAGGGCAAATGATGAAAGATGTCCGGCTGTCGGCCTTTGAATTTGCCGATTTCAGGCAATTCCTGAATATCAGGAAACGGGGCGAAGACTTTTTTACACACGATAATAAAAAGCAAAGCGGCATCAACAAAGGCAAACTCATTCACGAAATACTTTCGCTGATTGCTACTACCGGCGATCTGCCCAAAGCCACAAAACGAATGGCGACCGAAGGTAAAATCGGGTCGGACGAAGCTGGAAAAATGCTGGCAGAACTGACCATATTACTAGCCGATCCGGAGGTGAAATCGTGGTTCGATGGCTCTTATAGGGTGGTGAACGAACGAAATATACTGACTGGTGCGAATGGTGTAAAACGACCCGACCGCATCATGATTGGCGCGGATGGGGTAGTGGTGGTCGATTATAAGTCGGGCGATATGGAATCGGATAAGTATAAATATCAGTTGCGCACCTACATTCGTGAATTGAAAAACTGCGGATTCGAAAATGTGTCAGGATACATTTGGTACACAAAAATCAATAAAAGAGTGGCGGTTTAGTTACCCAAACATGCTGTAAAATAACGCTTCAGATGGCAGAATGCTCAATTAATGAGTTACTTTTGGTCGGCATTTAAATAACTAAACCAACAAGGCCTTTCATGCACAAACTGATTCTTTTATTTGTGATAATTCTGTCGTCTTTTCTGTCATCAATGGCCGACGGACAACCAGTAAAAGATCCGTGTCACTACTCAACTGAAGGAACCGATTTTTGGTTCGGGTTCATGCAAAACCGAAACACCGGAGAAGTTCATTATATTGAAATCACTGTTACTTCGAGGCTTGGCGCTGAAATTACGGTAACCTACGGGCCAACCGATACACCTATCGCCAAATATACCGTAGGACCAAATGCTTCAATCCCTGTACCGATCGACTACAATTTACTGGAATCAAAAGGGTCCGAAACTCCCGAAAATAAAGGAATCCATATTGTTTCAACCAATCCGGTGAATGTTTATGCCCTAAACTACCGTACACGATCGTCAGATGTTGCTGTTATTTATCCTACTGAAGCTTTGGGCACAGAGTATTTTGCCATGTGCTACAGTCCTCGTTATACCAGTAGCAACGAATCGAATAGCGAATTTCTAGTTGTTGCAACCGAGGATAATACTACCGTTAAAGTTACTCCTGTGCGGAGTACCGATCAGGGAAAACCGGCAAATACATCATTCAATGTCACATTAAATAAAGGTCAGACCTATCAGGTACAATCAATAAATACTGACGCTACAGGGAAAGAAGACCTTACCGGAAGTTCGGTAACTGCCAATAAACCAATTGCTTTTTTTTCAGGAACTAAGGCATCAACTATCCCTTTTTCGGGTTACGCCAACTATTCGTACGATCACTTGTATGAGCAAATTCCAGCGACAAGTACCTGGGGAAAAGAATTCTATGTTGTTCCGCTAAAATCGCGGATAAAAGATACTTATCGGGTTTTGGCCGCCGAAAACGGAACAACGGTGAAAATTGAAGGAATCAATGCCACCGTAACACTTGCCCGCGGCGAATTTTATGAGTTCGAACTGACCAGCGCCTGCCGAATTATTTCGAGCCGTAAAATTTTACTGGCGCAATTTTGCAGGTCGCAACGAGCTGACGAAAGCAACGGTGTTGGCGACCCTTTTATGATTATTATAAGTCCGGTAGTTCAGAAAATTAACGACGTTACTTTTGTGGCTTATGAGTCTAATCTGGTAAAGGATATCTTTTACGTTAATGTGATCACTTATTCTACTGAAGTTGGAAATATCACGCTGGATGGAGCAAAAATCGGTTCTTCATTTTCATCATTCCCCAACGGCGTGTACTCCTATGCGCAGATACCAGTTTCAAAAGGAACCCACAGGCTTTTAAATACCAGCGAAAATGGCGGGTTTCTTGCTTTTGTTTATGGTTTTGGAAGCAACGGAAACACCGAATCGTATGGCTATGGCGTAGGGTATAACCTGGATATTCAGCTCGATATTGTGGGCAACTGGACCACTTTTACGCCTATCGTTTGCAAGGGAAAGAAAATCGAACTTTCGGTTCAGGATTATTTCGACTCTTACCTTTGGAGTACCGGCGAAACAGGATCGTCGATCACGGTTTCCGAAGAGAAAAAATATTGGGTAAGAGGCATGACCAGCAGAGGATGCGTTAAGTCGGATACGCTTTATTTAAAAGTTAGTGATCCGAAAATAGATTTGGGCAGGGATACCAGTTCGTGCGGGTCGGGTAAAATTATACTCGATGCCGGAAAAGGTTTTGCCAAATATCAATGGCAGGATGGATCTGCAAACCAGAAATTTACAGTCGTAACTTCAGGCGATTATTCGGTAACCGGAACCAATGAGTTTGGCTGTGAAGCCACCGATCAGGTGCATGTCGATGTTTTTCAGGTTCCTGAAGTGAAAATAGTGGGTGATACCTTGCATTGCGGCGTTTTCAGGTCAGACCTGAAAGTGAATGTGAACAATGCCGATGCTTCTGTTTGGAATTATCCGGGTGCAGCTAAATGGTCGTCAACTCCGGAAGGTCTTGAATTTGAAAATATTAAACCCGATGCGGTAACTTTACATGCCACAAAACCAGGCAACTACAAAATTAACTATGTGCTCACCACCAAAGATGGCTGTTCTGATTCCGATTCATTCAATGTTGGTTTTTTCGATACTCCGGAATCGTCGTTCACAGTGGAGTCACCCGAATCGACAGACAAGTGCAGTTCGTATGAGCGCATTGTGAAATACACAGGCAAAAGTGGCTCAACTGCAAAATATACCTGGGATTTTGGCGGATTGATGGTGCTCGAAACAATTGCTCCTAATCAGTTTAAAGTGTCAATAGGAGCCAACAAACCCAACCGTACCATATCGCTGTTTGTTGAGGAACACGGTTGTACCAGTCCGTTAACAATCCAAAATATAGGCGTAAAACCAACCTTTAGCTTTGAAGCCGATAAAGTCCAGGGGTGCGATGCGATGTGCGTAAAGTTTAGCAGCGAAGTAACCATTATGGATAAGGTAGCCTACCAATGGACTTTTGGCGATGGTGGCGTTTCTACAGATCCGAATCCGTTGCATTGCTACAAGGACACCGGCAAATATGATGTTTCGCTGATGGTAACCAATGTAATTGATGGTTGCCGCAATGGCTCGGTTGAACCTGAAATGATTAAAATATACCCAACGCCCAAGGCTGTAATTTCTGCCGATCCGGCCGCTTGTTACGGCGATACCGTTAGTTTTGAGTACCTCAATGCCCGCGATAATTCGCACGGCAAATGGTTTGCCAAAGGGAATCAGTTGCTGGCTGACGAAAACACGAAAGCGACTTATTTCCTGAAGAACGAAATTTCGGAAGTCGGATTTATTGTTGAAGAAAACAAATGCAGTTGCGACACCCTGAAAGTTCAGGTAAAACGGAAGCCAAACTTCGATTTTTCGGTCGACGAAGCTGAAGTCTGTTTGCCTGTTCCGGTTACTTTAGAAGCTATTCCACAGGATCCTAATCTGCAATTTAGCTGGAGTGTCGATTCGTTGCAACAAGTTCCGGGCGAATCACTGGTACATCTTTTCCCTGTCTCCGGATTTTATTCAGTTATGCTGAAAGCCTTCTCAGGCCTCACCGGTTGTTCTGATGTGGTAACCAAAGATCGGTTCATTCATGTATATCCATTACCTGTCCCCAATTATATCCAGAATTACAAAGTTGCGACTTTGGATCATCCTGAAATCACGTTCTCAAATCAAACCACAGGAGCGCGAAGTTATTTCTGGGATTTTGGCGACGGAACCACCAGCGAAGAGGAAAGTCCGAAACATAAATACAGCGAAATTGGCGAATATGATGTTGTTATGCAGGCGTTCACCGACTTTGGATGTACCGATACGATTGGATCGCATGTGAAAATTGTACCGTATTCATTTTATATGGCGAATGCTTTTCGCCCTGATAGCGATATTCCTGAAAACCGGATTTTTATTCCCATTCCTAAAGGAATCGATCCGGCGAATTATAAATTTGAAGTATTTAACCGGTTAGGGTCGGCTGTTTTTGAATCTACAAATCCGGAAGCAGGCTGGGACGGCAATTTAACTAACGGCAATAAAGCTGAATCTGGAGTTTATGTTTGGATCATCAAATATACCGATATTCAGGGTTTCGATCATCTTCAGAAAGGGTCGGTCATGCTGGTAAGGTAAAGATCGAAGGATTGAGAGATTGAATTACTGAAGGATTGAAGGACTGATTTTCTGGGGATTTCACTTTTTTCTTTTTCCGTTCTCCCGATTTCGTTCTCCTTTTTCCTGACTTCCTGCTTCTTCACCGGATATCCCATTCACCCGGTATTTCATAAAATGGAAAAATGCTTTTCTTTCCTGGATCTTTCAGCAAAAACGAGATTGAGATCTCAACTGATCCATGCGAACGCAATCCAACGCCTTTGACGTTGAAATCGTAAGTAACAGCAGATTTCAGTTGTTTGCCAATAAATCCGGCCATTACAATTACGTCAGAACTTTTCTGCGTGGTCAGCCGGTTCCATAATCCTAAAGTGAAACCTTTCCGGTTGCCGTAAACTCCATAGGTAATGTTTTGCTCGCTTCCCTGCGATTGAACAATGAAATTCGGATTAAATGTGCAAAGTTTTCGCCAGTGACCTTTCTTATACCATGGTACATTGACCTCAAAATGGGCGGTGTATTTTCGTGGTAGTTTATTGGAATATCCGGAATAGACTGTTTTATCTGGCTCCGAAAGATGATCGGACGAAAGGCCGAAGAAATACTTGTCGTTGAAGAAAAGAATGCCGGCTCCAAAATCGGGAAACAATCGGTTATTATTGTCAGGCAAAGTTTCGGCTGTTGGCTGATGTTGTCCGAAAATTGGATCTAAACCATCCGGAAATATCAACTGACTTGAATTCAGTGAATTAATTTGGGCGCCAGCACTAATGCTCCCATACATTGTCCATGCTTTATTGAGCCTGATTTCTTTCGAATAGATGAATTTGAAGCTTGTTTCTGTGTATATGCCATCACCCTGCACATCATTGTACAAAAGCACACCGATTCCGCTGTTTATTGACGGTAGATAAGTGTCGAAAGAGGCAAAGTAAGTTGTGTATGCGTTGTTCATTCCCGGCCATTGGTTGCGGTATTGCACACCAGCCCTCGGAACTTTCATCGTTCCGGCATACGATGGATTCATATAAACCGGGTTCATAAAGAACTGTGAAAAATAGGGGTCCTGAGCTTGAAGAATCACCTGGAATCCAATAATCATGCTGATTATCAGAATGCTTTTCTTTAGTGCGCAGGTTGCTGAATACATTTCAAGGTTTATCGGTCAGGTAATTTGTTCAAAAGTATCAATTTTTACAGATCAAGCATAGAATCAACAGGTTATTTCAATTCAATTGTTTCGTAAAATCAAATTGCTTTTTTTGATCAAACCCTTGAAAAAAGTTTATTTTTGCACAAAAAATTAACTCATGATACAACGAATTCAATCTGTATATCTCTTTATTTCGGTATTGTTAGCGGGGCTTTTGTTCCTTTTGCCGTTTGCAGAAATTGCTAAAGATGGCGCCATTTACCTGTTCAATTTTAAAGGAATCTTATTAGATGGCGTTTTGAAAGAAAATGGGATGGTTATCCCGGTCTTATTGGTCGTGATTATGGCTTTGCATGGTCTTGCCATTTTTAGTTTTAAAAACCGGCCACGTCAAACACGGGTAATTGTTTTTGCTATTCTGGCGCTGGTGGCGCTGATCGGATTATTTATCTATTTCACTTACCTTTCGTTCAGCGGCGCTTTAATCAGTTTTAAATTTGGTGCAGCTTTACCTTTGGTGTCTATCATTATCGATTATCTGGCTATTCGCGCCATTGGTAAGGATGAAGCTCTTATCCGTTCAATCGATCGCATCCGGTAAAAAATGCAATTTTGTCGTTGACGAATTAGATCTCCCATTAGGGATAAAACAGAAGAGACCATTTTTCAGGGTAATGTACCGAAAAATGGTCTCTTCTGTTTATATGGAATTGTTACTGAAAATTTTCTATTTTAAAAGTCCAGGCTACGGTTGAAGGTAACTCGCTATACTTTACAGATGAGGTGTTGATTGTTAGTTTTCCATTTGCATATTTCCATGGCAGTTTTTTATCCGTTCCCAATAGGGTAATCGTTGCTTTTCCTGATGGTTTAGGTATTGCAAGTGTAATTTCGTTGTCGGGCCATTCAAAGCTGATGGCGTAAAGATTGCCCGTGTTCTGGGTGTAGCAAAGATAGGTTTGCATCGAACGATAGCTTACTTTTAGTCCCTTCAATTCATGGTTTTTATCCTGAAAGAAATACTTGTCGCTGATCAGTTGCTTCTCCGTATCTTTTGTCGACCAGAACAAATGAATGTGTGCATTCTGTATTTTCTCCTGATAATTAATCCGAACCGGATAGGTTTTGTTGGCTTGTAAAGTCATTTTGCCATTGGTGATTTCTCCTGTTTTAGCGCCCATTACCTCGCTGTTTTTATTGGCTGAAGTATAATTCTGATCAATAACCAGTTTGTTGTCTATCCAAATCTCGGCGCCATCGTCGGCTTTCAGCTCAAAAACAAATTCACCACTTTCGTCGGGAACCAAATAACCATTCCATTCGGCCGTAAAATCATCTTCCTTAATTCCTTTTTCCGGAGAATTCCGCACCCAGTCGAAATCGATTTTTGAGTCAACCCGGTTGATGGTAACCGGTTTTTCTTCTTCAGATTTAACGAAAGCTTTCGATCCATAAATTGCTTCCCCATTTATCTTGAGCCAATTTCCCAGCTGCAACAGGCGTTCCTGTTGAAGTAGCGGAATTTGTCCGTCGGCGCCGGGTCCAACATTTAAAATCATTCCACCTCCGTTGGCAACTGCTTTTACAAAAAACTGAATCAATTCTTTCTCAGTCATATAGGCATCCAAGCTTTCATTGCGGTTTAACCCAAATGATCTGCCCATACCCCGCACTTCGGCCCATGGCCGCTCTTTTTCTTTAATTCCTGAACTGTATTCAGGAGTAAGAAAACCACCTTTGCTGCCCGCGCCCCAACGGTCGTTTACAATGGCTTCGCTGCCCATAAGCTGATAATACCAGGTAATTAATTCGGCTGAATGCCATTGTTTGGCTGAATTATTCCATTCACCATCAGTAAAAATAAGTGAAGGCTTATAGGTCGAGACTAATTCTTTAAACTGCGGAATCATATAGTTCTCAACGTATGAACTGATACTATCGTCAGGATCGGTATACCAACGGTGCAATGGATTATTCCATTCCGGAAGCGAGTAATACAACCCCATTTTTAAGCCCGATTTATTTACCGATTTTGTTAGCTCTCCAACCAGGTCGCGCTTGGGGCCAACATCAACGCTATTCCAGTTTCGGCTGAATTTGCTGGGCCACAGGCAAAAACCATCGTGATGTTTCGAAACCATGACAACATATCCGGCACCAGATTTTTTAAATAAATCAGCCCATTCATCCGGATTAAATAATTCGGCTTTAAATAATGGGGCGAAATCGTTGTATGAAAACTGGTTCCCGTAGTACTTTTTCGTGAAATTGGTACGCAACGAATCGCCTACCTGCAATCCTCTCAGGTACCACTCGCCATAAGATTCTTTTCCTCCGTAGGCTGGTACCGAATAAAGACCCCAATGGATAAATATTCCCAGTTTGGCATCGGTGAACCACTGTGGATATGGCCTATTTTCAATGGTTTTCCAAAGCTCATTTTCATTAATAGTTTGAGATTTTGCAAACAATGAAAGCATTAACATGATCGGGAAAATGATCTGTTGAATCTTAATTTTCATTCTTTTAAGTTTAAGTTGGTGATTAGTGATATCAATTAAACAGGCACTGATAGCCGGGTTATTCATTTTAACCCGTTTATCAATTTGCATAATTGAAGCCGAAATTTTACTTTGGCAGATTACCCAGTCGGTTCGATGATTCCCTGATTATCAGTTCGGTTGGGAGTACGATTGTTTGGTAAGTCCGGTCTTTATTTTCGATTTTGCGGATAATCAATTCGGCTGCTTTTTGGCCAATTAAAAATCCAGGTTGTGCAATAGTTGAAATGGAAGGTGAAACAACTTTAGAAAATGGTTCATTACTGAAACCAACAATCCCCACATCTTCAGGAATCCGGATTCCCTTGTCGCGCAGATAAATCATAACACTGAGGGCAGTCGTGTCATTTCCGCAAAAAATGGCGTCTGGTGGGTTTGGTAAACTCATCAGTTGCTGAATCGCCGGAACTCCTTCATCGCTGGTCAGCGTGTTGACGATAATTAATGATTCGTCGTAAGCAATACCATTTGTTTTAAGCGCCTCGATGTAACCGTTTTTCCGGTCGAGATAAGTGGTCAGGTTTTGTGGTCCGGCAAGATGACCGATTCGTTTGTATCCCTGATCAATCAAATGCTGAGTGACCCTGAAGCCTCCTGCAAAATCGTCAACAACAATTTTGTCAGTCTCAATTTCGGGTACGGCACGGTCGAAAAAGGCTAGTGGAATATGCTTTTTCCGGAATAATTTCAGGTGGTCAAAAGTGTCGGTTTGCATTGCAATAGAAATAATCAGTCCATCGACCCGATTCGAAAACATAGATTGCACAATGCTGATTTCCTTGGCAGCTAAATCATTCGATTGTGAAATTACCACATTATATCCGGCTTTAAATGCTACATCTTCAACACCACTAATTACTGACGAAAAGAAATATCGGTTAATTAAGGGTACAACAATACCTATTGTATTCGATTTTTTATTCCGGAGATTGGATGCAAGAGTATTGGGGCGATACCCCAACTGATCAGCAACTGCCTTTATTTTTTCCTTTGTTTTCAGGCTAATCCGAGGGTTATCATTCAATGCCCTCGAAACGGTAGAAGCAGATATTTCCAGTTCGCGGGCAATATCATGAATGGTTGGTTCGGCATTCTTATTTCTGTTCATAATCGTTCAGTAATTTGTACAAATATGCTAATAATTTCTTTTTTAAACATTAAAACTAAAATATAAATGCAATCGATTGCGCATTCGTAAATAACTTTTATCTTTGCCTACGATTTGATCTGTTTTGGGATGAATGAAGACAATATTCCATCCGTTCAGAAAAGAACCTGTATCTTTTAATTTAAAAATATTTATATCATGTCAATTATTTTTGAAGAACGTTTTGCCGCACATCCTAAGGATGTTAAAAAGTATGATACCGCACAATTGCGTGAGAATTTCCTGATTGAGAAAGTGATGGAAGCCGACCAGATTCGTCTGGTTTACTCGCATTACGATCGTTATATTTCTGGTGGCGCTGTGCCTGTAACCTCGCCACTAGAACTGACAGCCATTGATCCGATGAAAGCGGCATATTTCTGTGAACGTCGTGAATTGGGTATTATCAATGTTGGCAGCAAAGGTTCGGTAATTGTTGATGGAACCGAATACCAGGTAGATTTTAAAGAAGCGCTTTACGTTGGAAAGGGTGCCAAACAGATTGTTTTCAAATCGGAAAGTGCAAGCGAGCCTGCGCGTTTCTATCTGAATTCTACTCCAGCGCACAAAGAATTACCAACACGCCAGATTACTTTGAAAGATGCCAATGTTCTGCAGATGGGTTCTCAGCAAACTTCAAACGAGCGTCAAATCAATCAATTGCTTGTTAGTAAAGTAATTGAAACTTGTCAGCTTCAGATGGGAATGACCGAACTGCGCCCCGGTAGTGTTTGGAATACTATGCCTGCACATACTCATAGCCGCCGAATGGAAGTATATTTCTATTTCAATGTTCCTGAAGGTCAGGCTGTTTGTCATTTCATGGGTCAAACACAGGAAACACGCCACATCTGGATGCAGAATGAACAAGCGGTAATTTCGCCAAACTGGTCGATACATTCGGCTGCCGGTACAAGCAACTATATTTTTATCTGGGGTATGGCTGGCGAAAATATGGACTACACCGATATGGATGTTGTTCAGCCTAATCAATTGAGATAAAACATCTCCATGAACCGACGCAACGCATTTAAATTTTTATCGATTTTAGGCCTGGCTCCTTTGGCTGTTCGGGTTCAGGCAACAACTCCGGTTGTTGCTCCTGCAATCGTCGATCGAAAATATTGGCTAAATGTCCTGATCCGGATTGCCAAACCTTTATTGGAATCGCTCAGTAAGGGAGAACTTCGGAAGGATATGCCTGTTGAGTGCAAACCTGGTTTGGAAGCCGATCGCAAAAAGGTGACTTATCTTGAAGCTTTCGGACGGTTAATGGCAGGAATGGCTCCCTGGCTGGAATTGGGCGTTGATGAGACGGAAGAAGGACAACTCCGGAAAAAATACATATTACTTGCACAGAAAAGCATGAAAATGGCGGTTGATCCGCAGTCGCCTGACTTTATGAATTTCACCGAAGGAGGGCAGCCGTTGGTTGATTCCGCATTTCTGGCCCATGCCATTTTGCGTGCTCCAAATGTTTTGTGGGCTCAACTGGATCAAACAACCAAGCAGCAACTTGTTGCGGCTATGAAAAGTAGTAGGGCAATCACTCCCGGATATAACAATTGGTTGTTGTTTAGTGCAATGGTCGAAGCTTTCTTGCTTTTTGCGGGTGAACAACACGACGAATTGCGAATGGATTTGGCCATCCGAAAGCACATGGAATGGTACAAAGGCGATGGTATGTATGGTGATGGTCCTGATTTTCACTGGGATTATTATAATAGTTTCGTAATTCAGCCTATGTTGGTTGATATTTTGGGCGAATTGATGAAGCATAGTAAAAGGTACGAAAAGACAGCCGAAACAGTTATCAAACGAGCCAAACGTTACGCCGACATTCAGGAACGTTTAATTTCTCCGGAAGGAACTTTCCCTGCCATCGGACGTTCGTTACCGTATCGTTTTGGAGCCTTTCAATTGTTGGCTCAAATGACATTGCAACATCGCTTGTCGGATAGTCTAAATCCGGCTCAGGTCCGGTCGGCTTTGTCTGCGGTTATACAACGAATGATTGAAGCTCCGGAAGTATTTGACGCTAATGGTTGGCTGCATATCGGATTCTTTGGGCATCAACCTGATATTGCCGAATCGTACATTTCAACGGGGAGTTTGTATCTCTGCTCTGTCGGATTATTGCCCTTAGGTTTGCCTTCCAGTGATCCATTCTGGACTGATGCTTCAATGGACTGGACTTCAAAAAAAATATGGGACGGCCAGGATTTTCCGGCCGATCATGCCATTTATGACTAATTCAGGAATTTAAACAATTATAAAATAAGAAATATGAACGAATTATTTGATTTAACCGGAAAAGTAGCCCTGATAACAGGTGGAACTCATGGTATTGGAATGGCAATTGGTAAAGTACTCGGAAAAGCTGGAGCCAAAATCTGTGTAAACGACCTGAGTGAAGAAAGACTTGAAAATTGCAAAAAAGAATATCAGGCTGACGGAATTGATGTTTTTACTTTGGTTTTTAATGTAACCGATGAGGCTGATGTTGACAGAGGAATTTCGATTATCGAAAAAGAAGTCGGTTCGGTTGATATTTTGGTAAACAATGCAGGAATAATTAAACGTATCCCGATTTTGGATATGCCAATTGATGATTTCAAACAAGTAATTGATGTCGATTTGGTTGCTCCGTTGATTGTTGGGAAACGGGTTGCTCCGGGAATGATTGCGAAACGTTCCGGTAAAATCATCAACATGTGCTCAATGATGAGCGTTTATGGTCGTAATTCGGTTTCGGCTTATGCTTCGGCCAAAGGTGGATTGAAACTTTTAACAGCCAACATGTGTTGCGAATGGGCAAAATACAATCTCCAGATTAACGGAATCGGACCTGGTTATATTGTAACTTCACAAACAGGCCCTATTCGCGAAAATGGTCACCCTTTCAACGATTTGGTGATGACACGCACCCCTGCCGGACGCTGGGGAGAGCCTGAAGATGTGGCTAATGCAGCCCTTTTCCTTGCTTCAAAAGCCAGTAATTTTGTGAACGGACATATTCTTTATGTTGATGGAGGAATCCTGGCCAATTTTGGTTATGTCAAAGGTGAAAATGAAATACCGATGTAATCATTATAATTAGTTTGTTGGATTTTTTGTCGAAAATAAAGGATCCAATCAATCCTGAAGGGTAAGAATCGTGTCGCGTTTACATGATTCTTACCCTTTTTTAGTATTTCCGCTGAAAAAAATGAAAAATAAAATACTTTCCTGGATTTCGGTCACCAGATTCTATTGACGTAAAGTGAAGTTGATGATTGTTATTCAATATAAAGTGCAGTAAATGAGATGAATATGTGTGTTGTAGGCGCTGTAAGTCTTTCAAAAAGGCTTTGAGAATTCTACTAGTCGGGAAAATGTTTTTTTTAACACATATTAACATTAACCACTCTTGTCAATTTTACCATACCTTAGTGTCGTTAATTCAATCACGCAAAAACTGAATTGACTCACGCAAACACAAACAAGATCGAAAAAACTGGTTATTTTTAATGATCTGACTTTTTATATCATACTACTACCCGATATAACTGGTCTTTTCTTTTTCAAAAATTTCACGGGCCTTTCGGCTGATTTTTCATGTTTTGATGTTTGCATTTAGTTAAACAAAACTCCAGCGGGAGTTTAACAGAGGAGTAACGAACCAAATTATTCATATAAACTAAATGCCTATGTAAATCTCTGAAATTAAAGAATCCAGAAGTCATTCATTCGAATTTCTTTAATCAAGTTGTTTTTAATCACGTAATTACCACAAATTAAACATTAAAATTTATGAAAAAAAGTAAATTAAAGGGTATGTGGCGAATTTCAGCATTGCTGTTTTTCTCCTGCTTTTTTGCACTTACCTCTTTTGCGCAACAAAAAAACCTATCCGGAAAGGTTATTGGTGAAGACGGTGCTCCGATACCTGGAGTTACTGTAGTTGTAAAAGGAACAACAAACGGTACCATTACCGACATGGATGGTAAATTCTCTTTCTCAGCTCCATCATCTTCAAAAACGTTAAGCATTTCATACATTGGTTTGAAAAGCCAGGAATTTGAAATCGGTACTCAAACTGTTTTCAATGTTACCATGGTTTCTGAAACCATTGGTGTTGATGAAGTTGTAGTTGTTGGTTACGGTACTCGTAAAAAGGAAGAAATAACCGGTTCTATATCAACTGTTTCTAATGAACAGATGAAAATTTCGAGTGCACCAAGTGTGGTAAGCCGTATGCAGGGTCAAGTATCCGGAGTAACTGTTACTTCTGGAAATACTCCTGGTTCTGATGCAACCATTCGTATCCATGGTATTGGTACAATTAACAATGCCGATCCATTATATGTTATAGACGGTGTTCCGGTAGGTCCGGGTAATAATATTAACCCTAACGACGTTGAGTCGATTTCTGTATTAAAAGATGCTTCTTCATCGGCTATTTATGGTAGCCGTGGTGCGAATGGTGTAATTTTGATTACAACAAAACACGGACGTCAAAATCAGGAACCAAGCATAACCTTGTCTGTTCGGACAGGGCTGTCTCAGGCGACTAATCAATACGATATGTTGAATACTGATGAATTTGGGCAGGCTGTTTGGCTGATGGCAAAGAATAAGGGTAATGCCCCTGATTCTAAACAATATGGCAAGGGCGTTACTCCGGTAATTCCTGATTATGTTTTGCCTGCTGGTGCCAAGGAAGGAGATCCTTCGACTGCTGCGGCTAAATATAGTTATCCTGATAACCAGATATACAAAGCGAACAAGAATGGAACTAATTGGTTTGATGAAATTTATCAAACTGGTATTATTCAGGAGTACGACCTTTCAATTTCTGGTGGTGGAGCGAAATCCACCTATTCTATGTCAGGAAATTATTTGAGCGAAGAAGGTTTTCTGAAATATACCAACTTCAAACGGTACAATTTTCGTGTGAATTCCGACACCAAGTTTGGAAACTTCTTGAAAATAGGCGAATCATTGCAAGCTATTATGATCGATCAACATGGAGACTTTTCAAACAACGGTGAAGGTAATGCCATTTCGATGGCCTACCGCATGCAGCCAATTGTTCCGGTATATGACATTCAGGGTAATTTTGCTGGAACAAAAGCACCTGGAACCGGAAATGCTGTTAATCCTGTGGCTCAGTTGTATAATGCGAAAGATAACAATGGCAAATGGTTCAGGGTACTTGGCAACATTTACGGTGAAGCTACCTTGATGAAAGGCTTAACAGTTAAAAGTTTATTTGGCTACAATATGGGGCAGTGGAATGCCAAAAATTATACCTTGCCAAACTATTGGGTTGCTGAACCTAACACAACTGCCGGTTTAGGTATTGAATCAAACTATTCAATTTTATGGAACTGGTCGAATACAATTAATTTTAACAAGACCTTTAAAGACATTCATTCAATTAATATAGTTTTAGGAACAGAAGCTGTTAACAGTAATTACCAATGGTTAACTGCCGGACGTAGCCAGTATTTTACCCTGACACCTAGTTATATGCAACTTGCTTCAGGAGAATCTAATAAAATAAATGATGGTAACGCATCATCATGGGCTTTGTTCTCACAGTTTGGTCGAGCCAATTACGACTTGATGGGAAAATATTTCTTCGAAGCTACAGTTCGTCGTGACGGTTCTTCACGGTTTGGAGCAGACAATCGTTACGGAGTATTCCCTGCCGCTTCTGCCGCTTGGGAAGTGAGCAAGGAAAGCTTTATGGCTGGTTCAAAAACATGGTTAGATCTCCTTAAAGTTAGAGCAGGCTGGGGTAAATCGGGTAACGACCAGATCGGAGAATACAACATGTATTCAACCTTTGGAACCAATGGATATACCGCAGCTTACAACTTAAATGGATCTCCAACCTCTGCAACTGCCGGATTTGAACCTTCAACAAAAGGAAACCCCGATGTGAGCTGGGAAACTACCCAAACAATTAACGCGGGTGTTAATGCATCGATGTTGAATAAAAAACTGACTGCATCTATCGATGTATGGCAAAGAAATACTTCGGATATGCTTTATCGCTTGAGTATTCCTCAGGTTATGGGTATAGCGCAAGCTCCTTTTGTGAATATTGGTAAGATGAAAAATACCGGTATTGACATCGAAATTGGTTACCACAACAAGGCTATGGCTGGTAAACTGACATATGCAGTAAATGCTACTTGGTCGCACTACAAAAACGAAGTCGTTTCACTTTCAAACAATTTAAAAGAAGTTGTTGGATATTCAGAACGTCAGGTTGAATATACCCGTGCCACTTCAGGTATGGCTTATCCAATGTTCTATGGTTTAATTTCTGACGGTATTATTCAGACAGCTGCCGAAGCAGCTGCAGCACCTAAGTATGGTGATACCTACACCAAAGTGGGGCACTTAAAATACCGCGATTTAAACGGTGACGGTAAAATTACTTTGGACAAAGACCGTACTTTTATCGGCGATCCTCATCCTAAGTTTGTTGGAGGTTTAAACGTTGATTTGGGATATTCTAACTTCGATTTGAATATGTTCTTCTACGGAAGTTACGGCAATGACATGATCAACTATGTAAGCCGCTGGATCGACTATAGCCAATTTGACGGAGGATTAAGCAAAGATGCCCTTTATAATTCATGGACTCCAACCAATACTGGTGCCCGTTTACCTATGCTCGACGGTGCAGCTGAATCCCAACAAGCATCTACTGCTTTTATCGAAGATGCATCTTTCCTGAGATTAAAAACAATGAGATTGGGCTATACATTACCGGATAACGTATTAAGTAAGATAAAACTTAAAAGCCTGCGTTTGTATGTTCAGGCTACTAACTTGTTTACTATGACTAAGTACAGAGGTCTTGACCCTGAAGTAAATACCTTGTCAAATACTGCTGGCGAAGGTAACCGTATGGGAGTTGACAAAGGATCATGGCCAACACCACGACAGATCACATTGGGTTTGACTCTTGGTTTGTAATTTAATTGAGAATAGTATTAATTTTAAACAAAAGATGATATGAAAAAACTATCAATAATAGTGGCTACCTGTTTTTTAACGGCTATGTCTTTTTCATGCGCAGATTCATTTTTGGACAAGGGGACACAAGGTTCGGCATCCTTAAATGATTTCTATACAGAAAAAGGAGTTAACGCTTTGTTGACCGGAGCTTACAGTATGGTTAAAGGATCAGCTTTATGGACCGTTAGTTGGGGAGCATCCATCACAAACTGGACATACGGATCGGTAGCATCTGACGATGCAGCCAAGGGTTCAAACGAAGGTGATCAGATTCCAGTTAATGAAATTGAACGTTGGGACGTTCAAACCACCAACAATTACCCTGCGGATAAATGGGTATTGAATATTGGTATGGGTGTTAACCGTTGTAACACTGTTTTGAATGTAATTGCTAAAACTCCTTCGTTAGCAGCTGCAACAGCAACCGAATTAAAAGCTGAAGCACGCTTTTTGAGGGGCATGTATTATTTCGAAAGCTGGTTGGTGTTTGGCGATAAAGTTCCATTAATCACTGAAGATAAGGTTGATGTTGCCAATACGATTAGCAATGACAATGCTGCCGGTGCTGTCTTGAAATTCATCGAAGACGATTTGGCATTTGCTGCAGCTAATCTTCCTGCTAAACAGTCACAACCTGGTCGTGCAACCAAATGGGCTGCAAAAGCTCTGGCTGCCCGCGCCTACATGCAAGTATTGGATTATGCAAGTGCAAAACCTTTGTTAGACGATATTATTACGAACGGTGGATTCACTCTTGCTACTAAATTCTTCGATAACTACCGGATTGCTACAAATAACAATTCAGAATCAATCTTCGAAATTCAAAGAAATGTGAATGACATCAACGAATCGTTGAATGGTGAAATGGGTATTGGTTTAAATGCGCCTTATGCCCCTGAATTAAATATGTGCTGCGGTTTCCATCAGCCAACACAAAACCTGGCTAATGCATTTAAAGTTGATGCTGCCGGTTTACCGTTGTTTGATACCTTTAATAACACAGATTTGAAAAATGATCAGGGAATTGCCTCTAAAGATGAATTTATTCCTGCTACCGATTTGCTGGACCCTCGTATTGATTTTACCATGGGTCG
This sequence comes from Prolixibacteraceae bacterium, assembly GCA_963676375.2. Taxonomy (GTDB): domain Bacteria; phylum Bacteroidota; class Bacteroidia; order Bacteroidales; family Prolixibacteraceae; genus Aquipluma. The sequence continues at coordinate 470,876 of CAXXPT010000050.1, forward strand.
GAGAGGACTCCCATTCATGGATTGGGGTATTATGCGTGGCGCTGACTGGATTCGTGACCAATCATGGGGCGGCCCTTATGTAACTGTTGAAAAAACATTATTTTATAAATCAGAAAGGGGTAGCTTGTCAACCACTACTGGTTGGCAGACTGGTATTTGTGCCAATAACTGGCGTTACCTCCGTTTGACTCATATTCTCTTATGGCGTGCCGAAGTGGCTGCTTATGAAGGCGATTTAGCTTTGGCATTGAAATATGTTAATATGGTTCGTGAAAGAGCAGGTAAAGAGGTTGTTATGGGTAAGGTCAATCTCTATTCATTTCCTTCAAAAGATATCAATGTGGGCGACGAATGGAAAAAGTTTGTTGATTTCACTAAACCTGCGGCTAATTATAAAGTAGGTACTTATACCACCTTTGCCAATAAAAACGAAGCCATGCGAGCTGTTCAGTGGGAAAATCGTTTGGAATTTGGAACTGATGGAAATCGCTTCTTCGACCTGAGACGTTGGGATAAATTACCTGAAGGTATGCGTGTTAACATGAAAGCTACTTTGGAAGCTTTTGCAGTTGCTGACTTAAGGATTAGACCAAACGTAATGAAAGGTGCTACTTTTGATGAAAAGGATAAATATCAACCTGTTCCACAATCTCAATTGGACCTGCAACCTGGTGTTTTAAAACAAAATACTGGTTACTAATAGTTAGTTTAATTTAATATTGGAGGCCGCTGCATTTTGTATGTAGCGGCCTCTTTTTTAATTATATTTAGTCCGAAATACCTAATTTATTCCCATGGCACTGAATTACGTCTGGATTTTTTTCTTTGTAGTGTCGTTCGTAATCGGTTTGGCTAAACTCATTTTTCTGGGAGATATGAATATTTTCCCTGAGATGATGACCTCTGCTTTCGACATGGCAAAAACCGGTTTTGAAATTTCGCTTGGTCTTACAGGAGTCTTAACGCTGTGGATGGGTATAATGAAAATAGGGGAGAAGGGTGGAATTGTAAAGATTTTCTCCAAAATGGTCGGCCCTTTCTTTAACAAGCTTTTCCCATCGCTTGGGAAAGACCATCCGGCATATGGCTCAATCATGATGAACATTGCGGCGAACATGCTAAACCTCGACAATGCTGCTACCCCAATGGGTTTAAAAGCAATGAAAGAGATGCAGGAAAGTAATTTATCCAAAGATACTGCTTCGGACGCTCAAATCATGTTTCTGGTACTAAATGCATCAGGTCTCACCATTATTCCTATCAGTATCATGGTTTACCGGGCTCAACTTGGTGCTGTTAATCCGTCTGATATTTTCATCCCGGTACTGATTGCTACATTCTGCTCTACTTTGGCTGGTTTAATGGCTGTCGCCTGGCATCAGAAAATCAATTTACTCGATAAAACTATTCTCTCTTACGTAGGAGCCCTTGTTGTTTTTATCTCAGGAATAATATGGTATTTCTCCGGATTACCGAAGGAACAGATTCAGACAATATCGAGTGTTTCGAGCAACCTGTTTATATTTTCCATTATAATTGGCTTTATTTTGCTTGCACTGCGAAAGAAGGTTAATGTTTATGATACTTTTATTGAAGGAGCAAAGGATGGCTTTCAAACGGCTGTTATGATTATTCCATACCTAATTGCAATATTGGTTGCAATTGGTGTTTTTCGGTCTTCAGGAGCAATGGAATGGTTCATTTCCGGCTTCGCTTGGTGCTTTCAAAAATTAGGTATCAACACCGATTTTATTCCGGCACTGCCAACAGCCTTGATGAAATCGTTGAGTGGAAGTGGTTCAAGGGGGATGATGGTTGATGCCATGAAAATGTATGGGGCCGATTCGTTTATAGGGCGTGTGGCTTGTACCATTCAGGGTTCTTCTGATACAACGTTCTATATTCTAGCTGTATATTTTGGATCTGTTGGAATAAAAAACACTCGCTATTCGCTGACATGCGCTTTAATTGCTGATTTTGTAGGAGCCACGGTTGCAATACTGATGGCCTATTTATTTTTTCATTAAGGCTTTGCATTGATGCGTCATATTTAAACAACCTTATCACATGATTTATGAATCGATTTGCTACAATAGTAATTTTCTTATTGACACTATATGGATGCAATCCTTGGGTTGCCGACGGAGTTAGAAAACGCGACATTAAGCGCGATATTGAGTTGGTAACAGATAAAGGTTCGATAATTTTCAGACTTTACGATGAAACGCCAATTCACCGGAATAATTTTCTTAAGCTTGTCAATCAGAGTTTTTATGATAGTATTCTCTTTCATCGGGTCATCAACAATTTTTTGATCCAAACAGGAGATCCGGATAGTAAAAATGCACCAACCAATGCAGGGTTAGGTGATGGTGAGTTGCCTTATGTTATTCCGGCAGAAATAAATTCAACATATTTTCATAAACGGGGAGCGGTTAATGCAGCACGTATGGGTGATCTGGAAAACCCGGAACAGGCATCCAGTAGCACTCAGTTTACTTTCATCCAGCGGAAAGCAATGACCGACAGCATGATTAATGTTGCCGAGAAACGAATCAATTATTATCTGGCTTATAATAAGGTTGTCAGGAATCCTGAAAATCAGAATTTGGTTCTGAAAATACGGAAATTGGGTGCTTCGGAAGTTAAAAATGACAGTCTTTCAATATTCGAAGCCAGGCTAAATGAACTGGCGAAAAAGGAGATGACCTCAATGGCTTCTTATCACATTCCTGAAGAGCAAAGGCAGGTTTACCGAACCATTGGTGGTAGTCCACATCTCGACCAAAACTACACTGTATTTGGCGAAGTTTTTAAGGGAATGGATGTTGTTGACCAGATCGCCGGTGTAGAAACCCGAAAGTCGGATGATCGTCCGGTTAACGATGTCCGTATAAAACACGTTAAACTGATTAAAAGGAAACGGTATTAGATCTTGCTTTGCAGCGGTTTTTTAATCTGTTTTACATGGCATCGTACACAGTAACCTTTTCCCAAAGGTGTTGGCAATCTTCGATAAATTTAAGGTGAATCGGGTGCGTTTGATAGGTTTCCTGATCTTCTTTGCTCTTGAAAAAAGCCATGTACGAATAGGTAAATGAGTCGTCGACTACTTCGCGTGGCGATTCTACCGGAGTTCCAATGTGGCTCGATTGAATTTGCGGAACCTTGATCAGGTTCTGCAATCCCAATTCAAATTGTTTCCTAGCCTCAGTATTCGCAGGTTCTTTCAACCAGAAAAACACATGATGTACAAACGTGTTTTTTATAGGGACTTCGCTGGCATTTGAATATCTTGGAACAGTAACAAACCCGGTTGCAGCCATTCCGGCAGCAATTTTCGTTACAAAATTTCGTCTGGTTTCCATTTTAGAATGTTTTAACAACTTGCCTGAGTTGAACAAGTCGGGTTAATAATCCTTCGAGTAAATCAATTTGCAACATATTCGCACCGTCCGATTTTGCGTTGGCCGGATCTGGGTGCGTTTCGATAAAGATACCGTCAATACCAACAGCAATGCCGGCTCGGGCAATGGTTTCAATTAATTGGGGTTGCCCTCCGGTAACTCCGCTCGATTGGTTGGGTTGTTGTAAGGAGTGGGTAATATCGAGTATAACCGGACAATTATTGCGTTGCATTTCCGGAATTCCGCGGTAATCAACAATTAAATCGTGGTATCCGAAGGTTGAGCCGCGCTCGGTTAAGAATACATTGTTATTGCCGCTTTCGCGTACTTTGGTCACTGCAAATTTCATCGCTTCGGCCGATAAAAACTGGCCTTTCTTAATGTTAACGGCTTTTCCGGTTTCGGCAGCAGCAATCAGAATATCGGTCTGACGACACAAAAATGCAGGTATTTGCAGCATATCAACATACTCGGCGGCCATTGCGGCTTCCTGCGCTGTATGGATATCTGTTACAGTTGGGATGTCGAATGTTTCGCTAACTTTCCGTAAAATTTTCAGGGCCTTTTCATCCCCAATTCCGGAGAACGAATCGAGTCTTGAGCGATTTGCCTTGCGGTACGATCCCTTGAAAATGTAAGGAATCTGGAGTTTCTCTGAGATTTTTACAATTCGTTCAGCAATTTCCATTGCCATTTGCTCGCCTTCAATGGCACAAGGTCCGGCTAATAAAAGGAAATTAGAGTTTTCGTATTTTAATTTGGGTATCATCAGTTATAATTTTGATACGAAGATAATCCATTTAAGTGCTTAGAACAAAAAAACGGAAGCAGAACTCATCCAAGTCCAGCTTCCGTGTAATATTTAGTTTGAATTGATACTTTATTTGTACTAAAATTTCAAGCTATAGCCAATCCCCAGGATATTCATGCTTTCTTTATCAACTTCTGAATAATCCTGCAATCGGTAAAACAAGCCAAGTTCATGGTGGTCGTTAATCGGGAAATTCAGTCCAGCGGTATATCGAACTTTGTCAACATCGCCTAAAATCAAATCGTGAAAGGCTTCAACCGAAACAAACGGGACAAATTTACTTCCTTTGATATCGTAATCTATTTTTGCCCGATACCTGAAATAAGAAGCTTTGTCGTCAGTTGTTTGATCAAAATCAGCTCCATTGGTATACCTTAGCCTGAACTGGAAATCGAAGCGGTTTAGTTCGAATCCTGTTTTGGCATCGAGTGCAATCCGGTTTGACGAAACTTGACCTTTATAGGCGCCTGTGCTGTTTTTGTAATCCCATTCGTTTTCGTATCGGTAATATCCGGCAACAGTGAGGTATTTGTGCAATTTGTACGAAAGTCCACCTTCCAGAATATAGGTATCCATCTTAAAATCACCCAGAAGCCGCAATTCAGGATTAAATTCGACCTTGAGATTTTTGATTATTTTTTTGCTGAATTCCAACTCGACCCAGGTTGATGGGCTATTCTGCGCATATCCTGAAAGCCCAGTCAGAATCGACAGAATGATCAGAAGTATTTTAGTTCTCTTCATTTATCGGTTTTTTGCCGTTGAGGTCGAAAAATATATTGATATAAGCAACGTCTCTTAGAAAGTCAATGCGTTCAATTTCAAATCGTTTGATGTTTTTTCCAGTTCTCAGTTTCAGGTCGGCCAATAACTCTTCTTCACGTCCAACCTGTACGTTTTCAACTTTTTCGTAAAGTATCCGGTACATGATTTCCTGGCGCAGATTCAGGATTTTTTCCAGAATGTATAATCCAACAACGATTAGTAAGTTAGTTGTAATCAGTTCGGCGTAACTAATTTTTTTATTGGCCAAAGCGTTAATTACTGATATGGCAATAACAACAAACAGGTAGGTCATTTCTTTGATTGGAATGGCATCGGTTCGGTAACGGATAATGCCAAAAACGGCGAATAATCCAAGTGCAAATCCAAGTTCAATTTTAACACTTACAAGCAAAAAGCAAAGCAGGAAAATAACCATGCTTACAGCAATGTAGCTGAAATAGAAATCTTTACGCTTGCTGGTTTTTGCGTATAACCCAACTACAATGGCAATTATCACGATCAGGTTAAGCGAAAATCGGGTTAAAAGCGATAGAAAGTCTTCGGTATTAATTAGTTTGATGCCGAAGAACTTCACGTCGTCGGCGGTGGACACAATTTGTAACAGAATGGTTGATAAGAGCATAGATAGTAATTTAGTTGTGATATTCTTTTCTGATCTTGATTAGCAGCGATTTGAAATTGTTCTTTTTAATATTTTCTTCGAGTAAGGAGCGCCCAATGCAATATTTGCTAAATCCCTGTTTCCTGATTTTGCTTTCCTTCATTACGTTAACTATCATCGGCGGCCTGGCTGCTTTACTTTGCTTTATCTCGATAATAACCAGGTTGTTCAAAACGATTTCCTTTTCGTGGTTCTTGAATCCGGGAAACAGATCAACGGTTACCCGCTCAGTAAAATCCTTGTCAACCAAGGTAAAACGATTAAAATAACTCCTGATTTTAGGTTCTAGCTGTAATCCTGAATAGCTTGTCATGGTGCTGATGAAGCTCAGTTCATCATTCGTAAAGTCAGAATTGAAATCTTCTCTTTCGATACGTTTCTTAATTGTACGTCCTTTATTATTCTTGAATTTTATTTCCAGAAAGTGATCGTCGGTTTGCACATATTTCCGGAGCCTGATTTTAAAGCGATTTAGTTTGCCATTCTGATGATTCAGAAACATTTGATTATCAGGAGTGTCGAAATATGTATTGTCGTAGTTGAAAATAGTTTCTCCTTCGATGGATAAAACAGAATAATGATTTTTGATGGTTTCCAGAACAGCAGGCAGGTGAGTTTTGTGCAAACAAAATTTTTGATCAATTCGATTCATAAGAGTGACTCTATCCAAATCGGATAAAGACACTTGATTTAAATTCATTAATGTATTTTTAATCTGGTTCATAGTTTACTGATAGGTGGTACGAAACTACTCTTTTTTCTGCAGTCGGTTGCAATAAAATTGTAATATGAAGCAGTCAATTTGATCATTTGAAATCAAATAAAAGTGTGTTTAACCATTTTTTGACTGATATCCGATATGATGAGTAGTTACCCTACTTTTGGGAAGAATTTTTGTATTAAACCTTCTTTTGTAGTAATTATTTCTTTGATATTATATGTAAATGTCAAACGTAATTAGAGGTAACAACAAGGGAAGAAGCTATTTTTCGTACCGTTTTCCCCAAAGGCTTTTGAGGCGTTCCAGAATTTTTATTTCCAGCGGATTATTTTGTGGTTTATAAAACCGGTGTTTTTTTACTTCCTGAGGCAGAAAATCCTGTTCAGCAAAGTTCTTTTCGTACGAATGGGCATATTTATAGTCTTTTCCATAGCCCAGTTCTTTCATTAATTTAGTCGGGGCATTTCTGATATGTAGCGGTACCGGCAGGTCGCCTGTTGATTTTACCAATGCTAACGCATCGTCAATGGCTGTGTAAGCCGAATTGCTTTTTGCCGAAGTTGCCAGGTAAATAGCGCATTGCGAGAGAATAATGCGAGCTTCTGGATAGCCTATTTTATGAACTGCGTCGAAAGTACTTTGTGCCAACAGTAATGCGTTGGGATTTGCTAAACCAATATCTTCAGCAGCCAAAATCAACATCCGTCGTGCGATAAACTTAACGTCTTCGCCGCCCTCAATCATGCGCGCAAGCCAATAAACCGAGGCATCAGGGTCGCTCCCTCGCATACTTTTGATAAACGCGGAGATAATGTCGTAATGCATTTCGCCGTTTTTATCGTAAATGGCCATGTTGTTCTGGAGGCGGTCGATTACTTTTTCGTTGGTGATTGTTATTTGGTCGCCTTCTTCGGCATTGACAACTAGTTCAAGTACATTGAGTAGTTTCCGGGCATCACCGCCTGAAAATCGCAGTAAAGCCTCATCTTCTTCCAGCCGGATGTCTTTTGTTTTAAGGAAGGTATCTCTTGTAAAAGCCATCTCGATAATTTTCAGCAAGTCTTTTTTATCCAGATGTTTCAGTACATAAACCTGACAGCGCGATAAAAGCGGCGAGATTACCTCGAACGATGGATTTTCGGTTGTCGCGCCAATCAAAGTAACTATTCCTTGCTCAACAGCTCCCAAAAGCGAATCTTGCTGCGATTTGCTGAAACGATGAATTTCATCGATAAAAAGAATGGGATTTGGATGGTTGAAAAATTGATTTCGCTGTGCTTTTTCAATCACATCGCGAATGTCTTTAACTCCTGAATTAATGGCGCTTAAGGTGTGAAATGGCCGGTTGAGCGTATTGGCAATAATCTTGGCCAGAGTTGTTTTTCCAACCCCCGGAGGTCCCCATAACAGGAAGGATGAAATTTTGCCAGACTCGATCATTTTGCGCAAAACAGCTCCTTCACCAATCAGGTGTTCCTGCCCGATGTAATCATCTAAAGTAGCCGGGCGCAGGCGTTCAGCGAGAGGTTGGTTGGCAAATTGCATTGCTTTGCTGGTTGTTTTTTATACTCGTTGCGAAGATACGGTTAATTGCAATACCGTTTAATGATATTGTAGGCATCCTGAATTCCCAATTCTCCGGCTTTACTCAAATCCATGGCGCCACCTTCGATATCGTCGAGATAAATTTTGGTTAATCCGCGGTTAAAATAAGCTTCAGCAAAGTCTTTCTCAATCTCAATGGCTTTATTCAAATCGGCCAAAGCGCCTTCGTAATCGCGCATTTTGCATTTTACAAAGGCCTGATTATAATAAGCATATGGAAACTGCGGATTAATTTTCAGGCAGTTGGCATAGTCATTCATTACATCAGTATAATCGATTGAAGTTTCAGTAATTGTTTCGCTTTTTTGCTTTGGATCGTTCTTTAAAGGAATTTTGATCAAATCAGAGTTTAATTTAATCTGGTCGATCAAATCAGCTATTTTCAGCCTGCAATTGGCTCTCGAAAAGAAGGTCAGCGCATTTTTTCCGTTCAGGTCAATCGCTTTTTGCAAATCGTTCATCGAGCTGGTATAGTCATCAATCAGGCAATAGAAAATACCCCGGCTCAGGTAGTTTAAGCTTTCTTTGCTATTGGTTTTTATCCTTTCGTTGAAATATAAAATATAGTTTTTGTACGTGTCCTTCTTATTATCGGCAGATTTGTTCGAGATGCTAACCACTGGGTCGTAATTGTTGTAATTGTTAATTGTCTCCAATTCAGAGTTGTAATATTGAGTCTGCTCGTAGTCTGATGAGTTTTTAGTGTGTGACGATAGAACAAAAATAGGTTGCAAATCAATCACGATATTTTTGTTTTGAACACGTCCGTCATCAATCACTTCATCTTTATCTGCTGGTAGATTCCGGGCATCAGCTAATGCAAGTTTATACCGTCTTCTGTCTCTTTCTTCTTTGGTCTCTTTTTTCGGTTCGGCATTTTTCTCCTGATCAGTCTGAGTTTGTTGTGCTGTAGTTCCGCTATTTTGAGTAGTAGAAGTTTGATTTGTAGTTTGTTGTGCCTGATTTTGAGGCTGTGCCTGACTTTGTTGATTCGGTTGGCCAGCCTTTTTCTTAGCCTGGGCTAAAGCGCTGTAATCAACGTCTTTTGGGTTAAATGCAAATTTTGGATCCAATTTCGCTGCAATGGCATAATCTTCATTGTAGCCCGGGAGCTTTAGATTTTCTTTGGCTATTCCGCGGTTCATATAGGCATTTGCCATGGTTGGATCGAGTTGCAACGCCAAATTATAATCGTTAATCGCCCCTTTAAAATCTTCAAGCTTTTGTTTTACAATTCCCCGGTTATTGTATGCGTTTGCATTTTGAGGATCGAGTTTCAGGCACTGGTCAAAATCGCGCAGGGCTGAAGCATAATCGTTGAACTCGAATCGGGCTAATCCCCTCAGCAAATACGCATTGGCATAGTGAGGCCTGATCAAAATTGCCTGGTTGAGATCTTTAATTGCTCCCCGAAAATCTTTTTTCATTAACAACGCATTACTTCGATTGATGTAGCTATTGGTAAATTTTGGGTTGATCTTGAGTGCCTTGTCATAATCAGCAATTGCTCCGTCAATATCTTTCATCGATATTTTTGCAATCCCACGATTGTTGTAAATGTTTGCGTCGTTCGGATTGAGCTCAATTGCCCTATTGTAATCGGCAATTGATTTTGCGAAGTCGTTAAGTTCGAGATAAGCCAGTCCCCGGTACATAAAAGCATCAGGATAAAAGGGCTTTATTTCGATTGCTTTGTCGTAATCCTTAATAGCGCCTCGAAAATCTTCGAGCTGATGCTTGGCCACTCCTCTGTAATAATAAGGCTCTGGTAAGTGGGGTTTAAACCGGATGACGATGTTGAAATTCTCGATTGCACCGACGTAATTGCCAATCTGTATCCGGGTTTCGCCTACCTCCATGTAATAGTTGATGTTCAATTGGCTAAAAACCTGGGTTGAACTTAGAATTAAAAGTATGACTATGAGTTTTCTCATTCGAAAATGTTGGTATTAATATACTGAAATGATGTTCGTTCTCATGGAACTCAAACGACAGGAGGTTTCCACTTATAAACTGCTTTTTACTCTATTTTTATGCCGCTATTTTTTTTTAATGAAAAACTCCGCAGCACATTCGTTTCATGCGGTGCAATTTATACATAGTAAAAATAATATTTTAGCCGAAATGGATTTCTTTTGCGAATTTTAATTATTTTTTGAAAAGATTAACCTTGGTATACAATCCGGAAAATGTAAGATACTCAAATTGTATTTTATATATTGTTCTTAATTGCCAGAATATGAATATTTAATGGGGAACTGAATATGACAAACAGGTGCGAGTGGGCTCAAAAAAGTGAAATTTATTCGAAGTATCACGACGATGAATGGGGAAAACCTCTGCATGATGATCAAAAGCTATTTGAGTTTTTAATTCTCGAAGGTATGCAGGCAGGTTTAAGCTGGATTACTATCCTGAAAAAGCGGGAGGCCTTTAGGATCGCTTACGAGAATTTTGATGTTCAAAAAGTGGCTCGTTTTGATCAGAAAAAAGTAGAAGCGATGATGTTGGATACAGGCATTATTCGCAACCGAATGAAAATTGAAGCAAGTATAACAAATGCTCAACATTTTCTCGAAGTGGTTGAAGAATTTGGTAGTTTCGATTGCTACATCTGGGGATTCGTTAATCACCAGCCAATTGTTAATCGTTGGACAAAATTGTCTGAAATACCTGCCAAAACCGAACTTTCAGATCGTATTAGTGAGGACTTAAAAAGAAGGGGATTTAAATTTGTTGGATCAACTATTGTTTATTCACATATGCAGGCAACTGGCATGATAAACGATCATTTAGTGGATTGTTTTTGTCATCCGGATAATCATTGAATTGGGAAAGTTGCGCAAATTTTTCGGTGAACTGTTTGTGATTGTAATTGGAAGCTATTAAAAAAGAAAAAAGGATAGATTCTCTAATCTACCCTTTCTCTAAACCTAACTAAACCTAACTAAACTAACTAAACCAATAAAACTAATCAAACCTAACTTATGAAATGTGATAACGTTACAAAGATAGGGCGACCGATTCAGATAAGTGTTAATCGAACCTTAAATTTTGTGCTATAAAACATTAATGTTGCAAATGCAATGTTTCTTGATTGTTAAGCAATTGGTGTGATGATTTCTGAAACTGCAATTCAATCAGTTATTTAGGATGTTCTGATGCTTTGTGTTAGAGAAAGGGCTACAGAAGTTAATTTCTACGTACGCAATAAAAATAAACGTTTAATAATCTAAAATCTGATTTTTATCTATTCTATACTCCATATCCTGAGTATAGTCCAGTGATTTTAATTCTTGGTTTCGGTTGCAGTTGTCATCTTTTGGTTTATTTGAGGTAATTGTTGCAATATATGGGCATCTGGCAAAACAAGACAGGCACCTTTTCGGGCACCTGTCTTAATTAACAGCCGGTCATTTATCCGGACTGTCATCCACCTTTTAAATGCTAGAGATTATCATTTTTCCTGGTAAACCACTTTGCCTACCTGGGTTTTTCCATTCATAGTCAGGTGATAGAACACCATCTGGCTGCTAACCAAATTTGGTACGTATTCAACCTTATACAATTCGCCACCATTAACCTGGGCATCAAACAAGTTCGTCAGCTTAGCGCCGGTTATGCTGTAAATCTCCAGTTTCGCTTGCGTATCGGTTGCCGAACTAAACTCAATGTTTAAGCGTTCGGTAAACGGATTAGGATAAGCGCGGAGGGTAGGTTCAACCGGAACGACAGGTGCAATTTCTTCGATAATAAAAGCAGCCTTATTTAATGAATCTGTAGGAGCTCGGGTTACACTGATATCGCCTTCCCCACAGATAGCAGTCATTACTGTTTTTGTACTTACCCAATTATTAGAATACCATAGACCACCACCATTTCGTTGAATAGTTATTCCAACCAAATCTATAGAAGTCGGCGATGTTGCTAGTCCATCTTTCAATTCGAGTACCATTTGGCAGTTCCCTTCCAAGGAGGTTGAAACTCCGGTTGTAGGGTTGGTTTCAGCAATATTCGTCTTTCCTGAGAATGTTGCTGTTGGACTTGTAATATTCAAACTTGCAAGTGCATTGCTTCTGATGGTATAGTAATGGGCAACATTGTCAATCGTTCCATCTGGTTTATTAAAGCTGGTTACATTCAAAGTAACTTTGCCTTTTGGATTTGATACCACCGTTCCTTTTAATGCGTATTCAACATCGAAGTTTAATGCGTATTTTTCACTTCCTTTTACAAAACCAGTAGAATTATCACAGCACAATTGAGTCCCACCGGCAATTACACCGTCAGGCTTTGGTTTTATTACGGTTACTTCACTAGAAATATTATCTGTTACACCACTTTGATAGTTCCCAGATATAATTACCCCGATTTCAGATATATCGCTTTTGGCATTATTCGAAATATTCAATTGGGCAATTGCAGATGTAGTTCCTCCCATAGCCGGATTATTTGGATCAATAAGACTAGTATGGATGCACAAAAGCCGTCCCCTGAAATATCAGGAGGCGGCTTTTGTTTATGCAACTGATCTGATGACTCGAAGCATCGGATCAGTACTTGTAAAGAACAGATTATTTGTATTTTTCTTCGCGCAGGGCTTTGATCTTTTCGTCGGTGAGGTAATCCTCAAAGTCCATGTATTTATCGATCGCTCCGCGAGGTGTCAGGTCAATTACACGCGAACAAACCGATTCGATAAATTCGTGGTCATGGCCGGTCATCAACACCTGTCCGGGGAAGGTTTTCATGTTGTTGTTGAATGCCTGAATCGATTCCATATCCAGGTGATTGGTCGGATGATCCAGAATCACCGTGTTTGGATGAGCCAGCATCATACGTGCAATCATGCAGCGCATTTTTTCGCCTCCTGAAAGCACTTTGGCGCTCTTCTGCAGGTCGTCGCCTGAGAACAACATTTTACCCAAATACTGGCGCAGGAAGTTTTCGCTGGTGTCGGTGGAGTAGTTGCCCAACCATTCGTAAAGCGTTTCGTTCTTGGTAAAAAAGTTGGTCACATCGTTGGGCAGGTAAGCCGTTGAGATGGTTACACCCCAGTCGAATGTTCCGGTGGTAGGTTCGATCTGTTTATTGATGATGTTGAAGAATGCGGTAATGGCTCGGTTTTCCTTGGCCAGGAACACCGCTTTGTCGCCACGTTCGATGGTAAACGAAATATCTTTAAACAGCACTTCGCCGTCCTGAACATACGATAGGTTCTCGACGTTGAGTACGCGGTCGCCGGTTGCCCGTTCCTGCTGAAAAATGATTCCCGGATAGCGGCGTGTTGAAGGCTCAATTTCCTCAATCTTCAGCTTTTCAATCATTTTCTTGCGGCTGGTCGTTTGTTTCGACTTGGCTACGTTGGCGCTGAAACGCTGAATAAATTCCTGAAGTTCTTTCTTCTTTTCCTCGGCTTTTTTGTTGGCATTGGCAGCCTGGCGCAAAGCCAGCTGGCTCGATTCGTACCAGAACGTATAGTTTCCGGAGAAAGTGCGGATTTTACCGAAGTCGATATCGACCACATCGGTACACACGTTATCTAAAAAGTGACGGTCATGCGAAACAACGATCACGGTATTCTGGCAATTGGCTAAATAGTTTTCCAACCAAAGTACGGTTTCAAGGTCAAGGTCGTTGGTAGGCTCATCGAGCAGGAGGTTATCCGGATTTCCGAACAGGGCCTGAGCAAGCAGAACACGTACTTTTTCTTTACCGTTCAGGTCTTTCATCAGCGTGTAATGCATGTCTTCCTTGATCCCCAAACCGCTCAGCAAACCGGCGGCATCGCTTTCGGCATTCCATCCGTTCATGGTGGCAAAATCGTCTTCGAGCTTGGCCGCAAGATGTCCGTCTTCTTCTGTGAAATCAGTTTTGGCATACAAGGCATCTTTCGCTTTCATGATGCGGATCAGTTCGCTGTGACCCATCAAAACAGTGTCCAGAACCGAGTATTCGTCAAAAGCATTGTGGTTCTGATTCAGTACTGAAAGACGTTCGCCTGTACCCATCAGGACTGATCCCCTTGTGGCGTCCAAATCACCGGAAATGATCCGTAAAAAGGTTGATTTCCCTGCGCCGTTTGCGCCAATTACACCGTAACAGTTACCCGGTGTGAACTTTAAATTAACATCCGAAAACAAAGGTTTTTTTCCGAACTGAATTGCCAAATTTGAAACCGTAATCATTCGCTAAGTATTTTTATTTTTCCTAAATTTCAGGGGTTGCAAAGGTAATATTATCTGTGTTTTGATGGAATATTCCGAGTTAATAAATTCTTAAAGATCAGCTATCTGCCGGCAAAAAAAGAAATGCTTAAACTTCGGGATTCAACCCTCTCTGTCTGATCACTTCATAGATCAGCAATCCGGCGGCAACCGAAACATTCAACGATTCGATTTTTCCGAGGATCGGAATTTTAACCTGCTCATCAGCCAAAGCCAACAGACGTTGATCGATACCTGTATCTTCGGAACCCATGATGAACGCGATTGGTCCAGTCAGCGGAACATTGGTGTAAACAGCGGTTGCTTTTTCGGTGGCAGCTACCAGTTTTAATCCTGATTCTTTCAGGAACGAAACGGTTTCTTTAAGGCTGCGGGTGCGGCAAACCGGAATTAAATGCAGCGCTCCTGCCGATGTTTTAACCGCGTCGGCATTGATACGGGCCGATCCTTTATCGGGAATAACGATGGCATTGACGCCGGCACATTCGGCAGAGCGGACAATGGCGCCAAAGTTACGCACGTCGGTTACCTGGTCGAGTACCAGCACAAAAGGAGTTTCGCCAGCTTCGTATATGGCCGGGATGATATCTTCGATGCGCTGCAAAGCCACCGGCGACACAAAAGCGAGTACTCCCTGGTGATTTTTTCGCGAAATTCGGTTGATCTTTTCAATGGGAACATACTGAAAAGCAATCTGGCGAATGCGGATCAGGTCGAACAGTTCCTTAAATAAATCACCAACTAATCCTTTTTTGATCAGTACTTTATCTATTTCTTTTCCGGCCTGAATAGCTTCAATGACGGCACGAATACCAAATACCAGATCGTCGGCGGGTTTATCTTCTCGTTTGAACATTTGTTATTTATTATTGATTATTTGTCATTTAATGTTTCGTGTTGCAAGTTCCAGGTTGCGGGTTATTCCCGAAACACGTATCCCGCAACTCGCAACTCTTTACCAGGTCTTTTTTGCGATCAACTCATCCAGTTGCTCGTGCAAGATTTCCCATTCGTACATTTTGTTCTCCAGCTCTTTTTTCATGCGGTCGTATTTTTTGAAAATCTCCGGATCAGAGCCATTGGTCTCGGCCAAAATACCGTCCATTTCTGCAATCTTTTGTTCCAGACCGGCGATGTCCTGTTCGTTCTTTTCGATGCTTTTTTCGAGCTTATTGATGTTTTTATTGATTTCTTTACGCTCTTCGAAGCTCACTTTTTCAGCTTCTTCTATTTTTTGAGTTTTAACTTCCTGATTCAAAGGTAAGTCCTTTTTCTCCAATTCCTTCATCGATTCGATTTTCTTACGGCGAAGGAAATCGTAAATGCCGCCCAAATGTTGTTTTACCTTTTTATCCTTGAATTCATATACACAATTTACCAGTCCATCCAGGAATTCACGGTCGTGCGATACCACGATTACAGTTCCGTCGTAGTCAACCAGAGCCTGTTTCAGGATTTCTTTCGAGCGCATATCCAGGTGGTTGGTTGGCTCATCCAGAACCAGCAGGTTAACCGGTTCGAGCATGAGTTTCACCATCGCCAGTCGAGAGCGTTCACCTCCTGAAAGTACCTTTACTTTTTTGTCGGCATCCTCGCCCGAGAACATAAATCCACCCAGAATATTGCGAATTTTTGTTCGAATTTCACCAACGGCAATGCGATCGATGGTATCAAAAACGGTCAGTTCAGGATCGAGCAAGTGGGCCTGATTCTGTGCGTAATATCCAATTTTTACATTGTGCCCCAGTTTCATTTCACCCTGATATTCCAATTCGCTCATGATGATACGAGCCAGTGTAGTTTTTCCTTCGCCATTTTTTCCGACAAAAGCCACTTTTTCGCCCCGTTCTATAATAATATCAATTTTATGGAGGACATTGAGTTTGCCATAACTTTTTGAAAGTTCTTTAGCTTCGGCAACCACTGTTCCGGAGCGTAAAGCCGGTGGGAATTTGATGCGCAGTGCTGAGTTGTCTTCATCGTCAACCTCAAGTCTTTCAAGTCTTTCCAGAGATTTTATGCGCGATTGCACCTGAATGGCTTTAGTAGCCTGGTAGCGGAAACGTGCAATGAAATCTTCGGTATCCGCAATCATTTTCTGCTGATTGATGTAAGCCGCCATCTGCTGTTCTTTCAGCTCTTTGCGAAGAACGAGGTATCGGGAATAATTGGATTTAAAATCGTAGGTGCGACCAAGTGTAATTTCGATGGTACGATTGGTTATGGCATCCAGAAAAGCACGGTCATGCGAAACCAGCACCACTGCTCCGTTGTAGTTTTTTAGGAAATCTTCGAGCCACTGAATGGATTCAATGTCAAGGTGATTCGTTGGCTCATCGAGCAGAAAAACATCTGGGCGTTTCAACAGGATTTTGGCCAATTCAATACGCATTCGCCATCCGCCGCTGAATTCGGAAGTTTGTCGTGTGAAATCAGTTCGTGTGAATCCGAGTCCCATCAAGGTGCGTTCAACTTCAGCCTCAAAATTATTTCCGCCGAGCATATGGAAACGCTCGTTGAATTCGGTGACATGATCGAGTAATCGGTGGTATTCGTCTGATTCGTAGTCGGTACGGGTCGAAATCTGGTGGTTGAGATCTTCGATGCGACGTTCCAGATCCAGAATTTCTTCGAATGAAGTCACTGCTTCCTCAAATACAGTTCGTCCGTCGAAAACCTCCATGTGCTGCGGCAGATAGCCCAAACGAACATCAGATGGAACCGACACCACTCCCTCGTTGGGCTGCTGGTGTCCGGCCAGAATTTTCAGTAAAGTGGATTTTCCGGCTCCGTTTTTTCCAACCAATCCAATGCGGTCTTTGGGACTGACCAGCAATGAAATCCCTTTAAATAGCTCGAAGCCGCCAAAACTGACAACCAATTGATCAACCGAAATCATAAATCTTAAAATTGAGGGTGCAAAGATAGCAGAAACATCGGGAAATGATTCGCTGAAAGATTGGCTTTCTGTCCGTCAGCTGAAGCAGACGGCAAAGGATAAAAAGAATGGATCATCAATCCTTCAAAATACTGATCTGTATTTAATTGATTGTTCTTTAATCTTGATGAAATGCGCTATCCTTTGCTGTTTACTTTAGTGAAGGGTCATGAATAATCTTGTGATTATTTGATCGAAACCTCGATTTTAAACTGTGGAGTTCGCAATTCCTGCGGTAGGTTTTTTAAATCGGCAGTTGAAATTTGTACAGATTCGGCCGGAATACCTTGATTCTGAACTAGAAATTCAGAAACAATCCGGTTTCGCTGCGTCAGAATTTCCTGAAAACGTGTTTCAACTCGTCCTGCATCAATTCGCCTGACACAAGCTGTTTCAATACCCAATGAATCAACTGTTGGAACCGTTTTACGGATAAAAGTGAGCAGATTTGGATCATCGTTTTTGATTTCACCGGCTTTTAATTTCGGAGTTGACGCTTCCGAAGCCAAATATTCGGTTTTAGTTAATTCAATTGCAATCTGTTTCTTTTCTTTCTCAGGATCAGTAGTTTGAGTCATCGTTAAAACTAAATCGGGTTTCTTTTTCAGGATAGATGCCAGCTTGGCCAGATTTTCGCGTTGCGACTGATCAATTGAATCTTGCGCAAGAGTGAACGGAAGCTTATCCATCGATTCTGGATTGGCACCTGCTAAACCCGCCAACGCATTGAAAGGCGAAAGAGCTGTTTTTACCATCAGGTTGGCAAACGTTTTCCAGATAATTTTACCCAGTTTAAACTTCGGTTCAGAAGGATTTCCTGTTACCGGAAGGTCGAATTTAATTTCATCTTTGGCATCTTTCATCAGGTATAAAGCCAGTCGTACCGGAACTTTCATGGCTGTGGTATCTTTGGTTTTCTTGCCAAATTCAAGCTCATCGACTTTAATTTTGTTGGTATTTATCAGATTTGTTGGCGAAATCTTTAACCCAATCTCGTAATTGAACCATCCCTGAGTAATAGGTGATGCCACGTAATATTCGGTATAGGGCGAGAAACTGAGCAAATCTAACCGCTTAATTTTGGCTTCCATTTCCAGTTTCATCATATCGACCATACTCCAAACTGTTTTTCCTGAAAGTTCGCCCTTGTTGTTCAGTTTGGTGTTGAAAACGACAGGAATCTGGTCGGCGCTTTCCGAAAGTCCGGTCATGGTCATGCTCAGGTTGTTCAACTCATAGGTAAATGGGCGGTTCAGCGTTTTGTCTGAAATAGAAACCAATCCGTTATTGACCTTAATCGTATCGATACTGTAGGTAACCGGAGTTGATTCAGGAGTTGTTGTTGTTTGAGGAGCTGCCGAACTGATGGAATCGGAATGGAAATAGGGGAGGAGAAACCGTTCAAGATTAGTCATATCTTTTGCGCGTTCAACCAATATTTTCGGGTCGTTTACTTCAATTTTGCCAAAGCCAAAATGGAAAGTCTTCATGCTGATATCTTTGAGACTTGTTGTAACCTGCGATGCCGAAATTATTTTCTCAGATCGTCCGTCGAGGATCGATAATCCTGAAATTAAACCATTTCCCGATAACGAAATGTTGATTACCTCGTTCATGTCACCTACAATTTTCAACTTGGATGTAAGCAATCCATTCAATGATTTAACATCGAAATAATCAGTCAAATATCCTGTTATTGGCTGTATGTCAATGTCTTGAGTTGATAGGTCGATCTGGTATTTTTTCTTCAGGTTGTCAACAGTTGCCTGAATATTCACCTTGCCTTTTTCTCCCATTACAAAATCGACTCCCACATTCGACTGTTCGTTGTTCCATGAGATCAATGGGAGATTCAGGTTAAGATTCTTCATTTGTACCAAATTCTTCTTCTGCAGATCATGGTAAACTACCTTCCCATCGACCAACTGAATATTTTCGATGGTAAATTTTAGCGCTTCATTTTTAGTGGTGTCTTTAACTGCCAGACTGTCTTCTTTTGGCATCAGGCTATCAAAGTTAAATTTTTCGCCATCCTGAATAACCTGAATCCGTGGATTGACCAGCCTGATTTCGGAAACTGAATATTCGCTTGAAGGCAAAGTCCATGGATTTAAATTGATATAGAATTCGTTAAACGATGCAAAACTATCAGTTTGATTGGCCTCAAACAAAACCAGATCTTTTACCTGAACAGCAACTTTGGCATAGTTAAAATGTATTTCGCCAATAGTCAGCTTCCGGCCGATCAGCTTTTCGCTGTTTTTAACCAGGTAATCTTTGGTAAATGTTGAAGCAAAGAATAGAAGTGCGAAGATTAACAAGGAAAAAATCCCTAAAAAGATATATCTTTTTTTGATTCGTGTCATGGCTTTTATTTTGTGTAAAGATAAACAGTAATAAATATTTTTCTCAGAAAAGTTAAATGCTTTTTACAGAAAGAAGCAAAAGGAAGTTTAACGTGTAATGGCAATAGTATGTACAGAGTGCTTTTCCTGCCTTTGCTTTTTCTCCGCCTGTAATTCTTTTTAATTACTTTTGCTGAAAATTTGAAAATCATGGGAAGAGGCCGGAAAGTTAAGCCGTTTTTGGAAGGTGTTTTAATTACTGATATTGGTGCCGAGGGAAAAGCAATCGGACGGGTGGATGATGTGGTGGTATTTACCACACATGTTATTCCGGGCGATGTGGTTGATATGCAGGTGACTAAAAAACGCACCAAATACATGGAAGCGCGGGTGACCCGTGTTGTTACCGAATCGCCCGACCGGGTGGCAGCTTTTTGCGAGCACTTTGAAGTTTGCGGTGGTTGCAAATGGCAGTTCCTTCCTTACGAAAAACAACTTTTCTACAAACAAAAACAGGTTGCCGATCAGTTGCGCCGTATTGGTCGGGTCGAACTGCCTGAAATTACTCCGATTCTGGGATCAAAAAAGACCACTTATTACCGCAATAAACTCGAATTTGGTTTCTCGAACAAACGGTGGCTAACCTACGAAGAGATTGGTACAGAAGGCGATGATATGAATAAAAATGCGCTTGGATTTCATGTCCCGGGCATGTTCGATAAAATCATCAACATTAATAAATGCTGGTTACAAGGCGATCCGTCGAACCAAATCCGCAATTTCGTTAAGAACTATGCCGACGAAAACGGCCTCGATTTCTTCGACCGGAAAATTCAGGACGGTTTGCTCCGGAATATCATTGTGCGCAGTTCGACAACCGGCGATTTGATGGTGATTGTTTGCTTTTACCGCGAAGAAACTGAGAATCGCATTAAATTAATGGATGCCATTGCTTCTGAATTTCTGCAGATTACTTCGCTGATGTATGTCATTAATGGAAAAGGAAACGATACGATTACCGATCAGGAAATATTGGTTTACAAGGGAAAAGATCATATTCTGGAAGAAATGGAAGGCCTGAAATTTAAGATCGGGCCAAAAAGCTTTTACCAGACCAACTCCGAACAGGCTTACGAATTGTACAAAGTAACGCGCGAATTTGCCGGACTAAAAGGTGACGAAGTGGTTTACGATTTATATACCGGAACCGGAACTATTGCCAACTTTATTGCCCGCAATGTGAAGAAAGTGGTAGGCATCGAGTATGTTCCTGAAGCCATTGAAGATGCTCATGTGAATTCGGTATTAAACGGCATTGAAAATACCAGCTTCTTTGCTGGTGATATGAAAAAGATTCTGACCAGCGATTTTATCGCACAGAACGGACAGCCCGATGTAATTATTACCGATCCGCCACGCGCCGGGATGGACGAAGATGTGGTGAAAACCATTTTGGAAGCTGCTCCCGAAAAAGTGGTGTATGTAAGTTGCAACCCTGCAACTCAGGCCCGCGACCTGGCTTTAATGGACGAAGCTTACAAAGTAACCCGCATTCAGCCAGTGGATATGTTCCCGCATACACATCATGTTGAAAATGTAGTGTTGCTGGAAAGACGTACTCTGTAAATCGAAAGTAAAGTGTGAGTTATTAAAAAATATTTATTTTCAAATAGTTACATGATATTCAATAATAATGGCTAGATTGCGCCATATTTATTTTTATAAAATTATCATGAATAAAGGAACAGTAAAATTTTTCAACGAATCTAAAGGTTTTGGATTCATTACAGATGGTGACTCAAAAAACGAATATTTCGTTCATGTATCAGGTTTAAATGATCAGGTAAGAGAAAATGACGAAGTAACTTTTGACCTCCAGGATGGACGCAAAGGATTAAATGCAGTTAATGTTAAACTAGCTTAGTTTACAATTATTATAAGACATTTATTAGCACACAGGAGGCTGTTTCGAAAGAAGCAGCCTCTTTTTTTTGCGGGATTGTCCTGTTTTTGCAAATGAGGCACCTCTCTGTAACTTTTCATGAAGTTTAATCCTGAATTGTATTCACTTTCTCCAGCGCTTTTTGCACAATCTCCAAATCACTGGTTCCTCTGAATCCACTAAAACCAACAGAAAGTTTTGTTCCATCACTCAGAGTAAGGGGTTGCCCGCCGAGCCATCCAACCAAATCGGGCAGTTTAATTCCAAATTTCTGCGGATCGATTTGATCTGCAAATACCATTTTTTCGTATTCGTTGGTTTTGTAGCCGGTTATCCAAACCTGACTGGCTTTAGTCCATGCAATTCGAAACGAATCGCGGCCACTGACTTTGTCGGTTCCAAATACTTTCCCATAAATCCGGCCATTTTCGTCGATAATACATAGCGAGGCAACACCTTTCGATTTTGCAAAATCCTCCGGAATGGCCATATAAATAGGAACAAGCTCCTCAATGTTGGTGATTAGTTTTTCAATTTCTGTGTGTGCCATATTGAAGTCTTTAAAAATTTTGAAATGATTAGGGTTGCTAAAATGATGGATTAAAGTTAAACAATAATCAGTGTTTGGTTATCTTTGGAAGATTAAACTAAACCAAAATACCATGAAATCCATTCGATTCTTTAGCCTTCTTCTGCTTGTCCTGATGGCCACTCAAGTCTGGGCTCAACAAAGCCAAGTCTCCAATTTACAGTGCGAATACCTCATTAATCCCATCGGAATTGACGTCTCCGCTCCACGTCTTCGCTGGCAGATGACGGACAATCGTCAGAGAGCCTTGCAGGCTGCCTATCAGGTGATTGTTGGAACCGATTCGGCTTCGGTCGCAAATGGGAAAGGAAACTTCTGGGATACCGAAAAAGTTTCAGGTTCGAAAATGCTGGTTTCTTACCAGGGAAAAGTTTTGCAACCATTTACCAAATATTATTGGACAGTGATTTTATGGGATAAAGATCAGCAAAAATCAATCCCATCTGCTGTTGCCAGTTTCGAAACCGGAATGATGCACATTTCGAATTGGAAAGGTGCGTGGATTTCTGATTCGCAAGATATCAACTTAAAACCGGCCCCATATTTTAGAAAGTCATTTCAGGCTTCACAGAAAATAGTGAAAGCTCGTGTGTATATTGCTGCTGCCGGTTTGTACGAGTTGTTTGTGAACGGAAAACAAGTGAGCGATCATCGCCTCGATCCGCTGTACACGCGTTTCGATCGCCGTACGTTGTATGTGACCTACGATGTGACATCGCTGTTGAATTCAGATTCGAATGTGCTTGGTGTTTTGCTCGGAAATGGCTGGTACAACCACCAATCAACCGCCGTTTGGTATTTCGATAAAGCGCCATGGCGTGCCCGTCCGAAGTTTTGTCTCGATCTTCGGATCACCTATCAGGATGGTCGCGAAGAAGTAATCTCTTCAGGAACCGATTGGAAAACCGCGTTGAGTCCGATTGTTATGAACAGTATTTATACGGCAGAACATCAGGATGCTCAGCTCAGTCAGCCTGGTTGGAACGCGGCTGGATTTGATGATTCGAAGTGGAAAAATGCTATTCCGGTGAACGCTCCTTCTCAAAATATAGTGGCTCAAATGGCTCGTCCAATTCGGAATGTCGAAGAAATTACTCCAGTTAGTGTTCGCAAAATCAGCGAACAAAAGTCTGTTTTTGATTTGGGACGAAACATTTCCGGAGTGGCCCGCATCAGTCTCAAAGGCGAAAAGGGCACGGTAATCCGGCTGAAACATGCTGAATTCCTGGATAAAGATGGAAATGTTGATCAGTCGAATATCGATGTACATTACCGCCCAATTGACGACAAAGATCCATTTCAGACCGATATTTATACCTTGAGTGGCGAAGGTGTTGAA
This sequence comes from Prolixibacteraceae bacterium, assembly GCA_963676375.2. Lineage (GTDB taxonomy): Bacteria > Bacteroidota > Bacteroidia > Bacteroidales > Prolixibacteraceae > Aquipluma. The sequence continues at coordinate 494,247 of CAXXPT010000050.1, forward strand.
ACGTTTGTTCCTCATTTTAATTACAAGGGATTTCAGTATGTTGAAGTAACCAGCGATCGTCCTGTAGAAATCACGAACCTGACCGGAATCTTTATGCACAGCGATGTTCCGGCCATTGGCGAAGTCAGCAGTTCGAACACTACACTTAATAAAACATGGCAAGCGACCAATAATTCCTATTTATCAAATCTTCAGGGTTACCCAACCGACTGCCCGCAACGCGAAAAAAATGGTTGGACAGGCGATGCGCACATTGCCATTGAAACCGGTTTGTATAGTTTCGATGGAATTACCGTTTACGAAAAATGGCTTGCCGATCATCGCGACGAACAACAACCAAACGGAGTTTTGCCGGCCATCATTCCAACAAGCGGCTGGGGATATACCTGGGCAAATGGCCCCGATTGGACCAGCACTATCGCAATCATTCCCTGGAATATTTACCTGTTTTATGGCGATACAAAATTGTTGGCTGATTGCTACGAAAATATCCGGAGATACGTTGACCACATTACTGAAATAAGTCCGAATGGTATTACCTACTGGGGATTGGGCGACTGGGTTCCGGTAAAATCGGTAACCCCGAAAGAGCTGACTTCGTCGATTTATTATTATGTGGACGCAACGATTTTGGCCAAAGCGGCTAAAATATTAGGACATGATGCTGACTTTCAGAAATACTCGGCGTTGGCTTCTAAAATTGCTTCGGCCATTAATGCCAAATACCTGAATTCAGAGACCGGAATGTATGGCACAGGTTTGCAAACCGAACTAAGTGCACCGCTGTTCTGGGGAATTGTTCCTGAGAACCTGAAATCGAAAGTGGCCGATAATCTTGCTAAACGCGTGATTGCCGACAACAAACACCTGGATGTTGGTTTGCTTGGAACGAAAACTATCCTGAATGCCTTGAGCGAAAATGGCTATGCCGATTTGGCTTATGAAGTTGCTGCTCAGGAAACTTTTCCGTCGTGGGGATGGTGGATTGTGAATGGTGCAACAACACTTTACGAGAACTGGCCGATTGACGCGAAGAGCGATATTTCGAGAAATCACATCATGTTTGGCGAAATAGGGGCGTGGTATTACAAAGCTTTGGGTGGAATGAAACCCGATCAGGAAAAACCTGGGTTCAAAAATATACTGCTCGAACCTCATTTTGTAAAAGGCCTGAATTCGTTTCAAGCCGGTCATGACGGACCTTACGGAAAAATTCAATCGAGCTGGAAACGCAGCAAGAATACGGTAAATTATCAGGTTGTTATTCCGGCAAACAGCACGGCAACATTAAAACTCTCCGGAAAAAAGATCAGCCTGAACGGGAAAGTGATATCTACAAATTCCGGAGGGAAATTGGATCAGATCGTTACTGTAAATCTGGAATCAGGTAAGAGCGAATTCGTCGTCGTTCAGTAATTCAGTAAAAAAAATAGTGGATAAAAGCCTTGTGAACAAATTGTTTACAAGGCTTTTCTGTTTTATAAGATTCGAATAAATGGTTGTTTGAAAGAACCTGTCTGTATGAGTGGATTTTTATGTCATCAGATCTGAACAAATAAAAGATTTGATTGTCTTTTATTTGTTGTGTAATTAGAAAACTAAGTATTGCTAAATTCCTGAAAATAATGGAGATGATTGCCACAGACAGAGATTTTACAGTAGTTAAAAACTCGCCGGTGCACGGAAGAGGAGTATTTGCAAAGATAGCCGTTCCAAAGGGAACACGGATCTTTGAATATGCCGGAGAACGGGTTTTGAAAAGTAATCTGGCCAAAGATTTAGCTGATGGTCTTACAAGTTTGGTTTATGTGATGAACCTGAATGAAATTTTGGCGATTGACGGAGAACGTGGTGGAAACGATTCCCGGTTTATTAATCACAGTTGTAATCCCAATTGCGAAGTGCTTTATTTCAACGAAACGCCATACATCTATGCTATTCAGGAGATTGCTGAAGGTGACGAACTCAATTTTGATTATAAATACGGAAGTGAGGCTGGTGTGGAGCTTACCGCAGAACAAAAGCAGGAATGGTTTCCATGTAACTGCGGTGCCCCGAATTGCAGGGGAACTTTGCTCGATAACTAATTGCCAATCAATAAAAAAAAATAAACTAAAACAAACTAAAATGGAAAATTCAGAAAAGAAAAACAATTTGAACGTTCGCATGGTATTGTCAACTGCCGCTATCCTGGCCATTCAGGCTATGCCATCAACAACTTTTGCTCAGGGAGGGATGCAGGAAAAAACGATGCAGCAAGCATCGATGGGAGGAGGCACTCATATTCACATTAAAATCAGGGATACCGCTTCGAAAATGACCATTGTTGGTTTCGAAAACGGCTCTCCGGTTTTCAAAAATACGAAGGGCGAATTCTTTACCATCGACTCAAAAACCGGTGACATGAATTTCATTAAACCTGAGGAGTTCGCTAAATTCTATTGCTGCATAAAAATACGATCAGGAAGGGAAGCCGGTTCCGGGATGGCAACGGGAAAGCGCCTTTCGCATATTAAAATGGAAAGCGAAATTTCCAATGTGAATGTGCTTGGAGTTGATCAAGCCGGAAATACCATACAGAAAAACAGCCGCGGCGAAACCTTTTATCTCGATCCGGTTACTGGCGATATGATTTTTGTGAAAATGTAATCTTGAAGTTGGCGCTGCCACAAAAGTCATCTTTTATCATGACTTTTGTGGCAGGCTATTATTTCTCTTGAAATCTCACCTGATAACCGCTATCAAACTTGAAGATTCCGGTAGTTCTTTGAGTTTCTTCGGTACTGGTAAATGGTCGGGTCTGCCCTTTTAAAACCAGTTGACTGACATGGCTTTCGGTTAGTTTTTTGCCCTGAATTTCAAACGGAATACGCAATTTGCAGCCTCCCCTGAAATTGCTGCAGCCCCAGGCCGTGTTTCCCTTTACAATTTCACCGACTTTGCACGATGGGCAAACCAGTTTTTCCGGTTCAGCTTCTGTAAATGCGACTTTAAAATCAGCAGTTAACTCCAGAAAACCATCCACCGTATTGTCATCTTGTTTGAATCCTTTGATCAAAGCGGTTTTCCCTTTCTCAACCAATCGTTTGATCTGCGCCTCGGTGAGCTTCTTTCCCATGAACTCAAATGGAATAATGAATCGGCAACCGTCTTTCCAGTTGGAGCAACCCCATGCATTTTTGCCTTTCTTTAATGCTCCTTTTTTGCAGGCCGGACAAGTTGTTTCGGCTGGTTCTGCCGGAGCTACTTTTTCTTTTTTCTGCGGAATGGCTGGTTCTTCCGGCGCCAATGCAATCTCTTTACGCGGAGAGCGTTTCACCTGATCGACCACATCGGTCACCATTTGCTTCATCTCGTCCATAAAATGAGTCACATCGTACTGTCCCAATTCAATCATCCGAAGCTTTTTTTCCCATTGCCCTGTCAGCTCAGCCGATTTCAGCAGTTCATTTTCAATGCTGTCAATCAGATCGATTCCGGTTTGTGTGGCAACCAGACGTTTGCCTTCTTTCTTTACGTATTTTCTCCGGAATAGTGTTTCGATGATATTAGCACGGGTCGAAGGTCGTCCAATTCCATTTTCTTTCATTAGTTCGCGTAGTTCTTCGTCGTCCACACTTTTCCCGGCGGTTTCCATCGCACGAAGCAAAGTTGCTTCATTCAGGTATTTAGGTGGTTGAGTGAATTTTTCGTGTAATCCGGGTTCGTGTGGACCATGTTCTCCGGTCACAAAAATCGGTAAAATGTTTTCGTCGCTTTGAACCGGATTCTTCTCATTCATATACACAGCGCGCCAACCAGGCGAAAGAATCTGTTTTCCGGTAGCCTTAAAATCGTGTTGCCCAACTTTAGCCTCGACGGTGGTGTTGGCTACTTTACAATCCGGATAAAACACCGAAATAAACCGTTTTGCCACCATGTCGAACACCTGTTTTTCGGTCTGGTTCAGATCGGCACGATATTGTCCAGTAGGGATGATGGCATGGTGATCGGTAATCTTGGCATTGTCGAAAACCTTGTTTGTCTTGCGTATTTTATCCTGAAGTAGAGGTGCTGTCAGTGTTTCATAACCTTTCAGGTTTTTCAGGATGCCAGGAACTTTTGGGTAAATGTCATCAGAAAGATAGGTGGTATCCACACGCGGGTACGTAGTTAACTTCTTCTCGTAGAGCGACTGGATGGTTCGCAGCGTGTCTTCGGCGCCCATGTTGAATTTTCGGTTACAATCGACCTGCAAGGAGGTTAAATCGAACAAGCGTAATGGTGCTTCTGTACTGTTTTTGGTTTCTATTTTGCCGACCACAAGCTCATTCCTGCTAATTTCTTCCAATACCTGGGCGGCATCCTCTCGGTTTTGAAAACGTCCTGAAGCCGCTGAGAATGTAGCTTCGCGGTAAATAGTTTTGATTTCGAAATATGGTTCAGGCTTAAACGCGTCAATCTCCTTTTGGCGATTGACGATGATTGCCAGGGTAGGGGTTTGCACCCTTCCAATGGACAAAACCTGTTTATCCCGACCGTATTTGAGGGTGTAAAGCCGTGTGGCATTCATTCCTAAAAGCCAGTCGCCAATGGCTCGGGCACTTCCGGCGGCATAAAGGTTATCAAACTTTCCTCCGGGCTGTAAATGATTAAAACCTTCGCGGATAGCTTCTTCAGTCAGCGACGAAATCCACAACCGTTTCACCGGTGCAGTGCATTTGGCTTTCGACATCACCCAGCGCTGAATCAGTTCCCCTTCCTGCCCCGCATCACCACAGTTAATCACCTCCTCGGCGGCCGACATCAGTTTTTCAATAGTCGCAAACTGTTTTTTTACACCGTCATCGTCAATAAGTTTGATGCCGAATTTCTGAGGAATCATGGGCAGCGACCGAAAATTCCACGATTTCCATTGCGCGGTGTAGTCGTTGGGCTCTTTGAGGGTGCACAAATGCCCGAATGTCCAGGTCACCTGGTATCCGTTTCCTTCAAAATAACCGTCGCGACGGCTGTTGGCGCCAATAATCTGGGCAAGTTCTTTAGCCACACTGGGCTTTTCAGCAATACAAACTTTCATTGATACTGATTCTATTTAAGACTCAGCGGGTGACTCTAAGTCACCCGCTGAGTAAAATATCCTATTTTTTTATTTTCACAGGTACCCAAATTTCTTCTTCCGAAGTGGGATCGTTCCCTTTATATTTTTCTCCCATAATCTCGAAGTGAGGCCGGCTGTCGAGTGAATATCCGGAAGCGGGAAGCCATGTTTCGAAAATGTAACGAAAGGTTGATTCGAAATCGTTTGCAGCTCCTTTGTACAGAAAAACGGCATAAAGTCCGCTGGTTATGGTGAGTGTCTCCATATTCTCCGGAATTTCATTGAATGCTGAAACTTCAACAGCTGCCCATTTTTCAAATTCTGTAGTCAGATTAAAATCTTTAAAGTCAGGATCCGGATCGTAAACTTCAACTGAAATTAAATCGGTATTCAATTTATTCCTGATTTCTTTGCGCCGGGGCATAAACGATTGCCAGAGTTCAGCGGTTCGGTTGGCCGATAATGTCATCCGGACTCGTTTCCCGACCAACTTTTTCTCCGGAATTGTTGCGATTCTTGGGGTCATCATTTTTATATTTTACTCACGGGGTGACTTTAAGCCACCCGATGGGTATTCTGTTTCAATATTTATTTTAAGTCCAAAAGCCGGATGCCGTTGTCCTCGAGTGCGATGAACCTCTTTTTGTACAAGGCGCCAATGGCTGCCTTAAAATTCTTTTTGCTGATTTTAAATGTATGGTAAATCTCTTCCGGAGAGCTTTTATCGGTTAAGGGCAAAAATCCTTTGTTCTTCTGAAGTTCAGCGATGATGCGGTCGACAAAAGAACTGATTTTTTCGTACCCGATTTTTTCCAGACGAAGGTCAATTTTACCGTCGGTACGTATTTTTTTGATGTATCCCAGAACCCGATCGCCCGGGTTTAAAGGTTGGAAAACCTCATTTTTATAGAGAATTCCGAAGTGACTGTTATCGATAATGGCATTGTAACCCAGATCGGTTTCATTCACAATAATCAGGTCAACTTCCTCGTCGGGGTCATAGTCAACCGGGATGTTATCGAGGTATTGCTCAATTTTAGACGAAGCGGCAATACGTTTTGTATTGGTATCAACATACACATAAACCAGGTATTTTTTACCTTCTTCCATGGGTTGGCGCTGCTCGCGGAATGGCACGAACAAATCTTTAGGTAATCCCCAGTTTAGGAAAGCCCCAACTGGAGTAACCGAAACAACCTGAAGCAAGGCAAATTCTTCGACCATAGCAAATGGTTTTTCGGTGGTTGCTACCAAACGGTCTTCCGAATCGAGGTAGATAAACGCATCCAGATGATCTCCGGGCATTGTTCCTTCGGGAACATAGCGTTTGGGCATCAGGATTTCGCCCAGATCGCCTCCATCGAGGTAAATACCAAAATCTACTTCTTTAACTACCTCTAAATGATTTATTTTTCCTATTTCAGCCATAGCAAAAGTTTCAAGTTTTAAGTTTCAAGTTCCAAGTCTGGAATTCAATTCAAAATTGTGAATATTCTTTGCCGTCTGCTTTAGCTGACGGACATTTTCAGTAATTATTACCAACCCGAAGCCAAAATATCCGCAATGTGGATTGGTTTGATGGGTAAATTATTTTTCAGGATATATCCTTCGATGTTCATGATGCACGACGATTCGGTTGAAACGATGTATTCGGCTCCGGTTTTTAAAGCATTTTCCACCTTTTGTTCCGTCATAGCTGATGAGATGGCGGTAAACTTTGCCGAGAAAGTTCCTCCAAATCCACAGCAGGTTTCGGTATCTTCCATTTCAACCAGTTCCAACCCTTTTACTTTCGAGAGCAAAAGGCGCGGTTCCTGACGGATTCCGTATTCGCGCAAAGCAGTACAGGCATCGTGGTAGCAAACTTTGTGCGGAAATTCGGCTCCAAAATCGGTGAAATTTAAATGATTCACCAAATAATCGGTCAGCTCAAATAAGATCCGGTTGAGGCGCTGGTAATCTTCAAAGCCGGCTTGACCAGTTTTAAATAAATCGGGATAGTAGTTTTTGATAAACCCGGTGCACGAAGCCGACGGACTGACGATGTGTCTGTCGTTCGGGAAATCGCGAATAAATTTTTTTGCCAATGTTTTGGTTTCGTCCCAGTAGCCACTGTTGAAAGCCGGTTGTCCGCAGCACGTTTGCTCCGGATTGTAATTTACTTCCAGTCCGGCTTTCCGGAGCAATTTTACCGTATTAAAAGCTGTATCAGGATAAATCTGATCGATAAAACAGGGTATAAAAAGATCAACCGTCATATCTGTTTGAATTTGGGTTCAAGTTACCAAAGACTTTCCGTAAAACAAAAAAGCTGCCCGAAAGAGCAGCTTTTGCACGGGAGGAGCGACTCGAACGCCCGACACCTGGTTTTGGAGACCAGTGCTCTACCAACTGAGCTACACCCGTATCCGTTTTGCGATGGCAAAGATAGTAATTACTTTTTTACAACCTAGAGAAAATTCAGGCTGCCACTTAAAAAATATGAATGAAAGTAGGTGTTTCGATTGGATAATCGGGCTGACTTTTTCATAATCAACTGGATAAAGTGATTCATCTTTTCTGAAAATTTACCAGTTAAATAATCTAAATCGTAAAAAAAATGCCATCAGGATACTCCCCAATGGCATTTGAATTATGAATTTTTTGATTGAGCACCAAAACCTAGCGGATTTTTATTTCTTTGGTTTTACCGCCAATGGTAAGGGTCGCTTTATTGTCGCAGGAGCCATCGCCGTAATTAATGGTCCAGCTACGATTGTTGCTGGTGGTAACCGAAACCGTACCGCTAACAATATGGTGGCATGCAACTTTGAAAACCAAAGGATCTGCGGAAGTGATTGTTTTGGTTACTTTTACTCCTGAAATACGGGTGAATTCAACTGTTCCCCAGCTTACGATCTGATTATCCAGAGGATTAAGTAAGGTGTTTCGCTGATATTGGCGGGTTAAGTTTGCAACGCGGGTTGCTTTTCCTCCTCCATCAGGAAAAGTAATAGTAATATTCTCCTTGATTACAGCAGTGCGGATGTTGTTTTCCTGATCCTTAGTGATAGTTTTGGCTACACTTCCTTCAATTTTTTTACCGTCGACAACGTAATTGTCAAAAGATTTGTCTCTAACAGAAGGGAACGTGTTGAATGAAGTGGAAGTCACAATAATTTTTCCTGAACGGACTTTTCCATCTTTGCCGGTGCAGGCGGTGCCAAAATCGATAGTGATTACCTGCGGTGTGGCTGTTTTATTGACGGTGATTACAGGACAATCAGTTAAGTAAGCCGCGCTTTCGATCGAGGCAGATTTAAGTATGCTGAAATTTGAATCCACGGCTTCGTCAACCAATAAATCAACATCAGCCAGGGTTTCTTCTGCTTGGGTTTCTTGCTGGCTCAACGAAATTTCATCAATACTAGCGGTGGCTTCTTCTTTCTGACACGAATTGAACCCGATAAACATCAGGCATACAGCAAATACTAATTTTAATTGTTTCATAAGGCAAATATTTTAAAATTTAGAAATTGATTGATATACCCTTAAGAAGCACATTGTGTGGAAAAGTTAAATTTGGATGTGATTTTTTTTTTTTCTGAAAAATAATCAGACATGAAATTTAACTTTCGGCAACTTTATACATCCAAAGCGTAAACCAGTCATTCTTGAATCTGATCAATGAACGAAACGTCTGACGCATACTTGTTTTCTCTGATTAAAGACCCGGCTTCGAAAGATAAGGGCTTTTTGCAGCTGATGGATATTTATAAAAGGCCTTTGTACTGGCACATCCGGAGGTTGGTGGTGTCGCACGAGGATGCTGAGGATATATTGCAGGAGACATTTATAAATGTGTACCGGTTTGCCGATTCGTTTAAAGGCGAAAGCCGGATTTTCACTTGGTTGTATCGCATCGCAACCAACGAATGCACCAAACACTTCAGGAAAAATAAAAACTGGCTGAAGAATGCGGAATTAATTACGGATCAAATGATTGGGGATATTTCCGGAAGCGATTCCGACAACAGCGAGGCGATGCTTGTAAAATTTCAGCAGGCTATTCTTAAGCTTCCGGAGAAACAAAGGTTGGTTTTTAACCTGCGTTATTACGATGAACTGAGCTACGAAGAAATTGGACAGATCCTGGATTCTTCGGTGAATACGCTGAAAACCAATTACCATTATGCGTCTGAGAAAATCAAACAGTACCTGATTGAACACGCATAACCCAATAAATTGAAAAAAGTGAAAATATAGAACGATATGGAACCAACAAATGAATTTCAGGATTTCGGAAAAAAATTACCTTATCGGGAACCGACTGGCTTTTTTGAGCAACTTTCTGAAAAAACACTTCAGCAGGCAAAGCGAAGGGAACAACGTCACAGAAAAAAACTGGTTCTCTGGCGAACTGTTGCTGTTGCTGCCTCATTGTCGGCTTTGGCTATGCTCGGCTATTTTACGTTCGAGCCTGAAAAGCCTGAACTTCACCGGATTGTTGAGGTAAAACAGCCAGTTGAGCAGCTTCAGAGTGTAAATCAGGAGCTGACAAAACAACCTGAAATTGCTGAAATACAGAAAGCTGCTCCCGAAAAAGTATCGGAAACAATCGTTACAAAAGATCCCAAAGCCGAAGAAATTGGCGATGTTTTAGCCGATCTGACAGACGAAGAATTATTGCAATTGGCCGCCATGTATAAGGCTGATGCATTTATAAGTGAATCGGAACAATAATAACTATAATCAATCGACATGAAAACGATATTCACAACACTACTTTTTGTACTTACCCTTTTGCTCTGTTTGACTGCTGAGGCGCAAAATCCGGAACGTTTTCCGCTGCTACGGGAGCGAATGGCTCAGGCCAAACTTCGTGAGATAAAGCTTAGCCTGAAACTCGATCAGGCGACATTCGCCCAGTTTCGCCCAATTTACCTGAAATACGAGCGCGAGGTTTCTGGCGTTAATTTTCGCAATCTGGCCAGGCTAACTAAAGTTGATGCTGACAGCCTTTCGAGGGAGGAAGCCGATCTGTTGATTGTTAATCAGCTTGAATCTGCCCGAAAGTTGATTTCCATCCGCGAAAAGTATTACAAGGAATTCAGGACTGTAATTACACCGCAACAAATCATCAAACTGTACCAAACCGAAGCCGAATTGCGCAAAAAAGTAATGCAGGAAATGAAACGAAGAATGATGAACCGGTAGGCTGTTAATGAGGTAATATGGTGAACTTAAATTTTGTACCTTCACCATCGCACATTAAAAAGTCAACCCTATGACCAAAGAAAGCAGCTTCGCTATCGATAAGAATAGGATCATCATTTTTGGAGTTACTCTTGTTGCGGTGATGGGAATTTCGAGCATCACTCCGGCTTTCCCCGGAATTATCAAATATTTTGGAATATCAACCCAACAAGTTGGCTGGCTGATTGCTGCATTCACGCTGCCAGGCATATTTTTAACTCCTGTAACGGGAATCTTGGCTGACCGTTTTGGCCGGAAACTGGTATTGGTTCCTTCTTTGTTTATCTTTGGAATTGCCGGTTTTTTGTGCTCTTTTATGAGCGATTTCCATTCACTTTTAGTCTTTCTGTTTATAGAAGGCATCGGTGCAGCCGGACTTTCGAGTATTAATATCACCTTGATTGGCGACCTGTATTCCGGAGAAAAACGAACGGCCCTGATGGGTTACAATGCCAGCATTTTGAGTATCGGAACGGCAGCTTATCCGGCCTTGGGTGGATTTATCGCTGCATTTGGCTGGCAATACATATTTTATCTTCCTCTGCTTGCACTTCCACTTGCCATTTACGTTATTTTTGGCCTGAACAATCCTGAACCGAAAGATCATCAGGGAATTGGTGAGTATTTTCGCCGAATCTGGAAAAACATCAACCAGCGCAGTGTCTGGGGACTTTTTCTGGTCAATATGTTGGTGTTTGTGTTGCTTTACGGTTCATACCTGACCTATTTCCCGATTTTGCTTTCCGAGCGGTTACAGGCCTCTTCTGTTCAAATCGGCTTAATGATGTCCATCATGTCGCTGGTTACAGCGACTACTTCCTCGCAATTGGGGCGGATCAATAAGCGGTTTCAGTCTAAGACAATCCTGTTGTTTGGAGTCAGTTTTTATTTTCTATCCATGCTTTCTTTGGTGATTAGTCAAAGCTGGACTCAGGTTGTCGTTTCGGTTGTTGTGTTCGGACTTGGGCATGGATTGTTGGTTCCATCCATTCAGAATTTGTTGGTAGGATTTGCTTCGATCAAAGAACGGGCTGCATTTATGTCGGTTAATAGTATGGTTTTGCGCATTGGTCAAACCATTGGCCCGTTGCTGATTGGAGTTTTTTATGCTATCGGAAGCCTGCAAGCTTCGTTTATTGCCGGAGCAGTTGTGGCTATGGTGATGTTTGGAGTGATTGCGGGAATGGTAAAGGTCTCACATCAGAACGACAAGGTTACATCCTGAAAACTAATGAAATGAAAAATAATCCGACAATCAAGCTTGATTTATTTCCCGTTGAACAAAAAAAATTACGGTCGAATAAAATTAAGATCAGAGATTTAATCAATTATCCGGTTGAAGAATTGCAGTTATTGCTAGATGTCCCGGCGATACGGGCCATGGAGATTCGTGCATTGGTTGAATTTCAAAGTATTCCTTCAATAGGGATAAAGTTTGCGCGTGACCTGATATCTCTGGGGTATTATTCATTGAACGAACTGAAAGATAAAGATGGTGCAAAACTTTTGGATGAACTGGAGCTTTCGGCTGGAACCTGGATCGATCCGTTGAGGATCAGTGCCGGTTAGTGGTTCATTTTGCAAACGGAAGGGATGATCAATTAAATTGGTGGGATTTTACTGATGAGCGTAAAAAGTACCGGATTGAGAATGGCTATCCGACAAATCGACCAAAGAAGGCCTGGTTCGAATTGGAGAAATACCAGAAAAAGATTAATTAGCTTGAAATTTGTGGACTTAAATTGAAATAAAAAAAGCAAATACCTCATTCGAAGTATTTGCTTTTCAGTTATATAGAATATGTAAGGTTTTATTCCAAATAAGTATAGCCGTACAAACCAGAGCGGTAGTTCGATAAGAATTCTTTTCCTTCTTCAGCGGTGATAATTCCTGATTTTACAGACGAAGTTACCCAGGTTTCCACAGTACGAACCAGCTTTTTGGCGTTGTACTGAACGTAGTCCAATACCTCAGCAACAGTTTCGCCGTCAATAATCTGGTCGATGCTGTATCCTTTGTTGTCGACCGAAATGTGAACGGCATTGGTGTCGCCAAACAGGTTGTGTAAATCGCCCAATATTTCCTGATATGCCCCAACCAAAAAGACACCCATATAATATGGCTCTTTCGCTTTTAGCGCATGAACCGGTAAATAATAGGAGAAATTACGGGTCGAAATGAAGTTGTCGATTTTTCCGTCCGAGTCGCAGGTAATGTCCTGTATGGTTGCCGAACGCTCCGGTTTTTCATCCAGACGTTGAATCGGAATGATTGGGAAAATCTGGTCGATCGCCCATGAATCGGGCAGCGACTGGAATAATGAAAAGTTACAGAAGTATTTGTCTGACAGTAATTTTGGCAAATAAAGCAATTCTTCAGGAATGTGTTTTAACTCGCCGGTCATCTGATGAATTTCTTTGGTAATCGACCAGAATAAACGTTCAATTTGTGCACGGGTTTTCAGGTCGAGATGGCCTAAACTGAACAAATCGAGCGCTTCTTCGCGGATTTGCTGTGCATCGTGCCAGGTTTCGAGCATTTTCGATTGGTTGAGCTGTTCCCACAACGAAAACAATTCGCGAACCAATTCATGGTCGTCGTCTTTCGATACTTCTTCTTCACCCATAGTAGGCAGAGTTGAAGTTTCGAGTACTTCGAAAATCAATACTGAATGGTGCGCCGTTAAAGACCGACCTGATTCTGTGATAATATTCGGATGTGGGATATTATTTTTATCGCTCACATCAACCATGGTAAATATGGCGTCGTTCACGTATTCCTGAATGCTGTAATTCACGCTGCTTTCGCTGCTCGATGAACGGGTTCCGTCGTAATCAACGCCTAAACCACCGCCGATATCAACAAATTCAACGTTAAATCCTTTCAGGTAAAGCTGCACGTAAAATTGTGAGGCTTCGCGCATGGCCAGCTTGATGCGGCGTATTTTGGTCACCTGACTTCCGATGTGAAAATGCACCAGTTTCAGGCAATCTTTCATTTCTTTTTTCTCCAGAATGTCAAGCGCTTCGAGCAATTCGCTTGATGTCAGACCAAATTTGCTGGCGTCGCCGCCCGAGTCTTCCCATTTCCCACTTCCGGAGCTGGCCAACTTGATGCGAATGCCCAGGTTTGGCTTAACTTTCAGACGATGCGCTATCTTGATGATCAGTTTCAGCTCGTTCAGCTTTTCGACCACCAAATAAATGCGCCTTCCCATTTTCTGAGCCAACAGTGCCAATTCGATGTAATCTTCATCTTTGTAGCCATTACAGATAATCAGCGAATCGTTGTCGGTATTGATGGCAATTACTGCATGCAATTCAGGCTTTGACCCGGCTTCCAGACCAATGTTGAATTTTTTGCCGTGACCCACTATCTCCTCGACTACCGGACGCATCTGGTTTACCTTGATCGGGTATATGATAAAGTTTTGAGCTTTGTAATTGTACTCTTCGGCAGCTGATTTAAAACAGCTTGCCATTTTTTCAATCCGGTTGTCCAGAATGTCGGGGAAACGAAGCAACATCGGGGCCGAAACGTCCCGAAGCTGAAGTTCTTCAACCAATTCGTGCAGGTCAACCTGTATTCCGTTTTTCTTTGGTGTTACGGTTACATGACCTTTTTCGTTGATGGAAAAAAAGTTGATCCCCCAACCATTGATGTTGTAGAGTTCAGCTGAGTCTTCAATACGCCATTTTCTCATTAAGGAAAAGTTAATTATTTGTTTATACTTGTTTTAAATGCCTGAATCCAGACCTATCATTCGATTTTCGCCTTTGAAAAGCCGGTTTATGAATAGGAACATAACCTATAGGTTCAGTACACGGATTTCAACAAATAAAACCGAATCATAAAATCCGGCTGTAAACCGCGCCATTCCTAATCGTTCAAAGACTTTTCAAACGGGGTAAATGTAATAAAATAATGAAAGTGATTTATTTTTTTTTGAGTCTTGGGAAAAATTGAAAAATGAGTTTTCATAGGACTCATTTCATTTCGTCCTATGCTAATACAGATCGGGGCTTTGCCCCTAAGTTTTCAGTATTTAATGCTGAAGTCCTGAAAGGACGCGTTGTAAAAGCACAGGGTAAAGTGAAACGAAACCCTGTGAGTGGATAACCATTATTTTTAAAACATCTGCATACTGTGCAACCTTTTGTAGCGGCCATCCAGTTCAATCAGTTCGTCATGGGTACCGCGCTCAATAATTTCGCCTTCGTGGAAAACACAGATCAGATCAGCATTTCTAACGGTTGACAAACGGTGAGCAATGACCACAGAAGTGCGGTTTTTCATCAGGTTTTCGAGCGCATCCTGAACCAGGCGTTCCGATTCGGTATCGAGTGCTGAGGTAGCTTCATCCAAAATCAAAACTGGCGGATTTTTCAGAATTGCACGGGCAATACTCAATCGCTGGCGTTGTCCGCCTGAAAGTTTGCTTCCGCGGTCACCAATCACAGTGTCGTAACCATGTTCGGTTTCGATAATGAAATCGTGTGCGTTCGCCACTTTGGCGGCTGCAATTACTTCTGGCATCGAAGTGTTTTCAACTCCAAAAGCGATATTATTGAAAATGCTGTCGTTAAACAAGATAGCCTCCTGATTCACATTACCCATCAAGTCGCGCAGATCGTGCAGTTTCAGATCGCGTAGATCAACACCGTCAATCAGAATCTGACCTCCGTTTACATCGTAAAATCGGGGCAGCAGATCAACAAAAGTTGTTTTTCCACTTCCTGATTGTCCTACTAATGCAATTGTTTTTCCCTTTTTTATTTCGAGCGAAACGTTATTCAAAACTACTTTTTCGTCGTAAGCAAAAGTCACGTTCCGGTATTCAATTGAATCTTTTAGGGTGCTAACCGGTTTTGCATCCGAAGCCTGCGGAATGGTTACATCAGCATGAAGGATTTTATCAATCCTATCCATAGAAGCTAAACCTTTTTGAATGCTGTAAAGCGCGGTAGTAAAGGCTTTTGCTGGGTTTATAATCTGATAGAAGATGGCCAGATAGGCTATGAATTCGGTTCCGGTGAGTTCGCTGTTATTGCTTAAAATTAGAGTTCCACCATACCAAACCACGATTATAATTACCATGGTTCCAAGTAATTCGCTCAGCGGATGAGCAAGTTCGCGGCGGCGCATCAGTCGGTTCATGATTGACTTGTAATCATGAAGTTCTGAATTGAAACGGGCATTCATTTTCTTTTCGGCATTGAATGCCTTGATAATCCGCAGTCCGCCCAACGTTTCTTCAACAACAGTAAGTATTTCGCCCATTTTGTCCTGACCTTCGCGTGATACTTTTTTCAATGATTTTCCGACGCGACCAATAATGTAACCGGCAATCGGCAAAACTAAAAAGATAAAAAGCGTCATTCTGGGGCTCATAACCAGCATCGAAGCAAGCAAGACGATGATAATAATCGGATTTTTCAGGAACATATCGAGCGACGACATGATCGAGTTTTCGACCTCGGTAACGTCGCCGGTAATGCGCGACATAATATCTCCTTTCCGTTCTTCAGAAAAGAAAGGTAGGGCAAGTTTGAGCATCTTTTGGTAAATCTGCTCGCGCATATCTTTTACCACTCCATTTCGGATATAAACAGCTTCGTAGGCCGCCATGTAAGCAAATCCGACCTTCAGTAAGGTGGTGAAAATAACAAAGAAACCTATCAGCAAAAGTGCAAGTCCGGCTCCGTTGGCATCTTTAAATACCGTGATATAATAATACAGGTTGTGTTTTATTGCACCCAGATTCATGGCCCACGGCATCAATTCATTTACACTTTTTGCCTTGTCAAACAGGATGTCCAAAATCGGAATCATCATGGTTACCGAGCCAACAGTAAACAAAGCTGAAAGCAGATTGAACAGAAAATTGAGAATCAACTGCTTTTTATAGGGTGGAATAAACCGCTTTAGAATCTGGAAAAAGTCCTTCATTGAATGATAAAATGGTCAGTATATATAACTGTGCTAAAACTTTAAATATTAGATGTTTATTGTATAACTAGAAAATTCCGGTGTAATTCTGCGGAGTGATCTTTTTCAACTCAGTTTTCAGCGCATCTGTAATTTCAAGCGAATCGATGAATTCGTGGATCACTTCCTGATCAATTTTCCGGTTTACGCGGGTTAGGTTGCGAAGGGCTTCATATGGATTTGGGTAACCTTCGCGGCGAAGAATGGTTTGAATGGCTTCGGCAACAACCGGCCAGTTTTTTTCCAGATCGGCATTGATCGCATCGGCGTTTAAAAGTAACTTATTCAGCCCGCGCATGGTCGAGTTGATCGAAATCAGAGAATGAGCAAACGGAACGCCGATGTTGCGCAAAACGGTCGAATCTGTCAGGTCACGCTGCAAACGGGAAACAGGTAGTTTAGCCGATAAATGCTCGAAAATGGCATTAGCCAAACCAATATTTCCTTCTGAATTTTCGAAATCGATTGGGTTTACTTTGTGTGGCATGGCCGATGAGCCAACTTCGCCAGCTTTGATTTTTTGCTTGAAATATTCCATCGAAACATAAGTCCACATGTCGCGGTTCAAATCCATGATAATGTTGTTGATGCGTTTCATGGCATCGAAAATAGCGGCATGGTTGTCGTAATTGGCAATCTGTGTGGTGTACTGAGAGCGTTCGAGTCCCAGATATTTCTTCAGAAAATGATTGCCAAACGCTTTCCAACTGATTTCAGGATAAGCAATATGATGCGCGTTGAAATTTCCTGTTGCTCCACCAAATTTAGCATCGCACGAAATGTTTTTCAATTGATCTAACTGGCCTTTCAACCGCTCCGAGAATACGCGGATTTCTTTGCCCAGATTGGTCGGAGATGCTGGTTGACCGTGTGTTTTGGCCAGCATCGGAGTGTTTTTCCACTCGTCAGCCATTTCGTCGAGTTTGTCAACCAAATCGTTAATCGCCGGAAAATATTCGTTATCCAGCGCGTTGTGAATCGATTTCGGAACAGCTGTATTGTTGATGTCCTGCGAAGTCAATCCGAAATGGATAAACTCTTTATAAGCCTGAATATTCAGTTTGTCGAATTCTTCTTTCAGGAAATACTCTACAGCTTTTACGTCGTGGTTGGTTACTTTTTCGATGTCTTTAATGCGTTGGGCATCTTCCAGCGAAAAGTTGGCAACAATTTTCCGGAGCGATTCGAATAAATTGGTGTCGAACAATGCCAGTTGAGGCAATGGGAGTTCGCACAAGGCGATAAAGTATTCAACTTCAACCAGTACGCGGTATTTTATTAACGCGAATTCAGAAAAATAGAGCTGAAGGTTTTCAACTTTCGAACGGTAACGGCCATCGATAGGCGATATAGCTGTGAGTAAATTTAATTCCATGTTTTGATTTTTTTTCGAGCCGTAAAGGTAGGAAAATTTGTGATTGGGTAGAAGTGGGTACTCTATTCACTGGCCGACTTCGAGTCACTCCGTGAATAAGCAGAATGATGCAGCTTTCAAAAGATTATTTGAGCAAACGGGCGGGGTCTGTTGTTAATTAAGTAAATTTGAACATACCTAAAATAGATCGCTATGCAAAGAATCCGTTTGTTGTTGATTTTCAACTTGATTTTGCTTTTTAGTTGCACCAATACCAATAGCCAGATGCTTGATAAAACTACAGTTAAAGAACTTGACCTGAACCGTTACCTTGGGAAATGGTACGAAATTGCACGTTTCCCTCATTCTTTCGAGAAGAATCTGGTGGGCGTAACGGCCACTTATAGTTTGCGCGATGATGGAAAAATCAAAGTCCTGAATCAGGGTTATAAAAACACTTTGGATGGCGAACTTTCGGTTGCAGAGGGCAAGGCTAAAATCCCGAATAAACTGGAGCCTGCAAAGCTTAAAGTTTCCTTCTTCTGGATCTTTTATGGCGATTACAACGTGTTGGAACTGGACGAGAATTACCAGTATGTAATGATTGGCAGCTCAACGGATAAATACTTTTGGATTTTAAGCAGAACCCCGCAAATGGCTCCTGAGACTTACGAAATGTTGCTCGAAAAAGCCCGTAAACGAGGATATAATCTGGATAAGTTGGAGAAAGTTTTACAAAAGGAGATTTAGTTAAGCCTACTCACGGGGTGACTTCAAGTCACCCCGTGAGTAAAACAGAATACATAAAAAATCAATATGAAATCAAGAATAATTGTTATCCTTATTTTCAGTTTGACCTTCAGTTTTTATGCAGCTTTTTCTCAGGAATCAAAACCGACTACTGAAAAGCTGATTTACAAGTTCAATATCAAGGAGAACATTGCACCTGCTATATGGCGGCAAACCAAACAGGCATTTGCCGAAGCCAGCAGCCTGAAAGCTGATTTATTCCTGATTCACATGAATACATACGGAGGAACGGTGGTTGACGCCGATTCGATCCGCACCCGAATCCTGAATAGCAAAATTCCGGTAGTGGTTTTTGTCGACAACAATGCTGCTTCGGCAGGTGCGCTCATTTCGCTGGCTTGCGACCGCATTTACATGCGCTCAGGAGCTTCTATTGGAGCAGCAACCGTTGTGAATCCAACTGGGCAGAAAATGCCCGATAAATACCAGTCGTATATGCGCTCGACGATGCGTGCCACGGCCGAATCGCACGGAAAAGATACCATCATCTCCGGACAGGACACCACCTACCGCTGGAAACGCGATCCGCTGATTGCCGAAGCGATGGTTGATGAGCGGGTTTACATTCCGGGAGTAATTGACTCAGGCAAAATTTTGACTTTCACGCCTGCTGAAGCTATGAAAAACGGCTACTGCGAAGGGATTTGCGAAAGTGTTAATGAAGTGCTGAAATTGAATAAAATGGAAAATGCCCGGATTGTGGAATACAAGCCAACTAAATTGGAGTTATTTATCGGGTTCATGGTTAACCCGGTTGTTTCAGGAATTTTGATCATGTTGATTTTGGGTGGAATTTATTTTGAAATGCAGGCACCTGGAATCGGGTTTCCGCTCGGAGTCGCCGTTGTGGCTGCAGTATTGTATTTTTCGCCACTTTACCTCGAAGGCTTGGCAGCCAACTGGGAAATTCTGATGTTTATCATCGGCTTAATCCTGATAGCGCTTGAGATATTTGTGGTTCCGGGCTTTGGTATTACTGGTATTTCAGGAATTACGCTGGCCTTTTCCGGATTGGTTTTGAGCCTGATCAAAAATGTAAATTTTTCGTTTGACGAAGTACAAGGCAACGAGTTGCTGATTGCATTGGGAACCGTATTTTTCGGAACCATTGGTGGAATTAGTCTGGCAATTTACCTGAGCCAAAAGATGTTTACTGCCGAAACCGGACGATTTGCTCACATGTCGCTTAAAGAAGTGATGAGTCTGGAAAGCGGTTATCTGGGTGTCGATCCGGAATTGTTGCTTCTAAAAGGAAAGAACGGCGTGGCAATTACAACATTACGACCTTCTGGAAAAATAAACATTGACGGCCAAACTTACGATGCAATGGCCGTTTCCGGAATGATTGACAAAGGAGCAAATATTGTAGTAACCAAAGTTGAAGCAGCACAGTTGTATGTTGAGGTCGTGTGAACTTTGGGCTGCCCCCTAATCCCCCAAGCGGGGGACTCTTCATCCTGCAAGTTCTGAATATATGCGCTTTATATTATATCACTTCAGAGTTTTCGTTTACCAAACTCCCTTCCCTTTGTTGGAGAAGGGTTGGGGATGGGGCAATTCAGAGTTTTACTTATAAAAATTGAGACCATCTCTTAAATCGACTACTTTGATTAGTCTATTGAGTATTCAGCAGAAATTACGACCCTCACTTTTTTGAATAAATCGTTGGTGCCTGAAGCAAAACCACCTTCGCCGCCGGAAAGTGATGCAGTGCGATCGACAATCGTGAATAATCCCTGATTCGCTTTTTTCAATCGACCTAATTTTGAATCGTTTTCACTAGCAAATTGTTGAGCCGCTTTTCGGGCATTTTGCGTTGCTTCGGTTATCATTTCAGGCTTAATTTCATTCAGCTTTGTGAAATAAAACTGAAGCGGATTTCCATAGTCGCTGTTCGATAGAAATACGCCAACCTGAAGCAATTCGCCCGTCATTCTGCTCACTTTCTGCAATAAATCAACATTGTTACTCCTGATCTGAAAGTTCTGGGTAATCAGATACCGGAAAGCGTTACCTTGCTGAAAATTATCGTACTGTTGTGCCTTCTTGTCGGTTACAACAATACCTTCAACAATAATCTCCTCTTGTTTAAGCTGGTTCTGAAGCATGAATCCGATTACTTTATTTTTTGCCTCTTCAATGGCCTTGCTACCCTCCATTAAATCGTTGTTTGCCATTCGTGTTTGAATAATCCAAACCGCAAGGTCGGCTTTAACTTCACGTTCAGAAAACCCCTTAACGCTTACACTGCGGTCTTCGGCCTTAAAACGTTGCAGCGACCGTCCGATAAAGAGCGCGTTAATTCCGAAACTAGCAACAAGAGCGATGGCGGCTATCCAAATGTGTGAGGTTTTCATGATATTTTTCTTTTGATTATTGTGAGTTTGTTTCCATTCACATTCTATGCCAGAATTTAGCATATCCTCCGGCGAATCTCTTTTTTATTGATTTTCGAAACGTTTAATTGCGTCTTCTATCATGGTTATTGTTGCAGTAGCGCCACATCTGGAACATCCGGCAGCCTGAACGCCAAGCAATTGATCGAACGTGCGAACGCCACCGGCAGCTTTCACTTTTACATTTGGTCCAACACTTTTTTTCATTAGTTCCAGAATTGGAATTGTTGCGCCGACATAGTTGTAATCGCCGTTAGTTTGTTTCACAAAACCAAATCCTGACGAGGTTTTTACATAGTCGGCGCCCACTTCAGTGCAAATCTGGCAAAGCTTTAAAATGTCGGCATCTTTGGTGATATAGTCGGTTTCGAAAATCACTTTTACGATGGCTCCATTGCGGTGACAAGCGTCTGTAACCGATTTAATTTCATCAGTAATGTAGTTCCAATCGCCCTGCAAAGCTTTGCCAATGTTGATGACCATATCGATTTCAACCGCTCCGTCTCTGCAAGCTGTCTCTGCTTCGAAGACTTTTACTGCAATGGCTGAGTTTCCGGCCGGAAAGCCAATCACACAACCAACCAAAACATCGCTTCCTTTCAGAAATTCAACGGCTTGTTTTACTGCGTAGGGTTTTACGCAAACGGAAGCCACATCATATTTTCGGGCGACTTCGCATTCCCGTTTTAAATCTGCATCAGTCAGGGTGGGGTGAAGGATCGAATGATCGATCATTTTTGCCAGTTTATATACTACTTCGTTCATGGGATAAGTGGTTTTATAGTAATTTTAAAATTTCTGAAATCTCAGTAACAGTAATGAAATCAGATGTTTCAGTTGATTCGTGATGGGTCTCGTGCTGCCAGGTAACTTCAAACGGAACATGAATCGCTTTTGCACCGATGTTTACAACAGGCAGAATATCTGATTTTACTGAATTTCCAACCATCAAAAATTCGTCGGGTTGAATGTCGAGGTGGGAGAGAAGCTTCCGGTAATTATTCTCATGCTTGTCGCTCATGATTTCGATGTGGTGGAAATAACCAATCAATCCCGACTTTTGCAGTTTCCGTTCCTGATCGAGCAAATCGCCTTTGGTAGCAAGGATTAGTTTGTATTTTCCCCTGAAGTTTTTGCAATACATTTTCAGTGCCATCGAGCAGTTGAATCGGCATATTTAAAAGGGTTTTGCCTACTTCAATAATCTGGTTGATTTCTTCCGCAGTGATCCGATCGGCTGTTGCCCGGAGGGCAGTTTCAACCATTGCTAAAATGAATCCTTTGGCGCCGTATCCATAAATTTCAAGGTTCTGCATTTCGGTTTTGAACAGCTCTTTCGATGTCTCAACTTCATCAAGATAGGGTTTCATGATCTGGCAGAACTCTTTCTCCAGCATCCTGATAGAATGGTTCGTTTACCCAGAGGGTATCGTCGGCATCGAATCCAATGACTTTGATCGTGGACATAACTTATTTGTTAGTGTTAATTTTGATCGCCAATGTGAAATAAACAATTACCAGTAGAGTGACCGCTGATGTGGCAATAAAAGCTACTTCGACGCCAAACCAAAACCACAGTAGGCCTGCCAAGTGAGCTGGCGATCATTGCAGCGAGACTCTGAAATCCTGCAAAAGTTCCGATAGCGGTGGCTGTATCTCTGGGGTCGGTAAATGTTACTGATCCATGCTTTTGCAATTCCTTCGGTGGCTGCAGCATAAAGTCCGTATAGGAAGAATAGCACCAGGTAAATATAAATATTGGCAGTAAGTGCCATTCCTAAATAAACGACAGCAAACAAAACCAATCCTAAAGTGAAAACAGTTTTCAGGCTAAATTTATCGGCAATCATCCCAATCGGGAAAGCTGCCAGTGCATAAATCAGGTTATAAAAAATGTAAAGGCCAATTACATGGGTGTCGGCCATTCCCGATTGTTTTACTTTCAGCAACATCAGCATGTCCGAACTGTTGAAAAGTGCAAAAGCCAATAATCCAAAAACTACTTTTCGATACAGCAGTGGACTTACTTTCCAATATTTCAGGAATGAAAAGAAGGGGGTAGAAACCTTTTTTTGTGGTTGTGCTTGTTTTTTGTCCTTAATCAGAAAGGTACTTGCAACAGCCGCCAGTCCCGGAAGGAATGCGATCAGGAATAAGGTTTTGTAATCGTTTGGCCTGAAATATAGATAGACAAGCGCTATACTTGGCCCAAGAACTGCCCCAAATGTATCCATCGAGCGGTGAAATCCAAATACCTTTCCTTTGGTTTGAGGCGTGGCTTCGTCCGACAGCATGGCATCGCGGGCACCGGTGCGCAGTCCCTTTCCAAAACGATCGATCGTTCGGGCAAAGAAAATCCATGCCGGATAGACGAACAAAGACATCATCGGTTTGGAAATGGCACTCAGCGAATATCCCAACTGAATGAATGGGGCACGTTTCCCGGAGTTGTCAGATAGTTTTCCGAAGTAACCTTTGCACAGCCCGGCGGTAGCCTCTGCTATTCCTTCAAGGATGCCAATCAATACCACCGAAAATCCAATACTTTTCAGGAAAACAGGCATTACCGGGTAAAGCATTTCGCTGGCTGTATCCGTAAATAAACTGATCAGCGACAGGATCCAAACCGTCCGGGTAATTGTTTTCATTGTTTCTTTTGTTCTCGCTTCAAAAGGTAAATATCTGTTTTGAAATAGGCTTTTGCCATTAAAAAACCATAAGCAATACCTATTAGTGAACCGACCAGCACATCGCCCGGATAGTGTACTCCATTGTAAATTCGGCTATAAGCTACCCCAAATGCCCAAAGAAATAACAAGTACTTTAAGTATCTGAATTTTGAGTCGAGAACAAAATAAAGGAAAGTTGCCAGGCCAAAAACATTGGCGGCATGCGACGAGGCAAAACCATACAATCCGCCGGGCCCTGCTTTACTAAGGTAGATTAAACCGGCTAAAGCCGGTTCGTGAGAAGGACGCAATCGTTGAACCGTGTTTTTTAATAAACCCGAGGCCGTTTGGTCGCACAGCGCAATTACCAGGCCCACAAACAAAAGCATCAGAAGTCCGCGCATCTTGTATCGCCTGACCATGAGAAAAACAATCAGCAAGTACATCGGCGCCCAAATCAATTTGTCGCTCAGCCAATACATAATGGGATCAAAGAAAGCATTGTGACTTTCCATTAATCAGCATAAATAATTGGGTATCTAATTGATTCAGGTATTCCATAGTGGTTTATCTTTTTGCTTTGAAAACGTTGATTTAGCGCTAAAATATGGAAAATACAATGAAGCCCGATTATTCTGATTGGTTAATCAGATCATGTAATAATCCGGCAACATCGCTTACTGCCTTTCTGCAAATTATTTTATGGTGTTTCCGCTCAAAGACTTCGGCCTCTGTTGCATGCTTTTTTAACAATTCAGCACAAACACTTGTTCCGTGAATATCTTCAAACAAATGATTTAACTCACGAACCTTTTTGTAAGAGGCAAGTTTGGTGTCCATATCTTTGGGATCCGAATTTCCGTAGGCTAAGCCAATTACCATAAATCCGCCGGTAAGTGCGCCGCATTTTTGGCGCAACCGACCCATCCCGCCTCCAAATGTTGATGAAATTAATTTGGCTGCATTTTCATTTATATCCAATTCTTCGGCAAAAGCCAACAGTACAGATTGTGAACAGGCATAGCCTTCGTCGAAATAAGAAATGGCGGCAGAAATGGCTTTTTGTTTAGACATTGTTAAGATTTATGTTACTGCAAATATGCATGATTAGATTACACAATGCCTATTTTAGCGCAAAAAATTTGATGCGTTCATCTAATAATTTTCAACAATATTGCATTATGGAGCAAAATAAACATATCTGGCAATTTGCACGGGTAGGTGGAATGAATAGGGTTTGCCTTGAAAAAGGTGAGGATTTGTTGTATCTGGATACGCTCGATCAAAAGCTTTGGACGGCTTTGAGTTGCCCGGTTAATGGATTAGAGATTGATTCGAGAACTCTGGAAATGATTGATACCGACAAAGATGGTAAAATTCGTGTTCCTGAAGTTATTGCCGCAGTAAAATGGATTACCTCAATTGTAAAAGATGCCAATACGTTGATAGGAAAGAATACAACGATGCCTTTGGCTGAGATCAATGCCGATACGGAATTGGGTAAAGTGTTGTATGCCTCAGCCCCGACAACTGCTTGCTAACATTGGCAAACCTGAATCAGAAGTAATTACAGTCGAAGATATTTCTGACACCGTTGCCATTTTTGAAAACACCAAGTTCAACGGCCGATGGTATTATTCATGCCGGTTCTACTGAAGCTGAAGAACTGAAATTGCTGATTACGCAAATTGTTGAATGTGAGGGATCTGTTTTGGATAGGAGCGGAAGCGATGGTGTTGACGCAGAAAAAATTGAAGCTTTTTTATACGCAGTGCGAGGCTTTATTGACATGGAAGAAAAAAGCTGACGATGAAAGCCTGAAAATCCTTCCTTTTGGTGATCAAACGGAGGAAGCTTATTCTTCTTTCATTGAGCTGAAATCAAAAATTGATGACTACTTTTTGCGTTGCCAACTGGCCGAATTTGATGCCGCTTCGGTTGAAACACTGAACTCGATTATTTCACGTATTGAGTCGATTACAACCAAAGATTTAACCGACTGTATCGATGAAATATCGGGTTTCCCACTTGCCAAAATTGAATCGGGAAAATCCTTGTCGTTTGGTATCCGGTATTAATCCGGCGTGGAAAGATAAGATTGATGGTTTCAAAATATTGATTTCTTCGGAAGAAGAAAAGACTCAACTTAATGAACAGGATTGGAAAGAGTTATCGGGCAAGTTTGTTGCATTTGAAGCATGGAAAGGAGAAAAAGCTGGTACCGAAGTGGAATCTTTAGGTTTTGAACGTATTCAAATACTGTTTGAAGAGAACCGTAAAGCCGATTTACTAGCATTAATTGATGAAGATAAAAAGCTCGAGGAAGAAGCAAATAACCTGATTCTGGTTCAGCAAATGGTTCGTTATCACCGCGACTTGTTTACTCTGCTGAACAATTTTGTCACTTTCTCTGATTTCTACCGTCCCGATTCTGATGCTATTTTTCAGGCCGGAAGCCTTTATTTCGATCAACGCCGGTGCGACTTGTGTGTCAAAGTAACCGATATGGCAAAGCACGGAACAATGGCCGCTTCGAGCGGGATTTGTCTGGTTTATTTCGACTGCTATTCGAAAACTAAAGATGAAAAAATAACCATCGTTGCAGCTTTTACAGATGGTGACGTGGACAATCTGGTTGTTGGACGAAATGCCATTTTTTACGATAATGCCGGAAACGACTGGGACGCTTCGATCATTAAAATCATCGATAATCCAATTAGTATTCGGCAGGCGTTCTGGTCGCCATATCGTAAGGTTTCGCAATTGGCTTCAAAACAAATCGAGAAAATTGCCTCATCGAAAGAACAAGATGTTCACAAAATGGCGACTTCAGGTGTCGAGAAAACATCAACTCAGTTACAAACAACTTCACCAAATGCAAATACAACGCAGCCAGCTCCGTTCGATATCGCCAAGTTTGCCGGTATCTTTGCTGCCATTGGTATGGCTTTTGGCGCTATTGGAGGTGTGTTGGCAACAGTTGCCAAAGGTTTCTTTTCGTTAACCTGGTGGAAAATGCCAATTGCTGTGGTTGGTGTTATGTTGTGTATTTCCGGACCGGCAATGATTTTGGCATGGTTAAAACTCCGCAAACGTAACCTTGCACCTGTGCTCGATGCCAATGGTTGGGCCATAAATGCAAAGGCAACTATAAATATTGCTTTTGGGGCAACCTTAACAAATTTGGCTAAACTCCCGAAAAATTCGAAACAAAATTTGATCGATCCTTATCGAAAGAAATCAAATCCCTGGATTCCGGTTTTAATAGTTCTGATAATCGCAGGAATTCTATTCGCTCTTTGGTATTTTAAGTTTCTTGAGAAGTGGAATGTGATTTAAGACACAAATGAAAAGACACGAATCAAACGGATTACACCGTGTCTTCGTGTCTTTTCTTTTTATAATATTTTTTGCAGATCGAATTGGAAAAGATGGCTTTAGGATCTGAAATTGAGTAAAATCTTGATGTTTTCGGCTGGATTCTCGTCAAGAATTTCAAAACCACGCTGGGTTTGCGATCCGTGAAGTATTCGGGAAATCAATGCTTCAGGTTTGAATCGTCCGTGTTTCAGGTGTTCAATTGCTTCGGCAAATTCGCCATGGCTAACCCGCGACGATACAATTTTTGCTTCTTTCCAGATTAATTCTTTGAAGACGATCGGTGCGGGTTCGTTACCCAAACCAAGAACGCAAACCGTTCCACCGCCACAAACACTTTGAATACATCCGCGAACCGGATTTACCAAACCTTCAATTTCATGGGCATGTCCAACGGCCTCAAAAGCAATATCAACTCCTTTTCCTTCGGTTTCAGCTTTAATTCGCTCAACAGGATTTTCTTTGGAGGCATCAATTGCAATGACATTTTCGTAATATTTTGGGCCAATAGCCAAACGTGGCTCTAAAATATCGACCATAAAGACGGTATTGTCGGTAACTGTGCGCACAGCTTCGAGAATACAAAGACCAACTTTTCCAGATCCCCAGATTACCACGGTATCGCCTTTTTTTACGTTGGCGCGGTTTTTTGCATGGCAGCCAATACTTAAAACCACAACCAATGCAACATGTTCATCCGGTATATCTGCCGGAACCTTATACAACATCGAAGGCGGAAGCGATATAAATTGTGCAAATCCTCCATCGGAGTCAATACCAATCAATTTTAAGCTGGTACATGCCGGATAATGCCCTTTTAAACATGCCGGACATTTTCCGCACCAAATGATCGGATCAGGAGCAACCTTGTCACCAATAGTCCAGCCTTCAACACCTTCGCCCATTTCAACAACTAATCCGCCAAATTCATGCCCCATGATCATTGGGGTTTTGGTTCGTGGATGAAATTCTCCTTTGTGAATGTGCTGATCACTTCCGCAGATACAACCATAATTAACCTGAATCAATACTTCTCCGGTTTTGCAGGCAGGCTTTTCCACATCCAACCATTCAACCTTGTTGAATTCAGTTAATACCGCCGCTTTCATATCATTAGTTTTTGTTGTTCAGGCAAAGATAGTGATGTGTTTGAGACCACTATATATTAGGAATATAGTTTTGTTTGTGATGATTGATAAAATATAAAGTCACAAAATTTTGGCCATAAAAAAGCCCCAACTTCATACAAAGCGGGGCTTTCAAATATTGAATGATTTTATTATGCCTGCGAGATTGCAACAGCTACAGCTACCGAAGCACCAACCATTGGGTTGTTACCCATTCCGATCAATCCCATCATTTCAACGTGAGCTGGAACCGAAGAAGAACCGGCAAACTGTGCGTCAGAGTGCATACGTCCCATGGTGTCGGTCATACCATAAGAAGCAGGACCAGCAGCCATATTATCTGGATGTAAAGTACGACCGGTACCGCCACCTGATGCTACCGAGAAATATTTCTTTCCTTGTTCGATACATTCTTTTTTGTATGTACCTGCAACTGGGTGCTGGAAACGTGTTGGGTTGGTTGAGTTACCGGTAATCGATACATCAACGCCCTCTTTATGAAGAATAGCAACACCTTCGCGAACATCGTCGGCTCCGTAGCAATTCACTTTTGCTTTGTCGCCTTTAGAGTATGCAATGCGCTCAACTTCGTTCACAACGCCTGTAGCATAATCGAACTGAGTTTGAACGTATGTAAATCCGTTGATGCGGGCGATGATTTTAGCAGCATCTTTTCCCAAACCATTCAGAATAACGCGAAGCGGCTCAGTGCGTACCCGGTTTGCCGATTTGGCAATACCAATAGCTCCTTCAGCGGCAGCAAAAGATTCGTGACCGGCCAGAAAAGCGAAACATTTGGTTTCTTCTTTCAGCAACATGGCAGCCAGGTTACCGTGACCGATACCAACTTTACGATCGTCAGCAACTGATCCCGGGATACAGAAAGCCTGTAAGCCAATTCCTAAAGTCGCAGCGATATCGGCAGCATTGGTTTGGCCCAATTTAATAGCAATTGCTCCACCTACAATGTATGACCACATGGCGTTTTCGAACGCAATTGGCTGAATGTCTTTTACAATTTTGTAAACATCAACGCCTTTGTCGTCGCATATTTTTTTGGCTTCTTCAATAGAAGAAATGCCGTAAGAATTCAACACTTCATTGATCTTGTTGATCCTTCTGTCGTAACTTTCAAATAATGGCATATCTGTTTTCTCCTATTCTTTACGTGGGTCAATTACTTTCACTGCATCTTCCATACGGCCATATTTGCCTGAAGCTTTAACAATCGCTTCGTTTGCGTCCATACCGGTTTTGATCATGTCCATCATACGACCAAGGCTTACGAATTCGTAACCAATGATTTCGCTTGATTCGCTCAAACCAATTTTGGTGATATAACCTTCGGCCATTTCGAGGTAACGAGGACCTTTGGCTACAGTTCCGTATAAAGTTCCGGTAACGCCACGAAGACCTTTACCCAAATCTTCCAAACCAGCGCCGATAGGCAATCCACCTTCAGAGAAAGCTGTTTGAGTACGACCGTAAACAATTTGTAGGAACAATTCGCGCATGGCAACATTGATTGCATCGCAAACCAGGTCGGTATTCAATGCTTCGAGGATGGTTTTGCCAGGAAGAATTTCAGAAGCCATTGCCGCTGAGTGAGTCATACCAGTACAACCGATAGTTTCAACCAAAGCTTCCTGAATAATACCTTCTTTTACGTTGAGGGTAAGCTTACAAGCGCCTTGCTGTGGTGCGCACCAGCCAACTCCGTGGGTCAAGCCCGAAATGTCTTTTACTTCTTTGGCTTTTACCCAACGTCCTTCTTCAGGAATTGGAGCCGGGCCATGATTCGCTCCCTGGGCGACACAAATCATGCCTGCAACTTCATGTGTAAAGCTCATATAGTCTAATTTTTAATTTGAAATATATTGAGAGCAAATATCTCCATTTACAGCTTTGTGAAACTACAATGTTCAGTCAGTTTTAATTATTTCATAACATTCAAACGTGAACATTTTGACTTTTTATTGCGCGATGGAACTCGGATGAGTTATCATGCTATCGTGTGAGTCTTACTCAATACCTGTTTCAGTTAAACATCTGAAGCAGGTTTTTGACCCGATTTGTACAAAAGCACAGTGGTTCTATCGAAAGTGGCCAGGCATCCGTATCGCATGACTTCGAGCTGAGGCTTTATTTTTTCGAAAAAGGAGAGTACTTTGTCTTCCTCGTCAACCATTTCGACTATAACCGGAACTTTATCGCTGACCTCCCAGAATTTATAGGAATGGATTACCGAACTGGCTCCATAACCCAAAATTCCTTTGATAACTGTAGCTCCTGCGAGCCCTTCTTTTTTTGCCTGAAGTACAATGAATTCGTACAGCGGCATTTGTCTGAACTGATCGGTTGAACTGATGTAGATTCTCAATTGTCCGGCTGAAGTGAAATTTTCCATCTTAAAATAGTTTAATGATAATTCTTCCGCCATAAACGGCTAACAGTCCGAGGAAAAAACTCATCGAAGTATAAAAGGCGAAACGAATCCATTCATCCTGACGAAGCAGCAAAAATGCATCGTTCGAAAAGGTCGAAAAAGTAGTGAATCCGCCGCAAATACCAACCGTCAGAAACAGACGCACATCAGGACTCATAAAATCGCCTTTTTCTGAGATTCCGAATATAATTCCGATTATTAAACTACCGACAACATTGATGATGAGTGTACTCCATGGGAAAAGAGAGCTGATATTCTCCTGAAAATAGCGTGAGGTTAAAAAACGGGCAACTGTACCGACGAATCCACCAAATCCAACAATCAAGATTGATTTAAGCATGAAATTACGTTTTAAATAATTTATCTATTGGTAGATGTCATTAGCCTGATTATAAGAACAGGCGGTTAAAG
Organism: Prolixibacteraceae bacterium; assembly: GCA_963676375.2. Lineage (GTDB taxonomy): Bacteria > Bacteroidota > Bacteroidia > Bacteroidales > Prolixibacteraceae > Aquipluma. Next base: position 525,141 of record CAXXPT010000050.1, read on the forward strand.
GCAGACCTCATTGCCGAATACAAAGGTAATTATTCAGCAAAATTGTATTGGTGCGAAAATGTAAAAATATTTTGAGCCATAAAGTGGAATCTGTAACAAATATTTACTTTTTCTTGTTTGCTGTATGTTGAATAACCACTAGTTTGTTTTAATTTTGAGAGATAGTCGTTTGTTCATAAGGTGCTTCAATGGACTAAAAAAAACAATTTTAATTAGAAATTATTTGGAGATTTTAGTTGGTAAATTAAGTGGGTGAAAAATATGTTGTTACGGTTGTTAAACACTATTGTATTATTCAGATTAATTGCGATATTAATAACGTTTCTTCTATAGGTTAATTATTGTTCTCTAAGAATTATGGTTAAGTTTTACTATTCAAAAATATGGAGATAAAAAATAAATCAATTGATCACGAAATTAGTAATGAAGAATTAAAATTAATTCGTTTTGCCAGATTCAATGAACTTGAATACTCTCGGATTATTAGTGCAATATCGCATGATATTAGTAATCCTATTGCTATACTGAAATCAAATATTCAATTATTAACAAGTAATAATGAGAATGGCAAAAAGGAACTAAACAACGAATTATTATATCTGTGCAATGAGTCGATAGACGAATTGGTTCGATTTTTAGAGAATATCAGATTAATAAATACGGCTATAAAATTTAAGATTATACCGAAATTCTCATTTTTTGAGATTAAAGATTTACTGAATAATCCTTTTTTTAGTATTAAAGATATGGATTCAAACTATAAAAGGATTCATATCCAATCTAATATTGTATTGAAAGAATTTTCCTCGGATTTTGATTTTCTCCAACGGATAATGTTGGATTTACTTAATAATGCACTTAAATTCTCTAAAACAGAGGTTTTACTTGAGATTTCCTCGATAGAATCAAATCTGGAGATTGTTGTTCACGATTTAGGTATTGGGATTCCCGACGATGAAATTGATCAGATATTTAATCCTTTTTTTCGTGGTGCTAATGTGAAAATGATTCCGGGAATGGGGTTGGGTTTATCAGTTGTTAAAGCTTTAACCGAAAGTCTTCGAGGTCAGATCTATTTGTGTAGTAAAATTAATCAAGGAACAATTATTCGAATCGTCATACCCAATGAACTCGCAAACTAAAATTTTATTGATTGATGATGATCGGCACCTTGGACGGACAATAGAAAATGTACTTAAATCTCACGATTACGATGTCTATTATGCCGATAATGGGATCGTGGGTATCCAAAAGGCGTTCGAATATGATCCGGATCTGATATTGTGCGATATAAACATGAGCCCAATCGATGGCTATCATGTTTATAGTGTTTTGAAGGAGAGCTCTTTGATAGACCATATTCCTTTTATTTTTATAACAGGAAATTCGGATCTTCAGGATATCAGATTTGGCTTAGATTTAGGTGTAGATGACTACTTCGTAAAACCTTTTGACAATAACAATCTTATTAGTTCCATTGAAAAGCGTATTTCTAAATACCGAAAACTTAAAGAGCTTGGAAAACAGGAATTCAATACATTATTTAAATTGAGCCCATATGGAATTTTTTTATTCGATAGAAGTCTGATTCTTGAAGCAAATCCTGCGTTGATACTAATGCTCGGGTTGGACGAAAGAAAACTTAAATCATATTCACTTCAAGATATATTGGACCAAAAATCGTTTCAGGAAGTGACGGATAAAATAGTTAAATACGACAATGGCCTCTTAAATTCTTTCAGTTTAGATGTGAACTTGGTTTCAAGTAATGGCAAGAAAAGTCAGGTAAAATTATCAGTATCAGTCTATGAAAAATTTTCGGGCCGTTCATTAATGATGGGTGTAATATCATTTAATTCAATTAGCAAAACAGATGAAAATGATGCGTACGTTCCGGAAATTCTAAGAGTTCTAAAAAAGGAAAATGTTGTGGTAACCGCAGCGTTGGGTAAAAAACTAACAGACATCTTTAGAATCCATAATGTTAAAGTAAAAAAGCAAATCAATAGTATTTTTTCAGATCGTGAAAATCAGGTTCTTTATTTGTCAATGGAAGGTCTTCCTATAAAGATTATTGCCGATAAACTATCAATTTCAGATAGGACTGTTGAGAAGCATCGTTCTAGTATGATGGCAAAAACTGATTCGAATAATATGATTGAAGTGATCGTCTATGCTCTTCGAAATAATATGATTGATATTTGATTTTTATTGTCTGCTTCTATTAAACTCAACAAAATTAACTTCCATAAAATATAAATAGGGAACCCGCAGATTCCCTATTTCATGATGTCATTAAATAGTAGTATTACCCATTTATAAATAACGAGATTAAAGTTATTTGTATTAGAAATTAAGAATTCTCACTTTTTGAAACTTTAATGCCGTATTTTTTTAATCTTCTGATTAGCGAATCACGTGTAATTCCCAATAATTCAGCGGTTTTATTTTGATTGTATTTTTTTTCCTTAAGGGCCAGGCGAATAAGGCTTAATTCATTTTCTTCAAGATTAAAATTAATTGTTTGCAGTTGAGATTCAATTTTAACCGGATTATTTGTCAAGAAGTCACTTTCTGTAAGCGATTCATTCTTACAAAGTATAATTGCTCTCTCAACCATATTTCTTAGTTCTCTAACATTTCCAGGGAAAGGATAATTTTTTAGAAGTGTAACAGTTTCTTTTCCTATTTTAGGAATAGGTTTATTTAGTTTCCGCGCAAATTCGGCAGTGAAATGATTAAGGAGCGGCTCAATATCGGCAATTCGTTCTCGTAGAGGAGGAATTTTAATATGAATAGTATTCAGGCGGTGCAACAAATCAAGCCTGAATTTTTTATCTTCAATTAGTTTGTCAATATCGTGGTTTGTTGCCGCAATAATTCTAAAATCAGTAGCAATTGGTTCCGTTTCACCTACTCTTGTAACTGTTTTCTCTTCAATTGCTCTAAGTATTTTTGCCTGAAGATTAATTGGCATATCTGCAATTTCATCTAAAAATAAAGTGCCCTGGTCACTGACTTCAAAGAAGCCTTTTTTGTCGGCTATTGCACCAGTAAATGAACCTTTCTTGTGACCGAAAAATTCGCTTTCCAGAAGCGAATCAGTAATGGCGCTGCTATTTACGGCGCAAAAGATGTTGTCTTTTCGACTGCTTTCATAATGAATAATACGAGCTATATTTTCCTTCCCAGTACCACTTTCTCCGGTTATTAATACACTGGTATCTCTGTATTTAGATGCAGTAATAGCCATTTCAAGAATATCCTTTATTTGCTGACTTTCTCCGATGAAATCGCGTTTTATTTTGTCCTGTAAATTTTTGGAAATAAGAGAGGTTTTCTCCTCCATATTCTTTATCACCCGTTGAAGATCCAAAAATTTACGGGTTCTTTGAATGGCAATTTGAATGTCGGTATGACGAAATGGTTTTTTTAGATAGTCAATTGCTCCATTTCGTAACGCATTGATTACGGTATCCATATCTCCATGTGCCGAAACAATTATTACCTCCAGTTTAGGATAATTTTGTTTTACCTCTTTTAAAATTTCCAATCCACTGATGCCCTTTAATCTCACATCCAGGATAAGTAAGTCAATATCATGATTTTTTAATATTGCACGACCTTTATGAACATTGTTAGCTGTAAAGGAAATATATCCTTGATTTTGAAGAAATTCTTCGATTTCTTCCGTGAAGTTGATTTCATCATCAATAACAAGAACCTTTAATTGAGCATTCAATTGATGATTTCCCGGGTTTCCTGAATTATTGAACATGGTTAAGAGTATATTTTTTATTTAAATTATCTTGAGTAGGAATTTTTATTGATATAGTTGTTCCTGATTTATGGTTACTTAAAATTTCGATATCACCACCTAATTCCTTTATTATTCCATAAGAGATTGATAATCCCAATCCAGTTCCCTGGCCAGGGGCTTTGGTGGTAAAAAATGGTAGTAGAACCTTGTCAACATCTTCAGGAGCAATTCCTAAACCATTGTCCTTAACTTCAATGATGATTTGTTTGTTTTTAAGCTGGGTCAAGATTTCAACCTTTTTTTTGAATTTACCACAATTCTTTTTTTTCTTTTCCTCGATAGCATCTTTAGCATTAATAAGCATATTAAGTATAACCTGTTCGAACCGGTAGGCATTTCCAATTACAGTTGGTATAGTTTTGTCTGGATAAAAGGATAGATCAATCTCTTTATGTGAAAATTGTTCGGAAATCATTGATATGCTGTTTTGTACACTCGCGTTGATATCAAAACTAGCTTGAACAAAATCGTCCTGATCTCTGGAAAAAGTTCTTACGTGGTCTATAATTTTTTTTATTCTGGTAATGTTATCAAAGACTTTATTTATTTTTGTTTTTAAGTATTGTTCGGTAATTGTCTTATTATCAATAGAATAAACGATGTTGTCGATTGTTAATGAAATTGTGTTCAATGGTTGATTTATTTCATGTGCCATTCCTGTTGCCAATTCGCCAATTCCGGTCATTCTTTCTGAATGCCTTAATTGCTTCTCAAATAATTTCCTTTCAGAGATATCCCTGATAACCGACATGAATGCATTTGTTTCGCCATTGTTTCCCTTAATTTGCGAGGTGCTTATTTCACTGGTAAATTCGGTATTATCGATTCTCTTTAGTTTAATTTCAAAATTTTGAACCATACCCTCTTTAATAGTTGTATCGATTATTTTTACTAGAGCTTTTCTGGATGATTTTGGCAGAAATTGCATCAACTGCATCCCTTCAATCATTCTTCTGTCATGAATTCCAAAAAGTTCAAATGCGATATCAGAGGCTTCGGTAATTCGGCCTTCAAGATCTGTTATTATTATTCCGTCGGGTGATGTTTTCAGTAATGAATGGTATAGTTCTTCAGATGCTTTCAATGCAATTTGTGCTTCTTTCCTTTCAGTTATATCAGACATTGAAAGTAAGCACGTTTGTTTTTTATCAATGATTGCACCTTCCAGATAAATGAATTTTGTTTTATCTTTTATTGGTTTAAGTTTTAATTCACATCCTGATAGAACTTTACCATAGAATACTTGCGTGAGAAAGTTCTTAAAATCGGGTAATGAGCTATTAGTGATAAGTTCGTAAAAGTTATAATCGATTAGTTGATTCGGCTCGAATCCAAATAAGCGGGCACCTTTAATATTTATCTCCCTAATCTTCCCCTCCCTGTCAATTGAGAAAAAGCCCGTTGGAGCAAAATCATATAGCTTGATGTACTTTTTTCGGGATTCTTCAGATTCTTCTTTGGCTTTTTGTAGGGCTAAGTTTTGTAGAGTTAATTGGTTTTGTTTTTTCTCAAGTTCTAGTTTTGACTTTTGTAATGATTCTTTACTGCTAATCAGATTTCTTTTTTGTCTATCAAGTTCAAGGAATATACGGACCTTGCTTAAGAAAATGATTTTGTTAACTGGTTTTGTAAGATAGTCTATGGCGCCGTTGTCATATCCCTTAAATATGTGAATGTCGTCTGATATATAGCCAGTTAGAAATATGATTGGGACTAAGTCCAAACCATGCAAATTTCTGATGTGACTTGCAAGTTCAAAACCATCCATTTCGGGCATTTGAATGTCAAGAATGGCCAGTGCGAAGCTATTTTCGTTGATTAATTTTAGAGCCTCAATACCCGAACTTGCCATGAAAACAGTTGCCTCAACCTCTTTTAAAATGTTATTTAATAATGCCAAGTATATTACATTATCATCAACAATCAAGATTTTTGAAGTTGTTTGGCTCATTGATTGGTTAATTTATATGTTTATAAATTTGATCGATTGTGAAAAAAATAGAGATCAGAAAAGGTTCTTAAGACTAGTTTTAGAATAAGAATAAATACTGGATAATTGAATAGGTATGTTACTCAATGAAAGTTCTATTTGTTCTATAGAGATTTTAATCATTATACTAGGAAATAATTTGTTGCCGATCCTGCTCGAATCTTCTGACACAGAGAATTCAATTACACAGTCTATCTGTTTCAATACAAATTTTGTGGGATCCTAAAATGGAATTTGCTACCCTTACCAAGTTCACTCTCGACCCAAATTTTCCCGTCGTGTTTTTCAACAAAATCTTTACAGAGAAATAACCCCAAACCGCCTCCCTTTTCATTCGCAGTGCCTAGAACCGAAATTTGATGGTCAACCTGAAAAAGTCTACTTTTTGTTTCCTCGTTCATGCCAATTCCGTTATCTGATATTATAAATTCTATTTGATTGTTTAGTGGGTACACCTGTATGGTTATGGTTCCGTGCGGATGTGAATATTTTATGGCATTGTCAATTAAATTTTGAAAAATTGTAGTCAGCATGTTGTAGTCACCCAATACTTCAAATTCGGGAGATATATCATGCTTTATGTTCAATTTTTTAAAATGTATTGCAGAACCTAAAGTACTCAAAACAAGGTCAATTATTGGGAGTAGTTTTTGGTTCATTGGCTGGAATGATATTTTACCGGTCTGTAGTTTTGCCCATGCCAATAAATCGTCCAATAACTTAAGTGTTCTGTTCGCATCGGTATTAATAAGACTTAAATAAGTTTTTCTTTCAGATTCATTAAATTCATCGTATTGATTCAATAATAGCTCCAGAAATCCGATGATGTTATTAAATGGAGTTCGCAGATCATGGGCTATAATAGAGAAAAATTTGTCCTTAGTTTCAACTAGTTCTTTAAGACGTATTTCATTCTCAGATAAAGTGTCTGTTAGCTTTTGAAATTTTTCTTTATTTTTCAATAATTTTTCTTCATTCTTTTTTCTTGACGTTATATCACTTACAATCATTTGGATAGCAGAATTGCCTCTAAATGTTGTGTTGACCAATTTGATTTCAGCATCAAATTCACTTCCATTCAATTGTGTCATTTTTTCTTCAAACGTCGCTTCAATTTGTCCGGAAGCGACTGACTTTAATAATTTTGTGAAATTTTTTCTTGAATGTGAAGGTATAATTTTGCTAATTGAAATTCCTTTAAGTTGTTGTGTTGAATTTTCTCCGAGCATTCGGCTTCCTGCTGGATTAATAAATTCCAGTTTTCCATTCTGAATGATACCTATCAATGAAGGTATTGAGTCAATTATATGCTTGGACTGTTCTTCTTTTTGCCTGAAGGTTTCTTCTGCAAGTTTATATTTTGTGATATCTTGAACTGTTCCATAGGATCGAATCGGGTTACCTTCATAATCGAAATCGGTATTGCAGATTTCGTTGATCCATTTAATTCGTCCATCATTGAATAACAACCGATAGTTGATCTCTTGTGGTTTTTTGTTTGTTTTTAAATCTTCCTGCGACTGAATTTTAATTTTGCGATCTTCAGGATGTACTACTTCAAGATAATTTGAAAAACTGGCACCATACTTCCTTGGATCAATCTCAAGCGTTTCAAAGATTCCATCCGACCATATCAGTTGATTATATTCATAGTCAAGAAACCATCTGGCCATATGTGCATTGAGTTGAGCACGGTTAAGAAATTTTAAATGGATTTCTTCATCGCGTGGATCAGCATAAATTATTTCATATGGCTCTTTTTCTTCCATATTTGCTGTTGTTTTTTCTATATATTCTTTGGTTTTTGGGTTAATCTTTTTCATTGAGCATCATTTATTTATGCCTTGGGATTAATCGATGTTTCATTTTCAGGACAAGGTCTAAAAATATTGCCTGTTTTAACATAGAGTTCATTCAATTTCATGAACTGTCGGTAAGCTCGTCTGTTGTTTGCGAGTAGCTACCTTTCACTGCTGCTATGTCGCAGAGATAAATTTGTTTTACCCTACGAGAGAGGATGAATAGCCGTAACTATTAATAAACATCTCTTAAATACATTTTGAAACGGAAAATGTTTCAGAAATTGTTGAATTTTATCAAGTTAACACTTGAAAATTAGGTAGATATTCTTTGATGCTGATATTTACTGTATTCCCGGGGTAATGCTTTTTTTGCATTTTGATAATCATATTTTTCAACTGCCAACAGAAAAATACTTGTTTATGAATATTGCAGTGACTCGAAATTTTCAATATTTATATTTTTTACAAAAAGATGAATATAAATATCATTAAGTCAAACTTGTATGATCAATTAATTTATAATTATTTAAATTGTTTCGGGGAATAACTATTGGATCTGTAATAAAGAATTTATTCAGCAATTGAGTGGAGATAATACCAGCAATAGCCATTTGATCAATTTCAGATACCACGGTTTGTTGGCGCATTTTGGTAATAAGATTGTTCACTTTGGTTGCATCAAAAATTCCGAATGATTTCACAACCGAATCAGATAGAATCTCGGCTATGTGATTGAATCCCATCTGACTAATAAAACTATTAGCAATAGGTGCACGATAAGCTTGTTTAGACCGCGATGAGATCGACGGAGGAATTTTGCCCAAACTCAGTCTCTTTAAAATAAACTTCTCGTTTAAACAGTTTAATTTATAATTGTCGGGTAATTTTGAGCAGAACTCAATTACCCTGTAGTCAAGAAAAGGGTATCGTCCTTCAACCGAATTTCCCATTGCCATTCGATCACCTTGCGATGAAAGAAGATATCCAGACATAAAAATTGATGTCTCGAGGTACTGAGACTTTGCCAGATCACTCCAATTTTTAAAGTCTGTTGGAAGTGCTTTAATTACCTGATGTAGAGGGTCATTGTCTGAAACTAAGCATGAAAAATCATTCGAGAAGAATGATTTCAGTCGGCCGGTGTTATTCCAACGCAGTAAATGTGAATAGGCAGGATTCGTTGTTTCATTTAATTTGTATCCAAAGAACATTTTTAAAGAAAGATCAGACGAATCCTTAAATATTGGAAGATAAGGATAGAGCTTTGATAGCAGTCTTGGGCGTATTTTTGAATTTGGTTCATTCGCCCAAAATCGCCTGATTTTTGCTTCTTTGAAAATGTTGTAACCGCCCAACATCTCGTCTGCACCTTCTCCGGTAATTACTACTTTAATATTGCTTTCCCGGACTTTTTTTGATAATAAATACATTGGGGTAGGAGAGGTTCTTAAAATAGGGAATTCGGTATGCCAAATAGTACTTGCAAAATTCTCTGCAATTTCCTCAGATGTACATGTAAATGCAGTATGATTGGTATCGAAAAATTTTGCAGCCTCAAGCTGATATTCTGTTTCATCAAAAGCTTTGTCTTTAAATCCTATTGAAAATGTATTTAAGACTTCAGGATTAATTTTATTAATGTATGCAGTTGTAATACTAGAATCTAATCCTCCACTTAAATAGGCCCCAACAGGTACATCTGCACGCAGTCTGATTTTTACTGCATCATTCAATAATTCATCCAATTGATTAATCGAGTCAGAAAAGTTTCTGGATGAATTTTCTTTTTCTGAACTAAAATTCATGCTCCAATATTTTTGAACGTTCATTCCATTTGAGTTTATGATCATGGAATGCCCTGGTTGTAATTCAAAAATATTCTTGAAAGGAGTATTGGGAGATATTGTTGTCCAAAGTGTGAAAATTTGGGATAGACTATCGGCGTTGAGTGATCGCTCAATACCATCAAGAGAAAATAATCCTTTAATTTCAGAACAAAAGGCGAATGAGCTATTCTGATACCAATAGAACAATGGACGGATGCCTACCCTGTCTCTAGCCAGAAAAAATTCCTTTTTCGCTTTATCCCAAATACAGAAAGCGAACTGACCATTAAATTGGTTGAGACAATTAGAACCATATAAAGCATACATCTGAATAACAACTTCAGTATCGGAGGTAGTTTTGAACTGAATACCTTTTTTTATTAAGGCTGATCTTAATTCTTTATAGTTGAAAATCTCTCCATTATAAACAATCCAATATCTGCCAGTTACATCAGACATGGGTTGTTGTCCAGAGGCAAGGTCGATGATGCTTAATCTTACGCTTCCTATACCGATATTATTATCCAAAAAGACCCCACTTTCATCGGGTCCTCTATGACTAATCATGGAAAGCATTCCTTTCACATTCTTTTCACCAGAATGCCTTTCGGATGAATTGTAATTAAATATACCGGCGATTCCGCACATAATGAATTGTTCTATTTATAAAAAACCTTAAGTGATTTTTTTAAACTCTGATCGTGATTGATTTTATATCAACTTTTGATATGTATCTTTTTTATAGCTAACCGCGATAACTCTGATATTTCCTGAATCGTCTGTTTTTGATGTAATTGTATCGTAATGTCCTGATTTATTGCAGATTTGGAGGACGAAATCGCCCTGTCCAACACCTACTTCAAAAATTAACCAGCCACCATCAGTAAGAAATTTGGGTGATTCTTTAATTATTCTTTGAATGACTTTTAATCCAATCATGCCACCATCAAATGCCATTGTTGGTTCATTGTCAGCTATTTCTGAAACCATTTTCGATACCTTTGATGTAGAAATATAAGGCGGATTACAAACGATCAGATCTATCATACCCCAATAATCGCTTGAGTCGAAGTTTGTAAATAAATCACTTTGTAGCACCTTTACCCTATGATCTAGTCTTAAAAATGCAGTATTTTCCAATGTAAGTTCTACTGCTTCATAAGACAAATCAGAAGAGTGTATTATTGTGTTTTCTTGATGGCTAGCTATTGCTAGTCCAAGGTTGCCCGATCCGCAACAGACGTCAAATACATTGATAATTGACTTTTTCTTTGCAAGTTTCTGACAAAGATCAATTGCAGTTCTTCCCAGAATTTCAGTTTCTTTTCTAGGTATAAGAGCTCTTTTATCACTTAATAATTCAATACCCATAAAATTTTGACGACCAGTGAGATGAGCCAATGGTTCTCCGTTAAGACGTTTGTCTACAAGTTGATGTAATATGGCTTTTTGTATATCGGATAGTATTGGTAATGATAGATTTGTAGCTTTTTCTGCAGATATTGAAGTCCCGTGAGCTTTAATCCAGAGTGCTTTTATCGTTGTTTCAATGGTTTCTTCTGGTTTGTCTTCCAAGAGCGAAAGATTACTTTCTAATCTTAACTTTATAATTTGATATAGATTTTCCAATTTTATTTTTTTAACAATTTTTTTAACTCGGTTTTGTCAATCTTTCCATTGTTGCTTTTGGGCATCTCGCTTATTCTAATAATTTTTTGTGGAACCATAAAAGACTCCAGACTAGTCATACATTCGCGTTGAATATCCTTTTCATTAATTAGAGTATGGTCGTATGTAGTTACAAATGCAACTATCGCTTCTCCAAGCATGACGTCTGGGATACCAAAAACTGCCACCTCTTTAATACCGTCAATTTTATAAATAGTGTTTTCTACTTCAATCGGACTAACTTTTTCTCCACGCGTTTTAATAATATCATCATTTCTTCCCAAAAAATATAAAAATCCCTCATTATCCATTTTAAATAAATCTTGGGCACATAAAATTCTTTCCCCTGGAATTAAGCCTGGTTTCAGCATTTCTTTGTTTAATTCTGGGTTGTTCCAATATCCGGCCATAACATGAGGCCCGCGAATATGCAGGATTCCAGGTTCTCCAGTTGGTACAGGTTCTCCTTCAGATGTCAATAAAAAAACTTCAGTTCCAGGGATGGCTTTTCCTACTGAATTAGTTTTTATATCAATTAATTCAGGTTCCAGATAGCAAACTCTTTTACACTCAGTTAATCCATACATTTTAAAAATCAGTGCATTGGGGAATATTTTTTTGAGGTCGGAAACAAATTCCTCTGGTAGAGCTGCTGCCGTATTTGTAATTTTTTGAATGCAATCAAACGTGATACCTGTCTTTTTATGCATGGCAATCATCATGGCATATATTGAGGGAACCCCTGGAAAGACTGTTGGTTTCAGTAATTCAATTTGTCTAAATATAGCTGGAGGAAAGTTAAATGATTGTTCGACTATTAGTGTGCCACCAATTGTTACTGACATAATTAGCTGATAAAGGCCATAATCAAAAGCAAGTGGTAAAACAAGCAAGATACTTTCATCTTGAGTTAACCGAAGATATTCAATCAGACTCCATGATGTAAAAACCATTGATTGGTGCGTCATCATAACACCTTTCGGGAAGCCTGTGCTTCCTGATGTGTATATTAAGGCTGCCAAATCATTTGGTATTATTCGTGGAAGCTCAATATTTAAATCGGTAGATGAAATTGCTTCGTCGAAGTTTCTATATCGAGTATTTGTTTCATCAAAGTTTTCAATGCTATTTCCTGATATGATAATTTGATTAACTTCACTTAACCCATTTAATGCATAGGTTAACTCTTTTGTGAGAAACCCTTCTGTTACAATTACTTTAGCCCCGCTATCTTTTAAAATGTAGTTTAATTTATTAGCTTTTGTTTGAGGATTTATAATCAGGAAAACTCCTCCGGCAAGCGTAATTCCATAGATTGAGATGACACATTGCCATGAGTTATTCATGTAAATTGCAACACGGTCACCTTTTCTTATCTTCGAGTTCACCAAATGTAAGGCAAAGTTTTCCGCACTTACTTTGAGTTGATTATACGAATACTCCTCTCCTTTAAAGATTACGGCTGGTTTTTGAGGATTATTCTGACAGGAATTAATCAAGGCTTCTCCCAATAATCGTTGTGGCTTCGAAATCATAGACTTGCGATTAATTGTTTTGGTGAATTAGACTGTTTTTTTTAAAATTCAGACTAAACTTGAATAGTATAAACAATGGGGGAAGGTAAGTTTATAAAATGCGTTGTTTACGTTTTAGGCTTTCGCGATACAAATTCTGCAATAGCATTAATTGATTCGAAATTCGTCTCTAGAAGTTCATTGTCCAATATCGTGATGGCGAAATTATCTTCAATAAAACCAATAATCGAAATGAACCCCATTGAGTCCATAATTCCCTGGGCAAAAATGAGAGTATCATTATTGACTTGGTCTTCTGAAACATATGAGGTCTTAAGAATAAATTGTTTGATTTTTTCCTGAATTTGAACTATATTTTCCATGTTACATTTTTATATTGTTTCTTCATATTTAACAAATCATTTAACTGAAATGTTCTGTAATTTATTTAATTTCATAGGTTATCGGAGCCATTCTTAGGTATTCTGTAGTTTTTTTCTTCCGGGTAAAATTGTTATAAATATGCTTGATTTCTTCTTTCGTTTTGCCTAAGACTTTTCCAACTACTTCCTCATTAACTCCATTTTCTAATCCATACCAAATTAGATCCATTTCAAGGTATGGCATCTGAAAGAAAAATTCTTCTTGTGTTTGCTCTGCAGAATAAGTGTCAGATGTTGGAGTTCTTCTGATTATTTCTTGGGGGACTTTTAAATATTCGGCCAGCTGATAAACCTGAGATTTATACAGATGGGCTATAGGCATTATATCCGCACCACCGTCTCCGTTTTTTACAAAAAAACCCTGTTCAACTTCATGTTTATTGGGTGTTCCAATCATGGCATAATGAAGACGCTCTGCATGATAATAAAGCATCGACATTCGGCTTCGTTGTTTGAAGTTTGATGCAGCTACAATTTGTAAGTATTCTTTTATGGGCAAAATTTTGCTTTTTTCTTCACCTTTATTGTCAATAATTGTAATTGAGAAAACCGGAGGTAAAAACTGACTTAACCCACTTTGGTTGATACCAATCTTCATTTTGAAGTCATGCGGATTATACTCCGGAAAGACTCTGGTAACAGCCTCATCCCTCCTTTTATAACAACCAAACCCTTCTAACGCACTAGTGATATTTTCTTCTAATGTTTGTATCTCAAACCTGGATGCTAATTTTAGAGCAAGATCTTTGCTTTCAGGACTTGAATCTCTTTCTGGCATCATTATACCAATAACGTTTTCAGAACCAAGAGCTTTTACCGCCAATGCCAGAGTTACCGAAGAATCAACACCTCCACTTATTCCAATCACAGCTCCCTTTCTTTTTAAAACGCGCAGAGTATCATCCCTAAGTTTTTCAGAGATTCTAATTGCTTCGGCTTCAGTGTTTTCAAATTTTAGAATGTCACTTGAGTATAGGCTTGAAATTCCTGTGTTCATTTTATTATAAATTTATATTTAGGTGTTTTTTAAAACGATTTGCTTAATCTGCTTTATAAACTAGGTTGTTCTTCGTTTATTTTAAATTTTAAACTAATGCTCAAAGTATGTTGCGTAATATAGGCTATCCAAAAAAGTAAAATTGGAACTATAATAGTAAACATGCGAACCAGCGCTGTTACGAGGGTGCTGGCACCTAAATAAAAAAATGTAAGCATTAAAAGAAATTTTAAAGGAATCGGAATTATGCGCCAATTTAATATGGTTGGTATTAGACTGAATAGCATGAGTGTAAGCAATATTCCATTTATTGGCAAGATCAACAATGTTCTTGGCTTTTGAATTGCTTGTGAGAATGGGTAATGAAAGACCAATCGACCCATGTTGTATATTATGTTTTGTGCGTATTTTAATGGATGAGCTTTAATATTTCTAAGTGCGAGACTTTTGTAAACATCATCTCTCTCTATTCCAATTGACTTATTTATTTTATTAAAATCATCTTGGTGGTTTGCTGCTAATAAACTGTCAGCCCCAACAATATTATAATTAGCTGCACCTATATTATTTCTGTTGAGAGCTCCTGTCCAGTCGCCATATTCCACATTAGAAGGAGATGTCATCCAATACAAACTATCACTTCCAGATCCCCAGTAAAATATTTTACCTGTTTGATTATATGTATATAATAAGTAAGGTGTTGTTGTAATTAACGCCAGAATTGTGATAAATAGACTCTTGCGATGATTAAGGTTATTTCTATTTAATATCCAAAGAATAAGGCTTCCTAACAGCATAACCAAGAGAACATATCCAAATATCATTTTGGTTAAGACAATATATCCTAAAAATAGTCCAGACATTATTACATATCTATTTTTTAAACCTAGAATACTTTTATCATATGCCATTACTATTGAGTAGATAAGAAGCGTAATCAGTAGATATGTAAATGTTTCTGTGTGAATAAATGGTATGTTTTGGTATGCTATCATATAGCTTGCCCATGCGAAACTAAACAATATTGCTACACCATAAGAGACAGTCTTATTTAATGCTTTGAACAGTAATATAATTGAAAAATAGTAGAAGAAAGCATTGATAATGGTCATACTCAAAAACGGTAGCTTTAGCGCAACAAATGGCACTAACACAATTGGGTACCCAGGCCCATTGATGAGCCAACCATTCCATCCTGGTGGTGAATAAAACCCATGTGTCAGGTTTTCAGCATATAATAAATATCTAACTTCGTCTCCACCATTACCGTCAGTTGGACTAATGAATACATATACAATAAATGCAATTAGAAATGGGGAAAACAGTAAATAGGGGTTGCGGATGATTTTGCTTTTTCTCATCTTAATGAAATTTAAAATTGCGATGACTGTATCTTTCATAGTAGTATGTCTGCAAAGTAGTTAAATAGTATTAGCTTAATATGAAATTCCTTCAAATACGTCAAACTTTTGATTCAGATTTATTAGCATAACCTTGCTTTTTTATAGAAGTACCTAAATGAAAGAGTTCTTCGAAATACCTTTTGTTTTGAAGTGACAAAAAACCTATACTTAAAAACTGGATTGCAGCAAGAAAAGTTATTCCACCCACTAAAAAAGATTGTGGATTCATAGAGAATTGTTTCGCCATACTAATTGAAAATGAACATGGTGTGGTAACCTCATTTATTATACAATTATTCAGATCAGATAATGTGTCGAATAGTAACCAGATGAGTTCATACAATGAGAGAATCATTAGTATACTCCCCGTGCCAACAAAAAATATATATGGACGAAAAATAAAGGCGGACATTATTCCGGAAAAAAATCCTCTTAAAACACGCATACTCGAGATCCTCTTCCCAATATATTTGTTTTGTTCTGTCCAGTCGAGATGAGCCGGAATCTCAACAATACGAGCACGTAAAATCATTGCCTTATATACAATCTCAGGATTTATTTCGTAATCCTTTGTCTTTAGGTTAACTGTACGAATAAATGTTGCTCTGTAGGCCCTCACCATTCCAGTAAACGTATAATACTTATCTTGGGCCGAAATACTCATGAAGCGGTTAACCCATTTGCTCATGATTTTGCGTCCAAATGGAACGGCAGTTACTTCTCCTCCACGCATATATGGAGACGCAATAACTATATCGGCAGAGGTTTCAAGCAGTTTGTCGACCATTAATTCAATGTGCTCTACAGAGTAACTTAAATCGATATCCATCACAACCAGAATTTCTCCTTTTGAGTTTTGAAAGCCTGTTTGCAATGCTCTTCCCAAATTAAGATTGATTGGATGATGGATAACTCTTATGTTCGAAATATCGTTTGTTAAGTCATCCGCGATTGTTCCTGTTTTATCTTTACTCCCGTCATTAATAATCAATATTTCCCATCGATATTTTGGTCTTTTACTTTCAAGATAATTATTGATTACTTTAATATTATTCCGAAGAATTGCTTCTTCATTAAAGCAAGGTACTATAATTGATATAAATGGATTTTGGTTAATCTTATCAGTTTTATTTTCCATTATTGTAGGATTAGTTCTTTTTAAAAAGGGCCCAAAACAAATCTTCAGATGGATAAGGTAATAACATATTCCCCGGAATTAAATTGGTAATACCACTCAACCAACTTAATCCTTTTGTTTCGGTAATTTTATGTTTTATTAGTGATTTTGCATGTTTTGAATGAATACTTTTTTTTGGTCTTCCTAGTGTAACGATTGATAACCCATTTTGATTCATTAGTTGTCTCAAAGTGTTTTTGCTGAAATAATTTAAAGTGCTTGGAGGACTGTACTCATGCCAGTTTTTCCCAAATAATTTTGCAGTAAAACTGTCTTTATCCCATGTTTCAATCAATATCATTCCATTGGGTTTAAGGTGTTTTGATATTTTGTCTATTGATTTTTCCAAATTACGAATATGAGCAATCACCTGAATCATAATGATTAAATCAAATTTATCCTCAAGCTCTATTGTTTCAATGGTACCTTGTCTTAAATCTATTTTTAAGTTATTTACTCCATAATCTACCATACATTTGTTCGGTTCTATTCCTATTCCTTGCCATCCTTTATTTTCAAATCCTTTTAATAAAAAACCTGCGGCCGAACCTACATCCAAAACATTGCCCGGTAAAATATGATTACTGATTTTTCCAGCATAATACTCACCTCTTCTAATCAGCATATCCTTCTCAAGAGTATAATCATCGTATCCTACACCTCCTTTAAAGAAATAATCATCAGAATATATTTGATCTATTTCTTGTGGCGATGGTTCATAGTCAGTGAATAAATGATCACAATTATTGCAATGAAGAATATGATACTCGTTCTTGATTAATTTTAATTCGGTGTTCGTGCTTTTGCAAATTGTACAATTCATGTATTTCGCTTTTAAATGGAACTCGTATTCATATCTCTATCAAGACTAAGCAGGTACTTTGACATATTTACAATATCATAATTCGCAGAAAGTTTATGAATTACGATTTTAAAGACATCTACTTTCTTTTTACTTGTGACATTCATTCCTGGGAAAAATGCAAGATCTTTGATTTGATCACCGCCAATCAAATCAAGTGGATGGAGAAGAAAGCTAATAGGTGTCCTAGTTATTTTGCATAAAAAAATGGCAATAGATAAGTAGATTTTCATTAATGCCATCGATATGTTGCCAATGTATATTAAATAGCTTAAATGAAATGGTAATTTGAATATGGGCATCGTTGTGACAGGTATTTCAGTTATGCTTTTTCCATCACCTAAATCCCATTTATATGGTTTCAGTTTTCTGAATCCTTCACTAAATTTGCCAAATAACTCTTTGCGCGAGCGTTTTTCTTCTTTCGATAAATCTGATTTCCAAAAATAATAGGCTCTGGCTAAGGGACCAATATACATTGGCAATGTAGAAGCATCATATTTGTATCCTCTTTTTTCAAGTACCTTTAATAAATCAACACTCCAACTGAATCCAGGGCCCCTGAATCCTATTGGTTTCTGCCCTGTTACATCCCCAATGGCCTGCTCTGCCAGAATTATTTCATTTTCGATTTTTTCGTAACTGTAGCTCTGTAGCCAAGATTCGTGATGATAAGAATGATTTCCCACTTCGTGACCCCTTTCGGTAATCATTCGGAGATATCTTCTGTTTTCTTCATTTTCGGAGTCTTTCCCTACGATGAAAAATGTAATCTTTAAGTTCAGTTCGTCAAGAACATCAAGTATATGTGGAATGAAGATGTCGAAATAGGAGGGATACTGATCCCAACCTTTATCTCCATGTATTTTCATATATGACCATTGATTGTCAAGGTCTAATGAAATTCCTGCAATTGGCTTGTTTTTAGGCATTTTTGTTTAGAATTTCAGCAAGTTTATTTTCAGCAACCTGAATAGTTTCATTTACATTCAGAGTTCCATTTATTATTTGCGCTGAATTAATAATGTAATAGTTGTCGATTGATGTTTTGATATCTGGTAATTTTCCTGAATAGTTTAACGTTGGTAAACTAAATACATTCCGGGCTTTTGATACACCACAAAACAAAATGTCGGCTTTATCTACTGAAGGATACATTTTTAGAAAATCATTCAGAAATGAAAGACTTAATTCTTCATTTGGTAAGTTAAGCATTTCATCATCTGAATTTACATATTTTGGCAGGTAAATTAAATGGTGCCCATTAATCTCTTTTGGATTAATTAAAGCGGTCATTTCAATTACTCCGGTAAATGGTGTATCCGAGTCAGTAATATTTGTCACATAAAATGGTGATAAACTCTTTTTCAATAAAACAGTTGTGCAGATAACTCCCAGATATTTAATTCCAAAGTGTTTTAGCTTTTCATTCTCATTTAAATCAGGAGCTATTTTTGCTGAAATTGAAGATGGAAGTGTTGATATTACTTTTGAGTAGTTCGAGGATGTATTATTTGATAACGACACTTCAATGTCACCGGAACTATTCTTTTTCACTAAATCTACAGTCGAATTATATTTAAATTCGACTCCAGCATCGACCAGATATTTCACAAAACAGCTGTTGATATTTTCATAACCACCATTAATATACCCAAACATTTCTTTTTTCAATCCACTTCTACGGGCTGCATACATACGTTGTATCGTTGACCAAATGAATGAGGCAGATGTATTTTTGTAATTTTCGCCAAGTTTTGCTTTTAGTAAGGGGAGCCATATTTTTGCAAAAACTCTTTTCCCTGACCATTTTGTCAACCAAGCTTCTACAAGAATATTCTCCATCGCCTTCCAGTTTTTTATTCTTGAAGCGATAAAAATGGTCAATCCAAGTCGAAATTTGTCAATAAGATTTATGGGTGGAAATTTGAAAAATTCAATCAGGTTAGACATAGAATATAGCTTTCCATCAGAATAGAATCCAGTTCTTGTTTCTACCCAATTAATTTCATTCTCCAGGCCAATTTCTTTAATTATCTTCCTTGTATTTAAATCCGACATTAAAATAACGTGGTAAAATCGGTCCCATACGATGTCATTCATCCTCCATGCACTGGTAAGTCCACCTGCTTTATCGCCTGATTCATAAACAGTGACTTTTTGTCCTTGCTGAATCAATCTCAATGCTAAGGTCATCCCAAGCATTCCGCCACCAATAATTGCCCAATTATGTTGTTTGGTCATCTTCTAGTTCAGTGAATTAATAATATTTACCATTTTATCGGTAACATGTTCTCCAAATACCGGATTTTGTTTCTGTGGAGTTATAAATGAGGTAATTTTCGATGCAATTTGTTGATCTGTGGGTGAAATTAACAGATTCCATTTTTCTTCAACTGTTTCAATCCATTCTGTTTCAGTTCTTAAAGTTATGCATGGTCTTTTTAGAATGTAAGCTTCTTTTTGAATACCTCCTGAATCTGTGATTATCCTTTTTGAATGATTCTCTAGAGCGATGAAGTCGAGATATCCAAGAGGTTCAGTAAGTTGAATGTTTGTTGGCATTTTGTAGTTTCCCGATAACATCTTTTTTGTTCTGGGATGAACCGGAAAAATTACGATGTCATTCAATTGCCCCAATTGATTCAATAGATTTTCCAAAATAAGCTGATTGTCAACATTATAATCGCGATGAAGTGTCAGCAAATTATATTCGTTCGCCCGAAGTTTTAAGTCATTTATTATGTTGGATTTCTGAAGGGCAATTTTCAGATTACAAATTAAGGTATCAACCATGATATCGCCGGTGATTGTCGTTTCGGCTTCTAACCCTTCATTTATTAAGTTGTGAACGGCCGTTTGGGTTGGAGCAAATAAATATTTTGAAACATGATCAGTAACAATCCTGTTAACCTCTTCTGGCATACTTTTATTAAAGCTTCTTAAGCCAGCTTCGATATGCAGTATTGGTATTTTTAATTTTGAAGCAGCCAATGCTCCGGCAAGTGTTGAATTTGTATCTCCAAAAACAATAACCAAGTCTGGCTTTTCAATGATCATGGCCGATTCAAGCTGAATCATCATTCCAGCTGTTTGATTTGCATGACTTCCAGATCCTACTTCTAAATGGATGTCAGGTTTTCGAATACCCAAATCGATAAATATCTTTTCAGACATGGCATAATCATAGTGCTGACCTGTATGCACAATTATTTCTTTATGCATACCTTCTAATTTAGAAGATAGTGGAGCGAGTTTAATGAATTGAGGACGTGCCCCAACAATAGATAAGATCTTCATTAATTGTTCTGTTGGCTTGATTCATATGCAATTTTTGCAAGCAAACTTGAAAAGTCTTTGTAAACAGGTAATTTATTGATTTTGTCAGGATTGGCAATCTCACAGCCTGTTGAACAGGTTTTGGCTAACCGTTGTACATCGGTAAATTTTACTTTATTGAATTCGTCGTACGCATAGTTAGCGTTGTAAAAATCAATAAGGCTCATCAACTCATTTGCTAACCCCTTTTCCATCGCTCTAAAACTGTCATAAACAAATTGAAGGAAGTTTTCTTCAGGTTTATCAGTTCCCCTTCCAATTCCAGAATAAGAAACTTCTTTATTTTTAATTTCCTTGCGGTTATATATATTACAAGCATCCATAATACCTTTCAAAATATCTCCTGAAGTAATTTTTTCTATTTGATCAAGATATTCTTTATGCGCTGTACCTATTATGATGATTTCAGCATCTTTAAGCGCTACATTCAAATCATGCGTCAGATAATCTTGTTGATTGTATTTGAGAATGTTTTGGTCATCTGATTTGACATAGGGATCGTGCATGATATAGTCAATCCCATTATTACGAAAATAGTTTGCCAATTCAAGCGTTGGTGAATTTCGGGTGTCTTCGGAATTAAAACGGTATGCAACACCAAGAAGAGCGATTTTTTTATTTTTAATTATTCCGAATGCTTTTTCGGCCTGTTTAAATGTATGAACGGGTGATTGGTTGTTGATAGATCTCGAAGCCAATATCAGGCTGGAGGGAATTTGATCACTGATTTGCAGTTTGCGCCACCAAAGTAAAATGCCGTCTTTGGGTAAACAATGTCCACCCACACCAAGGGTTGGTATTAACAGCCCTCCACTTGGCACCGCATTTGGATCTTCATTTGCTGTATCTGCCTGAGCCAGCTTGTTATTAACTTTTTCGCGAAGAGTGTAAAAATCTATATTATTATCATCGCAATATCGGGCAATTTCAGCAGAAAAGGCAATTCTTACATCTCGATAAGCATTTTCAAGTGTTTTAACAATTTCAGCAGTTAAACTGTTGGTGATAAATACTTCTCCATTGGTAACAATTTTGCTGTAAAGTTTATTGATCAGGATTGGAGTAATTGGACTCAATCCACCAGCAAGTTTATCTGATTGAATAATTCTCTCAACTAAACGACCTGGCATAACCCGGTTCGGACTGTTACCCAAAAGAACGTCTTTACCTTCTTCTAATTGATACTTTTTAAAGTGCGTCCTTATTAAAGTATCCATTGTTGTCGGTGCTAATGTTGATTCAAAAATTATTAAGGGTACTTTGTCTTTAGGCTTATTTCTCAGTGCTTTGCATAAATTTTCTAGCGCTTCAAATAATGGCCCGTAATCAGGTTCAAGTCCTTTTTTGTCAGTTTGAACAGACACTAAAACAACGTCAGCATCTGAAAGTAATGAATAATCAGAACTGGCGGAGAGTAGTCCATTATCAACTGCTGTTTTGGTAATTTCGTCCAGATTAGGTTCAATCCCTCCAATTACAGATTTCCCCTTGTTTATTGAGTCAACCTTCCATCCTGAATTGATGGATTCTCGTTGAATAATGATAACTTTTGCTGGAGTTTCAGAACCTATTCTGATCTGATTATTTGCTAATAAGCTTGCCATGGGCATTCCTACGATTCCAGGTCCGATAACACCTATCTTTTCAATTTTCCATGTTTGATGATCAATGGGGTAATTTTTATTCATATAACTGGTATTTAGATTATTTGTCGATAAATTGATTATACCATAGTTCGAGAGAGAGTAACCCCCACAAACCTCTGCTAAATGGCTGTTCTGATTGAATTAGCTTCTCTATATGGTTGGTATTCATTATGTTTCTTTCTTTGGCATTTTTTGAAAGCATGGTATCCATGATAAAATCACGAGCCTTATTTTTTGACCAAATATGCAATGGTACAGGAAATCCCATTTTGTCTTTGCGGTTTAATATCTCAGCCGGAATTGTTGTTTTAACTGTTTTTTTCAATAAGTACTTCAATTCTCCTCCCTTAAATTTCATTCCCGCAGGCATTTTAGAAATAAGATCAATTATTCTTCGATCCAGTAAAGGTACCCTCGATTCTATTGAAACGGCCATACTTACTCTGTCTTCGACCTGTAATAAAGCAGGTAAACTTCCTGTCAGATCGAATTGCGTCATTTTATTGTAATAGCTTTTTGTGTCAGGATGGTTGAATTGCCGTGAAAATTTATTAAAAAGTTCCTTTTCATTTCCGTTGTTTATGAATTCAGGTTGAAGAAATTCAACAGTTGATCCCATGCGGTTAAGAAGATTGTAATATCTTCGATCCATTGGTTCAAAACTGTCATCTTTCCAAAAGCTTTTTATCATTGGTAGGTATTGTTTTAATGAAGGTAAGTTTGGCAAGATTGACCGGAGTGAAACAATGTGTTCAGCCTCCTCATTGGATTCGAATATTGAACCTTTAATTGCCTGTTCGAGATAAGCCACGAGGTATCTGGCATATCCACCAAATATTTCATCGCCACCCTGTCCCCCCAAAATCACTTTTACATGATTCGATGCGAATTTTGATACAATATACTGAGGAAATAATCCCGGTCCGGCAACAGGTTCATCCAAATGATAGATTAATTTTGGCAATAAATCGATGAATTCCTGTTCTGTGGGGAATATTTCAAATAATTCTGAATTGGCTTTATTTGCTGCGATTCGGGCATATTCCAGTTCGCTAAATTCAGGCCCTTCATTAAAAGCACCACTAAATGATTTCAGTCTGTGGCTGACAAGCTGAGATGCCATTATAGTTACTAATGATGAATCCATACCGCCACTCAAGTAAGTTCCAACAGGGACATCACTTCGCATTTGTTGCATCATGGTATCATCAAGAATTTTTTGAAGTTCTGACACAAAATATTCTTCAGTGTGAAAAAGATCAGTGCTGAAGTCAGGTTTCCAATAGTTTGTTGTTTTTAAGTCCCATGAATCCAGATTTAAGGTTACATAATGTCCTGGCAGTATCTTAAAGATATTTTGAAACATGGTTCCTTCACCCATAATAAACTGAAAGGTGAGGTATTCGTATAGGTTATCAATTGCAGGTATAGCCCTAACTTCCGGATGGGCTAAAATGGCTTTTATCTCGCTTCCGAATAATATTAAATTTTTATCCTGATACCAATACAATGGTTTGATTCCGAAGTGATCTTTGGCAATGAATATTTTGTGTTTCGCTTTATCATAGATTATAAATGCAAACATTCCGTTTAGCTGATTGACAAACTCATCACCATATTCTTGATATAAATGTAGAATAACCTCAGTATCAGAGGTCGTTTTGAATTGATGTCCTTTCAATATGAGCTCTTTGCGAAGTTCTATGTAATTGTAAATTTCTCCATTAAATACAATAGTGTAATTTTCAAATGTCATTGGTTGTTGTCCAGTCGCAAGGTCAATAATCGAAAGCCTTTTGTGAAAGAATCCACAATTTTTATCAATGAATATACCTTCTTCATTAGGTCCACGATGATTGATAGTAAAAGCCATGTTCCGAAGAATATTCGGATCAATATTTTTGCCGTTTTTATTTAGTATTCCTACAAAACCACACATAAGCTAATTTAATAATCGATAAGAGATAAAAATTTGAAACTGAAATGATGTATGAGATTGATTTGCTTTTTTATTTAATTAAACTGATTATTTATAAATGAAACAAAACTTTTGATTGAGCTAATTCAACAGAGTATATGTTAATAAACGATTTAGTGTATAAAATTGTTCTTCAGATTTTAGAAAAAAGTGAAGTGAATTAGAATTTAATTTTTGGAATTAAATCATGATTATCTGCTGTTCAGTTTTTAGATTCCAACCTGATGATGTATGTTGGTTCGATTTACTAATGAGCAATACATTGTTTAAAGATAGAGACTGTTATAATGTGATATAAAATAATCAGATTGTTTTATTTGTTCGTGCAGTAAAAATCAAGGTGTTGATCGTGCTTGTTTTTTCGCTCATTTGTGCGAATTAAATGAGCGAATAAGTACTTAGTCTCTTGTCGGTTTTCTTTATTAAAGAAAAATTAAAAATGATTTTTGTGTTTATGTTTTTGATAATAAGTTTGTTATATGTATTTTATATCTCGTATTGTCTTGTGCTTTTAACCTTTGGAATACCATTTGAATTCATTGCACCGTTAATATGACCAAGTTCTATATTTTACTGAAATGTATTCACACTTCTTATTGGGTTTTTCAATAAGATAATGAACACATGAAGTGGAGGAGATTTTTTGAAGGAGAAGATTAATTCAGTAATTATTATTAAAACTTAAGCAATGAAACGATTTTACGAAAGGTTTGCGAAAAGAACACTGCTTTCTATTCTTGTTGTCCATTTAAGTTTGTTGAGTTTTTCAGCAACTTACTATGTTAGTAATACCGGAAGCGATTCCAATAATGGGACATCTACTTCTACTGCCTGGCAAACATTGGCAAAGGTTAATTCATCAAATTTTGTAGCAGGTGATCAAATCTTGTTCCAAAAGGGCGGAACTTTTTATGGTTCCGTAACTGTGAAAAATTCGGGCACCGCTGGTAATCCAATTACTTTTGGTGCTTATGGTACAGGTGCAAACCCAATTATAACCGGTTTTACAACTGTAACTGAGTGGACAAATTTGGGTGGCAATATATGGGAAAGTACGAATGCTGTTTCAACACTTTCAACCTGTGAAATGGTTACTGTAAATGGAGTTAATACCGCAAAAGGCAGATATCCGAATTTTACCAACACCAACAATAGTTATTTATTCTTTCAATCTCATACAGGAAGTACCTCAATAACAAGTAGTAGCTTGACTGGGACTCCCGATTGGACTGGTGCAGAAGCAGTTTTGAAAACAACACTATACACTCTTCATAGATGCCGAATTACTTCACAAACGGGAAGTACTATTTCGTGGTCGGTTGCAACTGATTTTGAGCCAACGAACGGATTCGGATTCTTTATTCAGGATGATGCCCGCACCCTTGACGCTCAGAACGAATGGTATTTCAATCCAACAACTAAGAAAATAAGGATTTATAGCACTTCTCAACCCACTAATGTTAAAGTCGCATCGGTTGATAATTTAGTTAATGTTTCTAGCGGAAATAGTTATACGATTGTTGAAAACTTAACTCTTACCGGAGCAAATAAAACAGGATATTATTCGGACGATAACACCAACTCAAAACGCAAAATTATACGAAATTGCAATGTGTCTTTTTGTGGAATAACAGGTATTCGAATGTTAGGAGTACACTACAACATTGAAAATTGCACGGTGGATAATTGCAATAACTTTGGAGTTGATACTGGAGATAATAGTAAATATGGACTAATTTCTGGAGCTACTATAAGTAACACGGGAATGCTAATTGGTATGGGAATTAGAGGGGGCTATACAGGTATAAATTCGGGAGGCTCATTTAATCATGCCTTACTCATACAAAACTGTAATATTCTGAATACCGGATTCAACGGGACAAGTCTAATGGGTGATTCGATAATAGTGAAAAATAATTACGTTAATGGCTATTGCTTTCATTTATGTGATGGGGGCGGTATATATATAGGAAGATCAGCTAGACCTTATGCAAACGAAATTATAAGCAATATTGTACTTAACGCTTCTCGTGATGGAATTAGCATGAACGGAACTCCGTGGGCTGGAGATGTTCTAAGAGAGCCGGGAAGTGCACATTCTATCTATATAGATGTTCTTGCTGATAATTATAAAGTATGGAATAACACTTGCGCTACCGGGGTGGCGGGGTTACTTACTGCTGCTATTTCGGATGTTGATATTCAATACAATACTTTTTACAATTGTTCAAAAGGGTGTATTTATCTGGGCGGAGGCATAAATGCCGGAAGTACAACAAACAAGGTAAAAAATAACATATTTGTTCAAAAATCTGCGGCTGATAACACTACTGGATATCCTCAAGCAATTGCTCAATATGTCAATATTTCTGGAGGTGTTATTGACATGGATTACAATGTTTATGCTCGTCCAAGTGATGATTATGGAACTAGGCAATCTTGGCAGGCTGCCTTTGTAAATGTTAATTCAAATGTCCATTTTGACCAATTGACACTTGAATCATGGAAAACATTTTCGGGGAAAGATGCTAATTCAAGCAAATCGCCACAAGCAGGTTCTGATTCAGATTTGCAATTTGAATACAACGCAACAGCAACAGCCAAAACAGTTACATTAAGTCGTCCAATGATCGATGTGAAAGGCACAAAATATGCCGCATCGGTAACATTACAACCATATTCTTCAGTAGTATTAATGAATGATGCAAGTCCAGTAGTAACTGATGTTACAGTTCCTGTGGTTACAGCTTTCTCCATTCCTGCAACGTCAACCTCTTTAGCCATTTCAATATCGTCTTTCAGTGCATCTGATAACACTGGCGTTACTAGTTATCTGATAACCGAAACTTCAACGAAACCATTATCAAGCGCATTAGGTTGGAACTCCACAGTACCAACAACATATTCATTTACAACGGTTGGAGCTAAGTCGCTTTATGCGTGGGCAAAAGATGCGGCAGGAAATGTTTCTGCATCACTTAAGTCTGATGTTGTAATATCTTCTCCTGTTGCAAGTACTTTCACTTTTACTGGACCATCATCGGGAAATGTTAAAACTGTTTCGTCAAACTTTACTGTAACTCCAAATAATTTTTATACCGGAACAATTACGCTAACCCCAACTGGTACTGCGAGTTCAGGTGTTTCGTCAATAGTCCTTAATTTTTCAAATTCATCAACAGCACAGACATTTAATATTACTCCAACTGTTGCCGGAAGTATTACACTTACTGCAACAAACAGTGGTACTCTTACAAATCCTACCAATTTAACTTATATTGTGAATGCTGTTGCACCAGGAGCTCCAACTTCGGTTGTTGCTACTGCTGGAAACAAGACTGCTTCTGTAACATTTGTAACTCCTGCCAACAATGGTGGTTCTGCTATCACTGCTTATACGGTTACATCAATTCCGGCGGGGGGAACAGATATTAATGCTGGATCAACCTCGCTTACGCATACAATTACTGGGTTAACAAATAATACTTCATATACCTTTACGGTGAAAGCAACTAATTCAGTAGGAAGCTCAGTTGCCTCAGCTCCTTCAAATGCTGTAAAGCCGATTTCTGTAAGTTATACTGAATATAAATCAATTTGCGAAGGAACAAATTATAACGGTTGGGTAACTTCTGGTATTTATACTCGAACATTAATTACTAAAGCCGGCGGTGACAGTATTGTAAATACTTATTTAACTGTTAATTCGATATACTCCGTAACCGAGAATGTTTCCATTACAGAAGGTGAAAATTATAAAGGATGGACGTCTTCAGGAAAATATGTGCGAAATCTGACTTCGGTTTCTGGTTGTGATAGCACTGTGACAACTAATTTGACTGTTGCAAGTATAGTTGTTAAGCAAGGTGAAATTGTTCCCACACATTTCACTACTATTTGGAATGGTACAAATGGCCTAAACCATATGAATATCATTGTGGTATCGGCAGTTATTGAAAATATTCCACTCTCTGCCGATGATGAAGTTGCGGTATTTAGCGGTTCTGCGTGTGTTGGTATGCAAAAACTTTCTAAGTCGATTATTCCTTCAGATAATGCATCATTCCTTACTATTCTGGCTTCGCAAAATGACGGATCTAATAATGGATTTAATGAAAATGATCCAATTACTTTCAAAATTTGGGATAATAAAAATCAGAAAGAAGTGCAAGTAAATGGAGTTGTTTACCGTAGTGATATTCCAACTTGGAAAACAGATGGAAAATTTTCTGCGAGTGCTACTACCGTTGCTGAAATCGAGTCCTATACCACATATACTCAGAATATTGAATTGCTGAAAGGGTATAATATGGTTTCCACTTATCTTATAGCTCCAAACCCTGATGTTAGCATTGTTACAAAACCACTCTGCGATCAAGGGACACTAATCAAGATCCAAGATGAAACTGGTAATTCTTTTGAAAATTGGGGCAGTTTTGGTGGTTGGATCAATAAGCTGGGATCATTAGAGAAAACAGAGGGTTATAAAATACAAGTTGCAAATAATTGTACTTTGCAAGTAACCGGTAGACCTATCTCTTTGCCTCTTGATATAGTATTAAAAACAGGTTGGAATATCATTTCATTTCCACGGACAGATATGATTAACGCGATGAGCGTAATTCAATCATTAATTGACCAGAATAAACTCATTAAGGTTCAGGATGAAGCTGGTAATTCAATCGAGAACTGGGGTCTATTTGGCGGATGGAAGAATGGAATTGGTAATTTCATCCCAGGTAAAGCATATAAAGTGAAAATGAATGCTGATGGAATCCTTTCTTTTCAACAAAACTATCCAAAGTCTGCATTAGCGTTAATCAATCCGGAAAAGACTGAATATTTTAATTCATCAACTGAAGGTAATGGAACTGATCATATGAATATAAATATTATTGGTTTACGTGATGCTGGAATTTCTATCGGTGATGAATTGGCTGCTTTTGATGGAGAAACTTGTGTGGGAACTATTAAAATCACTAACTCCAATCTGTCAAGTGCCACTGCTAGTATAGTTACTTCGTTGTCGACTAATGAACAGAATCAAAATGGATTTAAACCTGGTGATGCAATTAAAATCTACGTTTGGAATAAACTTAGTGGCGAAGAAACACCGGTTATAGCCGAAGTTATTAATGGGCAATTGAAATATGAAAAGAATTCCAGCGTATTTGTTGCATTAAAGACCCAGACAACTGGTATAAATAGTTTAAAAAATATTATTAAGATCGATGTATTTCCAAATCCTTGTCAAAGTAATGTAACCGTTCGTTTTTCTGAATTGCCGGAGACAAATAGCAGAATTGAATTTTCTGATATCTCTGGAAGAAAACTTATCACAAGAATTATTTCAGGATCTACAGAAGAATTTAGTCTTGATAATTTTACTTCAGGATTATATCTTGTAAAAACGATTATAGGTACAAAAGAATCTGTTCAGAAATTGGTTGTAAATAAGTAAAATAGATTTGGTTCGATTCAGAGTTCCCCGGTACGTTCTGTTCCGGGGTTCTTCTTTTTATGAATGGATAAATATTTGATCTGGGAGTTCACATCTCAAGTTAATAATTGTTATTAGCCGTTCCATTTTTCTTTGACGATATGCCAAATAAACAGAATATTTCCAGCCAGGTAACGTCGCCACATCCGGCGAGGTTCTTTTATCAATCGATAAAACCATTCCAGCCCCATTTTAATCATCCACTGAGGAGCACGATTGATTGTGCCTGCATAAAAGTCAAAAACGGCTCCAATACAGCATATATGCCCAACTTGCAAATCGTTGTAGTGTTGATAGGCCCATTTTTCTTGCTTTGGAGCAGTCATGCCTATCATTAAAACATCAGGATTAAAAGTATTAACGACCTCTATCATTTTTGCATTTTCTTCTGAGCTGAATTGTGTTTTGTAGGGTGGGGAATAGACTTGAACTTGTACTTTTGGATAATCTTTTTTTAAACGTTCTTTAATTTTATTTAAGGTTTCTTCTGAACTTCCCAGAAAGAAGCATTTGCCATTGGTTTGGTTCAACCGATCCATTTCGTAAAAGAATAAATCAGCTCCGGCAATCTTCTTGATTTTTTGACCTGTCAGCCATCTTATCGCCCATACAATACTAATACCATCTGGAATTAAAATGTCACTGTTCAATAAAGCCTTCTGATAATAAATATCTTTATGTGTCATATTGTAACAATGTGCATTAATAGTTGTTATCAAAATTTTTGAGTTATTTGATAATCTATTGATGGGTTTATTATGAATATGAAATGAACTTAACATTTGACAGTTTTACTTGATATAATTTTTCCTGTAAAGTCTAATGTGCTCTTTGAGATCTTCTTCAGAATCAAAACGATCCCGTATTTTCCTAGCGGGATTACCTGCATATATAGAATAAGGTTCAACATCTTTTGTGAGGACAGAACCTGCTGCAACTATGCTTCCTATTCCAATAGTTATCCCAGAGAGAATAGTGCATCCGACGCCAATCCAAACATCATCTTCAATGATTATTTTTTGATTCAATCCTTTCCAATTGTAATCTTTATCTCTGATTTGGCTGGCCAGTCGGGTCGGAGTTCCTATCTGTTGAAAACAATGGTCATAACGACCTGCCAATGAAACACGATTAGCAATAATGACGTTGTTCCCAATTATAGTGTCACATTCTATAATTGAATATTTACCAATAT
Source organism: Prolixibacteraceae bacterium (assembly GCA_963676375.2). GTDB lineage: Bacteria > Bacteroidota > Bacteroidia > Bacteroidales > Prolixibacteraceae > Aquipluma. The sequence goes on from CAXXPT010000050.1 coordinate 556,301, forward strand.
AAAAATTGTCTCCAATTATTATGTCGTTTTTAGCCCATAGAAATACACCACGTCCAATATGGAGATTTTTTCCAATTTTATATTTTCTAAATCTTATATGACGTGTATAAAAGTGATACATTTTTTTTAGAATCTTTATCATTTCAATCCAGTTTTAATTTTAAAGTCTTGAATTATTTTTTGTCTTCCTGATTTGGTTGGAAGAAGCTTTATGCGAACTAAAAGTTTGTGGCAAGATGTAAAATATCTTAAAAACTTTCTTGTTAATCTTTTTTCAGGCAATTGAAAGTCAATCAAATCAGGAACTGTCGTTTTTTCATTTGCCAATTCAGTTCTGTATGGATTTATTGTCATACAGTGTACTGCTCCGTCACTAAATCCTATATTTTGAATGTATGAATATTTTGGGAATACAGAATATCTCTTAGTTCTGAAATGGTTAAATGTCCAGCGAATATACCAAGAGTCATTTTTATTATTTAGTGATTTTAAAAGCATATCAGCCGAATCATTACCACATATGCGTTTAAATTGTCTTAAGATTGATTTGTCAGTATCAATAATATTCTTAAGAATTTGTTTGTCAAAAATATCACTTTCCCATCGATCAGCCCATGTTGCCCATCCCCAAGGGAATGGTCTTACTTGAAAGTAAATATCATTCGATAAATTTTTTATAAACAAAGAATACCCATTGATTGATTGAATTCTTTTATCTTGTTCATAAAAATCAAGAGCATTATTCATAAAATTTAAAAAGCTTGGGGTCGAGATCAGATCATCTTCCAGTATGATCATTTTCCCATATTTCTCAATTATCATTGAGATGCCATTAATAATAGAATTGGCTAAACCCAAATTTATTTTTGATTCAATAATTTGAATATTTTTAAAACCGGTGATCGATTTAATATAATTCCTTACTTCCATCACTTTTGTATGATCCTTTTCGTTCTTTGGCCCATCTGAAAATATGAATAGTTCACTTTGGGAGGATAAATGGTTTAGTTTTAAGGATTCAACAGTCTGTTTTGTTTTATTTAGTCGATTATATGTGAAAAGTCCGATAGGTGCAAGCATCGTTAATTATTTGGTGTTTTTGGGTTTATGTGAAACTATAAATTGAATTGCTACATTGAATATATGAATCTTTTTTTTTGATTTTTGCTATAGATTTAAAATCAGCGTAACGAGGCTGTATTTATTGTTATCCAATAAACATCTTTATCTCTTTAATTTTGCTAATAAAATATTTTTGATAATTTTCTTTAAGTAATTCAATACTTAACCTTTCATTTTCGGGATAAAGTACTTTTTCGTGTTCAATCACTTCCTGAGGTGAAAATCTAAAACCGATCACTTTGGCTGGATTACCAAGTACAATTGCATAGGGAGGTACCGAATTGCGAATAACCGCACCACTTCCAATAACTGCCCCGCGACCAATAATTACACCGACTAAGAGTGTAACATTTGTACCGATTCCAACATCTTCTTCGATAATCACATCTTTAGCGTTTTGTATATCATCGTCTCCTGCTTTCTGTAAAAACAATTCACCTTTCACCAATGGATGATTCCCCGTAACCACAGTTAATCGTTCGGCTGCAGCTGAGTTTTTTTTCATGATAAACCGAGCTTTGGTTGTAATTATGATTGATTGTCCCAAGATGTGCGTATTTTCGTACATGTACACATTTTCAATTCCTTTAATCAGAATTGGAAATCTTACCCGGGAGGTTCGATCGATGTAGCCAAATTGTGAACGCCTTGTTTTAAAATAGTTTCTATATATGGCATCAATCGCGGACAAGAATAAATTGAATGAAATTTTTTTTCTTAAACCTGACATAATAAAAAAGAATAAGTTTTTGTCTGAATTATTAATATCCAATTCGCATTTTCAACTCCTCAATAACCTGAGCTCTACCTTTTCTATTCTTAAGTAGACCGATTCTGAATAATAATTTGTGCTGAAATGAAAAATATTGAAGAAATTGTTGGATGATTTTAATATCAGGGGTATGAAATTCAGAAAATTCATAGGTTAATATTTTTTCGTCAACTGGCTCTGAAATATAGGTGTTAATTCCCTGACAATGTACTCCCTCATTTCCAAATCCAATATTCTTAATAAAGGAATGAGAAGGAAAGACGGCATAGTGATTATTTATAAAATGGTTGAAAGCCCATCGAACATACCAGGAATCATTTCGGTTTTCTATCGAATTCAATAACATTTTGGGCATATCTGCGCCACATTTATGCCTAAATTCTTTTAGGATTGACGGATTTGATTTAATTACTGATTTAATTTTTTCTTTATTGAAAACTTCCGAATCCCATCGATTTTTCCAAGTGCACCATCCCCAAGATCCCGGTCTAGTTTGAAAGTAGACTTTATTCTTTTTATCTTTTAACGACAATGAAAATCCACTAATCGATTGGATATTCTTATCGAATAGATAAAAATCCAAAGCGTTGTTCATGAAATATAGAAAATTTGCAGATGTGATTAAATCATCTTCTAAGACTATTACTTTTTCATATTTATTTAAAATTAGGCTAACTCCATTAATGATTGAGTTAGCCAACCCTTTGTTTTCTTTTGATTCAATAATATTTACTGATTTAAAACCATCAACGCAATGGATATATTTTCGAACTATCTCAACCTTATGATCATTTAGTTCATTTTTAGATCCATCTGAAAATATATACAGTTCACTTTCTGTTGCCAGATAGTTACATTTTAGGGCTTCTAATGTTTGCTGAATTTCGTCAACCCGATTATATGCAAATAAGCAAATGGGAGCTAGCATTTTGTTTCTATCTAAATGTAACCGTTGTTTATTTGACCCGTTTAATATTGCATTTAAGTTTAAGACTATCAGTTGATTGTAAAATACAATTGCCTTTAGCCTATATGAAAATTAATGTTGAATTGGTCAATTGCACGATATTTAAAAAATTACAATAAATATCCTTCAATTAAGAAAGACCCAATGGTTAATGAATAGGAAATTAAATTAACGGGCTTTTAAAATGGTATATCTCACAAAAGCAATTAATCCATTTTCCTTTAATAGTCTGAATAATCGCGCAAATGAGTGACTATATGCATTTATAAAGGTAAAATGATCAGCATTTCTATCAACCTTAATTTTAGGATGTACTAGGGGAAATGAAATAGGATATGTTCTGGTTGGTTCCCGAATGGAGTCTTTGAGAAAATCATGAACTGCATTATTTCTGAATCCAATATTGGTAATCAGATTGACATTTGAGGTTATACCAATGCCTTTATTTTTCCAAACGGCAAAATACCATTGATAGTCCCAAATAGTTTTTTTTCCTAATTCTGCTTCTAATAGTTTTTTTCTCCAATAGGACTTTTCTGATTTAGTAAGAAAAACATGATCCAAATCTCCCGCATTAATTGATTCGTTAAATTCGGGAATGTCATAATTGAAATGAGACCAAGCTCTACGCCAGCTAGCCCATCCCCAGGTTATTGTATAATTCGAAAAATAGTAGCTTGCTTCTCCACGTTTGATCCCATTTTGCACATTGGTGCCAGAAATTAAATAGATGGTTTCTTCATCTTTATATTTTTCTAAAAGTTCACTGCAATAGGGAAAGAAACTGATATCTGGTTGACAATCATCTTCTAGTACAATACCAGCTTCTACCTGATCAAAAAACCAACTTATTGCAGAACAAACCGCAAATCCACACCCCAAATTCTCATCTCTAAATAAAGTCTTTAATTCACACGGCCAATCTATTTGGTCGATAATCTGTCTGGTTTGCTTACACTTAATAATGTCGTCTTCCCTGTTTGGTCTTGGGCCGTCAGCTGCAACGTATAAATGCTTCGGCTTGATGACTTTAATCTGGTCGAAAACTTTTTGTGTGACGTCCGGTCTGTTGAATATAAGTAAAAGAACTGGAGTGTTAAAGGATGGAGTCATAGAAATTAGATCTGATATATAATATTTTAACTGTTTGAGTAATGAAATTGATTCATGTCGTGTTTTATGTAATTGAGCTAACTATTCATTCTTTCTCATCTTCGGTCAGTTTCTCATCTCTTAGGGAAATGGAAATGTCCGTAAGCAATTTGAGTGAGGCAAATGATTTAATGAGAGAATATGTTTCTTTTATAACTAGTCTTACTTTTTGTAGCCTTAATTGAGAATTTCGTCAATTTTTATTGCAATTTTTTTCACTTTACTATCCCATGTCAGATCAGTGGTTGTTGTCCATATAGAATTATACCGATCATTTAAAATGTTGGGATTATCGATTATTTTTAGTAAAATATTAGCTATTTTATTAATAGAAGTTGTGGCGTCAATATAAGGGATTTTAAATCCATTCATTTCATCTATAACAGCTCCCATTCCACAGGTGTCATGACAAATTACAGGGACTCCCATTCCAAGTGCCTCAAGAATTGAGTGAGGGGTGCCTTCTTTTAGACTGGTGTGAATTAGCAAATCACTTTCATTAACCTTTTTTATAGCTTCGTTTTTTTGTAACCAACCAGTCCATGTGATTTTGTCTTTGAGTGATCCAGCCTTTTTTTTCAAAGTAGGCGATAAGGGGCCATCTCCTATCACAGTTAAATGAAAATTTAAATCTTTCACCTGTGTTAATGCATCGATTAATATGCTTAAGGCTTTACCCGTGGTTATCATGCCTGACCAAACTAGATTTAAACAACGAACGCCGTCAAAATATCGATTAGATTTTGAATGATCAGGTATTGTGGATAATCCGGTTTCCTGCATTAATTCAGCCTTGCCTTGCCATTGGATTAACTTTTTTAATGCAATCTCATCTACACACCAAATAATTTCTGCTTTTATTGCAGCTTTCTTGGCTCTTTTTGCAATGCTTATTTGAAATTCATTCGCTATATGTTTCAAGGTCTGTAGTAAGAACTCTTTGCCATTAAAGTAATTAATAAAACGGAATGGGATACTATGAAATCCGTTTGTAGGACCCCAGATGAAGGGTACATTTAGTTTCCATAAATAACCGGGCTCTCTAAATCCAATCATATTTAACTGGTAGGTAATATCAAAGTTTTTTTGAGCATGTAAGTTTAAAGCAATACGATAAGCTTCTTTTTGCCAGCATTTATAGCCCCAGTAATAGGCTGGCCAAAAGCCCAAATCGTGTAATAAAGTGTATTTTTTTGATGTTCGAGGCATTTTTATCGGGATAAAATGTACATTTTCGATACTTCCATTAACCTTTATGTATTCTTGTATTTCCTTATAATGCTGTGTATTTGAAGGTGTATTTTCACAAACCAATACAGTAACATCAAAGTATTTCCCTAGTCTTTTGGTAATTTCCCATCCTACAGCGCATTCAGATCCACGAATTGGGGAAACTGCATATGCTGAAATTAATATTTTCTTCATTATTGTTTACAATAGATTATTTGTAATTTTTAGATAAAAATAATTTGTTTTTCTAATCGTTATTTTTATTATGTAATTAAGTACTAATTGACAATACAAACTTATTGTTGGATAGAAGCCAATTAAGCTTCTTGAAAACTCAAAGGGATAGATCGCTTTTTTTTCCAATTCTGCTAATTGGATATAATTCATATTAATAACCTGTCTTAAATTGAAACGATAAAAAGGGAGTCCATGATTTTTTGAAATAAATGATATCGTTCTAATATCAAGGTCAGATACAAATTGTCTTTGCTTTATATCCCAATTGCTCTTTGACGAGTGAAAATAGAAAATTGATTTCGGATTCTGAATATAGTTTTTAGAATTATACCAACTTCCAACATTCTTTTCGTTTATTTTTCTGAAAATTAAAGGATCGATTCTTTCATTTGAATTTTCCAATAAAGATTTTAGTTCAAATTGCCCATTAAATGAAAATATCATTTCTGCATTTAATTGTTGACCATAAATTACAGCTGCGTATCCACCAGCAGAGCTTCCGACAGTAATAGTTTTAAATCCAATAGTTTCCAATTTAAGGAAATCCAATAGTTTTTTGGGGCTGTTAATTAAAGCGTTTATCCCACCTAAATACCATTGTTTTTGAATATCCCTAATAAATATATGTTTAAATCCTTTTTTGATTCTGTTTCCAAACCACTCAAATCTATTTTTTTCAATCATTTGCTCCTTAAAAGCGGATTCATTGTTTGGAAAGTACAAATCATTGCTGCTAAAATAAATAATGCAGTATTCTTTGGGAACGTCAAATGAATAATCAATCAAATAATTATCCTGATTCTGAAATATATGGTTTACAATTAGAGAATCTGATTGAAATGAATATTGGTTTTTTATTTCCATAGATGAGGCAAAATAACTCTAAGGTGAATTGATAAAAAATGTTTGCTTGCTAACCAAAAACCAAAATGACGATATTCATAATGGAAAAAGTAATAAGGGTGACTATTTCCTAAAGGGGAATAAAGGGATTGAATACGTTTCAAAAATGAAACTTCTTTTAGGCACCATTTTGGTAATCTATCATGACCTTCACAATAAGCCATAATATCAGTTCCTACAAATGATTTTATTCCTTTTTTTAGGGCTCTTTGTCCGTAATCAATATCACCTATACAATGCCAAAACAAAGGATCCAGATTTCCTACAGACCGAAATACCAATTTGGGAACTAAAATACAGTTTCCATTGAATGTAAATGCTTGTACTAGATCGTCCTTTGGTAAAATTAATTTGCCATCACTGTTGAAGCCACCATAGGTTAATGTTCCAGCTTCTTTGGAGCAGGTTGTGGCAACAATAATTGCTTCATTTTTGGTAGAGGTTACATTTGATATTAGGGTTTCTAATGAATTTTGGAATAGGAAAGTATCATCATTTAGCCACAAATAAAAATCATAATCTTTTACTCCTGAGGCAACTTCCCAGGCTAAATGCATGCCTCTATTCCAATATAAAGCTCCATCTCCCTGAATAACATGAACTGAAGGAAATGTTGACTTTACCATTTCTGAAGTACCGTCAGTTGATCCATCATCAACCAGAAAAACATCTATTTCATAATTTTCTGGTAAGATGCATTGGAATAAGGCATGCAAACATTTGATAGTTTTTTCACACCGATTATGACAGGTTAATAATACTGCGATTGAACTCGACTTCATAAATTTCGTATAAATTTAGCTGGGTTTCCTGCCCAAATCTGGTTGGCTGGGATCGATTTACTGACTACTGATCCGGCTCCAACAATTGAATTTTCTCCGATGCTTACTCCTTTTAAAATTAAAGAGTGGGCACCAATAAAAACATTATTTCCAATACTAACGGGTTTTCTGGATTTATTGATTAAATCAATTGAATTTATAGCCCTCAGTTTTGGATCTAAAGAATGAAAATCGGTGTCATAAATACATACCCCTCCTCCAATTTTAACATGGTCGCCAATCGTAATACTGGTATGACAAACGATAGCAGCTTGTGACATCCCAACATGATTGCCAATAATCAATTTGGCCCCTGTGTCAACAAAAAATGTACATCGCTCAAAACAACCGATAAGATTTCCTTTTGGCCCGTTATTTAGCATTAAATTATTGCCGAACTGACAAAAGCTGCCCATTGCCACTGAAACGAGTGGGATCCCCGTAGTTCTGAAACTTTGATAATGAATGTTGTTACCCCAAAAAATTAATCGACAGTGCAGCGTATTTAATTGATTGATTAGTAAGTTTGATAATTTTCGGATTGCTTTATAAATCAGGTATGTTCTCATTGATTATGGATTTGTATATTTGGGTTAAATTTCTGGCATTCTGAATCTTATCGTGACGTTTGGCAGCCACAATCTGACCATTTTTGCTGAAAGTTTCTGCCAGGTTTTGGTTCGCAAACAGTTCACAAATGCGCATCGCTAAAAGGTTTGTTTCCTCGTATCGGTATAGAAATCCTGTTTCACCATCTTGGATCATATCCATGCTACCTCCAACATACGAAGCAATGCAGGGAGTTCCCAAAAGTTGAGCTTCTCCGACCGAATTGGGGCTATTTTCGATGCTGGAAGGGCATACAAAAACATTGGCACAGAGGAATTGTAGAACCATTTTTTCTTCACTCAAGACACCCAAGTACCTAAAACTATCTGTGACACCTTGCTTCTTCATTAGTTTAAGGATATAATTTCCAAAGCCATTTCTGCGATACCAGGATGTATGCCCAAGATTGTTTCCAGCTATATAAACTTTGGTATTGGGATATTGCTTCAGAACAACTGGAAGCGCTTTTATAATTTGTTGAAGTCCTTTAATGGGATAGTGTGCCTGGCTTAAAAAGATCGACTGTTTTTCGCAGTTATCGTATTTCCATTCGAAATCATAAAAGGCATCCCTAAGGGTTTCGTTGCAAAAGTGATAGGTAATATTGGAGTTGATAGCCAAAGTATTCGATTTGTCCCAGGTAGTGCGGCCAATGACGTGATCTATTTTTCGTAAAAGTTCAATTTCATATTTGCCACGCTCTTGCATTTTTTTTTGTTTAAAAAATAATGAATCCTGACGCAGAAGATCCCTGATCGTAATAGATTTTATTACATCACCTTTTGAAATACCACTCAAAAAATAGCTTGCATATACACTCACTAATCCCTGAATTGATGCGATAATATTTTTATTTCCGCAAGCTTTCACCCATGCTAATGAGTGCGGATATTCAGTGCCATGGATATGGACTAAATCAGGAACGAATTCTGCATTAATTACTCGATAGAAGGGTTCGAGACGTGAATTGTAGCGTTGATCCCCGCCCTTATTAGGGATTAGGTAGTATTGAATCCGATCACCATCAATTCGCTTTAGTTCTTTCCCGTCATAGAGGGATACAACAGCCAACCGGATGTGTGGATTGCAATCCAGAAGGGCAATGGCTCCTGAGTACATCCAGCCACCAAGAACAGGTGTCGGAATATTAAGTTCCTTACAGGCCTCAGGAAATACTACGTTTGAAATCCAAAGAATTTGCATTATTAAAATTTGTTTTTTTCGAGTTAGGGAAAAAAATACCTTTAACCCAGATACTCATCTCCTGATCGGTAAATTGTCTGAATGATTTGGAAAAGCACAGGCCTAAAAGAATTAAACCCATCATAAAATAGGTATCAAACGATGGTTTTTCCCAAACAAACGACCACATCCATAAAAATGCCACATAAATACCAACACTTTTCGCAAAGCGGTTTCGACTTTTATAAACGGCAAGGTAAGTGGCTCTTACATATATCATGAAATAGATAACAACCCCAATTAATCCATACCATAGAAGAATATCCAAAATCCCAACTTCATTGCCATATCTTCCGAATAATCCTGTGCTTTCATCAAGGCCCCAGCTTTCATCGACACCGTCATCTCCAAAAGCAGTATTACGCCCCAAGACCCAGGCGTCATATTTGTTCATAGTATAAAAGACATTTTTAAATATGGATGTGCGGGTATCGGCTTGTAAATCATCATCTACAAGCCCTTCAGTTGTTTCAACTTTCTGGGTATAGTCACCCTTAATGTATTCGTGCATGTCAAAAATATTAAATCTTTCTGTGACAGCAAGTCCCAGTAAAATAAAAGGTGCAATTAAAAAAAGCAAATGAGCTAATTTAATACTCCATTGAGGAATTATCCTATAGAAATAGGATATGGAAAGCCCAGTTACAGAACAAAATAGAATTTTAATTAAATCGTTTCTCTGTATAGATGTTAAAAAATAAAATATTATGATTGTAAGTAATATCCATTTTTTATTGGCAGGTAATAATACAAAAAATAACATAAGCGCGGTGAATGGGCTATAATCTAACTGACCGGATGTACCATCAATAGTATAAGAAAATACGATTAATGGGATGAAAAATTTCCAGTATAAACCAAGATACTTTTTAATTACTTCAAAATTTGAACTAATTATGATTATCATTAAGAAAAGTGCAATAAAAAGCTGTTTAAACATTGTTTTCCAAACAAAATATTCATTTACATCCGATATTGCTCGAAAGAATCCTATTATGAACCAAAAAAGTAAAATAATTACAAGAAATAAACCGATTTTGTCAAAATCATTTTTATTGAATAGTTTTTTGATAAATATAATTACGAATAATATGAATAATAACATAAAAATCCAATCTAATGGATCGCGAAGTTTTAGAAAATTCGTAATCATTTTTTCAATCATAACGGCAAATAATGCCCATGGCGCAATTTGATTATAATTTACTTTTATTGTCATGAATTCGTTCCAATAATTATTTTATTGTAAATGTTAAAACCACCTCCTTCGGTGGTGGTCATGGATAAATTGGCTTTGCCTGAAAATTATTAATTTCGTGACATGAGTAAATTTAAGAAATTAAGTCACGTCATTTATCGATGTACATACCATATCGTTTGGACGCCGAAATATCGATACCGCATTCTTGAGGGGCTAGTCAAAGAATTGTTGTCAAAAGATATTCAAATGCTATTGGAGTGGAAGTGCTGTGAGTTGATAGAAATGAATGTTCAAATTGATCACATTCACTTGATCGTGAGTATTCCACCCAAAATATCGATATCAGAACTTATGGGGATTTTGAAAGGGAAAACAGCGATCAAAATCTTCAAAAGTTATCCTCAGTTGAAAAAGAAGCCCTATTGGGGCAATCATTTTTGGGCAAGAGGATATTGTGTTGACACCATTGGTCTTGACGAAGAGAAAATCAAAAAATACGTCAAATATCAAGAAGAGCAAGAACGATTAGAAGAGCAACAAAGGCTCGAGTTCAGCCCCTTATAGGGGCAATTTTAAGTCCACCTTCTTAGAGGGTGGATTCTTTAATTTATTTAATCATTGATTTTTAGGAGATTAGCTATTTTTTCCTCTAGCCTTCTGACTCTAATGTTCGAATCATTATTCCTTCCTTTAAATATAGTATCAATTGAAACATCGTAGTTTTTTTTTATGTAACAGTCTATTGTCTCATTGGTAAGTGTCTTTTCTTCCAGCCATCCTAAATCATTTCCGGTTATAAATAGAAATGTCTTAGAATTGATTTTTTTTCTTTGGAGAAATTTTTTGAGATCAAAAGTGTCTTTTAAATCCTCTTTAATTGAACTGAAGTCAGGATTAATCTCAAGACCTATAATTGGGATATTGCTTTGTTTGCAAATTTGTGATAATGTTAAAGCCAAATATTTGTCATGAACCAGAATATCTTCTTCAGGTTGTTTTACCAGTTGGACAAAGTTTGCAACTGATTGATTGTCTTCGTATTTTATGAATGGAGATTGGTAGGTAGTTACCAGTATTAATATGAAATAGGAGGCGAAAATTCCATAAATTAGTTTATTATAAAGTTTGCTATAAATGTTGAATACAGAGTATAAAATGCAAAAAAAAGGAAATGATATTGATAAATAACGTATGCCATAAATCATGTTTGATGACGAATAAACCAGTATAAAAATAAATAGTAAAACAGTAATTGAAATGAAAATCTCAACAATAAATACAAATTCTTTTGTTTTTTGCTTCTTATTTGCGATGTATATTTTATAAATGGAATTAATTAATAAAGCGCTTACTAGGATTATTGTAGGCCAAAATAAAATCTTATTGAATGGTAAATTTAATGCACTGACGAAATAATGTTTAACTGTTGCAAGGATTTCCCAAATTCTGTGTTGAAAAGTATATTCAAACAGAAAATTTTGATGCATGTTGTATTGATCTTTAATAAAATAAAAATTGGGAAGGAAAATGACCGCAATTGGTAATGCCAACAAACAATAGTTATAAAATGTACGCCAGCCTTTTGAAATTAGTAGCATTGCGGAGATTGACATAATCAGAAAAACAAAATAATATTGAGTATATGTTCCTAATATACCAATGAGAATAAAAAGAAATTTATGTTTTTGTTTATTGTAATATTCAATAAGGTAAGTCAAGTATATTGCGGAAATAGATAATAGGATAATTAGCGAATACAATCGGATCTCCAAACTAACATAGACAGTAAAAGGGTTTAGTAAGAATAAGATAATCGTCCATTTAGTATAAATCTTCTCGAAAATTAGTCGCAATAATTTATTTAAAATGAATGCTGATAGAAATGTGAAAATGACAGATAACAATCTGGCGAAGAATATTCCATTGTTTAATGTACGCCATAACGCAAGAATTATGTAATATCCAGGAGGCTGTCCTTCGGTATAATAAGAAAATTTTGCAACGTTATAGAGCCCATTGCCTGTAGTGTTAAGAGAAAAAGCTTCATCAACCCATATACTTAATTTACTACAAAGGAAAAGTAATAATGTTGTATAAATTATCAAAAAAGCGTAAAAAAAATAGTCGGATTTTTGTAATTCTATCCGTTTGTAAAATTTATGGAAATTATTATTTGTGATCATCTTCTTTTTAGAATTTCTCATATACTACAAGTATGGTACGGCCTGTGAGGTAATATCGATTTTTCATTATTTTCTTAAAACGACGTTTGTATATACCATATAGTTATGACCTTTAATTACTACTGATGCGTTAAAATTTTGTTAGTGTTGTATTTGAAACGATTTTGTTATCCAACTATTGCTATAGGTTAATTTTTACCAATAGCATGCTCCTTCCACTTTGTTTGCATCTTTTGGTTTTTCCTGTTCTGAAGGCCTAACCCAATGTTCATTGTAAAATTGCGAATAATTATATACGTCATTGTATTGACGATCCCATCTGGCTCCTTTAATACCAAATAACAATTGTAAACTTCCACCGAGATGAAAACCTTTCTTTCCCATGCGTTTGACATGGGCAGCCAAGGGGAATCCGTAAGCTCCGGCAGCGATCAGGCAGATGTCGTAATCAATTTTGTCTATTTCTGATTTCATGAAATCAAGAGCTTCAAACCAGTCTTCAAATTCGGATTTAACGCCTGCAATAGTCTGAATAGCTTTAAGGGTTTTTAATTCAAATTCGGGCAAAAGATTGTCTTTGAACAGTAATTTTCTTTTTAAGTACTGTTGTTGGATGGTTTGGGAAAATGGATGAACTACCAATACTTTTTTGCCCTCGAGGGCTTTAGTCCATGGAATTTTTGAAAAGTAAGGGTTTAGCAATTCCAGATTCACTTTCTTTGCTTGAGCCAGCTGTTCGTCGAAGTATTTCTCATTAACCAACCAGGAACCTAAAATATCCGTTAGCGAAATGTCTTCCAACATTAGCTTGCAAAATTGTTCAATGGCTTGCTGTGTGGGAGGAAAAAAACCACTCCACATCTGCATCTGCTTGAAAATGCTTTCTTCCCACCACCAAGGTTCCCCTTTTCCAAGCAGATACTTCCCAATTTTGTGCTGTGAATAGGCAATGCCTGTATAGTTAGAAAGGCAGATCATCTCAGTGCTTCCAAATCTGGCAATCATACATGGTGAATCTGAACTAAGAGACTCTATAATCCATAGACTAACCAGATCTGCATCCTGTTCACATAGAGGTTTTTCTTGCTTTTGGCTCAAAACTTTAAGATACCCTTTTCGAAGTAATTTTAGTATATAAATATTGATTTTATTCATGCTTAAATGAGCAAAAGATGATTGATTTGTTGCCTATTATTTTATCCTGATATTTATAAACGTGACTGTATCTATAATCGGATTCGTGTGTTCAGGTCGAAGGCAGCTCCCATGGCAGCATCCATATTGTAGTATTCCCATTCAGCAAATCGACCTATCAGGAACAAATTTTCCGATTCCAATTGTATCTTAAGTTCTTTGATGGTATCCCTTGTTCCGCTTGTTTGAATAGGATATGTGTATTTGGTATAACGGTGATAGATGTAACGTGGTTTAAAAGGAATAAGCTTTAAATTTTCGTGGATGGCATGTTCATCAACGGAGTCAGTAAATTCTATTGTGCAGCTCGTATTGTTGTCACGATTGTTGGATTCGGAAAAATTACCAGTGCAGATAATCCGGTGTGGAAGCAGGTTTTTATCTGGGATGTAAACCCAACTGTATGGATTGGGCTCGATTTCGCATAATACTGAAGTTGTTCCGTGAAACTCAAGATTTGCTATTTTTTGTTTTAGTTTGTCGGAAATTAATTCTGATGATAAGGTTACCATCAATTCTTTGACATTGCCTGTAAAAACAACCAGGTCGAAGTATTCGTTTTCGTTTATTATCCACTGATTACTGCTATGGTCTTTTCGAATTTGATTGATATGTAGATTGTATTTGATATCCAATTCTTCTGCAAGTCGATCCGCCAAAAATTGAGACCCATTATGTTTAGCATAATAGAATGTGCTGTGTACCATATTCATTTCCTGTTCCCTGCAAAAATTGTTGAAGATAATTTCTTCGACTGAAGGCATAGGAAGTTTTCCTTCGAGCCAACTTATAGGTACTTTGGATAAATCGCGTTTCCAGATTTTCTCGTTGTAAGGTTTAAAGTAAATTTCATATAAAGTATTACCGAAACGGTTCTTTAAGAAATCAGCAAAATTTTCCGGTTCATTATTGGCACTCTTGGCTATATTGATCAAATCGGCGATTATTTGGGACTGGATTGCTGCATCCATTTCGTAGATGTGATTTTCGATCGGATAACCAATTGGTTTATCCAGATAGATTGTTGCGTTACGAGTTGATTGTATGAATTCTGTTTCCCGGTTAAAAAAGCTCCAAAACCAATCGAGTACATCTTGGCGGCGCGAATTAAAAACATGACCTCCAACAATATGATACAGATTTCCTTCAACACGGTCGCATTTAATTAATCCTCCCGGTTTGGATGCAGATTCAAAGACTTTTACCTCGTATCTGCCTTTTAAACAATGAGCAATTGATAGACCAGAGACTCCACCGCCAATTACAGCAACTCTTTTCATATGTATGATTTGTTTTTTAAGGGCCACATGGAACTTCCAAAAATCATTCTCCTTTGTGAGAAAGGATTTCTCATGGCCTTTTCATGAAATAAAATCTAATTTGTTCATTTCAAATGTTCCATCATTTTCAACTAATATCCAGTCTTTCGAGTTAGGATAACCGTGCCAGAAATTACGTGGACAAACCTTAATCCCATCACTTATCAGAGCTGCCTTGTAAGAGAATGAGCTTTTACTTGTAATTAGCAAATCGGCTCGTATCAAATGGAGGAATGATTCATATTCATCCATCATGGAACAAAAATGGACATCTCCATACTTTGAAAATTCCGCAAATTCTTCCTGTTTCCCGGTTGAAAAAATATAGATACTAATTGGTTTTGAAACTTTTAATGACTTTAATACTCGTTTCAGTACCTTTTCGTAATAATCATTATTTAACCAACGCATTGATTTTGCTGCATCATTTTCCAAAATAACCTTGTTTCCAATTACAACAGTTCTCCGAACATGTACGGATATATTGAAATGAGTTGAATCGTAAATAATCCTGTCATTCTGACGGGCTTGAGCCAGATTAAATTTTCTTGTGATATCGGTACATACACCATATTGATTTTGGTAACCCTGATCTTGCTCGGCTAAAAAAACCACTTTGCTGCCTGCATAAGAAGCGATAATTGCTTTAATCGTTTCAACTTCTGATTGATTGTATTCATCGAAGAGCGGAAGTCTCCTTTTTCGATATCCGGATTTTAACAGGTCGGTAACTTGAGTTTCCCCTTCATGAAAACCTAAAAAAAAATTCCATTTTGGAGTAGAGAATGGGAGATGGGCAAACTTTAGATTAAATTGTTTTGCAAACCAGTAACCAGCAATCCAGTTGGCCAGTTGGTGCCCAATTCCTGCACCGGAGTTGGGACGAGCAGCAAAATAGGCCGTTTCATTGTGTCCTGTATTATTGGTAATGAAATGATAATGCCAGTATGAGCGGTAGAGATAAGGATAAATTCGTTTATTTCGGAATTTGCGAACCAAAGTAAGCCAAATCCGGGTGCTAACCTTATTTTTTATTTCGAATATGTTCATCATCGTTATAGGTACCTTTAATCATTGTTACTTTATTTTGACTTGAAGCGTAAAATCAGGAACTTTTTGTTTTGTCTCCGTATAGCAAGAAATTCATAATCGGAGAATATGAAATCAATCTTTTAATTAAAATACAGGTTTCCATTAATATAATTGCCAAAATTGTAAGTGAAAGTATTAAGAAAAAACTTCCTATTCCTTGAATACGGGGAACATCATGAAATAATTTTAACATCCAAAAATGAGATACATAAATAACCAAAGAGTTTATGCCGAAGATCTGAATCCGTTTTGTAAATATATTTGATGATTGATTCAGTCGGGTGAAATTATATAAGGAAATTATCGCTGAAATTGAAATCAGAATTTTTATAAACTTATTTTCCATTCCCAAATCAAAGAAAAAGTAATGTCCGGATAAAGTGAAGAAACCAAGCATAGCTGCAAAGAAAACATATTTGTTCAAAAACAATTCACTCACTCTTTTATATGATGAAACCACCACTCCAAAGAAAAAGAAAATGAAATATAAAATAAATGAATCGATATCTAGTGGAAAGTATATTTTATAAATTTTAAAAGCTACGACCAACGTGCCAATAATAAATCCGAAAATAAATAAATCGATAAAAAGATTTTGTTTATGCATTACTAATTTGATGATAAATTGGTGCAATGAATAAAACAAATAAATCACAAATAGAAACCAAAGAAACCAAAGCTGATTCCAACTTGTCCATAAATTAATAAACTGAGTTGTTAGATTTTGTGGTAATTGATGAGTGAAAAAGAAATTGTTTACAAGAAAGATCCAAACTGTATATGGGATTAATAATACAATCGCCTTTTTATAAATTTGATTTCCAATATCTTTTGATGATTGAATCTTAAAACTTTTCTGTCCCATATATCCACTAATGAACATAAAGATTGGCATGTGAAAAGAGTAAATCAGACTAAAAAGAGGATGGTTGGCAGACTCAATTGTATTCTCCTGAAGTAAATGTCCGATTACTACCAATAAGATTGCAAATCCTTTAAATAAATCTACATATACAAGTCTTTCTTTCATTTTCAATACTTTAAAATGATTAATCTTGATTATTATTGCTAGTCAATAATTATATAATCCCATATAGAATATCGTGTTTGTTTGAGTTAACAACATATAAAAATTTCATCTTCATCACCTCAAAAATGCTTTTAAGTCTCCAAATACTTATTTTTGTTCTTATCCGTTTTCTAATATCGGGTTTTTTATTTTCTATATAGAAACCTCTGATAGAATAGTCCATCTTAATGTTGTGCTTTTCGAAAAGTTCAACAACTGGTCTATACCATTTACCGCCAATCACTCCAGTCAAGATATAGGGAAATATCAAATTTTTTTCAGGACTGAAAATTTGCGGATCAACCACTAAAAACTGATAACCAAGATGCTTTGCCCTTTTGCTACCCCACCACTCAAAATTCCATGCCGTTTCATGCTCCCTGATCAATGAAAGCATCACATTTTTGCGCCAGAATGAGGCCTGACAAGAAACATAGCTAAAAAAATCTGAATCACTGGTATAAAGAAAATCATACTGTGATTTACGCAATGCAGGTATTCCGGCATGTGTTAGCTGAATACAGGGTATTTCCGGCGTTTTATACATTAATTCCCCAAAATATTCAATCGATTCATTTTTCACCCGATCGGTCAAAAAATAATCCTCTTGCATATATAGCACAATATCTGAATCTATTGACTCTAACGCCCATTTCAAACATTGACTCCAGGTTGCCCGCTGTTTTTGTGATACCTTATTCTTTTCGCAAACTTTTAATGAAACGATATTCAAACCAGGGTAACTATAGTCTTTGTATTCTGTATTCAGAAAAATAGTCCCTTTATATTCAGGCCAATAGATAGCCCACAATTTAAAAAAGGGATCCCAGCAGTCTTCAAATTTATCGCATGTGTTGATTAGTATAGAGAAAGAATTGTTCATAGGTAAAATATTTAATCGAATTTTTTAACAAAGCGCCTGTAGTTATTTTCCAACAATGATATTGGAAGCCTATTTTGCTCGCTAAAACAAATCTTTTCATGTTCTATTTGTTGTTCCAAAGTAAACTTATATTTAATAAATTTAGCCGGATTACCTCCAATTATTGAATAGGGTGGATATTCAATTGATTTTATGCAAACAGAACCAGCTGCCACAACTATTCCCCTATTTAAATGAGTTCCAGGGCATAGGGTTACATTTGCACCGATCCAAACATGTTCTTCAACTATAACTTCATCTACCTCATAATCTGCCCACCCTTGTCCCCCAGGTATATCACCCACATGTTTATATCCATGGTTACAGGTAATTACAGTTAATCCCGCTGCCGCAATGGAGTTTTCTTTCATTACAAATTTACCTTGTGGCGAAATAAATTTATAATACTCGTGTACCACCGTATTTTTATGAAGAAATACGTTTTCTTTAATACCATAACCTGGTTGAAAAACAATCGATGTTTTATCAATATAACCATATTTTTTTCTGTTAGATGCAAAAAAAGCAAGTTTTAATCCTCTGATACCATCTTGAAATATTTGTTTTATTTCATCAAATTTCATATTTGCATTTACCTTGTTAGTTTATTAAACTTTATGCTGCTAATTATTAAACTTAACTGACGTCTTTCTTCTTTTGCCAAACCATAAAAATAAAACATAAATAGGAAAGAAATCATTGACATTGACATAACTAGCAATAACCTTTGAATAGAGTCACCAAGAAAAAAAAGAGGAAGGAAACCAAAAAAAACAGAAACCAAAAAAACCCAAAAAACTTTCATGAAGACAATTCTAATGTATTCAGATAGAATGACTTTACATTTAACTATTGCAAAATACAATGAATTAATTCCATCAGCAACTCCACCAATCAATAAAGTAACTATTAGCATAGAATAAGCAGGAAATCCATTCAGAAAAAGAATAAAAATTAGTGGTAACGGAATTAAATAAAGTAATGAGCGAAATACTGTGTATTTTTTTATTTCACCCTGTGCGTTAATTGCTGTATTCAAAGGCAATGTTAATTGTTCAATCAGTGTTCTTAAAATGGCAAGTCTACAGAATATTATTGACCAATCAGGGGTATTCTTCAACCATATTTTTAAGATTGTTGATGTCTCAATAAGAAAGGGTATTGTGAAAAATGAAAATAAAAAAAATGAAAATTTGCAACCAATAAAAGCAATTTTAATCATATTTTGTCTTTCACCTCCTCCTTCAGCTTTTACAATTGAAGGATTTAATGCTTTAAGCATATTACTTGAGAATGCAACAAGCTGACCATTTAATTGAGCCGCAATACCGAATGAAGCATTTAAAACTGTTCCGAAAAAATGATTTAAAAGTACTCCAACACCATAATTCCCAACCATTGATGTTGTTGTAGAAGTAAAGTTCCATCCGGCGAATCCTGCCATCTCTTTCATCATTCCTTTATCCCAATACCGTTTAGGAGCAATAACACATTCGGAGTAATGCTTATGGCAATAGATGCGCATAATGGTCATGGTAATCAGCGGAATGATTGCCATTAGGATACCATAGAGAATCAGTTTATCACCAACTGTGTAAACTACGGCCAATGCTACGGCTAATTTCATAAAAGATTCCACCACTCCTACAATGGAGTAATAAAGCATATTTTCGTGTGCATTCATTACAGCGTCGTAAGGAACAGTCATCACTGTAAAGATGGTACTAACAATTAGGCTGCCATAAACAACCTTTGCGGCATAAATGCGATCGGGAGCAATATTCAATATACCATTAAAAAAAAAATAACCAGCAGCAAGCAATACAATTCCCACTATGATTGATATAGCAAAATGTATGACAATACTGATATTAAAAATTCTGGTTTGTTTTTCCTTATCGCCTTCACCCTCAGAATACGACATAAAACGTTGTGTTGCTCCGGCCATCGCAGCATTTAGAAAGCCCAGCATCGCAATGGCTCCACCCACAATATTAAAAATACCGAAATCGGATGCACCTAGCGCGTTTAGTATTAAACGGGTGGTATAAAGAGAGATAAACATGGTTATCCCCATTTTGGCATAGAGAAATCCAGTGTTTTTTATAACTTTATTTACATGTTGCATTTGAATTGCAAAGTTTCATTTATAGAATATATCACGTTAATTGTAAAGTAGAAATTAGTAAATAAAGTTTAGTAATAAAGTTTTGATTTCTTTTTTATCCTTTCCACCAAGCTTTTTTAACTTTTTCTGATGGCAATTCTTCTTCAGGGCAAATCATTTTATAGATTTCACCCCACGATGGAAGTCCTCCCAAATTTCGATCATCAATGTAGATATCAGCCAGTATTTTGCGGCTTTCATTTTCATCCCATACTTCTTCAGGATAATTTTTGTTGACAGCATAGAATTCGATGCCGTGTGTACTACAGAATTTAACTGCTTCATCTAATTTATTTCCAGCACGATGGCTCCAAAGGATTAATCGGTGTCCTTTTATCTGAAGGGCTTCAAGCGTTTCAAAAGCGAATGGCCGAACTTTACCAATAAATGGATACCGGTGTTCGACGATAGTACCGTCGAAATCGATCGCAATAACTAATGAAGGTTTAAACAAAGCTCCGTACTCCATGATAACGTTTTCTGAAATGTATCGGCGAATAAAAAGATATTAAGATGGTGTGATTGTTAAGTTGTTGCCTGCCTGGTGGAAAGTCTTCTATTATTTTCGAATTCCATTTTAAGATTTTAACTTAAGCTATCTTTTTTTTGTTTCCGTTTCGTATTTCGGTTTTTTAACCCCTCATCTTCATCGGAATAATAAGTTTTTTGGGATGATTCGTATTGATAATATTTGTAGTAAGAGTTTCTAAATGAGTTGGTTTTGATGTCGTTTACCAGCAATGCTACGTTATTCATGATTTTCTGATTCGCATATTGGTTGATTAATTCAAGCTGGTGTATGTGCGAAAATCCGTATCGAAGAATGAATATGTTTAAGTCTGACAAATAACCTACTAGATGACCATCAGTAACCATGGCTGATGGCGCATTATCTATGATAACGTAGTCGAACTTTTGACGAACATTGTCAATCAGCGTTTTCATTTCAGGTTTACCTAAAATTTCAGAAGGATTGGGTGGAATTGGTCCTGAAGGCAAAAGCGAAAGATTTTCAATACTTGTTGGCAGAATAATCTGTTCGATAGAATTTAATCCGATAAGGTGGGTACTGAGTCCTATTTCATTCGAAAGGTCAAAGACTCTATGAAGTCTTGGTTTTCTCATATCAGCCCCAATAAGTAGTACTTTTTTATTGTTTACGGCTAAAATGATCGCAAGGTTGACCGAAGTAAATGATTTTCCCTCGCCAGGATTGGTTGAGTGTATAGAGATTACCTTTCCTTGAGATCCGGTTAGCATATATTGCAAACTTGTGCGTAAAGCTCTGAATGATTCAGCAATATTTGATTTTGGATTTTCATGAACCGCTAAATCAGATTTTGTTAGGCTATGTATAATGTTACCCAGTATCGGAATACTTGTATTTTTTTCAAGGTCTTTTTGAGTACGTATACGGTCATCGAAATAATTCAGAAGCAGAATGAAAGCTAAAGGCATTGCATTTCCAAATAAAAAGCCGAGAATCAGAATTTTAGTTCCACTAAAACCAACGTTTGATGCTGCTTCGGGTCTTGCTATATCAATGATCTGAACATCAGGCATACTGGAAGCCAGAGCAATATTTGTTTCAGCTCGTTTCTGAAGTAGAAAGGTGTAGATTTCATTAGTCAGATTAAACTGACGCTGAATATTCACCATTTTTTGTTCCTTTTGTGGTAATTTATTCAACTGAATGCTAATTCTATCTTGTCTTTCCTTTTGGCTGTTGATATTTGCGGTTGCATTATCGATCAGGTTACGCAGATTCTCATTCAATTGTATACGAACTTGTGATAACTCCTTATCGATCATTAATAGAGTAGGATTGTTTTCCTTGGCACTAAACGAAAGCACTTGTCTGCGGTTGTATAATTCTCCAAGTTTTAACACCAATGCATTAAGCGATACATCCTGAATTCCGACGACCGAAGGAGAAACCAATTGTTTGATATCATTTGTGTTATTCAGGTATTTTAGCAGGTTCTGAAAATAATCGAGCTGCATTTGGCTTTGTGCCTTTCCCGTTTCAATTTCTTTCAGGTTGTCCATAACTAACTTTCCTTCAGCACCAAGATCAATGATATTATTTTTAGATCTGAAATCAGAAAATTTTGTTCCGGCCGTATTGAGAGAATCAGAAATCCCAGTCAATTGGTTATTGATAAAATCTAGTGATCGACGTTGTGCTTCGTTTTGAAAGCTCATTTGACCTTCGGTGTAAACCTTGATCAGTTCATTTAAAAACGCCGCTTCTTTTTCGGGTTCTTCCCCTTTAATGGTGCATAAGATAATGTCGCTTTTCTTATCATTCAAACTTGCGCTGAGTTTGCCCTGATATGTGTATGTTGCATCGTTTAAATCGTTAAATACAAAATAGTATTTTCCTTTGGGCGATTCTAAATTACTGGTTTTCTTTAATAAGGTGAAATTAAAATATTTGTTTGAAAATGGTCGCCCGTATTCTCCTGTTCCTTCAAATTTTATATCTTTTGAACCATGATCATGAACTACTTTCCCATTTACGGATACCGTATAGTTGTCTCCCGATATAGGAGTAATGTAGATCGGAATTCCCTTAGGATTAATAAAATTTTGAGTCTCTTGTACTTCAAAAGGCTCTTGGTTATATATCCCTCTCCATACAAAGAGATCTTTGGAGTACCAACTTGTACGCCAATCTAAGTTCAGTAAAGTCTGGTTTATTGTGTAATAGGATTTGAGAATCTCAATTTGATTATATATATTTTTTTTTGGTGCTTCGCCTATACCTTTAAAAATATCATTAAGATTAATTCCGTTAGACTTTTCCGGAATCAAAATGGATGTGCTAACAACATAACTTGGTTTTGTAAACTTGTTATAACCAAAAGCGAATATAACTCCCAAGGAACCAAAAAGGGCAAACCAATACCATTGTCGTTTAAGTAGATAAATAAATTTTCGCACATCAAAATTTGCCTCTTGATTTCCTCCTTGATTTAGATTTGTATTATCGTAGTTCATTTTTTTTTTTTGAATTTTTTTGGTGTTTTAATTATAAGTGTATAATTCCAGATAGAAATTATAGTTTTGGAATAACAAATCCAAGTACCGCAATGAGCACGGATAGGGAAGATAGAACAAGTGAATATGCTTGACTATTTAGCTGGAAGTTTTTATATTTATCAGGTTGTACAATCACGTAATCATTTGGCTGTAGATAGAATGCTTCAGATAAATATGCTTTTTTTGTGCTGAGATCAAGCATAAAGGTTTTTTCTCCTTGAGAATTAGGTCTTATAACCATCACTTTTTTAATCGAAGCAAAATCAGTATTTCCATTTGCCATAGCTAAAGCTTCCATTAGGGTTATTGAATTATTATAGTTGTAGTAAACCCCTGGATTTCTTACTTCACCAGCTATTGTAAACTTAAAATTCAGGAGTTTTACTTTTACAATGGCATCCTTTAAAAATTCATCTGCTTTTTTTTGAACAACTGATTGTGCCTGAGGTAAAGTTTCTCCCAAAACTAAAATTTTACCCATCATAGGTAAATTGATATATCCATCAGCATCAAGCTCAAAACCATAAAGGTATGCTCCACTAGGGGTTGTATATTTAGTAAATCCTTGTCCCATACTACCGACTTCCATATTCGATTCTGGATTAAACAAGATGTTTACTTCTTGGTTTATTGATTTAATACTAACATACAATATATCTCCGCTTTTCAAAGTATATTCTGCAGGAAATGCATGTATAATTTTATCATTTGCGGCATCTTTAAAAAAAATTAGATCTTTGCTGCTCCTGCAAGAAACCATTGCCAATAAAAGTAAAAATATAAGAAAATTTAGATAATTTTTCATATGTAATTTGGTATTCATTAATAAGTTAAATGCTATTATCTGGTTGGTGGGCAGTAAAAACATCGTTTGATTGATTCAAAAAAATTATTCGATACTGATCCATTAGCTCAGTATGATGATTTGAATATCAAGTAATCGTATCAATTATGCATTTCAAATCATAGTATTGTCTAGTTATTGCCCATCACCAGCAAATACTACTTTTACAGTTTTTAAAAGAATTATCATATCAAGCTTTAGAGACCATGTATCAATATACTGCATGTCCATTTTCATCCATTGCTCAAAAGGTATGTTGTTTCTTCCTGATACTTGCCATATACACGTTATTCCTGGTTTCATGCTTAACCTCCTATTTTGCCAGCGTTGATATTGCTTTACTTCAGATGGAATTGGTGGGCGAGGTCCAACAATAGACATCTCACCTTTTAAAACATTCAAGAACTGAGGTAGTTCATCAAGTGAGGTTTTTCGTAAAAAACGACCAATTTTTGTTACCCTTGGGTCGTTTTTTATTTTAAAAACAGGTCCTTCTTGCTCGTTTTGATTTAATAATGATTTCTGCAAACTTTCTGCATTGACAACCATCGTTCTGAACTTGAAGCATGAAAAATGTCTTCCATTTAATCCTGTCCTCTTTTGAAGAAAGAATACAGGCCCTCCGTCTAACTTAATAAGAAATGCAATTACCAGCATAATTGGAGATAAAACAATAATTACTAGTAATGATACAATGAAATCGAAGATTGTTTTAAATTTTAGTGCTAAATAATTGTCTGGAGTATTTCTGAACGTCAGGAAAGGCATTTGATTTAAGAATGAGAGTGTCGATTGCATTTTTATATAGTTTAACAATAGAGACTGCATTCGAAACACGACTCCGACTTCAGCGCATGAATATATAAATTTCTGAATTTCATTTTGATCTAGTGAACTTTTACAATAAAATACTTCATCTATAGCTTTATTGTCAATAACAACTGAAAGATCTTTATTGTAAGGGATAATGTGGTATTCATGCCCATATTTTGCTTTTATAACTTCATCATCTGACATTATTGCCCAAATTCTATACCCCCAATCTTTTGTTTCTATAAGTCTGTCGATAAAATAATTAGATTCTTCATCTGCAATAATTAAGATTATTCTGCTATTCATTCCCTCTCTGCGAAGGTATTTCATTGTCGCTGACAAAACGAACTTGTAAGAGTATAGCACAATTAGGTTTGTTAAGGCGAATACTGCTAAGAAAGTCCTTGAGACCGAATTAAGATCTAAGAACACAATAGCTGCATATAATAAAACATTGCCAACAATTATTGCTGTTAAATATTCTGTAAATAGAACAGAATACATTTTAAGCCGACCAATTCTTCCTAAATTTGATTGAATGAGAATTAATAGCCAGAGTGGAATAATTATAAATAAGATAATCTTGTATTGTGTAAGATCACCTTGAGCAGGCACGAAAAACTCATGCGTTAACCATTTTGCAGCATCGAAGCATATAATGGTTAAAACTACTTGAAAAACTGCACTCAATTTTTCAAGAATTGGTTCTCTTTCCTTAAGCATGACTTTTAATTATTGGTAAAAATGGAGATAAATATTGTCTTCAATTAAGACATTTTTTGAATAAAGATTTATGAAATATAAAAGCAGAGAATGCTTTAACGCTAATTCTGCTCAAATTTAAGACATAAATGTACAATTATTCCAGAATGTTAATAGAGAAGTATATTAATACCTATGTAGAGATATCAATATTTTAAAATCAGCAAAATCGCTATTATTGCTAACTTCTTTGATATTTGCTGCTTATTTGTCGTGAATTTAAACTAGTTAATAACTGGAGTATATCGTTTGAATTTGGTCTATTTGCTTTAATATTTCGACCATGAATATTTTTTATTATTTCATTTCTTTATTGGAAGCAGAAATGATAAGGAAATAAATTGTTAATTGATATTTGCTACAAATATCAATTTTACTTATGCTAGGACGTATGTTTTTTTTGTGAGATTCTTGTCAAGCAACTTTACTTCATCTTTGGATATGTTTACATAAAGACTACAATTCATCGAATCAATCCTTACCAACAGTCTTGTATGTCCATAGATGTTAGCTACTTCACCTTTAATACCTTTTAATGTTCCATGTAAGACCTCCACTAAAAAACCTTTTTGAATCCGTTCATAGGTTAAGGTAACTTCGTGATCGCTTTGGGATAGGAATGTTCTTATGTTAATAATTTGAGATTCTGGAATAGACTGTGCCCTTCCCCCAAAACTCACATAACAAACAGCCCCAGTCATATTTAGTACTTGAAAAAACTCTTTATAACTAACTTTTACAAAAATGTAGCATTTAAACAATGGTTCTTCAACCCATTTTTTTCTGTCACTCCATACCTTCAACGTTTTTCTCATGGGTAAGTAACACTCTATTTTATTCTCCTGCAAATTGTCGAAAAGCTTCTTTTCTCCATTTGCTCTGGTATATATTGCATACCAGTTATAATTTTGTTTTTCTAAAAGCATACTTTATAGCATAAAGTTAATTTTAAAAGTTCTAATTAATTTAGAATATTTTCTAACTTATTCTAAATTTTTATAAAAGACCTTTATAATACAATCATGTTATAAATTTAAGCTTGAAAGATTAGAAAAACAATAGGTATTTTCCGACTCTTTTCTAAATTTTGTAATGCTTAATTATTGAATCAATTACTATTAATGAAGTTACATCTGAAGATAATAAAATCAAAATTATAACTATTTCGATTTATCTAATTTACCTTTTAGAATTAAGTTTTCCAGACTTATATCTGCAAACATTCTTTTTAATCGGTCATTTTCTTCCTCTAGTTCATTTAATCTATGGATTTCAGATATATTCATACCGCCATATTTCACTCTCCAATTATAGATTGTTGCCTGACTTATACCGTATTTCTTTATAAGCGCAGGAATCATTGTTCCATTTTCATTTTCTTGGAGAATACGATAAATCTGTGACTCTGCAAATCTCTTTTTTGTCATAGTCTGTTTAATGTTTATGGTTAATTGCGTTTAATAAGTAAAATAATACTTGGATTGACCCAAATTATTATTGAAATAGAAGTTTGGAGATTAATTATTCGATTTTCATTAATTCCAAATTTGAATTAATTAGATTCGATAATGAGGTATTGGGGATTATTTCTTAAAGTAAATCAATCAAATATTTACTAGTTTATAATTCGAATTGATTAACTTGTGAGTATTAAACTTGGGTTTTGATTAAAGGAAATCCTACTGTTATTCACATTTTAATGTGTAATAGCATTAATTTTTTTGTGTAGTTTGTAAAAGATAAATCTCAAAAAAAGTATGAAATATAATCTTGTAAGAAATTATACTTTAATTTAAGTATATTTCTATAATTATTTCTAATTATTTCTAATTATTTTATCAAAAATAAGAAAACTCTAGATTAAAAACAAATAAATATTCAATCTGTTCACAAATTGTTTAATTTTTAAAGTTTCAAAGATTGTGAAATTCGGTCTTTGGATATTTTGGATTGATGTAAGTTTCTATTTCAATGGGTAGTAACATTGTTTATTAATTGCAATATGATGCTGAAGACAAATTTTATTTCAATTATATATTTATCCAATAAGTTCTGTTTTCCTTGTTTTGCATAGACATTGGGTAAGTACATCCCCCGGATTTTTAAACTATATGCTTAAGGTAATCGTATGAAATTTCTTAATTCGTACATGATATTATTGTGGACATTAGTATACTCCGAATATGCGATCTATGAAGGAGTAGCCTAGGATTTCATCAAATTAACTCCGGAAACAATAATAATGCTTCAGCAGGCTGATGCCATCTGCTTTGGGACTTTGGCACAGCGCAGTGCCGTTTCTCACGATGCTATCCAGAAAGCGTTAAAACTAGTTCCGGAGAATTGCATGAAAGTTTATGACATCAACCTGAGACAGAAATATTACAGCAAGGAGCTGATCAACGAATCCTTATCAAATGCCAATGTGTTTAAGATTAACGACGATGAGGTTGAGACTTTTAAACACCTGTTCGGTGTGGAAGGTAGTGAAACCGAGGATTGCCGGAAAATTAAGGAAACCTATTCGTTGGAATATCTGGCATTAACCAAAGGTGAAAAAGGTAGTTACCTGTTTTATGAAACTGAAGTATCGTTTCTACCAAAGCCTTTAGTCGAAGTTCAAGATACCATTGGGGCGGGAGATTCGTTCACTTCGGCCATGGTAATGGGAATCCTGAACAAACAACCTCTTCAGGAGATTCATCGAAAAGCAGTTGAAATCTCGGCTTTTGTTTGTGCCCAAAAAGGAGCTACTCCGATTTTGCCCGAAAATATCTTGGCTTGAGTCAACACGTTTCCGGAGAATATAAAAACAATAAACAGGCTATCCCGGTTGAAAGGGATAGCCTGTTTTGTTTTGCCTGTTTGTTGACGAAATGTTACCTCAATCGGTATTGTTTTCTAGTTCTTGCCGATTACTCTTTTTCGATAATTTCGTGGCGATAACCCAATTTTTTCTGGAAATCTTTTGAGAAATAGTACGGATCTGTGTATCCCATTAGGAACGAAATTTCTTTGATTTTATGTTTGCTGAAATCGAGATATTCACAAGCCTTGGTGATTTTCAGGTGCGAAAAATAGCTTAACGGGCTATATCCTGTTCTTTTTCGGAAGAGCGTGGTGAGGTATGAGGGAGAGTAACCTGCTTCTTCTGCAATTTCATTCAGGCTTAATTTTTTATCCAGATTTTGCTCCATAAACTGAATCGACCGGCTAATTCCGGGGTTTTGTTCTTCCATTAGATCATCGCTTGTGCGACTGGCATATATAAAAGTGGCCAGCAAATGACCAAAGCATAGGTTGATATACAGGTAATTAGCGTTATAGAAGCCTTTGGTAAGGTTATTGAAAAGTTCGTCAAAAGCATAATACGGTTGGCTACCATGTTGTTCGCCGATGGAATCAGGTCGCGTACAACGGTAAAATCTTTTTCCATGATTTTGCTTTTCTCCCCGTTGAACTTACAGGTCAGAAAAATCGAAGGGTCAGAATCGCCTGTTTGTATTTTAAACATAAATCCTTGAGGAATTATACAATATTGGTTTTGGCTGAAAGGAACCATGTCGTTCGAAATTTGTATGATCCCACCGCCTTTGGTGCAAAAAATTAGTTGATGATCTTCCAGTTTGATCTGGTCAGACCAAAGTGTATCACTTTTGATTAAAACTTCGGATAACTCACATAAATACAGGTCTTTAGTTAGTGTGTTGCTTTGTTGTTCTGCAATGATAAAGGACGGAAGCTTGAAAAAACGTTTCTTTAAGATCATCTCAAAAATATTAATTCTTCAAAAAAGTTATATTTTCCATCTTTATCAAAGAAAATACTATTTTTTATTGTCATCGTTGCCCGTACTTTTGAAACACTAAAAATCTAAAACCCCAAAAAATGAACGAATTATTAACCAAACTAGCTGAATGTGTTGAATTTGGCAAAATCAATATAGCATCGCCGTATCCGCCTCAAATGAAGGGACAGGAAGGCGCCGATGAAATTACCCGTCGTGCATTGGAAGAAGGTGTAAATCCTCAGGATATTTTGTCAAAAGGATTGATGCCAGGCATGGAGCGGATAGGCGTGAAGTTCCGTGAAAATAAGGTTTTTGTTCCTCAGGTTTTGATGTCGGCCAAGGCAATGAGTACTGCGATGATTCACCTGAAACCTCATTTTTTATCGGGCGCTGCCAAGCAAAAAGGAACTTTTATTATTGGAACTGTTTTGGGCGATTTGCACGATATTGGTAAAAATCTGGTTGGAATGATGGTTGAAGGAAACGGATACAAAGTAATTGATCTGGGTACCGATGTTGGTTCTGACAAATTTATTGCAGCCCTGAAAGAAAATCCGGGAGCAGTGGTTGGTTTATCGGCTCTGCTGACCACCACCATGGCCAGTATGGAGAAAATAACCAAAGAAATCAAGGAAGCTTTGCCTAAAACCTTGGTTACTATTGGTGGGGCTCCGGTAAATAACGAGTTCTGTGTCAAAATCGGGCCGACAATTATTCAGCCGATCCGCAAGGGGTTGTAGAGTTCCTGAATGTCAAAATTGCCTAAAAATATTAATCGTATTCTGAAACAGGGATATTCCTGTCAATAATAGAACTCAAGAGATCAATTTTGCAGGTCAATACTGAAAATGATAGTGTTAAAACATTGTCTTCTGTGCTGTTATTGTCTTTTTTGTGAGTTTCTTGTGTTGTCTAAGTGTCATTAAAATAATTTGTTAGATATAAAATACAACAATATGAACGGTCTTTCATTAATAAAACAAGCATTCAAACTCGAACCCGTTGAGCGCACGCCATGGGTTCCATTTGTTGGTGTTCACGGCGGTTATTTAATCGAGTCG
>CAXXPT010000051.1:0-14195 GCA_963676375.2 Prolixibacteraceae bacterium
TAGCTGTGACAGTAACTGTAGTAAGAAGATTGATGTGGCTAACCGGTTTGTTTGGAATGATAATTACTTTAGTATTTGCACCGGTTTTAAGCAAATTAACTTTTGGAAATGGTGATTATACATATGCATTTATTTTTATTTCAATCACTTTGTTATTGACACAGCTAAGCAGCGGGCAAATGGTGCTTTTGCAGGGAATGAGAAAACTGCAATACCTGGCAAAAGCTGATTTTTCAGGAAGCATTTTAGGGCTAATATTAACAATACCGCTGTACTACTGGCTTGGTTTAAAAGGTATTGTTCCAGCATTGATAATAACTGCAATAATGATGGTGATACGGTCATGGTATTTTGCTAACAAAGTAAAAGTTGAAAAGGTGGCTGTATCAAGAACCACAACGATAGTTGAAGGAAAAGAGATGTTGACAATGGGGTTTATGATAAGTTTAAGTGGGTTGATAACTCTGGGCACGTCATATATAGTGCGGGTGTTTATAAGTAAACAAGGAGGAGTTGCGCAGGTAGGGTTGTATAATGCGGGGTTTGCTATTATCAATACATATGTTGGCTTGGTCTTTACTGCAATGGGAACCGATTATTATCCAAGGCTTTCTTCTGTTTCCAGGGATAATAATGAATGTAAGAAAGTAATTAATCAGCAGGCAGAAATTGCAATATTAATTTTAGCACCAATTATTATTCTATTCATCGTTTTTATCAAATGGGTGGTGATAATTCTTTATTCTAATAAATTTATATTAGTGAATGAAATGATAATCTGGACAGCATTAGGTATGTTTTTTAGAGCAGCAAGTTGGTCTATAGTATTTATATTACTGGCAAAAGGAGCTAGTAAATTATTTTTTTGGAATGAACTAGTTGCAAATCTCTATGTTCTCATATTCAATATCGCTGGATATCATTTTTGGGGATTAGCCGGATTAGGCATGTCATTTCTATTTAGCTATGTATTATACTTTGTCCAAGTATATTTAATAGCATTTAATAAATATGAATTTGCAATAGAGGAAAAAATAAAAATAATTTTTATTATTCAATTTGTAATTGCATTGATTACACTTATCTTAGCATTAATGATTGGTGGCATTGTTTCTTACCTCATCGGGAGTATATTGCTTATAATTTCAGCTAGTTATTCATATATAGAGCTAGATAAAAAAATTGATATTAATAATATTGTAAAAACATTTAAAAAATAATATTAATGCATTAATCTATATTTTAATTATATATATTAGCATCTTTATTTATTCTCGTTTCAAGGACACAATATAGTATGATGAATCATTCAGTCCTTATTATTTCGTTTAATCAAGAAAGTTATATCGAAAACACTATTAAGTCTGTTATTACTCAAGATCCCAAACCCCTTGAAATAATTATTGGAGATGATTGTTCTACAGATAATACGTGGGAAATTATAAGGAAATATCAAAATCAATTTCCAACTATTATTAAATGTTATCGGAATGTCAAAAACCTAGGGAATATTAAAAATTTCAATAAAATAAAAAAAATGCCTCAAGGAGATATTATTTCATGTTTGGGTGGAGATGATTATTTAAAACCAAATATGCTATATAATATTAATCTCGCTTTAGAGAAGCATTCTTTAAAAAAGTCGGATAGTTATATTATTATTACAAATACTTCGATGCTATTGCCAAGTCATAAGGAAATAGTTTTTGATAATTACAAATATAGAAATTATTTAAAAAAGGATTTAATCAAAGAAAAATTGAGATTTGGAATAAGTATTCGTGATATTGGATTAAGTAATAAACTTTTTATGAATTTATCGGATCTTGTAGAAGATTATGGAATTAGTGCAGATTTATTATTTAGTATCGAACCATTCATTGTATCAAATTACTTTTTCTTCATACCTGAAATTTCAAGTGTTTATAGAACAAGTATTGGAATGGTATCAAAAACAAATGAACAGCTTTTTTATTCTTCTAGATTAAAAGTGCTGGATCATTTGAAAAATACATACAAAGATATATGGGATAGAAAAGATCTAAATTATATTAAGTTTCTTAAAGCTAAATCGGAATATTTTTTAGATAAGAATAGTAAAAAACTTTTAAACTATATTTTCAATCTCATTAAAAACTGTAGAAATTTTAGCTCCAACCATTCATTTGAGAAGGAAGCAATCTTATTAGTGAAACAAATATTTAAAAACCTCAAAAAGAGGATATAGGAGAATATGTTTCACAATATTACTGTTTGTGTTCTATTGGAGATTTATATTAAAACTTAAATACAATATTGATCAAGAAGTGCATTTGATTAGCATAATACAATTATTTTAGTAAATATAATAGAACTAAAAATAACGCTTAAAAAGCATGTCTATTTAGATCATATTACTTATTTAAAATACATTTTAACTTACTATCATAGTTTTCCAAACCTATATTGTTCTCTTACTAAGAATATAAGTATATCATCATTATTAACCCTAAAATTTAATTTACGAGTTCCCACGGTAGTGAACATCCAATCAAATTGAGAATATGATTAAAAAGAATGCGCTAGTGAAATATGTAGTAGCATCTTATTTCATTTTATTTACTTCGGAAATAATCACAAAAATATTTTTAAGAGGCGCTAATGTTGGGACGTTCAGTCCTTCAGGTGTTATTAGATTCATAACTCTTGCAATATTGCTTCTAATAATGCTTAGTAATCTTAATTTATTTAGTTTAAGGGAAAAAGCTTCCGTCTATCTTGTTTTCGCAATTCCTTTTTTCCTGATAATCCAACTTCTGTTTATTGAATGGTCAGGAGAAAATATTAGCGGTATGTTTAAATATTTTTTCTACTCCTTGTTACTAGCATTTGCTTTGTTAAACAAGGATAATGAATCTTGTAGAACCATTGATTCAATGATGTATCTGCTTATTGTTTTTTATATTGTGATTGTGAGTGTGTATCCTTTCATAGTCCCATCTTCATTTTATTATAATCCTGTCAATTATTTTTACAGTATTGGAATGGGTTTCCGTCTTAACGAAGGTTTTCTAGGTGCTGCAAATGAAGATGCAAATTTTCTAAGCT
Organism: Prolixibacteraceae bacterium; assembly: GCA_963676375.2. GTDB lineage: Bacteria > Bacteroidota > Bacteroidia > Bacteroidales > Prolixibacteraceae > Aquipluma. Next base: position 3,088 of record CAXXPT010000051.1, read on the forward strand.
CAATATTCCCGTTACTTCTATTTAAAACTGGAAATAGGAAACTTGTAAAAATGGGGTTGGTTATATTAACGTTTTTAATCTTGCTCATAAACGGAACCCGTTCGGCAATAATGATGATGCTGATAACAACATTTATTTATATGTTGTACGGACAGAATAAGGAAAGAATTATTCATATTAGAATACTAATGTTGACAATAATCAGCTTTGTCATAGTTTTATTTATTATTCCCTATTTCACAATAATATTTTATAGTGAAAGAAATTTATTTGAAAATTTTAATAATTTATTGAATTATGGTGACGCTACTGTAGAGGGTAACTTTGCATATAGGGTTATTAAGATATGGACAAGACCAATATATTATACAATAGAAAATTCCCCAATGTTTGGTTTTGGTTCCGGTGGTTGGGATTTTGTTGCCTTAAAATTAAGAATAGTAAATCCTTTCAATTTATTCAAAGTTGAGTCTCCGCATAACAGCCTAATTTATTTTTTCGTCTGCTGGGGACTAATAGGTGTAATTGTCTTTTTAATAATAATTATTTGTGGATTTGGGTTATCCATCAAATGTCTGTTTAAAAATACTGATACAACATTTAAAAACTTATCGCTGTCAATATTTTTATCCTGGATATCGTTTATTGCATGGTCACTAATTGCTAATGCTTATAGTACACACGGTTGGATAATCCTGTCAATCTTTCTAATTATAACAATATTGAATTATAGACAAATATTTGGTAAGAGGATTGTATGAAAGTATCACACGTAAACTTTTCTGATAGATCTGGTGGTGCAGGTATTGCTGCATATAGACTTCATCGCGGTTTAAGCCAAATGGATGTTGATTCTAGTTTGTTCGTAAGGAAAAAAACCGTCAAAGATTCAAGTGTTATTTCAACAGGTAAAATACTTGGGCTTAGAAATAAGGCCAATTCAGCTCTTGAGATTATGTTTCAACAGATTTTCAAAATCGAAAATCATTCTTTACCGATTGGCTTTTTGCCTGATAGAAATTATGTTGCTCTCGAGAAGCTTCGCCCGGATATAGTTAACTTTCATTGGATCAACGGAGGCTTTTTTAATATAGGCAATATCAATAAAGTAAATGCAAAAATTGTTTGGACTTTACATGATATGTGGTTGTTTAACAGTCTTTCACATTATTCAGATAGTTATTTAAGCAAAGAACAAAAAATACTCGATAGGATAATTATTAATTATAAAAAAAACATTTTGAATAAAATTAAGGGCATGGTAATTATAACTCCTAGTAAATGGCTTGCTGAATGCGCCAAAATTAGTGATATTTTACACAACAAAGATATTAGGGTAATATATAATGGAATAGATATCGAGTTGTATCGACCGAGAGATAAAATTATTGGGCGGACTAAATTCAACATAAGCCCATATAAAAAAGTAATTTTATTTGGGTCTTTCAATGCAGAAAATTCAAAACGGAAAGGAATTGATCTTCTAAAAAAAACATTATTATCATTGTATGAAACAGGTGAGTTTCATAATGATATCGAGGTTATTGTTTTTTGGCGGAAATGATATTAAGCAAAATAATGATTTTGGGTTTAGTACAAAATATATTGGCAGAATTATTGATGAAGAAGAATTATCTAGTCTTTATTCTTCTGCTGATTTATTTGCTTTGCCTTCAAGAATTGACAATCTTCCAAATACAGCGATTGAAGCATTAGCTTGCGGAACACCTGTTCTGGCTTTTAAGGTTGGTGGACTGGAGGAAATTGTAGATCATAAAATTAATGGCTATTTAGCATCACCTTATTCAACTCATGATTTAGGAAGAGGTTTAAAATATCTACTTACAAAGTTGGATTATTGTAATATTGAAGAGAATTGTCGATTAAAGGTTATTCAAAATTTCGATGTAAAGAAAATGACCAAAGAGTATTTAGATGTTTATAATGAGTTATTATCATATAATGGAAGTATGAGATGAAAAATAAGTTAATCAAAAAGAAATTGAAAGAGATTGCAGTCAAATCATCTATTTTATGGGATCCATTATATAGAATCTCTTATAAAATATTTAAAACAAAATTTATAAGTATTCCTCCACTAAAAAATAGGCTAAGAGTCGGAAGTTGGAAAATTGGTCGCTTTATTGAAGGTGGGTACTTAGGGTTTTTACCGATCCATAATAGTATTAGTAAGTTATACACTAATGACGATATCAAGATCTTGGATTTTGGTGCAGGTGTAGGAAGAACGCTTCAACATATGAGCAATAAATATATGAATTTATACGCTGTAGATGTAGATAAAACAGCAATTGAATATTTGAAAAAGAATTACAAAAATATTATTTCTATTAGAACAGATTATTTCCCTCCTATTCTATTTCGAGATAATTATTTTGATATAGTTTATTCAGTATCAATTTGGACTCATCTACCATTAGATCTCCAATTACAATGGTTATTGGAAATTAAGCGAATACTTAAACCAAATGGACTTGCCTTAATTACTACCAGTGGGTTTAAGGCTTTGGAATTAAGACAAAGGAGGGACGAAGAATGGAAAAATGTAACATTTAGTGAACTAAGAGAGAAAGGCATTATCTATATAGAATACTCTCATTTTAAATCTGACGATGGAAATTTCCCTGGTATAATAAATAGTTACGGATTAACCGCTCATTCTCCTTCTTATATAAGGGAAGAATGGGGAAAGTATTTTAAGGTAGTCGAAATACAAGAAAATGTAATTGATAATATTCAAGATTTGATAATATTAAAAAATGAATAAAAAAAAAATTATTATTATTGATCCGATATTGAGGGGTAGCAGATTGCAAAATACATTCTATTTCTGCAAATCATTGGTAGAAATATACAATCAAATAATAATTGTTACTCGTGAAGACTATGAAAGCAAGCATCTTTACGAATTGGGTTTGATGAATCTTAAAAATGTAATGTTATACCCTACTAAGGTAAATTTAAATGGTGCATGGATAAAAAAAATAAATATTTCTGAGATAAAGAAGATTATTACTGAAATTAGTGAAAACTTCCCTGTTAAAGGCAACGAAAAAATCGATTTATTTTTTACTGCGCTAGACGACTATTTTATTTCAATATCATTTATTATTAGAAGACTACGGAGGATGAATAAGTATAACTTTATTTTCTTGAAATATAGGACAGAGTATTTTTATGAAAAACCGAGTAATTATTTTATAAGACTAAAATATACTGTACAAAAAATATTATTAAATTCAATTGTAAATTCAAATGACTTATTTCTTACAATGGATGAAAAATTATTTGAGAATCCGTTGATAAAAGAAACCTTACCTTTGAATAGCCATTTAATACAAGAGCCATGGGAAGGTAATTTCAACAAAGATAAATCTAAAGCAAGAGATATTACCGGTATTGAAGAAAATTCATTTGTAATCTTAACAATTGGAAAACAGGATAAAAGAAAAGGTTTAAGTCAGGTCATTGATTCATTTTTGAAAGTAACGATGTTACCCAATATTAAATTGCACGTAGTTGGAAAAATTCCTGAAGAATTAAGAAATGAAATATTTGATAGATTTAAGAATTTGCCAAAAGACAGCTACATTTTACATGAGGATTTTGTTCCTGAAGAGTTATTGCCTTTTTATTTTTCTTCTGCTGATGTAGTATTATTACCATATACAATTGAATTCAAATTTACTAGTGGAGTACTGGTCAGAGCTGTAATTTCAGGAAAACCTTATCATAGCAACTAGTCATGGATTAATTGGACACAGAGTTAAGAAATATAACCTTGGTTTAGTTTATGAATACGATGATTCAGCAGGGTTGGTTAAAAGTATCAACGAAATGTATAAAAAATTACGATCTTTACAAAGAGAACGTTTTAAAGAACAGTTTCAGTTTTGCTAACAAAGGTCATATCAAGAATTTTATTAATTCATTCAATGAAATTATATCTAATAATGTTAAATGAAGATACTAATAGTTAATATACACAGCCCCAAAAACCTTGGTGATAGAGCAATCATACAAGCGATGACTGATTTGTTAAATAAAAAATATCCTGACGCAAATATTTATTACATGTCTAACTATTTTCAAGAATTAAATGAATTATTTTCGGATAATGCAATTAAAAATTTGATTTATATACCGCCAAATAGAAATAATTTGATTCGAGTAATTAGTCCAACATTTGATTTGGTGAAAATATTTGCTTTTGTATTATTATTTTATTTTAAAATGGGTTTTTTAATTAAGATCTTGAATTCAAGAAATCCATTAAGAGTGCTTTATGAAACAGATCTTGTATTATCTGCTGGTGGTAATTATTTGTTCTCCTCAAATAAGTCCTTTTTCAGTAGAACAATGTATGTAAGCTTATTACATATGGTAATAGCTAAAATATTTAAAAAACGAACTATACTTTTCCCTCAATCGATTGGACCATTTCATCGCAATTATGATCGTTTTTTTGTATCAAAACTTTTGAAATTAAATGATTATACTTTTGTAAGGGATAAAGATTCATTTGCATTGTTATCGAAGGAAAACTTTAGAAAAGATAGCCTTCACCTAGTCCCTGATGTAGCATTTTACAATAATATAAAACGTAATAATATAAGTGTAACATATCGAGTGAAAAATATACTCTTAACGGCAGTTCAATGGGATTGGGCATTAAATCCAAATGATAAGAAAAACAGTAGTTTACTTTTTAATAGTTACAAAAAAAATCTTTTAGAAATAATTAAATATATTAATTCTAAAGATATTAATGTAAATTTGTTTGTGCAATCAAGCGCTGAAGTTGAATCGGACCTTTGTATTTTAACTGAACTAAAAAAAGAAAGTAATAACAATAATGTTACATTAATTGATATATCCAATAAAAATCTCACTGAAGTTTATAATTTTTATAAAAAAAACGACATTATTATTGGAACGAGAATGCATTCGTGCATATTCGGTATTATGATTGGTCTTCCTACAATTGGATTAGCATACCAACCTAAAACATTGGGTACTTTAATCTTCTAAAAATTGATGAATATGCATTTGATGCAATAAATTTAGATTCATCAAAAGTAATTAATAAACTTAACGAAATTATTAATGACTACAGCAATAAAAAAAATTACTTCGCTTTGATTTCAAATAACATCAGCATCGATATTGAAAAAATCATTTTTCCTATAATATGAAAAAGATAAAAATATTAGCTATTGGCCAAGTTCCCCCTCCATATGGGGGTCAAAATGTTATGTTCGAAAAATTTATTTCTAATAAATATGAACATTTTGAAATGATTCTGCTTAATACGAAGTTTTCAAAAACATTAAGTGAAAACTCAAAAATCGGGATTGGGAAGTTTTGTAGACTATTAATTGTATATTTAAAACTCATATATTATAAAATATGGTATAGGATTAATGTAATCTATTATCTACCAAGTGGTCCTAATAGAGTTTCTTTATATAAAGATATTGCCATTTTATTTTTTGCGAAAAAACTATATAAAAAAATAATTTTCCATTTCCACGCTGCAGGGCTATCGAATGTTTATTATAATCTTTCAGGCATAGAAAAGTATTTTATTAAAAAATCAATGTTTTATCCTGACTTAACAATTCAAATTTCTAAATTGTCACCAAAAGATAGCGAGGTCGTTTTATCAAAACAAGTTGCATATGTTGCAAACGGCATTGAACCGGATGTCATATCAATAAACAATACTAAAGAAAACGAAGTACCAATAATCCTTTTTGTTGGAATGCTTAAAGAAAGCAAGGGAGTTTCGGTTTTACATAATGCTTTAGCCAGTATTAAATGCTACAAGTATAAGGCTATTTTTATGGGTGAGTTTGAATCGACAGAATACAAAAATGAAATTAGCAATTTTGTTGCTAGAAATAATCTTCAAGAAAAAATTGAATATTTAGGTGTTAGAACAGGAAAAGAAAAAGAATATTTTTACAAATTAGCTGACATATTCTGTTTCCCGACATATTTTGAATGCGAAAATTTTCCAGTTGTTTTGTTAGAAGCGATGAAATATTCTCTTCCGATCATTTCAACAAATTGGAGGGCAATTCCTGATATTATTGAGAATAATAAAACTGGAATATTAATTCCAATAAAGGAACCAAATATTTTAAGAGAAAAGATTGAATTATTGCTGAATAATTATGAATTGAGAAAATCGCTTGGTTCGAATGCAAAAGATAAATTTCTCATGAATTATACTATTGATAAACATTTAGAAAAGATGGAAACATCTATTTTTAAAATATTGTAGGTGATAATGAAAATATTAATAACTGGCGGTTCAGGTTTTATTGGAACAAATCTAATTGAATATATTAGAAATGAATATTCTTTGATCAATATTGATATTAATCCTCCAAATAATCCTGATCAAATAAAATACTGGTATAAGTGTGACATTTTAGATAAATCAAAACTATTGGGAATATTTAATGAATATAATCCAATATGTGTGATTCACTTGGCAGCGAGAGCGGATGTAGAAGGAAAGACGCTTGATGACTATAAAGCAAATACTATTGGGACGCAAAATGTTTTAGAATCGGTGATGGATACTACTTCGGTGAAGCGAATAATTATAACATCAACTCAATTTGTTAATCAATATCATGGGGTACCAAAGCACGATGAAGACTTTGCCCCGCATACTGTTTATGGTGAAAGTAAAGTAATTACAGAAACGCTGACTAGGAAAGCTGATTTGAAATGCTGTTGGACTATTATAAGACCTACGAATATTTGGGGACCTTGGCATTGGAGATATCCTCATGAGTTTTGGAAGGTCATTGCAAAAGGTAAATATTTACATCCATCAAATCAAAAGGTTGTCAGGTCATATGGTTATGTAGGAAATGTTTGCTGGCAGATAAAAAGAATTTTCGAATTGGATAAAAATATCGTAAACAAAAATGTATTTTATGTTGGCGACGAATCAATAAATATACTTGAATGGGTAAATCTTTTTTCAAAGTACCAAATTGGAAAGAATGTAAAACAGGTAGATAAGAATATTTTAAAGCTAATTGCATTTTTCGGTGATTTATTAAAGATAGTTGACATTAAATTTCCTTTAACTTCTTCACGATTAAAAAGTATGACTACTTCTAACGAAGCACCAATGAGTAAAACGTTCCAAGTGTTGGGCAACTCTCCTTATTCTTTAAACGAAGGTGTAATAAAGACAATTGACTGGTTAAGGGAATATTATCCAGAACTTGTGAAAATTAAACCAACTTAACCATTTCTTATACTTAATATGAAAAATGACAAAGTCAATATATTTGGTGTTTTTTATAATCCGACTACTTATTCTGATGCGGTTAACGCAATTATTTCCAAAGCACAGAATAAAGTTAGTTATGGAGTTTCTGCATTAGCCGTTCATGGATTAATTGAATGTTATAGAAATAATATTCTGAAAGAAAAAGTACATAAAATTCATTATGTTGTTCCAGATGGTCAACCTATTAGGTGGGTTTTGAATTCATTTTATGATACAAATCTTAAGGATAGGGTATATGGCCCTACCTTAACATTGAAAGTTCTAGAAAAAGCAAATGAGCATGGTCTTAAAGTATACCTTTATGGAAGTACAGAAAGAACATTACAATTATTTGAAAGTTTCATTACTAATAGATTCCTCAATATCATTATTGTTGGGATTCATGTTGATAGATTTAGAGAAGCATCAATAGAAGAAGATTTTGAAGATATTACTAAAAATAAATGAATCAGGTGCGAATATAGTATTGGTTGGAAGAGGATGTCCAAGGCAAGAAAGATGGGTAGCTGATCATTTAGGGAAAATTAATGCTGCTATGATGGCAGTTGGTGCTGCTTTTGATTTTCATGCCGGTACTGTAAAACAGGCACCTAAATGGATGCAAAATTATGGTCTAGAATGGTTTTTTAGATTAACTCAAGAACCAAAGAGATTATGGAAAAGATATTTATTCACAAATACATATTTTATATTTCTTTTTATAAAACATAAATTTATTATTAGGAGACCATTTTAATGGAAAAATTATTGGTAACCGGATCAAGCGGTTTGATTGGCAGCGAAGTTGTATCTTTTTTTGCTAATCAAGTAAACATTGTATATGGGGTTGATAATAACATGCGTGCGGATTTTTTTGGACCTAAAGGTGATACAAGATGGAATCAGAAAAGACTCGAAGAAAGATTTAAAAATTTTAGCCATATTGAACTTGATATTAGAGATAGAGAGCAAGTTTTAAAGGTTGTAAAAGAATTAAAACCTGATGCAATTATACATACTGCGGCTCAGCCAAGTCATGATCTTGCAGCATCACGTCCCTTTGATGATTTTGATGTAAATGCAGCCGGTACATTAAATTTATTAGAGGCTAATAGACAGACAAATCCGGATGTCCCTTTTATCCATTTGTCAACAAATAAGGTTTACGGTGACGCACCCAATAATATAAAACTTAGAGAATTAGATACCCGTTGGGAATATGATGATGATAAATATACCAATGGAATATCTGAAAGTTTTTCTATTGACCAATCAAAGCATTCAATTTTCGGTGCATCAAAGGCAGCAGGGGATATTATGGTTCAAGAATATGGAAGGTATTTTAATATGCCTACTTGTTGTTTAAGAGGCGGCTGCTTAACTGGTCCAAATCACAGCGGTGTTGAATTGCATGGGTTCCTAAGTTATCTAATTAAGTGTAATGTTGAAGAAAAAAAATACTATGTATTTGGTTATAAAGGCAAACAAGTTAGAGACAATATACATTCCTTGGATGTAGCTTTATTTATAAATGAATTTTTGAAATCACCGCGAATAGCAGAAGTATATAATTTAGGCGGTGGCAAACTGAATTCTATTTCAATTCTGGAAGCTTTTAATTTGATAGAATCAATATCTGGGAAAAAAATGATTTATGAATATAAAAATGAAAATAGAATTGGTGATCACATTTGTTACTATTCCGATTTATCTAAAATGAAATCACACTACTCGAATTGGGATATAACCAAGAACTTAAATACCATTTTTGAAGAAATTTATACATCATGGAAAAACAAAATTAGCAAGTAATGATAAAATGTTCGAAAAGTCTGTAATAATAATATGGTTGATATTATACTCACCCCCATTTCGTGAAATGACAGATGAAGAATTAAATGAATTAGCAGAAAAGATTAACTCATTGAAGGACTAATATTGTCTGGATCGGGTTAAGCACACCTAAACAGGAAATATTTGCTCACCGATTATCAAAATTTACAAGAGTAAATTTTTTATGTACAGTGGGAGCTGCATTCGATTTTCACACAGGTAAAGTTAAACAAGCTCCAAAATGGGTTCAAAAAATTTGGGATGGAATGGTTTTTTAGACTACTGATGGGACCAAGAAGATTATGGAGAAGATATTTTGAAATTGTTCCTTTATTTATTTGGTACAATATAATAGAAGTATTAAAAGGTGAATTCTTTAAAAATACCGATGGAGTATATAATGAACAATAAAACAGCATTAGTTCTTGGTGCCGGAGGATTTATCGGAGGGCATCTGGCAAACAAATTAAAAAAAGAAGGTTTTTGGGTTCGCGGTGTGGACTTAAAACATAATGAGCACCAGGGATTGTTGATTGATGATTTTGTAATTGAGATTTAAGGGATTCTCAAATAGTAAACAAAGTTTTGGATCAACCATTTGATGAGGTTTACCAGCTTGCCGCAGATATGGGGGAGCTGGATATATATTCAGCGGAAATCATGACGCAGATGTTATGCACAATTCTGCAACGATAAATCTTAATGTTGTTTACCAGGCAGTAAAAGCAGGAGTGAAAAAAATATTTTATTCCTCCTCTGCATGCATGTATCGGAGTATAACCAGATGGACCCGGATAATCCAAAGTGTTCAGAAGAATCTGCTTATCCTGCAGCACCGGATAGTGAATATGGATGGGAAAAAACTATTCAGTGAAAGGATATACTTTGCATTCAACAGGAACTATGGACTGGATGTTAAAGTTGCAAGATTTCATAATATCTTCGGGCCATATGGAACCTGGACCGGGGGAAAAGAAAAAGCTCCGGCAGCAATGTGTAGAAAGATAGCTGAAGCAATCAAAAATGGTAAAAATGAGATTGAAATTTGGGGAGATGGAAAGCAGACCCGTTCATTTCTTTATATAGATGAATGTCTTGAAGGAATAAGAAAATTAATGGATTCCGATGATTTTCGAGGTCCGGTTAATATCGGATCCGAAGAAATGGTTACAATAAACCAGCTTGCGGAATATGTCATGGAAATTGCCGGAAAGAAAATTGAAATAAAGCATATTGATGGTCCATTGGGAGTTAGGGGCAGAAATTCGGATAACAAACTTATTAAGGAAAAATTAGGGTGGGCCCCCTCAAGGAATCTAAAAGAAGGTTTAAAAGTGACTTATAGTTGGATTAATGAAAAAGTGACAAATAGCTAACAAAGCGACAATACTAATTACCTAATATCCATGAAAATCAAAAAAGCAGTAATAACTGCCGCAGCACGTGGCGAAAGATTATACCCCGCATCCGATACAGTTCAGAAGGCAATGCTTCCCATTATTGACAGGGATGGAATTAACAAACCTGTAATACAGGTAATTGCGGAGGAAGCATTCGAGAGCGGAATTGAGGAAATATGTATTGTATGTGCCCCGGGAGATGACAAAAGATATATAGAAAGTTTTAAAACTTTGCTGGAAACAATTTCTTTGACCTACCAGGAAAGCGAGTGGGCAATAAAGCAGGTTGATGCAATAAAGAAACTTCTTGGGGCCCTAACATTTGCTATTCAGGAAGAACCACTCGGGTATGGAGATGCTGTTTACCGGGCTCATAATTTCCTGAAAGGGGAAGCATTTCTTTTATTGCTTGGTGATTACCTTTACGTTTCATACGATAAGGAGAAACGATGTGCCGGTCAACTAATTGAGCTTGCACAAAAAGAGGATTGTTCTGTCTCTGCAGTTAACCCTACAATTGAATACCTTGTGAGCAAGTATGGAACACTGACAGG
>CAXXPT010000052.1:0-3563 GCA_963676375.2 Prolixibacteraceae bacterium
ATGGTTATTGCTGCAACAATTTCGTGGTGGGTTTCAATCCATGAAGATTCGGGTTTTATACTGTTTTTATCACGCAATGGAAGTGCGCCATCGGTTTTATTTTCTGGAATTTCAACTAATCTTTCGTCGCGCCATTCGGTTTCGTGTGGGTGGTATTCCAATTCATCTTCCGTCCCTTCTCTTTCTTCGATGGCTTCGCCATATTCTGAAGGGAATAACATTTGAATGTCGGCTTCGATTTCGACATGACCATAATTGGTGCATATCAGCGTTTCTTTTACCCACTGTTTTATTTCGGCAGATTCGGTTTCGGTGCAATCAATCCCTTGCTGTTTGCGGTTGATTATTGCCTGAATTTTCAAATCGGATTCTAATATTATCATTGTTTTTCGTTAAAGGTGATTGGATTGATGTTGATGTAATTTAGATTGTCGCGTAGTTCTTTTACGGTCAATCCTTTTGTGGTAGTACTGACTTCTTCGCTGTCCTACCATTGGATTACTTCATCTTTTAGAAGCTGATCGAGAACGGCATACAGTTTTTTGATGTTGGTGAATACGCCTATTAATTGGAATGATGAATAGGATTGCCAGCCGTCGCAAGTGTTTACGACGACCGGCATCATTTTGGGTTTACGCATGGTCTTGGATTATTTCGAATTGTTCTTTGGTGAGCATTGAATAATCGGTATATCCATCGTATGTTGATAGTAATTCAAAGGCATCGCCAGACGACCATTCGAACAATGCTCCATCGAGGCCATTGGTTTCGATGTATTCGCAAAATTCTTCGAATTCCATTTCTTCAAAATTACGACAGGCTATACTTCCGAAAAGAAAGTAAGTTGATTCGGCTTCGGGTTCTTCCGGATCGGCATTTTGGTTTTGCGGATCGCTCCGGTCGGAATGGCATTTCTGCCAATCTTTAGCGCATTGTACCCATGCAGGGCCGGATACAAAATTGTTTTCCATTTGCTTTAAAACATCGGCTTCGTTGCTGACAATTCTTTCGGCCAACTTGCTAATGGCATCGATCACAAATGCCTGATTTAAGGGTGAACCCCATTCCATGAATTTTTCTACCAATTTGGTATTGGTTTCGTTTAATTTAACGTTGTAGTTGCTCATTGTGTGGGTTTTAATCGGTTGTGTAAAAATCTTCTTCTTTCGCATTTAGAGTAATTTCATCGGCGTATGTTAGGCCGATTGCTTTCCCCGTTGTAGTACATGCAATGAGGTATTGACCACGGGCATCGATAATAACCGGATATATCGGACTTTTCCAATACACGTTTAATCCGGCTTTTTTTGCTGTCTTAATTTCTTTGAGTGTCATTTTGTGGAGTTTAAAAAGATTTGCGTTTTCATACTTCAACAACTATGTCTTTATATAATTCGAGCCATATAGCAATATCTTCTTTGGTTTTTGATGTGAATGTTGCTTCTCCATCGCCATAGTCATAACTTGAAAAATGAACGTCGTTTGCCTGTTTTTCGGTGATTGGTGCGTATATATGTCCATTTTTTTTGGCGTATTCGATTGATGATCTGGATAGATTATTGCCAAGTTTTTGAGCCGTTTCATAGCACATTTTCATCGGCTCAACATTTATGCAGTAATATTTTCCGGTACAAGATTCTTTAACCCGAACCGGTATTGGTCTGGATTCAACAATAGACCAACATTGCTCTTTTGAATTATTTTCCATGTTTGAAAGGTTATCAGGGCAACCAAAAAGATTGCCCTGAATTATAAATTAAGATGCTAAAAGCTGTTTGATTTGCTGTTCACGTTTGATGGAGAACACCCATGCTTTTACGGGTTCGCCATTGATTTGAAGGTTTGGACACCACCGGCCATTCAATTCTTTTAATCGATCTTTAATTGGTTTGGTGTTACCAACCAGAGCAATACCACGTTCGGAATAATGGATGATCTGACATTCGACAGGCTCAGGAATCGGAGTGACTGAAGCTTTTGGTGGAAGCACATTTCGACCATGACCGCTATTGTCGGGAACGTGTTGCTGTTCAGGTTTTTGTTTCGGCATTGGTATTTCTTCAACTTCTTCAATGTCCTCGTATTCGGTTTCGACTTCGGGTTCCTCAATTTCTTCCGGTTCGGTTTCGACTTTCTCAGGAGTTACATCTTTGGATATGTGAGAAAGCTGATCGTAAATTTCGGTTACCTTGCTTAGTACCACATTTAACTTCTTTGCCAAACGTGGCAAATAGATGTTCCGGATTGATACGTTATTCCATTTCACAGCGTAGTTTTTAACAAGTTCGTGAATTTCGGTGATGATTAAATCGGGGTTCACTTCGACCTGCTCAGTGGCCGGTTCTGGAACCGAAACTTTGAATGACTGCGGTATTGCTTTGGTTTGTGCCGTTGCGTTGGCCGGTTCGAGCCATACGCCAAACGCACGGGTATTGTCGTATGATCCGACAATAATGTTTCCCTTGAACCACGTTGTAAACCTTGTAAGGAATGTTGCGTTGAATGCTATTGTGTCAGGATCGTCGTTGATCATTAACGGCATAATAACCCCATCGGGAACACGTTCGGGCATTGGGCACGATGTAGGCGCTTGCCATGATTGAGCCAATTTCTTTTCGGAATTACTCACTTTCATTCCTTTCTTATTAATCCATACTCCTTTAGCTTCGAACGACTTTTGTGTTTTTGCAACATCCTGAAGCGTGGCTAACGATATGGAGTAACATGTTAGTGGTGTTTCTTCGTTGATTTTGAGGTAGTCTGGAACAGATGACATGTAGTTTGGAAAAACACCTTCGACCAGGCGTTGAACGATTGTAAACTGATCGAAAACCAATGTAACGTATTTTGCTACAACAGGAGCGGTGGCATCTTCTGGCTTTTCTCCAAATGTTGTTGCTTCGATCAGCCTTGTTATTGGTTCTGCTTTACAACCGGACAATAACGCTAACGTAGGCTTAATTAAAGCGTTGAAATTGTCGTGGTGTATGTAGTATTGATGATCGAATCGAAGCATGTGTGCATTGGTAGCCGCAACACCTTCGGGCGTAAAGGAAATGGCATCCTGTACCGGCCTTAACTCGTCGTTACCGACACATGTGGAAAACTTAATGATGGTATCGGGTTGAATAAATCCAACTGAAACCTGTTCTCCGGAAGGTACTACCGGATAACAGTCGTCGTCGGATAGTTCTGAAATAAAGAAAGCCTTATTCATCTGAAGGTGATAGTAACCATCCGGAAGATCGGCTTTGAATGTTACCCATGTTTCAAGGTCGGAAATGACGGCCAAACCGTTTTCGATTCTCATGTTTCGCATAATGGGCAATGTGTTCTTCAGGCATTTATTAAAGAACTGTTGGAATGTTTTGAAATTTGGATTCATAATTTCTAAATGATTAAAGTGAATGAATTATTGTTTGTTGTGTTTGAAAATTTCGATGTATTGATTTTGATTTTCAGGCCAATAGGCTAGGTCGCCATCTTCGTGAATGTGGGGAACAAATACCGCACATTCGGCCACTTTCTTTTCGCTATTGAATAGTAAATCGTGTTGTACTTCC
>CAXXPT010000053.1:0-3450 GCA_963676375.2 Prolixibacteraceae bacterium
AATTGGGGGTTAAGTGGTGTATTCATCTGTATTTCTATTTATTAAGTTAGTACTATTTTGATAGTTCGGTGGTTTATATTCCCCAACTGCACAAACATTTAACGTTGTAGCGCATTTTGGTGCTACCGTGGATACAGAATCCTTGTTTGACACTTTTGCCTTTAGAATATTGATGTAATTTGACACTTTAACTTGACACATACATGACTCTATCATCAGAAATAATCACAGTATCAATAGATAAGGACTGGTTTACTTTTTTAACATTTTTCGTAAGTACACTAATACTAGCAGTAACAGCTTGGGCGGTTTGGAGAGCTCCATTAAAGGCGGTTGAGATTGGTAGAACACTTTCTGAAATACAGAAGAAAAACGATGAAAAAACGAAACTCTTTTTGACTCTTTTCGCTCTGAGAGGCACTCCTTTAAGCTACGAATTTGTATTAGGGCTAAATCAAATTGAAATAATTTTTCAAGGGTGTGACTCTGTATTAAGCGCATGGCAGGTTCTTCGCTTGGAATTGCAAAAAGAACCGACAGAAACACAGCAAAGAATCTATGTGGATCGTACAAACGATTTACTGACAAGAATGGCTCAAAATCTTGGATATGATAAGATCGTAGACTCGGTGGCATCGAATCATTATTACCCAAAAGGATTTGAGAATTGGAGTATTCAAGAGAATAATTTAAAGTTGACTCAGCTCGATTATTACAAAAAGAGTATTGAATTTTATGACTTGATGACACCTGTCTATCAAGAATCTCTTTTGCAAAAATCGGAATCAGAAAACTCATAACATACATCTTTTAACCAATATTTAAACTAAACCCAATGAAAAAAATTCAATTCATCTTGTTCTTATTAATTGCGTTGTCATGTTCAAAGGACAATGCCAAGGACTCAAAAACAATTATCGGCACGTGGAAATCTGTAAGCTTCACTAGTAACGTTCCAATCGACTACAATGAAGACGGAATTAAAAACACAGACTTCACAAAAGAGATACAGGGTTGCTACGAACATACTTTTTATTTTCTTAGCAATGGAAGCTTAAAAATGGAAACTAAAGAAGCTCCTCGTGCAGATTTTGGAAAATATGTTAATGTAAACGTTTGTGAATCCCACGTCCTTGACGGAACGTGGGAGATTAATGATTCATCGACAAAACTATTTATCGAATTTACCGATGGTTTTTATTATAGTGCTTCCATGAATAGACTGGCAGATCCACTTAGCATTGACATCACTTTAGAAAACGACAAATTAATATTAGCTGAATTTCCAAATGAATATTGGGATGACTTGATTTGTAAAATAGAACTAAAAAAACAATAATCCTTTTACTAACTAATCATTAAAGCTTAAAAATATGAGACTTGACGCATTCAAATCGCTAGACAAAATGTCTGAAAAAGACCTGCTTAAAATTATAATAGCCAATCAGCTAAACATCATCTATCGTATCGAAAGACTTGAAAAAGAAATAGACCCAAAAACAGTCGTTGACTTTGACGGAATAATTAAAGACACGATTGGAAAAGTTGAGTCTTATGAAAGACAAATAAGTGAATATATCGGAAAATTATCCGACTAATCAACTATACTAATCTATCGGAAGGGTTAAAGAACACTCAACAGCGTAAGTGTGGGTCAGGCAGTCATTGGTTTCATCCTTATAACCACCTCTGACATCAATGCGTAATCCAAGCTTTTGGGCTACTCGCAATGATACGTTTAGATCGTTGATCTTTCTGTCTATCTCTTCCTTTATTACCCTTGACTCGTTCAAAATATTTAATGACATATTTTTGCCTTAAAATAAAAGTTTAGATCTTTATGAGTATAAAGAAAAAACGACGCTACAACATCAGCTACCCGCAAATCCGGTAGCATCGGTTCTCGTAGTTCATCTTTTCGCTCGTGCAGCTCCGCAATTCTGAGACGATATTGCACGTTATCCGTCTCTGCGTGTAGCTTCCTGCGTTATAACCAATACTAAAAGACACTCGACATGAGATTCAGAAGAAGAACAAAACTTTTCCCTGGAGTGTATTTAAACTTCAGCAAATCTGGAATAAGCACCACGATTGGAGTGAAAGGTGCAAGTATAAATTTCAATAAACAAGGAACATACCTTAATACGGGTATTCCTGGGACAGGAATTTATAACAGACAGAGAATTGGAGGCGGAAGAAGCGAAAATCAAAGCTTTCCTTCATATTCGCCAGTTGACACACAAGTCGCTGAAGAAATTGGATCAATTAAAACTGAGCAAGTTGAATCTACAACAACGGAAGGATTGCAAGAGTTAAAAAGCACGTTACTTGACTGTTACAAAGAGAGAATTGATCTAAAAAATGACATTTTAAAAGCCAAAAGCAAACTGACAGTTGCAACTGGACTCCTAGCAATTTCATATTTATTGATTTTTGGATTTTTCGTAAAGTGGTTTAAAGAAAATCGTATTCAAACGAAAGAAGATTTGGATGATCTAAAAAACCAATTAGAAAATTGCTTTATCAACATTGACATGGAGGTTGACAAAGATATTGAGAAGCGATACCTTTATTTACTTGATTGCTATAAAGATATGTTGTCTTGTGAAAAGATTTGGGATATAACTTCATCTGTTGCAAACAACCAAAAAGCAACTCGTTCTGCTGCATCGTCAATAGTGACACGTAGACAAGTAAAATTTGGATTTGGGAACATTGACATTCTTAAATCAAAATATGATGCTTTGCACTTTGAAAATGCAAATGGCGGTGACCTTTATATTTATCCAGCCTTTTTAGCAATCGTTGACTCTCAAAAAGCTTTTGGACTGGTTGACATTAGAGAGTTGGATTTTAACTTTCATGGACAGAGGTTTATAGAAGAAGAAAAAGTGCCAAGTGATTCTCAAATCATTGATCGAACTTGGGCAAAAGTTAATAAAAATGGGACACCAGACAAGAGATTCAAAGACAATTATCAGATTCCTATTTGTCTTTATGGCAGCTTCTCTTTGACAAGTCAAACGGGGTTAAATGAAGCATATTCAATGAGCAGTCATGTAAAGTCTGAAAAATTTGCTCGTGCAATGTCCGACTATCAAATGACAATAAAATGATAAGTACTGGTTATAACTTCAGCTACCCGTCAAGTGCGGCAGCGGTGGTTTTCGGTGGGCATCTTTCCGCTCGGGCTGCTTTTCGGCTTGACATGAAATCGCCCGCAATCCGCCCCTGCGTGTAGCTTCCTGCGTTATTGGCAACCCTAAAAAAGACTAACTAACACATAGACAATATGGCACCAACGACAAGAAAAAAAACAGAACCTGCACACAATGACAAAGTACAGGCAGAATCTTCAGTTACGAAAACAGCTAATCCTTTGGTTTTCATAAGCCACGACACAAGAGACGCTGAACTTGCTGAAGAATTTAGTAATCTTCTAAAAAGTGC
>CAXXPT010000054.1:0-149882 GCA_963676375.2 Prolixibacteraceae bacterium
TTGACATACCGGAATTTCGCGATACCCCAGCTCCTTTAAACGGTAAATATTGGCAGCAAAATTGGTAATGTCCTTGTTCAGAAGAAAAACAGCCATCAAATATTCGAATGCCATTCTGTTTTTTGGATGTTCCTTTAACAATTCAGGTAGTCCAAGGTCATAACTTATAAAATCATTCTTTGCCAGGAATTGTCTCTTTTCTGCCAGTTCCTTATTTTGACTAATTTTGAGCTGTATCCGAAACATATGTTTTATACTTCGCTGCCCAATCTTTATAGAACATGGTTTGATCTAAAATATTCAGGTATTTAGCTGCCAGTTTATATTGACCGTTAATTAAGCTGGTTTGAACCAACCTTTTTAGCGACCGAGGATTTAAACCTTTTGCCACCATAGATTCGAAAGCCCATCGGTAGGCTTCGTTTATGTAATTCAGGTGATAAAATATTTCACCGCCAAAAAACGGAGTCACTTCATCGCGTGTCCATTCCAATCGCAAGCCATTAATTCCATGTTGCGAAAAATCGAACATCCGGTTGCTGAATTGCCCTGTTTTGTACAAAGCCATGTTGGTATAATATAATACCAACCGATTGGTTCCCTGATATTTTTTTGAAAGGTCAATTACCTTATTCCAGTCTTCTGCTTGTACATAATGATCCATACCCAGAAATATCTCGATCTTAGGATCGTAGGACTTTGTTTTAACAACCACAATCCCGGCAATAATAACTACACTTCCGGCCAGTATTGATGCATAATTCCATGGAGCAACCAATGCGTCCTTTTTCCTGATTTGTTTGTAACCGGAAAAAAGTAAAATAACTACCGGGAAATAAAGCAATAAAGCAGCAAATAGAGGCATACGCTCGACGCCCCAAAATGGAAGCGGATAAAACCAGGCATTCTGAAATGGTATCAGATAAAAAAACTTCCAGCCTAAATACGGAACTCCAACGGAAATTAGTACAATAGCTAAGATTCTAAGCCATTTTGTCTTTGAATTGAAATAAAACAGCTCAAAAAGAATCGCCAAAACCGAGGCAAATAAAGCAAAACTACCCGAAAGATGATACAATAAAAGCCAAACCACACCTCCAATAATATAGCGGTACAAATTATTGGCCAGCAATAAATACAAGCAGGCAAACAAAAGAGCTAAAATAACACCAACGATTTGACCTGTCTTAAACAAATGGTTACTCTGAAGAGCTGCAATAAACAGAACCGGGAAAAAATTCAGTATAAGTGCATTAATTCCAGCTTTTTAAAGATTAAATCGGATAAAAAGTAGATTGTAACAGCTAACATCGTTAAGATACCCGCACCAAGGTATTGATTTACGAAAAACTGACTTAAGAATTCGCCGAGGTAAAAAATAAACTCGCCAGGTTTTTCGAGGAACGGTCGAAAGTAATCGCCTGAAAACCGGAATAGTTGAGTTTGCTCCAGGTAAAACAGGTGAAATTTATTCAGCGAGAAGAAGTAGAAATAAAAAGATAGAAATAAGATGCATAAAAAAATCCACCTTAAACGACATGCGATTTTTTCGGTTAAAAAACGTTGCATTCCTTTAATTAGAAGTTAGTTAGATATTTGGCGATTGATTTTGATTCAATCCGTGTAAATGTAAAAGAATCTTTTAATCGATTTACATTCGACGAAAATATTCTTTTCCGGAGTATAACAACGTCCTGATTTTTATCCATTTAACAAGGAGCAAATCCTTCTTTGGTGAGCAACACAACCTTTCAAAAAATTATCGTATGGTTGTGTACTAAGTCTACTTAAATTTAATTCTCCTTTTCAAAAAGAGTTAGCGCAAATCACTCTTCAAGATATTCTTTCCCGATGAGCTGGTATTTGATCGATTGCATTTTCAGAACACACGATAAGAAAAACGGAATATTTCCATTCGGAAGATAAGTTGATGTAACCTCGGAAGCCTTTCATCAATTATTTGATCATTTGGTACAAAATAGTTAAGTAAAAAGGTATCAAAATAACCCAAAAGGTACTCCAATAGCTGCATTCATCTGAAATAAACGACCACTAAGCAGGCTAAATCTTTAATATTTAACATACAAATAATTGTCACTTATAATTATCCTTTTAATCATTTCTGATTTGATCTAAAAATCTGATAATAATTAATATAAAGATCACATTACTCAAAAGTCGGAATGGTTAATTTACGTTAACATTCGTTAATTTTAACAATCATTGTGGTTCATTTTTTGGATATGAAAAAAAATAATTTGTAAAAAATCTTATTAAGATTTCTGACTAATCGTATTAATTCAATATCTTTAAGCGTGATTTTGACATTAATATTTAGATGGTTTGTAGGGTGATTTGTTAGGTTAATGATTCTAAAATATTACGTGCGGGTTGATAAGAAGCGTGTTTCATTTGGCAATTTTGTATTGCAATTATTATATATCAAATTTAACTTTTAACTAAATCTAAACTAATGAAAAAAACTCACACAAACCTTGGGTTACTTAGACCCCGTGTGGATTTTCGAAAGTACCTGCCTACTTTGAAAATCTATTTTTTTGTGATTTTGGGAGTGATTGTGAATGCTTCAGTAGTCTTTGGAGCATCATCTTCATCCGAAAAATTCAATCCAAAATCGGGCGATACGTCCGAAATGGTAACCAATTCTCAACAACAAATCAAAGTTACGGGAAAAATTACCGATGCTACAAATGGTGAAACTCTTCCCGGAGTAAACATCGTTGTGAAAGGCACCACAAGCGGTACTCTTACCGACATGGATGGGGTTTACTCCATCAATGTTCCGAATAAAAATACCACCTTGGTATTTTCATTCGTTGGGTATGTTTCTCAGGAAATTGTTGTAGGCGACAAGACTACATTAAATGTAGAACTTAAGTCTACAACCACTGAATTAGACGAATTGGTTGTTGTAGGTTACGGTACTCAAAAGCGTACTAACGTTGTTGGGGCTGTTGCCTCTGTCAGTGGTGAAAAACTTCTGTCAATTCCATCAATGAACGTTTCGAATGCCATTTCAGGTATGATTCCCGGAACAACTGTTATGCAGACAACCGGAGAACCAGGACA
This sequence comes from Prolixibacteraceae bacterium, assembly GCA_963676375.2. Classification (GTDB taxonomy): domain Bacteria; phylum Bacteroidota; class Bacteroidia; order Bacteroidales; family Prolixibacteraceae; genus Aquipluma. Next base: position 3,091 of record CAXXPT010000054.1, read on the forward strand.
GGGAACCCCAAGAATCCAGGTTCGTGGTAGAACAACAGTTAATACAAACGGTAATATGGACCGCTTGTCAAATGATGTCACAAAAGCACCTCAGGTGTTAGTTGTTATTGATGGTGTACCCGGACGTTCGATGGACGAAATCGACCCGAACGACATCGAAAGCCTTTCTGTTTTGAAAGATGCCTCTGCCGCAATTTATGGAGCACAAGCTGCAAATGGAGTAATCCTGATTAAGACCAAATCGGGGAGAGAAGGCAAAACCCGCCTGAGCTACCAATTTTACCAAGGAGCCATGACTCCTACTTTGACTCCTAAAGTTACGAATGCAGCTGATTATGCTACTATGCTTTCAGAATATCAGGTTGCACAGGGTAAAGCCCGCAGGTATTCGGATGCCGATATCGAACTTTTCAGAAACGGTAAAGATCCATGGGAACATCCAAACACCGACTGGTATGGTGACCTGATTAAAGACTGGACTTCAACAAGCAGACACAATGTTACTCTTGACGGTGGAGCCAAAGGGATGAATTATTACGTTTCTTTCGGTTATAAAACTGACGATGCGATGTATAAAGCATCATCAACCAAGTATAAACAATACAATGTCAGGACAAAAATAGAAATGCCAGTTACTGATTGGTTAAAAACAGGTGTTGAACTTGCCGGTTTCTTAACCGACCGTCAATATCCTTACAAAAGCGCTGATGCCATTGTAGGTCAGTCAACCCGTTTGGTTCCTACCAACTGGTCATTTTGGCCAACTGCCGAAGGACGTTATCCCGGACCAGACATTGAGTATGGCGATAACCCTGTTGAAACTTCTACTTTTAGCGCTGGAGTAAATGACCAGAAAACCTACCGGTTATTGAGTACATTTAATGCAACCATTACTGTTCCTTTTGTTAAAGGACTTTCTTTATCGGGAAATTATAGCTACGACATTACCAATTACTTCAACAAAAGATTCTACCAACCTTGGACATTGTACTACCCAAACTGGTCTCAGGCAACTCGGGGTGCTGACGGTTTTATTACCTCAATGCCTCTGACTCCAACTCTGAGAGGCCTTTCATCTGCTGAAAACACAGAAAGGTATGAGCGCACTATCAATCAAACATCTATGATTAATGCCAATTTCAACCGGAAATTTGGCGACCATACAATTGCGTTATTTGCTGGTTACGAACAAAACCAAAGCGACTGGAATTATTTCCAGGCATATCGCAAATATTATATTTCGTCGGTTATCCAGACCATGGATGCAGGTAACGCCAAAGACCAGAACATCAACGGTACTGCCACCATCTATTCCCGCAAATCATTTATTGGCCGTGCTTCTTACGATTATAAAGGTAAATACCTTGCTGAAGTTGTGTTCCGTGCTGACGGTTCGTTGAAGTTCCCAACTTCTGACCGCTGGGGATATTTCCCTGCTCTATTATTAGGATGGAGAGCTTCTGAAGAAGATTTCTGGAAAACCAATATGTCATTTGTCGACTACTTTAAGCTTCGGGCATCCATTGGACAAATGGGTAATGACCCTGGAAATCCGTTCCAATACATGGATAAATACGGTATTGGCACTGGTATGACATTTGGCTCAGGCGGATCGATTCAAACTGTAGTTGGCCCACCAACTGTTGCTAATCCATATATTACATGGGAAAGACAAACATCCTATAACCTTGGGTTCGAGTCAAAGTTCGCAAATAGTCTTTTCAGTTTGAATGCTGAATTCTTCTACCAAAGAAGGGATCATATTCTGGTAACCAAAGATGCCTCGGTTCCTAACTTTACCGGCTTGTCGTTGCCACAGCAAAACATTGGTATTGTGGACAACCGCGGATTTGAACTCGAAGGTGGTTACCATAAAGCCATAAACAAAGATTTACGTATTGATGCAACCGCCAATTTCAGTTTTAACCACAATAAAGTTGTATTTATGGACGAACCAGCAAGGGCCGTACCATGGCAGCAACTTACCGGAAAATCGTACTTAGCTTGGTTGATGTATGATGCTATTGGTATCTATAAAGACCAGGCGCAGGTTGATGCAACCCCACACGTTACCGGGGCAAAAGCCGGTGATGTAATTTTCAGGGATGTATCAGGCGATGGTAAAATTGATGGTGATGACCGTATCTTAATTGACAAGGTTGATGCTCCTGAAACTTTCTATGGCGCCACTGTTAATGTAGCCTACAAAGCATTTACATTATCCGTACAGATTCAGGGCCAGGGCAAATTCTTAAAGAACAGCCAATACGACAACCGTCGTGGTGAAGCCGGTAACTATTACCAATGGCAATTTGATAATCGTTGGACACCAACCAACACAGTGACCAACATTGCCAGAGCATATAACCGCGATGACCTTTACTGGTCGCCCGATGTTCGAATGAGTACTTACTGGATGGAAAATACAGCCTATTGCCGTTTAAAAAATGTGGTACTGAACTATGTAATTCCACAAAAATACTACCAGAAAATAGGTTTGTCAAGAGCAAGTATCTATGTAACAGGCAACAACCTTGCATTAATTTGGAGCGCTACCAGAAAGTGGGATCCGGAAACCAACAACGCAGGCGTATATCCTACTATGAAAACGTTTGCCATTGGCGCCAACATTACTTTCTAATAAACAATTTAACGTACAAACAGTTAGAACATGAAAAAAATACTTTTAAATATATCTGCAATAGGACTACTTCTGGTTGCGGTATCTTGTACAGATGTTCTGGACAAGAAAGCGGTTGATACGTTCAACGAACAACTTGTTTTTTCAGACATCAATGTTGTGAATGCATATCTGGGCAAAGTTTACGACCGTATGGGCGGTAATACTGATGCAGGAATTTTGGGAGCCCGCGAGGATCTTTTGGCTTCAGGAACCGATCAGTTACTTTGTATCCACCGGCCAGCAAACTATGTAATGTTAAAAGGCACAATGAGCCCTGACCAATTAGGCCATTTTGAAAATGACGGTTTAGGCGGTTACCTGCGTTGGAAGAATCTGTACAGCAATATCCAGGATGCGAACCGTATTCTTGCCAATATCGATGCAGTTCCATCTGTAAATCAAGATGCACTTAAAAAACAGATGAAAGGTGAAGCTTATTTTATTAGGGCTTATGATTATTCAACCCTTATGATGGTATATGGTGGTGCGGTCCTTAAAGATACTCAGTATAAGCTGGAAGACGACTTTACTACCGCCAAAAGATCATCTATTAAAGAAACGCTTGATTTTATTCTGAAAGATATTCAAAGCGCTATCGATAATTTACCGGCATCAGTTGAACAGGGACGTGCAAACCGTGCCGCAGCCGGTGCATTAAAATCAAGAGTCCTTCTTTTCTGTGCAAGTAAATTAACTAATGGCGGCTGGACAGAACAGGCTTCCAATACTCTGATTTCATTCCCTGCAGGCAGCCAGACAGCTTTGCTAACACAAGCCCGCGATGCTGCAAAAGATGTAATGGACGGCAAATATGGAACTTTCTCTTTGGTAGGAACTACTACAGAACCACCATCTCCACTTACCGCTGCCGATGTTCAGAAATATGCTGATACCTATGCCGGAATATTTAATCAAAAATCAACATGGAATAGTGAAACCATTTGGGGTATCCAATTTCCACTTACCGGCGGTAACTACAATGCTGCAAACATTTGGTACGGACCAAACGGATACCACAACTGGGGAAACAACGACCCAACCGAACAAGCTGTAAGGAGATTTGAAATGGCTGACGGTTCCAAATTCCAATGGGATAAATACAATCCCGGAGACATGGATCTCAGAACTGCAACTGCAGCAGAATTGGCTGCCGATCCAAACCGTAATCCGTACAATGGTCGTGAGCCTCGTTTTTATGCCTGTGTACTTTATGATGGAGCACCATGGCAAGCACGTCCTGCCGATGCCGCAGGGTTGGAACCGGAAAATAAAGTACAAACCGGTTACTATTTTCATAATGTTGGAGATGCAACACCTTGGAAAAGTGGTATTGATACCCGCCAGGGATTGATTGAAGCATGGAATGGACAAAAGACAGGCTATAACATCCGGAAATTACTGGATCCAGCAACAGCAGGACAGTATTTCAACAATACCAATACCTGGGTCGAATTCAGATATGCTGAAATTCTAATGAATTATGCCGAAGCCTGTATTGAACTAGGAGGTGCTGACCTGCAAAAAGGTATTGATGCCATGAATATGGTTAGAAAACGTGCAGGGTTACCAAGCAGGGTAACTACTGATCAGGCTACGGCTCGTCAATATGTTCGCGACGAAAGAAACATTGAATTCTTCGCAGAAGGTCATCGTTTCTACGATATGCGCCGCTGGATGATTTGCGATCAGGTTATCGAAAATGTATATGGTACCCGTATCGAACATTACGATAATGGTTACACAGTATGGAAATCGAACAAAGCCGATTTGGAAGATCAAAGATCATTCACCGACAAGAAATTCTATTGGGTTCCAATAGCACGTGACGAAATGAACAAAGCGCCACAATTGGTTCAGAACCCAGGGTATTAATTAAAATATTCTTAACCAAACTAAAAAGCCGGACTAATCATCCGGCTTTTTTTATCTTCAAGCTAACCCACATTTTCTCAAAAGCAAGTCCTTTATTTGATCCTGAAAAATAACTCTATTTGACCACAATCGTTTTCACATTCACAAATTCGCGGATGCCAATCATCGAAAGTTCGCGACCATAGCCACTTTCCTTGATTCCTCCAAATGGTAGTCGTGGATCTGATTTCACAAAGTCGTTTACAAACACACAACCTGCCTCCAAACCTTTTTCAGCCAACAATTTGCCCTTTTCAATGTCGGAAGTATAGACGCCGGCGCCCAAACCGAAAACCGTGTCATTGGCAATCCGAATGGCCTCTTCTTCTGTTTTAAACCTGAACAAAACAGCTACCGGACCAAACAATTCTTCATGATAAGCTGGCATTCCTGTAACTACATTTTCTAATACAGTAGGCGGATAAAATGGAGCTTTCCCTTCAGGAACAAAACCACCAAGCAAAACATTTGCTCCCAATTCCCGGCTTTTTTCGACTTGCTGATGAAGTTCGTCGCGCAAATCAGTACGAGCCAGCGAACCAATTGAGGTTTCCGGATTAAGCGGATCACCAAATTTAGCCGTACTCATTAACCGAACAAATTCGGCTCTGAATGAATCGTAAACCTGATCAGCAATGATAAATCGTTTGGCTCCAATACAACTTTGTCCGGCATTGATCAGGCGGCTGGTGACGCACAAACGGGCGGCCGTTTCAATATCGGCATCTTCCAGAATCAGGTACTCATCGCTCCCACCCAATTCGAGCACTGATTTTTTTAGTGCGGCTCCAGCTACTGAGGCTACCGATCTTCCTGCCGGAGTGCTTCCTGTAAGCGTCACTGCTTTGATCAATGGGTTTTCGATTACTGCCTTTACCTGTTTTGAGCCAATGAGAAGTGTCCGGAAAACATGCTCCGGAAATCCGGCCTCTGAAACCAATTGTTCGATTGCTAAAGCACAGCCCGAAACGTTGGAAGCGTGTTTCAGAACGCCGGTATTACCGGCCATCAGCGCCGGAGCCAGAAACCGAAAGACTTGCCAAAATGGGAAATTCCAGGGCATAACCGCCAAAATGGTCCCAATGGGTTGATACGAAATATAGGCTTCGGAAGACTCTGTTTTCACTGGTTCATTCTTCAGAAATGATGCAGCATTTTCGGCATAAAACCCACACACCGAAGCGCATTTTTCGATTTCGGCAATCGCTTCGCGCTTTACTTTGCCCATTTCCGAAACGATGATTCCGGCCAGCTCTTCCTTCTTCACAAGCAACCGGGCCTGAAGATTTTTCATGCAAACGGCTCTTTCCTCAAAGCTTGTCAGTTTCCATGAATGAAATGCCTGATCAACGCTAAAAATGATTTTCTCAACTTCAGAATAAGAATATTCTTTGTAGTCGCAAATGACTTGGCCGGTAAATGGATTGATTGATCGCATGGGATTTCTCTTTTTACCAAAAGTAACGTTTTGCCGGCTTACAAAAAAATTAGCATCTCTCCAACCCTGCTGACATACTGTTGTCACACGAACATATTTACTTTGCATCACACGAAAACAATTAAACAATTTCAGTATCATTTTTAATCTTAATTTTATTCATCAAAAACACCATTGCCATGGAAAAGAAAACTGTACAACAGATCAATGTATTGTGTATCAGCATTGATACCAATTTAAAATCGATGATGGAAGACACTGGTAATCTTCCCAACGAACTCGTAGAAAAAGCGCTTGAGTTAAACCTGGAAATTGCCGGTCCGCAAATCTGGGTTTACGACGCAACCGATGGAAACCCGGCCACACCCTTCGAATTAACCATTGCCCTTCCTGTAAATAAATCGAATGGAGACGCCGGAAAATTCAGGTTCGCCGAATTTCCTGAATTTAACTGCATCAGCGAAATTCACAAAGGACCGTGGGCAAAACTGGGCGAAACCTACCAGAAAATGATGCCTTCTATTTTGCAACCAGGCCAATCCTGCAGGGTTATTTGCCGTGAAGTTTATCATATCTGCGATTTTGAAAACCAGGAAAATTGCGTAACCGAAATTCAAGTTGAAGTAAAATGAATTCAGAAATCAAAAACGATCCTCAACTGATTGCCTGCTGTGGATTGTATTGCGGAGCTTGCGGAAAATACCTGAAAGGAAAATGCCCAAGCTGCAAGCAAATTCAGGGGAAACACTGGTGCAAGATCCGAACTTGCAACGTCGATCAGAATTTTAGCTCCTGTGCCGATTGTTCGCTCGAAAAGCCCAATACCTGCCGGAAATTCAACAATCCTATTTCAAAGGTTTTTGCGTTTATTTTTGGTTCGAACCGCGAAAAATGTATTCTGACCATCCGCGAAAACGGAGCAGTCTGGTACGCCGCACACATGGCCGAAACCGGGCAACAGTCGTTGAAAGGCAAGTAATTCAACAAATTGTTACGTGTTACAAGATACAAGTTACGGGTAAAACCAAACATGCAACTCGCATCCCGCAACACGTAACGTTTTTTTGTTAACTGAGACTGACTACTGAAAACTTTTGCCTTTGTACTTTTTACTTTTAACTTGGCAGGATGAACCACATCGAGCGACTAAACGCCATTCTAATACAGTTGCAAAGCAAACGAATTGTGAAAGCTTCGGAAATTGCCGAACGCTTCGAAATAAGTTTGCGAACGGTTTATCGCGATATCCGGGCGCTTGAAGCCTCGGGCGTTCCGATTGGTGCCGAAGCCGGTGTGGGATATTTCCTGATGGAGAATTACAAGCTGCCACCGGTGATGTTTACCAAAGAAGAAGCATCAGCACTGTTGTTTGGTGAAAAACTGGTTGAGAAAATGTCGGACAACAAGATGCAGGCAGAGTTCTGCTCGGCTCTGACTAAAATTAAAGCCATCCTGAATCCGGAGGAAAAAGACCGGCTTGAAAAACTGCACAGCCAAATATCGGTGCTCAATTATACCTCAACAAACGGCAATTTTAACCGCCTCTTTTTGAGTGAAATTCAGCAGGCATTGGTATCGAAGCAAGTTCTCGAAATCGATTATCAGGCCGGATATGGGGCTCCTCCAACTAAACGGGTAGTTGAACCGATCGGACTTTGCAATTACAGCCGCCGTTGGCATTTGTTTGCTTGGTGCCAACTGCGCAAAGAGTACCGTGATTTCAGGCTCGATCGAATCCTGAATTTAAGGCTGAGTCAGGATACATTTAAGGGAAAACAGCATATTTCGATGGACGACTTTATCCGCCAGATGAATGTTATCAGCGATAAAGCCAATATCGTGTTGGTCATAAAAACCGACCGGATTAAGCTCATTGATGAATCGAAATACTGGTATGGTTTTACCGAAGAAGAAAAAGTTGACGACCAGACCAGTAGGCTTCGATTTGCCAACAACGAACTGCGCGGATTTGCCAACTGGATCCTCAGTTCGGGATCGTATGCACAAGTTGAAGAACCGATAGAATTGAAAGAGATTCTGGATCAATCCATTTCAGGAATAATAGAAAATTACCAGTAAAAACTAAGACAGGGCTTCACTTTGAGTGAAACCCTGACTTGCTTATTGGTGATAATTGAGTTCTAAATAATCTCGGGCATCAAATAAGGCGCCCTGTATTCGCGTGTAAGCATGTTGTTGGCATCGTCAATATCGCTGCCAATAAAACGTTCCGCAACCGGATCAAACTCCAATTGTTTGCCTAAGCGATAAGAGATATTTCCAAGGTGAGCCAACGACGAAGACAACGCTCCGGTTTGAACCGGCCCATTCTGAATACTCATGTCGCGGGCACGAATGGCATCGAACCAGTTCTGAAAATGCAAGTCCAGTTCGCCTTTTTCGGAGCGGCTTGGACCTTTCTCACGTTTTTCACCAAGATATGATTCGTAGGTATCGTAGCCTTTCACTACCAGATAACCTTTATCGCCATAGAAAATATTGCCCACTCCGGCTCCATCTTCGAGGTTGGTACACCAGTTGCGAACTTCAAACTGAATGATTTTCTTTTCTTTTGGATAATGGTAAATCGAAGTCTGGATTTCTGGAACCTCCTTGCAATCGTCCCACAGGAATTTGCCACCCATTGATGTAATGCGCTCGGGCAAGGAATTTACGCCCAAACCCCACATGCAAAGGTCGGTTTCGTGAATTCCCTGGTTGCCCACATCGCCGTTGCCATAATTCCAGTGCCAGTGCCAGTTGTAGTGAACCAGATTTTTGGTGAACGGACGCATTGGAGCTGGTCCGCACCACAAATCGTAGTCAACCCCTGCCGGAATCTGTGAAATGCCTTTGTTGCCAATATCCGGACGCCAACGGTAAACCAACCCGCGCGACATGTAAACACGGCCAATCAATCCTTCTTCGAGGTGTTTAACGGCCTCACGAATTGCAACCGAGCTGCGCAATTGAACACCGTGTTGAACAATACGATTGTATTTATAAGCCGCTTCAATTATTTTCCTTCCTTCTGAAATATTGTGTGTTGCTGGCTTCTCAACATACACATCTTTTCCGGCCTGACAAGCCCAAACGGTTTGAAGTGCATGCCAGTGATTTGGCGTTGCCAAGGTTATCGCATCAATTGTTTTATCGTCGAAAACCTTACGGAAATCTTGCTCAATAGCTATTTTACGTCCGTATTTTTTTTCAAAATCGGCTGCACGTTCCTGGAGTATATTCAAATCCGGATCGCTCAAACAAACCAATTCAACATTGGCTTTTTCAGCTAATCCCATAATTACTTCGATGTGAGTTTTACCTCTGCCATTAATTCCCAGTACCGCAACACGAAGGCGGTCGTTGGCGCCTTTGGCTGTTGCCGGAATGATGGTTGGTTTTTTAACCGGATCTTTTGCAAATGCACCTGGAGTTACAGCAGCCAGAACAGCGCCGGTTGCAGCAGTTCTCAAAAAATTCCTTCTTGAGTTTTTTTCTTCTTTTTCCATGGATAGTAAAAGTTTATGTTAGTTATTTGAAATTCTTCGAAAGGTCGTTCAGTGTTGCATCGCTCAGGTCGCCACCGATTACGATTTTGTGTTTAAAGGTTATGCTCTCGCCCGGTTTCAGCACAATTTTTACTTCAGCAGCATTTTTATCAAAAATCCTTCCTCCCAGGTTGTTCGTTGCAAACAGACCATAACCGCGGGCATGCGACCATGCCGGATAATTGGGGTTAGCTTTATTATCGAGAATGGCGATTGTCATTGCTTCACCGTCTTTAACTCCGCGAAGAGCCACCCACGAGCTGCGTTTGCTCCATACATCGCCACCTTTTACGCCCTCGGCATTGCGATAAACGCCATTCACACCATCGTTATTCATAACCGGAACTTCAGTTTCAATGCCTTTTGCGTCCAGAAATTTCTCTGGTTTTGTAGCTGGTTCTTCAAAAGTGCGATCAACACGCAAACCAATCAATCCTTCTTTATTTTCTTTAAAAGTTACTTCCTGTTTGGCTGTAAGTTTCGTGATCCGTTCGATGGTGCGGGTACTTCCATCTCCTCCGAAAATATAAGTAGCCTCTTCGTTCAAAAGTACATTGTCCTTGTGGTCCACCCAATCGGCATTTGTAACCAGTGTTCCTTTTGCCGGATTTTCGCTGACAATTTTCCTGAATTTGATGGTTCCGTATTTGGGCTTGTCTTCCGCTTTAATTGCATACGAATTATTCCAGAAGTCGAGGCCATTCACATCGCCAAAATTGAACCAAAGTCCAACATGGTGAGGATGGTCAACGCGCTCAAATGGCCTTGGATTTAAGGGGAACCCACGGGTAATAAATTTTCCGGAAGCGCTCATAATTGGGTAAAGCGATTGCTTTTCCATGTTATCCGGATAAATGTAGGCCGTGAAAAGCTTTCCGCTAAGGTAAACTTCTACCTTTTTACCGCTCGCGTCGTTCTTAAATTCAACCTTTTCCTTTTTTGACGCCTGAGTTACTGTTACAGCCAATAACAGTACAATGGCTGTGATGCAAAATGTCTTCATTGGTGAAATCTTATTAGTTAAAATCTATTTTGACTCAATGTAAGGACGGATTTCTAAAATTAGAAAAAATTTAAACTTTATTGCGTAATATTGGCGTAAAGAAAAGAATTAACGGTACTCATTCAGAACGATTTAATGACCGATCACCGGAAGATATCACAAACACTGGAGAAGTTACTGAGTAGCAAAACATTCTCGAAACCGGGCGTGTACCGCGACTTGCTCAACTACCTTGTAAACTGTTCGCTGAAGGGTGAAACACCGAAAGAACAACAAATCGCCTTCGACGTTTTTGGGAAGAAAGCCGATCAGGAAAAAGAGTTAAACGTTCGGGTTTATATCCTAAATCTGCGAAATAAACTGAAAGAATACTACCAGAATGAAGGAAAAGAAGATACCGTTATTCTTCAAATACCGAAGGGAAAATATCAGGTTGAATTTAAATTTCTGACCTATAAATCGGTTAAACGGTCGCTCGAAAAGTACAGTCTGGCATTGTTTATTTCAGGATTTCTGCTCATAATTATTTCGTTCATTTTAATCCTGAATACAGACAAATTCCGCCAACCGAAACAAGCGATCTGGAAAGGATTTCTGAAACCCGACTACCCGGTTCTGATTGTTTTGGGCGACCATTATTTCTTTACCGATTCTATCGCCACTGGCCGGCTGGGAGCGTCGCGCGATACTCGTATTAATTCGAACGAAGACCTGGATGCTTACCTGAAAACTCACCCGAAATTAATCAACAAAATCAGGAAAAGCAATACAACTTACATTAACCGACAAGCTCCCCTAGGACTGTTTAATATCATGAAAATGCTGGGTGGTGGCGTGGCCAATGTTGAAATGAAATACTCGTCGCAACTGCGGTGGGAAGACACCCGAAACAAACACCTTATTTTTATCGGCTCCATTAAGACACTTCAATTTCTGAAGCCAACGCTTGAGCGGGTCGGTCTGAAATACGACCTGGAACATTCTTCATTTACATACCAAACAGCCGACAGTACCTTGTTTTTCGACAATCGCTCGGAGAATTACTTGGATCATGAATATGCCAGTCTGATCCATTTTTGTGCCAAAGATGGCCGGAAGGTTCTGTTCTTACTTTCGGATGCCGATGTGGGTAACATCGCGGCCATGAAGTACTTAACCGATAAGCAGAATTCTGATTTTCAGGAGAAGGAAAATGAGCAAAATTATAAAGCTGTTTTCGAGGTAAAAGGACAAGACCTGACCGATTTTAAAGTTGATCTGATACGGACAGACCCGATTAAAGAAAATATTTCCGAAATATGGCCCTGACTAAGGCAAAACAAAAAAGGCAAAAGTAAAAACGAGATCGTCCACTTTTGCCTTTTTACTTTATCCTTTTTACATGTCTTACAACGGAATTTCCATCACCAAAACCTTCGATTTCTGTTTCGATTTCATGTCAATTCCTGATTCGATTTGCTCGATGCACAATCCGTCGCGTTGATTCAAAGTTTCCGTGCCAATTTCAAGTTCTCCTGAAATCAGGAACACATAAGCCAGACTGTCTGCCTTTTTTAACTGATAACTGATTTTTGTATCCGCATCAAAGTTTCCCAAAGAAAACCAGGCCTGCTGATGGATCCAAAGCGTATTGTCAGCACCGTCGGGCGATACCACTGTTCGCCATTTTCCGTTCATTTCTTCCTCCTGAAATTTGGCCTGACCGTATCTTGGTTCTACATTTTTCTTATCCGGAAAAACCCAGATTTGTAGCAAGCTGACTTCATTCTTTTGTGAATGATTAAATTCCGAATGCTGAATGCCCGTTCCAGCCGACATTACCTGTACTTCGCCCGGTCGGATAACCGATCCGTTTCCCATGCTGTCCTTGTGTTCGAGCTCTCCGTCCAGCACAATGGTAATGATCTCCATATTGTCGTGCGGGTGAGTTCCGAAGCCCATTCCAGCCTGAACGGTATCGTCATTGAGCACACGCAGAGCACCAAAATGCATCCGGTCGGGATTGTAATAACTGGCAAAACTAAAGGTGTGCCAGGTATTCAACCATCCGTGATCTGCATGTCCTCTGCATCCTGCCCTGTGTACTGTAAGTTTCATCTGTTTTCTGTTTTAATTTTGTGATTTTGAATTGCCTGAAATCCAAAGTGCCTAAAGTGCCACAAACGGGTCAGCTTCAGGCACTCCAAATATGATGTACTTTAGACCAATTACTCGCTAACAACCAAGCTGAAGTCAAGAGTAAATTCGTCATAAATAACTTTGTCACCCAAATTGTCGAAGAACGATTTTGAACCATATTTCAGGCCGTATTTACTACGGTCAATTGTGATTGTTCCTTTATAGACGGTACTTTTTCCATCTTTTGTTGCTGTTGCAGTAAAGCTATTCGGAAGAGTAACTCCTTTAATAGTAAGGTTTCCGGAGAAAGTATTACCATCAACTTTGGTAATTACAAGTTCGGCGGTAGGAAAAGTTGCTACCCCAAAGAAATCGTCGGACTTGAGGTGACCAACCAATTTTGCATTCCAGGTTGCATCGGCTAAATCAGTGTCAACAATCGAATTCATGTCGATTACTACTTTACCACCAGTTACTTTACCATTGGCAACTTCCAGGCTACCCTCTTTAACACTAATTGTTCCGGAGTGCTCGCCAGTCACTTTTTTACCTAACCATTTTACTGAACTTTTTGCAACATCTACTTTTTGAGATCCGGCAAATACGGCTGTTGTAAGCGTAAGGGCTAATACTAATAATCCTAATGATTTAATCGTTTTCATAATTCTTAATTTTAATTGATAATTGATTTTTTCTGTTTCAAGTAATTTACCCCAATAGAGGTTAACTTTATAACTGATTAATTTTTAATTGTTTTAATACAGTTACAAATATAGGACAAGGAAACAGGGTGAAAAATGGACTAAAAAAGGATTTAATGGTATTTTTTTCGGCTATTGTCCCGAAACTCCTTCAAAGTAATGCCAGTGTACTTCTTAAAAAAGCGACTGAAGTACGCTGGATCGTCAAAACCCAACTCATAGGCGATCTCTTTTCCTGACATTTTGCTTGAATAAAGCAGCTTCTTGGTTTCGTCGATCACCCGGTTGCGAATGAGCTCTCCGGCCGTAATTCCGGTAGTTCGTTTGGTAAGTTCATTCAGGCACGAAGGGTTCATATTCAGCATTTCGGCATATGGCGACACATTCTTCTCTTTGGTGAAATTCTCTTCGATTAATTGCTTAAACTTAATAATGGTGGTATCTGGCGTTGTTTCGGGTTCTTCTTTGGGTGCCTGATTTTGCTGATCGAAAATTCGCCGCGATTCGAGCAGAAATAAGTGCAGCAGGTTTAAAACTATATCCTGACTGTAATCATCCGAGTTTTGAAGCTCATCAAAAATCAGCCCGGTAATGTTATTCAGTTTTTCGCGCTTTTCAGGAGCGACCGTTATCAGGCTCTTAAAGTCAGAATTATTAAATAGGCGATATTCCTTTAGCGGAACATGGTTTTTGCGGTTATACTGGATGAAATCCTCATTAAAAAGGATGTAAGTGCCTCCAACCGACTTGTCGATGTACATCCGGTGTTTCAGGCCAGGAGGAACAAACAGGATCGTGTCAGCTTTCAGACTGTATTCTACAAATTCGGTGGCATGTATGGCTTCTCCCGATTCGATCCAGAAAATAGAATAAAAATCGTGCAAGTGAGGCATGAGGTTATGCTCAATTTCCTCATCATTAAAATCGCAGATCTTCCGGATGGTAAAAATCTTTTCGTTTTCTTCGCCGAATAAGCGGGGGCTCTTCATAATTCAATTATTCAACCACGCGTATTTCAAGAGACAAATCCATTGCTAAACGATATGCAGCTGAGACGCCACAATATTTTTCTTCTGAAAGTTTTACGGCTTTTTCGAGTTTATCCATTGGCAAATTTTTACCCTTAAACTGATAAATCACTTTCATTTTGTTGTACCTTATCGGATGCTCTTCGGTTAAATCCCCTTCGACAATTACATTGAAAGCTTCAGGAATAACCTGCATTTTTTTCAGGATCATAATTACATCAATGCCGGTACATCCGGCTAATGCTGTTAACATCAATTTCTTAGGACGTGGCCCCAAGTCATCACCCCCACCCTCTTTCGATGCATCAATAACCACATGATGGCCATCCATATCACATTCAAAAGCTAAATTTTGTTTCCACGCTAAGTCAAGTACATGTTTCATATCAAATTCCCTCAAATATTGCAAATCGAATAATAGTTCTAAATTTACGTTCTAAATTTAAGACATACGAGAAACTTAGGTTTTATTTCAATTTTAACCCATATTTCCAATGTCCTGATTGTTGTTTAATCCTATTAACAAAACAAAACAACTCGATGAGAAGTTCAATTAAAAGGCCGACAGATGACGAATGCGATCTAAATGGATTTCAATTGTTCAAGAAATTGACCGAACAGGAAATGGCACAATTGAATTACGACAAGACCTGTTCGTTGTATAAAAAAGGTAGCATTATCTACAGAGAAGGAAGTCGGTTAACGGGTTTTTACTGTGTTACACGTGGTATTTTGAAGATATTCAAAACCGGTATAGACGGCAAAGAACAGATTATCCGCTTCGCTAAAAAGGGCGATATTATAGCATATCGTTCACTTCTTAGCCAGGAATTAGCCTGCACCACCGCAAAGGTTATTGAAGAAACGGTACTGAGCCATATTCCGTATCAAACACTTTTGTACCTGATACAGAACAACTGGCAGTTTTCGCACCACATGCTGCAAATTGTATGCAAAGAGTTGCGCGAAGCCAACGATTACATTACCGACATTGCCCAAAAAACTGTTCGTGAACGACTTGCAGAAGTTTTACTGCTTCTGAAAGATGAATTTGATTTAGACAATGCCAAAACCTTGCAAATTTCGCTTACACGCGAAGAACTGGCCAACATGGTTGGAACCGCTACAGAAAGCGTGATCCGATTACTATCCGAATTTAAGCAGGATCAGCTCATTGATTTACAAGGAAGGAAGATTAAATTTATTAATGTTCCGGGATTAACTAAAGTCGCCAACCTGCTTTAAAGGAAAGAGGAATTAGGAAATAGAAAAAGAGGTCGCTTCATTCACTGAAGCGACCTCTTTTGTATATAGAATAATCAATGTTTTATCTGGCGATCCAACCTTCAGGATCCATCTTTTCGTTTTCCTTCCAGATTTGGAATTTAAGAACTGTTTTTTCATCGTCACCATCAGTCCCGATGGTACCAATGGTTTGCTTAATCGATACCTTATCGCCCGATTTAACCTGAACATTTACAAGGTTGGAGTAAACTGTCAGATATTTTCCGTGACGGATAATTACAGCCATATTTCCACCGGTAACCATGAATACCCGGCTCACTTCACCGGCAAACACTGCGCGAGCTTTAACTCCCTGAGCGGTTGAAATATCAATTCCATTATTCTTTACCTGAATGTTTTTCAGTACCGGATGCTCGTGAACACCAAAATGATCGGTAATCACACCACGCTCAACCGGCCATGGCAAGCGGCGCTTATTTTGTTCAAACTGACCCGACGCCAGTTTTTCTTCCGGAGTCATCTCGTAGCTGGTAGATTCTGCCGGTTTAGCCGATGGTTTCCCTGCAGGTTTTCCTGTTTGTTTCGCCGCTTCTTTAGCCCGGGCCAATTCCCTCGCTCTTTCCCTCGCCTTTCGCACCTCTTCCTCTACTATCTTCTGAATTTCATTGCTCAACTGAGCTTCAATTTGCTGTTGCTCCCTCAGTTTCTTCTCAAATTCTTTTTGTTTCTGCTGAAGGGTTGTCAGGTATTGGCCCTGCTGTTTTTTCTCTTTATTTAATTGATCGGCCTCCTGCTTTTTCGATAGAAGAAGAGTCTCCTTTTCGGCACGTTGCAGTTGCAACCGACTCACTTTTACCTGAATTAGATCGCGAATCCACTGAATCAGTTCAGCCTGACGTTTCCGGTATTCAGTATATTGCCTGAGATACATGATTCGCTTGTAAGCCTGATTAAAACTATTCGACGAAAGCACAAAAAGCAACTTACTGTAATTGGTTTGATTCCGTTGAGCAAACACAATCATTTGTGCGTATTCCTTCTTAAGACTTTCCAAATCAGCATTTAACGAAGCCACCAACCAGGCATTCTGATCGATAAAATCGGCCAAAACACCTACTTCAGAGTTAATCCCGGTAATCAGAGTGGTGCGAAGTTCAATTTGTTTGTTCAGGATTTTGAACTTATTCAGGGTTTTTGTCTGGTTCTTTTTGGCTTCTTCGAGCAGTTTGGTGGTGTACTTAATCTGCTCGTTTGTTTTCTGCTTTTTCTTACGCAACTCGTCCAGCGACTGACCATTAGCCAATGCCGTAAGCAATAAAAAAACGGTAAGAAGTAAAAAGCTCCTCATACTTTTAATGATTAATCCGGGTATATTTTTCGGGAACTTTAAAGTGAATGTCCTTTTCTGCTTCGGTTGAGAAACCTGCAAATTTTATCCGGAGTTGCATAGAACTTCCCGGACTAACAAAATTGAGAGACATTTCTCCCGGATAGATTTGCTTTTCGACGGGTACAAAATCAGAAAAATCAATATTCAGATTTCGAGAATTGGCAGCATCTACCATTTTGATTTTCCGAAGTTTAAACGTTACAGGATCGATATAAATTGTTTGTCGGACAGGCGAATCAGGAATGATTTTTTGTGCTTTACGGGCTTGTCGCCGTTCACTCATTTTCTGGTTTTCTTTTCTGGCTTTCAGTTTCTTCACCGATTCAAGAACGTACATTCCTGAATCAATTTTCGCCTCATAATCCCTGATTTCTTTATCCCTTTTTTCTTCGCCCAAAGCAAAAACATTGTTCGATATAATGGCATGAACAGTCTCAAAATCAAGATCCATATCGAGCATAGAACTTAAATAACTGTAATCGTCCAGAAAATAATTCTTTTCGAGGTAATTGATGAATTTAACGCTGTCTGGAGTTAAAAAAAGCCTGCCTACAGGTATGTTTAACTTGCTCAGCATGACAACGATTTGCTTGTCTTTTTCAGCCAGAATGCTTGCCTTGAAAGAGGTTTTGGTATTTCCATTATCGAACTGACAAGTAATTCGTTTGATCGACAAATGTTTGTAATCAAATGCATTATTTTCAATGTTCCTGATCAGCTTATTGGTACCCATTGGTTTGACGACCTGAGTTGTTGTAGTAGCAACCCGTGTTGTTTTACAGGATGAGAAACCCAATAAAACAGCGCAAATCAGACCAAAAATTGAAAGTCTTGTTGAATTTATTCTTACCACTTTTGTTTATTTATCGAGATAGCGTCCCTGCTTGATTTTTTCACTTAAAAATTTCGTTCCTTCACCCGTTGCCAAGGCTTTTTTCCATTGTTCAAGAGCCTTTTCCTTTTCGCCCAACATGATCAAAATATCGCCGTAATGTTCAATAATAACTCCATTTTTGTCACCGCCGTTTTTCATGGCTGTTTCCATATAGAATTTTGCCAGTGAATAATCTTTCCGCATGAATAAAACCCAGGCATAAGTATCCAGATAGGTTGAGTTCTCCGGATTTGCACGAACCGCTTTACTACTCAGTTCCTCGGCTTTTTCCAGATTTTCATTCCTGACCGAAAGGTAATAAGCGTAATTGTTCATGGCCATCCAGTTTTCAGGGTCAAGAGTAATCACTTCGTCAAAAGCTTTGAAGGCCTCCTCCACCCTATTCAACTTATAATAGGCTTCAGCCCGGTACAATCCAAACTGAATTTTCATTATTTTATTATCCAGCAAATAGGGTTCTCCTTCTTTCAGGATTTCAAGCGCTTCATCATACTTTTCGAGCTGAAGACAGGCTACAGCTTTCAAACCATACAAAGTAGGCTGATTGGGAAATAAATCGAGTGCTTTTTCTGAGTCGGTATAAATGCTTTTAAAATCAAGCAAATCGTTGCTTATCAGAATCATCCGCTCCCAAATCATGTAATTATCTTTTTGGGTTTCGAGCACTTTCCGGAGTTGCTCACGAGCTTCTGCCAATTTGCCTTTACTAATCAAAAATTCGGCATAAACAGTGTAAACCCTGAAGTCTTCCGGATTTGTTTTTACCAGAATATCAACTAATTCTATGATCTGATCATCAGTAAAAAAAGGTTTATCGGGGCCTGCTGTTATCATCAGGTAAAATTGAATTTTGGTTTCAACCTCAACCGTCTTATTCATGAACCCTTTTTTTGCGTATTCCCACGCTTTTTCCTTGTCTTCCTTTTCGCGGTAAAACGAAGTAAGCGAGAACAACACAAATCCATTCTCAGGATCGATCTCCAGAATTTTCATGTAATATTTCAGCGCATTTACATCGTCTTTTTCCGACAGGTAATAATCGGCCATCAACCCATAATAGCGAGGTTCTTTGGGGTTAAAATCAATCAGTTTCTGAAGTTCGGCCAAAGCTTCCTTTTTCTTTCCGGCAGCCTGGTAAATCTGCTGTTTCTCAACCGATATCTGATCATTGATTCCAACCTTCTTTTCCAGATTGTTATAGACTTCTATTGCCTGATCATATTCTTTGGCCGACGAAAGCAACGCTGCATTCATGTAAAGATATTCCAGGTTTTCGGGGTCGTGCAAATAGAGTTGCTGGTATAAATCGGCAGCTTGTTTGTATTGTTTTCCCTGCTCATAAATCTGGGCAAGCAACACTTTATACCACTTATTTTCGGGATCAATCTTGATGGCCTTTTCGAGTAAAAGTGACGAGCTGGTCATATCGCCATTGCCGCTGTGTATTTTTGCAAGCTCGAACATGGCCGAAGATGAGTTTGGATTGATCGCAAGGCATTTTGAAAACAGCGAAATGGCAGCTTGCTGATTACCAATCATTTTCTGTTTCAGACCTTCGATAAATGTGTACTCAAATTCATTTTTATCATCGTCAGAAATAGATTTTTCTTCTACTGCCGGCTTTGTTACAACGATAGATTTTACTTGCTTTTGAGCAGTTCCGCACGATGAAGCCAGTACTGAAACGACGGCACAATATGCCAGATATCTGTTTCTCATTTTCTCTAATTTTTTCCGGTATGTCCAAAACCACCGGTTCCACGGTCGGTTTCTTCCAACACTTCAACCGATTCCCATCCAATATGTTCATGCCGGGCAATAACCATCTGGCAAATACGCTCACCATGCTGAATCACAAAGTCTTCGTTCGACAGGTTGATCAGGATAATACCAACTTCGCCCCGATAGTCGGCATCAATTGTTCCTGGTGAATTCAGAACGGTAATTCCTTTCTTCAGAGCCAACCCGCTTCTTGGACGAATCTGGGCCTCGAAACCTACCGGCAACTCAACAAACAGGCCGGTTGGAACCAATACCCTTTCGAGTGGCTTTAGCGTAACCGGTTCAAGAAGATTGGCGCGAAGATCCATACCTGCAGAATGTGCAGTGCTATATTCTGGTAATGGATTATTGGATTGATTGACAATTTTTACGATCATTTTGCTTTCTGTTTTTCAAGCCGCTAAGATATGGATTTATAGTTTGAAAGAATCACTTCGGCCTTGTACGTTAACAATATTTAGCATCATTCAACTACCATGAAATCAGCCATAATTTTATCTGAAATAAATAAACCTTCAGGACTTAAACATATCTTTCCTGAAGCATTTAAAACATGGCCTGAATGAATATTCTCATCTCTTACTTTTTGAAAATGAACAAGATACTGAGCAGAAAACTCTGTTTTAATTACCTCTTCTGAAATACCCCAGATCGTTCGGAGGCCGGTAATGATGTAATCGTTATAGCGATCCTGCTCGGTCAGGATTTCGGATTCACTGTAGGGTTTATTGTTCTCTACTCCATCCAAATATCCTAAAACAGAAGAAACATTCCATCGGCGGGTTTGCACATCGAACGAATGTGCCGAAGGGCCAATTCCCAGGTATTTTTTGCTTTTCCAATACGACGAGTTATGCTGCGAATAAAGGCCAGGCTTGCAAAAATTGGAGATTTCGTAATGTTCAAATCCGGATTCTTTCAGTATCCTGATCAACACTTCAAATTGCTGAAGACTAAGTTCATCGGGTAATTCCTTAAGGATTCCTTTTTTAAGCCGGTCGTAAAAAACGGTTCCTTCGTGGTACGTCAGGTTGTAAGCCGAAATATGCTGTACATCCAACTCTACGGCGATGCGTACGTTTCTCTCCCACTCTTCCAGGGTTTGATTGGGCAAGCCGTAAATCAGGTCGATGCTGATGTTGGAAAATCCGGCTTTTTTAGCCCATTTTACCGATTGAATGGCTTGCATAACTCCATGCCTACGGTTCATCAGTTTCAGGTCTGATTCGGAAAAAGACTGGACACCCATGCTTAGCCGGTTGAACCCAATTCCCCTGATAGCCGAAAGTATAGCCTGACTTAAATCGTCAGGATTGACCTCCATGGTTATTTCGGCTTCCGGAGAAACCCGATAATTCTGACGGATCGTTTGTAAAATGTCTTTTAGCTCATCAATCAGAAGAACTGAAGGTGTTCCACCGCCCAGGTAAATGGTATTTATTTCTTCGGAAGCCAACTCAGATGCCCGCGTTTCGAGTTCTTTTTTTAAACCTTCGATCAACCGGACTTTCTGGCTTAAATCAGTCGATTTGAAGAAATCGCAATAATGGCATCGTTTCCGGCAAAAGGGGATATGGAGGTAGATTCCGGCCATTAAAGATGACTGATTGATTGATTTACAAATGGACTGAATATTTAAGAGCCGATAATTTCTACAGTTTGATCAGGTCTTCAAACCCGGTCATATCGCCTAAAATTCCGGCGAGAGTGGTTTCCTGGTAGAACTGGAGCAACTGTGCGCGAATAGGTCCAAAACGGCTATGAACCGGGCATGGTTTTTCTTCTGCTTCGTGTGTGGCACATGAATGGTGACCAATCAGGCAAATCTTGAAAAAATCATCGCCATCCACGATGCGAACAATATCATAAAGCGAAATTTCGTCTGTCTTCCGCCCTAAACCAAAACCGCCGTTAGGTCCTTTGGTCGAAACCAACACCTTTTGCTTCACCAAATTCTGAAGAATTTTTCCCAGGAATGGAGTAGGAATCAACAGATCCGAGGATATTTTTTTGATACCTATTTTAGTTCCGTCGGAAGAGTATTTTCCAAGATAAATGAGCGCTCTTACAGCATATTTACACGTATTGGATAGCATAGGTTTTATTTTTTAGTTGTCCATTGTTTACTAAATGATTGATCGGCCAGCTTTGGTATTTGCTTTTTCTCTCCTAAAGCATTAGCACCTAACAAAGCAAAAGTATTTTTTGTTTTTCCGTTGACGAGGTCCAGCCGGTTTCGTTTGGATAAAGCAAATTCAAAAGCTTTCATTCCTGAATTCCAGATAAATCCACCTGCTCCCGCCCTAACGGCATCGCGCCGGTTGATGAGCAACATATGGTGAAGCGGAATTTTAACCGGACATACTTCTGTACATTTTCCGCAAACAGAGCAAGCCGAACTCAGGTGATTGTATTCTTTTAATCCTTTGAAAAAGGGTGTAATAACCGAACCAATTGGTCCGCTGTAAGTTGCATCGTAAGTATATCCGCCAATGTTACGGTAAACCGGGCACGCATTCAAACAGGCTCCGCAGCGGATGCATTTCAAAACGGTATACTGCTCATCGTTTTGGTAAAGTTCTGAGCGTTTATTATCCAGAAGGATCACAATCATTTTTTCGGGCCCATCAACTTCCGATGATTTTTTCGGTCCGGTAATCAGTGAATTATATACCGAGATTTGCTGTCCGGTTCCATGTGCTGCCAGGATTGGCCACATCAGGCCCAAATCCTGCATGTGGGGAATCACTTTTTCGATTCCTGCAATTACGATATGAATTTTAGGAAACGAGACCGACATCAGTGCATTTCCTTCATTTTCAGTTAAACAAATTCCGCCCACATCGGCTACTAGAAAATTGGCCCCGGTAATTCCAACGTCAGCAGTTGTAAATTTGGCGCGTAGTTTTTGCCTTACCCAGGCAGTCAGGTATTCAGGCGCACTGCCTTCCGGAGTATCAAACTTTTCAGTAAAAAGCTCTGCAATATCCTGACGCGACTTGTGCATACAGGGTGTAACAATATGATACGGTTTTTCACCTGCCAGCTGCACAATGTATTCGCCCAAATCGGTTTCAAGCGATTCAACACCAATCTCTTCCAAATGATCGTTCAAATCGATTTCCTCGGTAGTCATCGATTTACTTTTGACTACTGTTTTAGAATTGTTTTCGATCATGATTTTCTTAACTGCCGCAATGGCTTCATCTGTATTTTCGGCCCAAACAACCGAAGCGCCATGTGCAGTTATGTTTTTCTCGAACTCAAGTAAATGGTCGTGCAAATGATTTATTGCCTGCGATTTAACAAACGATGCCCTTGTCTTTGCCAAATCCAGATTTGAATATCGTTTCATGCCACGATCAACCGCCGCATCGTATTTCGACATGTTGAATTTGATGATCGAACGATGTTTCAGATCAAAAGCAATCTCTTCTGATTTCTTTAAAAATATATCCTTTTGTTCCGACATTTTAACAAGGTATCTTGTTTATTCTATTCAGATGACGGCCACCTTCAAAATCAGTTTCTAAAAATATTTTTACTATTTCAATCGCCTGTTCATCAGTAATATAACGAGCAGGAAGTGCACAAATATTGGCGTCATTATGCTGACGGGCAAGTTTTGCAATTTCAGGTAACCAGCAAATGGCCGATCGTATTCCCTGGTGTTTGTTGGCGGTCATATTGATACCATTTCCACTTCCGCAAAGTGTAATTCCTTCGTCGAATTCGCCCTTACTCACTGCATCGGCAAGTGGATGTGCATAATCCGGATAATCGCTGCTTTCTTCTGAAAACGCACCAAAATCTTTGTACTCTATTCCTTGTTCCTGAAGGTATTTCAATACGGTTTGTTTGCGCTTGAAACCTGCATGATCGCTGGCTACGGCAATCTTCATTTTTTTCATTTTTATTCAATTATTTTTCAAAAATAATACTAAATAGTATTTTATCGGTTTATCGTTTGATTAATCTTTGTATTTCTTTCTTCTCAGCAAAAAATACTACTGTTAAAAATGCTGCAAATAAGCTGATATTTAGGCCATATCGTATTATAGAATCTGAAAAATGTACCGATCCTGAAATTGAATAAAACCCAATGGCAACAGCAAAATAAAGTAAGATACGTTTCAGATCGTAATCAACACGGTAGTATTTCTGGCCAACTACGTACGAAATGATAGTCATCAGTACAAAGCAAATCAGCACTGCATAAGCCGATCCCATATAACCCATAGTCGGAATCATCATAACATTAAAGCCGATGGTTAAAACAGCACCTATACCACCAATGAGCGCACCCATCCAGGTTTTGTCTGACAGTTTGTACCACAGCGAAAGGTTAAAATAGATTCCCAAAAATAAGTTGGCCATCAAAACTGCCGGAACAACCTTTAATCCTGAATGATACTCTGGGCCAATCACAATTTTAAAGACATCGATAAATAGCGTGATTCCTAAAAATATGAGTAAGCCGAATATTATAAAATACTTCATTACCTGGGCATAAATAATGCGCGAATCATTGTTTTTTTGCTGACTGAAAAAGAAAGGCTCGAACGAATAGCGAAAGGCCTGAATAAACATATTCATCAGCACCGCGAGCTTGTAGTTTGCACCGTATATACCCAGCTGTTCCATTGGTTTTTGACTGGCTGGTACCAACTCCGGAATCAAAATTTTGTCGATATTCTGGTTGATCATCCCGGTAATTCCAACGAGTAGGATAGGGAAGGAGTACCAGAACATTTCGCGGAAAAGTTTCCAGTCAAAAATCAGTTTTATCTTCCGGATTTCAGGAATAAGCATGACCAGTGTAATCACCGAAGCGAGCAAGTTGGCAACAAATACGTATCCTACACCAAACTCCGGATGATAAATCAGGCTGATGAAACTTTCGGGGTTCGACTTTAAAATGTATGGGCAAACCGAAAGGAAAAAGACGTTGAAGAAGATGTTGAAAAAGATATTGACCATTTTCAACGTGGCAAACCTGATTGCTTTTCCTTCGAGCCGTAAATTGGCAAACGGAATGGCTGTTCCGGCATCGAGAGCAACAATAATAGCAAGCCATTGAATATATTTTTCGCTGTTAGGATAATCTAAAAAACTTGCCAGATTTCCGGAGAAAATGAAGGCGATAAGAACGAAAAGAATTGAACTTCCGAAGAGCGAAAAAGCACTAGTTGAATATATTTTGTCGTTCTGCTTCGACTTATTGGCGAACCGGAAAAACCCAGTTTCCATACCAAAAGTGAGTATTACCAACAGAAACGCGATGTACGAATACAGATTGGTTACAACGCCATATTCTTCAGGAAGAAAAATACGCGAATGATACGGTACGAGCCACCAATTTAGGAATCGGCCAATAATACTGCTCATACCATAAATGGCCGTTTCGCCTGCAAGTTTTTTTAATGCGCCCACAATCATAAAATTTTGCCCAAAGATACAAACCTAATCCTTTAACAATTGCTAAAACTGAAGCTGAAAGTCAATTGATTTTTAATTTGTTTTATCTTTGAAGCCTGTTTTTTAGACTAAAATGATTCGAATGAACATCAGACTATTCTCCGCTTTCATTGTATTATCGGTTTTCACCAGCTCTTTTTCATGCTCTAACAAAGCCAATCGTTCACGAAAACCAGTTGTTCGCATAACCACTGAATCTGTTCATAAAAAAATAGTTTATGGTGACGATATTAACATCGGTATTTCAGTAAAAGTAAAAGACGGAGAACTAAAGGAAACAAACATCTTTGTTGATTCGGTGATGTTAACTTCGGATAAAAATGCAGAGTTTACCTATACGCTGAAAGGGTATAAAAACATTGGCAAACATACTTTAAGAGCAGAGGCTGTTAAAAGCGATGGAGTAAAGGGCATTTATTATAAAACCTTCGAAGTTTTATCGGATGTTGTGCCCGAAAAATTTGGCTATGAGGTGGTACAAACCTATCCACATAACGAAACTTCTTTTACTGAAGGACTGGAAATTCATAACGGATTTATCTATGAAAGCACGGGTGAAAACGGCAAATCGTTTCTCTACAAAAACAACTTAAAAACTGGTCAAACTGTAAAGTCAGTGAAGCTTGCTGATAAATATTTTGGCGAAGGAATTACCATTTTCGATAATCGTATTTTTCAGCTTACTTATAAAACAAAAGTTGGTTTTATTTACAATCTCGAAAACATGGCTTTAGTCGATAGTTTTCGTTTTGAATCGGCTGAAGGTTGGGGAATGACCCATGACGAAAAATACCTAATTATGGATGATGGTACGAACGTCCTGACTTACATAGACCCAACAACTTTAAAAACTGTAAAAAAACTTCAGGTTTATGATGATAAAGACGCAGTTGTGTATCTTAATGAATTGGAATATTCTGAAGGCTACATTTATGCCAATTTATGGACAACTAACCTAATTGTAAAAATAGATACTCAAACAGGCAAAGTTCTTGCTAAAATTGATTTAGAAGGTATTCTTTCCATGTCAAATACAGACAAGCAAGTTGATGTTTTAAATGGTATAGCCATCGACCCGGTAACTAAAAAAATGTATGTCACCGGAAAATTATTTCCCAAATTATTTGAGATCAAGCTTATTAAAAAAGGGTAGGGGAGTCGCCGTAATGAATTTTACCTAAATGTTTGTAGGCCAATTCGGTAACCTCACGCCCCCGTGGTGTACGTTTCAAAAAGCCCTCCATAATCAGAAATGGTTCATAAACCTCTTCAATTGTCTCTGTATCCTCACCTACAGCTGTAGCAATAGTTGATAAACCAACAGGTCCGCCTTTGAATTTATCGATAATCGTTAGCAAAATTTTATTATCCATTTCGTCTAAACCGAATTTATCGATATTCAGAGCATCGAGTGCGTACAGAGTAATGTCAATATCAATGCTTCCATTTCCCTTCACCTGGGCAAAATCCCTTACACGGCGCAACAGTGCATTTACAATTCTGGGCGTTCCGCGGCTCCTTGTGGCAATTTCAACAGCAGCCTGATCGTCAATTTTTACATTCAGGATAAAAGCAGATCGTTTTACAATTTTTGTGAGTATATCCACATCGTAGTATTCCAAATGCGATTTAATGCCAAAACGAGCCCTTAGAGGACTTGTTAATAAACCTGAACGGGTGGTTGCTCCAATTAACGTAAAAGGGTTTAATTCGATCTGTATGGACCGTGCACTGGGTCCTTTGTCAATCATGATGTCGATCTTATAATCCTCCATAGCCGAATAGAGGTATTCTTCAACTATTGGGCTTAAACGGTGGATCTCATCAATAAACAAAACGGCGTTTGGTTCCAAATTGGTCAATAAACCTGCTAAATCGCCTGGTTTGTCTAACACTGGTCCTGAAGTTAATTTAAGGGAAACTCCAAGTTCGTTAGCTATAATGTTTGAAAGTGTGGTTTTGCCTAGTCCTGGTGGGCCATGAAGCAAAACATGATCTAAAGCTTCGCCTCTCATTTTGGCCGCCTTGACAAATATTTTCAGATTCTCAACAATTTTATTCTGACCGCTAAAATCGTCAAATTCAAGTGGTCTTAACTGTTTGTCAATATCTTTTTCACTATCAGAAAGAGATTCATCTCTGAAATCAAAATGTTCGTTCATTTTTAGCTTTTAAACCTAGCCAAAAGTAAAAAAATTAAGATGGAAGTTTGAATATAATCAGTTGATAAATTCAGGAAGGAATTTTAAGCTCATTAAATATCGAATTAAGCTTTTCAATATCAAATGGTTTTGACATAAATTCGTCCATTCCGTATGAAATGCATTTATCGCGATCGTTGTCCATGGTATTTGCTGTGAGAGCAATAATGGGAGTTCTTTTTTCTATCTGACTTTCACTTTCAATCTCTCTTATTTTCACAGTGGCTTCTAGTCCATCCATAACAGGCATCATTATATCCATCAGAATGACATCGAATTTTTTCTCACGAAAATGTTCTATTGCCTCAATACCATTATTGGCAATAACTACCTCATGATTATATTTCTTTAAACTAAACGTAACTATACGCTGGTTTAACAGGTTATCTTCAACTAGTAATATATTTAATCTCTCTCCCATACCATTCAATCATTTCACGAATATAATATATTCCCTCAAACAAGAAAAGGATACCTCTTTATTGGGTTTATTTTCATTCTACATTAATATTATATATTTTATAAATTCAATTAAAAAGAATGAATATGAATATATCCTGTTAATAGACTTGATATCTTTTTAAGGTTATTCTTGTTTTTATAAAAAGTGATTTTTTATTCTGTGTTTTCAACTACTTGCTAACAGAGTAATGGTTTGATTATAAAATTAGTAAATTTTAGATTAACAATTGTTAGTTTGGTTTATTTCTAATAAATAAGTAATGAATTTGGATTGCTTTTCTGTTTAAATAATGGGTGAATAGATTTAATTAATTTGTCTTGTCTCTCCCGAAAAAATATCTAATACAATTTTCAAACCATATCTTTGTTTGATTTTATAAATTATTTAATTAGAGTTATAAACAAGACAATTTTTAGAATGTTTAAAAGGTACATATTTTAATCATCTAGAAATGAATTTATTATAAAGATGGATAAAAACTATAAACAGTTTGTTGATAAGCTGAATTCATACATCAGTAAGTTCTACCTCTATCAGTTGATAAGAGGATTATTACTGTTTATACTCTTATTTTTAGTCTATTATAGTTTTGTATCTGCGCTTGAATATTTTAATTACTTCAATCCAACAGTAAAGTTGTCGATAGTTGTCATTACTCTGTTTTTTACTGTTTTCATATTAGTCTTCTTCCTTTTAGTACCCGCTATAAAATTATTGGGTATTGGGAAGCGTTTGACCTATTACGATGTTTCTGCACAATTAAGCCAAACTTATCCTGAAATTAAAGATAAGTTGATAAATATTGTTGAATTAGAGAAAGAATCAGCTTCCGTTTATTCAAATGAACTAAAGAAGGCAAGTATTGATCAGAAAATCAATGAATTAAGTATATTTAAATTTTCTGATTCTATTAGGTTTAGGGACTTAAAGGTTTTGTTTATTGTTTTCTCGAGCGTGTCGATCTTGTTTATTGTTGCTTTTTCATTTTCACCTGATTTTTTCAAGGAAAGTTCTGTGAGACTAATCCACTTTCAGCAGAAGTTTGAGAAACCTGCCCCATTTACGTTTAAGTTGGTAAATTCCAATCTTGAGATAGTTACCGGAGAATCGATTGAGTTAAAATTAGTTTGTTCAGGAAAGGAAGTTCCTGAAATGATGTATATTAATTTCGGTGGAAATAATTATTTGATGACCAAAGAAGATGGATTATTTAAATATACCATTGAAAATGTAAATAGTTCCATTTCTGTTTATTTTACTGACAAGAAGTATATATCTGATATTTATAGAGTTACTGTGCTTAATAAACCGTTTATTTCTTCTTTCAATGTTGATATTGTGCCACCTTCATATACAAATTTAAGTGCAGAACATCTTCAAAATGTGGGTGGTTTAAAAATAGCTTCAGGAACAACCGTGAAGTGGAGTTTTACAGCAGTTGATACGGATAGTTTGACGATACTTTTTAGTGACAGTACTCAGCTTATTGGAACGAAGAATGGAAATACCTTTGAGGTATCAAAAACCTTTCATAGTGATTTGGAATATCGGATATCGGTTAAAAATTCGAAATTGAAGGATGAAAACAATCTGGTGTATAAAATTCAGACTATTTCAGATTTATTTCCTGAAATTAAAGTGGTGCAAGTTAATGATTCACTGAATTTTAAGATATTTCATTTCAAAGGCAACATTGTTGATGATTACGGATTTAATAAACTTGATTTTACCATTAGCGCCGAAGGAAAAGATAGTTCTATCAGCGTGCCGTTTATTCCATTTATGTTGAATCAGGATTTTTATTATACGTTTGATTTTGAAACTGTTAAAAACTTAGGAAAGTCCTTTAAGTATTACTTTTCTGTATATGATAATGATTTTGTTAACCATTTTAAAAAATCGGTAAGTGAAACGTTTACGTTTACTTTTCCTGATTATCAGGATATTTTGGATAAAGAAAATTCTGATCAAAGTTCAATAGATCAATTATTTAAGAAAAGCGCGAAACTTACTGAGGAAATACAGCAGGAGTTTAAAGATTTCAAGATGAAACAGATTAATTCTGAGCTTTCTGAATGGGAAAAATTTCAGACGGTTAAGGATATCATGAGTAAGAAATCGGATCTTGAAAATGTGTTGAATCAAATTAAACAGCAGAATAAAGATGCTAATAATTTTCTCAATTCTTTTTCAGAAGAAAAGAGTGAGATTTTAAAGAAGCAGCAACAAATTGATGAGCTTTTGAAAGATGTGTTTAGCGATGAGTTAAAGAAACTTTTTGAAGAGTTTAATGAATTGGCGAAACAATTCGATTCGAAGAAGTTTGAGCAGTTATCAAAGGAAATGGATTCTAGTCTTGATGATCTGTCTAAGCAACTCGATAAAAATGTTCAATTGTTGAAAAGGATGAAAGTTGAGCAAAAGATTGAGCGTGTTATTGACGAATTGAAAAAATTGGCTATATCAGAGAGAACTAATTTAGAAAAATTAGAGAAACGATCTGACTTGATTCCTATTAATGAAGACGAAAGGCAAAATGAGTCACGGTTAAAGGATCTTGAAAAGGATTATAACGGAGCTCTTGAAATTAATAAGGCTCTTGAAAAGCAAATGAATTTATTCAATTTCGATAATGAGTTTTCTACTATTAAACAGAATTATTCTAAGGTTTTGAATGAATCGGAGAAGGGTAACAAGCGAAAAACTTCAGAAGGAATAGAAAATAACAGTAAAAGCCTTGATCAGTTGGTTTTTGCCATGGACCAGATGCTCAAAAACAATAAGAGCAAACAAAACAAGGCCAATATTGAAGATATTAAGCAGATCTTAGATAATCTTATTATAGTTTCGTTTGATCAGGAAAAGGTTTTAAATAAATTCAATTCGATTGATTTTAATAATCCGTTGATCAACGATTTAAAGATTAAACAGAAAAATCTTCAAGGTCAGGTTGTGTTTGTTAAGGATTCGTTGTATGCATTAGCAAAACGTACACCTGAAATAAGTTCAGTAATTAATAAGGAAATGCTTGGTCTTGAAAGTAGCGTCGTTTCGGCTTTTGATAATTTAGAATCCGGTAATATTGGAGGTTCGCGCATGTTTCAGCAATATGGAATTACCGCGGCGAACAATTTGGCTCTTTTTTTAAGTGAAGCGCTTGAATACATCAAGGAACAGGAAAAGAATTCGATGCCGGGAGATGGAGATTGCGATAAACCTGGAGGAAAGGGTTCGAAGCCTGGAATGAAGAGCTTAAAGGACAGTCAAAGTTCGATTAAAGAGCAATTACAACAGATGATTGACCAGATGAAAAAGGGGGATATGGGTAAGATGAGCAAAAGTATAGGTCAAACGCTTGCTCAACAGGAAATTATGCAGCAATTGATACGCGATATGGTTAATAGTGGATCGGTTGGATCGAAAGCTTCTGACCAGCTTAAAGCTATTGATCAGCTATTGGAACAATCACGAAGAGATTTGATTAATAAGAATGTTACTAATGAATTGATTAATCGGCAGAATTTGATTTTATCGAAATTATTGGATGCTGAAAAGTCGGAGATAGAACGAGATTTTGAGGATAAACGAGAATCAAAGACTGCAACAGATGTCAAGAAGAGTAACCCGGAAGGCTACTTTGAGTATAATAATCGGATTAAGAATGAAAATGAGTTAATTAAGAAAGGTAGTTTTAAATTGCGCAGTTTTTACGATCAGAAATACAATAGCTTTTTAAATCAGATAAAGAACTAATTTTGGAACGCGACTTAGTCATATCTTCGCAGCTCATAAACATCTATAAAGTGAGAACTTTTTTAGATGAGATTTTTAGTGAATCTTGTTTAAACAGGAATTACTTTAATCGTGTTTTTTTAGGTGTCAGCGAGGCAGTGAATAATTCAATCGTTCATGGAAATTGTTTCGATGAAGATAAACGAGTGTTTATTCGGGTTGTTCTGGAGGATGATCAACTTTATATAGAAGTTAAAGATGAAGGAGAAGGTTTTATTTATGAAAGTATTGCCGATCCTACTGTAGTTGAAAATTTGAAAAAGGAGAATGGTCGTGGTATTTTTATCATGCAAAATATAGCTGATGAAGTTGAATACTGCGATGGAGGGAGTAAGGTTTTGATTAAATATACTTTTGATTAATGGGAATTCACTATTTTAATGAAGATGTTGATTTACCAAAGCTAAAGAAGAGAAAATCAACTAATTGGATTAAGGATGCGATTTTTTGTGAGGAAAAGAGAGTAGGGGATATTTCCTTTATTTTTTGTTCAGATAATTACCTTTTAGAAGTTAACAAAACATACTTAGATCACGATTATTTTACTGATATTATCACTTTCGACTATGTGGAAGGAAACGTGATTAATGGCGATATTTTTATTAGCGTTGATCGTGTACTTGATAATTCGGTTGAGTTTAAAACGACGTTTGAAAATGAATTGAATCGTATCTTGATTCATGGAATTCTACATTTGTTAGGATATAAGGATAAAATTAAAAAAGATAAGCTTTTGATGACCGAAAAGGAAGATTTTTACCTTAAGTTATTAAATGATAAGTAATTAAGTAATAAATTTAGATAGATGTTACCGTTTTACGATGTTATTGTAGTAGGTGGGGGTCACGCGGGGTGTGAAGCAGCGGTGGCAGCAGCAAATTTGGGATCAAAAACATTGCTCATTACGATGGACATGACCAAGTATGGCCAGATGTCGTGTAATCCCGCCATGGGTGGAATTGCAAAGGGTCAGATTGTTCGTGAGATTGATGCTCTTGGTGGTTATTCGGGTATTGTTACCGACATGTCGAGTGTTCAGTTTCGGATGCTGAATAAATCAAAAGGGCCGGCAATGTGGAGTCCAAGGTCGCAGAGCGACCGGACCCGTTTTACTGAAAATTGGCGAAATATTTTAGAGAATACCGAAAATCTGGATCTCTGGCAAGATGTTGTAGTTTCACTTCATATCAAAGATAATGTTGTAGGTGGCGTAAAAACAAAGATTGGAGTTGACTTTTATTCCAAATCGGTTGTACTCACCAATGGTACTTTCCTGAATGGCTTGATGCATATTGGTCGTTCGCAGATGGAAGGTGGCAGAATAGGAGAAAACGCCTCATATCATATTTCAGATCAGTTATTTAGTGTTGGATTTAAGACCGGAAGACTAAAAACAGGCACTCCTGTCCGTATTGATGGACGATCGATTGATTTTTCTAAAATGGAGGAGCAAAAGGGTGATGAAATCAGCTATAAATTTTCATTTCTTCCTGAAGTTTGTACTCAGTTAAAGCAAAAGAGTTGCTGGATTACCTATACGAATGAAACTGTTCATTCAATTTTGGAAACTGGTTTTGCAGATTCCCCAATGTACAATGGAACTATTGTCGGTAGTGGTCCTCGGTATTGTCCGAGCATCGAATCAAAAATTGTCACTTTTGCTGAAAGGACTTCGCATCAACTTTTCCTTGAACCAGAAGGAGAAAATACGATAGAATATTACCTGAATGGATTTTCTTCTAGTTTGCCATGGGATGTTCAACTGAAGGCTTTAAAAGAAGTTCCTGGTTTGGAAAATGTCAAGATTTTCAGACCTGGATATGCTATCGAATATGATTATTTTGACCCGACACAATTAACTCATTCACTTGAAACTAAACTGATTTCAAATCTTTTTTTCGCTGGTCAGATAAACGGAACCACGGGTTACGAGGAAGCGGCTGCACAAGGAATTGTTGCTGGTATTAATGCCAGTCAAAAAGTGAAGGGATTGGAGCCGTTTATTCTAAATCGTGATGAAGCTTATATCGGAGTTTTAGTTGATGATTTGGTTACAAAAGGTGTTGACGAACCTTATCGTATGTTTACTTCGCGGGCAGAATATCGTATTTTGTTACGTCAGGATAATGCCGATTTCCGGTTGACTCCTCGTTCTTTTGAGCTTGGTTTGGCTACAAAAGAGCGCTTCGATTTGTATGCTGAAAAGAAAATTTGGGTAGATAAGATTGTTGAATTTGTTTCCAACTTCTCAATAAAACCACAATTTATCAATCACATTCTGGAGAAAAAAGGTTCTTCATCTTTGAGACAAGGAGTAAAATTAATTGATGTTATTCTTCGCCCTCAGATTTCCATTTTCGATTTGATTGAAGATATTAAGCCGTTTAATAACTTTTTGAAGGACGTTCCTAAGAATAGATTTACTGAAATTTTAGAGTCGGCTGAGATTTCAGTAAAGTATGCTGGTTATATCGATCGTGAAAAATTGGTTGCCGATAAGTTCCGAAGGCTTGAAAATATTACAATAAAAGGCAGATTTGATTATCACCAGATTCATACAATTAGTACCGAAGCTCGTCAGAAACTTACTGAAATTCAGCCGGATACTATTGGTCAGGCAAGTCGTATTTCTGGGGTGAGTCCATCCGATATTAATGTGTTGTTGGTGTTGTTAGGAAGATAATGTTCCACGTGGAACTCTTAAAAAACTATTATGGAATTGAAAAATTTTGTCCGGACGGTGGAGGATTATCCAATTGAGGGTATAAGTTTTAAGGATATTACAACCTTATTGAAGGAGCCGGAAGCTTTTAAAAATGTAGTTGATCAAATTTCTGACTATTGTCAAGATAAAGGAATAACCAAAATTGTTTCGCTTGAGTCGCGCGGTTTTATTGTTGGTGGGGCAGTGGCGTACTGTATTAATGCCGGATTTGTTCCGATTCGCAAGAAGGGGAAATTGCCTTCTGTTGTTATTAATGAGTCGTACGAATTGGAGTATGGCGTTGATACCATTGAAATGCACATTGACGCCCTGACTGAAGATGACGTTGTTTTGATTCATGATGATTTGTTGGCTACCGGAGGTACCGCTCTTGCTGCACTTAATCTGGTAAAGCAGATGAACGTGAAGAAAATTTACTTCTCTTTTATTTGTGATTTGACGTTTATTCAGACTGAGAAAAAGCGGGAATTAGCTACTTACGATACGCATTCGGTTATTCAATATTAATATCTGTTTTTTAGATCATTCCTGATGGTATCAAAAAATGCTGAGTATATCCGGACTTTAGTTTCCAGTCTTCCCGACCAACCTGGAATATATCAGTATTTTGATCAGAGTGGTAAAATTATCTATGTTGGAAAAGCCAAGAATTTAAAGAAGCGGGTTAGTTCTTATTTCAACAAAAATCAGCAAAATCGCAAAACGGAATTACTTGTTCGGAATATTGCAGATATCAAGCATATGGTTGTTGAAACCGAACAGGATGCTTTGCTGCTCGAAAATAACCTGATCAAAAAGTATCAGCCTCGGTACAACATCCGGCTGAAAGATGACAAAACCTATCCTTGGATCGTTGTCAAGAATGAACGATTCCCGAGAGTATTTCAAACCCGAAATGTGATTAAAGACGGATCAAGTTATTTTGGTCCGTACACTTCGATACTGACCGTCCGTACGCTTTTAGAGTTTTTTCGTAAACTTTATAAATTGCGTAATTGCAAATTAAATTTATCTGAAGAGCAAATACGCCAGGGAAAATTTAAGGTTTGTCTGGAATATCACATCGGAAATTGTCAGGCCCCGTGTGTTGCCAAAATTGAGCACGATCAGTACATTAAAAGTATCGATCAAATAAAGGAGATATTACGAGGCAACATCTCTGGCGTGATCAAATATCTCAAGGATTTAATGCGGCAATATGCTTCTGAAATGAAATTTGAAGAGGCTGCCGGAATAAAAGAGAAATTGGATTTGCTTGAAAAATTTCAATCGCGTTCAACAGTCGTTAGCAATACCATAAATGATGTTGATGTTTTCACTATTGATCACGACGAAGATTTTGCTTACGTCAATTACTTGAAAATTATTCGCGGGGCAATCATGCAAACCTACACGATGGAAATTCGCAAAGTACTTGATGAATCTCCGGGCGAATTACTTGAATTTGCGATTGTAGATATCCGGCAGAAAATATTTAGCAACGCGAAAGAAATTCTGGTTCCCTTCAAGTTGGATTTTGAATTGGAAGGTGTTAAGATGCAAGTTCCGAAGCAAGGCGACAAAAAGAAACTTCTTGAGCTCTCGGAGCGGAACGCAAAGTATTTCCGGTTGGAGAAAATGAAGCATCAGGTTGTTTCAAAAACAGAACAAAATGCAAATCGGATTTTGGAAACTATGAAGAAAGATTTGCAACTTAAAGTGCAGCCCAACCATATTGAATGTTTCGATAATAGTAATTTGCAAGGCACAAATCCAGTTTCTTCGTGTGTGGTCTTTCGTGATGCTCGTCCGTTCAAAAAAGATTACCGGCATTTTAATGTTAAAACAGTTGAAGGCCCTGATGATTTTGCTTCGATGGAAGAAGTGGTTTATCGTCGTTACAAACGATTGCTCGACGAAGAAAAATCTTTGCCACAATTAATTGTGATCGATGGTGGAAAAGGTCAATTGGGCGCGGCTCTGAATTCGTTGGATAAATTGGGGCTTCGCGGCAAAATTGCCATTATTGGAATTGCCAAACGCCTCGAAGAAATTTATTTTCCCGGTGATTCAGTTCCTCTCTATCTTGATAAGAATTCTGAAACTTTGAAAATTATTCAACAAATGAGAGATGAGGCACATCGTTTTGGAATTACTTTCCATCGGAACAAACGCTCGGGCGAATTCATCAAGTCGGAGCTCGAAAGCATTTCCGGAATAGGGGAGAAGACCAGAATTGCACTTTTGACCCGTTTTAAGAGTGTCGAGAATCTAAAAAAACAAGCCTTCCGTGTTGTTGCCGATGAAATAGGCGATTCTAAAGCACGTTTGATATTCGATTTTTACAAGCTAAACTACTGAAATAAAAAAGCTTAAACCGATAAAGTTTAAGCTTTTTTTGTGTCGGTTTAGTGCCGAAATAGATCAATTTCGGTATTTTTCTTCATCATCAAGCAATCCGAGGTAAGAATTGTAGCGGCTTAGTGCTATTTTGCCTTCTTCAACCGATTTTTTCACAGCGCAGTGAGGTTCGTGTGTATGGGTGCAATTGTAAAATTGACATTCGTCGAGAAGTTTGAAAATTTCGGGAAAGTAATGCGAAATTTCTTCTTTTTCCATTTCGAGCACACCGAATCCTTTGATACCTGGAGTGTCGATAATAAAGCCACCAAAATCGAGTTCATACATTTCCGAATTAGTTGTGGTGTGCTTTCCTGAAAAATGTGCTTCAGAAATTTCTCCGGTTTTCAAAATGATATTGGATTGTAATGAGTTGATAATTGTTGATTTTCCAACACCAGAATGACCTGAAAAAACATTTGTTTTATTGGTCATCATGTTTTTAAGTTCACCAATCCCAACTTCATTTTTTGCTGAAATTCTCAGGCATTGGTATCCAGCCATTTCATAAATTTCGATGAGCGAGTTCATTATGGCAGTTTGCTGATCATCATAAAGGTCAATTTTATTGAAAATGAGGTGGCATGGAATTCGGTAAGCTTCGGCTGAAACCAAAAATCGATCGATAAAAGTGGTGGTTGTTACCGGAAACTGTATGGTCACAATCAGGAAAGCCTGATCGATATTTGCTGCAATAATATGCGATTCTTTCGATAGATTTGGCGATTTTCGGATGATATAATTCGTACGTGGGATAATCTTGTGAATTAGTCCAACAACTTGACTGCCAATGTTATTATCTTCATTCGATTCAACTATTTCGACATGATCTCCAACAGCAATGGGATTTGTACTCCGGATACCTTTTAAACGTAAATTTCCCTTAATCCGGCTTTCTATAAATTTCCCTTCTTCTGTTTTTACGGTGTACCAACTACCTGTTGATTTAATGACAATACCTTTTTTCAATGTATTCTTTCCCCTTAAAATTATTCGTTATACTTTCGCAATTCATTTAATATGAATCAAAAGTAACAAAAATTGTGAAAAGGATTTTAAGCTATAACGTAAATGGTATCCGTTCGGCAATAGGCAAGGGTTTGTTCGATTTTCTGGCAGAGGTTAATCCAGATATTGTATGTTTTCAGGAGACAAAAGCCCAGCCCGGACAGATGCATGAATCTGAATATGAAGCGTTGGGTTATTATGGTTATGCATTATCGGCTGTTAAGAAAGGTTATAGCGGTGTCGCTATTTTCAGTAAAGTTGAACCTGATCTTGTTGTTTACGGTATGGATAATGAGAAATATGACAATGAAGGACGAGTTATTCGAGCTGATTTTGATGATGTTTCAGTAATTAGTGCTTATTTCCCCTCAGGAACAACAGGAGGAATTCGACAAGCTTTTAAGATGGAATTTCTTACTGATTTTCATAATTACCTGAACGAATTGCGTAAAACCCGAAGTAAGTTGATTATTTCCGGTGATTATAACATTTGCCGACTTTGGATTGACATTCATAATCCTGAAAAACAGCAGGATACTTCTGGTTTTTTGCCTGAAGAACGCGAATGGTTTGCTAAGTTTGTTGATGATGGTTTTGTGGATAGTTTCCGTGAGGTTAATAAGGAAAAGCATCAATATTCGTGGTGGAGTTATAGGGCAGGTGCACGTCAGAATAACAAGGGTTGGCGAATTGACTATCACATGGTTACCGTTGATTTAAAAGATAAGATATTGAATGCAAAAATTTTACCTCAGGCCGTTCACTCCGATCATTGTCCGGTTTTGGTAGAAATGGATTTTTGATATGCGAATAGTTTTTACCGTTTTCTGTTTCTTGTTTTTTTATTTTTTTGCTGAAGCCAAATCGTGGAATGGCTACTTAGAGGCAAAAAAGGATACAAATTACATTGAAAACTATTATAATGATTTGATTATCAGATTATATTCTGGTGAAAAGACTCATTCTCTGGATCTGAACGATTTAAATAGTCCATATCGGTTGAGATACCTTCCCAATGGATATTTTAATCTTGGAGCTGGAGTTAATTTTCGTTCATTTGGACTCAGTTTGGCAACAAAAGTACCCATATTTCAAAACAGCGAAATTAAACACGGCGAAACCAAGCGGTTTGGAATTCAGAGTTACATCTATTCCAGTAAGTTTACGGTCGATTTGTTAACTTCTTTTCTGCAAGGATATTATCTGGTTAATTCATCAACTCACCTCAAATCTTATACGAAGGACAAGGATTATCAAAGGCCTGATATTTCATCGGCAAACATTGGATTAAGTGTGAATTACATTTTTAATAACTCGCGCTTTTCATATCGGGCTGCATTTAGCGACACTGAACGCCAAAAAAAGAGTGCAGGTTCGTTGATCGCAGGTGGGAGTGTTATTTCGTATCGAACCAAGGCCGATTCCTCGATTGTTCCACGTGAAATTGACCAAAAATATTTTCTAAAGTCTAGAGATATATCAAAATCTGGGGTTTTAGCTTTTAATGCAAACATTGGATATGCGTATTCGCTCGTATTTCTGAAAAATGGAATTTTTACCTTGTCCTATATTTTAGGTACAGGTATTCAGGATAATTCGTTCGATAGGGAAGTGGACAATGAAATTAACCGGTGGCGATTCAGTATGAATCATTCCGGACGATTAGGAATCGGTTATCGTTTTAACCGATATTACCTGCGAATAGGAATTATTCATTCAACGCAATATACTAACCTGAAATACAATGATTTGGGTATCGGGAATGGCACAAATTTCATGCAGATATCTTTGGGAAAAAGATTCACGCTGCGAAAGTAGTTCAAAAAGTAAGGGCCTTCTGTATAGAAAGCCCTTACTTTTTATGTTAATTGTTGTTTTATTCCCAATCCAGAATAATCTTTCCGCAATTTCCCTCTTCCATAATCTGGAAGGCTTCTTGGTAATTATCTGCCGGGAAACGGTGCGTAATGACTGGTGCAATATTTAGTCCGTGTGAAAGCATCATTTCCATCTGGTACCAGGTTTCGTACATTTCACGACCATATATACCTTTCATTGTCAGTCCTTTGAATATAAGTTTGCTCCAATTAATTTGTGTTGACGAGGGCAAAAGACCTAAAAGTGATACTTTTCCTCCATTGTACATATTCTCCACCATATCACCAAAAGCTGCAGAAGATCCGCTGCATTCCAAACCAATGTCGAAACCACCCACCATTCCCAGCGATTTCATGGCGTCTTTTATACTTTCTGTCCGTGGGTCGATAACTTTAGTGGCGCCCATTTTAAGGGCCAAATTCCGTCGATATTCGCTTATATCGGTACCAACAATATATCGGGCGCCTGCATACTTACATACGGCGGCAGCCATCGCTCCAATAGGTCCTCCGATTCCGGTAATTAAAACGTCTTCTCCAAGCAGTGGAAATGACAGTGCCGTATGGGTTGCATTACCGAGTGGATCCATTACCGACATTAATTCGTCGGAAATACGATCGTCAACTTTCAAAACGTTCGAGGCTGGTACTGAAACATATTCGGCAAATCCGCCATCGCGGTTTACACCGATTCCAACAGTATGATCACAAATGTGTTGACGTCCACGCCTGCAATTTCGACAAAAACCACACGAAATATGGCCTTCAACAGTTACCCTTTCGCCGATATGAACTCTCGAAACCTCTGAACCTTTTTCAACAACGATTCCCATGTATTCGTGACCAATTACCAAAGGAGTTTTGATGGTATTTTGTGCCCATTCGTCCCATTTGTATATGTGTAGATCGGTTCCACAAATAGCTGATTTTTTGATTTTTATCAAAACATCATTGGGTCCTACGACTGGCATCGGAACGTCCGCCATCCAAATTCCTTTTTCCGGTTTGATTTTTACAATTGCTTTCATTTTTTCTGTTTGATAGATGATTGGTACAATATTAAGGCGTTCAAAAATCAAAATATAGAATGAATATCATGTTTATTACATCCAGTCATTGTTAATCATAAAAACAAAGCCGAAAGTATCGTTGAATACCTTCGGCTTTGTTCCTGAATTTTAATTTCGAAAGTTATTTTTCCTTTTGCCAGATTGATTTCATTGGGTAAACTTCGAGTTTTTCAACAAACAATTCGCCGCCGGTATTGAAAAGATATAAACCATAAGCGTTGTCGCTTGGAGTAAAACAAGAGCTCATCACTACTTTCCCGTCGTTCGCAAAAAGTTCAATCGAACTCCGGTCAAGCAGAATTTCAAGTTTTATTGCTCCGTCAACAGGCTCAACTACTGCTGTTTTGCCCATACACTCGAGGGTTTTATTCTTGGTGTTGTATGTAATTTCAGTTCCGTTGTTTTTCTTATCCAAACGAACAACAAATCCAAAGCTGTCGGTTGTTTTTACTTTAAAGTTGCCAATAATATGCAAACAATCATCTTTTACACCACGGGCAAGATTTTTATTAATTCCCGGAATTAGATTCTTATTTTCCCAGACTTCGCCTTTTGAGTGCAGAAGTTCAATTTCTTTAATAGGTTTTCGAACCAACTTTATTCCATCCATGTATTTTTTGAGTGAAAGTTCGCAAGGGAAAGTCATTTGTCCTTTGAAGGGCATTCCCGGGAATTCTCCACCTCTCATCCAGGCAATCTGTATTGTTCTTCCATCACT
This sequence comes from Prolixibacteraceae bacterium, assembly GCA_963676375.2. GTDB lineage: Bacteria > Bacteroidota > Bacteroidia > Bacteroidales > Prolixibacteraceae > Aquipluma. The sequence continues at coordinate 44,544 of CAXXPT010000054.1, forward strand.
TTCCGGAATATTGCTCCAGGTTTGTGTGGCATAATAGTTTGCACCAAAATCGCTTTTCATTTTAGGTGTTTCAGGAGCATATTTTTCGCCGTCAAATGTGCCGATTAAATAACTTCCATCGCCATCGAACAAAACCCACTTTTTGTCGTCAGCTCTGCGGTTAACCGATAATTCAACCAAATCAGGGCATTCGAAAAAGCCTGAAACGTGATTTTTAAATTGCCAATCAATCAGGTTTTTGGATGTATAGAACGAAACACCTTTTTTCTTATCGTCGTTATCTGGTTTTCGGTACAAAACCATTATGTATTGTTTGCTTCCTTCGTGCCAGAAGACTTTAGGATCGCGGGCATCGTCGGTTGCATCAAATGCAATAATCGGGTTTTTGTCGTACTTTTTCCAGCTGCGTCCTTTGTCGTTACTGTAGGCTAAACGCTGACCGCAATGCTGGCTGGTATAAAATAGCAAAATAGTTTTTTCATCACCTGATTGTAAGCCTGTTACATTATTCTGATCGACCAATCCGCAACCTGAGAATGCAGTGCATTCTACTGAATCTTTCGAATCATTATCAGGAAAAAGTGCAATCGGAAGGTGTTCCCAATGAACCAAATCAGTGCTGATTGCATGGCCCCAGTGCATAAATCCCCAATCTGTTCCAAATGGGTTATATTGGTAGAACATGTGATATTCACCTTTATAAAAAACTAATCCATTGGGATCGTTGTGCCAGTTTTTTTCAGGGGTAAAATGAAATTGAGGCCGATAAATCTCATCAAATATTTTTACTGGTTTTTCGGCTGAGGAGGTAAATGAGGCAATAAAAATAATGAGAATTAGAAAAGGAAACTTCATAGCTAAATTGTTAATGAAATCGTAGTTCAGGCAAATATAGATTAAAAAATGTGATTATTTCTGATACTTTTGGGTACAAATTATCCTGACTAGCAGCTAAAAGTAGTAGGGTTTAGTCTGACTTATTCGGAACCGTTACTGAGGTTATTTTCGTTGATAGTTATAAATCATTGGTATTTAACTAATTTGTTATATGAAACAATATCTGGTTTTAATTGTATTCCTGATAACAGTGGGGATGAGTTTTGGGCAGGAATTATGGCGTAAGGAAGCGATTAAATTACCACCATCAGTTTGTTATGCTTCTCACGAAGTTCACAAATCGTTTGTGAAACCACCCATTCAATTGAAATCTGGTTCTACAAAAAAGGCAACTATTATTGTTGATTATATTGGCTTTCCTGATTCGGCGAAAATGGCATTCCAGTATGCTGTTGATATTTGGAAGAATCTGATTTATTCGCCTGTTCCAATTCATATTAAGGCCACATGGGAGAACCTTGCTACCGATGTTTTAGGGAGTTGTGGCCCGTCTGATTATATTCCGAATTTTAATTCAACTCAGATTTGGAATTGTTATTATCCGATTGCTTTGGTCGAAAAAATGCTTGATCAGGAGGTTAATTCTCCTACTGGTTACGAAATAGAAGCATCATTCAATAAGAGGTTCAGCAATTGGTATTTTGGAATAGACGGAAACACCCCCGAAAATAAATACGATTTTGCTTCAACGGCTTTGCATGAACTGACTCACGGTCTGGGATTCGACGGTTTTTTTTATTCTGATACCAGAGGTAGAGGAGGATATGGAAGCAACGACGGCCTCTCCGCCGCTTTTGATCAATATGTACTAAATAAAAGTGGAGAAAAACTGACAGATAAAACGTTGTTTACTAATCCATCCATCAAATTAAATCAAAGTCTCACTTCCGGTTGGCTCGAATTTAATACCAAATTAATTAGCGATACATTAACCCGGCTTTATGCTCCATCCACTTGGGATAGTGGTTCGAGTATCTATCATTTGAACGATGCCACATATCCCGCAGGTGATCCCAATTCTCTTATGACCCATGCAATGGGAATGGGTGAGGCAAACCATAATCCGGGTCCAAATGTAGAGGCAATTATTTATGAAATTGGTTGGAGGTGTATTTCGATAAAACACAAGCAGTTAAAAGATATCGAGTTTGTCACAGCCCCGATCAGTTTTGATGCTCAGATAGAAAGCGATTATGATTTGGATTCGACAAAACTATACCTGGTATATTCTTCCAATAAGTTTCTGAAAGCAGATTCTATATTGTTGAAAGCGACAAGTACTCCGGCACTTTTCAATGCAAAATTGTCGTTAAATCAGGTTGGTGAACTACAGTATTATTTTTCGGCGAAAGAAGCCAAAAAGCGGACTTTTGTGTTTCCATCGAATTCGCCAACCCGATATTTGAGTTTTACGATTGGGGTTGACAAAATTGCTCCGGTAATCACCCACGAACCGATTAAATACCTGTTATCATCCAGTCCTTCGGCTAAAATTAATGCCGCAGCAACCGATAATATTGGAATTAAGTCGGTTAAGGTCGAGTATTTTATCAACGGAGGACTGATTAAGGAATTAGCACTAACCAATGATTCTGCTGATAATTATTCCGGAATTCTTAGCTTTCCGGTAGGATCGGTTAAAGGTGGAGACATTATCAGTTACCGGATCGTGGCTGTTGATGTTGCTAATCAACCCAATACCGGGCGATTGCCTTTGTCGGGTTACAATACAATTAAAGTTGAAGGAATTCAAAATCCGGTTGCCCGATATGTAACAAATTTTGATTCTGATAATCAGGATTTTATCGGTTCAGATTTTACTGTTAATACACCCACAGGGTTCGACAATGCAGCATTGAATTCGGCACATCCGTATTTGAGTCCCGATGCCGATAACGCAGAGTTTAACTTCACTACAATTTTGAGATATCCCATTACCCTGAATGCAAAAGGAAAGATGACTTTCGATGAAATTGCATTGGTTGAACCTGGAGAATCGGGGGCTAAGTTTGGTGACGATAATTTCTGGGATTATGTGATTGTTGAAGGTTCGGCAGATGGTGGTATTACCTGGAAATCTTTTGCAGACGGATACGATAGCAACGCTCAAAAATCGTGGGTAACCAAGTGGAGCAGTGCAATGTCAGGAAACAACAGCACCGCTGTGCCAACTAAAGATTTGCTGGTGAAACACGAAATCAATATGCTGGCCAACGGAAATTTTAAAGCTGGTGATGTTGTGTTGGTTCGGTTTCGTTTATTTTCTGATCCCTATTCACATGGTTGGGGCTGGATTATTGATAATTTGGCAATTCAGGATTGGGAAACGGCGGTCAATCCCATACTTTTATCTTCAGGAGAAGTTAATTTCTTCCCAAATCCGGCAAACAACCAACTAAATATTCAGTTTGATGCCAAAAATGTTATTCAGAATTTAATCCTGAAAGCTTATAATTCTTCCGGAAAACAGGTTTATAATCAGGATTTCACCGTAGGATCTAACTTGTTTCAGACCGTAATTGATGTGCGTAATTTTATTCCCGGCTTGTATTTATTTACGCTCGAACCGGAAAAGGGGCAGGCAATTACCCGCAAAATAATAATTCAATGAAGCCGAACTGGATAGAGCAACTTTAAATATTTGTTAAGCTTTACATGTTAAAAATCAGTATATTAATGACTTACTGAAAACAATAAAAGATACTTAGTTCTTTTACTTGCCTGAAATTTTGATTTGAAATAAAAACTCTATATTTGCTCACATATTGAAAGCAAAATGAAACATACAAGTAACAACAGTTTTTTTTATTGGTTTTATTACTTCTGTTCTCAAATCGGGATCGGCTGGTAATGTCTTGTTGTTACGAAAAGATATTTTACAAAAGGGTCCCGTGCTAAACGGGGCCCTTTTTTTATTTTCAATAGTTATGCTGAAACAAAACACAAGAATATGAAACTTACAGTTATTGGTTTGGGACTGATTGGCGGGTCAATGGCCAAAGATCTTCGGAAGGCCGGGTTTGCTCATGAAATAACAGGAGTGGATGCCAGTCCGGAAAATGCCCAGGAAGCGCTTCGATTGGGAATAATCGACCGGATTGATTCGCTTGAAAGTGCTGTAGCAAAAGCTGACATGGTAATCATCGCCATTCCGGTCGATAAAGTTCTGAATACATTGACCAGGGTTCTTGACCTGATTTCGGACCAAACCACTGTAATTGATGTGGGATCAACCAAAAAACTGATTGCTGAAGCGGTCGAAAATCACCCAAAGCGGAGAAATTATGTTGCTGCACATCCGATGTCGGGCACCGAAAATTCAGGACCAACGGCTGCTTTGGAAGGTTTGTTCGAAGGTAAAATCAACATTATTTGCGATCAGGAAAAGTGCGGGCCACAACACCTGGCTTTTGCCGAAAAGGTCTTTCAGGTGCTGGGAATGGACATTGCCTACATGACTGCCGACGAGCAGGATCACAGCACTGCATTCATCTCGCACTTGCCCCATGCTGCCGCTTTCGCGTTGGCCAATGCCGTTTTGGATAAAGAAGACCGAGAGATTATTTTCGACCTGGCAAGTGGGGGTTTCAACTCAACAGTTCGTTTGGCCAAGAGTTCTCCTGAAATGTGGGGGCCTATTTTTCAACAAAACAAGCAATACATTGTTGAATCGCTCGATGTTTACATTAAACACCTGAAAGCATTCAGGAAAAGCATTGAATCGGACCCGGAAGAAATGATGGCTTTGATGAAAAATGCGAACCGGATTCGCGGAATTTTGGCTGGTGATGGCGATTCGCTTGTAAAAAATGAAAAGACAATAGTTAAACTTTATACCAAATAGTTATGGGATTAGAATTAGAAATTAACCCAATTAAGCACTGGTTGCCACAAATAAACAACCCGCTTATCATTGCCGGTCCATGCAGCCTCGAAACCGAGGAACAGGCCATGGATACTGCCCGTCAACTTGCAAAAGATCACCGTGTATTCGTATATCGTGGTGGCGTTTGGAAACCACGAACCCGTCCCGGAAGCTTCGAGGGTATCGGAAGTATTGGCCTGAAATGGTTGCAAATGGTTCGCGAAGAAACCGGAATGCCGGTTGGAACCGAAATCGCCAATGCACAACATGCCGAAGAAGCCCTGAAGGCTGGTTTAGATGTGCTTTGGATTGGAGCACGTTCAACGGCCAGCCCTTTTGTGGTGCAGGAAATTGCCGATGTGGTGCAGGGAACCGATGCCGTAGTAATGGTTAAAAACCCGGTGAACCCCGATATTCAGCTTTGGGTTGGCGCTTTCGAGCGTTTGAGCCGCGCCGGGATTAAAAATCTGGTGGCCATACACCGCGGTTTTACGCCTTTCCGCGAAACCGAATACCGGAACTACCCGAACTGGAAAACAGTGATCGAATTGCGTCGTTTGATGCCGAATTTGCCTATTATTTGCGACCCTAGTCACATTGGAGGCAAACGCGAATATTTGTACGATATTAGCCAGAAAGCTTTCGATATGGGCATGGAAGGGCTGATGATCGAATCGCATCGCGACCCATCGTGCGCTTTAAGCGACAAAGAACAGCAGCTTACCCCGACCGATCTGGCCAAATTGCTTGATCGTTTGGTTATCCGGAACGTTAAAACTGACAATAAACTGTTCGAAAATCAGCTCGAATTGTTGCGTAACCGGATTGATGCTCTCGACCGTGAATTGCTCGAAACCCTTTCTTCGCGTATGGAAATTGCCCGTCAGATTGGTCAGTATAAAAAAGAGAATAACGTAACAGCTTTCCAGGTAGGACGATTTGCCGAATTGATGGAAAAACGCATGAAACTGGGCGAAAGCCTGAACCTGAATCCTCATTTGGTTCAGCAGTTATTCCAGCACATCCACGAAGATTCGGTACGCATGCAAACCGAAATCATGGACAAAGAATAACTTGTCCTTAAAAATGGATATTGTATGGTCAGCCTATTGTGGTTGACCGAATAAAATACCAAAAGCCGGTTAGGATTGTTTTCCAGACTGGCTTTTTTGGTTTTTAACATTTAGACTGATATTGCCGTATATAAGGCAATTCGTTAATTTAAATGATCTCAGCCATGAATGAAATAAACAAAACCACATTTGCACCACAACTTTACATCAAAAGTGGCATTACCGATATCGATTTCTATACCAAAGCCTTTGGGGCAATCGAGGTGATGCGTTTGACCAACGACGACGGCAGTTTACACGTTGCTGAATTGTCAATCGATGGGATGCTGTTTCATATTCATGAAGAAAAGATTAAAGCGGGCCAGTTTAGTCCGGAACATTGCAAGGGAATAACGGCACTCATCGGGCTGTTTGTTCCGGATGTTGATGCTGTTGTAGCCAGGGCGGTGGCTGCGGGTGCCGAGGTGGTTTCGCCAGCAAAGGATTACGATTATGGATATCGCCAGGGTGAAATCCGCGATCCCTTTGGTCATGTTTGGATGATTGAAATGAAAATATAAGTTTGGCCGCTGGTGCGAAGGATTCCACCCTTGTTTTAGGGATGGGATCCTTTTATTTTTTATAGCAACTGAGACCAAAGACCGCTGAAAAACTCAGAAAGTCGGCTTCCCAACCTACAAGACAGCTAAAAATCTTGCAAGACGATCAGAAACTCTGCAAGGCAGCGAAAATCTTAGAAAGGCGAATCCAGTGCGGTTTCCGCGTTAAATTCAGAAAAATAAAAACGGTTTTGGGCTATTAGTCAATTGAATATTTTTATATTTATCAAAAAACTATATGTCTGAGAAACGTTAGCTGTGAACAGGAGTAAGTACACTATTAACATTCAAACAAACTCATTGTGATGAAAGAGATAATTATTAAGGACAAGCAAAAGTACCTGGATGAAAATTATCCTTTTGAAGGTATACCTAAATTGACTGAAAGGCTGGAATGCATTCACTGCAATTCAATTTTCACTGTTGGAGATTACAAAGTTTATAAGGATGAAACAGGCTTTGAGTTTATATGCTGTCCAAATGCTCCAGAATGTAATGGAACTCTAATTGATTGGATTGAGATAGAATAGAAACGCCAGCCGATAGCATTTACTGCCCCTTGTCCAGCGATAGCGCTAACGAGTGTTGCTGGTTTAGCGTCTTCGGAGGCATTGTTTATTACCATCAAGTCTCCCAAGGGATGAGTAAACAGTGTTAAAAACTTAGGGTCATTTTCCCCTCATTGCAAACAAAGGGGAGAGCAGGTTACAGAATTTTTACTAAATTCCTGTAACCTTTTTGTTTTACAAAGGTTAGCAGATTAAGCAAATAAACACATCGATAATTGGAGACACTCTCGGATAATACGCTAATGCAGAAGGTAAAAAATGGTGACATTGATAAAATGGGCCTCCTCTATGAACGATATCATCGTCATTTATACAGGTTTCTATATAACATGACGCGTCAAAAAGAGTTAAGCGAAGACTTGGTCCAGAATGTTTTTATCCGGATGCTGAAATATAACGATGGATTTCAGGGCTTTGGTGAATTTAAAACATGGATGTACCGGATTGCCAGAAACACTCTGTACGATCATTTCAAAAAGGTGAAAAACACTCCGGTCCACACAGACGTGAAGGAATATGAAACAAGAATAGTAGGAGAACAATTTTCGGATGCCCAAATTGAAAAGGAGCAGGAGTTAAAATTATTGGAGGTGGCGATGGATAAATTGAGCCCGGAAAACAGGGAACTCCTGATTTTATGCCGTTTCGAGGAGTTGAAATATAATGAAATCGCGAGAATACTGAATACAACGGAAGGTGCAATAAAAGTTAGGATTCATCGTGCGTTAAACCAGTTGAAAAGCAATTATTTGGAAATTGATCATTAAAAAAACGAACATGGAATGCAAAGACTATAGAGAACAATTTACTTCGCTGCTGACGGATTCACTCCATCAGGCACAGCGAAGTGAGATTGAATGCCATCTGGAAAGTTGTTCTGGTTGCCGGGAAGAGTTGGAGGCACTTCAAAAAGTTTGGTTCCTGATGGGTGAAATGGATCAGCCCGAGCCTTCGGAAGCAATGCAGGCCAATTTTAATGCTATTCTTTCCGAATTTAAAAAAGAACAGATTAATCAGAAAAATCTTTTTGGTGAATGGATCAGCAAGCTTCGTGAGTTTTTGTACCTGCAGGTTCAGCCTCGCCTTGCATATAGCCTGTTGTTGGTCGCCATTGGCCTGGTTGGAGGATACTTTTTACATCAGCCCGGGCAATCGTCAATCGCTTACAACAAACAGATTGATTCGCTCGCTTCACAGGTCTCGGAAATGAAACAGGTAATGATGTTCTCTCTTTTGCAAGACCCTTCAGCCTCACAGCGTATACGTGCTGTTTCCTATACCGAAGAAATCAGCAATGTTGATTTGAAGGTGATAGGAGCATTATTTACCACTTTAAACGAGGATCCGAATGTGAATGTGCGGTTGGCCACTCTTGAGGCGCTGGCCAAATTAGCCGCTGACCCTAAAGTCCGCGAAGGCCTTGTCCGGAGTATTGACTTGCAGGAATCGCCGCTGATGCAAACAGCAATAGCTGATGTTATGGTGAAATTACAGGAGAAAAGTTCCATCCAGTCTTTACAGAAGTTGCTCAACAAAAAGAATCTGAACCCTAACGTTAAATTCAACATTGAAAAGAGTATTCAAAAACTGATCTGAAATTAATATTCAAAAAAAATTATGAAACGAATAATAGTCACCCTTTTAATGGGAATGGGAATTTTATGCGCCATTCCGGAGGCAAACGCCAAAGAATTTAAAGAACATGTGAGCAAGGAATTCACTGTTTCAGGTAATTCATCTCAGGCCATTCTGTTCATTTACAACATATCGGGCTTTATTAAAGTGGAAGGATACTCCGGAAATAAAGTGCTGCTCGAAATGGACAAAACAATCTCTGCCGATGACGATAAGACGTTGGAAACCGGGAAAAAGAAATTCAGGCTTGGTTTTGACCAAAAAAAGGACACCGTGATGGCTTACATTGCTTCTCCTTACGACTCGCGTCCCAGGCAGAACTGGCAGCGAAACGGCAACGACCGCGACATCGAATACAATTGCAAGGTTAATTTTATCGTGAAGGTACCTTTCGGAATCAACCTGCACATCTCAACTGTCAATGATGGGATTATTACGGTGGATAATGTAACCGGATCGTTGCACATCAACAACGTGAATGAAGCAATATCAGTTAAAAATGCAAAGGGAACTACTTATGCCCATACCGTAAACGGAAATGTTTCGGTCAATTATCTGAGTAATCCTCCGGAGGCATCGTCGTACAATACAATCAACGGCGATATTCGGGTTACATATCAGCCCGGTTTTTCGGCCGACCTTACGTTTAAAAGCATGCATGGCGACTTTTTTACTGATTTTACAGAAGCCAAACTGCTTCCGCCAACGACCACAAAATTTCAGAATTTGAAAGGCCATGAGGCCATTTATAAACTCAACACAATTACCACGGTTCGTTTCGGCAAAGGCGGCAAAACGTTCAAATTCGAAACACTGAATGGCAATGTCTATGTTAAAAAACAATCTTAATACATACAGTTATGAAAAACTTAAAAATTGCAAGCCTGGTACTACTGGGTCTTATGATCGGATCAATCACTTTTGGACAATCCACAGAACAGTTAACGGTTCCTTTAAGCAGTCCCGGGAAACCATATTCCCTGAAAGTGCAATTGGTCACCGGATCGATTAAAGTTGCTGGCTATGATGGGAAAGACATCATTATCAATGCTACTCCCAGGAGCGACGACGACAAAGGATCGAAAACCAATAATAATCTTAACATTAATATCAATTTCAGGAAAGGAGGCAAAGATGAAGAAGGATCAAAAGCCGCTGAAAGTGGCATGAAGCGCATCACATCAGCCGGTGGTTTTGAAGTTACCGCCAAGGAAGCGGACAATACAGTCACTGTGAATACGGGCAATCCGAACAAAGCCGTTGACCTTGATTTAAAAATTCCACAGGATGCCAAGCTAAAGATCGGTACAGTGAACGATGGTGAAATTAGTGTGGAAAATGTGAGAGGTGAACTGGAGGTCACGAATGTGAACGAAAAAATTACTCTCACCAATATTTCCGGATCTGTGGTTGCCAATACGGTAAACGGAGACATTGTTGTTACCTTCAATAAACTGGATACAACAGCTCCGATGGCTTTTTCAACCTTAAATGGCGATGTCAAGGTAACACTCCCGTCAGATACCAAAGCAAATCTGAAATTAAAATCTGATAACGGTGAAATTTTTAGCGATTTTGATGTGGTCGTTGACAAAACACCAGGCAAAATTGATAAGACCAGCGCACCGGGTATGTACAAGATCAAAAAAGATGATTGGGTTTATGGAAAGATCAATGGCGGGGGAGCTGAAATGCTGATGAAAAACATGGACGGGAATATCTATATAAAAAAGGCGACAAAATAGTGCGAAGTTTCCGCCCGGATGCCGGATGAGTGCAAAGACGAATTGACCTAAACTTTTGCCAGCACCTTTTTAAAGGCCGAAATCATCGCTTTTTCGATAATGGGGAATTCGATAAGGTCTTTGCCAATAAAAACGAACATTACGGCAATATGGAGTTCTTTGGCGGCTAATTCGTCATAAAAGCCGGGTTTGTTCAGTCGGTAAGCTTCACGCATACGCCGTTTCAGGAGATTTCGCTTCACGGCACGCTTAAAATTCCGTTTCGAAACGGTAAATGCCGCTTGTACCGGGAAGGCTTGTGTTGAGTCAGTTTTCAGGAACACCACTTTGAGCGGATACGACAAAAAAGATTCGCCCGAGGAAAACATTTCCCCGATTATTTTCTGGCTGCAAAGCCTTTCTTCCTTCTTAAGTGTGAATCCTTCCATCAATCTAAAGTACAACAAAAAAGGGGAAATCAATTTTCCCCTTTTTTGTTGTATTGCGTTATTTTGGTTATTGTCCTTTGTTGTGTTTTTTGATGAACTGTTCCAAAGCCATGGTCATTGAAGGGGCTTCGGCAGTTGGGGCTTCAATATCGAGTCTCAAACCTGCATCATGAACAGCTTTAGCTGTGGCCGGTCCGAAACAGGCAATTTTGGTATCGTCTTGTGCAAATCCCGGAAAATTCTGCATCAGCGACTGAATTCCTGAAGGGCTGAAGAATACGAGAATGTCGTAATTTACTTCTTTCAGGTCAGATAAATCGCTGCTGACTGTCTGGTAAATGATGGCCTTGGTGTAATTGTATCCGGCTTTATCCAGGAGAGAGGTAACCTCTGGCTGACCAACCTGCGACAATGGCAAAAGAAATTTCTCTTCTTTATGCTTTTTCATCACATCAATCAAGTCCGAAAATTTGCCGGCGCCATAAAAAATCTTGCGTTTGCGGTAAACGATGTATTTCTGCAGATAGAAAGCCGTAGCTTCGGAAATACAGAAGTATTTCATGGTATCCGGAATGGCCAGGCGCAGTTCAGTACTGATTCTGAAAAAATGATCGATGGCCGTGCGGCTGGTAAAAATAACCGCACCATGATCCAATATCTGAACTCTGGTTTGTCTGAACTCTTTAGCTGATACTCCTTCAACCTGTATGAAAGGGCGGAAATCAACCTGAACATTATTTTTTTCAGCCAGATCAAAATAAGGCGATTTGGCAGTTTCAGGTTTGGGCTGCGAAACTAATATTCTCTTGATCTTCAAGGTAAATGCTTTTATATTAATTCTTCACTACTTAAATCAACAATAGATTATAGATCAGAAGTAACGGTAAAAATTCAAGGGTACAAAGGTATAAAATCAAATATGAAATTGAAAATTGTTTTTTCAGGAAAATTTTACCACCTCTGATTAACGATAACAAATAGAAAATGACAATGATAGCAAGTCCTGCAAACAACAGGATTTCGACCTGCGTCATTGGGATAAAGGCTATTGCAGCCGAAATAGGCAATAGGAATAATCCAAGAACGCGGTTAAAAACGGTTATGCTGAATAGATATTCCTGAACTTCATGCTTGCTTTCTGTCAGAATTCCGATGAGGTAGTAAATGATTCTTTTAACGGTGAAATAGCCAATTACTATGCCCACACATCCGAGGTAAACGTTATAAGATTTCGAAAATCCGAGGTTAACTTTATAAAACGATAAAAATTGATAGATGAAAAGTGGCAGGGTCATGTTAAAAATCACATCGAGCCTGAACGACGCGTGAAACAGGTTGAAATATTTCTCGCGGAAAAGTCTGGTAAATGTTGAATAGTTAATAGTTGACTGAACCAACTGGCTCAGATACTTATTAAAGATTAACTTGACTGTTGCAAACAACAGAAACATCAAAACTAATAAGCCAACCAACCAATCGGGATTGGTTCGGGTTACTTTTTTCCCCGGAAAAACTACCTCAACGCCTTTCAATACAGTATAAAGCGAGTCATATGGAAGTGGTCTGACAAGGTCTTTCTGGTAATTAAATTTGGGTACAAATTCTTTGCGAAACTGCGACCATTCGGGCCTGAACCCGTAAATGATTACGCTGTCTGGCGCAATATAATTAACACTTAATGAGTCGTTGAATGAAGGATCCATTAAGTTTAGGGTCGTTTTAATCGTGTCGGGCTGAATGGTTTGTGCATTTAAATTAGCCGGATTCAAAGTCAGGTTTGAGGTTGTAGTGTCTGATTTGAATTGATTAGATTGCATACCGATTGCCAATTGTATAAGTTTGTGGGCGCAAAAGTAATGATTAATCACCTTTATTTTGCCACATCGTTAGGCTTAATCACTAAATTTAATGACCATGTCACAAAATACAATTAAAATTTACCAGGCTCCGCTTCAGGGGGCAACTGATTTCGACTTTAGAAAGGCTTTAGCTGAATCATTTGGCGGAATTGACAAGTATTTTATTCCTTACCTGTCGTATGGCAAGGGTCGCGAAATAAAAAAGTCGCAATTGCGAGAGGTTTTCCCCGAAAATAATGGGTCATTGCCAGTTGTTCCACAGGTTTTGTTTTCAGACCAGGCCGAGTTGTTCGATTTGGTTGCGGTCCTGATTGATTACGGATATAAGGAAATTAACTTGAACCTGGGGTGTCCGTATCCGATGGCTACGAACAAGGGCAGGGGAGCGGCATGGCTCGAAAAGCCTGAAGCTCTGAATGAAATACTTCAGCAGCTCTATGCAAAAGATCTTCCGGCCAGGTTTTCGGTAAAAATGCGTGCCGGCATGAAAAACGATCAGGATGCCAACGCTATTTTTAATGTTTTAAATCAATTTCCGCTCGAAGAGCTGATTTTTCATCCGCGTACAGCCAGCCAGATGTACGACGGGAAAGCGAATCCCCAGCTTTTTGCTGAGGCCATTTCTCAGGTGAAACATCCGGTGGTGTACAATGGCGATATCTTATCTCTGGCCGATTTCCAGGAGTTGAAAAAGATTTTGCCTGAACAAAACAGTTGGATGATTGGCCGCGGTTTATTGACGAATCCGGCGCTGGCGGCACAATTAAAGGGTGAAGTATTTGAGCAGAAGGCTCTCCGGATAAAAATGCGCGAATTTCACGATCAGCTGCTCGAAGCATATTCGGCACGGTTGCAGGGCGATGGCCATATTGTGATGAAGATGAGCCAGTTCTGGGTATATTTCAGCGAGTCGTTCGAAAATCCGCACAAGGCCATGAAACTGGTTAAGAAATCGAGTAGTTTGCTAAAGTATAACGCCGCTGTAACTGATATCTTCAAAAATTACTGATTGGCTGAATAAATTGAAGGATTGATTTAACACTGAAAACTGCAACTGATCACCTTTTACGAGCAGTTTTCCTGTTCGTAGATTTCCATAACGGTCATCAATTGTTCCAGCTCATCGGCTTCAGGAGTATTGTCAGGCGTGTCACAAATCTCCAGAAACCTTTTTAGCGCTTCCCTATATTCATCTTCGGTAAAAAGTGTTCCTTTCATCCTGAAATCAATTTGTTGTTGAAAATACTGACGGTGCCTGAGCTTGTCGAAGGCTAGTGCGCATCAAGCCAGTTGTCGCCTGCGTTCATTTCAACAGTCAGCGGTACGCCAATGTTTACAGCGTTTTCCATTTCATGCTTTACAATAGCTTTCATTTGCTCAAGTTCGGGCTTCCACACGTCAAAGTTCAACTCATCGTGTACCTGAAGGATCATTTTTGAGTGCAGTTGCTGTTTATTCATCTCTCGCCAGATGTTGACCATGGCAATTTTAATCACATCGGCAGCCGAACCCTGAATGGGTGCATTGATGGCATTTCGTTCGGCAACACCGCGAACCACAGCATTCGACGAGTTGATGTCGTTGAGGTAGCGTTTCCGGCCTTTGATGGTTTCCACAAAACCTACATTTCGGGCATTTTCTATGCTCGAATCCATAAACTTTTTAATATCCGGGAAGTTTTCGAAATATCCGTCGATCAGTTGTTTGGCTTCGGTGCGTGGGATGTTAAGTCGTGCCGACAAACCGAATGCTGAAATGCCGTAAATAATTCCGAAGTTGGCAGTTTTGGCTTTTCGGCGCATATCCGAAGTTACTTCGTTGAGTGGTATTTTGTAAATTTTTGAAGCGGTAATCGAGTGAATATCCTGATTATTCCTGAAAGCTTCCATCATTTGCTCGTCCTTACTTAAAGCAGCCATGATGCGCAATTCAATTTGTGAGTAGTCGGCAGATAGAAAGGTGTGTTCGCTATCTGAAGGTATAAAAGCTTTGCGCAGTTCGCGGCCATTTTCGTCGCGAATCGGAATATTTTGCAGGTTCGGATTTGTCGAACTCAACCGCCCGGTTGCAGCAATCGCCTGATTATAATTCGTGTGCAGTTTTTTAGTCTTCGGATTAATCAGCAATGGCAATGCTTCCACATAGGTAGAAAGTAGTTTTTTCAGTCCGCGGTAATCGAGAATTTTGGCAATTATCGGGTGTTTATCTGCCAGTTTTTCGAGCGTTTCTTCGGCAGTCGAATATTGTTTGGTTTTGGTCATTTTGGCGTTCGGGTCGATTTTTAGCTTTTCGAACAAAATGACTCCCAGCTGTTTGGGCGACGAAACATTAAATTCCTCGCCTGCCATTTCAATAATTTCGCGTTCAATTTCAACGATCTGTTTACTTAAAACTCCGGCGTAAATCTTTAATTCCGAAGTATTTAGATTCACGCCGGCAATTTCCATATCGGCCAAAACGTAAATCAGGGGCATTTCTACTTCGTCGAACAATTGGCGGGTGCCATTTTTGTCCAGGTCTTTTTCAACTGCGTATTTTAATTGCAGGGTAAGGTCGGCATCTTCGCACGAATAGTCGCGCAATTGCTCCAGATCAGCATCGCGCATGGTTTTTTCGAATAAGCCTTTGCCCCCAATCAGTGTGTCAGTCGTAATTTTCTGGAAGTTGAGGTATTGCTCGCACAAATAATCGAGGTTGTGCTTCATTTCAGGCTGAATCAGGTAATGCGCAATCATGGTATCGAACAGCGGACCTCGGATTTCGAGCCCGTAATTTTTCAGGATCGAAAGGTCGTATTTGATGTTTTGGCCGATTTTCGTGATTTTTTCATCACCAAAAACCAAGCGAAATTCGTGTACAATTTCGGTCGCTTGCTCACGGTTAGCGGGCAAAGTCACACAATAAGCCTCGTGGCTCCGGAAAGCAAACGACATACAAACCAGTTCGGCGGTCATTGTATCGAGGCCGGTAGTTTCGGTATCGAAGCAGAATTCCTTTTGCACCGAAAGTTCGGCGCGAAGACTGGCGCGTTGTTCGGCAGTTTCAATCAGGTAATACTGGTGCGGAATGGTGTTGATTGATTCCAGATTTTTGACTTCAACCGGTTTCTCTTCCGGAGTTGGGCTTGGAGAACCAAACAATGTGCCCTGTTCAAAAAGGTTGTCGGGTGCGGTTTGAGGTTTGGCCTCCTGTTTTTTAATCAGTTGGCGGAATTCCAGTTCAGTGTAAATTTCATTTAGTTTCTGAAAATTGGGATCTTCCATCACGATTTTGTCCTCGTTAAACTCAACCGGAACATCCAGAATGATTTCGGCCAGCTTGCGCGACATTCTTACTTGTTGCTCGAATTCAATAAGGTTTTCTTTTAGTTTCCCTTTCTGCGAGTCGATATTCTGATAAAGGCCGTCAACCGACTTAAATTCAGAAACCAGTTTCATAGCGGTTTTGGGGCCAACACCCGGACAACCCGGAATGTTATCGGCGGTGTCACCCATCAATCCAAGTACATCAATCACCTGCCAGGGTTCGTCAACCAAGAAGTTTTCCTGAACCTCCGGAATTCCCCAGATTTCAGGAGCTTCGCCGCCTTTGGATGGTTTGTACATGAAAATATTTTCGGAAACCAGCTGTGCGTAATCTTTGTCGGGCGTCATCATGTAGGTGGTGTAGCCCATTGTTTCGGCCTTTTTGGCTAAAGTTCCGATCACATCGTCGGCTTCGAAACCAGCTTTTTCCAGAATCGGAATGTGATACGCTTCAATGATTTTCCGGATGTATGGTATTGACTTTTGGAGATCTTCGGGCATTGCTTCCCGGTTGGCTTTATATTCCACAAACATTTCATGTCGAAAAGTAGGAACATTCAAATCGAAAACGACAGCAATGTGTGTGGGTTTCTGATCGCGTAGCAATTGCTCCAGAATATTCACAAAACCCAACATGGCCGAGGTGTTCAGGCCTTTTGAATTGAATCGTGGATTTTTAATGAATGCGAAATACGAACGGTAAATCAACGCGTAGGCATCAAGCAAAAAAAGTCGTTTATCGGAATTGTTGTGTGCTATCATGGCTTGGATTTTTGACTTGGAACTTTAAACCTGAAACTTGGAACTATTGGTTATCGCTGGCGTACCACTCAGCAAATGAGTTGCTGGTTTCGTATAATCGAACGCTGAAGAGCTCAATATGTTCAGGCAAAAGGGGTTTCACTTTATCGGCAATGTACACCACCATGTTTTCTGAAGTAGGCTGAAATGGAACCACGTGGTGGCGTTCGTACATTTGTCCCAATGCATCGAGTTTATCGGTTGGGGCATTCTCGTTGATCATTAGTGAATGATCGAGTTTACTGATAATTTGTTCCTGAATGAGCTTTTTCAGGATACTGAAATCAATCACCATTCCATCTTTTGGACTTCCTGAAACCTGAATGGGTTCGCCTGCAACTGTAATCTGTAATTTGTACGAATGGCCGTGAATATTGCGGCAAAGCCCGTCGTAGTTGAGCAGTGCGTGCGACATCTCGAAGCCAAATTGTTTGGTAACTCTGATCTTTGCCATTTTGTAAATTTCTGGAGGTCGAAATTAGGAAAGATGTTGTAATAATTGACCGAAAAAAAGAAGTCGCCTCAATTTTCATTAAGACGACTTCTTTTTTATTCGCATGTACAACGCTGCAAACAATCAACAATCTGACTCAGGATATCGTGCTTCAGATAATAGTATGTGTTTTTACCTTCACGACGCGAACAGAGAACACCTTTGTCTTTTAAAATACCCAAATGATGGGATGTTGTTGATTGTTCAATTCCAAGCAGTTCATGTATTTCTGTGACAGTGAGCTTTTTGCCGCCTTCCAAATGCTTTAAAATCGCAATTCGTACAGGATGAGCGATGGCTTTAAGCATGCTTGCTGCCATTTCCAAACGATCGTTGTCTATTTCCTGGATATTAAACATGGTTTGAGTTTTGATAGATACAAATATATGAATATTTACCCGTTGTGTGAAACTATAAATTGAATAAAAATATCGTGCATTAATTTGAAATTTAGTATTTTAAGGTTGCGAAACAAAAAATATTAAAACAAGCCATGCACGATATCAAGACGAATTTCGACAAAATTTTGGAAGTATTAAAATCCATATTGCAGAATAAGGTAGATCATGCCGGAAACTTTCCGAAGGTTGGGAAGAAACCTAAGTTTTCAGATTTAGAGGTCATTAGCCTCAATCTGACCAGTGAATATTTGTCAATAGACAGTGAGAACCTGCTGTTTAAAAAGTTGAACGGAGAATATATGAAAGAATTTCCGAGGTTAATTGACCGCACACAATACAATCGTCGTAAAAAATCACTCTTCCATCAGACAGAATTTGTCCGTGGGCAATTAAGCCGTACTTTCAGTGAAAATGAAGATGTGTTTGTCATTGACTCAATGCCTCTTGAGATTTGCCGCAATGCCAGGGCTTCAAGGCTGAAAATCTGCAAAGAAGATTATTCTACCTCTCCAGCCAAAGGGTTCTGTGCTTCACAAAACCAATATTACTTTGGATATAAATTGCACGGCATCTGTACTTTTGACGGAGTATTTACCTCGATTGATCTGACTAAAGCTAATGTTCATGATGTCAACTATTTAAAAGATGTGAAAGTTAGCCTTTCCGATTGTACCTTACTGGCAGACAAAGGATATATTGATGCCGGGCAACAATTGGATTTATTCCATTCAGCTAACATCAGGCTGGAAACACCAATGAGGGCAAATCAGGGAAACTATAAAACGCATCCTTACATTTTCCGTAAATCCAGAAAAAGAATTGAAACTCTATATAGTCAGCTATGTGACCAGTTCTTAATTCGGCGAAACTACGCTAAAACATTTATCGGATTTAAAACCAGAATCTTATCAAAGATAACTGCTTTGACAATCGTTCAATATATCAATCGGTTCATTAACAACAGACCAATCAACTTTTTGAAACATGCTATTTAATTCACACAACAGGTGAATATTTAGGTTTTATTAAAAGCTTCTTTTTCATTCAGGTAGTTTAGAATGTTTTCAAATAAGTGTAAATTAGTTTCTTACGAATTCAGATTTGAAAGTTGATCAAAGTGGACAGTTTACCGGAAAAAGTAAATATATTTTATAATTTTGAAACACTCAAAAAAGCCTGAATGACCTCTTTGGATATTATACAATCGCCGATAAAGGAAGAACTGAAAAGTTTTGAAGGTTACTTCAAAGAAGCCATCAAAAGTGATATTCCACTACTTCAAATCATCATTCGTTACATTCTCCGGAAAAAGGGAAAGCAGATGCGTCCGATGTTTGTTTTTTTGTCGGCTAAAATGTGCGGCGAATTCAATGAAACTACTCATTTGGCAGCATCTTCAATCGAATTACTTCATACTGCAACCTTGCTTCATGACGATGTGGTCGACGAATCGTACGAACGTCGCGGAAGCTTTTCAATCAATGCTTTGTGGAAAAATAAGATAGCGGTTTTAGTTGGTGATTTTATCCTTGCCCGTGGATTTTTGAATACGCTTGACCAGAAGGAATACCGTTTTTTGCACCTTATTTCACGGGCAGTGAAAGACATGAGCGAAGGAGAAATTTTGCAAATGCGCAAAAGCCGTAAACTGGATATCGACAATGAAACTTATTACGAAATCATCCGGAAAAAAACAGCTTCGCTGATTGCAACCAGCATGGCCATTGGCGCAGCATCGGTTACTAAAGATGATGAAATCGTTGAAAAGATGTTCAGTATCGGACTTGATGTTGGAATTGCTTTTCAGATTAAAGACGATATTTTCGACTATCAGAGCAAAGGAATATTGGGGAAACCTACAGGTAATGATATCAAGGAAAAGAAAATCACATTGCCATTGCTTTATGTGCTGAATAACTGCGAATCGGGCGAACGTAGCCGGATTCTACGGTTGATCAAACGTAAAAATAAGAATCAGGCCAAGGTGAAAGAGTTGGTCGATTTGGTGGTAAGCCGCGGCGGATTGGAATATGCTGCCCAAATGATGAACGAATTCCGCGAAAAAGCCATTGCCGGAATCATGGAATTTCCTGAAAGTGAATCAAGAACAGCGCTGATCGAGTTGGTGAATTATACCACGACCCGGCAGAAATAAATAAAAATTGGAAAACATCATTAGTCAATAGCCATTAGGGAAAATAGGAATAAGAAACAGAACAAATGCAGTATTTCTCTTTCCTTTTTTCTGATGACTAATGACTTTCCCCTTTATCTTACTTTCCGAAACACCTTCTGTGAGAAATAATTGGGCAAGCTTTCGTCCGTATTAATCACAATTCCGCCCAAAATATACACTGGGAAATTAGCCTGAAGCCGTTTGTTATTAATGATCAGCTTGAGTATTTCGTTCTCAATTTGGTCGTAAACCAAATGGGTGGTTTTCAGGATTGGAACTTCTGCTTTTCTGATTTCATGCGCCATTGGCAAAAGCCTGAGCGCCAGAAATTCAGGTTGAAATGCTGAATAATCTGCCGGGTCAATTTCGTGTATCTGGGCCGATAAAATGTGTTCCTGAACCATCATCAATGCGCCACAGGTATTGGTGTGCCTGTGCTGGCCAACCCGCTTGATTTTACCCACTTCGCCCGAGCGCGAAATGCCGATGTGCGATCCGAAGATAAACAATGCCGCACCTTCGTCGGGAATGTGGTCGACAAAGGCAGTTAAACCAATATCGCCAACGAAAGGGTAACCAGCCAAACCGCCCATGATAAAGGTTCCTTGCGGCGATGGAAGGTTCATTTTTGATGGCTGATGGTTTAGCTCGTCGAAGCAGAACGAGGTTGCCACAATGATTTTATTCATTTCAATACCTTCGCGGTTGGCGATTTCTAACACTGCGTTGTGTGAGGCTTCCGACATCGTTGAGAATTCGTCGAAGTATTTGCTAATTATCTTTTGCATGTTAATGTTTAAAATATCAATTTTTGAGTGTGAAATGTTTATCCGGTTGAGCCCAGCGCATTTGCTACGGCATTAATGGTTTTCAGCAAAATAATATTCTGCTTGTTGGCAATCGCAGGATCTTCCGAATCTTTTTCGTTTCGCCAGTGTCGTAAGGTATTTACCTGTACCTGATGCATTAAATCCAATGCAACGGCTCTCAGCTGTGTCGAATAATAGTGATTTTTTCGTCGTTCCTCAAACGGTTTTTCGAGTAATTCAGCCAACAGGCTTTTCGTGAGTTTAAACTCCGACAAAATCATAGGCAAAATATCATTCCTGATTTGGTCTTCCTCAACCAATGAGGCATAAAGCTCAATAATTTCAGGATCAGTTGCTGCCAGACCCGAATCGACATTGGTCAGGATATACCGAAGCAAAGGATGCGAAATTAGCAACTGTTTTAGCAAAGCATATTTTTCAGGATATTGTTCTTTCAGAAGTAATAATGTGCTGCCAACACCATACCAGCTGGTAATGTTTACCCGGCTTTGTGTCCAGCTGAAAACCCATGGAATGGCGCGTAAATCGTTCAGCGTGCGTTGATTCGTCCGTCGCGAAGGACGGGAGCCAATTTTGCTGGTTTCAATCACGTCGATGGGTGTTGCCTGCTCGAAAAACCGGATAAAGCTGGGATGGCGCGTCAAGGCATTGTAAGTCGTAAAACTTTCGTGCGCCATAAACCCTACCAGTTCAAACAATTCAGGATCGGATTGATGGGTATTCATCAACGTATTTCGTAAAGTTCCTGAAGTCAGCAATTCGAGATTGAAAGCGGCATTGACCTTGTTGGCATATTTTCGTTCGATGGTTTCGCCCTGCTCGGTGAGTCGCAGTTTGCCGCACAATGATTCAGGCGGAAGGCTTTTCAGGAACCAGTGAATCGGACCGGCACCGCGACTGATACTTCCACCTTTTCCGTGGAAAAAACGGATGTCAACACCATGTTTTCGTCCAATTTTGGCCAGTTCGTGTTGCGCTTCGTAAAGGTGCCAGAGACTCGACAGAATACCGCCGTCTTTATTGCTGTCGCTGTATCCGATCATTACTTCGGCAACCGGCTTTGAATAGCCTTTGCGCTGAGCTTGCAACCGTAGTGTATTTTGGGTGACCGGATGCGCCAAAAACTCATCCAGAATGGCAGGCGCACGATGCAAATCATCAATGGTTTCGAACAAAGGCACCACCGGCAATTGACAAGCTGGTCCGCTTTCAGTTTTCACGTACAATCCGGCTTCTCGGGCCAGCAGGTAAAACGTGAATAAATCGTCCACCTTTTTCGTCATGCTTACAATCGTTGAACCCAAAGCATTCGGTCCGTATCTTCGGATGTGTCCGGTCAAAACGCTCAGGTACCCCAGAGCATTTGTCGTTTCAGGAATATTTCCGGAGTAACTATAGGTAAAAGGCCGGTAAAGTTCTAATTCCTGAAGCAAAAACTGCTTATCAAGCAACTCATCGGAATTCATTGAAAAACCAGAAGTATCAACATCTTCAAGCAGACCAAGAAATGCTTTCTGGTAAAACTCGCTGTTTTGCCTGATATCCAAATGTGCCAGATGAAAACCAAAATTCTGCACAAAACGCAGCGCTTTGTTTACCTCGTTGATGGCCAGCATGGGTGCGCCCCAGGCGGAAAGTGCCCGAAGCAGCATTTCCAAATCGGTAATTAACTGTCCGGAATTGGAGTAGCTCCATTCGTTGGGCACTAATTGGATATTTCCTCCTGAAAGGTTTTGTCGCGCCGGAAGTTTTTCGATCAACAAGAGCACAAATTGCCTGAATGGCTCGCGCGACGCAGAACTGAATTGGATATTCTCCGACAGATCAGGAATCTGATACTCCAGCTCTGTTTTTCGATCTTGAATTTCATCTGAAAGTGAGTTTTCAGATGTGTAAATACTGAGACTGTCAGCCAATGAATTCAGGCGTTGACTGGTCAGATTCAGGGCTTCGGTTCGCAAACGCTGCAACGTAAATTGGGTAATTTCAGGAGTTACGAGCGGGTGCCCGTCGCGGTCGCCACCAACCCAGGAACCCAAACTTATTTTAGGCATCGACCGGTAATTTTGCAGCAATTCAGGCTGAAATCCCGCTTCGTTCCAGGCTTGTACCAAGGTTCGGTCGTGCAATTCAAACACATCAGGAAAAACCTTGGTGAGGTAGTGCAAAACGTTTTCGAGTTCGGTTTCCACCTGTGGTTTTTCAAGGTAAATATCGTCGATAAACCAAAGCCGGGTTAGCAATTCTTTAATGGCCGACCTGATCTGATCGCGCTCAAGAGCGGTATAGACGGGATTTTCGAGCATGACCAGCTGAAGGTAAAGTTCGCGGTAATATTTCAGTACCACCGTTCTTTTGGCTTCGGTAGGATGTGCTGTCATTACCGGCTCAATCTCCAATTGTGAGAGTGCTTCAACAATTTCTGCCTGCCGAATACCTGATTCTTTCAATTCTGAAAAAGTATGTGCCCAGCTTCCGTTAACACTTTGTGATCCTTGCTGCTGTTGTTTGTTGCGCCGGCTTTGCACAGCCCAATTTACCTCGCATAAATTAAGAAGCTGAAAACAAATGGAATACAGATGAATTGTCTTCTGTTCGTGTTTGGATTCCGGAGTGAAAACCTTTGTATTGAGCCAGGGAATTGAGGTTACAAGTTCTTTTTCGTTGTTTGCTTCGAGAACTTCGGCAAAGCATTCGAGTAAAAAATGAAGATCGGAATAGGGTTTACCTATTTCCTGAATATTTTCTTTTAAAACAGGGTGCATATTAGCTATTTTCCTACATAAACACCGCTGACGAAATTATTGTTGTGATTGTAAAGCTTAAAAGAACAACTTGAATGATGTCCACTGGTAATTTATGCAAAAAAAAAGCTGTCTGCACCAGGCAAACAGCTTTTGAGAAAAGATGTAAAGTTTACTTTCTATTTTAATGAAGCTAAAGCTGCATCATAATTGGGTTCGTCTACAATTTCAGGAACTTGCTGGGTGTAAATTACCTGGTGTTTTTCGTCCAATACCACCACTGAACGTGAATGTAAATTGGCCAGGGGACCAGTAGTAATTTCCAACTGATAATCTTTACCGAATTTGCCAGTAGCGAAATCCGAAACGGTGATTGCATTTTCGATCCCTTCAGTTCCGCAGAAACGTGCCTGAGCAAATGGTAAATCGCGCGAAATGCAAAGTACAGTTGTGTTTTCAAGACCAGCTGCCAGCTTGTTGAATTGACGGACAGATGCGGCGCAGGTTCCGGTATCCAGGCTTGGGAAGATGTTGAGAACCAAACGTTTTCCAGCGAAATCTTTCAGCGAAACTTTGGATAAGTCATTTTTAATCAATTCGAAATCAGGAGCTTTAGTTCCTTTTGCAGGCAGTTCACCTATGGTTTGAATTGCGTTTCCTTTTAATGTAATTTGTGCCATAATTTTTAAATGTTTTAATAGAATTTTGGGTTTTGCTCATTTAAACAGCTTCAACCTAGAAATGTTTTACGGCTTCGCCTGTAATTTTTTCGAGAAGGTTATTGGCCAGGCGGCTGGCACCAATACGGAACAACTCAGGAGTTAACCATTGGTCGCCCAATATTTCCTGAACAATAGTTAGATAGAGAATGGCGTCTTCCGGAGTTACAATTCCACCGGCTGGTTTGAACCCGATTTTCTGATCGGTTTCTTCGAAATGCTGTTTGATGGCAAGGCACATCACAAAAGCGGCTTCGGGAGAGGCGGCTTGTGGCAATTTACCGGTGGAGGTTTTGATAAAATCAGCACCGGCTTCGATAGCCAGAATGGATGCCTGCCAGATTTGATCGACATTCAACACTCCGGTTTCCAGAATGACTTTTAAATGGGCATCGCCAATGGCTTTTTTAATGGCCGAAATTTCGTTGGTGCAAGTTTCGAAATGACCTTCCAGAAAGGCCCACAAAGGCAAAACAATGTCGATTTCGTTTGCTCCGGCAACAACCGCCAATTGTGCTTCTTCAATTTTAAGCTTTGTAAATGTCATTGACGACGGGAATCCTCCGGCAACAGCAGCAATTTTCACATTCGGAATCGTCAATGTGCTTTTCACCGTGTGAGCCATGTTTGGGTAAACACAGATGGCGGCCACATTGCTGATTCCGGGAAATGCTGTCGGAAATTGATTCACTTTCTCAGTAAATGCAGCTACTGAACTAACGGTATCAGTCGAATTTAAGGTAGTCAGGTCGATGAGCGAAAGCGCTTTTTCGTACATTTTTTTGCTGCCGTTTTTCGCAGCAATTTCTCGTATTTCTTCCAGTTCAGATTGGATGTCTTCTATGGATAATGGGCAGGTTTCTAATGACATATAAAATGAGTTTAAAGTTTGAAGTTCAATGTTTGAAGTTTTGTTCTAATCGACAGTTTCATCCCAGATTCGAGGTTCAACTTTGAACTTTAAACCTGTAACTTTAAACTGTTTATTTGAGTTTCTCGTTATTCTGATGCCGGTCTTTGTCGCGGATGGTTTTTTTCTCGATGTTTTTCAGGAAAGCTTCGTTCAGATCGACACCGGTTTGGTTGGCAAGACAAATCAGAACCCAAAGTACATCGGCCATTTCATCGGCCATATCTTTTCCTTCGTCCGATTTTTTGAAAGACTGATCTCCGTAGGTTCGGACCATAATCCGCGCCAGTTCACCTACTTCTTCGGTCAGGATAGCCAGATTGGTCAGCTCGCTGAAATAGCGCACACCAATGGTTTTGATCCATTGGTCGACCATTTGCTGAGCTTCGGGAAGGGTTATGTTTTTGTTTTCCATGTTTCTGTTTTTTGTCAGCTACTAGCAGCAAGTTGCTAGCCGCTTGCTACTAAAAATCCTTATTCTTTGAATCCAGAATAATTGTTACCGGGCCGTCGTTTACCAGGTAAACCTGCATATCGGCACCAAAAATCCCGGTTCCAACCTTTTTGCCGCCAAGTACTTTTTTGAATTCGTCGATTAGCTGCTCGTAAAGCGGAATCGCTGTTTCGGGGCTGGCTGCGCGAATGTACGATGGCCGATTGCCTTTTTTGGTTGAAGCGTGCAGGGTAAACTGGCTGACCACAATGATTTTCCCTCCAATTTCCTGAACATCGAGGTTCATCACACCTTCTGAATCATTGAAAATCCGGAGCTGGCAGGTTTTTTTCACCAGCCAGTCGATGTCTTCTGCCGTGTCGGTTTCTTCAATTCCAGCCAAAATCAAGAGTCCGGTTTCAATTTCAGAAACAACGAATTCTTCTACTTCCACCGAAGCCGAACTTACCCTTTGAATAACCAATCTCATAAACTTATATTTTAAGCAAACTTATAAAAAACAAACGGGACGTTTAAACATTGATAGGTATATCTTGTTTAAGTTTGCATTTCAAGAATTAAACAAGATAGATTAATTTCAAGCAAGATATGAGAAAGTTGATTTTTATAAGTCTCCTGATTTTGGGATGTCAAACTGGTCTTTTGGCTCAGCAGGCAGTGTTGAAGGGACGTGTGATTGAGGCTGTGAGCAACGAGCCGATGCCTTTTGTGAACGTAATTGTTTCGGGAACTTCGATTGGTGCAGTTACCGACGATGATGGTAATTTTCAGTTAAATGGCCTGAAACCCGGGTTTGTGCGCGTTCAGGCTTCGTTTATTGGGTATCATTCGGCTCTATCGTCGGAGATTGAAATCAGCAATGCCAAAGTTGCTTTTGTCGAGATCAGGATGGAAAAAAGTGATACTCAACTCGATGAGGTGACCGTGAGCGTGTCTCCTTTTCGAAAGACGGAAGAAAGCCCGGTTTCGCTGAAAACCATTGGCATAGCCGAGATTGAAAAGAGCCCAGGTGCCAACCGCGATATTTCCAAGGTTATTCAGTCGTATGCCGGAGTTTTGTCGTCGCCTTCGTTCCGGAACGATATTATCATCCGTGGAGGTGGACCGTCGGAAAGCCGGTTTTACCTCGATGGTGTTGAGGTTCCGAACATCAACCATTTTGCTACGCAGGGCGCTTCCGGCGGTGCGGTTGGAATTCTGAATGCAGACTTAATTCGCGAAGTGAATTATTATTCCGGAGCATTTCCGTCTGACCGGGGTAATGCGCTGAGTGGTGTTTTCGAGTTTGCACAGGTCGATGGAAATTCCGACAAGCTCAGATTTAAAGGAAGTTTGGGCGCTTCGGAAGTTTCAGCAACCGTGGATGGACCGTTGAGTGAAAAAACTTCTTTCATCGTTTCGGCACGGCGCTCTTACCTGAAGTTGCTTTTTACAGCTTTGAAGTTGCCGTTTTTGCCCACATTCAACGACATGCAGTTTAAGGTAAAAACTCGTTTTGATCCAAAAAATGAACTCACCTTTATCGGTTTGGGTGCTGTCGATCAGAATGCATTAAATCTTGACATTCAGAATCCGGACGAGCAACAGACCTACATTTTGGGCCAGTTGCCTGAGAACAATCAGTGGAGTTACACGCTGGGCGCTGTTTACAAACACTTCAGGGAGAAAAGTTACCAAACGTTGGTTGTTAGTCGCAGTCAGTTGAGCAACTCTGCAACCAAATATTTCGATAATGACGAAAGCTCGCCGAACAACAAGATATTGGATTACACTTCGCAGGAAGTGGAAAACAAAATCAGGTTCGAAAACAACATGCGAATGGATGGTTTTAAGGCGAACATTGGTGCGAATATCGATTTTGCGCGGTACAGCAATGCCACTCTGCAAAAACGTTTTTACGACGGAAATATCCTGAATGTGAATTACGACACGAAGCTGAACCTGATGAAATACGGAGTTTTTGGGCAGATCAGTCATGAGTTTTTGGCTGAGCGGTTGACCCTTTCGGCCGGTTTCCGCATGGATGCGAACAATTATTCTTCAGGAATGAATAACCCGCTGAAACAGTTTTCACCACGGGCATCGGCTTCGTACGAACTGACTCCGGAATGGAGCCTCAATCTGAATACGGGGCGCTATTTCCAGTTGCCGGCCTACACCACTTTGGGGTACCAGCAAAATAACCAGTTTGTCAATAAAGATAACCTGAAATACATTTCTGTCGATCATTTCATTGGTGGATTGGAATTTAAACCAGCCACAGCGGTACAGTTTTCGCTCGAAGGATTTCTCAAAAACTACCGGAATTATCCGTTCTCAGTAAAAGACCGCATTTCGTTGGCCAACAAAGGTGCCGATTATGGTGTGATTGGCGATGAGGAAGTGACTTCTACCTCGAAAGGAAGAGCTTACGGAGCCGAGTTTCAGGCACGAATCAGTTCTACAAAAGGATATAACCTGAACTTGTCGTATACGCTGGTGCGCAGCGAGTTTCAGGATGGAAGCGGGAACTATCTCGTTTCGGCCTGGGACAGCAAACAAATTTTGAGTCTGACCGGAAGTGCATCTTTGAAAAAGGGCTGGCAAATCGGAACACGTTTCCGGTTTGTAGGTGGATTGCCTTATACGCCTTTTGACCTCAATCGTTCGTCGCTCATTTCGGCATGGAACCTGACAGGCGGGCCATATCTGGATTATTCGAAGCTGAATGCCAATCGATTTGGAGTTTTTCACCAGCTCGATGTTCGGGTTGACAAAGCCTATTACCTGAAAAAGATGACGTTGAAATTTTACCTCGACATACAAAATCTGTATAATTTTCAGTCACAATCGACCGATATCGTAGTGCGTGAAACCGATGCCAGTGGAAACTTTCTGACTGCCGACAATGGAACGCGATATGTACTTCGGTCCGTTAAAAATCAATCAGGAACAGTGCTGCCAACGATTGGAGTTCAGGTAGAGTTTTAAGAAAATATTGTATATATGATATATATATTATATATTTGAAAAAAATAAACAGATGAATACCGTTTCTGCAAAAAGAAAATTAATCGATATTCCGGAAGATACCTTCAGAAAATTGTCGATTATGGCTGCTGCCGAAGGAAATAGTTTAAAAGCATTTATTGAGAACTTGTTGATTACGGAAGCCAGCTTTGTAAATGACGAAGAAATATACCGGGAGTTATTACTATCTGAACCGGATGGAAAAATAATGGCTTCAGAGGAAGAGAAAAATGCATTTGAAAATTGGCTTAAGCCATGAATATTCAATATTCCAAGGCATTCATCAAATCTGCCCAAAAGCTGACCGGAAAATACAAAATTGCACTGTCCAGAAAAATTGAAGAAGTTAAGAACGCTCCAAACGTTGATAAACTTACTGAGTGCAAGAAATTGGAAGGATTTGAAAATGCTTACCGTATCCGAATGGGATCTTATCGGTCTTTTTTCATTTTAGTGATTGTGGATAATACTGTTTGCTTTGAATACCTTGTGAGTCGCGGAGAAGCCTATAACAAAGAATATCTGAAGTCGTTAGGAAAGAAAGACAAAGGTTAAAAGCATTAGATTGAGTTCCAATATTTTCAAATTACTATTTTGCTTGCATGATCACACTCTGCATTAATCAATCCAGCACCGACCCGTATTTTAACCTGGCGGCCGAAGAGTATTTCCTGAAGAACTTTCAGGAAGATTTTTTTATGCTTTGGCGAAGCCGACCATCGGTTGTGGTTGGGAAGCACCAGAATGCATTGGCTGAAATCAATCACGAATTTGTACGATCACACGAAATCCCGGTTGCAAGACGGCTTTCGGGTGGAGGAACTGTTTTTCACGATCCGGGCAATGTAAATTTTACCTTTATCCGGAATGTGGCGAATATTTCGGAAGTCAACTTCAAGGTTTTTACTATTCCGGTGATTGAAGCTTTGAAAAAACTGGGTGTTGAGGCATACACCACCGGTCGAAACGATTTGCTGATCGACGGTAAAAAAATCTCCGGAAATGCCGAACATGTTCATCGAACCCGGGTTCTGCACCACGGAACTTTGTTGTTCGACAGCCATCTGGAAGCCTTGAAAGGTGCACTGAAAGTGGATTTGTCGAAGTTTGAAGATAAAGCGGTGCAATCGAACCGCAGCGAAGTAACCAACATCTCAAATTATCTTCCAAATCCGATTTCGGTGGAAGAATTTACTGATTTTCTGTTCAGTGAAATCAGCCAAAACTATCCGGAATTTCAGATTTACGAACCGACTCCGGAAGATATTCGAGCCATCGAAAAACTCAGCATCGAAAAATACCAAACCTGGGACTGGATTTTTGGCTACTCGCCCCGATACCGTTTTACCAATACGCTGGATACGGCAAATGGCGCAATTTCCGTCAGTTTGCTGGTAGAGAAAGGTCATGTTGCCGAAGCTTCCATTTCGGGTGCGATTCAAGCCGAAATCAGCCAAAAAATGGCGGAAAGCCTATTGGGCTGTCGGCATGATTATGAGGCGGTAAAAACTGCGCTTTTGGGGTTGAATGAAGAATTTCAAAGTAGCGGAATGTTGGTTGAGGACTTAATGAATGGGGTGTTCTAGAAATATTATCAGAGGATGAAAATAATCACATGGAACTGCAATATGGCCTTCAGGAAAAAGGCTGACTTTATTTTGGCCTACAACCCTGATATTTTAATTGTTCCTGAATGCGAACATCCTGACAAATTGAAAATCAATCCCAATATTCCTGAACCAAAAGATATTCTGTGGTTTGGAACCAATCAGAACAAAGGACTTGGCATTTTCTCATACAGTAATTTCCGTTTTAAATTATTAGATAATCACAATCCAGAATTAAAAATGATCATTCCAATTGCGATAACGGGTGGCAATTTTGACTTTACTCTTTATGCCATATGGGCAAATAATCCGAATGATCCCGATGGTCACTACATTGAACAAGTTTGGAAGGCCGTTCTTTTTTATGACCAATATTTGACCAATAAGCAAACCATGTTGGTTGGCGACTTTAATAGCAATACGATTTGGGATAGGGCGTATCGAGTTGGCAATCATTCTACCGTTGTAAAACGATTAGAAGAAAAAGGGATATACAGTTCGTACCATACGTTTCACAATCAGATACAAGGACAAGAGCAACACCCAACTCTTTTCATGTATCGTCACAAAGACAAGCCTTATCATATAGATTATTGCTTTGCTTCCAAAGACCTGATAGACAAACTACAATCTGTAGAAGTCGGTGAATATGATTTTTGGATTCAGTATAGCGATCACGTGCCTGTTATTGTAAATTTTGATCTGAATTGATAATAGACCCTATAGCAAAAAGCTAAAATCATCTTCTGAACCCAATTCAACCGGAGCGGTTCCCTTCCTGAAAATGCGGGCCGTACGGTTTCCAATCAGGCGCATTTGATTATTTTCAACGTGTAACATCGTCCCTTCTCGCAAGCCAACCACATAAATATCAGGATTGATTTCCAGAAACTCTTCGATGCGCTGCTCGCGGGTTTCGCCGCCATGTCCTTCGGGATTGGCATCGAGGTAATGCGGGTTAATCTGGAATGGAACCAGACCTGTTGTATCAAATCCTTTGGGGTCGATTATTGGCATGTCGTTGGTTGTGCGAAGGGTCGGGCAGGCCACGTTTGAGCCAGCGCTCCAGCCAATGTAGGGTGTTCCACACAGCACTTTTTCGCGAATCGCTTCCACAAGCTGATTATCGTGCAGCATTCTCACCAGTTGCCAGGTATTTCCGCCGCCAACCACAATTGCTTCTGCATCTTTCACTGCCTGAACCGGATCGCTGAAATGATGAATACTTTTCACCTGAAAGCCTAGCTCAGCAAAGCGCTCCTCCACTTTTTGCTCATAATCGTCGAACGAAAATGTTACTGCGGCATATGGAATAAAAAGGGCAGTTAACGGTTTCTCGCCCAAAAATTTTTTGATTTCATGTTTGGGATAATCCAGATAGGCTTCGCCCGGCATGGTCGAATTGCTGATCAGCAGAAGTTTCATAAGTATTTAATTTAGAATGAGATTAATTTTAATCCAAACGAGAACGGATAAAGAACAGGTCCACGACGGTCTTCGAATAATGGCACAATGTCGTAACTTGCAAACAGATTTGCCCACCGGTAACCTACATGAAAAGATAAAGCTACTTTATAATCGTTAATTGAATAATCCCCCGGCGATTTTAGCTTTTCTCTCTTCCCGTTTTTATGGTATTTCATTTTTGAATGCGATTCAATTTTTTTGGCTCCTGTTACGCCGGCCGAAAAATAGAGTCGGTTGGCGTTATTCTTAATCGGAATCTGAAACTCCATGAGTAAAGGTACTTCAAGATAAGCGATTGATAGTTTTGATTTTTGGCTGGAATCATAATAAATTACCGATGGATGTATCTTATTATTTTCGTCAACCGAAAGGGTGGTGTTATCATCGAGATGATAGCTTTGGAAGCTCAATCCCAGACCGGTAACCAAGCCAATATTATTCCGTGTTTGCTGAAATCCTCTCGAATATTGGAGGATATTGAGGTTTAACACATTTGAGCGTAACAAATCATTGTCGAGGAAGTGGTCTTCCAGTGCCGGATACATGCTGTAATCAGCGTTTGCCAAACCATTGAATCCAAATTCAATTCCCGACCAGTGGCCTTCAAATTTCTCGTCCCAGTAGTTATACCCTTCGTTGGTTAAATCCTGAACATCGATCAATCCCGAGAGCCTGCCCTTGGGACTCTGAACAACAATAATGGAATCATTTTCCTGAGCGGATGCCAGAAAAAAAGCCAGAGATGAGAGAAATATCAGAAATATGCGTTTCATAAGAAAAGTGACAAAAGTTCGAAGTGCCAAAAGTTGACTTTCCCATTCCAGATTAATCAAGCATTTCAAACTTATTCAATAGCAAAGGTAAGTAATCGAAAGCGAAAAAGGAGTCTATCTGGCTTGATAAACTCCCTCTTGGTTTTCTGAATATTGTTTCTGTTTAATTTAAGAAGCTGATGCCGATTGTAAATGGCGTAAGTTCCGGACCTTTTCCCGATTGGAACAATGGGGTCAGGCTATAATTGGCAAACAAACAGATGTCTTTGAACCCGATGCGCGCCGTTGCTGCATATTTAAACGAATTGAGATTAAATCCGCTACGGTCTTTATCCTTATTGTCTCCGTATTTTACCTTCGTATGCGACCCGATTTTAACTCCGCCAATTAAACCGGCATTGATAAATAACCGGCCTTCGTTCTGGTTGACCGGAATCTGGAACTCCAGCAAAACCGGAACATTCAGGTAAGTTACTGCAAGCTTGGTTTTCGACAGGTTTTCAGGATTCAAGCTAACCGGCTCGGTCATGAACTGACCTTTTTCCAGCGTATAAGGGTTATCGAAACGGTAATTATTAAAGCTTAAACCCATTCCTGAAACCAATCCGACATACGATTTTGCCAGGCCAATATTCAACTCGTAAAAGTTAAGGTCAAACTCCATCGATTTGCCTTGGTTTAGCGACATAAAATCTTTGTCGGCAGGGCTATACATGCTGTAATTGGGTTTGTCAAATGCATTAAACCCGAATTCGACGCCTTCCCAGTGCCCGTTGAATTTATTGGGGTCATCTTTGTGGTGTTTACCTTTTCCCCAGAGAATTTCGGTTCCGCCGTCATGATCAATTACCTTGATGTCCTTTTTTCCGATACGTACGATGGCCGTATCCTGAGTTTTCTGCTGATCAACGGTATCTGCTGAAAGAACCAGATCAGAAGATGAGTTGGATGGTTTTATGTCGCTGGTGGTTTCCTGTGCTTTTAAATTGAGGCTGAATGCTGCAAGTGCGACGATAGAGAAAATAACTTGTTTCATGGCTGTAAGTTTTAAAATTTGCCGGTATGACGGCGAGCTGTTTCAAAATGTTACAGCCGGTTTATTTTTTTTCAAGCGGAATTGAAAAAGCCATCAGTTTGCTTTCGAAATCAACACTGGCAATTTTTCCGTCTTTCATCTTATAGCCGATTCGTTCTCCCGAAATTTCCGATGCCAGGTTTAGTCCCAAACGTGCAATGCGCTGAGCCGAGAATAATCCTTCTTTACCCACTTTTTTTGCCTGGTAGGCCAGAAATTCTTCCACCGACATCACATTCGCCTCGTTTATTTTCATCAAATTAACCGAACGCGAGAACGCCAGTTGTGTTTCCAGTGGTTCCTGATCGAGTTGCGGAACTATTGGTGTGATTTGTGCCAGCGCAGTCAAATCGCGGTCGGTAGGACTCAAATTTACTGGTAGTGTTTCTTTCGGCTCAACTTTGGTTTTCTCCTGGATATTATTTGCTCTTTCAGGCTTATTTTTCGCTGGAATCGTAGTTTCCTGACTGCTCTTTTCAGAGTCAGCTTTCTTTACCGTTGAAACCACTTTGGGGCTTACTTCAGCCATTTCCTGATTCCTTTTTCCTGATTCCTGTGTATTTTGTGTCTGAATTACCGAATTTATTCCCCAAATCAGGGCAAGCACTGCGGCGGCACGGGCAACCCTGCTCATCACAATCGTAGCTCCCGACTTCCGGTATAGTTTCTGTTTATCCGGATATTTTATTCCAAATTCAGGCTTCAGCTGAGTTTTTGCAAATAAATCGTATTCTCTTTTAAATTCAGCATTATCCAAAAGATAAGTTTCTACTGTTTTGTTTTCGTCAGCATGCCAATCGCCTTCCAGATAAGCAATAGCACTGTACTCAAGTCTCCGTTTTTCGTCAGCGGCACTTTTATGGAGTTGTTTCTTTTCCTGAAAAACGACATGTTCTTCCGGAAGGTTAACTTCTTCAAAAAGATGCAGTTCTTCTTTTAGATCAGGATTCTGGTTCAAAAAATCCAGGAACTGATCGATCATGCTTTCGTGCAGATTACCTTCAACGTAATCGATGAAAAAGGATTCGTAATTATCTCTGGTGATTTTCATACGACAGCCTCCATTTTACCAATGTAATTTTTCAGGAAAACGCGGGCGCGGTAAATATAAACCTTTACCTGGGCTTCGCTCAATGTTGTAATATCTCCAATTTCCTGGTATGAATATCCTTCGTAATCGCGTAAAAGAACTACAGTTTTCTGAATTTCAGGCAATTGGTTGACGGCGATATTCAGAATTTCGGCCAAATCAGAGTATTGTTTGTCGTGCACATCTTCCGGGATCTGGTAATCGGCCATATAAGTTTGTCGCTTATCTTTCCGCAGAACGTCGATCATGGTATGATAAGCGGTTGTGAATAAATAGGATTTAACTTTTTCAAAATTCACGTTCCCGGCGTTTCTCCATAATTTTTCATAGCTATCCTGAACAATATCACGGGCACGCTCTTCGTCCTTGATATTCTTCAGGATAAATCGGTAAACATTATCTGAAAAAAGATCAACCGATTGGTTGTATTCCTTTACATTCATAGTTATTCGCTTACTTTCTACCCCGTAAGACGATCAACCTTTTATTTAGTTACAGCGCTGGTTAAATTTTGCTGAATCGGTAGTTTTATTTTTTCGATGGCCTGAAGCAAAGTTTTATCGATGTTTTGAATGATCGGATAAAATCCCTTTTCGCCAATGATGTTGCGGGCAATATACGCTTTAACCTGGTTTTCAATGATCTTCGACGATACTTTCAGATCGGCAGCATTCGGCTTAATTCCTTTCTTTTCAGCAAAAGCAACAAATAAGTTTAACACATTTACTTTATTGAAGTATGCTTCAAAATCGGCTGAGGTTTTGTAGGACGAAAATTCTTTCCGGTTCGAGTCGGCATAATCCAATGCGAACTGGTAAACCAAGCCCTTCTGGGTAACTTTTGAATAATAATCGGAATATCCGGTTGTATCGGCCGGAACAAAATAATCAGGCATAATTCCACCACCACCGTGTACAATTCGACCCGAAAGAGTTTTGTATTTCACTGTATCCGAATATTTTATGCTGTCAACTTTCTGGAACTCGCCATGAATGGCACGTTCCATGATGTCTTTGTAATACTCATCATTTCCTTTATTGTAAGGCTTTTGGATGCATCTTCCGCTAGGTGTGTAATAACGGGCTACAGTTAACCGAACGGCGCTTCCATCGTTAAATGGTATTTGTTCCTGAACGAGGCCTTTACCAAACGAGCGGCGACCAATAATCCAGCCCCTGTCGTTATCTTGTATGGCACCGGCAAATATTTCGCTGGCTGAAGCCGAGAAATCGTCAACTAATACCGTAATTCCTTTGTCGCGGTAGGCTCCTCTACTGTCTGCCTGGAAGGTTTTTCGGGCCTGAGCGTTTCCTTGTGTATAAACAATCAACTCGCCTTTGTCGAGGAATTCGTTTACCATTTTGATTACCGCATTCAGGTAACCGCCAGGGTTTCCGCGCAAATCAACAATTACGTTTTTCATTCCCTGCTGATCGAGAGCCTTCATACCATCCATAAATTCTTCATAAGTCTGCTCGCCAAAGCGGCTTACTTTAATATACCCGGTAGTTGGGTCAATCATGTAATTGACGTCGACACTATAAATTGGAATATCGCCACGGGTAATGGTAAAAGCAATT
The DNA here is from genome assembly GCA_963676375.2 of Prolixibacteraceae bacterium. Classification (GTDB taxonomy): domain Bacteria; phylum Bacteroidota; class Bacteroidia; order Bacteroidales; family Prolixibacteraceae; genus Aquipluma. Next base: position 80,648 of record CAXXPT010000054.1, read on the forward strand.
GGATCTTTAAACCCTTTACGCTTTATTCCGACATTCACTTTCGTGCCTTTTTCGCCGCGAAGTTTCGAAAGCACCTTTTCGTTTTTCAGGCCTTTAACCACAAGCGAAGTGTCGTTTACGGTAATAATCCGGTCGCCAGGCATAATTCCAAGTTTGGAAGACGGGCCTCCTGAAATCACATCAACCACCATAACCGTATCGTTCTGAATCGAGAACTGAACACCAATTCCGCCAAAATTTCCTCTCATTTCTTCTTCAACGCCAACCATCTCTTTTGCAGGGATATAAGTGGTGTGCGGATCTAAATTTTTGAGCAATTGCGGAATTGTTTTTTCAATCAGCGAGTCTGTTGATATTGAATCGACATATGCATTCTGAATCAGATTAACGATGGCGTCGAACTTATTGACATTGGAAGTGGCCGGAGCATTATTCCCTGAATTGCGATTTAACTGGTTCCCGATAATTATACCTGATACTAAGGCTACCGCCAACAAAACCGGAATATATATTTTGATATTTTTCATCTGTTTATAATCTATTTTCTGAATCCTGTTTCTAATTGTTTATTTCCACCTGAACGACTTCAATGTTTGCATTTTTCAATAAAACAATACCATCGTAATGATGATAGTTATCGTAAAAGATCACTCTTTTTATGCCGGCCTGAATTATCAGTTTCGAGCATTCCAGGCAAGGAGAAGAGGTAACATATAACGTTGCTCCATCACTACTATTGTTCGATTTGGCTACCTTGGTAATTGCATTGGCTTCGGCGTGTAAAACGTACGGAAAGGTCCGGTTGTTTTCGTCTTCGCAATTATTTTCAAATCCTGACGGTGTTCCATTGTATCCGTCAGAAATAATCATTTTATCTTTAACCAACAAGGCCCCTACCTGGCGCCGCTTACAGTAAGAATTTTGAGCCCAGATAGCAGCCATTTTCAGGTATCTCTGATCTAATAGAAATTGTTTATTCTGATTGGAATCTATTGGATTTTCCTCTTTTGAATCGTTGCAACACATAGTATTTCCAGTTATTTGGCTGTAAAAGTAATGATAGATGTGTAATTAATGTTCAGCTTATATTACAAAAAACGTCCACCTTATTAATGATGGACGTTTTTTGTATGCGTGAATTAGGTTTTTATAGCTTAATAAATTTTTCAACCACACCCAGAAGATCTTTTGATTTGATTGGCTTTGCAAGGTAATCATCGCATCCTGAATCTAGAGCCTTTTCGCGGTCGTCTGACATCGCAAATGCGGTTTGAGCAACGATTGGCAGATTTGGGAATTTTTTCTTTAGAATCTCTGTAGCCTCGTATCCATTCATTTCAGGCATTTGCAAATCCATAAATATCAAATCAATCTGGTTTTTTTCACATATTTCAACAGCTTCGATACCGTTCTTAGCCCAAAAAATAGTCGCATTTAGTTTGCTTAATACTGCTTTTAAATATAGAAAGTTAGACTCAACATCTTCGGCAATCAGAATGTTTGGGTACGTTTTTTCGTTCATTTTTTCAAGAAATAGTTGATAACTTTTGAGCAAACCAAATATATCGAAACATTCTTTTAAATGCTATTTTTTGGAAGAATAATTCAAGGTTCTAATTTTTAAAGGACTTTCATTGCCTAATCCTTACTGATTTTTAAACAATAAAAAGACTTATTTGTCTTTATTTTTAGAATGCAAATTAGAAACCTAAAAATCACAAACTATGAAAAAAATTTTCTTTGCAACTGCATCTTTTGCGATGTTTTGTTTTTCGGCTCACTTATCTGCACAGGATTTAAAAACCGTAAACACCAGTAGAAGTAACATTAAGAATAATAGGACTGAAGAATCAATTGCGACTCAAACCCAATGTGTGGTTAACATTGCTTCGAATGAGACTGGTTGTGATATTGTTTTTACCAATCAGATAAAAGGCCCCAGAGATTCCGCTTCTGGATTAGCTACCGGAAAAAGAATGCACAAGCCAATCAGTTTTATTGTGAGTTCGGCTGATAATTCAGTTTCTGAAATTAATAGTCCACGTGATGTGGCAACAGGACAAGCTTCAGGAAAAAGAAGTCCGGGTAATCCAATTGGAGGTTTGATTATAAAAGGAGGTAAAAATCCTGGGGGGAATCAGTTTCGCAACTTGGTTGTAAATAATGGACAGTTTAGTTTACCTTCTGATTGTCCGGATGGCGAATGCGACCTAATCCTTTCATGGAGTTGGGGCGCTTCAAATTCGGGGAAAGCAAAAACATATTGCCAGTGCCATTTCATCTTAACAATGGAGGCCGGCGCTTGCGTGGCCATAAAAACCAAAGGAACTGGCGCTTCAAATAAGTAGTTACCTGTAAACAGTGAAAGAATTATTTATAAACCTAAAATTATCAGCTATGAAAAAGAGAACTTTTGTATTATTTGCTTTTACTATTAAACAGTAGGCCTTAGCGGTCAGTTATTTGCACAGGAAACGATGGGGGTTTCCAAATCAAAAACTAAGAGTAATCAGTCAAACGACAGATCGGTTGAACAAAATACAGCGGTTTGCACTGGAAAAATTCGATGTGCCGATGGCAGTTGTACTATCAGCTTTGAACAGGAGATTGTTAGCCCCAGAGACGCAGCAAGTGGTTTGCCAACAGGGAAAAGGCAGCATAAACCATTCGTAATTACCAAGGAATTAGATAAAAGTTCTCCAACCCTGGCAAAGGGAGGTTCTGGGATGGGTTCTGGAAAAGTTTCAATGAGTGATTTAAGTGTCATGATCACCAGCAATGGACGGTCGACAAAATTACCAGTTATAAACGATCAGTTTACTTTGCCATCGGATGGAAGAGATAATGACTGTGACTTGATTGTTTCATGGAGCTGGGGCGAATCTAATACTGGTAGTAGTGTTGCGAAACGTTACGAAGCAACCTTCAATTTATCGGTTGAGAATGGCGAATATATGGCTTCGAAGCATACAAAAACAGGACACGTAACCCTAATGAAATAGCATTTGGCACTAGTGCAATTTTTTTATTGTTTGGATGTCTTGCAATAAAGTTCAATTGTAAAAGGTTCGCATTTAAATGTTATAACAAATTGAAAATATGAATCATAGGGCTATATTATTCGTTTTTATTGTCTTCACTCTAATTGTTAAAACTCTACCTGTGAGGTCGGCTCCAAAATTAGAAGCTCTGTCGAAAGATTCGGTAAAAGCTGAAAGTGGTGAGAAAAAAGTTCAATTTCATATTCGGCCAAGCCTGGGGCTTACTTTTGGCGATTCGAATACCAGCGGAACCCGGGTTACTAATTTGCAATGGTTGGGTACAGTAAATTCAGATTTTGATTACATCGGGAAAAAATTTGATCTCAGTTCAACCCTGTTTATGCAATATGGCGAGAGTAAGGTTAAGGGTCAGGATGCTGAGAAATTGCAGGACGCTTTTATTCTCTCCATCACTCCTTCTGTACCGTTGATAAAAGTACCTAAAATCAGGCTTTTTCTTGAAACGACGGCCGAAACGAACTTGGGTAAAGGAACTATTGACGATAAACCAACTGGTTTTCTCGATCCTTTGTTTCTATATCAAACGCTATTCCTTGGTCAAAAGCATTATTCTTATCAGAAAGAGGATAATACCACCTGGGAACTCACTTATGGATTGGGCTATGCCTTTCAGCAAACTCTGAATAAAAAGTTTGAAACGGTTGATATTGCTGGCAACAACTCCAATTTTGAATCAGGTTTTAGTGGGATAATTGAGGTAAATGTGAACTCGAAAATTTCAGAGTCGCTAAGTTTCGTGCTGAACGCCAAAGCTGTTGCTTTGTCCCGGGAAAACTTCTTTAGAGATTTTGATTCCAGTCGTAGATCTGTTCTCGTGCGTTCCGGATTATTCTACAAGAAGGTCGGAATGGAGTACAATTTCCATCAGGTACATGACTTGAATTTGTCTGAAAACGATTTGGTTGACCAATCGATAATGCTTACAGTAAGCTTTTAAAAGCATTTATACTAATAATTTAAAGATCGAAATATGAGATCACTTTACAAAACAACCTTATTTGTAGTACTGGTTTGCTCTTCGTTTATCTTGAGTGCGCAGGAACAAAGTAAAACTACCACAACAACAAATGGAGTTCAACCAGAAGTGAATCCAAGCCAGAAAGCTCAAAATAACAATACGGTTAGAAGCAACCGGACTGAAAGTAAAGCTGCAATAGGTCAATCGGAAGCGCAGAATGGAAATAATTCGGCCAACAGTAAAAAAGGTTACGATTATTATAAGGCGCAATCTGATTTGAATTCAACGAAATCGCAGGATCATAATTCGTCGCGAAGCAATAAAACCTCACAATCAAATGTGAACATCGATAATGCAGGTACTGAGAAAAAGGATTTTAACCAGAATTCGTCTCGGGCGAACAACCCGAAGTGATCCCGAGAAAAGGATAAGATTTTTATTTCCAAAGTTATTACAAACAGCAAAGCCTCTGATATTCAGAGGCTTTGCTGTTTGTACCCGAAGCCGGGGTACTAATATTGCATTTTGATACATTTAAGTATATTTGTAATGTGCTGTATGATATGTGTTTATAATAAATATTAAATATTTGAAAGTAAATAAATGTAATGAAATAACCAAATAGTTTCAGTAAAAGTTTCAGTAATTATAAAGAATCCTTATCTTTATTTGTATTTTAATTAGGCAAATATGGGCATTACATTTAACCTTGAACTTAACAATAGACCGACAAAGAAAAAAACCTACTGTGTTCTACTTCGAATTACACAAGATAAAAAACATTTTAGGAAAAAGACCTCAATCGAACTTAAGAGTAAGAACGATTTTAATCGGAAAGCGAAATATGGGAGTTGGATCAGAACATCTGAACCTAACTTCAAGGTTTGGAATAATATCCTCGAGGGTGAGATCGAAGAAGCAAAAAATACTTATCGGGATTTAAAGAAAATCGGACAGGCTTCTGGAGAATTAATCAAGTCAAAACTAAGTGAAGCAGAGGTGTCAACTTCCTTTTTGGAATATGCAAAAAAGAGGACGGAAGATATTTTAAAGGAAGGCGGACACCGGAACTATAAGAAATATAATGGTTTCTGTAATAAACTGGAGGGGTTTTTGGCTGAATCACACAAAGTAGGGCTTCTGTTTTCTGAAGTTACGACGGCCTTTTTGTCAAAGTTTGAAGCTTATTTACATTCACTGAAGAATAAAAGAAATCCTGAAGCAAAACTGCATCCAAGTACGATAAGCTTAAATCTGATAATTTTCAAAACATTAATAAATAGGGCTATTAAAGTTGAGAAGATCATAAAACCTGATGCAAATCCATTTTTAGGCTACAAGTATGATACTGCCGTAAGTTCGCCCAAAGAAAAGCTAAATGCTGCCGAAATAAAACGGATTGAAGAGCTCGAATTACCTGAGGGAAGTTTGATTTGGCATTGTAAAAATTATTTCCTTTTCTCCTTTTATTTGGCAGGAATACGAGCCGGAGACTTAATTCAACTTCGATGGAGGAATATTACAGAAGACGGCAGATTGGAGTATCGAATGGGAAAAACGAAGAAAGACAGGAGCCTACAATTGCACTCTAAGGCGATGGATATTCTAAAAAAATACTCTAAGGACGAAAATAATCCGACAGATTACATCTTTCCATTGTTGGATAATGATGCCCCCTTTGCTAAAGCGGTGACAGAAGAACAAAAAGCAACTTTACCACCGGAATTAATTGCCAAGCTTAACAATACATGTTGGCAGTAAAAATGCATTGATTAATAAGTATTTGAAAAAGATGTGCGTTGAAAGCTGAAATTAAAAAAAACATTTCATTTCATATTTCAAGACACAGTTTTGCAAAAATTGCAAAAGACAAAGGGGTTGACAATAATTACCTGAAAAACATTCTAGGTCATTCAAATATTTCTGTCACTGAGGGTTACATGGGCAACTTTGATAATTCAGAAACAGATGCTGTAATGAATTCAATTTTTTGAGAGAAAAAAGCCGATCCCTCTTGAAATCTTGAAAAGAACAACTCAGTGAAATGGATCCTGATGAATTGGAACATTTGATAACGGAAATTAAAAATAGAAAAGTTAAAAAGAACGGTTAACTAAAGAAAACTATCAACCATGAATGAATTAATAAGTGAAAAAAATTTTCTTGCTTGTACTTCATTTTCACCGGAAGAACTCCCATGATATCGTTTCTCTAGATGTTTACAGAAAATTCAAGGAGACGTTTAAAAAAGAGGATTTTCGTGAAAAGTTAATTCCTCACGACATGGTTGAGTACGTAGAACCTCTGTATGATTTTATGTTGATTCAATGCAAAAAACACGATAGCAATAAAGTTAGACTTGAAAAAAACAATTTAACTTCTCGTGAAGATTTGAAGTTTAAGGAAAGAAATTATTTCGGCATTAATTGGATTGTTTTCCGGCGGCAAACTTCAAACTGACATTGTAAATATTCCCAAGAAAGACCCACTGGAAATCAAGAATACAAAAGTGATAAACTTGTTAACAGAGGCTGTGGTTCAATCATTGAAAGAAGAAATAAACAGGTTAGGTTTAAAATGTTTACCCGTTATCCAAAGAGAAAGCAAAGGAAGACATTAATAATAAATCGGATGTCGATTGGATAAGGAAAATGGATGGTTTCAACAGGTTATTTGGATCCTGAGTATCAATCATTCACCGTGGACAAATTTGATGCTTATTTTGAAAAGCTCAATATGTTAGATCGATTTGGGTGCAAAGAAGGACCTCTTTTGAATCTTTGATTGCAGAATTTGCTTACGATCATAGCACCGAAACATCTCTTGATATTCATGAACTGGATCGTATTCTTCTGAAAATTAGAAAAGAAAAATCAAAACGTGGGCCGAAGGAGAAAATTGCAAATTTAAAATATTTGGCATTTACGTTAGGCACGTTAAAGCGATTAGGCCGGTATCTTGATGATCCACAAATTATAGCAATGTATGATTTGAGTATCACTAATGTTGATCTTCGATTTGTACACGATGTCATGGCCTTCTTTAATTTGATTGTTGATTATTCTCGTAGTAAAAAAACGATGCAGAGCCTTGAACCTACTATTAGAAATATGATTGCTGATTTAAATGATCCTGTAACTATCTCGGATACTTATTTAAGACTGGAAAAAAACGGTGAAATTGACCACCTGATTCCAGTTTAAATTGACCACCATTTCCGGGGCAAACTGACCACTAGATTCCGGAGCAAATTGACCACTGTTTCCGGAGGAGAACTGACCACCTAAAATCAGTTACTTTTTTTCATGTCGTTACCCATACTTTCGTTCAAAAAAGGAACGGATTATGGCAAATAAATTAACGGACATGAGTAAAATTAGAAAAGCGATTAAGTTGCATTGCAGCGGGAAAAGTAAGCTGTTTATAAGCCAATATTTATCCTTATCAAGAAATACAGTAAAGAAGTATATTTCCCTTTTTGAAGTTCAGGGGTTGACCATTGAAGAGATCAATCAAAGGACTGACCTTGAGTTGGAAACGTTGTTTTCACACCCTCCGGAAGAGTCCATTAGCCCTCGATTACAAAAGCTATATGAGTTTTTCCCTCATATGGAACGGGAGCTCAAACGGGTTGGCGTCACGGGCCAGTGTATGTGGGAAGAGTACATTAAAAAATATCCCGGGGGTTATCAAAGCTCTCAGTTCCGGGAGTATTACAAACTGTGGAGCCAGAAGGTAAACCCGGTGATGCACATGAACCACAAGGCAGGCGACAAGATGTTTGTTGATTATGCAGGCAAGAAGCTATCTGTGGTTGAAAAAGATACAGGAGAGGTAAGTGAAGTAGAATTTTTTGTTGCTGTTTTAGGAGCAAGCCAATATACCTATGCAGAAGCCACGCCCAGCCAAAAGAAGGAAGATTTTGTTGTATCGGTAGAAAATGCCATGCGTTTTTTTTGAAGGCGTTCCGGCAGCCATAGTTCCGGACAATCTAAAGTCAGCGGTGATAAAAAGCAGCCGTTTTGAGCCCACCATCAACGAAACACTGGTAGATCTGGCAGAACATTACGAAACCACTATTCTACCCGCCAGAGCTTATAAACCACGGGACAAATCATTAGTTGAAGGTGCTGTTAAAATATTATACCGCAGGATTTATGCTGCACTGAAGGACGAAACGTTTTTCTCCATCGCGGAACTGAACGATCGCGTTGGCGACCTGTTGGATGCACACAACAACAGAAAGCTCACCGGCCGTCCATACACACGTTTTGAGCTATACAATGACATCGAGAAGGACAAACTGTCGCCACTGCCCATCCAACGCTTTGAGATCAAGTATCAGGCGCAGGCAACGGTCATGCAAAATGGTCATGTGCAGCTTAGTTGTGACAAACATTTTTATAGCGTGCCGTATCAATACATCCGCAAAAAGGTGAAGGTGATGTACACCAGAACAACGGTCGAGATTTACTTTAAATACAATCGGTTGGCTACCCATCCCCGGGACTACGCACTTTACAGCTACACAACCACACCCGAACATTTAGCGAGCACCCATCAATTTGTAACCGATTGGACTGCTCCCCGGTTTATCAATTGGGCAAACAGTATCGACCCGGTTGCCGGGGAATATATCTTTAAAATCATTGAAAGCCGAAACCATCCTGAGCAGGCGTTTAAAAGTTGTATGGGAATACTTTCGTTTGAAAAGAAGGTTGGCAAACAAAGACTTATCAATGCCTGCAAACGTGCTCTTGACTTTGGAACCTATAGTTTTTAAAGCCATACAAAACATCCTTGAAAACAACCTGGATATGATTAAGGATGAGACAACAGAAGATCCGGAATTGCCCGAACACAACAACATACGAGGGAAAAACTATTACAAATAAACTTAAAATCAAATTATTATGAATGAATCAACGTTAACGAAAATGAGACAAATGAAGCTTTCCGGAATGCATGGTGCATTTAAAACTGCAGTCGAAACCGGGAAAACAGACCATTACACCATCGATCAGTTTGTGTCCATGATTATTGATGCCGAATGGGACGAGCGCCACAACCGAAAAATAGAGAGACTAATTAGAAATGCCAAGTTCCATTACAAATCAAACATCGAAAGCATCACTTTTGATCAATCACGGAACTTGGAACGCAACCTCATTTTACGACTTGGAGAGTGTGAGTTCGTAGAGAAGAACGAGAACGTTTTAATCACAGGAAGTACTGGTGTGGGTAAAAGTTATTTGGCAACGGCACTGGGTTATCAGGCATGTATCCAGGGATACCGGGTAAATTACTTCAATACATCGAAGCTGTTTTCCAAGTTAAAAATGGCAAAAGCCGATGGCTCATACTTGAAGGAACTAGCGAAAATCGAAAGGCAAGATGTTATTATACTCGATGATTTTGGACTCCAGGCACTCGACAGTCAGAACAGGATAACGCTGTTGGAAATCATTGAAGACAGACACAATAAGGGTTCTATAATCGTTACTTCACAAATACCGGTTCAGGGATGGTATGATATTATTGGAGAAAAAACCATTGCTGATGCGGTATTAGACAGGCTGATTCATCAGGCTCACCGCATCGAATTACATGGAGAATCAATGAGAAAGAAAAAAAGTATCAACAAGGAATAATTTTTAACAATTTTGAATATGAATTACGGCATGAAAAAAAGGTAGCTTTTAGATGGCATTTTTAGGTGGTCAATTTAAATCGGCAACGCATGGTCAATTTGAATCGGCACAGGGTGGTCACTTTGACCGGAATTTACACGCAGAACTTCCTCGAAAAAAATTGAGTCCGACATTTCGGAACTGAAAACAATTCTGCAGGAAAAATCAGAGGCAGAGTTAAACGGACAGTATGTTGAATCAGTACAAGTTCCTAAAATTCTTGGCATAAGTCGAAAAACATGGCAAACCTATCGGGACAAAAGATTGATTCCTTTCAGTCAAATCGGTTCTAAGATTTATGTAAAAAAGAGCTGATCTCGAGAAATTTATGAGTGACCATTACATTGATAAAATTCGTTAGCCATGAAACAATCTGCAAGAAATTTAATGGTTGTTTTAAACAACGAAAAAGAAAAAATCGATTTTGAAAAGAGCCTAAATCCGGAGCAATATCAGGCAGTTAAATCAAATGGCCCAGTTTTTAGTGCTGGCAGGGGCAGGTACCGGTAAGACTAGGGTATTGGTATATCGCGTTGCCTGGCTTATTGAACAAGGAATCGATCCCCGGACAATCTTGCTTTTGACTTTCACGAAAAAAGCTTCCGATGAAATGAAGGACAGGGTTTCGATTCTGGTAAAAGAAAACAAAGGTCGAATGGTTGCAGGAGGTACTTTTCACTCGTTCGCAAACACCATCCTCCGGCAGTACGCCAAATTATTAGGCCTTTCGGTAAATTTTACCATCCTGGATAATCCAGATTCTGAAGATGTTATAGACAAAATTAGAACAGATCATGATTACAATACTCAAGCCACGGATTTTCCATACAAACAACGAATTTTCGAGATTATCTCAACTTCCAGAAATAAACAGATTTCCATTGCCGAGGTTGTAAAATCCAAATTTACAGGGCTAAAGGATTATATTCCTGATTTAGAGCTAATTCGCGACGAATACGCAGCTTACAAAAAGGCTAACTCGTTATTAGATTTTGACGATATGATTGAATTTCTAGTAATTGCGCTAAAAGAAAACCCAGCATTCAGGAAAACGATCAACAGGCGATTTCAATATGTTTTGGTTGATGAATTCCAGGATACGAATACTATGCAGTTCGAACTTGTAAAGCTCTTGTCCCCGAAGAACAATAACTTGATGGTTGTTGGCGACGACATGCAGTGCATATATGGGTTTAGGGGAGCAAATCACGAAAACATTCTGCTGTTTCCCAAAAGTTTTCCTGATTGCAAAATTATTAAGCTAGAACAGAATTATCGTAGCCAACCTTCACTGCTGGAATTCACAAATGGAATCGTTGAAAAGGCACTTACTGGTTACCCGAAAAAGCTCTGGTCAAAAAAGAAACTTGGACCGAAGACACAAGTATGCAACTTTGACGATACCTACGAGGAAGCTGAGTTTATTGCTGATAAAGTACGTGCATTGAAGGAGACAGGCGTTCCTACGTCCGAGATAGCTATTTTATCGAGAAATAGTCATTGTAACTTATACGTTCAACTCGAACTCTCAAAACGTGGAATTCCGTATGCAGTTTTTGGCGGATCAAAATTCACGGAGCGAAAGCATGTTAAGGATATTATGGCTTATTTAAGGATCGCACAGAATATCAAGGACGAAATTGCCTGGCATAGGGTTCTGAAATTACTGCCGGGTATTGGTCCCAAGAATGCAGATAAGATTCTATTTTATTTAAAGGACGACGGATCATTTGAGAATATTCCTGAATCCAATTACGCTAAACAAGTCCGTGAACTGGGCATGGTAATAAAACGAATAATGCCAGATGAAGTTCCACTGATCGATAAAATTGAATACATCAAATCTCACTACATTCCTTTGCTGGAATTGAAGGATAGTGACCCTGAACCAAAAAAAATCGACATCAATATGATTCAACAGATGTCGGCACAATATAGTACTGTAGAAAAATTTCTATCAGATTTCGTGTTGAACCCACCATCAAAACAAATGGTTCCGAGCGTTGGGCCATTGATTGATGAAACAGAAGAGCCACCAGTTGTTATTTCGACGATTCATTCTGCGAAGGGATTGGAGTGGCACACCGTTTTTGTGATACATGCGCTGGAAGGAATTATTCCCAGTTCAAAAGCTATGTTTGAGGATGAAATTGAAGAGGAACGCAGACTATTTTATGTCGCTTGTACAAGAGCGAAAGAGAACCTTTTTGTGACCTACCCTTCGTTTCTTCCGGGATACAATGCATATTTCCAGCAACCTTCGAGATTCCTGGCTGAGTTGGATGAATCAACCTTTGATTTACTCGAGAAAGTATATACCGATGAAACAAACTGAAAATTACCAAAATACAAGATCCCGCATCTTTCCAAAGATTAATGGATCAGGCCAAAAGAAAGAGAGGTCAAAAATGAAAAAAGAGCAGCCCCTTCCGAGCACTACTCCTTTTGAACCAACCAAAGGTACTCATTTTCAATCACAACCACAATCTATTTCTCCAGTTTTTAGTGAACTCAACAATCCGGAAGAAACATCAAACAATGTCAAAAATTTGAAAAATGAACCGACTAAAGAATTGTTGAAAATGGCTGCAGAAGCTGAAATAGATCTATCTAAGCCATTGATGTCACCACAAAGGGTCCTTACTATTGACGGAGAAACGGTGTTAAACCTGGGAGATTTCTCGATGACAATAGGCAAGGCGAAAAGTCGGAAAACATTTCTGAATACTCTGCTTATGGCTGTATTGGTAGGAAATATGAGCAATGGCAGGATAAGGTCCTTCTTGCCTGTAGACAAGCTCGTAGTTGTAAGCATAGATACAGAACAAGGAAAATATCATGCACAGCAATCTGCAAAACGAATTCAGCAATTAATCAAAGTCAACGATCCTCCCAATTTCAAAGCTTACTCGCTGAGAAAATTTACACCTCAGCAGCGACTGAAACTAATTGAATTCATAATTTACAATACACCGAATTTGGGAGTTGTTTTCATCGACGGAATACGTGATTTAATCACTTCAATAAATGACGAAGAACAGGCTACGATGATTACTTCCAAACTGATGAAATGGACGGAGGAATTAGATATTCATATCAATTGCACTTTGCACATGAATAAAGGCGATAATAATGCACGTGGGCATCTTGGAACTGAGATGCTGAATAAGAGTTTAACTACAATTTCAGTGACGAAAGACAAAATGAACCCGCAATGTTCAATTGTGGAAGTCATTGAGTCAAGAGATAAAGAACCACGGCCTTTTGCTATTGGAGTTGATGAATCTGGTCTTCCCTATTTAATCAGTGAATCAGACGTTTCAGCAATGAAAACAGAAAATCGCACCAAGAAAAGTGCTCACCCATTAGACTTGGATAATGGAGCTCACTATGAAATTCTGAAAAATAAAATTTTCCGGACGAAAAAACAGAAGACCTATGCAGAGCTTTTGTCAGCTGTTCAAAACGTCTATGATGTTGGTGTGAACAAGGCAAAAAAATTTATTACACATTTTGATAATGAGGATCTTATTTCAAGTGTTCGAGATGGAAATAAGACAATCTATAGTTTGGTTTAGTTTGTATGGGGTATATAGATATATACCCATACTAAACCAGACAATTACGGTTTAAAAAAGATTGGTTTAATCTAAACTAAACCATAGATGAATGACAATTTGTAACTTTTAAATTTAAAAAAGGACAACAAAAGCAATTACTAATAATAATCAGCAAATACGGCTGTCAATACTTCCATACGCCCAATCCCATATGAATTAAAGGAAATATTTTGGTTTTACATGGGCGCAATGGGCGTAGCTTCATGTAATTTATAAACAGAAATTAACTTGAGTGAGTAGAACTTCTTCAGGAAGGAGCAAGAAATAACCTAGAGCAAATTGACAGTAAGGCCCAAATCAAAAGTCTGATCAAATGCTCAGTTCCAAAGGAAATACCATCCGTATTGATAAATCAAGTGGTAAAAGGATCAAAAGTCAGCATACAGTAAACGTAAGATAAGAATGATATTTGAATCTGAAAGTCCAAGGCAATAATCTGTAAGATTAAAGTCGAAATACCAGAATTACCGAAGTTTGAAGCCAGATATCTTAAGAAACACTTATACATACTGGACGACGCTCATTAAAAGAAGAATACGAATATACCTAACTGAAAATTAAGGATATGGCACCTGTAATTCAAACTGAAATCTTTCCGGAAGACTAAAGATTTGTTAACTGCAAATCCATATTTTTAACTTTTTATAGCTAAACCAAATTAACTATTACTGAAAATGGATTTCAAATTTGTTTTGTGATCAATTCAAACTTATTTCAAAAAAAGTTGACACTGGTCAATTTCAAAAAAATGATTAACAATAATGGTTTTCTTATTTTGATATCTTATCTTTCGAGGGCAAGAAAAAACATTAATAATTAGCAAATATTAATAGATAATTGAACCATCCATTTATTGGTTTTTAAACTCAACAAACGGGACATCTAACTAACCAAAGACATTAAATAGCTTTGAAAAACGAAAAACTGACACGAAAAGAAATAATCGACAACCGCTTAAAACAAGCTGGTTGGAATGTTAGCGACCGTTCACAAGTAGTTGAAGAATTTGATATTATCGTTGATAAAGATCTTGCTCAAGAAGCCCTAACCCCTTATGTAGGTAGACAGTTTAGTGATTACGTTTTATTAGCCAAAGAAGGAAAACCGCTTGCGGTTGTTGAAGCAAAGAAATCAACAGTTGACGCAAATATTGGAAAAGAACAAGCAAAACAATATTGTTTTAACATTCAAAAACAATTTGGAGGAGAACTTCCATTTTGTTTCTTTACCAATGGACACGAAATATTCTTTTGGGACTTGGACAACTATCCTCCCAAAAAGGTTTATGGTTTTCCTACAAGAGACGACCTAGAACGGTACACCTACATTCGACAAAAAAGAAAATCATTATCTGGTGAATTCATAAATACAAAAATTGCTGGAAGAGATTATCAAATTGCTGCAATTAGAGCAGTTTTAGAAGCAGTTGAAAAGCGAAAAAGAAGATTCCTTTTAGTTATGGCTACAGGAACGGGTAAAACCCGTACTTGTATCGCTTTAGTTGATGCTTTAATGAGAACAGGTTGGGCAGAAAGAGTTTTGTTTTTAGTTGACAGAATTGCCCTTCGTGACCAAACTCTTGATGCTTTTAAAGAGCATTTGCCAAATGAGCCAAGATGGCCAAAACAAGGAGAAAAGGAAATTGTAAAAGATAGGAGAATTTACGTTTCGACATATCCGACAATGTTGAATGTAATTCGTAATGAAGATAAAACATTGAGTCCGCATTTCTTTGATTTGATTGTCGTTGACGAAAGTCACCGAAGTATTTATAACACCTATCAAGAAGTTTTAGAATACTTCAATACAATTACCCTTGGGTTGACTGCAACACCAACCGATGTAATTGACCACAACACATTTCAGCTTTTTGAAACAGAAGATGGCGTTCCAACTTATGCCTATTCTTATGACGAAGCGATAAATCACATCCCGCCTTACTTGTGCAATTTTCAGGTAATGAAAATCAAAACCAAGTTTCAGGCAGAGGGAATAAGTAAAAGAACAATTGCGCTTGAAGATCAAAAGAATTTAATCCTTGAAGGGAAAGAGATTGAGGAAATTAACTATGAAGGAACTGAACTTGAAAAGAAAGTAATTAATCGGGGTACAAATGCTTTGATAGTTCGCGAATTCATGGAGGAAAGCATAAAAGATGCAAATGGTGTTTTGCCTGGAAAAACTATTTTCTTTTGTGCAACTAAAGCCCATGCAAGACGCATGGAAGAAATTTTCGATTCTCTTTATCCAGAATACAAAGGTGAATTAGCTAAAGTTCTAGTAAGTGACGACCCAAGAGTTTACGGAAAAGGTGGTTTGCTTGACCAGTTTACCAATAACGACATGCCTCGCATTGCTTTAAGCGTTGATATGTTGGACACTGGTATTGATGTAAGAGAATTGGTTAACCTCGTTTTTGCAAAGCCTGTCTACAGCTACACGAAATTTTGGCAAATGATTGGTAGAGGAACTCGTTTGCTGGAAGCTGAAAAAATAAAACCTTGGTGTACAAAGAAAGACGGATTCTTAATTTTAGATTGTTGGGACAACTTTGAATATTTCAAATTAAATCCAAGAGGGAAAGAATTAAAAGGACAAATCCCATTGCCAGTTCGTTTGTTTGGCGTTCGTTTAGACAAGATTGAAAAAGCTATTGAATTGAATGAAAATGAAATTGCAAATAATGAAATTGCAAAACTTAGGAATCAAGTTGCGACACTTCCGCAAAACTCAATAGTAATTTTAGATGCAAAACATGAACTCCAAAGGCTAGAGGATGAAAACTTTTGGAATCACTTATCAAGCGACAAAATTGAATTTTTAAGGGCTGTTGTAAAACCATTATTCAGAACCGTTTCTGATACCGACTTTAAAGCAATGCGATTTGAAAAGGATATTGTCGAAGTTTCACTTGCTAAACTATCTGATGAGAAAGAAAAGTTTGAAACACTGAAAGACAGTATCATTGAAGAAATTGGGGAATTGCCGATGTCTGTAAACATTATTGCTAAAGAAGGAGAACTAATCAGGCAATCGCAAACAAATTATTTCTGGTCAACTATTACCGAAGTAAAATTTGACGAGTTAATTCAAAAGATTGCTCCATTAATGCGGTTCAGAGAATCCATAGTTCCGCTAGGTCCTGCCAAATTTAATTTTAAAGATTTAGTAAGCGAAAAGGAATATGTGGAGTTTGGCCCACAACACGAAGCGTTAGGCATTGCCAAATACAGGGAATTGTTGGAGCAAAAAGTAAATGAATTAGTTTCAAGTAATCCGCTTTTGCAAAAAATAAAAGAAGGCAAAGAAATATCTGCAACAGAAGCAGATCAACTGGCAGAAGAATTACACAATGAACACCCACACATTACAATTGACTTATTACGAAGAGTATATAACCACCGCAAAGCACAGTTTGTACAATTCATTAAACACATACTAGGAATTGAAATCTTAGAATCTTTTAATGAAACGGTATCAAAAGCATTTGATGATTTTATTTCAAAACACAGTTATTTAACAAGTCGCCAATTACAATTTATGGATTTGCTTCGCAATTTCATTTTGGAAAAAGGTGATTTGCAAAAACGGAATCTTATTGAATCTCCTTTTACCTTAATTCATCCGCAAGGTATTAGAGGTGTTTTCAGTCCTGCGGAAATCGACGAAATTTTAGTATTCACCGAAAAATTAATAGCAGCTTAAAATATGTTACAGAATAATCCGATACTTAAAGCATTAATAAACGGCCTTTGGAATGCCCTTTGGAGTGGTGGAATTGCGAATCCGCTTACCGCCATTGAGCAGATTACCTATTTACTTTTCATGAAGCGTTTAGACGATATGGAAATTAAAATGGAAGGGGATGCAAAATTCACAGGTGAAAAATATGTATCAAAAAGGTTCAGCGGCAATTACATTCCCTATGTAAACGAAGCTGAATATCCGATTGATAGCATTGAAAACCCAACAGAAAAACAGGGGATGCAAATTGCATTGGAAAAAGCAAAACAACCTCGACCAAAACAAGAACTTCGTTGGAGCCAATTTAAACGCATCACTCCAACAGATAAAATGCTTGAACATGTTCGCTACAACGTTTTCCCATTTATTAAAAAATTAAATGGAGACACTTCTCCATTTACCAAACATATGGTCAATGCGGTTTTTATTATCGAAAAACCTACACTCCTTTATGAAGCCATAAATAAAATAGAAGAAATTTTTATTGAAATAGAAAAAGATGCCAGTGATGGTGGACATACTTTTCAAGACATACAAGGCGATGTGTATGAAATGTTGTTGAGTGAAATTGCACAAGCTGGAAAAAACGGACAGTTCAGAACTCCAAGACACATTATTAAACTTATGGCAGAATTGGTTGAGCCGCAATTAGGACACCGAATTGCCGACCCCGCTTGTGGTACTGCGGGTTTCTTACTTGGTGCCTATCAATATATCCTGACTGATTTAGTTCGCAAAAAAGACAAAAGAAAATTAGAGAAAGATGAAGATGGGTTTGAAATGGCAACCTATTCATCTTTTATTGATGAGAATGTAAAAACCGTATTAGATGAAAGTTTTTATGGTTTTGACATTGATGTAACAATGGTACGTCTAGGGTTGATGAATCTAATGATGCATGGAATTGATAATCCTAAAATAGACTACAAGGATTCATTAAGCAAATCATACAATGAAGCTGGTCAATACGATATAGTATTAGCAAATCCTCCATTCACAGGCAAGATTGACAGAGGCGATGTAAATACCAGTTTAAGAATTGACAGCCCTGCAAGTGAATTATTGTTTTTAGATCGAATTTCCTCCATGCTTCGCATTGGTGGTAAAGTGTAAATTCCGGTCAAAGTGACCACCCTGTGCCGATTCAAATTGACCATGCGTTGCCGATTTAAATTGACCACCTAAAAATGCCATCTAAAAGCTACCTTTTTTTCATGCCGTAATTCATATTCAAAATTGTAAAAATTATTCCTTGTTGATACTTTTTTTCTTTCTCATTGATTCTCCATGTAATTCGATGCGGTGAGCCTGATGAATCAGCCTGTCTAATACCGCATCAGCAATGGTTTTTTCTCCAATAATATCATACCATCCCTGAACCGGTATTTGTGAAGTAACGATTATAGAACCCTTATTGTGTCTGTCTTCAATGATTTCCAACAGCGTTATCCTGTTCTGACTGTCGAGTGCCTGGAGTCCAAAATCATCGAGTATAATAACATCTTGCCTTTCGATTTTCGCTAGTTCCTTCAAGTATGAGCCATCGGCTTTTGCCATTTTTAACTTGGAAAACAGCTTCGATGTATTGAAGTAATTTACCCGGTATCCCTGGATACATGCCTGATAACCCAGTGCCGTTGCCAAATAACTTTTACCCACACCAGTACTTCCTGTGATTAAAACGTTCTCGTTCTTCTCTACGAACTCACACTCTCCAAGTCGTAAAATGAGGTTGCGTTCCAAGTTCCGTGATTGATCAAAAGTGATGCTTTCGATGTTTGATTTGTAATGGAACTTGGCATTTCTAATTAGTCTCTCTATTTTTCGGTTGTGGCGCTCGTCCCATTCGGCATCAATAATCATGGACACAAACTGATCGATGGTGTAATGGTCTGTTTTCCCGGTTTCGACTGCAGTTTTAAATGCACCATGCATTCCGGAAAGCTTCATTTGTCTCATTTTCGTTAACGTTGATTCATTCATAATAATTTGATTTTAAGTTTATTTGTAATAGTTTTTCCCTCGTATGTTGTTGTGTTCGGGCAATTCCGGATCTTCTGTTGTCTCATCCTTAATCATATCCAGGTTGTTTTCAAGGATGTTTTGTATGGCTTTAAAACTATAGGTTCCAAAGTCAAGAGCACGTTTGCAGGCATTGATAAGTCTTTGTTTGCCAACCTTCTTTTCAAACGAAAGTATTCCCATACAACTTTTAAACGCCTGCTCAGGATGGTTTCGGCTTTCAATGATTTTAAAGATATATTCCCCGGCAACCGGGTCGATACTGTTTGCCCAATTGATAAACCGGGGAGCAGTCCAATCGGTTACAAATTGATGGGTGCTCGCTAAATGTTCGGGTGTGGTTGTGTAGCTGTAAAGTGCGTAGTCCCGGGGATGGGTAGCCAACCGATTGTATTTAAAGTAAATCTCGACCGTTGTTCTGGTGTACATCACCTTCACCTTTTTGCGGATGTATTGATACGGCACGCTATAAAAATGTTTGTCACAACTAAGCTGCACATGACCATTTTGCATGACCGTTGCCTGCGCCTGATACTTGATCTCAAAGCGTTGGATGGGCAGTGGCGACAGTTTGTCCTTCTCGATGTCATTGTATAGCTCAAAACGTGTGTATGGACGGCCGGTGAGCTTTCTGTTGTTGTGTGCATCCAACAGGTCGCCAACGCGATCGTTCAGTTCCGCGATGGAGAAAAACGTTTCGTCCTTCAGTGCAGCATAAATCCTGCGGTATAATATTTTAACAGCACCTTCAACTAATGATTTGTCCCGTGGTTTATAAGCTCTGGCGGGTAGAATAGTGGTTTCGTAATGTTCTGCCAGATCTACCAGTGTTTCGTTGATGGTGGGCTCAAAACGGCTGCTTTTTATCACCGCTGACTTTAGATTGTCCGGAACTATGGCTGCCGGAACGCCTTCAAAAAAACGCATGGCATTTTCTACCGATACAACAAAATCTTCCTTCTTTTGGCTGGGCGTGGCTTCTGCATAGGTATATTGGCTTGCTCCTAAAACAGCAACAAAAAATTCTACTTCACTTACCTCTCCTGTATCTTTTTCAACCACAGATAGCTTCTTGCCTGCATAATCAACAAACATCTTGTCGCCTGCCTTGTGGTTCATGTGCATCACCGGGTTTACCTTCTGGCTCCACAGTTTGTAATACTCCCGGAACTGAGAGCTTTGATAACCCCCGGGATATTTTTTAATGTACTCTTCCCACATACACTGGCCCGTGACGCCAACCCGTTTGAGCTCCCGTTCCATATGAGGGAAAAACTCATATAGCTTTTGTAATCGAGGGCTAATGGACTCTTCCGGAGGGTGTGAAAACAACGTTTCCAACTCAAGGTCAGTCCTTTGATTGATCTCTTCAATGGTCAACCCCTGAACTTCAAAAAGGGAAATATACTTCTTTACTGTATTTCTTGATAAGGATAAATATTGGCTTATAAACAGCTTACTTTTCCCGCTGCAATGCAACTTAATCGCTTTTCTAATTTTACTCATGTCCGTTAATTTATTTGCCATAATCCGTTCCTTTTTTGAACGAAAGTATGGGTAACGACATGAAAAAAAGTAACTGATTTTAGGTGGTCAGTTTCCTCCGGAAACAGTGGTCAATTTGCTCCGGAATCTAGTGGTCAGTTTGCCCCGGAAATGGTGGTCAATTTAAACTGGAATCAGGTGGTCAATTTCACCGTTTTTTCCAGTTAGCGGCTCGTTGTTCATTTTTCTCGTTTTTTTCTTTTCATTTTTGCTGCATTGTCTTACTGTCCGTGCGATGGCAACGCAAGCTCTTTTGCAATTTTCGGTCTGTGTGTTGGCTTGTGCGAATTGCAAATGTGCTTGCTTTTAGGGATGGCTTTCCTTTGGGTTCATAAATATTGACATTAAAAGTCCTATGCCTACAACCACATCAACTATATTCCATATTTGTCTGCCAAGTGCAATTTTGAAAAACGGCTGAAACAGCAATGCAAGTCCACCGTAAATAACCATTTCAGTCTGTCTGCCTTGTTGGTTTGCCTGATAAGCCAATATTGCAAACCCAATTAGTCCAGCGAACCTTACAAACTGGTAAAAACCGTAAGGCGTGTCTGCCAAACAGAGAAAAAACAAAATCGCTAAAACTATTTTAATTGCTTTATTCATCTTTCTTCAAAACGTCAAGTGAACTGGTGTCAATGCTGATTAACTCAAATTGTGGTAACTCAGCAGCTTCCAAATATTGATTTGTTATCTTGTCGAGGAAAGATTCAGTTACAATGTCTTCCTCTAAAAACTGTTCAATATCAGGGAATACAGCCAAAATAATTTCATTACTCACATTCAGTCTGTGTCTAATATTTTTAAAGAACTTGATTTCTGAATATTCAATTTGCTCGTCCGATTTAATGGTCTGAATGGCAAAATCAATTAAAGTCAACTCTTCTTTTTCTGTTAAAGTAGATTTTCTTAATAAGTCAAAATAATAGGAAATAAACTCTTTTCCCCTTGTATTGATCTTATTAACAAGAGTATTGATTTCCTCTTGAAAATTGAAGTCTTTAAAGAGAGGTGAAATTTCACACATTGTTTTGATAAGTGCAATTTCTCTTTTATCAATATTGCCATCGGAAGCCATACAGCAAAAGGCTGTTTTAAGCAAAAGTTTGTCGAATGAAATTGTTTCCATTTTATTTTGTATTAATGTTTGAAACCGATTCTTGGAGGGTCATTTTTTTGTTCGTTATAAACTGAATTCATTTTTGCTCTTAATGTTTCATATTTCTGTAACTCTTGAAGCGGAACTGAAGGCTTTGTGTGTGTTATTATGCTCTCCAATATCTTCATTGTTATTCTTGACTTTTCTTTCAAAGCTAAACGAGAAGCTTCGTTTACTAAAAATTCAATATCAGATGAAACGTAGTTTTCGGTCAATTTTGAAAGGCTGTCATAGTCAATACCAAAGTCAAGCGGTCTGTTCTTCAAATACATTTCAAACATTGCTTTTCGGGCTTCAAAGTCTGGCGGTGGCAAATAAAATTTCTTGTCCAAACGCCCTGCTCTTAACATCGCAGGGTCTATCATATCGGGATAATTTGTTGCCCCGATTATAAAAATTCCCTTTTCGCCTGTTCTGTCCATTTGAGCCAACATTTCATTGACGGCACTTTTTGCCATTTCGTGAGCATCACTGTTTCGACAGGGAAGAAGCTCGTTTATTTCATCTATGAATATGATTGTTGGCGCATTTTTTTCTGCTTCTTCGAACATCTTTGCAATGTTTTCCTGTGTGGCGTTGATAAACCTACTTTTCAAAGTTGAAGGAGTTGCCAACATAAAGTTAAAGCCGACTTCTTCAGCAAAGTGTTTGGCAAAAAATGTTTTACCGCAACCTGGAGGACCATATAAAAGCATTCCGTTAGGAATGGTTACGCCATACTTTGCATATTCTTCGGGTTTGTGTAAAGCATCAATTACGTCTAATTGCAATTGTGCTTTCAATTCTTTCATTCCTGCAATTGCATCAAATCCTTTTCCTTTGGCTTTCTGTGTTTTAATTTTCAACTCGTCTTTTTCATTTGATTTTACCTTTTGAATGGTATCAACATCATCAATTTCTATTTCACCATTTAAGGCCTGTGCAAATTCATTTGCCGATTGAAAACGATTTTCAGGGTCGGTTTGTAATGATTTCTTTAATATTTTTAAAATAGACTCATCAAAATCAACTATGTCGCTGGAAATTTTCGGAAATGAAAGTGGTTTTTTACGTTCCTCAATTATTACATCTTCGGCTTTTGTTCTGTCTGCTTTGAATTTTGAAATGTCTTTAAACCAAGGCGGCATTCCGAAAAGCAAATGATACATTAAAGCTCCAACGGAAAATAAATCAGATTGAGCAGAGTATAAACTATTGAAACATTCAGAAGCAACATAATTCAAGTTTAAACCTTCTTTATTATATGCCTTTGAAGATTGATGAAATGAACGGGCAAAGCCAAAATCAATGATTTTTGCTTGTGGAATGTCACCCGACAAATCAAGCATAATATTTTGAGGCGTAATTTCATTGTGGATTATCGGTTCGGATAAACTGTGCAAATAATTTAGTCCATTTAAAACGGCTGAAATAATTTGTTTTAAATCGTATAGAGAATTAATTCGCTCTCTACTGATTTTTTCTGCTAAAGTTTCACCCACTATGAAATTAAGCACCAAAAAGCCAAACTTCTTTTCTTCAAAAATTAACTCTCCACTGTCTCTGTATGAAACAATGTTTGGATGTTTTATTGATTTTAGAAATTCTATTTCAAGCAAGTTGTTTTCGCTGTCAAATGCTGAACGATGAAGTTTCGCATAATTGAACAGTTTAAGGAAATAAAGTTTACCGTCTTTCCCTTTTACTCTGTATGTTTCCGCATTGCTACCTTGCTTTATAGGAAATAAAACAAAATAGCCATTTGCTATACTACCTTTGCTTAATTTATATTCACATTCTTTTTGCATTACTATTGGTTCAATAAATTAGAAAACACATACGCATTGTGATTTCTTTCTGCCACATCCACTACATAATTGGTCGGGCAAATTGTTTTCACATTCAATGCAAATTGGCAAAAGTCTTTCTTCTGTTGGATTATTTGCGATAATCTGTAAACCTTGATTTACCAATTGCCTGACTCTTGTTGGGTTTTTCCATTCAATTCTATTGAAATGCTCATCCCATCTTCTAATACTTCCTATCAGTTGATAAATTAGAGTGATACCAACAAACATTGTTTCAATTTCCTCAAGGACTTCTCGACCTAGATCTTGGTCTTTTGAGCGAATTACTTCATCTGTTTTAGCACGTAATTTTTCTAACAACTCGTTAGTCTGTTCATTTCCTAAATCATCATTTGCGCTTTCAAGTCTTTCGAATTCATGTCGAATTTCTTTTTCGAGTCTGTCCCAACCCGTGCCTTTATCCAATTCATCAACCTTTATAAGAATTTCTCGCATTTTATCAAAAACCTCCTTACGTCTATCTTCATCACTTTTGCCTTTTTCATAATACTCTTGAAGTTCCGTTAGTGATTTTTTCAGTTCTATCAACTCAGAATTATCTGTTAAAACCTTGGCATTTTCAATTTCACGAACTATTCTAAAACCATCCCTAAATTCTGATTCAATTTTGTAAATAGCTGGAATTGAAATTCTATGTTCCTTATCTACCGAAAATTCGTGTTGATATTCTAGTTTATGAAAATAGGCTTTCCCTGAAATACTTTCGTTTCTGTCCAATTGAATGGTTAAATCAAAAGTGCTGCCTTCGGGTAATAAGGCTGGTAAATCTTCACCTGTAATTTCTAAGTCAAAAACATGTTCATTATAAATTGCCCTTGAACCTTTTGCATTATTATTTCCTTGGTATATTGGAATTCGGAGAAAATCCTGTTTCATTCCAGGTCTTATTTGGCTTGAAGTAGTCCTTCCATTTGATATTCCTATAAGACCTTTGGATGTTAGTTCTTTATCTTTTTCTAAACCTTTTAAAGGTTCAAATTCCATTCTATCAGTCTTTTTATTTTTAATCTCTATACCCCAAAACATTGGTAATGAAGCACCGCCTCCAGTTCCAATCACACCTTCAATAACACATCTTATTGTAAGTTCACAAGGTGAACATTCAATATAATTTCCTTTGCTATCTGTAGTTTTAATTTCAAAATGATTTGTTCCTTCTCTTAATAGCAAATCAAATAATTTAGCTTTGCTTTCCAATTGGATTTTGCTGCTATTCCAAGCCCCATCACTTCTATGTATTACTGCAAATATTTTCTCTCCATTCAACTTTTCAATGTTTCTAATTTTCACATTAATTAGGGCATCAGTTTCTACAGTTGAAGAATCGTAATTTATTTCTAATTCAATGGAGTTTTTGTTTGATTGGGGAGTTACGGTTTCTCTGTTAATTGAAGAGGCATAAAGTGCTGCACCTTTAGCAACAACTGTCATTGGGTCAACAGAAAAATCAACATTCTCAGTTACTTGCTCTTTGAGCATTTCTCTAAGGAGTGGAGTCAATGTAGGGCCACCAACTAAGATAAGTGCATTTATTTGGCTTCCTTTCAAATGGTTACGCTTCAATAGCTCCTTGGTTTTGTCTGTTGCTCTTTGAAAATATGGCTCTTGAACTTTGTTTAATTGTTCTCTTGAAACTGTTAAATCAAATTCAAACGGATTGCCTGAATCATCATTGCCGAAATTTTCACCGAGTTGAGAAATTAAATCTTCTTCTGATTTTGTTGATAGTGATATTTTTAATTGCTCTGCTTTGTCCTTAAACTGATTTCTGAATTTATTCAATTTTTCATCATCAGCAAGAAGTTCATTTATTTCGTAATTCTCTTTGAAATAGGGCAATAGAATCTCATCGATTATTGCGAAATCAATATTCTTGCCGCCTAAATAATTATCCCCTTCAGTGCTTATTACTTTAAATATTCCTTCTTCAATTTTAAGTAGTGCTGCATCAAATGTCCCACCTCCAAAATCAAATACAACCCAATATCCATCTTTTGATTTGGACTTTACTCCATACGCATAAGCTGCTGCAACTGGTTCAGATAATAATTCAACATGGTCAAAGCCTGCTAATACAGCTGCTTTTTTTGTTGCCTCTTTTTGATTTGCTCCAAACTTTGCAGGAACAGTAACTACAACAGCGTTTACAATTTCTTCTGTAATTGGCTGTTTTAGTTTTTTTAATACTTCTGCTGAAAGTTCTTCAGATGTTAAGTCTTTTCCGAGGTGGGATGAATAGTAAACTTTGTCTGTTCCCATAGTTCTTTTAAACTCAATAAACACATTGGAAGTATAATTTGAATTTTGAAACTCTAATCTTTTATCTACTCCTAGTTGTGTTAATGCCTTATCGCCAACCTCTATAGCTCCCTTTTTAGAAATGGAAATACAAGATGGGACTGTGTCTTTTTGAAAATCCAACGATTTTTTTATCACTGGTTCTCCCATTTCCATTCTAGCCATTGCGGAATTTGTTGTCCCCAAATCAATACCATAATCAATTTTTATTCTTGCCATTGTTTTTTGTACTTAAGTTTTAGTTATTCTCCATATCCAACAATCACTTGTGCGTGCTGAATTATTTTGTTGTTGAAATAAATCTCGGGCTTAATTACCCTACGAATAATTTGCTCTCCTTCCTTTAGAGTTGGGTCAGGTTCTTTTGTAGCTTGCATATTCATCCCATCATTATAGGGTTTATTTAAATGGTCAATTATTTCATAGCCATTTGCCTTGAAATTATCAAATACATTAGTTACTGCAATTGAAAGATGTCTATGCCCTTTTATTTTACTATCCATGTGGGCTAAATTCATTTGCATTTTTACAATTTCATCTGCCACTTTCAATGGTAATGTGTGGTCAATTTCTCCATTTCTAGGATTGGATTTTCTCTCAACTTTTATAAGTTCCATTTGACCATTGTAGAGTTCTGCCAATTTAATGTTTATCTGAATTTGTTCTTCTGCAATTGTCTTTCTAGTTTGCGACAATTGTCCCTCAACATCCGTTTTGTCTGCTTTCTGCTTTTTGCTCAACAACAAATAGAGAAGCCCTGAAAGCAAGATTGCTATAAGCACTCCAATAATACCATAAAGGGATTTTTTGCTTAATGATTCAGAAACTTCGGTGATTTTACCTTCATTTTTGTCGTCAGTTTCCTTGATTTTTATTCCAAGTTCATTTGCTGTTTGAGTTATGGCGGTAGTGCTATCCAGAATTTTTATTTTCAAACTGTCTAGACTTTTGTTGACAGTAGAAAGTTCTGCATTGAGTGTTCCAATTTCAGATTTTAGTCTGCTGTTTTCTGCTTGAACCGTTTTAACCTTCTCAGTTAAAGGTTTTATTTCCATATCTAAATCTTCTTTGGTTACTTGTGCGAATGTACCAATTGAGAAAAATAGAAGTATTGCGGTTGCTATTTGGTTTTTCATATTAATATTTTGCCTTTTGAATTTTGGATTTAACTTCATTTATGATAGATTGCTGTTTGTTTAAAAGGGAAGCTTTCTCATTGTCAGCCCTTACAAGGAGACTGTTAATTTTTTGCTGTTGTTCATTTATTTGCCTTACTCGATCAGACTGGCTTCTTAAAAATTTCCATTCCTTTATTTCATTAATTTGAGAATTTAAAGTTTCCAATTCAGATTTGAAGTATTGAGTTTTGCTTATTTCTTTAAATTTGTTTTCTTCTTTTTTCAGGTCAATTTCCAATTTTTCAGAAGGTGCTAAATCAACAATAAATTTCTTCCTATGAATGAGATAATCATCTACATATACTTCAATACTATGTTCCCCAATATCATATGTGCATTTGTCCGAATTTCCCCAACCTGAAAAATTAATTGACTTTGTGCTTATATTAAAACTATGTGTTTCTGAACGAGTATAACCATTCGGAGAATTTTTTGAGTTACGGTTTATGCTGCCATTTGGATTAATATACTTTATATAAAAAGTAACTGATTTTTCCTCTATTACTTGCACATTGAGATTTAATCCAATATATCGTATGAATTTGTTAAATAATGGATGGTTGTTAGTGTTGGTTACATCCGAAGACAGAATCTTGAATGGTAGTTTTGGTGGTATCTTCTTGTATTGTTTATGATTGTAATTATTGTAGAACTTTTTAACGAATTTTCTTTTAGCCAATCTGCGAGCTCTAAAAATTCAATTTTATTTTGATTGTTATCACTTTCTTTGATTTTTTTTAAATTATTGTCGGACAATACGGTAACCAACAATTCATTTACCTTCTGCCAATCTATTGAATTTTTAATATTGTCTTCTACTGCTCTATGATTAATAGTTTTATGTCCTAATATAACTTCAATATCTGTTTCTTCTATTTGCTTAACTTGTTGTTTTATTTTTCTTTTATTTTCTTCATAGGTATCTTTAATAGATTGTAAAAATTGTATCGCTTGTGAAATTTCTTTGTTTTTCATTTCTTCAAGCGTATTTAAGCTATCTGTAATTCTATCTTTTGTGAGCTTACCAATCGCAATTGCTTCTGCTGATTTTGCCAGTTTCCAAGCAGGTTCAAAGTAATTGTTATCATTATCGTTTTCTTGATAATGGTTGAAATAATCAATACTACATTGCAAAATTTCATTAGCAACTTTGTCTGCAATTGAAGAATACTTAACACTTGATGCTCCCAAAATGGATTTTAGCTGTTTCAAAATTTCAGAAGTCTGCTTATGAAGTGCTTCCCCTATTTTTACAGCATTCGCCTTATTTTCTTTTCGTTTAGTTTTTGATTCTTCAATTTTCTTTTCAATTTGTTCGATAGGCTTCAGGACAAAGCCTTTCAAAAAGTCTTCCTTTGCTGAAAATTCGTGCTTGGTCAAAATGTCAAGCAGCTTATTTGAAGTTATTCCACCAGTTTTTTCAATTTCGGCTTGCACTTGATTAAGAAACAAAAGCTGAAGTTCTTTTTTAGTTGTTTTAAAAGTTTCATCTGTAGCTAACGCTTTGAAATCTTTTATAAAATCACTTTCAAGAAATTTAAGTTTTAAAGAAATGCCTTTTTCCAAAAGTGCCTCATTAGTATTTGTTCCTTCTAAAATTCCACTTAAATAAAGTGTTCCCAAATTGCTATAAGCGGAGGCGTTTCGCTGTGATACTTCTCCATTTGAAGTGAGTTTTGTCCAAATATTTATTACTTGGTCTAAATCTGCTTCTTTAATTGCGTCAAAAGCTGGTTCGTCCGTAATAGGGTTGCCCTTGTAAAACCAAAACAAAGCAGCATTCATTTTGTCGTTGTCAAGGTTAAGTTCTGAAGCGGCATCAGTCACTTTGTCTAAAGTTCTATGCAATCGTCCCAGTGTCGGAAAACTAAAATCGTCTTCTGGTTCTTGGTCAGCTTCTAAAAATCTTTGAAGTCGGGTCAGTTGCCTCCTTTGCTCTGCTGCTGTTGCACCGACAAGCAAACCAATTGTCCGATACGGATTGTTTTGAATTATGTGCATTTGTTTCTTAGTTAAAGATTGTCGAATTTATGTTTTTCTGTGCGTTGGCAAAAAATGGTTCTTTTGGTTTTGCTTAGGTTCAGCTTGTGTGTCTGGCAAAACCAAATGTGCCATTTGTGCGGCTGGCATTTTCTTTATTTTCTTTTTTTGTCTTTATGCAGCAAATAAATCATTATCATTCTGTCGTCTGTGTCGCCCTTACAATGACCGCTAACTCGTTTATAACCTTACCAAAAGAGACGATATACATCCAAATTTAACTGGCTATGTGCACCTTTTGGTAACTATATATTTTTAGACTCTGTTATTTTGAATCCTTACGCTACAATAAATATTGAAATAATCTATTTCTCATTTTTCTCACAAAAAACCTCAGCCGAGGCTGAGGTTGTCAAACTCTTAAAATTACTACGTCATTTCTGCAACAAAATCAGTCTAATTTAACACTTTTGATTATGAAAGTCAATACCTTTAGGCAATAAAACAATAATAATAATGAAGAAAATATTCTCAATACTGTTCTACATTCTATTAATATCGTGCAATAAAGATGATATTCAACCAGCAAATAATAGCCTTGAACCAAAATCTGCTGGTGAGATAGTGAAGCATACTTATTACACTCTTGCTTATTCAGAAGCCAATGAGCAAGCATTTTTGGTGTATTATGTGCTTACTCCGGAGCTAATAAACGGCACACAATCCAGAACTGATGATTTCCGGGCTGATTCAGCTGTTTCGACAGGCTCTGCATCTTTGAATGATTATAAAGGCTCAGGATATGATCGTGGACACCTTTGCCCCGCTGCTGATATGGCTTTGAATAAAACATCTATGTCAGAATCCTTTTTTCTCTCAAACATGTCTCCCCAGGTACCGGGGTTCAACCGTGGAATTTGGAGTACTGTTGAAGATCAGGTGAGAAAGTGGGCATTAGAATTTGATGGGTTGGATGTTGCTACCGGGCCGATCTTCAAAGACAATTTAGGCTCAATTGGTGCTGATAATGTTACCGTTCCGGGGTATTATTATAAAGTGCTTTACTCTGAGAAGAAAAAAATCATGATTGGCTTAATATTGCCTAACGCTTCATCATCGAAAAGCTTGGATCAGTTTGTCGTGACTGTAGATCAGATTGAAGAAAAAACGGGAATAGACTTCTTCCCAGGACTTGAGGATAAGTTGGAGAATCAGATTGAAGGAAGTGTTAATACAGCTGGATGGAGTTTCTAAAGATATCCATAACATTCAATCAAATTAACTTTCCTGGCCAACTTAAATTGACCACAAAATCTCAATCGGTTCAACATGCGACTTAAGGGTTGGTGATATTTCCATCATTCTCCTTCAACCCGTCAAAATGTAAAAATCATGTTTGGCTTGATTAATTGTCAATTTCGGTCAGAGTGGCCATCATGTGATACAATTCGAATTAACAGAATTTGATACTCAATCTCCAATATTCAGTCAACCCGAACAAACGGATTATCCAATTGTGCTTTTGAACCTCGGGACTCAATGGATTGATTGGCCATTTCTATGCTGTAAATGCTATATATAGAGTAATTACTGCGGGGTTGGATGATCCTCCGGATGGAGAATTCTTAAGCAAGGGATTCGTTCATGTTTTAGCTGGAATGGTAGTTTATTTGATGGTAATATTCAGAAATAAGTTTGATGATGGCTTGAAGGCTATTGAAACATAAGTCACTATAGAGTCTTCTTCAGGAATATCGAAGGTAGTATTCAACAAAGAAACGCTAAAATCAAAAAGCTGCTGGTTATCTATTCAATAAATGAAAATTTGATAGGGGAAAAGGATTAAACTAAAAGCCCAAAGGGCATGTTAATGCTATTATTGTTTACTAAGACTGGTTTTGCTCCATTGAAAATTTTTCTCAAAAAAAGGGCCTTGTGTTCATACACCTCTTCATTTACATTCGAAGAAATTTCAAGTGTAATATCATGTTATTGGAGTTAGTGAGAAGATGTTTTGATCGATTTGAAAGTTTTACATTCCACTTCAAAAGTTTATTTGATAAGAGATATAATGGAAAGTTTCAGTAATGTTACAGTAGTAAATAAAAAAACTTCGACAAACCATTGTATTATAGCTGTTTGTCGAAGTCTTTGTGTACCCGAAGCCGGAATCGAACCGGCACGATATTGCTATCACTGGATTTTGAGTCCAGCGCGTCTACCAATTCCGCCATTCGGGCTTGTTTGTAAACCGGCTGCAAAAATAATGGAAAATTCCTTTGCACAAAAGATTTCAAACAAAATTTAGACATTTTTCCCACTTTCTCTTTTTGAGGCTTTCTGAAAATGTCTTTTTCTACGAGATTTGTTTTGGATATATCGTTGTAATTGTCATTTAATCAGATTGTTTGTCTTTTTGTGATGCTTTATTCATAGAATTTCAGATGAATTAAAATTCTATACCTGGTTTTAAAATTTGTTCCGATAGTTGTATCAAAAGGCAGTAACCCCCCCAAAATATAAGCGATAAAGACTCTCTTTCTATGCTTATCAGCAGAAGAAACGACCAACCATAAGCAATTTTCGATTTTTTTATACCTTTAGCCGAATTCTCAAAATTGTGGCCGAAGCCCGATAAACTATGGACCTGACAGAAGACAAAGAACTGTATTTAAAACTTAAAGAAGGAGACGAAGGAGCATTTCAGATTTTATTCCGGAAATACTATTCGGCCATGTGTCACTTTGCAAATCAGTTTCTTAACGATCGGGAATTGGCCGAAGAAATTGTTCAGGATATGTTTGTTAAAATCTGGGAAAAGAGGACCGTCCTGAATATCGAAACCTCGGCAAAACATTACTTCTTCCGTTCGGTTCGCAATCATTGCCTCAACCAGATTCAGCACGAAAAGATCAAAAAGCAATACGCAAATAAAGTTCTTGAGTCGGCGCACCAGGAAATTAATACCGAACAATACTATCTGGAGGTAGATTTGATCAGGCGAATAGAGAAGAGCATCGATTCGCTTCCGCCCAAACGAAAGGAAATATTCAGGCTAAGCCGCGAACAAGGGTTGAAATACAAAGAAATTGCAGATGCTCTAGGTATTTCAGTTAAAACGGTTGAGGCTCAAATGGGATTGGCACTGAAGTATTTACGTGAAGATCTGAAGGACTTTAGTAATTATTTGATGACATTATTTTTAATCCTGAAAAAATCGGATAACTCCAATAGGGGTTAAGTCCACACTTTAATGTCTTTTAGTCGTATGAAAACAAATCAACATATTGAAGATAAAAATTGGGAGTTACTCGCTAAATCGCTTTACGACGAAAATCCTGAAATAACAATAGAAGAAAATAATTCTGTTGTGAACGAAGAATTTCTGTCGAAAGGAGATCGCGAGCAACTTCTCAATACTGCAAAACAGGTTGATTTGTATTTTGACCTAAAGAAATATCCAGCTGAGAAAGCATGGGAAAAAGTGGAATCAAGGATACACAATCAAATTTCTTCGGGCCAAACAAAAATTCGAAAGTTAATTTCAAATCCGATATACAGAATAGCTGCAGCTGTTCTGGTTGCAGCAGTTCTTTTGGTCACTGGATATGAAGTCGTTTATAACCCTTCGGCATCGGCTAAAATGATGCAAATAACAGCTAC
Source organism: Prolixibacteraceae bacterium (assembly GCA_963676375.2). Classification (GTDB taxonomy): domain Bacteria; phylum Bacteroidota; class Bacteroidia; order Bacteroidales; family Prolixibacteraceae; genus Aquipluma. Next base: position 113,414 of record CAXXPT010000054.1, read on the forward strand.
CGATCAGGTTTTAAATACTTTTACATTGCCCGATGGTACTTTGGTTAGCTTAAACAGCGACACTAAAGTATTTTATCCTCAGCATTTTGGTAATAAAACCCGTGAGGTAACAATTGAAGGAGAAGCCTTTTTTGAAGTTAAACCTAACAAAAACAAACCTTTCATTATTCACGCCGGAAAAGCACAGATTAAAGTTCTTGGTACCAGCTTTAGTGTGAGCGCTTATCCGGAAACAAAATTGGTCGAAGTTATTGTTCAAACCGGTAGAGTACAGGTTAAGAATCAAGCGACCGAAACATTACCACGAACCGATGAACTGATCCTGACTCCGGGAGACAAAGGGACTTTGGTATACGCAAGCAACACATTGCTTAAAACTACGAACCAAGATCCTAACTTTTTAGCCTGGAAAACGCGCAACCTGATTTTTAAGGCGACTTCGCTACGCGAAGTAATTGGAAATTTAGAAAAAGTTTACAAAGTAAACATCCGTTTGGCCGATCCAAAGCTGAGCGAACTCCTGCTTACTGCCCAATTTAACGACTATCCTCTCGATTTTATCCTGAAAGTCATTGAAAATACGTTTAAAATCGAAGTTCAGGAAGCAAACGGGCAGTTTATTTTAAAGGCTCGATCCTAACTTTTAATTGTTTGAATGCCATGAAAACAATTCGAATAATACCCTTTTATATATTTTGCATAATTAGTGTTCTGTTCATTTTGTCACCACTTCAGTCTTTTAGCCAAAAGCAAAAGCCCAAGATAACCAAAGGTGTTACTCAAAATAAAATACCTGACGCTAAGAATGATCCTAATGCCAGCGTTATGGATCAGAATATCAGTATTTATGCTGAAAATGAGTCGCTTTCGAATGTAATAGAACGTATATGCAATTATCTTCACCTCGATTATTCGTACAACTCAAGCTTGATTGAGGGAAAGAATATCAGTCTGAATTTATCGAACAAGCCGATTAAATTTGTGCTTAGTCAATTGATGAAAGATTCTAAACTTCTTTTTGAAATACAGGATAACCTTTTGGTTGTCAGAGATCATGACCCGATGGATAAAAATCTCGACTATGACAAAAAGATTAGAAACTATACTGATCAAACAGGTTTTGTTTTCGATAACCCGAAGAAAAAATCGTTAACGATAAACTTCAAATCTTCGAATAACCTGATTATTATTCCGGTAGCGATTAATAATTCGGATACCTTGAATTTTATTCTGGACACTGGTGTAAGATACCCGATTATTACCGAATTGCCTTTTGTTAACAAGCTGAACCTGAACTATCTTCAGCCAATTAATGTAAAAGGTTTAGGCGAAGGTGAACAGCTAACAGCCTATCGTTCGGGTAACAATACCATAAGTCTCAATGGACTTGTTGCTTATGATCAGGAAATTCATATGGTTATCAATGAGAATTTCCAAATATCACATATTCTCGGAATCCCTGTTCATGGGCTGATTGGATTTAATCTGTTCAAAGATTATGTAGTCAAAATTGACTATTCGGAACACAAAATTACGCTGACTAAACCGGAATATTTTGTTTATAAAGAAAGAGAAAGAGACATCGTTCTACCGCTCAGTTTCGAACAAGGCAAACCGTTTGTCACCACCAGCATTGTTACCGATAAGAATGAAGATGTTCCGGTGAAATTATTGGTTGATACCGGCGCAAGCGATGCCATTTGGCTTTCGACAAATTCCGACAGCCGAATTTCGCTTCCCGAAAACCACATCGAAACTTTTCTGGGACGTGGATTAAGCGGCGACTTGTATGGGAAAAAAGGAAGAATCGGAGCCATCTGGGTTGGCCCATTGGTACTGTACGAACCAATTGTGGCATTTCCTGAAAATGATTTGGTAGATCAGCTAATTGGAAAGAATGATCGCAACGGAACACTGGGAGCTGAAATTCTTCGGAGGTTTTATCTCACAATGGATTATCCGGGTAAACGACTTATTTTAAGACCAAATGCGAACCTGAAAGATGAATTCAACTACAATATGAGCGGATTAGAGGTAACCAATCCGATGCCGGGATTACCTATTTTCCTGGTCAGCAATATTCGGAAGAATTCACCTGCTTATTATGCCGGAATTCTTGAAAATGACCAGATTATTTCATTAAATAGCACGAGCAATAAATCGTTAACTCTAAATGATATAAATTTGTTATTCCAAAGTCAGCAAGACAGAAGAATTAAAATGACCGTTCTAAGAAATGGCGAAGAGGTAAAGACTGAATTCTTTCTGAAAAAAATGTTCTAAGAAGGCGCTATAAAGTGCAGATTTTGAAATTATTAACTCAAATATTTTCGAGTGAAGCCAGTTTACGGATTGTTTTTGATTGTTTTCTTTTTGTCGTTTAGGATAGCCTTCGGACAAAGGGAAAACAATACCGTACTGGATAAGCGAATAAATCTTGAAGCAAAGAACGAATCCATATCTTCTATTTTAGACACAATTTCGGCCAGGGAAAAGGTCTTCTTTTCGTACGATCCTGTCGTAATTGAAGCTGAGCGAAGAACCGATATTTCAATCACCGACAAAACAATCAGAGAAACGCTGGACAGTTTATTTAGTGCCAGGTTTGAGTATAAAGTACTTGGAGAACAGATTGTTATTGCAATTCCGGAAGTTGAGGAAATAAAAAAGAAGGAAGCCGATCCTGAAATAATAAAGCCGAAGATTATCACCTTCAGGGGAAGGGTAATCGACAGCGACGAAAAAGATGTGTTGCCCTATTCCAGTATTTTTATTTTAAGAAAGAACATTGGTACGGTTTCGAATAACGATGGTGAATTTGTGTTGAAGATTCCGGAATCGATGAGCCACGACACGATCATCGTTTCCTGTTTGGGATACCGGCAACATCTTCAGCCAATAACTGAGATAACTGATAAAGACTATACAATTTCGCTTGACCCAACTTCTGTTCTGCTCAAAGAAGTTAAAGTAACGGTTATTAACACGCAGGATATTATGAGCAAAATTTTGGCTAAAATTCCGCTGAATTATTCGCGCGATGTTGAAATTATGAGCTCTTTTTACAGGGAAGTGCTAAAGCAAGATCATCAGTACATCGATGTTGCTGAAGCGCTTATGGAGATACGGAAATCGTCGTATGACAATTCATTTTCGCAGGATAAGGTTAAGTTTATTAAGGGACGTAAGAGTTTAAATGTCAAACCGTTTCAGTTTGTTGATTTTAAGATTCAGGGAGGCCCATATTACATCACAAAATTAGATGTCGTAAAAACGCTGGATTCGTTTCTCGATCCTGAATTCCGTGATTTTTACAAGTTTTCGTTGGAAGAAATTATTGAGGTTGATAACCGCGATACCTATGTCATTCAGTTTAAACCAAAAGAAAAAGTTGATTACCCCTGTTATCAGGGTAAATTATATGTCGATATGTCTTCGTTCGCTTTGGTTCAGGCCGATTTTGGTCTTAGCCGATCAGGATTAAAATTTGCGCACGAATCGCTCATTAAAAAGAAACCGAAAGACTTTTATGTGAGGCCAGTAAGTGTAAACTATAAAGTAAGTTACCGCAGGGCCAATAATAAATGGCACTTAAGTACAGCCCAGGCGATTATCAATTTCAGGGTGAAGAGTAAGCAAGACAAAGTAAATTCGATTTTTCACAGCGAGTCGGAGTTACTGATTACCGATTTTCGTCCCGACGACGGAACGCACTTTAAAAAAGAAGAAATGTTTAATTCAAAAGATATATTCACCGATGTTGTTACCAATTACGATGATGGTTTCTGGGGCGATTACAACATTATCAAGCCATCGGAGGAATTGAGGAAATCTCTGTTGGATTATTCTGAAAAAAACGACTCCTTATTTAATTCTAAACCAAAATTACCTTAGCTATAATAATAAATACCACAACTATGAAAACGTTAACTTTATTAGTGTCAATGATTTTAGCCGGAGTAATGCTTTCGGCACAGGAGCAGGGGCCGATTCCTAAGATTAGTCAGCAGATTACTAACTATTTCAACTACTTTCCCCGCGAAAAGGTTTTTCTGATGACTGATAAAGTACGTTATAAGCCAGGAGAAACCATTTGGTTCAGGGTTTTTGCTTCCGTTCCTGAAAATCAGCCGGTAACACAAGAAAATAGCAGCCTTCATCTGGGGTTATTCGACAAAGTGGGAAAAGCTGTGACAAAGGATATTTTTAAACTGGAATCTGGTTCAGCATCTGGTGATATAACAATTCCGGATAATCTCGCAGGAGACATCTATTTTTTGGCAGCATACACATCAAGAGAAAGTTCGCCCGACCTGGTATCGATTAGTAAATTAAGGATTGATCCTGAATACAGTAACCAGTGGGTGGTTGAAACTGTTGCAAAAGACAGTATTTCGGTTTCAGGAAAAAAGAACGAGTTATTTGTGGTTTTACGCGATATTTCGGGTACAATTCTAAAAAACGAACAACTGCGCTACCAATTCCGCAATGGCACAGAAGTACTTGCAAAAGATAAACTTAAGACCGACGAGAATGGCAAAGTCACCATTCCGTTGATCATTCCGGCCAAAACCAATGGAGAACCATTTATTTGCGAACTGACCGATTCGAAAGAAGAATGGAAGCACGAAGTATTTCTTCCCTCAAACATTGATCCCATTGTCATTCGGTTCTATCCTGAAGGAGGAAACCTCATTGCCGGGATTCCAACCAAGGTTGGTTTTACCGCTTTTAATAAATGGGGAATTCCGGTTGATGTGGAAGGAACTGTTTTAAACCAGGAAGGTGAAAAAATTACGCCAGTAAAAACCTTAACCAAAGGCCTTGGCCTGTTCTCTGTTATCAATCTGGCGCAACAAAAGTTCAAACTCCAGCTTTCGGGTCTTATGGGTCAAAATCAGTCGTTCGAACTTCCGGAGTCAAAAACCGATGGGCTGGCTATTTCGATTCTAAAAACTGATGCTCAATTTATATCTACCAATTTGGTTTTTGCAGATAAACAAAAGCAAACGGTTGCTTTGATGATTACGCATGGAAACAACGTTTATTGGGCCGCCGATATGGAAATTAACGGAATTGGACGACTCAAAATTCCAGCAGACCAATTGCCTCAAGGGATTAACTTATTATCGGCATTTTCGAAAGAAGGAAATCTGCTTGCCGAACGTATTATTTTCAGGGATAATGCCGAAGCGCTTAAAATAAACGTTCAGGCTGAGAAAAAACAGCTGGCGGCCAACGAAAAGATGAAAGTAAAAGTTCTGCTGACCGACGAAAACAATCAACCCGTTTCGGGAAATGTGGCCGTATCAGTTACCGATAAATTCAGGAGCGATTCTGACAAACCAAATATTGATGCGTACCTCCAGATTGAATCAGAACTCGAAACTCCAATTTCGGTATTTCCGGAAGCATTTAAGGGGCGTATTGGCAATTCGGCACTAATGGACATTGTTCTTATTGCAAATCGCATTAAAGGCTTCGATTGGGCTAAAATCAGACAGTTCAAACCTGAAAGTGCATCGGACTTTAATGCCTCAAGTTATAGGATATCGGGAATTGTTACGGATAAATCAGGGAGCAAGGTAAGCAAAGCTAAAGTAAGTCTGGTTAATAACAAGAATATGCAATTGCATACCACTACTACTAATTCTGAAGGTGTTTTCTCTTTCTCAAACCAGAATATGGGCAATGTTGACGATTTTTCGGCAAAAGCTACCGATTCTGAAGGTAAACGTGACCTCAACGTCAATTTTATCAAAAATCTTGAAGGTCAGATTTCGGTTTATATCGAGGATAATATTCAGAAATACTGTTTGTTAAACACTGACCGGGTTATTGACGAGAACTACTTGAAAAACAATGAAGATTTGTTTTTTAAGGCACCTAAAATAGTCAAAACAAACTCTATGAGTCTCGATGGCCAGCGAAAGCTGTTAGCTTCGGCAACTAGTATTATGGACGTCATAAAAACAATAAAGCCATACAAAATTGTGGGTAATCAGATCGTATTTTTTGGGTCTGAGAATTCGCTTAATTATCAGGGTGGTGCTTTGATTGTTTTGGATGGACAACAGCTCGGAACCGATATTGGAGCAATCCAATCCATTTCGCCCTCTGAAGTTGATCACATCAATGTATCGACTAATCCGATGGATATCCAGAAATATACCGGGTTAAATTCTGTTGGGATTATTGAAATATGGCAGAAAAAGGCAAAAGCCACTGAGCCTGAAGACCAAAAAGAAAGTACCAATAAATACGAAGGAGGTTACCGGGTTTCAAATGCGTTCCCGATGGAATCTGCCAAAAATAAGCGCAACAGCCGGACTACCTTACTTTGGATTCCAGATCAAAAAGTAGATCAAACCGGTAGTTTCGAATTTGAAGTTACGGCAGGAAAGGTGATCTCCGACTTTGTGATTGAAGTGCAGGGAACATCTACAAATGGGCGAATAGGCGCAGGCAAAGCAGGTTTTACGGTAACCAAATAAATTTTAGAAGGATTCCATCTCTTTTTGAAAGATGGAATCCTTTTTTTTTATTAAGGTTAAGTGATTGAAAAATAGTATTGTAAGTTCATTTCTTCTTTGCAATCAATCCTGACAGTTCTTCCAGCCTGATCGAATTCATGATCACCTCGCCAAAAATCGGGTACCCATTATCTTTGAAGAATTCATCTGTTTCGGCCTGGCTTCTTTCCGGATAATACAAGGTCATAAATTGTATCGCTGATGGCGGCAACGAACGATCCCAGTATTCGGGATTAAAACGCATCATTTGCCCGCCATTTTCATTGGTTTTATCGCCCAATTCGGGATGAACATTCAGTACGAAAAGTTCTTCGTTGCCCGAATAGGCCGGTGCATTCAACTCTTCCTCGGTCAATTTTGCAATTTCCTCTTTCAGGTATGGCAATAAATGAACTTCAATCAAGCTGTAATAAGCCAGTTTCATATTGGCTACTTCGCGCACGGTAACCGGAATCCAAAAAGGTGGGCGGGCAGGGTTAAACACAATCAAATTGCCGCCGCCATATAGCCTGACTCCTGGAGCAATATCCTTTACAAAAGGGAAAACGCGAAACAGATCGTTCAAATCGGCAGCCGCTTTATCCATCGGCTTTTGGAGTGCTTCCGGATCTTTGGTATTGTCCCAACCGGGCAGGTTCGAATTGGTACCATGCCCGGTTTCGGTATTGTTGATGTCGAAACTCCAATGAGGCGGTTCAACAGTCCAGATCCCGCCATTGCTCAAAAGCATCCGAAAGTCGAAATTCAGTTCTCCCCGGCGGCCATAATTGCCAGGTTGCAATTTGTACTTGTCGTTCCAGTAGCCGGTAAAATACACCCAAAGGTCGAATCCTTTTGGATTGGTTAGTATAGGGGCTTTCTGGATGAACCACTCGGCAACGTGTTTTACATTGCGGTGCAGTTCATCGGCTACGTTCATTGAGTATTGATTCAGGATCACTTTGCCTGGTTTTTCAGGAAGGTACTCTGCGGATTTTTGAGCTTTGGCTGAAAGCATTAGTAGAAATCCCAACACAAAAAGTATAGGTCGCTTGCTCATGTTGAATTATTAACGGATAAACAGATGAATAAACTATTCCACTTTTTTCAAAAGAATTCAGTAGTTTGTTTTAATTAAATTGATAGTTGTTTTTTCTACAGACTGAAAGATATCCATTCCTGTGGTTACCGATTCATGGTAATTATTTATGTCTTTTGTTGACCTTTGATGGTTTTATTTCCCAATTAACTGCGTCAGCTTTTTTATGTCCTCTTCGTCGTACGATACCATGAATCGGAGCAGACTGCAGGTTTCGCCATAGTACTGATGTTTCACGCAGCTTTCGTATTCGTTTTGAAGGTATTTTTTGTCCATCGAAACGGTGAGCACCATAAACTGTATAGCTGATTTAGGCAGGCTTTTATTCCAATAGTCAGGATTCACCTTCATGATTGGAGGGAAAAGATTTTTTTGACCACCATATCCTGACGAATCGCTCACACGAGTAATTCCACCCCCAAAATAGGCCTGGCTGTCGAGGTTTGCAGGCGAAATAGCGGCCAATTCCTTTTCCATAAATTCGTTCATATATTTCGCAGCAATCTCGTCTTTCTCCTTTTTGGCTTCTTCGCGGGCACAGGCTATGGCTTCTTTGCAGGTTACCGGAATCCAATAGGGAGGTCGCGAAGGGTCGTAAATCACATAGGTTACCTTGTCGTAAACATCGACGCCCGGAGCGATGGTTTCTTTTTTAAATGGAATGGTAAACATGCACTTTTCGGTGTTGAAGCCATTCCAGTATCCTGACATTTGGTTGAGCAAAATCGACCATTCGGGCGGTTCGATGCCATTATAAGTTATTTTCCCTTTGACATATGCGTAGTCGCTAAACTCGAAACTCACCCTTGCTGGCACGCCATAGTTGCATTTCCACGTGTTCGAAATGTCGTAAATGCGTGCTCTGCCCATAAACCCCTTGATATCGGCCAGCACGGGGTCCTGCCGAACGATGGAAACCAGTTCCTTGATTCGTTCCATGTTGGCAGCCATTTCGGCAGGGGTAAATTTTTGGTACATCGAATAGTTGGTGCGGGCCAGAATTTCGAAGGTGCCGGGTTTGTCGCCCAAATACGGAATTTTAACAGGCTGGGCGTAAAGCGATGTGATTAGAATGGTGCAGCAAGCTAGTGAATAAACTATTTTTTTCATAAACTGGTAGTTTGTAATTGTATTTTAAATAATTGAATACCAATACTATTTCTGTTCAACACCATTGATGGAAGTGTGCTTTTTGCCGGTATCGCGTTCGTACCAATGGGATATAATTTGCCCGGGTTTTTGCTCCGAAGTTACCCTGCCTTCCGTGTCGTAAGTAATGGCGTATACTAATTCGCCGTTTGAGGTTGTACTTTCGCTGCGAAGTTTGCCATCTTCAGAATAAATTTTGGTTTGAGTTGAAATATTCGGGAATTTACCCGAAATCATGCTTTCTGTTTTGATCGTACCGTTTTCGTAATATTCTTTCGATGGGCCTGAAATATCGCCGTCGGGTCGTACAACTCCTTCCGATTTTAATTGCCCACTGGGGTAAAAAGTCTTCATGAAGCCATCCGGAACGCCACCTCTGCAATACTGATCAGACACCAGCCGCCCCAGTTCATCGTAAGTTCGGTACGAGCCCTCAATTTTTCCGTCTTTAAGCGTATATTCCTTCATCACTTTCCCATTCTGATAGTATTCTTTTTTTGGCCCATTCAGCGGATCAATTTGCAAAAAGCAAACATTACCGGCATCAAGCTGAAATGAATTCAGGATGATAAGAAAGAAGATGAACAGGACTAATTTTGGTTTCATTTCTTTTTATTTTCAGGTTAGTTTTCCTTTTGTTTCAACGAAAAATCGATGGTGATGGTCTGGTTTTCATGTGTTACCGGATCTTTTACCTTTTTCTCGTCCCTTTCCATCAATTGCTTGTCGGTTGCTTTGCCGGCGTAGGGTCCAAAAATTACTTTCAGCGGTACTGTGATTTCCCTTGATACCGGTTTGGTGTTTTCAGGCTCATTGTCACAGGTTCCCTGAGCGCTTTTTGTTACGATATCCTGACCGGTTACAAGCTGCGAAGTTCCGCTTGCCAGAACAAGGTAGGATCCGTTTTCGAGAAACTTCAGTTCAATGCGGGTATCGTCCTGCTTTTTCCCCAAATATTCGCTCTGATGCGAAATGCCGGTTCCCTTCACATTAAATGTGCTTTTCATCGTGGTGATCAGTCCGCCTTCACGCTTTGATTTTCGGCATTTGTGGCATCCGTCTTCTTCCGTCACTTTCGATAATTCATCGGTATAAAAAGTCATGGTTCCTTCGGTCCATGGAATGCCTTTACGTTGAAGTTTCCATTCGCTGAAGGTGTGATTTTTAATGACTGTTTCCTTGTGGTAGCGCTGATCACCCTCGTTGCAATAAACCGCATAATCCTCCACGCAGGTCGAATCGAGATCGGCGCTGACCGAAATGGTTACCGGCCCCTGGAACGCGCATATTTCGTACTTCCCAAGCTCTTCAATCAGTTTATTTGAAATTTGTTTGCAGGCAGAGGCAAATCCGGCATAATTCATGGCGGTACTGAAATTGACAATGGCATCGGCTATCACTTCTTTTTTCCTGAAATTGATACATTTGGCCGAAACCTGGAGCAGATTTGGGTTGACTTCGATCATTCTTAGGGTAACAAGAAAATCGCATTTCAGGTAGTTACAAACATTCAGCTCATCTTGTCCACCCAGAGTTTGATATTCTTTTTCCCATTTCAGGCGGGCATTCAGGCCACTTTGGGTATTTACGGTGGCGCAGTGAAAAGCTTCGGAAATGTCGGTTCCCATCAGGCGCTCAAAGTTCTTGGTGTATTTTGCGGCTGTATCGCCAACGGCTTCGGTACACTTTATGAAGAAACCTGGCTTCTGGGCAAGCGACACGAGCCCCGTAACAAGCACAACGATTATTAGAATTGCGATTCGTTTCATTCGGTAATAATTTTACATTCGGGCAGTGTTTTCTGAATTTGGCTGATTTCAGTTTCTGAGATTTTGGTAAGCGCAACACCCAGCTCTTTCAGGCTTTTTAGCGAATTTACCGCTGGCAGAATGGTACTGAATGGGTTGTTCTGAATTTGCAGTGACGTCAGTTTTGTGAGTTTTGAAACTGATGCCGGAAGGCTGCTCAGTCCGTTGTTATATATTCCAAGTGTTTTTAGATCCGGGAAACTACTTACTTCAGGCGGGAGGTTTGTCAATGTTGGGCCAAAGTTGATGATATACAAATCTTCGAGCGGGTAATCTTTCGCGTTCTCCAAAATCTTGTGAAGGTCAACATTTGAAACCGGTTTTTCGGTAGTTATAATCAGGGTTTTGATTCTTTTATACATTGGCATCTGATCGATAATTACCTGCACTTGCGGCAACGACAAATTGATGAGCAGATAGCTCATAGACTGGAGCCATTCCGGATTTTTGATGCTTGGATCTTCGTCGTCTTTGTATTCCTGAACAATTTCTTCACGCAGCGGCTCGGCCATGTCCCATTTGCCGCCTTCTCGGGCAATTTTCATCATCTGGTTCCACAATTTGTTGTTGAAATCGTCGGCTTCTTTCTGTAAATCGGCCGATTCGCCCTTGGTCATTCCGTCAATCTGGCTCGCATCTGGATTGGCCTGGCGCAATGTCTGTGTAAGCTTGGCGGCCAATTCCTGAATTTTGGCATTCGCGGTTTTGGCAGCAGCCTGATCGTTCCAGTTCGTGCTTTTCCGGATGGCCGACATCTGCGCGCGAATAGAGGCCGCACTGTTGTCCTGGTTTTGGCCAACCGCCGAAAGGCACACCACCAACAAAACGAGAAGAATTTGTAACTGCTTCATCCTGAAAGTTTAAAAGAATGGTTTGCAATTGGGAAGCACCGCTACTGGGCTCCCATAAACACTGCTGCTGGCCTTATTTGATTGTATTGGTACGCGTTGCTCAATTTCCGCAGGTAGTCTCTTATTTGTTCCAGTCCCATCAATCCCGGTTCCGGCTGAAAGTCGATTCCGGTTTGTTGTGCCGTTACCTGGTTGGTCATTTTTTCAAGTCGATGATAGTGTCTTAAAGAGGCCTGAAGAAATACTTTGTAGTTCGATAAAATTGCAAGATACTTGGGAGTCTGCATATTACAATAGTTCTTCTGCATATTCCGTATTTTATCAACCTGGCTTGCTATCGCCTGGTTATTTGAGTTTCCTTGCTTATACATTTCATTCAGGTTATCCTCTTCCTGTTTTATTTGAGTGAGCGCATCCACAGCAGCCTTGCTCGAATCAAGTTCGGCAAACTGCCGCATGTATTTGATTGCCTGCGAGCCAAGGCTATCGGCCAAATGCTGCTGTTTCTGAACTAGTTTCACGTCTTTCATCAACTTGGCATTTTTATCCTGATAGGCTTTCGGGTCGGCCATCACCTCGGCTTTTTTCTCGGTGGCATAGGCTTCGGCCCAGGCTTTTTTACCTTCCTTGTCCAAATTTTTCAGGTTTTCGATTTCGCCCATCGACATATTCATGCTTTGCTCCATCATTTGCCCGGCGAGCGCCTTCTTTTGCTCTTTGTAGGCTTTGGCCTGATTTCCGGTAGCTCCTTTGCTTTGTTTTTCAAGCGCCATCATTTGCTGCATCAGTTGAGGCGAAACGCCGGTTCGGGCCATGGCGTTCTTCATCATTTGTTCCTGGCTGCCTTCCATTTTGTTTTCCACCTTGTCGCGCCGTTGCAATATTTCTTCGTCCAATTGGTGGTCAATTTCGTTTACTTTTTCTATAAAAGCTCTTTTTGCCGGGTTCTCGCCAACTGCCTCGTCGCAAATTCCGCCGGGTGGATTGGGCAACATGCTTAAGAAAGATTCGGGCATAGTTTGAGCATTTAAAAAGTTAATTGAAAAAAACAGTACAAATACTGCCAGAGTTGTTTTCATAACTGTATTTTTAAATGGGTTTTTTAAGCTGATGTCTTTGTATTATAGCTTGAGTATAAGATTAGGATCAATACTTTCCACGAAGACTATGAATTCACGGATTTACCTCAGTTCTACCAATTCGGTATGCGACTGAAGCTTTCCTTCTTTGTCGTAACTCTCACTTTTAACAGTTCCAATTCCTTTGGCATACCATTCAGTACTTTTAGCTTTTACTTTAATGCCCATGGCTACCGAGTTAATATCGCTCGAAAACTTATAACTTTTGAATGTGCCTCCCTTAACTGTTATATCTTCAATGGCTTCCACTTTTCGGTTAGTTACATCAGCCGATACTTTCATATTAATAAAGCCTATTTTTAAAGCCATAGCAACACTGGCATCAGGCAATACATCTCCGGGTTGTGGATTCAACGGAATTTCCATATTATTTCCAGTCACCTCAATATTTGCCGGAATCTCACCATTTTGCTGGAAGGCGGCTTTGTTGATAAAATTGCTCATATCAACATAAAGCTTGTCACCTTTCTGATGAATGGTAATGTCTTCTTTAAATACAAGTTTGTCTTTGGGGTCAATCGATTCGCATTGATAGGTAATATCAATATTGCTACCGCTGATAGTTACATGTTTTATGGTGTATTGTATTGTGCTGGTGAGTTTATCTTTTTTATCGAATGTTTTATAGATCAACACTGTTCCCTCTTTGGTAGGGAAGAAGGTTTCCTGAGCTTTCAGTACAATTGCGCAAAGAATAATTGCTGTGATTAGAAGTAGCTTTTTCATGTTTGTTAGTTTCTTATAGTTTATAATTTGATGAATTCTACACGTCGGTTGAGCGCTTTATTGACTGGTGTGTCGTTAGGAGCAACCGGTTGACTTTCGCCCATTCCATCTGTAACCAGGCGATCGGCATTCACTCCAAACGATTTGGCCAATTCGGCTTTTACAGAGGCCGCGCGGCGTTTCGAAAGGTCGAGATTTGCGGCATCGGCACCATCTGAATCGGTGTGGCCAACGATTTTCACTTTCACGTCGGGCACTTCATTCAGGATAGCAGCAATTTCTTTCAATGTTCCGTACGATTCGGGTTTTACAACGTCTTTGTTCACATCGAAATAAATACCGTAAGATACCAGTTTGCCTTCGGTCATCAGCTTGTTGCGCATATCGGGTGCACCAACGGCAACACGGATATTCGAAATCATGACAGCGCCTTGTTCAAACCTGATTCTGTCGGGTTTAACGCAACCGGCTGGAAATGCTTTAGGTAAATCGATGATTTTGTTTTCGTTCTGATACAGTCTTACTCTCGATTTCTGCACCCAGATGGAGATATGGTATTTCTGGTTCATTTTCTCTTTGAATTCTTCCTTTTCAACATATCCACTTAAGTTCTGCGAACTACATTCTCCCATTAACCAGGTGTTGTGACTGGGCCGGCCAAAATATTCCACAGTAAATTTGAACCCCCCGTTTCCAGGTGTTGCACCAGAATCCCACGCTTTTACATTCTTAGCTTGCATGAGTCGCATACGCCATCCCGACATCCCTGCTCCTTCAAGTCCTCCAATCGGAATCACATCATATTCGATGGTGTAATTTTCAGGAAGTTTAAGCAGTTCATCGGTCCAAACACATTCGTCCATTACAAAACGCATCCAATTGCCGGGGAAAAGATTGGTTGTAACCACTTCTGCTGAACCATTGGTATTCCATAAGGCTGGGAAATCGCCAACGGCATCCTGGCTGAAATCGTCGTAAAAAATGACTTTCTCGCCCGGAACAAAATCGAATTTCGAATAGGCGGCCAGTGCAGGACTGGATTCTTTTGAAGGTATTTGATTTTGAGTTGTCTGCTGATTCTGATCTACAGCAGAACTGTCTTGTCCATCCTTCTTTTTCTTCTTGAAAATGTCTTTTACACCGTCTTCAACTGCATCCAGCCCTTTGTTGATGCCTTGATTGGTCCTTTGGTTGGCTCTGTTATTTGTGGCATTCTTCAATTTATCCTTTAAATTGATTTGTGCATCAACAAAAAACGGTGAGGCAATCAGCCCAAAACACAGTCCGAATAATAAAAGTAATTTTTTCATGTGGAAGCTTGTTTTTGGTTTATTTTTAGATAGTTATATTGTCAACTTGATTAAAGTTAAGCAATTAATCAATTCAAGTCAATGCAAAAATAGGGCTCTAGGCAGCGTTTGTTTTACCCCCAAAAAGGGGTTTTTGAAATGTGGTTATCACGATATATTTGTAATGAATTCAAAAGGGTAAAATCTTAAACTGACAAGATGAAAGTATTCAATGGTCATTGGCGAATATTCCGGATTTCTCTGGTAATCGGTTATTTATTCCTCGCCTGCGAACCGGGTTTTTCGCGTAATATCGATTCGCTTGAAATTGCATTGCAATCAAACGAATTAAGTGTAACCGATCGCCTTGACATTTTAAATGAATTGAGTTGGAAGTATATTGAGACCAATCCGGTAAAAGCACAAAAACTGGCAGCCCAAGCAATCGCCTTGGCGCAAAAGGATGGTAATACGAAACTTTTGGCCGTTGCATATCACCGTTTGGGAACAGCCCTTTATAACCGCAACCGGCTCGACAGTGCCAAATTGATTATGGCTAAAGCCATTCCGTTGGTTTCGGGCGACGACCGGCTACTTGGCGGAATCCTTCAGGAGACGGGAAACATAGAAGCTGATTTGGGGAATTACGAAACCGCGATCCAAAACTATTTTCAGGCATTAAAGATTTTTGAAAAACTGAATGATTTGAATAAAACCGGGCAAACACTTTCGAATATTGGGGCATTGTACATCAATTTGGGCGACTACGACAAAATGCTCGCTTACTCAGAAAAAGCACTGGCCATTCACCGGAAAACAGGATATAAAATGGGGATTGCCTCCAACCTGACCAATATGGCCGATTATTATTTCCTGAAAAACGACTCGGTTAAAACAATTGCTTTATTAACCGAAGCCCAAAAGCTGTTTCATGAACTGAATGCCACCATAAACGAGGTAAATGTTTTGGGTAGTATTGGCGATTATTATTCCGATTTCCGGAATGACCAGAATAAGGCCATCCGGATATACGAACAGTCGCTTAAACTATTAACTTCAGGCGACAACAATAACTTTTGGATGGATGGTTACCGCAAGATTTCGTTGGCCTACTACCGAAAAACGGATTATCAAAAAGCGGTAGAATACATGCAAAAGGCAATTTTGGTAACCGATTCAACGAATCTGGATTTTGTCCGAATGAATTATAACCTGCTGGCCTACGATTATATTGGCCTGAAAAATACGGTAAAAGCGACTGAATCGCTCGACAAGTATGTAGAACTTACCGATCGGGTTTACCGCGAGAATCAAAAAAAGACCATCGCCGAGATGGATGTGAAATACGAGACCGAAAAGAAACAGGCGCAAATCCGTATCCTGAAACAAGACAAAAAGCTACAGGCTGCATCCATTGCTGGGTTGCTTGCCGCGATCCTTTTTTTAGCTGTTTTAGGCTTTTTATATTACCGAAACCTGAATCGGAAGCGGCTGTTGGTTGAGAAAGATGCCGAAATTAAAGCACAACGGATCAGCGAACTCGAAAAGGAAAAGCAATTGTCGGCCTCGCAGGCTTTGCTCGCAGGCGAAAATGCCGAGCGCAAAAGGCTTGCCCGCGACTTGCACGACGGACTTGGCGGAATGCTCTCGGTTGTAAAATTAAACCTAATCAATATGAAAGGAAATGCCATAATACCAGAATCGGATGTGCCGGCATTCCAGAATGCGCTGGAAATGCTCGATGGATCCATCCGCGAACTGCGGCGTGTTGCACACAACCTGATGCCCGAATCACTGATGCGTTATGGGCTGAAAGCCGCGCTGTCGGACTTTTGCGGAAGTATCGATCATGTTAAACTACACTTTTTTGGCGGTGACAGCCGGATGGATGAAAAGTTTGAAGTTGCCATATTCCGTATCGCCCACGAATTGGTAAACAACGCGCTGAAGCATTCAGAGGCCAAACTTATCAATGTGCAAGTGATTCAGGAGACGAACCGCGTTAATCTATTGGTGCAGGATAACGGAATTGGATTCGTTCCCGAAGACATGCAGACCGGCAAAACAACTGGATTAGCCAGTATTCGATCACGCGTTGAGTCTTTAAACGGGCAACTTGATTTTTTTTCGGAACCTAATAAAGGTACAGAGGTTCAAGTAAATTTTAACTTTTAAACTTTCGGGAAATGATAAAGGTAGGGCTGGTTGATGATCATCCGCTGTTTTTGAAAGGGCTTAAAACACTCATTGAAGGATATGAGACGGCCGTTGTTGTTTTCGAGGCGAAAGATGGTAAAGAATGCCTGTATGAACTTGCTTTTGTCCAACCCGAAGTACTGCTTCTCGATATTAATTTGCCCGATTACAGCGGAATCGACCTTTGCGAGGAAATTCATCAGAGATGGCCTATGGTCAAAATTATTGCCCTGACTAGTTTCGGAGAATACACTATCGTCAGGAAAATGCTCGAAAACGGGGCAATGGGTTATTTGCTGAAAAATGCTATGCCCGAAGAAATTATTCAGGGAATCGAAACTGTTGCTGGAGGAGGTACATTCCTTTGTCACGAAATTGACATCTTTATGAGGCGCGACTCGCATCGCCATGTTTTTTTAACACCACGCGAAACAGAAATTCTTAGCTTGATTGTGAAGGGATATACCAATCCTGAAATTGCCGCAGAACTCTTTCTTGGCGTTGAAACCATAAACAGCTACCGCAAAAACCTGCTATTTAAACTGAATGCTCGCAATACTGCAGTTCTGGTTAAAATGGCCATTGAAGAAAAGTTGATCTGAAAAGGATGCGAGTAATTATTTTACCGGTCCATTCAAATATTTGCGGGAAATAAACCGAACAGGATGCCAATAGGTCAGCAAGTAGATCTGCTGCATGATTTTTAATCGTATAGATAGTCAAAATAACCAACGTTGGATTGATGTTTTACATTCGGATACTACTTTCTGGAAAAGAAATTACTATAAACTTTAAAATGAGCGATGTACCAATGGCGACTCCTCAAACGTCTAATCATGGACTTACGTTCAGTTTTTAAATAGAAGATCTGAATAAAAACAACAATGTTTCTAAGGATTCGCTGAGTAACAAAGACAACCGTTCGGTAAACAAAATAAAATGTAGGTGAAGTGAGGTTCAGATCATGTTTCTTGAGGAATAGCCACGATGAGAAATTACTTTTTATAGTGAATTTTTCGTCAAGCCCTAATGCTTTTTCCATAAACATGAAATAAGCAACTGCCTTTGCCCTGCTTTTTATTTTAGGAAGAACAAACGGCGGATTGACTCGTTTAGTGAGTAAATGCAGATCGTACAAATCGCGAAACGAAACAATGCCGTTGATATGACCTCCGTGTTGCAATTGTGAGTGGATAAAATTGAGAATTATGTTGTGATTATCTGACAGCACGAAGCAACCGGCCAAAGTTGATACACTCTTTTTCTCATGGTCAACCATTTTTGAATTTAACCAATGGTTGTATTTTTCTGAAACCGGAATACGATGAATCTCAACATGAGTTATAAATTCGGGATGGGATAATGGCAGATAGTGTTTTAAGCTTTCTACGTCTTCAACGGTTACGTTGCTGGTTGAGTACCCTTTTGCTTCGAGCAACCGGGCTGCTTTAAGGTAGTCCTTTTCCGGAACCAGTAAATCGATATCGTTCATCATCCGCTCCCCATCCGAAGCGTACAATCCATCAAGCAAATTTCCGGATCCCTTAAGAAATACCGGATAAATGTTCTCGTTGTTCAGGGTAACAGTTAATTCACGAAGTTGAACCAGTATTTGAGCATTTCTTGTTTGATTCAATTCATAAACCAATTTCAGGTGTTTTGCCAATTCGTCAGGTAAGTGGGGCGTAATTCCATGCGTTTTGAATTTCAGATAAATCGTGGTCAAAATCAGGTGATTACTACAAAGTTCTACAAACTTTAACCAATCAATGGCATCAATCCTGATCAACTCCAGAATCTCAAACTTAAATTCGGGGTGCTCATCTAAAGTCAGACATTTTCCGGTGAAATAGAACAGATCCTTTTTATTCATGGTCAAACAAATTGGTTATCGCATCAAGAGCTTTCTCGTTGTTCGAATAGGTAAGCTTAAAGAATGATTTGTTCAGAATTTGTTCCATGAAAACCTCAGCATTTGCCGGTTCCGGGAGAATCCATGATTGATCAAGAAGCAACTTAGCTGCGTTAATCGGATTGAGTTTCTCCCACAAGAAATCGACTGAAGTGTTGTACTCGATAAAGACAAATTCCTGAACAGGAAATATATGATTAGTGATATCTAAATTTAATGTGGGCGGCATAAACCTGACACTTTTTTCGGGCGAAATTCGATTTAATGGTAAGTCTTCGAGAGTAGGAAAAATATGCGAAAGCAGGTCAACAGACCCCGGCTTAACCGACATGGCAATTGGAAACGGGTAGGCACGGATCGAATTTCGGTCGATGGGGACAAAATCGTCAGAAATTAATTGGTAACCACGTGCCTGAAGAAGTCCGGCTATCGTGGTTTTCCCTTTTCCCGGAGCCGCTGAAAAAAGTATCGTTTTATTTCCATTGGTTATGGCCGAAGCATGAACGGTCATTAACCAGTCGCTATCGGATTTTTCATACATTACATTTATCAGTGACATGAAAATTGAGCCTTTCACGAGGTGAGACTCATCATCAGCCCAAGCTCCTTTTATTTCTCCGTTTAACCGGAAAACGACCTGACCCTGAAAAGAAAATAATTCGAAATGAGTTGTTTTATTACCATACGGTAACTCCAGATGGCTAATCAGCGGATGAAGATAATGTTCCAAAAGACGACTTTCGAATGAGAACATTACCTCCTTATTTGCAAGTTTATAATGATGGGTTGAATAAGGTATATAGGAATGATTTTTTGCTATTTCTGAAAAATAATCAATCGCTTTACCCGGTTCGTCTGTCATATTCATTTTTTCAATTCCAGATCGGATCTCAGTTACAAATGTCAGGCTTTCAGCAAGATTAATGCTATACCGGTCAGAAAATTCACGGACTATCGTTTCAACCTTATTTCTTTTGGTGGTTTTTCTGAATACAAACCAGGCTGGTTCTTCCATTTGAACGAATAAATTACTGTTCTGAAACCATACCAGGTATGAGTGACCTATTTTTCGCTTTTTATAAGGGATGGATGGCATTATTAGTTTATTGCTTGAATTCTCAAAATTAGAATAATCTGATAAATTATTTGTTGTCAAGTAATATTCGCAGGGCTTAAATGTTTCCCTTATTTTAAAAACAGCCGATTCCTGAAGTTAAAGTTATTTTGTTGGGCTCGTCAGGTATTTCCCGGAGATAAATCGAATGGGGTACCAGGCAGCCAGAAAGCCGATGCCGGTAACCAGCAGAAAAATGACGAAAAGATCTGCAACCCGAATTTGAACCGGATAGGCAGAAAATATAAATGAACCTTCGTTCGGGATTTTCAATATTCCGTATGTGATCTGGATCC
The DNA here is from genome assembly GCA_963676375.2 of Prolixibacteraceae bacterium. Taxonomy (GTDB): domain Bacteria; phylum Bacteroidota; class Bacteroidia; order Bacteroidales; family Prolixibacteraceae; genus Aquipluma. The sequence goes on from CAXXPT010000054.1 coordinate 133,505, forward strand.
AGCAAATGATGACTCCCAGAATGATTCCGAAAAACGCTCCGGCTAGTGAAATCATCCAACCTTCGAACAGAAAAATGGTGCGAACCAGTTTCTGGTTGGCTCCCATGCTCTGGAGAATGGCAATGTCGGCCTTTTTGTCGATAATAAGCATCGAAAGCGATCCGAGAATATTAAACGATGCGATGATTAGAATGAAAGCAAGAATGAAGAAAATAGCCCATTTTTCGGACTGCATAACGCGGTAGAATAGTTCGTGTTGCTCGAACTGTGTTTTTACCGCAAAGTTATTCCCCAGTACACGGCTAATTTCTGCTTTCACATCATCTTCCGAAGTTCCTTTTGTTAATCCAACTTCAATGGCGCTTACCCGGCCATCCATCTCAAACAATTCCTGGGCAAAGCCGATCGGAACCAAAACGTATTTGGAATCAATTTCCTGTTGACTGGCAAATATTCCGGAAGCATAAATCGTGTTGTGGTTGAATGTGTTTTCGAGGCTTGGCCGTCCTTTGGTTCCTTTTTTCAGGGTGTAAATTTGAATGGGGTCGGTAAAGCTAAGGCCAACCGAAAGGTAATAAGCAACTCCCTGTCCAACCAGGGCAAACGGAACTTGATCGGCTTCGAGCAGAAAACGGCCACTGGTGATGCTGCTGGTATCGAGTCTTGAAATTTCGTTGTAATTAGTTGGCACTCCCTTTATCGTGGCAAAATACTGTCGGTTGCCATACATCAAAAAGGCATCCTCCTCAACAATAGGTGTAACTGTTGAAACGCCTGCTATCTGTTTGATTGACTCAATATTAATGCTGTTTAATTCAAATGATTTGCCTTTAACAGTGTTGGTAATCTTTATATCGGGATCAAATGTTGAAAAAAGTGATTTGATCGAAAAATCGAGCCCGTTGAAAACAGATAAAATAACAACCAGCGCAAATGTACCAACAGTTACTCCGGCAATCGAAACGCCGGAAATGATGTTGATTACATTGACCGATTTTTTCGAAATCAGGTAGCGACGGGCGATATAGAAGGCAGTTTTCAATATTTACCAATTATCGATTTACAATTTCAATTCACAATGACACTTTCACAATTATTTACTTCCAGGCTTTTACAATCAAGCCAGTTCCGCTTTTGTGCTTCATGCCAAGGTCGAAGAAGTTAAGAACCAGGGCAAAAGGATAAACGACGAGGTAATAAAACGGTAGGATTATAAAGAATATTTTGCTTGCTCCCAACATCAGAATCGGGTATTTCATCGACAGTTTCCACGATATTTTTCCGGGATTTCCGTATGAATAGCGGGCTTCCACTTTCGTGAATCCGACTGATTTTAGCTTGGTTTCAATATCTGCGATGTTGTATCCGTCGCGAACATGCTCATCAATAAATCCATGAACGCCTTCTTCGTGGTCGTGATCGTGCGAGTCGGATCCACCTTGATCGGAAGGTGTTGAAATCAGCAATAACCCGCCCTTTTTCATCGAAGCATAAAAATTCCGGAATACCTGAACATCTTCTTCAATGTGTTCCATTACATCAACCGAAAGGACGAGGTCGTATTTATCCGACTCCTGAAATTGAGTTAGATCGGCCAGTTCAAACCTGACACGGTTGGCCAGGCCTGCTTGTTGCATAAACCGGTTACAGTCTTCAATCTGCTCTGGTTTAATGTCAACTGCTTTTATGCCGGCTTTCGGAAACCAGCGCGCCATTCGGTAAGTGTATTGACCGAAACCCGATCCTGCATCCAGAATGGTTTTAACTTCCGGAGTTGAACGGGTGCGTTTACGCAATTCTTTGCGGATGTGCCATGCGCGTAGTAACAGCAGGTCGAGCAACTGATAAAACAGCTTGCGCAAAAGTGGGGTTTGGTTAAATACTTTTCCCAACGAGCGTTTAATCGGATCGTATTGCATAGTATCAAGTAAAAAGGCAAAAGTAAAATGTAAAAAAATGGTCAGTCGCAGAGTTCAGTTTCCTGTTCCGCTGAACTTGGAACTTGAAACTATTCTTTGAGTAGCCTGTCGATGTTATCAATATAGTCGAGACTGTCGTCGATGTGGAAATCGAGCTGAGGAACAATTCGGAGCTGTTTGCCAACTTTTAGACCGAGCAAACCTCTGATTCTGGAAGTGTGTTTTTTGATTTCGAGCAGGGTTGCGGCGCCTTTTTCGGAAGGAAAGATGCTGAGGTAAACCCGGGCAACCGACAAATCGGGCGAAATGCGTACGTTGGTTACACTAACCATTATTCCGTGAAACAGATCTTTTCCTTCTCTTTGAAGGATGTCGGCCATGTCTTTCTGGATCAGGCGCGATATTTTGTTTTGACGAGTAGTTTCCATCGTATTTGTTTTTAACATTAAGCCCCAAAGGTAATTAAATTTGTTCGAACTAAAGGATTGACAATCGTTTCAGGGCTCCGAATATCGCCTGAACACAATCCGAACCGTTTATTTTATTTAAGTTCGCGCTCTGGAAATCCGTTTGCTTTTTAACTTTTGCCTTTAACACATGGGAGGACTTTTTGATTACAGCCTTTGGGGACTTTTTCTGGCCAGTTTTTTGGCCGCTACGGTTGTGCCTTTCAGTTCAGAAGCCATACTTACCTTTTTAATTGCCAATGGAACCGATGTAACTTCTGCCGTGTTGGTGGCTACCGCCGGAAATTGGTTGGGCGGAATGAGCAGTTTTGCTATTGGCTACATGGGCAAATGGGAGTGGATTGAAAAATATCTCCGGGTAAAACGCGAAACCATTGAAAAATGGCACAACCGAATGTATAAGCGTGGTGCCATTTTTGCTTTTCTGAGTTGGGTACCAGCGGTTGGCGATATATTTGCTGTTGGACTGGGTATTTTGCGTGCAAATATCTGGATTACTGCTGGAGCCATGCTCGCCGGTAAGTTTCTGCGCTATGTTGTTTGGGGCTGGTTAAGCGGGATCTTATTCTGAAAAATAACCATTATTTGTGGAAAATTAGATATCTAAATTTGTTGCTAAAACAAAATTCCGGACAAAATCTAAAGATTTTAAAATATTTGACTTTCCAATTCGTCCACACAAGCAGGATATATTAAAAATTGGAGCTCCCTTGCTGAAGGGAATGGCTGATTTCAACATTTACCTACTCAAATCTGTCATTTACCTATTAGAATTGCCGAATGATCTACCTTGTTAACCATTGTTCTTGTTAAAATCAGGAATTTTGGCACGGAATATTAACGAACACTTTACATACAGGAAACGTTCTTTGTTGAAAATGTTTCCTAGGTTTGTTCCGAAATTAATATTAAAACTCAAAATGAACGAAGAATCGAATTTTAATGATCCAAAATTTATAGAACTGATGGATAAAATCGTGGCGATGTTCTTTGAATTTGGGATCAGAAATTTAAACATGGATGACATTAGCCGGAATCTGGGGATTTCGAAGAAAACGCTTTATCAGTATGTGAAAAGCAAGGAAGATCTGATTGAAAAGCTTTTCTATTATGATGAAATGAAATGGGACATCGAGATGTCGAAATTGAAAATCGATGAAATGAATGCCATTGAGATTCTGCTTCAGGTAAGTTTAAGGGTTTTTGAAGAGATGGGGCAATTTGATCCGAAATTGAAGTTTGAGTTGAAAAAATACTATGAACCTATATTTCAACAGTTTCTGGTTAGAAAACAGAACCACATTTTCAGCCAGATCAGCAAAAATATTGAAAAGGGAATTGCTGAAGGAATTTACCGCAGCGACGTAAATATTGAACTTGTTGCTGGTTTATATGTACGCAATCTGGTTATGATGCACAATAATGATTTCTGCATCGATGCGAATATCACTTTTGAAGAGGTATTTCAAGTCATGTTTGAAAACCATATCCGTGCAATTTCCACTCCTGACGGCATTGCCTACTTCGAAAAGCGCAAATCAGAGATAATACAGTCGAATAAAAATATTTTTAACCTATAATCATCACAAAACATGTTAAGAAAACAGAAACAGATTCTACTGCTGGCAGGAATGTTCCTTTTAGGAACATTCGTTGCCGGAGCGCAGGAGCCAGTGAAGCTATCTCTTCAGGATGCTGTAAGATTAGCCATGCAAAACAACACAAACATCCTTAATTCAGATCTTGATCTGAAAATTGCACAAAAGAAAGTATGGGAAACAGTTGCTACGGGGCTTCCTCAAATCACGGCAAAAGGTACTTATCAGCACGTTTTTAAAGTGCCGACAATGAGCTTTGGTGGTAAAACAGTCTTATCAAACACCGAAGTTCCATGGGATCCGGTCACCATGAGCGGAACGATGAGCTCGCTTGCTCTTCAGAGTGGAGAAAGCATTTATTTGAACAGCGAGGCAGGTACTCCAATTGAACTTGGCCTTAAAAATAATACAACATTCGATTTCACCCTTTCTCAATTGATTTTTAGTGGGTCGTACATTGTTGGTTTACAGGCTACCAAGGTGTATTATGGATTGACTAAGCAGAATGCAGAAAAAGCAAAACTTGATGTAATCGAGACGGTTACAAACACCTACAACATGATCCAGTTGGCTGAAGAAAGCCGAAAAATTCTGACGCAGAACCTCGAAAATATCAATAAAACCTTGTACGAGATTACGGAAATGAACAAACAAGGCTTCCTCGAAAAGACTGATGTTGACCAACTTGAATTAACCGGAAATACGGTTCGGAATGCAATGAACCAGATTGACAGTAATTTAGACATGGCTTATCGTTTGTTGAAGATTCAATTGGGAATGGAAGATGCTGCGAAAGTTGAGTTAAGTGACCCATTGGAATCGGGTGAGTCGCTTACGGCATCAAGCGTACAACTGTTTGCCGAATCATTCAATATTGGTCAGAATGTTGATTATCAACTTATTCAGACCTCAGAAAAAGCAGCTAAATTGGAATTGGATTTGGCCAGAGCAAGTTATCTTCCAACCATTGCAGGTTTTTATAATCATACCGAAAAGCTGAAAGCTCCGGCATTCGATTTTTCTCCGAAAGATTTGGTTGGCGTGAATTTAACTATGCCAATTTTTAGCAGTGGTCAACGCTCTTCGGTTGTATCTCAAAAACGTATGGCGCTCGAGAAAGCCAAAAACACACGACTGTTTGTTTCAAGTAGCCTGGCGATGCAATCGACTCAATATCAAAACGATTTGAAGCTGAAGCTTGAAAAATATCAAAATCAGAAGAAAAGCAAGGAACTGTCAGACGATATTTATCAGCGCACTCTTGAAAAATATAAGCAAGGAGTAGCTTCGAGCATGGATTTGATGAATAGTCAGAATCAATATCTGACCAATCTAACCAATTATTACCAGTGTATTTACGATTTGCAGGGATCCAGGTCTAAATTGGAAAAACTGTTCAACATCAATCCGATTGCTGAAAACAAATAGAAATTTAAAAAACAACAAATACGAAAAACAATGAAAAAAATTATTTACTATTCTGCACTGATCGCTTTCTTGATTTCGTGCAGCCAGAATACCGACAAAAAGGCGGAGCTTGAAAAGCTCAAAACGCAACACGATCAACTAGCTACACAAATAGCCCAACTCGAAGCCGAAATTAATCCTGAAGGTACAAAAGCAGAACAGAAAGCCATTACTGTCAAGGTGACTCCCTCAGTAGAATGTGTTTTTAACCACTACATTCAGGTACAGGGAACAGTTGACGGTGATCAAAACATTGCTGTGAGCCCACAGATGGCTGGCATAGTAACAGCTGTTTATGTTACTGAAGGTTCATTTGTTAAAAAAGGACAGGTAATGGTTGATCTTGATGCCCAGGTTTTGAAACAATCGCTCGAAGAAGTGAATACCCAACTGCTTCTTGTTAATAGCATTTACGAAAAACAAAGCGCGCTTTGGGATAAGAAAATTGGAAGCGAAATCCAGTATTTACAAGCCAAAAACAACAAGGAATCGCTCGAAAAACGAGTGAATACCATGAAGGAACAGCTGAAATTGGCAAAAATTATTTCCCCGATCAGCGGTACTGTCGAAAGTGTTCCATTACGTGTTGGACAGATGGCCTCGCCCGGAATGCCAACATCTACGATTCGTGTAATCAATATGAATGTGGCTAAAATTTCGGCTGATGTAGCAGAAACCTATGCCAATCGTATTAAAGATGGAAACGCAGTTTTGGTCAATTTTCCTGATTTAGGTAAAGATATTGAGAGCAAACTGAACTTTACCAGCCGTTTTATCGATCCAACCAACCGTACGTTTAGAGTGGAATGTAAAATCTCTTCGAAAGATGCTGAATTACGCGCTAATATGATTGCGTACATCAAAATCAAGGATTACACCAACGAAAAAGCGTTCTGTATTCCGGTAAACTATATCCAGAGCAATCAGGACGGAAAATTCATTTATATAGCCAAACAAAACGGCAACCAGTGGTTAGCCGAAAAAAGAATGATTAAAACGGGTATGGATTATGATGGAGTTATTGAAGTTCTTGAAGGACTTACCGCTGGTGAAAATATCATCACTGCCGGATTTCAGAATTTAAACCCAGGCGAAATTGTAGTTTTCTAATTCCAAAAATGACCTATTATGTCGAAAGAAAACAAGTTTAAAGAATTTTTTGCAACGAGCTGGGCTATTGATAACCGGACAAGCGTGTATGTACTTGCTGTTCTGATATCGGTACTCGGTATGATGAATTACTATTTTATCCCGAAGGAGCAATTCCCACAGGTAGTAATTCCATACATCATTGTAAGCACGCCATACCCGGGCACATCGCCCGAGGATATTGAAAATCTGGTTACCCGTCCAATCGAAAAACAATTGAAATCGATCTCGGATGTAAAAAAGGTGACTAGTAATTCTGTTCCTGATTTCTCTTCAATCATCGTTGAGTTTGACCCTAGTTTATCAATCGAAACAGCCAAACAGCGCGTTCGCGATGCTGTCGACAAATCGAAGAGTGATCTTCCAACTGACTTGCCTGCAGATCCATCGATTATGGACGTCGATATTTCTGCTATGCCTGTGATGTATCTTAATATTTCCGGAAATTATGATCTTGATAAACTGAAACATTACGCAGAAATTGCTCAGGACAAAATTGAAGGACTGAAAGAAATTACCCGCGTTGATATTGTTGGTGCATTGGATCGTGAAATACAGGTGAATTGCGATATTTTCAAGATGCAGGCAGCGAAGGTTACCTTCAGCAATATTGAACAAGCTGTGGCAATGGAAAACATGACCATTTCAGGCGGTACTTTAGTCAATAATGGTGTCCGTAATACGGTTAGGATTAAAGGTCAGTTTGCAGATATACAAACGATTAAGGATATTGTTGTTCATTCGTCAAGCGGCGCCTATGTTAAATTGAGCGACATCGCTGATGTGAAAGATAGTTTTAAAGAACAAGAAAGTTTTGCACGTCTTGACGGTAAAAATGTGATTACCCTGAATGTGATCAAAAAAAATGGTGCAAACCTATTGGACGCTTCGGACCAGATTGTGCAAATTGTTGCTGATTTGAAGGACCGTGAATTTCCAAAAGGTATGGACGTTACCATTACAGGCGACCAGAGCCTTCATACCCGTAATACACTGGAAGAATTGAATAATACGATCATCATCGGATTTATTCTGGTAACCATCGTACTGATGTTCTTTATGGGCTTTACCAATGCATTTTTTGTTGGTTTGTCGGTACCACTCTCCATTTTCGTGGCTTACCTCATCATTCCGGGACTGGGATTTACCATGAACATGATTGTGATGTTTGCATTCATCTTCGCCCTCGGAATTGTGGTTGACGATGCCATTGTGGTTATCGAAAATACCCACCGTTTGCACAAGTTTAATCCTGATATCAATATCGCGGCAAAAAAGGCTGCAGGCGAAGTGTTTCTTCCTATTTTGTCAGGAACATTAACCACCTTGGCACCATTCTTCCCGTTGGCATTCTGGCCTGGAATCGTAGGTCAGTTTATGCACTATTTGCCGGTAACATTGATTATTACGCTTTTCGCTTCACTCTTTGTAGCTTACGTCTTTAATCCGGTGTTCGCGGTTTCGTTTATGAAACACGAATACGATCACGAATTTCAGGAAGGAAGCGGTTGGAAAAAGATTAGAAATATCATGATTATTATGCTGGTATTTGCAGCTGTGTTTTATGCTACAAAAGTTTATGGACTGGCTAACTTTTTGGTGTTTGCGGTACTGATGATCTTGTTCTTCCACTTTATCCTCAAAAGAATGATCACAACTTTTCAGGAGAAAACATGGCCATGGATTATGAGTGTTTATGATAGGCAACTGCGTATGATCCTGAAAGGCGGACGTCCGGTTTGGATTTTAGGTGGAATGATTGGACTTTTCTTTTTAACCATCTTCATTACAGGTATAGTAAAGCCTACCGTATTGTTTTTTCCCGATAGCAATCCAAATAATATTTACGTGTACGTAAAAATGCCCGGAGGTACCGATCAAAAAGTAACTGATAGTATCACCAGTATTGCAGAGCAACGCGTTTACAAGGTAATTGGAAAGAATAATCCTGATGTTGAATCAATTATTTCGAACGTAACTATCGGTGCTGAAGAACAAGGATTTGCATCAACCGGAACTCCGTTTAACAAGGGAAAAGTATCGATCAATTTTGTAGAGCATAAGTTGCGCACCACCAACATGACTACCACTGAATATCTTGAACTACTTCGAAAAGAGGTAAAAGATATTCCAGGAGCTGAAATCTCGGTCGACAAGGACAGCAATGGGCCACCAACTGGAAAACCTATTAATATTGAGATAACCAGCGAAAATCTGGACGTTCTGATAAAAGATGCAAATGCTTTTCGCGATCACATTAAGTCAATGAATATTCCGGGAGTTGAAGAATTAAAATCTGATTTTGAGATGAATTCTCCTGAAATCATTGTTCAGATTGATCGTGACAGGGCTCAGCGTTTGGGAATTTCAACCGGACAGATTGGTCTTGAAATTCGTACTGCCTTGTATGGGAAAGAAATCTCAAAATTCAAGCAGGATGAAGATGAATATCCAATCATGCTTCGGTACGAAAAAGTTACCCGCGATAACATTGATGCTTTGGTAAACCTGATGATTACTTACCGCGACATGAATTCGGGTATGTTACGCAGTGTTCCGCTGTCGACTGTGGCTAAAATTGATTATACATCGTCCTACGCCGGAATCAAACGACTCGATCAAAAGCGTGTGATTACAGTTTATTCAAATGTTCTTTCAGGTTATTCTGCTAATGATATTGTTCCAATTATCAAACGTGAAGCTAAAAATTTCACATTCCACGAAGGTACAAATATCAAGTTGACCGGAGAACAGGACGATCAGGCAGAAACAGCTACTTTCCTTTTGAAAGCAATGATTATAGCTCTTGGAGCAATATTCTTTATCCTGATAACTCAATTCGGATCGGTTAGTAAATCGCTGATTATCCTGAGTGAGGTTATCTTCAGTATTATCGGAGTTTTGCTTGGAGTCATGATATTCCATATGGACTTGGTGATCATGATGACCGGTTTAGGAATTGTTGCATTGGGAGGTATTGTCGTCCGAAATGGAATTCTGATTGTCGAATTTATAGATTCGAAGAAAGCAGAAGGTATGCCAACGCGACGTGCAATTATCGAAGGTGGAAAAACCCGTATGACGCCGGTAATTTTGACCGCTACTGCAACGATGCTTGGCTTGGTTCCGCTGGCTGTTGGTATGAATATTAACTTCACCACGATGTTTACTGAATTGAACCCACACATTTACTTTGGTGGCGACAATGTGGCATTTTGGGGACCATTGGCCTGGTCAATCATATTCGGATTGAGCTTTGCTACATTCCTAACCCTGATGTTTGTTCCTGCTCTGTACGAGCTGGATTATACCATCAAACTGAAGATGAAAAAGCGTAAAAATCTGAAACGGATTAAAGCGTTAAATAAATAGTAAGTTTTTGGATAAATAATAAGATAGGGGCTGGCTCATCAGGAGTTCAGCCCCTACCTTTTATTTCAACTTTGCCCGATATAACCCTTCATGTGTTTCTTTTATCAGGTCTATCAGCGGGACATCAACCGGGCAGTGCGATAAATCCACTCTTTTCAAGTTTTCTTCAGTAGGGAAATTACCCGGAAACCAGTGATCTTTTTCCTGAAACATATTGTACCGATATAGTCCGAAGTCTTTCATATCGTAGCACTTCCAAAGTGTTCTGAATCGCAGAATTTCAGGGATATTCAATCCTGAAGGATCTCCCTCCATAACATATGCATCAAAATCAGAATAAGGATCGAGTTGTTTCTGCTCGTCAAGAACTTGCTTTATCTGGGCATCTTCAGGAGAAAAAGGTGCCGGTGCCGGAAAAATACCGTTGAGTTGGTCGAATTGCGCTGTTACAGGCAATCCAAAGGTCAGCGTGTGGATGGCCGAATGGCTGAGGCAAAAGCGTGCATTCCATTGAATAGGATGTAAAGGAGCTGTTAAATTGGCCAGTTTTTGTGAAGGCCGGAAGAGTTGCCCGCCTTTGTCGTTGGGCGAAATAATAAATACGCCCATATCTTTCGATTCAGCTAAATCAATCGCTGCCTTATTTCGCTGGAAAAAATAGTAATAGTGCAGGTTTACAAAGTCGAACAGGTCAGTTTCAATGGCTTTTAATATCACATTCAACGGCGCATGAGTGCTGAATCCGACATGTTTGATAATTCCTTCCTCTTTCATCTTCAGCAACTCCTCAACCGGTCCACCCTTGGCACAGGCGGTTTCGAATAATTCCATCGTGTTAATGCCATGCCATGCGTAGAAATCGAAATAGTCGGTTTTCAAAGCTTTTAGCTGATTGGCGACCATTTTGCGGGTGTCCTCTGCTGTTTTCGGATTTCCCTTGGTCATCAAAAAGTACGAATCGCGCTTTAATTTGAGTTCATCGTTCAGAACCCGGCCGTAAACATGTTCACTTTTGCCATATCCGTGAGCGGTTTCGATTAAGTTGATTCCCTGAGTAAATGCTTTTTTAACCGTGTCGAGGCACTGGTCTAGTGTATCCTGAGGAATTTCTTCGCGTGGTTCGGACGATGTGTGTTTGTATCTCATGCCTCCCAATGTAATAACGCTCACCATTTTATTGGTTTTTCCGAAGCGGCGATACTCCATTTTTGGCCGATAAATCGTTAAGTTTTTAAAATCCATATCCTGTTTTGAAAATAGTCGGTGAAAATAATCATTCTAAAACAGAAAACGGGACGGGAAGTTTATGAGGGAAGATAGAGGCCGAAAATGAAGTGATTGATCCTGTCATCCTGAACTTGTTTCATGATCACTTTGCATTGCATCTCAGACCAAGAAATAAATTCGGGGTGACCAGGCTTGCAAGGGTGTTGATTTTTGAGACTTTCGCTCGTTATTTCTCAAGAAGTGCCACGGCAACAATCAAATCAATTGGTGTTGTTATCTTGATGTTTTCGCGGTTTCCCTCAACCATTTGAATCGAGAAACCTGCTTTTTCGGCTACTGAAGCATCGTCGGTAAAAGCCGGATCGAAGTCCTGTTGAAAAGCTTCCAGAATTTGTTTGCTGCGGAAAGTTTGCGGGGTTTGAACGCTGAAATACTGGCTTCGGTCAACCGAAATGTTCAGATCACCTGCCAATTTTCGCAGTGATTCGGTTACGGGCAGGACAGGAATTGCATTTCCGATTTTCTGTGCTGTTTCGAGGCATCTGTCGAGTGTTTCACGGCTAACCAGAGGTCTGACCCCGTCGTGAATAAAAACGATTCCTTCGTCCTCAATTTGCGAAAGTCCGTTCAGCACCGAATGAAAGCGTGTTTTGCCACCTGAAACAATTTGATGCGTTAGCGAAAATGAATGCTTCAGACACAATCCTTTCCAGAACTGCTGTTGATCTTCAGGAAGTACAAGAATGATTTTGCTTTCGGGGTCAAAGTCGTGAAAAACCTGGATGGTATGCATCAAAACAGGTTTTCCACACAGTTCCAGAAACTGTTTCGGAATTTCGGTTCCCATCCGGCTTCCCGAACCACCGGCAACTATAATGACAAACTTTTTCATAACTGATCCGTTATTAGCAAAAGTACAATTTCAGTGCAATTACTCATTGCTTTTGAGTGGTGTTTTCAGGAAATTTGTACATTAAACCCGATTGAATGTTTAAAATCTAATCATATGCAGGAAGTACTAAATTTCCTTTCGGAACTGAAAGTAAATAACAACAAGGAATGGTTTGACCAAAACCGCAGCAGGTATGAAGAAAGTCGTAAGAAGATTTTTTTTCTGACCGAACTTATTATCCACGAGATAAACAGCTTTGATCCTGAAATAGGTAACCAGAATCCCAAGGACTGTGTTTTCCGCATCTTCAGGGATGTACGTTTTTCGAACGATAAAACTCCTTATAAAATTAATATGGGCAGTTTCATTGCCAAAGGTGGCCGGAAAAGTATGGGTGCGGGTTATTATTTGCATATCGAGCCTGGAGGTTCGTTTGTTGGAGGTGGAGCGTATTGCCCGCCAGCCGATTCGCTAAAGGCCTTGCGTACCGAAATCTTCGATCATCCGGACGAGTTTAAACGACTTATTTGCAGTCATTCATTTCAGAAAACCTATCCTGAAATGTATGACGATAAGTTGAAAACTGCGCCTAAAGGTTTTCCAAAGGATTTTCCGGAGATTGATTTGCTGAAATACAAATCGTATGCTTTCACTTCCCGAATTGCTGATTCGGATGTCACCAGCGATGCTTTTGTGGGTAAAGTGGTAGGCGCATTTAGAGAATTATCACCTGTAAATCGGTTTCTGAACACTGCTATCGACAAATGGTTGTAAAATTTGGTGTTTAAAAAATAGGCGTTTCATATGCCAAATCTTACCATTCATGTAAAATATCGAACATTTCTCAAAATAGTTTTAAAGTTTGGGTTACTAAATGCGGCACAATTGTATTAAAATGTGGAATAAATACTTTTTGTTTGTCCATCCACCAAATTCTGTAACAGAAAAAAAGCCAGGCGATTCTCGTCTGGCTTTTTTGTGTTTTGTATGCTGTTTAGGTGTACAAATATCGTTTGATATTCCGTTTGGGTGTTTTTTCAAATTCCTTATCGACGAGGATAATTTTATTCAATTGCGCGAATTTCGGAAGTACTTTATTGACATGCTTGCAATTATCAGCCATAATTTCGTTCAACTTCTTAGTCTCGGTTTTTTCTTGCTCTATCCGTTCCGGATCAGGAAAAACGAATGCAACCAGTTTGCCCTCGCGTTCGGTGATTACACACTCAAGTACAAAGGGATAATTGCAAAGTTTGGCTTCCATCTCTTCAGGGTAAATATTTTGTCCCGATGGCCCTAAAAGCATGTTTTTGCACCGCCCTTTGATGTATATAAAATTGTCACGATCAATTATCCCGAGATCTCCTGTATGCAGCCAGCCATCGCTGTCAATAGCTTCGGCAGTTGCCTGTTCGTTTTTGAAATAGCCAAGCATTACATTTGCCCCTTTTACCTGTATTTCACCCACCTCGCTGTACGGGTCATTGGAGTCGATCCTTACCTGCATCCGATCAACCAGTTTTCCAGCGGAAGAAGGGCTAAAGCTTGACCATGGTTCGTACGAAACGAGCGGTCCGCATTCGGTCATTCCGTAGCCAATCGTGAACGGAAATTTGATTTTCCGGAAGAACGTTTCCACTTCATGGTCGAGTGGGGCGCCTCCAATGACGATTTCGTGGAAGCAACCGCCAAAAGTCTCGACCAAACTGGCCCGTACTTTTTTATGCAACAGCAGCTGGATACCGGGCACTTTGAGTAAGAATTTGATGAGTGGTTTGTCGAGCGCCGGTAAGATCCGCTTTTTGTAGATTTTTTCGATAACCAATGGTACCGATAGTATGAGTCGGGGTTTTATTTCCTGAAAAGCCTTGATAATGAGTTGTGGAGTGGGGGCTTTCGAAAGGAAAGTAACGTGGCAACCCACCGAAACCGGAAAAAGAAATTCGAACAATAAGCCAAAAACGTGCGCCATGGGCAGGAATGAAACAATCCGGTCTCCTGCTACAAGTGGCATATGTTCCTGTGCATAAATAATATTCGACAATAAGCTTCGGGCCGGAATCATTACCCCTTTGGTGAACCCTGAAGTTCCGCTGGTGTACGAAATAATACTTAAATCTTCGGCCTGATATTCGTCCAATTCAAAGTTCTCCGGACTAGATTTTCCGGCATAGTCAACGGTGAAACATCTTGTCCACCGATCTTTTTCTTCCAAATTTAAAAACGAGAGCGCAGAGAAGTCGGTCAGGCTTACAACGCCTGTTATTGCCGGAATCTGTTCTCTGCTCAGCTTTTCAAAAAGACCGTCGGCGGCAAAAAGAAATACCGACTCGGAGTGGTTCAGGATATGGTGAATATCTTCAGGGTTAAAATCGGGTAAAATCGGAACAGAAACAGCCCCATATCCCGAAATCGCTAAAAATGAAATGGCCCAGTTAGACGAATTACGGCCAAGCAGTGCAATTTTATCTCCTTTCCGGATGCCCGATTCGCGAAAATAACAGTGAATTTGCCTGATGATTTGCGCCGCTTCGCCATAGGTACTGGTAGAACCCTGAAAGTCGGTAAAGGCAGGCAATTCCCAGTTTCTTCGGAATGTTTCGGCGTACAGCCCTATTAATTTGTCTTGGTTCATTGTTTGGATGTAAAGCTAATGAGTTTAGGTCATTTGGATGTGCTGCAACTATGCTTCACGACTAATTCGGACGATACGTTTTACTGTATCATCAATTTGGTCAACCGAAGTTATCCCGATAGTCATACAGTCAACATTTTTACTGCCAATCACATATTTCAGCGACTTTTCGCGCTGGCTTTCTTCTACCAGCTTGCCTTCGCCGAATATTTTCATCCCGATGATTCCTTTTCCACGATCGTGTGCTTTTTTCAGCACAGCCATTACCTCTTCGGGACTTGCATCCATAATTACCCCTTCCGGATTTATTCGGGCCAGAATTACATCGACCCAAGGATCTTCGGCAGCTACTTTTAAGGCTGCGAAGCTATGACATGAAAGACCAACTGTTTTCACGATCCCCCTTTGTTTGGCTTCCGAAAGCGCTTCGATGTATGGCTTTTTTTCTTCCTGCCACTTCTCGTTGGTCATGCAATGCAGCAGAAGAATGTCGAAATAGTCCGATCCGGTTTCTCTCCTGAACCGGTCGATGGTTGCCATTGGGGCGTCTTTATTCCAATCTTCGGGTCGGGTCCAGATTTTCGAAAGCAGAGTTGCTTTCTCGCGTGGAACTTCCTTCAGTATTTCTTTTACGTTCTGATGGGAGCCGTAAAGGTCGGCAGCATCATAAAAAGTCATTCCTCTTTCGTGTGCATATCGGGCAATTTTTAACCAGTTCGGAATGCCCATACGGGTCATATCCGATGATTGTTTCCCGCCATGCGTACCGGTTCCAAGAGCCAGATGCGGAACAATCAGCCCGGTTTTTCCCAGTTTTACACGATCAATCATAGAATCTGCCGGACTGATATAAGACATCGCGGTAAACCCAGTTGTAGCAGCCGCAGCCCCTATCATACCAGTTTGAATAAACTGCCTTCTTGAAATTTGTGCCATATCGAATGAATTTAGTTGGTTATAGAAATACGAGCCGATTTGCAGTGCTTGTTTCCGGTTATAACAACTGTCCGGGAACTTTTGGCCGATGAAGATATGAAAATATTTTTAGGTTTTGATTCGATGTGCGGTTAAACGACTGAATCTCAGTTATTAGAAAATTGTTAGAAACCTGTTCGTAACAAATTAGGCTGTACGAATGACAATAAAGAATCAGAAATGCTTTTTTAACTATTTTTAGCCATCATTTACACTTACAACTTAAAGATTAGATTATGAAGAAATTAGTCCTTGTTCTATTTGTTAGTTTGCTCACATTGGGCACATTTGCCCAGAATCTTCAAACTCATTACGACATGGGGAAAGATCGTGGTTACCTGACCACAACCGTTGAAATGTTCCGTCCTGATAAACCGGAAACACTTTCTTTTTTATCGACATGGATTACGGCGTTGGTGGCGTGAAGAATAGTCCGGCATTGGCGTACTTCGAAATTGCCCGTTGCTTCAAGCTGGGTAAATCACCTTTTAGCTGGCATGCTGAATACAACGGTGGTTTTGGACAATGGAAAGCAGGTAACGCAAGTGGCGCATACTCTATTAGTAATGCATGGTTGACTGGTCTTGATTATTCATGAATGCAAGTGATTTTTCCAGAGGATTTTCGTTAAAAGTTTTATATAAAAATATTGCTAACACCATAGATTCAAAACCAAA
>CAXXPT010000055.1:0-13177 GCA_963676375.2 Prolixibacteraceae bacterium
AAACCACGGCAGGAATACCAAATGTATCGTGATAAGCACGTACAAAATGGTCGGAACTGGCTTTTGAAGCCGATACGGACTGTGCGGATCGTAGCCGGTTTCTTCGGTAAACATGCCTTCATTGCCTAAACTTCCGTAAACTTCGTCAGTCGAAATGTGGTAAAAGCGTTTGCCTTCGGTATTGTCTTTCCATATCTGGCGAACAGCATTCAGCAGATTCACGGTTCCAATTACATTGGTAAATACAAATTCTGTCGGGTTGCTGATTGAGCGATCAACATGAGACTCGGCTGCCAAATGGATCACTCCATCGAATTGCCTTTCGACGAACAACTTCAGGATAAACTCTGCATCAACAATATCGCCCTTCACAAATTCGTAATTGGGTTTGCTCTCAACGTCAGTCAGGTTGGCCAGGTTTCCGGCGTAGGTGAGCTTATCGAGGTTAACAATTTTATATTCAGGATATTTATTAACGAACAGTCGCACCACATGCGAACCAATAAAACCGGCTCCTCCGGTAATCAGGATTGTCTTCATTTGTCTCGTTTTTCAGTAATGAACAAAATTAATCAAATAGTCGGAAACTCGATGAGGAATTACAACGAGAAATCAGATCATTTATTGTAACGCAAAACGAACGGTTAAGACTCATTTCATTAGCTTAATCCTAGCTGCTAAAACTCATTTTGAACTCTACACTTTTTTTCTACTATTGTAACATATAATAAATAACATTGACATGATGAACATTAAAAAGATTGGATTATTTCTTTTATCTATCATTCTCACTTGCGGTACTCTTAAAGCCGACGAAGGCATGTGGATGCTGCCCCTGATTCAAAAGCTGAACATTAAAACGATGTCGGATATGGGTTTTAAGCTCTCAGCAAAGACATCTACAACATCAACAACTCAAGCTTAAAGGATGCCGTTTTGCAGTTTGGAGGCGGGTGTACCGCTGAAATAATCTCGAAAGATGGACTGGTACTGACCAACCACCATTGCGGTTATGGATCGATTCAGAAATTAAGTTCAGTTGATCACAATTATCTTTTGAACGGGTTTTGGGCAAAGAACCGCGAAGAAGAAATACCGGCACCCGGGCTGACGGTTACTTTTCTCGACCGATTTGAGGATGTAACCAAAGAAGTAACCGATGCATTGGCCTCAGCAACTGATGCAACGGCCAAAGAAGATGCGTTTAAAAAAGTCTCTGACAAGCTTGCCAGTCAGGCCATTGGTGAAAACAAAAGCCTTAAAGCCGGGTCGTTTCATTTTACGGTAACAATCAATACTACCTCATCATTACAAAAACTTATACCGACATTCGTTTTGTTGGAGCTCCGCCTTCGTCAATCGGCAAATTTGGTGCTGATACCGACAACTGGATGTGGCCGCGTCATACCGGCGACTTCAGCATGTTCAGGATTTACGCCGGAAAAGACAACAATCCTGCTGAATACTCCACAAACAATGTCCCCTATCAACCAAAGAAGTTTTTAACTATTTCATTGAAAGGGATAAATCAGAATGATCCGGCAATGATTATGGGTTATCCCGGAAGAACCAACCGTTTCATGACTTCGTTTGAAGTGAAGGAAACCAGCGAAATTACTAATGCAATCACCATTCTGGTGAGAGGAGTTCGCCAAAATATTTTGATGACCGACATGGTGGCTGATCCTAAAATCAGGCTGATGTATGCAAATAAATATGCCGGATCATCCAATTCATGGAAGAAATCGATCGGAATGAACGAGACTTTTGCTAAGCTAAAAGTTTATGACCGAAGAGCTGCTGAAGAAAAAATATTCTCTGAATGGGTTGCTGCCGACCCAAAACGGGTTGAAAAATACGGAAATGCTTTAGCCGATGTAAAAACAGCAATTGAAGGACGTGCCAAACTTCAATTTACGCTGAAATATTACACAGAAGCGCTTAATTCGATCGAGTTAACTTCAGCTGCAATGCGCTTTGCCCCAAAAACTGAAAGTAGCCCAAATGAAGGAATGAATGGCCGGCCAACTGTAACTCCGGCTGATTTTTATAAAGACTACAATGTTTCGACCGACATAAAAGTGGCCAAAGCGATGCTAAAACTGTTTAAGGAGAAAGTATCTTCGACAGATCTTCCTGAACTGTATAAAACTATTGATGCTAATTATCAGGGAAACATCGACGCATACGTTGACGATATGTTTAAGCAATCGGCATTTGTTTCAGAAGAAAAAATGAAAGCAGCTTTGGCCGGCGACAAGAAAGTGATTGAAAACGATCCTGCTTATATCGCTGGAAAAAACATTGCTGATGCCATCCTCAAATACAGTCATGACATCGAACAATACCGCTCACTATATGCCAAAGGTCAAAAACAGTACATCGCCGGAACATTGGAAATGAAAGCCGGAAAGGCCATGTATCCCGATGCTAATTTCACGATGCGTTTAACTTATGGAAAGGTTCTGAATTACTCACCTAAAGACGGTGTGATTTACGATTACATTACCACGCTGGACGGTGTGATGCAGAAAGAAGATCCGAATAATTGGGAATTTGTAGTTCCTGAAAAGTTGAAAGAGCTTTACAACACCAAAAACTTTGGTCAGTATGCGTTGAAAGATGGCCGAATGCCAGTGGCTTTCCTTACCAACAACGACATTACAGGTGGAAATTCAGGCAGTCCGGTTCTCAACAAAAAAGGGGAGTTGATTGGTACAGCTTTTGATGGCAACTGGGAATCAATGAGCGGTGACATTATTTTTGAACCATCATTACAACGTTGTATCAATGTTGATATTCGTTACACACTCTTCATTATGGATAAATTCGGTGGCGCCGGTTATTTGCTGAACGAAATGAATATTTCGAAATAATGTAACTCCTAAAGTTTATACCAACAAAAAAGGTCTGCCGACGTCTGGCAGACCTTTTTTGTTAAGTTATTTCAGTACTGATTATTTTATTCCTCTTACCTTCTTTTCCCAAAGCCAGGCAGAAAGCAATGTTTCTTCCAATCCGGTTTCGGCTTTCCAGCCCAATTCTTCGTTGGCAAAAGTGGTATCCGCCCAAATTTTTTCGATATCGCCGGCCCGACGGCCAACAATCTCGTAATTCAGTTTACGCCGGTTGATTTTTCAAAAGCATGAACCGCTTCAAGCACAGAAACACCATTTCCGGTACCCAGGTTGAAAATTTCATATCCGGCTTTATTTTTGCTTTCCAGCAGACGCTTCACGGCAACCACGTGTGCTTTAGCCAAGTCAACCACATTAATGTAATCGCGCACAGCCGAGCCATCAGAAGTATCATAGTCATCTCCATAAATCTTTAATGCGCCACGCAAACCAGCCGCTGACTGGGTAATAAAAGGCACCAGATTGGCTGGCACTCCCACAGGAAGTTCGCCAATCAGAGCCGATGGATGAGCCCCCACCGGATTGAAATAGCGAAGCGCGATACCTTTAATCTGAGGGTTCGCAGCAATCGCATCGTGTAAAATATCTTCATTCACCCGTTTGGTATTTCCATACGGCGACTCGGCATCTTTTCGCGGAGTTTGCTCGGTAACCGGTAATTGGTCTGGCTGTCCATAAACAGTACACGACGATGAAAAAACAATATTCGAAACGCCAAATTTAAGCTGACATTCCAACAGATTGATCAATGAAACCAGGTTATTCCGGTAATAAAGCAACGGTTTTACAACCGATTCACCCACGGCTTTCGATGCTGCAAAATGAATGATGGCCTCAATCTTCGGATATTTCGTAAAAAAAGCTTCTACTTTATCTTTATCAATCAAATCAAACTGCTCAAACGTTGGACGAATGCCGGTAATCTTTTCAATTCCATCCAAAGCTTCTGTGCTCGAATTCGAAAGGTTATCAACAATAATTACCTCAAAACCTGCATTTTGTAATTCAACTGCTGTGTGTGAGCCAATGTACCCGGTGCCCCCGGTAACCAAAATTTGTTTCATAAGTACCTTGTTATTTCAGATGAGTTGCAAATTTATGAATAATCTGGCTTCCTTAATCTTAATGATTGCCAGAAAGATTTTTTACATAACAAAAGTTTAACTGTTGAAAACTTTGCCTTGAAGCAATGCTTAAATTTCTTACTTTTGACTGATTAAACAAGTAACGCGTGGAAATTAGTCAATACATAAAAGAGATTTTGCTATTGAATGATTGTGTAATCATTCCTGAATTCGGTGGATTTGTGGCCAACTACAAACCGGCCACGGTTGAAAACAATCAGTTTTTTCCACCCACAAAAGAGATTGCTTTTAACAACAAGCTCATTTCTAACGATGGATTACTGATTAATTACATTTCCGAAGCCGAAGGCATTGATTATTTCAGTGCCAAACAGAAACTCGACAGTTTTGTGGAAGAAACCATGCTGAACCTCGAAAAAAACCGCAATGTTTATTTCGAAGGCGTAGGTTACCTGCATTACGACTCAAGAGAAAATCTTCAGTTTGAACCTCAGCTCAAACAAAATCTGCTGGTTGAATCATA
Source organism: Prolixibacteraceae bacterium (assembly GCA_963676375.2). Lineage (GTDB taxonomy): Bacteria > Bacteroidota > Bacteroidia > Bacteroidales > Prolixibacteraceae > Aquipluma. The sequence continues at coordinate 4,527 of CAXXPT010000055.1, forward strand.
CGGATTACAGAATTTTTCGTACGAAAAACTTTATCAGCGCCAAATGCCCAAGCCTGCAATTAAAGTTGAATACCGCGAACCCATTATTTTTCAGCAACGCAAGCTGAAAAAGTTGGCTATTGCCATTCCATTGCTCATTGCCATGGCGCTTATCCCGATGAAACACAACAACGAGTATTTGTCGAAATCGGATATGGGCATGTGGGAAACTCTGACACAAAGTACTCCGACTGTACCTGCTCCGGTTCAGGAAGAAATTCAGGCTGAAACAACCATTCCGGTAGCTACTCCGGTAGCTGAAGAACAGAAATACTTCATTATTGGCGGAAGTTTCAAGAGCGAAGAAAATGCCAACAAATACATCGAACAAATTAAAGCACAAGGCTATACAGGCAAAAACCTTGGTGTGTTTAAAGGCTTGAACCGGGTAGCAATGAAAGGATTTGCAACTATGGGTGAAGCACAGAAAGAGTTAAATTCATTGCTTTCCAAAAACCCCGAATGTGGGGTCTGGATACACGCTAACCAATAATATTCTGAAAGCTCCGAAAGGAGCTTTTTTTAATTCTACTAAATTAGAAGCAAAAGAAAAGCCACTCCTGAACTTCAGGAATGGCTTGTAACATTGATGTATGAAATCAAGTCAATCTATTTTAAACCTTTTCTCTCTTAACCCAAAATTGACCGATCTACTTAAAAAAATTGTTCATGGCTTTGAGACAACTTATTTGCCTTCTTTTTACAAAACCTGTGCCAAACAATCTTCCGATCAGTTCTAAATTTTCAAGAAAACGTTTTTTTTCGCTTCAGCAAATTTCGTTTTATATTTTCCGGATTGTATGCATAAGTAAATCAATCACATGACTTACATTCGCATTGAAAACCTTGAGTACATCGCCCCAGGTAACCGGAGCTTCATCGGTTTTCCAACAATCGTAATCGGTACTCATGGCAATGGCGGCATATGGAATTCCCAGCTCATTGGCCAAAGCAGCTTCAGGAGCAGTCGACATATTAATCACATCGGCGCCCCATAAACGAAACATATTCGATTCGGCACGTGTCGAGAATCGTGGTCCTTCAATGGTAATTACAGTTCCTTTTTCAAATATCTTCATTCCCAATTCATTCGCTGTTTCAATAATTCTCGACCGGAGATAATTGTCGAATGGATCGGCCATTGGAGTATGTTTCATTTCTCGTGGTTCGAATGATTCAAAAAAAGTCACAGCACGGTGCCGGGTAAAATCGATAAACTGATCGAGTACCACGAAATCGCCGCGACCAATTTCCTGCCGTAAACTTCCGCAGGCCGTAGTTGCGACAATGTGTGTGCAGCCAATTTCGCGAATCGCCCAAATGTTGGCCCTATTGTTTACCTGTGTTGGCGGAATGGTGTGCTGCCGGCCGTGCCGTGAAAGAATCACCACTTCCTTCCCATTAATTTCACCACACTTAAAATCGGACGTTGTCGATCCGTATGGTGTGTCCACTTTTAGCTCAGTTGCATTTTTCAGGATGGCCGGGTTTTCCAACCCAGAGCCGCCAATAATGGCAATTTTAGTCATTTTGATAACGATTATAGATTTTGATAATTTGTGCTGTAGCTTCTTCCAGAGTTTGTCCAAAAGCTAGAATTCCTTCACGATGGCCTCCCATGATAATAATTTTCTCGTCACTCATGCCCAATTCAGCAGCCAAAGCACGAACCGCTTCAGCCATTTCAGGCGTTCCATATTCAATTTCTCCGGAAGTGGTCGGGTAATGATTCAAGAGTTTTTCCCACAACCACAGACAATGCACATGAACAACAGCTCCAACTTCAGAAAGCGCTTCGTAAACGGCTGCATGAGTCAGACTTTCGGCCGATGCTTTCGTTAAACCCTTACATACAATTGAATTTCCTGAAAAACTATACCCTGAAACACGTGCAAAATGCGACAACCCGAGTGAGGCAAATTGTCCGGTTGCGCTACCGGTAATTACGAACGTGCCTCCTTCAGCACGAACCGAGATATTTCCAAACCCAATTCCATCCGGATACATTCCGATTAGACCATGCTCGTAAAGCCGAGAACGTTCCCTTTCCATCGATAAAAACATCTCCTCCGGAACCTGAATTTCTTCGTTCACCCAATCGCATCGAAATTTGATGTATCCTTCAGTCATTGCTATCTTTTTTCGGGAAATAAACTCAAAATACCATCGCGGGTAGCCGGGCAAACGCCACGTTCAGTAATCAAACCGGTTACCAACCGTGCAGGTGTAACATCGAAGCCGTAATTGGCTACCGGGCTTTTCTCCGGAATAATCCGGAACTCATGAACTTCATCATTGAGCAATCCCTCCATTATCGATACCTCACGGCCATCGCGCTGTTCGATGGGGATTTCGGCTACACCGTCCTTCAGGCTCCAATCGATCGTTGTTGAAGGTAAAGCTGCATAAAACGGCACTCCATTGTCGGCTGCAGCCAGGGCTTTCAGGTAAGTTCCAATCTTGTTGGCAACATCTCCGTTCAATGTAGTGCGATCGCTGCCTACAATGACCAGATCAACCATTTGGTGCTGCATTAGATGTCCACCAGCATTATCCGGAATCACTGTATGCGGAATACCCGCTTCGCCCAGTTCCCATGCAGTCAGCCGGGCTCCCTGGTTGCGCGGACGGGTTTCATCGACCCAAACATGAAGTGGAATTCCTGCTTCGTGTGCCAGGTAAATCGGTGCGGTCGCGGTTCCCAGTTCAACACAGGCCAGTCGTCCGGCATTGCAGTGAGTTAAAATTTGAACCGGTTCACCATTCTTTTTTTTGCTGATCGTTTTGATAATTTCCAAACCATGAAGACCAATATTTTTGCTGAATCCGATCTCTCGTTGCTTCAGGTTTTCGGCATAATCAAAGAGCAATTTTGTATTCTCCGAAACCGTTTTCTGATCCGAAATCACAGCAAGCGCTTCATCGACGGCAAAAGCCAGATTAACAGCTGTTGGACGCGACGATTTCAGCCAATCGGCAGCACGTTGCATTTCAACCATAAAATCAGCTCCTAAAAAATTCAGTGCCGCCAGATACATTCCATATGCTGCGGTAACTCCAATCAGCGGCGCCCCACGAACAATCATATCTGTAATGGCAAACCTCGCTTCATCCAAAGTCCGGATTTCAACAATCAGATTCTGAAATGGCAGGTAACGTTGATCGATAGTTTCGATCCGGTTCTTCTCCTTGTTAAACCATATTGTTTGCGGATTTCCCATAATCAAGTTTTTCATTCAATCATCAAAGATAAGATTCCGATCATTTGAAAAGATCGGCGATGGGGTGTTCCTTTGAAATTTCGATTTTTTTCTGACTTTTGTGGACTTCAAAATTGAACATCATGGAAATGCTGAATGGAATCCGGAATATAATTTTTGACCTCGGCGGTGTTTTGCTCAACATCGATCCGAAAAAGACGATCGAGGCTTTCGGGAAACTGGGAATGGAGCAATTGGTTGGCGATAAAGGTCTTTCGTACGATCACGAAATTTTTTATCAGATGGAACAAGGCCAGATTACATCCGACGAATTCCGCCAGGGCGTTCTCGAACTGCTGCCTAAACCTGCTTCGTTTCAGGAAATAGATAATGCATGGACAGCTATGTTACTTGATTTTCCGGCAATCAGGGTCGAGTTGCTGAAAAATCTCCGGAAAGATTTCAAAATCTACCTTTTCAGCAATACCAATGCCATCCATGTTGAAAAATTCCATTCCATTTTCAGGAATCAACACGGGTTTGAAGTTTCTACACTTTTCGATAAGGATTTCTACTCAAACGAAATAGGTTATCGGAAACCATCGCCCGAATCGTATCAGGAAATCATCCGGCTTTCAGGAGTTAATCCGGAAGAGACATTATTTATTGATGACTCGCTCCCCAATGTGGAAAGTGCCATAGCTTCCGGCCTCAAAGGATTCTGGCTCGAACCCGGGCAAAAAGTGGAAGAAATATTTCAGGAGTATATGTAAAAAGTGTTCAGTCTCAGTTTTCAGAAAATCACATTCGTTAACTGCTACTGCCAGCTTATTAGGCTTCGCGGTCTTTCCAGTCACCATTTTCGCGAATAAGTGCTTCGAGTTCTTCAACTGCCTGCTCGAAAGGAATATGTCGTTTGATGAGTTGCTGACCTTTGTAAAGATTCACATTTCCGGGACCAGCGCCCACAAAACCATAATCCACATCGCCCATTTCGCCCGGACCGTTTACCACGCAACCCATTACCCCAATTTTCAAATGATCAAGGTGATTGAAATGCGCTTTTATTTTGATGGTAGTTTCGTGCAAATCGAATAATGTGCGACCACAACCAGGGCACGAAATAAATTCGGTTTTAGTCAGTCGCATCCGGCTAGCCTGAAGAATAGAGAAACTCAAATCTTTCAGGTCGGTAAACGTGATTTGTTCCGATTCGTTGGTGATGCAAATTCCATCGCCGTAACCATCAATCAATAAGCCGCCCAAATCAGCAGCTGCTTTTATCTGAAGGTTTTCGAGGTAACGTTCGTTGTATTTCCTGAAAATCACCACCGGAACTTTCCAGATATGAGATTCCAATGTCATGAAGAAAGCACGGAGATCGGCCAGTGGATTCCGGCTTAAACTTTCAAGTATTAATATGGTTTTCCGGGTTTGTTTCAGCTTGGTGATAATCTCCGGATTTTCATTCATAAAATGATCAAATTCCTCTTTATTGGTCCGGATAAATTTGGTTTGTCCCCAATGCGATCCACCAAACAGGTATTCTTCGAGCGTCAGTACCGGATAGGAATTACCTTCCAAATCAAGCACTTCATGGTTATTGAAGAAATATTCAGGAATTTGTTTTCCACGTAAAGGAAGGATTTCTGAAAGCGTACGGCCACGTAAATCGGCCATAACTACCGGCAAATTTTTGTCGCCCATTTTCAAAACCGGACGAACAGAACGCCTTTCATATTCAAACGGATTGATTTGCGCGAACAGAGGAGCCTTTATCGGTTTATGATTTTTGTATGTTTCAATGTGATTAATCAGCTTACGGGCCACCGAAATCTCATTTTCGGGTGCTTCGGTCAGCGAAACACGAATGGTGTCGCCAATTCCGTCGGCCAGCAAAGCCCCAATACCCACTGCTGATTTGATTCGACCATCTTCTCCTTCGCCAGCTTCGGTAACGCCCAGATGAAGCGGATAGCTCATTTCTTCGAGCCGCATTTTGTAGTTCAGTAATCGAACAGTATAAACCATGGTGCGGGTATTGCTCGATTTGATCGAAATGACCACGTTGGCAAAATCCTCTTTCTGGCAAATGCGCAGAAATTCCATGACTGATTCAACAATTCCGGCTGGTGTATCACCATAACGGCTCATGATGCGATCGGACAATGAACCCTGATTCGCCCCAATCCGGAGTGCGGTATTGGTTTCTTTCAGCATTTTCAGAAAAGGCACGAATTGTTCTTCTATTTTCCGAAGTTCGGCTTTATATTCGTCGTTGGTATAAAGATGGTGTTCAAATTTGGCTCGTTTATCGTAGAAATTTCCGGGATTGATCCGGACTTTGAACACATATTTTGCAGCAATCTCAGCTAAATGAGGGTTAAAATGAATATCAGCAACCAATGGATTTTCAAAACCCCTGGCCACTAATTCACTCTTTATATTTTTAAGATTTTCAGCATCAGCAACACCCCGAACGGTAACCCTAACCATATCGGCTCCTGCCTTAATAATCCGGATGATCTGTTCAACCGTGGCTTCAGTGTCGCTCGTATCGGTATCAGTCATCGATTGAATCCGGATCGGATTTTGATCTCCAAGCAATACTCCTCCTATCCGCACCAACGATGTTTTCTGTCGTTGATACTTCGTCAAATCCTCTATGTAGTTAAAGTTCTGATCCTTCATTTACCATGTATTGATGGGCGACAAAGTTAATTTAAAGTTAATAAAAACGAAAGGCAAATGACTCCTATTTGCATGGAGTCAGGTGACGAAACTAATAAAAATAATCCAGAGGAGTCCCATTTCGAAAAGCTGATTTAGTAATCGATAGAAATCTTTACTTTTGACTGACCAAAATCAAAGTAAAATGACCATCAAAATAGAGCAGGTAAGCAAATTTTACGGAAGCCAGAAAGCACTCGATCAGGTTTCGTTTGAAATAGGAACCGGTGAATTAGTCGGATTTTTAGGTCCCAACGGAGCCGGAAAATCGACACTGATGAAGATTATTACCGGCTATCTATCTTCTGATGGAGGAACTGTAAGCATTAATGGCCAAATCGTTGAAACAAAAAACGTTGCCATCCGGTCGCAAATTGGTTACTTGCCTGAGAATAATCCGCTGTATACTGATTTGTACGTGAAGGAATATCTCGAAATGGTAGCAGGTTTTTATCAACTTCCGAATAAAAAAGAACAGGTTGCCAAGATGGTTGAACTCACCGGACTCAAAACAGAGCAGCATAAAAAAATCGGTGCCCTGTCGAAAGGTTATCGTCAGCGCGTTGGATTGGCTCAGGCTCTGATTCACGACCCGGCGGTTCTGATTTTGGATGAACCTACAACCGGACTTGATCCCAATCAGTTGGAAGAAATCAGGCAACTGATCAGAACGATTAGCGCCAACAAAACGGTTATGCTATCGACCCACATTATGCAAGAAGTTGAAGCCATTTGCAGCCGGGTTATCATTATAAACAAAGGTACACTGGTAGCCAACGGGTCAATCGATCAACTCAAGGGCGGACAGTTTGCACAAAAACAAACAGTATTTGTCGAGTTCGATAAATCGCCCAATTTGGAGGCTATCCGGAAGATTCAAGGCCTCCGGAAAATTGAACCGGTTAACTCAACAACATTCATTGCCGAATCGGATGGAAGCAACGATTTGCGACCCGCACTCTTCCATTTTGCGGTTCATAATCAACTTGTTCTGCTTTCGTTGAAAGAACAACAGCAAAGCCTTGAAAATGTATTTCAGGATCTGACAAAGTAGCAATCCGACCCTGTTCTCACAAACAAAAAAATACTGACAACTCACAACAAACATAATTTACAAATGCCAAATAGCGAAATAATATTAATCAGCATATCAGGCGAAGATAAACCCGGAGTAACTTCTTCTGTTGCTGAAATTCTTGGAAAGTACGATGCCACTATTTTAGACATTGGACAAGCCGATATACATCATACTTTATCACTGGGAATCCTTTTCAAAATGTCGGATAATGCCGAATCGGGACATATCCTGAAAGAAGTGCTTTTCAAATGTTCGGAACTAAATGTGAATGTGCGTTTTACTGCGGTAACGCCCGAGCGCTACACCAACTGGGTAGGCCGACAGGGTAAAAGCAGATACATTGTTACCATACTTGGTAAAGTAATAACCGCCAAACAGCTATCGAAAGTAACAAAAGCCGTTTCAGATCAAAATTTAAACATCGATTCCATCAAACGATTAACAGGCAGGCCCAGTTTGGAAACCGCAGACGAAAATGCCGTACGATCGTGCATCGAACTTTCTGTGAGGGGTGAGTTGCTTGACAAGAGTCTGCTTTCGGCTCAGTTTCTGGCCTATTCGGCGGAACTGGGAATCGACATTTCGTTTCAAAAAGACGATATGTTCCGCCGCAATCGCCGATTAATTTGCTTTGATATGGATTCGACCCTGATTAAAACCGAGGTGATCGATGAGTTGGCCGACCGGGCTGGAGTTGGTGAACAAGTACGGGCCATCACCGAAGCAGCCATGCGGGGTGAAATAGATTTTTCGGAAAGTTTTGAACAACGGGTGGCATTACTTAAAGGGCTGGACGAAAGCGTCATGCGGGAAGTTGCAGAAAATCTGCCTATCATGGATGGTGCAAAGCGGTTGATGTCCATATTGAAAAAATGCGGATTCAAAATCGCCATTCTTTCGGGCGGATTCAGCTACTTCGGCAACCAATTGAAAAAGCTTTTTGATGTTGACTACGTTTATGCCAATGAACTGGAAATTGTTGACGGAAAATTAACTGGCAGACACTTGGGTGACATTGTAGATGGAAAAAGAAAAGCCGAATTGTTGAAATTGATAGCGCAGGTTGAAAAAATTGATTTAGAGCAAGTTATTGCCGTAGGCGATGGAGCAAACGATTTACCCATGCTGAATCTGGCAGGACTCGGAATTGCATTCCACGCCAAGCCTAAAGTAAAGGCCAACGCCCAACAATCGATTTCTACCATCGGACTGGACGGCGTGTTATACTTTTTGGGATTCAGAGACATACACATTGACAGTTGACCATTATCAGGTGAATTCTCAACAGTAAAAAAAGAGGAAAATCATATACTGAGGAATGACTTTTTCAGAAAAAGACTTTTTTGTCTTAAAAAAGTTTGTACATTTGCACCTGTTATGTGGATAAATTTGTACTGATTGCAACCACGAAAAAAAATGCTAAAACGAAATCGCTTTTTCATCTTGCTTTTCGATCAATTATTCCACAACTTTTAATTGTATAAATCATTTTATCTGAACACAATCAGCTAATTTGCTGTTGTATCGGGTATCTAAATTGATCAGATTATGAGTTATTTTTTCACCAGCGAGTCAGTTTCAGAAGGCCATCCTGATAAGGTTTC
>CAXXPT010000056.1:0-70476 GCA_963676375.2 Prolixibacteraceae bacterium
TGAAACGTGCGCAGTTTTTCATCACCTGCAACGAACTCCGCTCGCAGAACGTTCAGGATTTGAAACCCGAAATAGTTCGTCAACTTTTGCTTGATAAAAAATCGCTGGGAAGTGATGCTTCCGTTCAGTTGAAATTGTTTTACCCGATGATGCCGGCACTGAAGTAGTCTCAGTATTCAGTCACAGTTAACAGTAACTCAATCCTTCAGTAATTCCGTCCTTGACACATGAACATCTACTCATTCGACAACTCTTTTGAAGGCCTGCTGACTTTGGTTTTTGAATGCTACAGCCGAAAACTGTTCCCCGATGAAATCCTTTCAGGAGAAGGAAGCCAGAGCGTTTTATTTGGATCAACAACCGAAATTGTAACCGACGACCGAAAAGCAGAACGTGTTTGGAAAGGTATTATTTCGCATTCGTCGGAAGTGAATGCACACCGGATTTACCGTGTGTTTTTGTCAGAATTGCCCGATGCCCCTATATTGCTGGTGAAATACATCCGGCTGATTATTGATTCGGCCAAAAATGAAGAGACAAATTTTTCGCTGCCTGTAGTTGTAGAAATTAATAAACTACACCAGAAAGTTTGCCGCGAAGCACAGCGTATCCACATGTTTACACGGTTCCAGAAAACGATTGAGGGAAGTTATTACGCTTCGTATGCTCCAATGTACGACGTGCTTCCGCTGTGCATTCCACATTTCCGTGACCGCTTTGCCGACCAGCCCTGGATTATTTACGACCTGAAGCGCAATTACGGTTTTTTGTACGACTTGAAAACGGTATCAAGAGTGGTTTTTGACGATCTGAAAGTGAACACACAAAACGGCCATTTGCATGCTTCTCTTTTGGCTGAAGACGAGAAACTTTTTCAACGATTGTGGCAACAGTATTACAAAAGCATTTGCATCCAGGAACGAAAAAACGATAAAGTTCACCGCCAGCATCTGCCCAAGCGTTTCTGGAAATATCTTCCGGAGAAAGGAGCGCTTTGAAAGTTATGAGTTTCAGGCAAAGGCGGGTATTTTTTCCTGACAATGTATGTTTAGAATGTTATTGAGTATTTCCTGGGTCAGATCTGGGTACCGGATTTGACGTACCTCTGGATTTTGAATCCACTCCTTCAGTTCCGGAGCCGAATTGGTAAAATGTTCGAGCACCTTAACTCCATCGATTTCAGAAAAGCGGCGTTGCAATATTGCTCGTACTGTTTTTTCATCGGGATTACGCACAACTTTTTACCCATGTAAATGGCTTCAGCCGGACCTTCAAAACCTGCCGTGCAAATTAATCCGGTACAACTGAGAAAACTTTTAGTAAAGCCTTCAAGCGAAATTGGCTGAAAATGAATATTACCAACGGTATATTTTGTCTTTGAATGTTTGGAGAAAACCTGCCATTCGGTATCCGGAATTTGGGATAAAACATCCTGAATCTGCTGATCGCTGTAGGCAGGCAAGTATACCGTATAATGCGACATACTTGTGGGTTCGGCATTTCGGATGTCGTAACGAATGACAGGAGGAAATATATAAGGAGAGAAAGGCTTAAAATTGAAACCGTATTTAAAACGAGCCGGAGCATAATATTTTAGGATCAGTTTCCCGACCCATTCTTTAAATTCTGGTTTAGGAGCCGACGGGTGCAGCACTGCATTCTGATGGCTTAACCCAATACATTCTTTGTTCCGGAGGCGACAAGCCCAGGCCGAAACCGGCTCAAAATCGCTGATCACCAAATCGTATTTTTCTACCGGAAGATTTCGGAGGTCTCTTAAAAACCTGACTACGGGCATCCTTCTAACGGTTTGCCACAAATCGACACCTCCATTTTTGCCAACAATAAAACTCAATCCTGAAAACTGGTAATCGATCTTAAACGGAACTTTTAAATCGGCTTGGGTGCCACTGACCAAAACATCGGTTTGTGCCATTGACTTAAGCAGCGGAACAATTTCGGTTGCCCGGGCCAGATGTCCGTTTCCTGTTCCTTGTATGGCGTATAAGATTTTCATCGGGTTCAGTTTAAAAGAAAGCAGCAACGGCCAGTTCGTCAACAATCGACTTGTACAATTGCTTTTTATCTGGAATAAAGAGTTCGTCATTCGGAGATTCTGTATCTTCTTCCTCTTCCAAATGATAATAATTCAGGCTCCATTCGCCGTCGATGCATTCGGCTGCCGAGTAATGTTCAACCCAATCGCCGCAATTGATGTACCTCACCGAACCTTTATCGGTGTCAATCCGCTTATCAACCGGAATATGTGTATGGCCACAAATAACCAAATCGACACCCTTGCTTATTGCTGCGTTGGCAATGGCTTTCTCGAAATTGGTCAACACCTCTTTCCGTTTCGAGATCCGGTCTTTCATCGATTTGTAAAGAATCATTTCTTTACCGCTAAACACTTTCAGGAACACATTGATGAATTTATTAAAGATGGTAAGAAAACCATAAGCTGCAGCCCCAAGTTTAGCCAACCATGGCGAATGATGAATAATGTGATCGAAAACATCGCCATGAAAAATCCAGGTTTTTTGGTTGTTAATGGTGAGTTCGAATTGGTTTACAATGCTGAAATTTCCCAATCTGGTGTTGTTGAACTTCCGGAAAACATCGTCGTGATTACCGGTAATATAAACGACTTGCACGCCTTTTTCAATCATTTTCAGCAACTGGCGGATCACTTTAAGGTGTGTCTTTGGGAAATAGCTTCGGCTAAAACGCCACGAATCGATAATATCGCCGTTCAAAACCAAAGTTTTGGGCTGAATTGACTTTAAATATTTAAGCAGTGACTTGGCTTTGCTGGCGTGAGTTGCCAGGTGAAAATCGGAGATAACTGAGATGTCTATTTTTTTATTGGCTTCCTGCATATAGCATTGGAATTGATTACTGTATGCAAGTACCAATTATAAAATTACAGGAAGATTAACAGATGATCAATCTTTGATTAAACAGGAAAAACAACGAAGGCTCCAGCACAAAAAAGCCACCAAAGGGGGATTTGGTGACTTTAATTCCTTAACAACTATGTGTCAAGCATTACCAACACATATCGCATTTGAAAATGTTTAAGATGCTGTTTAATTCTTTACATGAAAAAAATCGCGTTATGTGTTTCACATATCAAACTTAGAAATAAGATTTGCTATAAAAGATAAATTTCTATGAACGACCTGTATTGACAGGTAAACGATATGAGACAGGCAAAAAACACAATTCTGGGGACTAAAGAGGCTACCCCAAAATCGGGGCAACCTCTAAATTTCAATCAATATTTTTCGGCATTTAGTAACCTGCCGTATCCCAGAATAGTCTGGTTAAAGCGCTATCGCCACCAATTTTGGTTGCAGCAGCATTATAATTCTCGCCATTTAGTGTCTGTTCCGAAACAGGATACAATAAACGAACAGGGACTTTGGTAATACCCTGAAGCGGAACGGGTACAGGCTGAAGTCTTGGATAATCTAATCTTCTCCACGAATTCCAAGCAGTAAAGCCTCTTAAATAGTATGCAATCCAAGCCTGATTACCAATTTTTTGTTTCCAGTTACCTGCTGCCGTAGAATAGACTACTGAAGGCTGAGCCATATATTCATCAGCCTGGGCAGCTGTTCCTCCCCAATAGATGATAGAAGCTTTGATGGCATTGCTATAGTGAGTTGCAGCAGTTCCTCCAACATTAAATCCTCTTTCAACAGCTTCGGCTAACAAAAATTCAGTTTCAACATAATCCATGATAATCCATTCCCGGTTCGGCGCAGTGTTTATTGGATTAACATGTGAGGAAGTTGTGTATCCGTTTGTTTGGCCATAATTACCGCCTTTATACACATCACCTAATTTCGTTGCATAAAATGCCAACCTCGGATCAGTTACAGTAACCGACAGGATGTCGCTGGCAGGAGTAGTTGGCTGCATTGCATCTATCAACCTGGAAGTTACAACATAGTCGTCGCGACCTGATGCTACAAAATCGATGTATTGCTGATTTTGGTTTGGAGGAGAAGCCGAATAGTTCATCGCTGTTTTTTCACCAGCAACATAAACATTAGGGGCAGCAGCTTCAACAACGGTTTTTGCATAAGCCGGTTCTTTGTCAGCCAGCATTATTCCCATCCGAAGTTTTAATGCATTGGCAAATTTAATCCACTTTACGGTTCCAGCCGGAGTACTTGGATTAATATTATCATAACCAGTTGGCATTCCGGCAACGGACGGATTCAATTTAGCGATAGCAGCGTTCAACCGTACAATCAAATCTTTGTAAATGGTCAACCCATCGTCGTAAACAGGCGTAGGATATTTGTTCGCATCCAATGCCTGGCTATAAGGAATGTCTCCAAATATTTCGACCAGATTACTCCAGGCCAATACCGACATTATTTCGACAATGGCCAATTGATTATCGCGTTGTGCTTGCGAAATACCTGCCAGAGGTTCAGTTTCCAATACACGTGCAGCTTCTTTGTAGTTCATGAGTACAAGCCGGTACTGCACATTATTATAAAATTGAGGTACACCGCGGGTAACCATATCGTAGCGGCTTTCGTCGGCATAAGTGGTATTTGCCAAATGCTGCATCCAAGTGTTCGTATTATTCACATTAACACTGGTCGACGACATGTTATTTATTAATTGCCGGGTTGCACCATTGTAAAGTGAAACTCCTGAAACCACCGCGAAGTCCTTTACGTTTTTATTCAGGTCTTCTAAGTCACTGCATGCAGCAAATAAGCTGAAGACCAAAATGATCAATCCTATCTTTTTCATAGTTTTTTTAATTAAAAGTTAAGCTTTACACTGAAACTAAAATCACGGGTGGTAGGAAGCGAACCGGTAGAGTAACCTTGAATGTTACCGGCAGTCATACCTGATTCAGGATCGGCATAGGGCAAGTTTTTGTGTATGATCCAAAGATTTGATCCAACCGCGCTTAGTGTTACCTTTTTAATAAAGGTTCGATTAAGTAATTGAGAAGAAAGGCTATAGGAAACAGAGACTTCTCTTAACTTAATATAGCTGGCATCGTAAACAAAGGCTGATTTGGGTAAAGCTCCGGTCCCAAAACCGTCGGCATTCGTAGCGTCGACGCGGGTTTTATTCGGAGTGCTCACTCCGTTAACCACATTTACACCTTCGATGATATAACCACCACTTTTTGCACCATAATTTCCCGGAGTGCCAATAATCGGATCCCTTACCGGATTACCCAGGTCGTTTGTAAAGGCGGTCTCCGGATACAATCCGCTACTTAATCCATAGTACATATCAAGCGACCAAATATCGCCACCCTTTTGCATATCAATAAGGAATCCAAGCGATAAACCTTTATATGTAAATGAGTTATATATACCACCAGTCCAATCAGGGGTATAGCATCCAATACTAATTGCTGAACTGCCAGATGCAACAGGAACTCCGGTAACCGGATCAATGATTTTATTGCCGTTGGCATCATACGTATAATCAGTTCCCTTAATTACACCATAGGGTTGGCCAACTTCAGCATTTATGGTAACCCCACCCTGCAAATTCCCTGAATTCAACCGTAGGTTTGTAATTCCGGGAAATAAGGAAACTACCTCGTTTTTATTTTTAGCCCAGTTTAAAGTCATATCCCAATTGAAATTCGCTTTTTTAATCGGAGTGGCATTTATCGCAAGTTCAATTCCCTTGTTTTGAATCTCGCCGGCATTTACCAACATATTCTGGAAACCAGTGGTTTGAGTAACCGTTACAGGAATGATTTGATCCAACGAATTGGTTTGATAAACAGCTAAATCCATGCCAATACGGTTCTTCAGAAATGACAATTCGAGACCAGCTTCTAAGCTGTTGGTTCGTTCATTTTTGAGGTTCGGATTCTTTTTCGTTGCCGGAAGCTGATTGTTTGCACCACCAAATGCAGTATTGGCCTGGTAAGTATCAAAAAGCATATCGAAACCCGCCAAATTACCTACCTGGGCATAGTTTAGCCGTAATTTACCCAACGACAGCCAATCTTGCTTAAGAACATTGGAAAATAGAAATGCTCCCGTAACCGATGGATACCAATACTTATTATTCTCAGTTGGTAAAGTAGAAGCATAGTCGCGGCGTAGGGTTCCATCCAGGAATAAAAAGTCCTTATAACCTAACGACACACTGGCATAGTGGCTGCGAACACCAACGATTTGGTTAACTTCAACAGGCACCGATATTGGGTTAACACTGTTTTGTAATGAATATACCTTAGGGATAGACAAACCACCAATTGTTCCATTTGAGAAATAAGTGTTCCGCGTTCTCCGTTCGTTATAACCCAATACCCCGTTAATGTTAAACGATTCACTCAGCTTTTTCCTGAAATTCAACATGAGGTCGTAGTTGTACTCACTGAAGGTGTTGTCTCTGCGCAAGTATCCTGAAGTGACACGTTCAGGAACATTTAAAATACCAAAACGCATGGAAACACTACCCACTGCTCGTCTTTCTTCCTGCAATTCGTTGTACGAATCGGCCGAAACACGACCAAAAACATCTAACCAATTCGTCAGTTTATAATTGATCGAGGCATTTCCGATAAACCGCGTACGTTCGTCGGTTTCATAATTTTCGTAAGCATCCCAATAAGGGTTGTTGGAATAGATCGGATAATTAAGTGCTGAATTATAGTTCCAGGTTAAATTTCGGTGAGTAAGCTCATAAGCTTTCTTCAGTTCCTTGAAATCAAGTTGTGTTTGTTGCCACTGGCGAAAATTAGTTGCAATATTGCCATTATAACCGGTTGCATTGCGGCCTTTCCCTTTTTGTTTGATGTAATTTGCAGCACCCGAAACGGTCATTTTTTTCGTAATATTCCAGGTTCCATTCAGTGTAAGGTTATCCTTATTTAACGAACTATTTGGCAACAAACCTTCTGAATAGTAGTTAGTATATGACACGCGAACGGTACCAAACTCTGTTGATTTATCGATTGCAACCGTATTGGTCGAGGTTATTGGTGTTTCGAAAAATGTAATCGGACCATTTTTCGAAAATTCATATGGCTTTGACTGTTTATACCAAGGCGATTCGGGATCGACTGAATACCAACCCCAGACCGGTTGCCCATCGAATTTAGGGCCGTAGGAAGCATCTTCAGTGGTGACAATCCAACGAACTAAAGGATCTTTAACCGGATCGGAAGTCGTATAACTTCCAGCTGTTGTCCGGTACTCAAATGCGGGTGGGTTTCCATATCCATAACCGGAACCATATTGATCCTGATATTTTACCCAGGTTGATTTATCAATGGTACTAACAGTTAAACTGGAATTCAACGAAACTCCAATTTCTTCTTTCTGCCCGGCTTTTGCTAATTTCCCCTTTTTGGTGGTTATCATGATAACACC
This sequence comes from Prolixibacteraceae bacterium, assembly GCA_963676375.2. Classification (GTDB taxonomy): domain Bacteria; phylum Bacteroidota; class Bacteroidia; order Bacteroidales; family Prolixibacteraceae; genus Aquipluma. Next base: position 7,383 of record CAXXPT010000056.1, read on the forward strand.
CCCCGATGCACGTGATCCATAAAGAGCAGTTGCAGCCGCGCCTTTAAGTACGTTAATCGATTCAATATTTTCCGGATCAATATCGCTGGCAGCATTTCCGTAATCGTATCCCGCTCCCGAAGTAGCCTGGCTCGAGGTTTCACCAATGGCAGTATATTTTCCAATGTTATTATTGATAGGAACCCCATCAACAACATAAAGAGCCTGATTACTACCTTGTATTGATTTACTTCCACGTACAATTACGTTGGTTGATCCTCCCATGTTTTGGTTCCTCTGAACAACCACACCAGAGACTTTCCCTGAAAGTGAATTTACGAAGTTCGAAGACTTCACTCCATTTACAAGATCACCCTTGACCTCCTGGGTAGCATAACCCAGCGATTTTTTCTCACGGGTAATACCAAGAGCGGTAACAACCACCTCATCAACGCCGATGATTTCGGGCACTAAAGTCACATCGATTTTGGCTGCTGTAGTGATAGCAACTTCCTGGCTTCTCATTCCGACAAACGAGAATACCAAGGTTTTGGCGGTCGTCGGAATTGTGAGGGAGTAAAGGCCATTCAAATCGGAAATTGTTCCCATGGTGGTCCCTTTGACCGAAACCGAAACTCCCGGAATTGGCGATCCATCTTCCGAAGAAGTTACTGTTCCGGTAAGTACCCTTGATTGAGCCATCCCACTAAAGATGCTCAACGCAAGAATAAATACTAGTAAAATTCCTGTTTTCATAGACTAAAAGTTTAGAGTAAATAAAATAGCACATCAGGTTCTCGGGGTGATTACCGATGCGATTAACTTTGTTTCATTCTTGTTAAAGGGAGAAATAATGGATAATGACTTGAACAGACGTGCGAACACCCGAATTCTGATTGGTTTTATGATTTCCCCCTTTGATCGGCATCATTCAAATATTGGGACAAATAGCGACCCGAAAACCGATCATACCAAACCTATTTAATTAAAGGATATCCCCGGGATTTTATCAATATTGGGAATCTTACGAAGGGTAAATGATTGAAAAACAGACCACATTGTGTTTTCCCCTGAAATTATGCTGTTTGCAGTTAGTTTCTTGCAGTTGGGCATTCAATACTCTCTATTGAAAGTCAAATACACTTGAAATGATGGAAATACGGCAATTAGGTTTGATTGTTTTACCTTGGGCGGCACCCGATTTTCTGATCAATTTTTCCTTTTCAATCTAAAAACAATACCTCAAAACCATACGGCTGAAACTTAAATCAGCTATCTTGCGAAAAAATTGTTCCGTAGCAACTCAATAAATTGATTAGGAATGGCAAGCGGTTTTTTTAATCAGATAGCGCACGAATTTGAAAGGCCTTTTCAGAATCCGGTTCTGGTATTTGCTGTCATTCTGTTTATTATTTTGCTTTCGCCTATATTGCTCCGGAGGCTAAAAATTCCGGGAATTATTGGATTAATTATTTCAGGAGTAATTATTGGGCCACATGGATTAAATGTGCTGGAACAAAATTCTGCCGTCAAACTCTTCTCTACCATTGGCTTATTATACATCATGTTTATTGCAGGTTTGGAGCTCGACCTAAAAGAGTTTCAGCGCAACCAGAATAAAAGTTTAGTCTTCGGATTCCTCACCTTTACGATTCCACTTGTTTTCGGATTTCCGGTGTGCTATTACTTGCTGAAATACGATTTTACCGCCAGCTTGCTTATTTCCAGTATGTTTTCGACACACACCATGGTTTCCTATCCTATCGTCAGCAAATTTGGGATATCGAAAAACGAAGCCGTTGCCATTACTGTTGGAGGTACCATCCTTACCGACACTGCTGTTCTGATTCTTTTGGCCATTATCCTGAGCTCGAACCAAGGCGGGTTGGGTTTATCTTTCTGGGTACAATTGATGGGTTCGCTGGCCGTATTTTCAGGCATTATGTTCTGGCTCATTCCAAAAGTTACTGCATGGTTTTTCCAGAAGTTAGAAAGTGAAAAGACCTCACATTTCATTTTCGTGCTTTCGGTTGTTTTCTTTGCAGCTTTCCTTGCCGAACTGGCAGGTGTCGAACCAATTATCGGCGCTTTTGTTGCCGGACTTGCATTGAACAAGCTCATCCCCTATTCTTCGACCCTGATGAACCGGATCGAATTTGTAGGACAATCCATATTCATTCCGTTTTTCCTGATTAGTGTGGGCATGCTGGTCGATGTAAAAGTACTTCTCAACGGCCCAACAGCTGTTATCATTGCGGTAACTTTATCGATAGTAGCATTAATCGGGAAATGGCTTGCTGCGGCATCAACAAGCAGGATTTTCAGGTATTCGTCAGATCAGCGAAAACTTATTTTCGGATTAAGCAGTTCGCACGCAGCAGCAACGCTGGCCGTAATCCTGGTTGGATTCCAAACAGGGATTATTGACGAGAATGCATTGAATGGCACCATATTGCTTATTTTAGTCACCTGCCTTACAGCGACTTTGGTAACCGAAAATGCCTCGCGCCGCATACTGACTTCGGAAAAGGAAGAACCAGTTATCGAATATCCGGTGCACAATAGCGAACACATCATGATTCCGATTGCCAATTTGGACAACATGGAAACCTTGCTTGAATTTGCAGTTTTCGTGAAGAACAAAAAATCGGTAAATCCGATCACCATATTGTCGGTTGTTCCGAATGACGAAGAAGCTGAAAAAAATCTGGTTAAGGCAAAAAAGAACCTGCAATCGCTCGTAAAAATGGCTTTGGCCAACGAAACTAAAGTGAAAATCACGGCAACCATCGATCACAACATTGCCGGTGGAATCATCAGGGCTTCGCGCGAAGAAATGACTGATACGATTATGATTGGCTGGCCCAGAAAAACCGGACTGATCGAGCGTTTTATCGAAACCAAAACAGCTTTAATAATTTCGCGAACCAGCAAAGCCATTTACATCTGCCATTTTGAACATCCGCTGGTTGGCCACAACAAAATTATTGTTGTTTGTCCGCCGCTTGGAGAGCTTGAACCCGGATTTGAAATCTGGCTGCCAAAAATAAGCGCACTATCGAAAGAATTGAGTTTAAACGTATTATGCTACTGCAACTCTACTTCGAAAGATGCCATTATTGAATACTTCCATACCCGAAAGCACAAAAGCGGGTTTACCTTCTCCTCCGTTTTTGATTTGCCAGACCTTCAATTATTACAGAATCAGGTTGACCAGGAAGACTTGTTGATTTACGTGGCAGCCCGAAGAACATCTGTTTCGTACGAAAATTGTATGGAAAACATTCAGGAAAAGCTGGAGAAGAACTTTCCGGATAACAGTAAAATCATTATTTATCCGCGTACACACCACATCGACAGCAAATTCAGCGAGTATGGCGACATCAATCCTGAGTCTTTAAATCAGGGTTTTGAGCGGGTTCAGAAAATTGGCAAAGATTTGGGCAATTTACTGAAACGAGACCATCACAAAGCCTGACCTAAAAGTCTGTTTGCCACCTCCAATTACACACCAGATACAGTACCAGCGAAATTCAGGGCATTTAATACTCCATTCTTAAAACTTCGGCCAATTGGCAATTCTTTCCCCTGAACTTCAATTGTGTTAGCAGTAAAAGCCTCAATCCTACTGGTAGAAACGATGAATGATTTGTGGATGCGCAGGAAGCTGTCAGTGGGCAATTTTTCTTCCATTTGGGCCATGCTGGTTTTGGTAATTATCTTGCGTTTATCAGTATAAACCTGCACATACTCACTTAAACCTTCGATGTACCTGATTTCAGATAGATATACCTTGACAATTTTCTTGTTTTCCTTGACATAAATAAAAGACTCATCGACATGCTTATCGCCTGAATTACCGGTAAACAACTGAATATCATCTTGATTCATCTGATAATATTTGTTCACCGATTTTAAAAACCGTTCGAACGTAATGGGTTTCAGCAAATAATCCACAACATCCAATTCGAACCCTTCGAGCGCATATTCGCGATAGGCTGTTGTAATTATCACTTTGGGTGCATGTTTCAGGGTCTTCAGAAACTCAATGCCTGTAATCTGCGGCATCTGAATATCCATAAACATCAAGTCAACCGGCTTTTCCCGCAGAATATTAAGCACCTTCATCGCATCGTTGCACTCAGCAACAATCTCAAAGTTTTCAAGTTTCTCTACATATCCCCTGATGAGTTCCCTGGCTAAAGGTTCATCGTCTACAATTAGGCATTTTGTTTTCATGTTTAGAAGTTTTCGATGTTTCAGTTCTGTTTTCAATTTATATATGACTTATTTATTCAGAAATTGTTACGTCGAATTACAAAATTTACAAAAATATATGAAACGAGCCATTTGAAACAACCTCACAGACAGGAGAATGACTGTAATGGCGAGATCCATCTGGTAATTATAAAGCAAATTACAGGCAGATGAAACTGAATCCAAATCACTTTCAGCTTTCTCCGTCGTTACCAACCAGTTCCTCCACAAAATAGGCCGAATTCAAAGGTTCACCTGTAGCCTTTTCGATCAGCTCTTCCCAAGGCAATAAATCGCCATATCTGTACAAATTGTCGATAAGGTATTTCCCCACAGCTTTGTTATTCTTAAGCCCCAAAGTCCTTTTGTTCAGAATCTTATTATCAATAGTATGCTTTAATTGCGCCGCAAAGACTTCGGCAACCACGTAATTCTGGATGTTGCACGACAAACTTTTAAAATATTTATTTGTGGCCCAAAAACAAGATCCTTTTTCCATGGGATAATTAATCCCCATGAACTTCAGGTTAAGGTTGTGCCAAAGCAAATCCAAATCCTGATCGGGATAAGTGTAAATTTCTCGTTCGAACTCGGCAAATACCATTTGTTTTCTAATTCGAAACAATTGATCCACCTGACGAAAATGCCTGCATATTATAGCGATCTGATTTTTTGTCTTTTCGTCGCAAGATATCTCATTGCATAGCCATTCACTATCGAAAACCAAATTCGAAAAATAACTGGCAACCCCTTCTGCAATAAATAAACTGGGGCCTTTTAATAAATATGGAAGATCATCAGAAATATTTTTGTAGTGAGTGGCATGTCCCCCTTCATGCAAAATCTTTGTTAATCCGTCGAAGGTATTAGTGATTCCTCCAAGTATCCTGATATCGTTTTTAAAATCAATTATGATTGTTGCATCCATGCTGCCTTTTCGAAGCTCGCTTTTATCAATCACATCCTGAATGGGAAGCCCTATGCCTGCGAAGAAACCCGAGGCCCGTTGTACCGGATCGGTTTGGGCAAGCAATGAATCGAGTTTTAAGATAAAACTTTTGGGCAAGTAGCTTGCCCGACCATCGTTGTAATGCCAAGGACGAAGTTGTTTGACCGAAATGCCAAAATGCTTAGCCAGCTTATTATCTATCACTTTTTTAGCTTCGAAGAACTGATCCCTGGTTTTCAATTCGATCTCCGCAATCAGGGATCGAATCTTTTGCGGGGACTGATCCTTTTCTTCAAGAAGCAGGTGGTAATAATCGGGAAACCCCAGCGAAGCCGCGATCTCGTTTCGGTCTTTTACCAATTTTATTATATCCGGGGTTATCAACTTCCCAATTTGTTGATATGACCTCGCTATATTTTCAAGAACTTGACCGTTGGTGGTGTTTCTCCTTACCGAATCAATTTTTTCGGCGCTATACACTTTCCCATCGAGCTCTAATTTTACAGATGGTGCAGTACGCCATAATTTAGTTTCACTTTCAAGTAGCTCTTTGTATTTCTCCGACTCGATTTGCGAACTAATGAAAGTATGATAAAGATAGATCAACTGCCTGTACAACAACGTATCTGTTATTAAACCCGAGTTTTTAAGTTTCTGAAGAAGTTCAAAGTCTTCCTCGTTGGTAAACACATTTTTTGAGATAGTTGAAAAGTTGTCAGGACTGAAATTTCCAGGGTCACTTTTTGTTGATTTACTGAAATCCAACTCCAGATCGATAAGCTTTTTATAGTCGGCCTCTTTACCCGATACTGAAGCATTCCACAACGCTTGTGAACATTCCTTGTAATAATTGCTTATTAGTCCGGTTTTACGATCAAGATAATGACGTAAAATAGATTCAGCCTGTTTTTTCTGGTCGAGGCATCCCCCTGCCGCAACCACGATACAAAATAGAAGAAGGACCTTACGCATTTTTGCCGGTTATTTGATAACAATTTTTGCTGATTTGCAACCGCACCAGGAACTCACAGTTGTCTTTGCTGATTTCCAGCTGATGATTTTTCGGATATATCAGTTCAAGTCGTCGTTTTATGTTTGATAAACCTACCCCTCCTCCCTCTTCACTGTGCTTACAGTATGCCCGAGGTATGCTGTTCATCGCCTCAAATTCGAAAATGTTCTGCTTTACCCGGATCCTGATTTTTATCCAGGGCGAATCCGGATCGTTACTGCACCCATGTTTGAAACAATTCTCAACGAAGGAATAAAGCATCATTGGAGGTATCAGGCATTCAGGATTATCAATTTCCTTTTCAAACGTAATTGAAAGTCGGTCGGAATAGCGCAATTCTTCAAGTTGAATATAATCGCTTATCAGTTTTATTTCTTTTGAAACCGGCACTTCAACCGAATTGCATTCGTACAAGACGTAATGAAAAAGACCGGATATTTTCGAAATAACTTCAGGTGTCTTATCGCTTTTCTGAAGGGCCAAAACATATAGGTTGTTAAACGTATTAAACAGAAAGTGCGGATTTAGCTGCGCTTTCAGCACCTGCAACTCCGAGGCTAAATGCTTTCGCTCGGCTTCGTTGGCCAAAGCCTGACTATTCAACCAATTTTTGTAATATTTAATCATTGCGAAAACAATGGTAGGTCCTATGATCCAAAATATATTAATAATAAAAATTTCGGCATTGATCCATTCTTTCGGATACAGGACTTCAGGAATAAACAAGGCAAAATAAACATATCGGCTTACCAGAATCCGCAACAATGCCGTTATACAGGTCGAAAGAATCAATCCGGCGAAAAATTGCCAGTATCGTTGTACCAAAAGGAACCTTGGCACCAGAAAATAAATAACTCCATAAGTGAACAGCAAGAATAAAGGCAGATGAACCAAAAAATTCATCAGAAAAAACTGGTAAGGGAAATTTTGCTGGTAACTAAAAATAAACGACCCAACAAGAATAAACAGTGTCCAAAATAACATATGAATTACCAGTCTTCTGTTTAAAAATTGGTATACTGTTTTTAGTAACATGTATCAAAATTAAGGTTCTGAACTCAAACAAATTTAATCTCTAAACAGCTATAAACATTTGGTTTATATGAACAATACAAACCGCGTCAAGCCCATTCAGTACCAGAAAAATATACAAATCAATTAAGTATTTTGACTTTCCCAACGATCAGTAACGTGGTTAAGGCTAAATGTAGATAAATACTTAGCAAAGAATCGAAACCAAAAACATACATCACTTTGCCAGGCACCAACCGTTCAGGAAAGAACACAAACTTCATACAGCCAGAGATTTGTGTTGTTTGCCCTTTGATAACATCATTTGAGCCGGAGATTCCAAATTGTCCGAATATTCAAGCCCATATGCAAAATATCCCCGAATTTCAGATTCGGGGATATTAAACTTGTTGCTTTTCCGGAAGATAAAACAACCATCCATCTCTTGAAAGTTTGACGGTCACAAATCAGCCAGATGATCATCTTTAATCAGCAATGGGAAATAGCAGGCAATCAGTCCCAGTAATTCTTCCTCACTTTTCGGATTTTGTGATATAACCCTTTGGGTGTAAAAATCAGCATTATCCATCATTTCATTAATTACATCCGATGCAACAGTCTGATACTCTTTGCTGATCCGCTTTACACCAAAAACATGTTTATTACAAATGTATTCCACCTCAAAGTTGTTTGTCCGAACAATAAAATTCATGCATTTTTTGGTCTTTTTTACTCCAATCGAAATTGGTGAATTGCTGTTCGAATAAGCTAATTCGTAGGTTTTTAATACTTCATTACCAACGGTAATTGCTTCAGGTGCTAAACTGATAGAATACTCACCAAGATTGGTAGCCGAGTGACCACTAATAAGTGCGGTTCCGGTTCCTTTTGCGAAGGAAAATAAACACATCATTAGCAAACTCATCGTTAAAATTCCAAGTTTTGTTTTCATGATTTCTGCTTTTATTAGTTAATGTTTTATTTGGCTGAAGTAAATTTATATCAAAACCTGAAGCCAGGTAAAACATATCAACAAACGCCAGATTTGTGATCAGGAAAGTAAGGACTGGGGATGCAAACGCCATTCATTTCTCCGAATTTGATTTTATACCAGAATGGCTTTGAACTGATCTGGAATTACACTTGGTATTACAAGACCTATATTTAATCGGATTGGCTAAAAATAGTAAAGGCCTCCGTTTCCGGAAGCCTTATGGGTTTAAACTGATTCCCTCATTGGGGAAAATTACTTTGAAATACTAAAACCGGGCGACTAAGCTACTCTCATTGCAAAAGCATTGGTCAGGATATCAGGATACATTTCCCTGAAATTATCGAAACACCATTCTTTTAAATGACCAATTTCTGATTCACTTACCCAGTTAATACACTTTGCCAGCTCTTTCCGGAATAAATCGCGGCTAAAACTAACTTTCGGTAAAATAACTTTAGCGTACTCTAACATTGTTACTGTTTTTTTGTGTTTCTGTAATCGTTTCATAAAAATAACGAATTTCCACCACTCCGAAGTATGTCCAAAATCAGGATTAACAGAGTTTAACAGAAGGCTCAGACTGTTCCAATAATAAGACTCTGGAATACAACCGGATATCCTACCTTCAAACCAAACTGTTTCAAAACATCTTTGATGACATAATTTTACAGCACAAAAAAACAGCTTCCAGATTACGATTTCGTTGCAATCGAGTTAATAAAACCGGAAACTTTTTTCGCCAACGATTCCGGCCCTTCCAGCGCTTTAACAAAAGCGCTCCCGATAATTGCCCCTTGCGCATATTGACATGCATTTGCAAATGTTTCGGCGTTCGAAATCCCAAATCCGATCAACCTTGGATTCTTAAGTCCAAATGAGTTTATCCGTTCAAAATATTGTTTCTGAAAGTCGGATACGCTGGTTTTGGCTCCGGTGGTGGCATTGCTCGAAACCATATAAATAAAACCCGAAGATGCCTGGTCAATCACCTTTAGCCGTTCGTCCGATGTTTGCGGGGTGATCAGAAAAATATTGTGCAGGTTATTGACTTCAAAAATGGATTTAAACTCTTCCTCGTACACATCCATCGGAAGGTCGGGAATGATCAGACCGTCAATTCCAATTTCGTTGCACTTTTGGCAAAAAGCCTCCACTCCATACTGAAGTACCGGGTTAATATATCCCATCAAAATAAGCGGAATATCAACCGATTGTCGGATATTTTCCAACTGGCTGAATAGTTTTCGGATGCTCATCCCGTTTTGCAGTGAAATCAGGCTGCTATGCTGAATCACAGGACCGTCGGCCACTGGATCAGAAAAAGGCATCCCGATTTCAATCAGGTCAACGCCGTTTTTTACCAGCTCCTGAATAACGGGAACCGTATCTTCCAGATTTGGGTATCCGGCGGTAAAATACACCGAAAGTACCTGTCCCTTTTTTTCCTGAAATAGCTTATTTATTCTGTTGTTCATCGTTTTTAGTTTTTTATATGATTGGAATTACTCACGGGGGGACTTTAAGTGTCACCCCGTGAATCGCCAGTTCAACTAATATCCAAAATGTTTCAAATAGACATCCATGTCTTTGTCGCCCCTTCCGGAGATATTTACCACGGTAACCTCTTCGGGTTTGAGCTGTATCTTTTTAAGTACGGCCAACGCATGGGCCGATTCCAATGCCGGAATAATTCCTTCCAATTGAGTCAGTTCAAGGGCTGCATCCAGTACTTCGGCATCGGTTGCCCATAAATAGGTCGCCCGTTTGGTTTTGAATAAATTCGCGTGCATCGGGCCAATTCCTGGATAATCCAAGCCAGCCGATATTGAATACGGTTCGGTAATCTGGCCATCTTCAGTCTGCATCAGGATAGAGCGCGAACTGTGCAAAACACCGGGCGAACCCAAGGTCAGCGTTGCCGCTGTTTCCGGAGTATCAACACCCAATCCGGCCGCTTCAACGCCAATTAATTCCACCTTTTCCTGATCGAGAAAATGATAAAAAGCCCCGGCAGCATTGCTTCCGCCTCCCACACAGGCAATAATCCGGTCAGGATTCTCCTTGCCGGTTTGCTCTTCGAGTTGCCAGCGGATTTCTTCTGAAATCACAGCCTGAAAACGCGCCACCATGTCGGGATACGGATGTGGCCCAACCACCGAACCAATGATGTAATGCGTGTCAACCGGGTTGTTGATCCAGTCGCGCATCGCCTCGTTGGTGGCATCTTTTAGTGTTTGGTTACCGCTCAGGGCCGGAATAACTTCGGCGCCCAGCATCCGCATTTTTTTTACATTCGGCGCCTGACGCTCCACATCAACGGCACCCATATACACAATGCATTTCATGCCCATCAGAGCGCAAACGGTGGCAGTTGCCAGTCCATGCTGACCAGCGCCGGTTTCGGCAATGATCCTTGTTTTTCCCAACTTTTTGGCCACCAGTATCTGCCCAATCGTATTGTTTATTTTGTGCGAGCCAGTATGGTTCAAATCTTCGCGTTTCAGATAAATCTTAGATTGATATTTCTCTGAAAGTCGTTTGGCAAAATACAATGGCGAAGGACGCCCTACGTAATGCTTGAGCAGCCCGATAAACTCCTGTCTGAAATCGTACGAATTGATGATTTCGAGGTATTTCAGACGTAATTCTTCGATATTCGGCACCATCATTTCGGGAATGTATGCCCCGCCGAACTCGCCGTAATAACCTTTTTCATTTACTTGATAATTCATATTCTGATAGATTTTAGATATTAGATTTTCGACCGGATTCCGGAAATAAAGTATTTTACGTTTTCAACCTTTTTCAGGGCCGGACTGATTTCGAAGCCGCTGTTAATATCAATTCCGAAAAGCTGTGGATGACTGAAACTGAGAACAGCCTCCAAATCGCCGGGACCAATGCCGCCACTTAGAAAAAAAGGAACATCGCCGTTGTAATTTTCTAGCAATTGCCAGTTGAATTTTTGTCCGGTTCCACCTGGCAATTGGCCTTTGGTGTCAAACAAAAAGTAATCGCATACTCCGGAATAAGCATCCAGAGTGTCAAAGTCAAACGATTCATCCACCGAAAAAGCCTTAAAAACAGTAATTCCTGAACCTTGAATTTGCTGACAATATTCCGGCGTTTCGTGCCCATGCAATTGCACCACATTTAATTTCCAGTTTTGAACAATTTCCAGAACTTTCTCAGGAGTTTCGTCGACAAACACACCAACTTTTTTAGTTGTATCCGGAATAATATCCAGCACTTCCGGAGATGGTCCGAAGCCGACAAACCGCTTGCTTTTTGGGTAAAAAATGAATCCCAGATAATCGGGTAGTGCAGCAATTACTCCTGAAATGTTTTCAGGATCGCGCATTCCGCAGACTTTGATTTTTAACTCGTTCATCTTGGTATACTTTATTGAGCGGGTGACTTGAAGTCACCCGCTTAACATTTACTTCAATCGTTTTATAAACTCAGCACAGGCCTCGCCCGGGTTATCGGTTTTCATAAACGTTTCGCCAATCAGGAAACCTTTAAAACCTGCAACCCGAAGCTGTGCAATACTTTCCGCATCAGAAATTCCGCTTTCCGATATTTTTACATATTGATCCGGAATATGCTTACTCAGACGAACTGAAGTCTGCACATCTACCTCGAAAGTTTTCAGGTTTCGATTGTTCACACCCACAAGATCAACCTGCGGATTTAGCTTTTCAAGCTCTTCGGCGCTGTGAACTTCAACCAGCACTTCCAGTCCCAGTTCCTTTGCTTTCAGTGTCAGTTCGAGCAACAATTCTTTGGTCAAACTTTCGGCGATCAGTAAAATCACATCCGCTCCGTGTGCACGGGCTTCGTATATCTGATACGGATCGAGCATAAAATCTTTACGCAAAATCGGAGTTTCAGGATTGGCAAACCGCGCTTTGGCCAAATTCTCGAACGATCCACCGAAAAAATGGTCGTCGGTTAAAACAGACAAGCCACTTGCACCAGCAGCCACATACTCCGCTGTAATTTCAGAAGCTTCTGCCGTTTCGTTAATCACACCCTTCGACGGTGATTTGGTTTTAAATTCGGCAATTACACCACTTGCACCTTCGGCCAGCAATGCGGCTTTCAGCGAGTTAGTTTTCCTTTTAAAATATGGCGAAGCCATTAATGCCTCTACCGAAACCAGTTTTTTTGCCTCCGCAATTTCGGTTCGTTTATGGTTGTTTATTTCGTCAAGTATATCCATTTTCTTGTTTCGGGTTGCGAGATTCGGGTTGCGAGTTAACCCGTAACTCGTAACCCGAACCCCGCAACAATTTTATACGTTTAATTCTATTAATTTCCTGAATGCCGCCAATGCTCGTTTGCTTTCAATCGATTCGCGGGCTTCAGCAACACAATCGACAAGCGATTTTTCCGGAGAGATGCACTGAATTCCCAGAGCGGTATTGGCAATTACCACATTTTGCTGTGCCTCTGTACCGGTTCCTTCCAATACGCTTTTGAAAATTTTTGCCGCTGCCTCAACGGTTTCCCCGCCATAAAGCGCTTCAGGAGAAACTGGAGAAAGTCCAAAATCAGCCGGTGAAAGGTTGTCTTCGGTCAGGTTCGACACAAAACGTGCATCGCCGGTAAGCGAAATTTCGTCGTAGCCATCCAGACTGTTTACGATGGTATAATTCTGTCCGCTATCGCTGAAAACCTGATGATAAAGATCCATCACATCCAGATCGTACACACCCACCAACTGATTTTTCGGAAACGAAGGATTGATAATTGGGCCCATCATATTGAACAGTGTTTTCACCTTCAGGGCTTTACGCACCGAACCAACACTTTTCATAGCCGGATGAAATAATGGAGCATGGAGGAAGCAAATTCCGGCTTCTTCAACTTCGCGGCGCAATTTACCATGGTCGTTGCTGAACCGATAGCCGAAATACTCGAACATGTTCGACGATCCGCTGACTGACGACAATCCGTAGTTACCATGTTTGGCAACCTTTATACCTGCACCAGCCAATACAAAACAACTCAGAGTTGAGATATTGAACGTGTTTTTCCCATCGCCTCCGGTGCCCACCACATCAATGGTATTGTATTCCGAAAGATCGACAGACACACACAAATCGAGCAAAGCCTGGCGAAAACCAGCCAGCTCTTCGCCGGTGATTCGCCGCATCCTGAAAACCGTCAGGAATGAAGCAATTTCGGCATCCGAAAACTGCCCTTCGGCAATGCGAACCAGCATCTGATGTGCTTCGGCTTTAGTCAGGATATTGCCTGCAAATAACTGATTTAATGTATCTTTCATTTTCCGTAGTGTTGCGGGTTTCGGGTTACGGGTTTCGAGTTAACATGCAACTCGGAACCTGTAACTCGTAACAATTAAAATTTATTTCTTCAGCCAATTGGTGATCATTTGCTCGCCCAGCGGTGTCAACACCGATTCGGGATGAAACTGAACGCCTTCGACATCAAAAGTAGTGTGTTTCATCGACATGATCATTCCCTTCTCGTCGTAACTGGTTACCTGCAAACACTCCGGAAGGTCAGCTTCATTGACAATCCACGAATGATAACGCCCAACTGAAAAGGTTTCAGGAAGACCATTGAACAGAAAGGTTTGAACTTCGGTTGTGGTAACCGGGGTGGCAATTCCGTGCAAAACACGGTTCATGTTGGTAAGCGATCCGCCAAAAGCCTCACCAATGGCCTGATGCCCGAGACAAACACCCAACATACTTTTAGTTGGTCCGTACCTGCGTATAATATCGAGCAACAATCCGGCTTCAACCGGAATTCCGGGACCCGGCGATAGCACAATCTTATCGTATTGCTCCATATCTTCCAAAGCAATTTCGTCGTTCCGGAATACATCAACCGGCAAGCCCGATATCTTCTTAATGGCATGCACCAGATTGTAAGTGAACGAATCGTAATTATCTATGACTACTATTTTCATGATTTTCTATGTTTCGGGTTACGGGATCCGAGTTGCGGGTAAACTCGAAACCCGTAACTCGTAACTCGCAACAATTTTTAATTAATCTCTTTCGCAATTTCCAGCGCTTTTTTCAAAGCTGCCAGTTTGTTGTTCACTTCCTGAAGCTCGCTTTCTTCCTGTGAGTCGGCCACAATACCGGCACCCGCCTGGTAATAAAGTGTATTTCCTTTACTCAGAAACGAACGGATCATGATGGCATGATTCAACGTGTTGTCAAAGCCCAGATAGCCAATGCAGCCACCATAATAGCTTCTCCGCTGATTTTCGTACCGATCAATCAGTGTCATGGCCATGTGTTTTGGAGCTCCCGACAAGGTTCCGGCCGGAAACGAATCGCCTAAAACGGTAATCATGTTGGCATTTTTGGGCAACTTGCCTGAAACTTCGGAGACCAGATGAATAACGTGAGAGAAGTACTGAACCTGGCGATAACTGTCGACGGTTACGTCGCTGGCATTGCGGCTCAAATCATTTCGGGCAAGATCGACCAGCATCACATGCTCGGCGTTTTCCTTTGGATCGAGGCACAAACGTTCTGCAGCGACTCGATCTTCTTCGTCATTTCCGGTGCGTTTAAAAGTTCCGGCAATGGGGTTAATAATGGCGCGGCCTTTTTTGATGCGCAATTCAGCTTCTGGACTTGAACCAAATATGCGGTAAGTTCCGTAGTCGAAAAAGAACAAGTATGGCGAAGGATTCACCGAGCGTAAAGCACGGTAAACATTGAATTCGTCGCCTTTAAACGGCTGCGAAAACTGGCGCGAAAGCACAATTTGGAAAACGTCGCCGCGGAAACAATGTTCCTTGCCTTTGCTCACCATGTATTTGTACTCTTCGTTGGTGATGTTCGAAACTTCTTCACCCACGGTATCGAACTGGGTTGGCGAAAAAGTCAAATTCCGGAGCAGCGATTCAATTTGCCCAATTTCTTTGGTTTCGCCTTCCATCAGGTTTTCGATCAGGTAAATCATGTCTTTGTGGTGATCGATGGCTACGATGTATTTGTAGAAACAGTACTTTACTTCCGGAACTGAGTAGGCCGCTTTCTTTTCAGCAGTTATTTCGATTTTCTCGAAATACTTTACCGAATCGTAACTCATGTAACCGAAAAGTCCGTTGGCAGGGAGGTTCTCGATTTCTCCGGACAATTTGAACGACTTGAAAAAGGCATCCAGCTGCTGATCGACCCTACATTCCGGAGAAATGGTTTTGATGAGTTTTTCGCGACCATTGTATTCGATGGTAATCTCGCCAGAATCGGCTGTAAAGCACGCCATAGGCTTAATACAGATGAACGAATACGCATTTTCGTGACCATGATAATCGGAACTTTCGAGCAAAATCGAATTCGGGAATAACTCTCTGAATTTCAGGTAGACGCTCACCGGAGTTAAAGTGTCGGCAAGGATCTTTTTTACGCTGACTTGTACATTAATTTCTTTCATTTGATATGTTTTGTTTTAAATTTTCGGGATAAAAAAAGCGGCTTACCGTGTTCCGATAAGCCGCTTTTTTATTCATTTTTTGACAATGATAGCTACTTCCTTCCACGGTATTGCGAAAAGTTTCTGTGCCACCACCAAATATTTTTCATTGTAATCATCATTCTCTTCTTAAATTAAAAAACCTGCTATTCCGAAGAGAAGCAGGCCTTAGTATAGTTTTAAAATACCAATATGGCTCTTACTTCTTACTTTTTAGAAAGAAGACCCCACCACGGAAGCCATATTGTATTTGTATTTTGAATCATATATATAATTTCTGGTGTAAAAAAATGAAATATATTCCAAAATAACAAGCCTTCTATCGATATTGTTTTTGCTTGTTCTAATTTCTTAACAAATCAAGTCTAACCCGGATGCGTTAAAAACGCACGAACTCAAATCAAAGAATCATATTGGGTTTCATGAAATATTTATTTGGAATCGCTAAAAATCAATTTGCCATCTTTAAACAAATTGGTTTCACCATGCCAATTGGTATAAATAAAATGCTCGTTACTGTACTTTATTCCAGATGCCGTTCTTTCCTGCTTCAATTCAATAATCTCACCATTCAGCTCCAGAATGCAGGTTCCATCCGAATTATTAAAAGTGTACTTCAAAAAGATTCCGTCTTTGTTTGTTGTGGTTGAGCTAACAATTTCATTGTTCTTCAGAGTAGAATCATCTTTTTTAAGTTCAGTTCCGGAACTACTTTGATTCTGGCAAGAACTAAAAATTAATTGCGAAACAACGAGCAGAATAACTAATCCCTTTGTCATCATATGGTTTTTACTACTGCGCCAATGTAAACCTGAAACTTACTCCAAAATTGGTAGTTGACGTATTAAACGACCCTACTAACGGATGATTCAACACTTTGTCGTAATACAATCGCAACTGGAAACGGTCGCTGAGCATATAATCGGCTGTTGTTTTAAGCGTAATGTTACTTTGTCCGGCTGTCAACTGCTCATCTTCTTCAACAATTTTCCGGAGTACCGTTTTATTTTTCCTGAACGACAAATCAGCCCTCACATTCAAATCGTTTGAATATGCTTTTTGCGACTTCTTGGTTTTTACAATCAAGTCCATCCGGGTAAAGCGATACCCAACACCAAAAACCATTTCGTTGCTCAACACCTCGGTAATCTGATTATTTGAGAAACTTAAAGCCAGGTTTCGCGAAGATTTAAGTTCAGCCCGGGTTTCAAAGTCGTTAATCCAGGTAACATCCAACCCAATGAGCGGACTGAATTGTTCGGAAATACTGACCGAATTTATATCGTTAGGACCGACAAAATCGCCAAGCGTGTTTCGCACATAACTAAAACCGTCGCCATATAACTTCTCGTTGTAATCGAGATTTGAAATAAACGAACCTACATTGTAGCTCGACCGGTAAGCATGATTAAAGCTCAGGGTTTTAAAATATTTCTTCAGAAATTCTGATTGCGAAACAATGCCTTCGTACACGACTCTCCAGTTCGGACGCATATATTTGATCGATGGGAACGGACTTAGCGCAACTTTATCAGGCGACTGCCCTGTATATGCGGCAATAAACGCGGGAACCATTACCTGAGGTGACGTTGGTCCATAACCTTCAGGAAACTTGGTGGTTTGATTTATCGCAGCAGGATCGTAACCTTGCTGGGCATTAGGGACACGCTGGGAAGCAAGCCGCTGGGCAACAACAATCCGATAGTCTTTCAGATTTTGAAATGCCTCTGATGCCGGAGCTGATGCATCATTTCCCATTTTGCTGAAAGCGGTCTTCATGGTATTGATTGACATAGTGAAATTACCCCTTACCGACTTGTTCATTGGATCGAACTCCTTGCTTACGCTGTTGTAATTGTAAAACTCTGTGGTTCGTTCAGAATATCTTCTTTCAGCATTGACATCGATCCGGAGATCGGGGAATGGCTCAACATTAGCACGAATGCTAAATGTTTCGCTATGCGACATCACGTAAGGAGAATTGAGCGAAGAGTCGCGGGTCAACCAACCGTTTTTAGCTGCTTTCATCGCAAAGTCCTTATCCTGCCAACCCAGCAAGAATGGAATTCCGGGAGCAGTTGTCTGCCCGGCCAATTCGCTGTTTTGATCCGGAGTATATTTTCCTATCCCGAAGATTTTTGGCTGAGGCATAAACCCAGGCATAATCGTACCATCAGTTGACGAATAACTAATTGAGATCGAACGAACGCTCATCAAGGCCCGGGCTGTGTACTGAATTAGTTTTTGTCCCAAATCGCGGTTGACTTCAACCTTGCCCCTGACAACAAATTTAACACCTGCGGCATTCTTTTCAGGAGTAAAGCTGATGCGATTTTCATTAACAACATCGACTTTCCCTACAACTATAGAACCATCCTTCGCAATTGCGGTCACCTCTACATTTTGTGTTTTCAGTTTGTGGAAAATAGCTTTTGGAGTATTCGCTTTTAATCTAACATTATCTGTTGTGTACTGTACGTCCTTAATCTTTGGTGCAGACTTCTCCTTTGCGGCATTAGCTGCTGGCTTTTGTGTTGCCGATTTACCTTGCGTCCCTTGTCCCTGAGCCTGGCGGGCACGCCCCATGCGCTGCTGCTGGCGTGAACTTGTTCCGTATTTCTGGTTAATGTCTTTTAAAAATCCAACTCGATTATACAAGGTCACCATGTTGAGCTGGCCGTTTAACTGAACCTGCCTAGAGTTTTCGATTACATTACCAAGCACCACCGATTTATCGGTAATTGGCCCGGCCTGCCAATCGTACATTCCCTGATAACGCGCCGAAAGTGTAGTCCAGTCGAGTAACGGCAGCTTGTTTATAGGCACCGTATAATTCGCGTTGATGATGTGATGGTACAAGGTAGGACGTCCCAGGTTGAATAAATTGGTCAGGATGGAATCCTTTTTTTGTGCATAATCATCATCGTGCCGGTTGATTCGGCCTTCGGGTTCGTCGATGCGCGCGGTGTTTTGAGACGAGAAATCGAGTTCGAAACTACGAGTCAGATTATACCGTAAATCAACATATCGGTTCCAGATAAAGTCTTTATTGAACGTACGGGGTATGATCATGTTCGGATTGGAAAGGTTCCGAAGCTGAATTTCGTTGTAATGCCTCCAGATATCAGTCCTGAAAGTAAATTGCGAAGGACTTGGATAAATATTAAAATCGCGGAATAACTGTAATGCTTTACCCTTTAAAAGTTTCAGATTTTTAAACGGTTCTACTAGCTCTGGTCTTCCGTTGAAATTATAGCTAAACAAACCGCGGTAATTTTTATCCAGATTTTGCTCTACATTGACGTTTCTTTTGAGCATCTCGTTGTAAGAATAGGTTAACGAGAAGTTTGTCGGATCGTAAAACTTAGGTTTTCCAGATTTACTTGTCCGGTCAACTTTCACATTCGTAAAGTTGATGCTTTTTCGGGTGACCACATCCTGAGCCAACTGTTTAATGGAATCTCGTGCAGTCTTACTTCCGGCCATACTAAGTGCATCCTTCATTTTGATATCCGGATCGAGCGGATTGTATTTCGGATTGCTCTTGCTTTGCGAATATCCAACATACAAAGGAATCTGAACCTTTGCCTTGTCAGGAAAGAACTTGCCCAGTTCAAGATTGGCCGACAGATCCATTTCAACCAAATCGTCCATAGCCCGCTCATTCACTTTTTTGTCAATGCTTCCGAAACCGGCGCTTCGGGTTCGACCGGCAAAAATAACCGATCCCAGATCGGCCAATCGCGCGGTAACCCTTCCGGTTGCAGCCCAGCCACCACCTTCTTCAAAATCAGATAAACGAAGTTCATTCAACCAAACTTCGATAGATTTGGGGCCATAATTATTTGCATCCTTTTTCGCGTTCCTGATACCAACCATCATCACCTCGACGTTGCCTAAATTCGGATTTCCTTTAACCGATATCAGCCGTTCGCCATCAGCCAGTGAGTATGCCTGCGTGAGACTTGCCGTTGGATTCACCTTCCGCATTTCCTCGTTTCGTTTCAACTTCAAATCGGTAAATGCTTCGAGGTTAAGATCCAGCCTGTTCTCGTCGGGCCAAACAGCCAACCGGTCTGCTTCGTTTTCACTTTTGTACGCCCCATTTGGATCGGTAAGCGAAAGTGGTATTTCGTATTCGTAATAGTTGTAGTTGTAATCCGACCCAATTCGAACGAACAAAGATAAATCTTTGTCTTTTAGCG
The DNA here is from genome assembly GCA_963676375.2 of Prolixibacteraceae bacterium. Classification (GTDB taxonomy): domain Bacteria; phylum Bacteroidota; class Bacteroidia; order Bacteroidales; family Prolixibacteraceae; genus Aquipluma. Next base: position 27,260 of record CAXXPT010000056.1, read on the forward strand.
GATAACCTGAAATTGCTTCAGCATGTACTTCCATCAACAGTCGTTTGTAATTGCGGAAATCCATGCTTAGGTTTTTATAGGCAGCCTTGGCATCTCCTTCTTCCAGATCGATGGTACGCAATACCAACGATTGCTCGTTCAACTGACGAAGTTGTGGATTGGCCGGATCAATTACCCTTTCGATTCCGGGAGGCAATACGTAATGAATCGGCTTACGGCTCGCATTTTCTTCGATGTTTACAGCCGAAATATCAAATTGTGTGTTTGGTGAGTTTACCCCAATTTTACCGTCAACATCTTTGGTGTATTTACGCCAGTCGGCACGAACCAGGTTAAGCGTTGCAAAACGAAGAACAGTAGGCTGTGAAAATCCCTTCATGAACATTCTCATAAAACGGATCGACTTGAAATCGGAGATTGAACCAAAAACTGCATTTGGACTCTTTACTGGAACCTTGAACTGATACCAGGTCACTTTCTCGGTATTTCCATTCTTCAATTTAACATCTCTTACCTTAACATCCGAAATGTTGTTTTTACCAACCACCATGTCCTCACGCCGAAGACTAACCTTGTACTGGTAGTATCGTTCATATTCATTCAGGGTGTTATCATCATTGATATCCTCGATGTCAGGCTGCGTTGAGGCCGAAGTAGGGTACGACTCTGGCGATAATTCGGTTGGTACCGAATTCCCTTCCGACCCGTTAAACTCTTTGTAGCGTTCCAGAATGCCCAGCTCTTCCTTATCATAGTCCGCCCCCCGAAAATAATGATAATCATCGCCAGCGGGGTCCTTCAATACTTTATCCAGTGCATTCTGATTCAGAATGGTTTTTATCGACTCCAGATAGCTTTTATTAAATGTCCGTTCATCATCGTCATTTAAACCATCAAACCCAATATCCTGATTTTTACGCTCTTGACCCTGAGTACTAAATTCATTTACGATTGACTGTTGACTGGGCACGCGCCCCCAAACAGTTGTATCAACTTTGGCAGTAATGTCAGCGGCAGGCAATCCATTCTCGAATGACTTACGTGAATCTTTTAAAACATCTTCAGAAATATCACCCAAATTGAAATATAAATCACCCCCGTGATTCAGCTCAAGCGAGTCATTAATAAACGGATCCATCATCCAGAATTCAACGAACTCGATGTTTGCAGCTTCAAAATCGCTGGTTTCGATTTTACGCATGATACCTCCCCAGCGTGTTTCAGGTGCACGAAGCGTTCCATCGGGATTAACACCCTGTGAATATGAAGAAGGTTTAGTATCGAAGTTATAAGGTCCTCTTTCTTCCGGATAGAAAGCCAAATCGAAAACCGGAATATTGGTTGGCAACCCAACCGGAGTTTCCCGATCAGGAAAAATTTCATTTTCATAGACTTCGCGCACCAGATGGTTCGACTGAAGATCTGGATGACTCTTAATATAGTCAGGCGTTGTCGGGCTATTTCTCAAAAACATAGGATCGATCTGGTACCAGGCAATTTTTGCGCGGTTGTATCCATAAGCCGGATCGTCATTGGTTGCCGCTTCCGGAAACATGGGTTGTTTCTGAGGTGTACTGGCTAATACCCAGGCAGATTTTGTTTTTAAATCGATTGACGTTTTTGTAGCCTCGAAATCGTCGATATAGGCAGTTCCACTTTTATTGATCACTTTCGAATGGCCAGGTATCAACTTGGCAAACTCACCGTCGAATGCGATAGACGATGCTTCTTTTGTGGAATAAAACGGTAATTTGTCAAGGAGTTTGGTCAACATTCGGGATTGATTGACGTAGGTAGCATCCAATCCAAGCATGGTATTCGAAATCGGATCGTCGCCGTAACTAACTTTCTGTGTCAATGGACGTTCCTGCATATGCAAAACAGTTGCCCCCAGACTAAACCTATCATTAAATACATAATTGGCATGAGCTCCAACCATGGTTTTTCGCTGCATACTAAACAAATCCTGGCTTTCAGTCGAAACCTGAAGTGGCGCCCCCGATTCTAGCAATCCTGAATTAATGATCTTTACAATTCCTGAAGTATAGTCGACCGTATAATCAACATTTTCCATCAAGGCGCGCCCGCCCGAGGTTACTTTTACCGACCCCTTTGCCAGATTCTGCGAACCCACCATAATTTCGGAACTGGAAGCACCTTTATAAGAACCTTTTAGCTTGAACTTATTATGCTCCGCATCTTGCTCTGCTACGGTTTTGGTTGAATCATAAAGTGTAGAATAAACATATTTATTTATCAATGCCTGATCTCCGATTGAATCGGCCAGGCTCTTACCGAATGGTTCAAGAACAGGGAAAATTATTCTTCCTGAAGATGGATTGACGGTAATTCCTTCAACATAATCGAAAACTCCGTCTCTCATCAGGTCATGCTGCGAATTCAACTTATCCAGGTTCAGAACATTCAACAAAATATGGTTTGCCAGCCGTCCTTCAGGTAAATAATTGATGTTCGTCCCGGTCTGATCGTTCTGGTACAACACATCAAGCACAAATTCTTCGCTGGTCAGTTGATAGGCATTCAAATCGTAAATATTTTTCATCATCAACTTCCAGTTCGGAATGCGTGGCGAAAGGTTGGTTCCCTTCAACAACTTCAGGACTAAGGTTTCAGGAGCATTAACGCCACCAGTTGAAAACTCTCCAACCTGATAAGTTTTCCCATTGGCAGTATAATTGAAAGCCACTGCCAGTACCTCGTCTGAATTTAAAGCTGAGCGTAACGATATATATCCAAGATTCGGATTGATGGTATATTCAGATTCGCTAAGTAAGCGAGCCTGTTCAATTTTTTCAAAGTCCTGGCCTCCGACAAAGTTTGAGCCGGTAAGTGGAGAAAGCGTTTTATTAATGTTATCCGATTGCCTGATTCCGGAGTAATTGCTGATAATCTGCTGGTACAAACCGTTGGCCTCGTTAAACGGATAAATATTTTCAGGATATTGAAACCCTGAGTTTTCCTGAAAAGCTCCGATTTTATTATAAATGTTTGGGTCGTGTTCGCCCAAATCCATAAATGCCAGAATGTTACGAGCTTCCTTGAAATTGCTCGATTTATTGGTTACCCAAACTTCAATTTTATTGATTGTAATCGACGAACGTACAATGGGCAGAGTTTCGAGTGACTCGTTATAATGATCGCGAAAATATTGCGCCAGGAAAAAGTGGCGATTGGCATCGTAATCAGAAGATGCAATCTCGAAGGTTTTCTTCTGGGCGCCACCTTCCGAATCAATCACCTGAGTTTCGCCTTTGTTCTGAGAGAAAATAGTTGTCAGGTTGAGTTTGCCAAACTGCAATTCGGTTTTTACCCCGAAAAGATTTGATCCCCCGGTAATCAGCGAACCGTTCAGCGGAAGTGAAACGTTTCCGGCCTCGATCTTTCTCACAATCTGGTCTTCGTCGCCGGTATAGCCCAAATTCATTTTATTCTCGTAATCAAAAGTAGCTTCGGTGTTGTAGTTCACGCGCATCTCCATCTTATCGCCAATCTTTCCCATCACATTCATCTGAATCTTCTGGTTAAAATCGAACGTTGGCACTTTACGCAAACGCAGCGGAATTGCTGAGTTCTCTGTTGAATTCATCTGGTACCCGAAGCTCACTTCAACATACCCTTGCGGGCGAATATCGATGGTATTGCTTCCAAATATCTTATTGAAGGTTTCGCCACCAACAGTCAACTTTGGAATTAGTCCGCCTTTATCTTCGATGCTTTTAATTTGGGTTTGGCTGCGCCAGTAGTTCTGTACCGACTGTTCGAAGTCGTACTTCTGAAACTCTTTCTTTGTCATGGTTTTAGGCAACCTGAAATTCAGATTACCAACCTTTTCCACAAAATTATATTCGTCCGTAACCGGATCATATTCAATTTCGGTACGAATATTCGATGGGTTCTTCAGGAAAAGCTTCGAACTGTCTTTTTTATCGGGATAAGCAAATGCCGGCTCGTCCTTAAAATTATAAGGTAACACTCCGGTAGTATCAATTTTAACCGTATCGGCAGGAGCCGACAACATAGCCAATGAATTATAATTCCTGAGAGTTGTTCTTGACTCGGTAGTATTACCGCCAAGAGCATAAATAATAATTACAATAAGAAATAGAAGTATGTTTCTGCCGTACTTTTTCAATTCCGAAATCTTTTTCTGATTAAAGGCTTTTTAGCGCTAATTTGATCACACTTTCAACTGAAAGATTGGGTTGAGCGGCCAGAATTTTATCCAATTCTTTTTCGGCCGGCTTTTTCGCAAATCCCAGCATGACTAAAGCAGATAACGCTTCATTTCGCAATGTATTGTCTGCCGATGCCACAAATTGTTCACTAATCGGCGACTTTCCAACCTTATCCTTTAAATCAATGATAACCCTTTGTGCTGTTTTTACACCAATGCCTTTTATGCTTTTCAGAAGATTGACATTTTCATTCAGAATGGCTTGACTGATTTCGTCGGGAGAAAGCGACGAAAACATCATAATGGCAGTATTTGACCCGATGCCGCTTACTGAAATAAGCATCCGGAACAACTTCGCGTTCCGATTCGGAAGCGAAACCATATAGAAGATGGGCATCTTCGCGTATAACCTGATGGATGAAAAGCTTTACCGATTCTCTTCCGTTTAGTTGAGTATAGGTATTCAACGAAATGGTTATAAAGTAGCCAACAGAATTAGCTTCCAGTATAATATGAGATGGTTTCAGGCTGGCAACAGCGCCCTTGATATATTCGAACATACACTAAAATGAATTAAATTCCTTCGTCGATCGCCTCAAAATCAATCGATTCATCTACCTGTCCCTGATTGATTTCGTATTTCTTCAACGGATTTTTAGTAATCTCTTTATACAAATTACGGTTCTTGTAAATGTCGATGGCCAGGTATAATGATTCGCGGAATGAATCGGGTGAAGCTTTGTCTTCGCCTGCGATATCGAATGCAGTTCCATGGGCTGGCGAGGTGCGGATAATAGGTAATCCGGCAGTATAATTTACACCCCGGTCGAACGAAGCCATCTTAAATGGAATCAGGCCCTGATCGTGATACATAGCCAGAATGGCATCGAATTTCGAAAAATCGCCCGAGCCAAAAAATCCATCGGCAGGATACGGCCCAACGGCAATAATACCTTCGTCTTTTGCCCGCTGAATAGCTGGTATAATAATTTCGTTTTCTTCTTTACCAAGCAATCCATTGTCTCCGGCATGAGGATTCAGGCCGAGTACTGCGATGCGCGGACGTTTCACAAAAAAGTCTTTTTCGAGCGACTGATTGATGATGCGTAATTTATTCAGGATTGCTCCTTTGGTAATTTTCGAAGCAACTTCTGACATTGGCACATGACCAACAACAACACCCACTTTCATCGATTCGCTGACCATGAGCATCACAAAATCGCGGGATTTAAATTGTTCAGCCAGGTATTCGGTGTGTCCCGGAAAATTAAATTTTTCCGATTGAATGTTATCCTTATTGATCGGTGCTGTAATCAGCGCATCAATTTCTCCATTTTTCAGATCTTCAACAGCTTTTTCCAAAGCCATATACGAAGCTTCGCCTGCCATTTCGCTCGATTTACCCAGTTCTACCCGAATATTATCGTCGATGCAATTGATAATGTTTGCTTTACGAGGATCGGCTTCACTGGCCGTGCGAATATGATTGAAATTGAAAGTCTCAATATTCAATGCTTTTTTGTGATAAGCAGCAACTTTGGGTGAACCGTAAACAATTGGGGTACACATTTCCAAAATGCGGGGTTCCATCAATGTTTTAATAATCACTTCGTATCCAATTCCGTTGATATCGCCCTGCGAAATTCCTATAATAATTTTATCCCGTTTCATTTGCTGATTCTCTTTATGAGGTGTATTTAGTATGAAAATGTATGATCCGACAAGCGGATTTTTGTTGCGCAAATTTAATCTATTATTTTAGACTATTTAAAGTTGCACAAACTTACTGACTTAAAGAATTCATGTTTAAGATAAGAAAATAGATGGCGGCTTAAAAAATGACGATCAATAACAGTACAAAAATGAGTAACATGAACAAGACAAACTGATTTCGGATAAACAAACCCAACAACAACAGGATCTCGATTTCTTCGGTACAAGCAGTGAAAACCTCGATTGTTCCTTTGTCTTTTGATAAAAATTCATGGCTTTGGTAAGTGATCAATTCATTTCCGTTGAATTTCCATGACCAGCGCGACTGCCAGAAGTTTTTTACTTCCAGTTCAAAACGCTTTCCATTAATAATGATATCGCTTTTGGGATTAAACAGATTGACCATGATCGTTCCCAAAAGTTCCTGATTATTGGCGTCATATATTTCCAGTTTCGAAAGAAAGAACTCGCGGTTCAGAATAAAACGGCGATCTTTTATCATCCCATGAGCTTTTGATCCAACCAGACTCTCCCAAACGATAGAACCAATTCGTTCTGATCCATGAAAAATTTCAAGTTGATTTTTAAGAATTCCCTTCGACCAAAAATAGATTTCCATAGCTTCTGAACTTAAAAAGTACATGCAAGTTACGAAAAAAACACACAGATATCGATTTCAAATGCTTGTACGTATCTCAAAAGAAAACGATCCTTTCCTGATCGGGGAAGGATCGTTCAAAATCAATATATCGCACCGCGATCTATTATTTTTTAACGGCCGTTTCGTCACAATCGTCGCCCAGATTTAGCAATTCGACCTTACGGAAATCAATCGGATGGCTTTCCGATTGCAATGATATGGTACCTTTTTTAAGCAATTTGTTTCCATCAGGAGGAAGCAATTTCTGATAATTCGGATCACGATCGTCCAACTGAGGTTTGGTGTATTCAATAACTACCTTTCCATCGAGGATGTGTTTAATAATCGAATCACCCTGAACTTCAACTTCGGCAGTTACCCATTGATCACCATGATAAGTCTTTGATTTTGAATTGGTGCAATGCTGAGTCCAAAGAGAGTCATTCATCACAATATTTGTTCCCGGAGTACAAACATTCAGGTTTGAACGTTCATCTTTCCCGTTTCCACCCAACAACTGAACCTCAATTGATACCGGAAAATCCTGATTTAAATTCATGCTCTCAGCACTCTGACCGTGAATCATAATTCCGCTGTTGCGAAAAGCCCAGCCAGCGCCACCCGGACATTGTTCTCCAACAAAACGGTATTCAACCCTGATTTTATAATGAGAATATGGACACTTGTAAAAGATATGACCGAAATGGTCATCAAACTTCTGGTACTGATCATACCTGACTTTCAGTAACCCATCTTCAACCCGGAAAGTATTTCCGTAGTTTTCATTCACCGGGAAGCCGTTAATTTTTATATTCCAGTCGTTCATATCCTTACCATTGAATAGTTGAATCCAACCATCATTTTTTGGCTTTGGAGCGCTACAGGCCGAAACAATGCCCAAAGCGAAAACAAAGAGAATAAGTTTTGCAGAGAATTTATTCATGATTACAGTAGATTTAGTGTTTTTATGCTTGTTATTTAGGTTTTGAAAGATAACTAATTATTTGTATCATAAGTTTGACTTTTTACATCAATTTTACGCTCTCAATGCCGACAAAAAAAAACAAGGAGCTGGGCTATATTACTGCTCCGGCTCCCTGCTGAACGAAAAGATTTATAAAAGCAAATCAGACATTATTTCTTGTCCTTTTTAGCCTTTTTTTCCAGTCTCTTTTCTTTTAAAGTTTTTGTAGGTTCCTTTTTTTCGTTCTTTCGGGTATCTACTCCTTTTGCCATAGCTGTAAATTTTAAAGTTACTATTCTAATTCTGAACACATAAGATAAACAAGATGTGTATTGGATACAAGTTGAATTGGATCAGATCAAATTTATCATTTTTTACAGAAAAATACGCCACCCCTATCATGTTTAAATAAGTTCAATCGCTTTTAAACTCATCCTAGCATCGCGCTATCCTGATTTTTTCCAGGTTTTTATACAAAACGAGAGGTTTAGGAATTCAAAAACACAACTAAACAACTGACAAATAGATAAATACTAATATTTAACCAGATGGTTAAATATTTTGGTTAAAATATTTGGCAGATTCAATTCAACCATTTATTTTTGACTACACGATTTAACCACTTAGTTAAACCTCACAATAAAATGGAAACAAAAAAAGATAGTACCGAAGATAAAATTCTGGAAGCTGCCAAGAACGTGTTCGTAACCAAAGGAATGGAAGGCGCCCGTATGCAGGAAATTGCTGATGCGGCAGGAATTAACAAAGCCCTTTTACATTATTATTTCCGTTCGAAAGAACGCTTGTTTGAAGCTATATTTTCTGAAATCATCAAGTTTGCATTTCCTAAAATAACACGGATTGCTCAATCAGAAGAACCAATTATTAGCAAAATCGAGCAGGTTATTGATGCCTACATTGATCTGTTAATTAAGCATCCGTTCATACCCGGTTTTATCATCAAAGAATTAAACCGTGACCCATCAGGATTATTTAAACTGGTTGTGAAGTTTGGTTTAAATCCACAGGTCATTTTCGATCAGATTCAATTAGCCATGGATCGTGGCGAAATCATCCAGATGCCACCACGACATCTGGCAGCCAACATCATTTCGATGTGTATTTTCCCGTTTGCAGCGCGTCCGTTGGTCAGCTTTGTACTCTTTAAAGACGATCAGGTCGCACTCGAAGCATTTTATGCCGAAAGGGCCGAAGTCATCAAGAAGTTCGTAATCAACGCTATTGTAATCAACAACAAGGAAAAAGTATAAAGGAAAAAGTCAAAAATAAGGAACAAATGAAAACAATTAAATTACTGTTCATTGCCTTACTACTTCCTGCACGTCTGCTGATGGCGCAGGAAGCTGTAACGCTGGAGCAATGCCAGAACTGGGCACGCGAAAGCCACCCGGTTCTGAAACAACTGGATTTGTACCAGCAGATTCTGGATCTCAAAAACGAGAACAACGCCACCAGTTTTTTACCGCAGGTAAACCTGAACGGACAAGCAACGTACCAATCGGCGGTAACTAAAATCGGTCTTTCGTTACCAAATGTAAAAATTCCGACGGTTGACAAAGATCAGTATAAGTTTTACCTCGATTTTAAACAGACTATCTGGGATGGCGGATTAAGCAAAGCAAAAGAACTGATAAACAACGCTGAGAACGCCGGAAATCTGCAACAAACCGAAGTCGAATTGTATCAGGTAAAAGAAAAGGTAAATCAGTTTTTCTTCACCTCATTCCTGATTCAGGAGAACCTGAAAATTCTGGAAAAGAAAACCGAAACACTTGGCGAACGTCGGAAGATTCTGGAATCGGCAGTTAATAACGGGATGGTTTTGTCTTCCGAATTGGATCAGTTGCTGGCTGAATTGATTAAGACCAAACAGTTAATTATTGAATTGAAAAGCAACAAGGAAACAGTTTTGTATGCTTTGTCGATCCTCACCGGAAAAACGACCGAACAACTAAACAACCTGAAATTACCTGAAGAACTAGCAGTTGCCGACCTACCGCTGAAACGGCCTGAACTTGATCTGTTCAGCAAACAAAACGAACTTTTAACTGCCAATTCCGAAATTCTTCAAAAACAGCGCAACCCGAAATTATTTGGTTTTGGTCAGGCGGGATACGGAAAACCAGGACTGAACATGCTGAACAATGAATTCGACACCTATTACCTGGTTGGCCTGGGTTTTAGCTGGAATTTGCTGGACTGGAAAAACACCAGCCGCCAAAAGCAAATGATCAAACTTCAGCAAGACATTGTTCAGACCAAGCAGGAATCGTTTGTCAGGAACATCGATATGGCTACCGACCAACAAAGCAAACAGATTAACCAAATTGCCGAATTGCTGAAAACTGATCAGGAATTAATTGCCATCAGGGAACGAATCACCAAAACCTCCGCATCGAAACTTGAAAACGGAACCATCACCATGGCCGATTACATTCAGGATTTGAATGCCGAAACAACTGCCCGGCTGATGCTCGAAACCCGCAAAATCCAACTGAAGGAAGCACGGATTAAACTGGGGAATATCAGGGGAAACCAATAAAAACAAGAAAAAGGAAAGAGTCATTAGTCATTTGTAAAAAGAAAATAAAAACAGACAAAATGAAAAAACTACAACTAATAGCATTGGCTTTTCTGGCGTTGGGAGCCTGCAAAAACGGGGAGAAAAAATCGGATGCCTACGGAAATTTTGAAGCGGTTGAAACCATTGTTTCTTCGGAAATGGCAGGAAAACTGCTGACCATGGATGCCAAACAAGGCGACCTGCTCGAAGCAGGCAAACTAATTGCCCTGATTGACACTACCGAATTGTTCCTAAAAAAACTACAAACTCAGGCACAACTCACGGCCAGTGACACCAAAAAGCAGAATGTTTCGGCTCAGATTAACGTTTACAAAGAACAAAAAAAGAACGTGCAGACCACGCAGCAGCGCATCAACAAAATGTTTGCCGACAAGGCCGCCACTCAGCAGCAAGTTGACGATATTAATGGTCAAATGAATGTTTTGGACAAGCAGATTTCGGCAACCAATACACAGTTTCAACTGATTGGCAGCGAAATGGATGTGATTAAACGGCAACTCGATCTGATTAATGAACAGTTGACCAAGTGCCGCATCAACAGTCCGATTAAAGGTACCGTTTTAGAAACTTACCTCGAAAACGGCGAATTGGCTACTCCCGGGAAACCAGTATTGAAGATGGCTGATTTAAGCAATCTCGAACTGAAAGTTTACGTTTCGGGAACTCAGCTCGCGCAGGTAAAACTTGGCAATGACGTGAAAGTTCTGATCGATTCGGATGCCAAAGAAATGCAGGCTCTGAGCGGAAAAATCACCTGGATTTCGTCTGAATCTGAATTCACCCCAAAAATCATTCAGACCAAAGAAGAACGGGTGAAACTAATGTACGCCGTTAAAATACTGGTTGCCAACGATGGCCGTCTGAAAATTGGTATGCCGGGCGAAGTTATGTTTTAAAGAAACAAATCTGTTGCGAGTTTCGGGTTACTAGTTACGAACCCGCAACCCGTAACCCGTAACCTTCAAATCAACATGATCAGCATTCAAAACATAAACAAATCATACGGTGAGGTTCAGGCCGTTCGCGACATTTCGCTCGAAGTGCAGAAAGGAGAGCTTTTTGGTCTGATTGGTCCGGATGGCGCAGGAAAAACAACTTTGATGCGTATCCTGATGACTTTGCTTATTCAGGACAGTGGACAAGCGACCATGGGCGGACTTGATGTAATTAAGGACTACAAAAAAATCCGAACAATGGTTGGCTATATGCCCGGTCGGTTTTCGCTGTATCAGGATTTAACGGTTGAAGAGAACCTCAACTTTTTCGCGACTGTTTTTAAAACTACCGTCGCCGAAAATTACGAACTGATCAAAGATATTTACATTCAGATTGAGCCTTTCAAAAAGCGTTTGGCCGGGAAGCTTTCCGGAGGGATGAAGCAAAAGTTGGCATTGTCGTGCGCCTTGATTCACAAACCTGAAATCCTGATTTTGGATGAACCGACCACAGGCGTTGATGCCGTTTCGCGTAAGGAATTCTGGGAAATGCTGAAAAAACTTCAGCAAAAGGGAATCACCATTTTGGTTTCGACACCTTACATGGACGAAGCCATGCTTTGTAACCGCGTTGCACTGATGCAAAAAGGCAAAGTGCTAGATATCGACACTCCTCAAAAATTGGTTGAGAATTATACCCGGAAACTGTATGCCATTAAATCAAAAGATATGCACCGGTTAATTCTGGATTTGCGTTCGTATGAGAAAACTGATTCGGCTTTTGCATTCGGTCAGTACCTGCACGTAACCGGGAAAGACGACGAGGTTGAAGCTACTGAATTCGAAAACTACCTCCTGAAAAAAGATCACGCCGGATTAGAAGTTTTCGATATCCCTCCTACCATCGAGGATGTGTTTATGAATATGATGAACGAATAAAACCATGAAAGAAAAAGTAATTGAAGTAACCAACCTGGTTAAGAAATTCGGTTCTTTCGTAGCAAACGATAACCTCAATTTTGATGTGTACCAGGGCGAAATATTCGGTTTTTTGGGAGCCAATGGCGCCGGAAAAACTACGGCCATGAAGATTCTTTGCGGCCTCTCCTCTCCCACTTCGGGTAAAGTTAAGGTGGCTGGCTTCGATATCTATAAGGAAACCGAAAAAATTAAGCGAAACATTGGTTACATGAGTCAGAAATTTTCGTTGTACGAAGACATGACCATTGCCGAGAACATCCGGTTTTTCTCCGGAATTTATGGCATTTCACCATCAGACCGCCAAGTGAAACAGGAAAAATTACTGAAAGATCTGGATCTCGAATCAGCCAAAGATTCGTTGATTGGCTCACTGCCGTTGGGTTGGAAACAGAAACTGGCTTTTTCGGCAGCTATTTTTCACGATCCCAAAATTGTTTTTCTCGACGAACCAACCGGCGGTGTCGACCCTATTACCCGACGTAAATTCTGGGATTTGATTTACGAGGCATCCGACCGCGGAATCACGGTTTTCGTAACCACGCACTACATGGATGAGGCTGAATATTGTAACCGCGTTTCAATCATGAACAACGGCCGGATTGAAGCGCTCGACACGCCTGAAAATCTGAAGAATCAATACGCCGCCAAAAATATGGATGAGGTATTTTTGAAAATTGCACGAAACGTAGAATAGAAAAATGTTGCGGGTTACGCGTTACGGGTCACATGTTTATTGCTCCCCGGAACTCGAAACCTGCAACCCGTAACTTTTAAATATGAAACAATTTATAGGTTTTCTCCGGAAAGAATTTCTGCACATTTTTCGCGATCCGCGAACAATGATGATCATCTTTCTATTGCCAATTGTGCAATTGTTGCTGTTTGGAAAGGTAATTAATACCGATATACAGAATTCGAAAATTGCCATTCTCGATCAGTCGCACGACAATACTACCCGTGAAATTACCTCGAAACTAATGTCTTCGGGCTATTTTGTATTGGGCGATGAATTGATGCCTGGCGACGACGTGGAAGATGTTTTCCGGAAAGGCAAAGTAAAGATGGTAGTCTCGTTTGGAACCAATTTTGAGCAAACGCTGGAACGCGATGGAAAGGTCGATGTTCAGCTTTTGGCTGATGCCTCCGATCCAAACACCGCTCGAATCCTCACTAGTTATGCTTCAGGAATTATAAACGACTACGTAAAAAAAGAAAAACTTCAGAATATTCAGTTGCCCAATCAGATCAATACCGAAGTGCGGATGCTCTATAACGAAGGTCTGAAAAGCGTTTATATGTTTGTACCCGGAATTATGGCTATGATACTGATGTTGATTTCAGCGATGATGACCTCCATTTCCATCAGCCGCGAAAAAGAACTCGGAACCATGGAAGTGCTGCTGGCCTCTCCTCTGCGCCCCATTCAGATTGTATTGGGAAAAGTGACTCCTTACCTGCTGCTTTCATTCATAAATGCATTAACAATAATTATCATCGGAACTCTATTCTTTGGTGTTCCCATCAAAGGCAGTTTTGTTTTCCTGATGGCCGAAAGCTTTCTGTTTATCCTGATGGCGCTTAGCCTCGGAATACTGATTTCGACTGTAGCGCCCAACCAAATGGTTGCGATGTTCATTTCGGTTTTGGCACTGATGCTTCCTACAATCTTACTTTCAGGATTTATGTTTCCGATCGAAAATATGCCACTTCCGTTGCGTATCATCAGTCATGCGATGCCACCTCGCTGGTTTATCGTGATCATTAAAAACATCATGCTGAAAGGAACTGGAATTATGTACGTATGGAAAGAAACACTGATTTTGATGTTCATGGCGTTTGTGTTTATCGGCTTGAGTATTAAGAATTTCAAAATAAGATTAGAATAAAAAATTCGGATGAGCTAGAGTCCGGAGTGCCTAGAGTTGAAAAAGACACAATAATCACAAAATCTGCAAGAAATGGAAAATAAAGAATTTGCCAAACAATTAGAAAAACGAACAAAGACTTTTGCGATAACAATTATTAAGCTGTCTTCTTTATTGCCTAATACTCCTGAAGGTCGGGTAATCCGAAATCAGATTACCAAATCAGGAAGCAGCATTGGCGCAAATTACCGTGAAGCAAACCGGACAAGAAGTAAAGCTGATTTTTCGAATAAGATTAGTATCTCTGAAAGCGAAGCTAGTGAAACAGTTTACTGGCTTGAAATTATTGAAGAATTGGAATGGTTGGAAAATCAGAAAGTTCAAATTGCAATTCTGGAAGCAAATGAATTACTGGCAATTTTTACATCAATTGGGAAAAACATGAAATAAAAGAAGTGCGGAGTGAGCTAGAGTTATTCGGGCATTCAACTCTAGGCACTCCGAACTCCAAACTTTAGACACTTTTTATGAAAACACTTTTCTACGTCATACAGAAAGAATTCATCCAGGTTAAGCGAAATAAAACAATGCTTCGGATGATCATCATGATACCGCTGTTGCAAATGTTGGTTTTGGTATTTGCGGCCACCTACGATCTGAAAAACGTTAATTTGTACCTGGTTGATAAAGATATGTCGTCAACTTCGCGCGAATTGGCATCAAAGCTCGATGCATCGACGTTTTTTACCATCAACAATACATCGTTCAATCCCGAAGACGGAGAAAAAGCGATTCTGGACAACAAAGACCATATGGTTTTGGTTATCCCGCAAGGATTTGAGCGAAACCTGATCCGTGACGACAAAGCCAGCCTGCAATTGCTGGTAAACGCGATCGACGGACAAGCTGCGCAGTTGGGCTATTCGTATGCAGCTTCGGTTATCCGCGATTTCAACAAAAATATTATTGCCGAATGGAAAGGGCTGCCCGAATTTAAAGCGCCCTACCAAATCAACGCAATTTCGCGATTCTGGTACAATTCAGAACTCGAATATAAGTGGTATATGGCTCCGGGCGTTCTCTGTATTTTGGTCACTCTCATCGGGTTGTTTCTCTCTGGAATGAGCCTGGTGAAAGAAAAAGAACAGGGTACCATCGAACAACTGAATGTGACCCCAATCCGGAAAATCCAGTTCCTGGCCGGAAAACTAATTCCGTTTGTAATCATTGCCCTTTTCGATTTATCCTTCGGACTTTTGATTGCGAAATTGGTTTTCAACCTGCCAATTGTGGGCAGTTTATGGCTCGTATTCGGATTTGGCATGCTTTATCTGCTGGGTATTCTAGGGCTTGGGTTATTTGTTTCGACCCTGGCCGATACGCAACAGCAAGTGATGTTTGTAACTTACTTTTTCATGATGATTTTTATCCTGATGGGTGGCGTATTTACTCCTGTTGACAGTATGCCACACTGGGCCCAGGTAATGGATGAAGGCAATCCGATCTTCCACTTCATCCGGGTTATGCGTATGGTGGTGTTAAAAGGTTCAAATTTTGGAGACCTGATTCACGAATTTATCGCCATGAGCATTATTGGAATTACCTTTCTGAGTTTAGCAGTTTTGAGGTACCGGAAAACAGCTTGATTCTTATTTATCCGTCAGCTAAAGCAGACGGCAAAGAATATGATGCTCCGATCAAAAATTCAGATATCCTTTGCCGTTTGCCTTTAGGCAACGGGCAGTGTTCAATTTCATAACTGCCCCGAATTCAAAATGGCATACAAAATAGCCAATCGAAACCGATAATCCGAATAACTGGCTCCGCTAACAGCATCTATTTGATTGAAATCTTGTTTTTTCTGCATCTGATTTTCATAGATGGGATAGGCAATCGCCGGAGTTGTTCCGCTCTGAAGCATCTGTTTGCAGTATTCTTCATCGTGCTGTTTGGCATGACCATCTTTGTGAATTTCGTCGTAGTCAATCGAAATCATTTTGCCGGCTTTCATTTCAAAAACCACCTCATGCCGGTACCCGTAATCATCGGCAGGGCTGGCTCCCTTGTAAGTTCCGTCCTTCAGGCCTGAAACCAATGAAGATAAATGGTTTTCATCGCATATTTCTTTAAATGCCGAACGGACTTTATTCATATCCGACCGCTCAATAATCCAGTGTATTTTTTCGAGCACTGCTGATTTTGCCGGATCAGGATTCGCTGCCAATGAAAAAGAAATACTGCCAATGAAACACACAAACAGGAGGGTCAAATAATTTTTCATATACGGATCACGTTTTCGGTTAGTAATTGGGTATGATTCTTTGTTTTTATACTTTTGCCACTCAAATTTAAGCCAACCATGACAAAATTAAACATACTGGGTATTTTCACTTTACTGACAATTCTTTGCGGAAATTCCCTTACTGCTCAAAACAATAAAAACAGCACCACCAGCATTCCTAAAATAGTGGTTGTACTTTCGGTCGACCAAATGCGAACCGATTACCTGTCGCGCTACTGGAACAAATTTCAGGAGGGCGGATTTAAACGGCTGGTTAACGAAGGTGCTGTTTGCAGCAATGCCCAGCTCGATTTACATGTTCAGAAAATATCGACCGGAACAGCAACTCTTTTCACCGGAGTTTATCCGGCAACTCACGGCATTGTAAACGACAGCTGGTACGACCGGCTGAAGAAAAAAGAAATTAACTGCATTGCCGACAATTATTTTATTACCGTTGGGAGTGATTCGAAAGAAGGAGAACGCTCTGCAACCAAACTCCTGTCGCCAACTTTAGGCGATCTCATTAAAATCAGCAATCGCAACAAATCGAAGGTATTTAGCGTGGCCATGAACGACGTCAGTGCGGTGCTTTCTGCAGGCCATGCAGCCAATGGAGCCTACTGGTTCGACACCGAAAACGGCAACATGATTTCGAGTTCCTATTATGTCGATATTTTCCCTGAGTGGGTGCGTCAGTTCAACGAAAAAGGATATGCCAAAACCTTCTCTCAGCGCGAGTGGACTACCTTATTGCCCATAAATAGCTATGACGAAAGTTTGCCCGACGACTATGTGCTTGAAAAAGGTTTCTACGACAAATGGAACACGTTTCCGTACAGCATGAAAAAACTTAAGGAGAAGGCTGTCAATTATAAATTCCTGAAAACAACACCTTATGGAAATAATATCGTCAGAGATTTTGCAACCAGCCTGATTCTGGCCGAAAACCTCGGGAAAGATGAATATCCTGACTTGCTGAACCTTACTTTTACCTCTATGGATTATGAGAATAATTCGTTCGGTCCAGCTTCTATTGAAATGGAAGACACCTATTTGCGGCTCGATCAGGACATTGCTTTATTGATGGACTTTCTGGACAAAACCGTTGGCAAAGGAAATTCATTGGTGGTACTTACCTCAACCTGTTCGTCAAATTATCCGGTCGATTACATGAAAGAAGAATTCAACATGCCAGTTGGCACCTTTTCTCCTGAAAGTGCTATCGCGTTGCTCAAATCGTACCTGAACATTACTTACGGACAAGGTAACTGGATTGAAGTGATTGGTGACCAGCAGCTCTATTTTAACCGCGAATTGCTCGAAAAGAAAAACGTTTCGCTGCAAGACATTCAGACCAAAACGGCCAATTTTATTAACCAGTTCGAAGGGGTGAAAATTGCTCTGCCTTCTACCTCTTTCGAGCAGGGAGATTATGCAAAAGGTCAGTTGGCTGTAATTGCCAATTCGTACAATTTTAAACGATCCGGAGATGTGCTTTATCAGCTCGAAGATGGCTGGCAGCCGGTTTATAAATACGAGCGAACCGTTTACAACGACAACTCCAACATTCCGTTTATCCTATTCGGCAATGCAGTGAGGCACTTGCAAATCCGGAAAAAGATTCAGGGCGAAGATATGGTTCCTACTATTTTGGAAATTTTGCATATGCCAATTCCTGATCATTGCTCCGGAAATATTCTGGAAGATGTTTTGTTTTAGAAAGCCGTTCAGTATTAAAATCTGTTATCTTTGATCGCAAATTTCAGAAAAATGGCTAAAGACTGGAAAGACAGGCTGGGAACAGTTTACTCGACCAACCCAAATTTTCAATACGAGAGTGATGCTGATGAAGAACAGGAGACGCTTCAGCCCAATAAACAGGATTTGCGTGTCCAACTTGACAAGAAACAGCGGAATGGGAAAAAAGCTACTCTGATTACTGGTTTTGTTGGGAAAGATGACGATTTGAAAGAATTGGCTAAAATCCTGAAAACCAAATGCGGTGTGGGAGGTTCGGCAAAAGATGGGGAAATACTGATTCAGGGTGATTTCTGCAATAAGGTGATAGAAATTCTTAAAAACGAAAATTATAAGGTCAAGCGTTCAGGAGGATAGTTCGATAGAAAGCGGACGGGATGTGGCGAAGGAAGTTGAATTTGATGTTAATTAATTCATTGATGATCTAAATAAACCGTTTCAGGTATGCTCAAACATTATAAAACCATTGGAATGATTGGGGGAATTGCCCCCGCTTCAACGATTGACTATTACAATCGTCTGATTTCAAGATTTCAGGAACGGACCGGCCAGCGTGAATATCCGTCCATTCTAATCAACAGTATCAACATGACTCACATGATGAACCTGGTCACGAATGAGCAATTAGACGAACTGGTTGATTATTTATCCGAAGAAATTTATGTTCTTGAAAAAGCAGGAGCAAAAGTAATTTTCCTGGCCTCAAATACACCACATCTTGTTTTTGAGCCTCTGGCCCAACGCGTAAAAGCCAAAATGGTTAGTATTGTTGATGCCACAATAGCGTATGCGCAATCGAAAGGCTATAATCGGTTAGGTTTATTTGGAACGCTTCCAACCATGGAAGGCGACTTCTTTCAGGATGGATTTGATGCCGCCGGGATGGAGATTATTACACCTATGCCCGATGAACGGAAATACATCCATAAAATATACATGGAAGAGCTTGTTCGCGGCAGATTTTTGCCTGAAACCAAAAACCATTTGCTATCGATTACAAACCGCATGTACAACGAAGGTCAGATTGACAGTCTGATTCTGGGTGGAACCGAATTGCCGTTAATATTGAAAACCAGCGACTTTGAAGACATCGAATTATTGAACACCACCAAAATTCATGTCGAACAGATTCTGGATGCTGCAATAGGATTTAATAATCATCCCATTTGATCAGGTTTGTATCGCATTTTCGGCATCATCTAATTTTGCATAGTGCCCTACATGAATAAAATAAAAGTATTTGGCTACCTGATTGTCATTTTACTTCTGTATTCGTCATGCGGAAGTTTTTCAAAATTCAGCAAAATTGGGTTGCCCGAATCTGATGATTATAAACTGTTTGCAAGCCGAAAAATTGAACCGGGGCCAGATACTTTCCATTTCTACCGGGCTGGCCGCAACTTAAATCTGGGCGAAAAAATAGAAGTTGACAGCCGGAAAATCGATGCGGGCGATCAGCCCCTTGAGCAATTCCTGAAAGATCATAAAACCCTGTCGTTTTTAATTATCCGTAACGATACGCTCGTGTATCAATACTACGATGAATCAAAGGCTGATTCGAGTATTGTAACTTCATTTTCAGTTGCCAAAGCCTTTATTTCAGGATTAATTGGAATTGCCATCTCGGAGGGTAAAATTCCGGGAACCAATGCAAGCATCGTCAGTTATTTCCCTGAACTTACCAACCAAGGCTTCGAGCCGGTAACTATCGATCACCTGCTCGACCACACTTCAGGCATTCATTACAAAGAAATCCAGAATCATGTTGGCGGAAACCTGGAATTTTACTGGGGCAAAGATCTTAAAAAAGACATTTTAAATATTCATCCGGTTTTTCCTCCGGGCGAACATTTCGAATACAGTAATATCAATACCCAGTTACTTGCCATGATCCTTGAACGGGCCACCGGAATGAAAGTTTCGGAATATCTTCAGGAGAAAATATGGAAACCCTTAGGCATGGAATACCCTGCATCGTGGAGCTTAAGCAACGAAGGACCCGATGGTATCGAGAAAGCCTTTTGCTGCCTGAATGCCCGAACAACCGACTTTGCCAAATTCGGCAGGTTATATTTAAATCGTGGGAACTGGAACGGGAAACAGATAATTCCTGAAAGTTGGATTAATCAGAGCCTTAACTCGTCGAAGGAAAACGGGCAACGGCTCACTTACCATTATAATTGGGGAATTGGTCCAAAAAAATACGGGAGTTTCTATGCTATCGGACTCTACGGACAGTTCATTTACATGTATCCTGAAAAGAATGTGATCATTGTGCGTTTCGGAAAAGCAGATTTGAGCTATAACCCGCCATTTTTATATCACACTTTCCTGCAAATTTGCGATCAGCTTTGAGAATGTTTCAAATTCCAAGTTGTGACATTTGCATGACTATTTTACTGTGACTGAACACTGACTACTTTATTCTTCCTGAAGCTTTCTGATCAGTCCTTCGCAGGCATCTTCCAGAATATCCAAAACCAGTTCAAATCCGGCAGCACCGCCATAATACGGATCGGGCACCGAATCGTATTTCTGGTCGGAACAATAATCAGTCATGAGCGAGATTTTCTTCCGGTCATTTTCGTTTCGGGCCACCGATTTCAAATCGCGTACATTCTGTTTATCCATACCAATAATGTAATCGAAACGATCGAAATCGCGCTGCGGATCAACCGGGCGAGAAATGCTGGTCAGATGATATCCTCTTTTCAGCGCAAACTGTTTCATCCGGTAATCAGCCTGATCACCGGCATGATACGCGGCAGTACCAGCCGAGTCGCAATGCACTTCGGCCTGAAGTCCATGTTTTTCAACCATCGCATTAAAAACAGCTTCAGCGCTGGGACTACGGCATATATTTCCGAGGCAAACAAAAAGTACCTGTTTCATTATAAATATGAAATTGTTCGGGAAGCAAAAATAGAGGAATTTTCAGAATTAAGGCGAGAATCTAAAGATTGAAACTTTAATTACAGCCAGTGATTTTGAATACAAAAATGTATCAATTCGGAGATGTTATGTGTCTTAGTTTTCTCCATACAATTTCGCTTGTGGTTTTTTACGGTATGAATACTCAACTTAAGTTTATCTGCTATCATTTTACTGCTAAGACCCTCGTGGCAAAGCTTAATAATCTCCAATTCTCTGGACGATAAAACCAGATTATTGACATTCGAATATGTTTTGGTCCAGATTTTTCGGTATCCAAGTTCAGCCGAATGCCGGAAAATAGTCAAAACAATGGTTTCATCCGACTTAATGTCAGCTATTTCGAAGAATACCTTCAGGTTCAATACCGGTAAACATTTATCATCAACAAAGCCAATGGATCCTTCGTGCATGAATTGCGAAATACTGCCATCCTTCCTGATATAACGATGATTAAAAATAAACCGGTAATCCGAAGGCTCCACACTGGGCTCAGAAACAATAAACTTGAGTATATCCGGGAAAACTTTATCGCACCAAATCGCCCGGTCTTCCTCATGAAAATGTAGTTCATGAAAATCAAAATTTGTAGATAGTTGGTCTTCATTGAAACAGATATTATGCTCCTTGCAATGATCGTGAATACATGAAAACTGTTTGCCGGAATAATCGACAAGACATGAACTAAAGAAATCGGCTGGAAAATCACCATACAGTTTCTTGCCGGTTACATCAGCATTAGGAAGAATATTACCATCTTTGGTTGCGGGGGTTAAATCATGATTTAAAGCGTCTAATGCATCTGATTTTGGTTCGTTTTTCATGGTGCAATACTTTAATTGAACAGGAGTATACTGCTATTGACTACAAAAGATACACCTGAAAGAGAAGAATTACAGAAAACTGATTTTTCAGAAATTCTTTCAAAATTACCAGGCTATTAATCTATTTAATGTTTTTCCTCAACCCAGCCAGAACAAACCTCACAACAATAAATATCATTACTGTGCAGAACATTAAAACCAATAAAAAGTTCGCCAAACGTAATAAACTGGAAATGACACTTTTGTGCTATTGCCCGGTATTATACATTAGCCGTAAATTTGAATAAGGACAGAGTTTTATTACAAAACAGAAAACGGCACTTGTTTCCCTTTACTTAAAACTTTTTGAGACTATATTTTTTACCTGATAGAATCAAACATCTATTAAAGATATTAAGATTCAAATATATGATTGCTGTAATAATCTTAACCGATTAGTTCGATTATGATTACATCCTAAAATTCATTTTTGTACTCACCCCATTTACGGGATTGAACCTAAAGTGGTTCTGCGAAAATTAACTCCCCCCTAATTACTCCACTTTCTGGTGGATTATTTAAATCTGTCCGATGGTTCGGAAGATAAAACAGGTAAAAAAATTGAGAATCAAAAATTAGAATCATGAAAAAATTAGTACTGACATTTGTATCTGTAGCTTTTCTTTTGGTTACAGCTTTTTCTCAGACGAACAAAATTCCGCTAATCGGGTCAACTGCCCCTTCATTTACCGCTGAAACAACAAATGGCCAAATCACTTTTCCAACTGATTATGGAAAGAAATGGAAAATCTTATTCAGTCACCCCCAGGATTTTACGCCGGTTTGTTCCTCCGAAGTTTCAGAGCTTGCCTACATGCAAAACGAATTCAAAGAATTAAATGCTCAAATTGCGGTTATTTCAACCGACGATGTTACTGAGCATAAACGATGGAAAACATGGCTTGAAGGACTCAATTATAAAGGACGCGGACCTCAGAAAATTGAATTTCCGATCATCGACGACCATTCGCATCTAGCTTCAAAACAATACGGAATGTTGCATGAACCAACCAGTACAAACAAGGACATCCGGGGCGTATATATTATCGATCCGAACAATATTGTGCGTTCAATTAACTTCTATCCGATGCAGGTTGGACGTAATATGCAGGAAATTGAGCGGATTCTGGTTGCGCTGCAAATTGCTGATCGTGAATTGGTTTGTACTCCGGCTAATTGGAAACATGGAGACGATGTGATGGTCCCCCACTTTCCGTATACAGATAGTGAACTCGCGGCCAATCCTGAACTAAAAGATGATTTTTATAACGTGGGTGGCTATTTGTGGTTTAAAAAGGAGAATAAATAATGACATAGTGTATTCAAAAATATGCGATTTTTTCTTGTTCAAGTATTCATTTGATTTCGTTGTGCGATCGGATAATGCCAGAGCGTTTACTCTGATATTATTCGAATCGCTTTTTGGTAGAATGCCTGTTTCCAAATTAAGATCAGATAAATTATCCTGAATATTAATCGATCAATTCTGTATATCGTGACATCCTAATGACACTTTCGTGCTATTGACACATGATATAATCATACCTTAATTTTGATAATTAAGTTAAAAACACAGATAAACCAAACTTCTAAAGGAGGAAATTATGGGACTATTTATTCGGAGAAGATTAGGAATGGGCTGGCTTCCTGATTATCCAGATTTCAGGGACCTTACCGTTGAAAACGATCATGTGTCAACGCGGCTTCAAGGGCTTGGCCAAAAAGATTCGATTAAGAAAATGCTCTCTAAAACAGGCACTGGAAAAACAGCGATGCCTAAAAAGGTAAATCTGACCGACTGGTTTTCGCCCATTGAAGATCAGGGCGAACTCGGTTCATGCACTGCAAATGCAGGGGTTGGACTGGTCGAATATTTTGAGCGTCGCGCCTTTGGAAAGCACATTGACGCTTCGAGATTATTCCTTTATAAAGCCACCCGAAACCTGATGAAAGAAAAAGGCGACACCGGAGCCTTTCTGCGGAGTACAATGGGCGCTTTGGTGCTGTTTGGCGTACCTCCGGAAGAATACTGGCCATATAAGATTGCAAGTTTCGACAAAGAGCCAACCGCATTCTGTTATGCATTTGCCCAAAACTATCAACCACTTAGTTATTATAGGCTTGATCCTCCTGGAACGCCAGCTGACCAATTATTAACCCGAATCAAAACAAACCTTGCGGCAGGACTTCCGTCCATGTTTGGCTTTACGGTTTACAGTTCCATAAGTCAGGCTGGTAATAACGATGGTAAAATCCCATACCCCACCAAAGGCGAAAAAATTGAAGGTGGCCATGCGATTGTTGTAGCCGGATATGACGATACCATGAAAATAAAAAACGATACCGTTGGAAGTACCGAAACTACCGGGGCTTTCCTGATTCGTAATTCATGGGGTATCGAATGGGGTCAGAATGGATATGGCTGGCTTCCATACGAATATGTACTTCAGGGTCTTGCCGATGACTGGTGGTCGCTCCTGAAAAACGAGTGGGTTGATACCGGAAATTTCAAGGCTTGATTAATTATTTATTCTTATGCGTATTCAAGTATAAAATAATACTGTGATAGACGTCTTATGATAGCAAACGAAAACCATTGCCATGCTGAACTCCTCAATTCTAGACATAGTCATTGGCCTGATATTCATTTATCTACTCTACAGTTTACTGGCCACAATTATACAGGAGATTATTGCTTCCCATTTCAGTTTCAGGGCTAAAATACTGGAGCGGGCAGTGTTCCGGATGCTTGAAGACGAGAATAAATTCAATTCAAAATTCAGGAGTATTTCGTATTTATTTAAAAAAATAGGGAATGGCGGGGCAAAGAACTCGATGACTTATGAATACTATAAGCATCCGCTCATATTGTTTCTGGGCGAAAGCGATTGCCGTGGCAAGCCAGCTTATATAAACAAGGAAACTTTTTCGAAAGTTATTGTCGATTTACTTCGCGGTAAAGATGTTACTCCGGAAGACGATATAAAGCTATTGATTCAGAAATCATTAAACGACCAGACAACCAATTGGGGAAATGCCCGGATCGGCGATCAGACATTAAGTTATTTAAAATCAATTTGGGTTGATGCCAATGGTGATGTTGGTAAATTTAAACATCATCTGGAGAATTGGTTTGAAGAAACAATGGATCGCGCCTCAACCTGGTATAAAAAGTACGTTCAATTCATTTTATTTTTTGTAGGGTTGGCAATCTCAATAGTTTTTAATGTAGATACTTTAAAAATCATTGAACGGCTCGAAAAAGATCCGAAACTCAGGGAGCAACTTGTTCAACAGGCCGGAGCTTTTCAGGAAGCCCATCCCGATCTGGACAAAAAATTATTGCTTCATCAAGCTGAAATCAATAGGTTCCAGGCAAATTATTCAGAAAAAGAACTCAGCGCAAACGATAGTCTTCGAAATAAAAAGTCGACCGATTCGCTGGAACTGGCAAATTATCTGGAGCTAAAAGCAAAAAGAGACACCTTATTCAATCAAGCTAATTTACTGATAAAGAACGACATTAGAAGTGTTCATCATTCGCTTGGATTAGGATGGGAAACCTTTGACAGTTCCTCTTTCCTGAATATTTTTTATTCATTGGTAGGATGGATGGTCACAGCATTAGCTCTGTCGTTAGGCGCACCTTTCTGGTTCGACCTGTTGAATAAACTGATGAAACTTCGTGGCTCGGTCGCCACCCCAACATCTGACGACAAAGAAAAGAAACAAGGATAATCTAATACAACCATGAAATATTTTGCTGACATCCATTGTCACCCCACATTGAAAGCTTACGGACACAGTTTTCCTGGAAAGGAAAATAGTAAAAACCTGAAATCAAAAAGTTCGGTCTGGTATTATGATCCACCCAACCTGTTCGAGAAAATGATCGACCTTTTGGGCGGAATTGTGAAATACCGTCAAAGCAATTTCTCAGCTATGGGTTATGGAAATGCCGGAATTGTTTTTGCCTCGTTGTATCCCATGGAGCGCAGTTTCTTCGATAACAAACTTGGAACTGGTGAATTCAGCGATTTGCTACTCAATTTTGTTACTTCAGTTGGCCGCGAACGGATTGACTTTGTACAATCGGTTACCGACTATTTCCCCGACCTCGAAAACGAATATGCCTTCCTGAGACAAATGAGCGGGAAGCAGGTGACTTTGGCTGATCGGGCCAATTATCATTATTCGCTGGCACGGAACTCTTCAGATATTGCAAACATTCTCGATGCTGACACTATTGACGATCAGAAATCGAACTCAATAGCTGTAGTCTTAACTATAGAAGGCGCCCATTCGTTTGGTACCGGAATTCATCCGAAACAGAAACCTGCCAACCGTAACTACGTGCTTGGCAATGTTGAAAAGGTAAAAAATTGGGAACACCGACCGATATTTATCACGCTTGCTCATCATTTCTACAACGAATTGTGTGGTCATGCCGAAAGTCTTACCGGCGTAGTGAAATCGGCAGTCGACCAGAGTTATATGATGAATACCGGATTTACGCCACTTGGACTGGAAGTAGTTGACAAAATGCTCGATAACTCCGGGAACAAAAGAATTCTGATCGACATAAAACACATGAGCCGAACATCGCGACTCGAATATTTTAATCTGCTCGATACCAAATACGCCGGGCAGGACATTCCGGTTGTGGTGAGTCATGGTGCTGTTATCGGTAATGATCAGGACAAACATTTGTTTATGAATGCCGAAATCAATCTGTATGATGATGAAATCATTAGGGTCGCCCGGTCAAACGGACTGTTTGGATTGCAACTCGACGAACGGCGCATTGCAGCACATGGCGATTTCGAGTTGAAAAAATCTCATAGCCTCGAGCGTCGGAAAGTGCTGTTTCATTCGAGTTTCCTGGTTTGGCGGCAAATTCAGCACATTGCCGAACTGCTCGATTCTCTGGGACTTTTTGCCTGGGGAATACAAACCATTGGCAGCGACTACGATGGCATGATTGATCCGATTAACGGATTCTGGACTGCCGAGAACCTGCCAACCCTTGAGGATTATTTACTGATGCAGGCTCATACCTACATGAAAACGAATTCAGGAAAACTAACCAATTCCTTCAACCGAATCGATCCTGAAGAAATTGTGAACCGTGTAATGGGTGATAATGCCTATAATTTTGTGATGAAGTATTATCGATAGTCCTTTGAGCCAAAACACAACAACGTTTAAACAACCAAAATAAACAGTATGCCAGCAGTAGTAGAAGGATTTAAAGAAGTATTCGGGATTTTAAAAGAACTCGTTTCAGGAGTGAAATCGGCATTAAATATTCCTGAAAATCAGAGAAAAGAAATGAGGGATGCCATTGCTGATACAGCAGAACTTATCGATGAAACGTTAACTATCCTAAAGCAACATCTGACCATTGTAATTTCAGAATTGAGATTTGGTGACCAGCAAAATGCCAAACGAATGATTTCAGAATTAAATGATTTTCAGGGATGGGAATCTAAGTTCCGGCAATTTCAGTTGTGCGACAAGCTTCGGATTGCAACTGATAAGCTAAAACAAAAAGGACTCTATAAATTAATTAATAACATTTCATTCTCGAATCCTGAAGCCATTGACCAGCGGATGTTCGATTATATCGGAGGAGAGGTCAATGCCGCCAAATCGGTCGGAACGATGCTTCTGGAATTGTCGCGATTGTCTCATTCAGTCGATTCTGATTCTGAAATGGTGGCCAAAGAATTGGAAGCTGCCAGAAATGAAATTGGCAAATGGCGACAAGCATTTATTGATTTGGAACTTGAAATTCGAAATGCCATTTAGAAATTGACGAATTGAACCCTTGAATCTCTTGAGCTATGGAAAAAATTATACCCAGCATTCTGGCCGCCTTTATACCCTTGGTTGTGGCTTGGTTCAGTAAAAAAAACAAGGATAATGTTCGGAAGGGTATTTTGGAAGAAGCGCAGAAAAAAATTGATTTTCTGAATAATTATTTTGAGGTTCAGAAAAAGCTGAAAGCTGAAAGTGAGATTGATCAATTAAAGATTCAGCTGTCTGAAGAATTGTACGAAGTTAAGAACAAGATTAGTTTGCTTGAGAAGCATGAAGAACAATCAGGTTATCAGAAACTTGGAGTTATTCAAAAATTGTTTTTAACCTTTTCCCCAGCCACTGCAATTGGTTGGCTCTGGTCGATACTTTTTTATATCGATCTTGTTTTCGTGTTTTTCTTTTTCATCGGTTCATGCATCGACGATTTGGGTAATTTCTCTACCGAAGTTCTCCAGAAAAATCTACAGGATACGGATTCAATTTTAGGATTAGGCTTTTTCTTAATCATTCTTTTGCTCTTTCGATGGCTAGCGCTAAGCAATTATCGAAAACATTCGGCCAATAATCATATACACAAACCGGCAACTGCTTAAATTTATTGATTCGCCAGCAATTCCTTCGTACTCAGCAACCCGCAAGCTGCATAAATGTCCTGACCACGACTGGCGCGGATGGTGGTTAAGATGCCTTTGTCGTTTAACTGATCTTTGAATTTCTGAAGGGTATTTTCGTCGGTGCCTTCGAGTGGAGTACCCGGAATTGGGTGAAACCGGATGAGGTTGATGCGGCATTTGATGCCATTCAGAATTTTGCACAATTCCTGAACATGGCGGGGCGAATCGTTCAGCCCTTTAAACACAATATATTCGAACGAAACACGGCGCTGACGGCCAAAATCCCAGCTTTTAATTTCACGGATGACTTCTTCCAGCGGATAGGCGACTTGCACCGGCATCAGTTTTTGGCGTTCGTCGTCGAACGGTGTGTGCATACTTACGGCCAAATGTGCTTCCGATTGGTTCAGGAAAGTCACCA
Source organism: Prolixibacteraceae bacterium (assembly GCA_963676375.2). Lineage (GTDB taxonomy): Bacteria > Bacteroidota > Bacteroidia > Bacteroidales > Prolixibacteraceae > Aquipluma. The sequence goes on from CAXXPT010000056.1 coordinate 55,852, forward strand.
TTCCCGGAACAATCCCAATGGTCGAAACCGTTATCCGGCGCGGACTCATGGCAAAACCCCATTCAGAAGTGAGAATTTCGAGGCTTTTCAAAACTTCTTCCAGATTGTCGAATGGTTCTCCCATGCCCATATAGACAATGTTGGTTACCTCGTGCCACTCCGGAATATTGCGGATTTGATTCACTATTTCTGCGGCAGTTAATTGCCCTTGAAAACCTTGCTTGCCCGTCATGCAAAACAAACAGCCCATCTTGCAACCCACCTGCGACGACACACAAACCGTTTTGCGATCGTCATCCGGAATCATCGCTGTCTCAACGAATTTTCCCTGAATAGTTGGGAACAGGTATTTTTTTGTTCCGTCAACGCTTTCCTGAACTTTGGTGGAGTTGACCAACCCGAATTCGTATTTGTTGCTGAGTATTTCACGAGCTTTTTTCGAAAGATTGGTCATTTCTTCAATCGAAGTAATGTCTTTCTGGTACAGCCATTCTGCCATTTGTTTGCCAGCAAACTTGGGCAATCCCAGTTCTATCGCTAAAGCGGTGAGTTCATTGAGCGTTTTTCCGAAAAGAGCTTCCATTGTATCAAGGCAAAAAGTTAAATAATCATTCTCTACATTTTCAAAGGGTTACACTTCGTTTCACCCTTTGCTTTTACATGGCGTCCTTTCAGGACTTTTATAGATTCTTTTTGAGCAAGGGGCAAAGCCCCGACATGTAAAAGCATAGGACATAGTGAAACGGAGTCCTATGAATGGACAAAAAAATATGTTGTTTTCTAAAAATAAATTTCGGCTAAAATGTTTTCGTACGGAACGCCTCGTGAAATCAGCAAATCGCGCACTTCAACAACCATCAAAGCCTTGCCGCAAAGATAATAGTTAATATCAGTTGGTAGTTCTTTTATTTCTTCCAGATATTTGGTGATGCGTCCCGGAAAAACATTGCACGACTGCTCGTGCGAACAGCAGCGAATATACCGGTCGCCCATCGCCCATTCCAGTTCATCTTCAAAATAAAACTGATCGAGTTTTCTGACTCCATGAATCAACATTCTGTTTTCAGAAATTCCGGAGCAAAACATGCTGTAGAATGGCGCAATTCCGGTTCCGGTGGCAATCCACCATGCTGGTTTTTTATCGTCTTTGAAACTTCCGTAAGGTTTGGTTGCCCAAATCTTCATTCCCGGGATAACACCAGCCAGCCAGGGAGTCAGCAGTCCTTTTTCTTTTACATTAAAAAGTACCCGGATTTCAGGTTCATCATTTCCGCTACAAATACTATAGATGCGGGGCGCCATGGTGAAATCAGCGGCTATTTTCACCACCTGTCCCGGATAGAAATCATGAGTTCTCTCCCATGAAATCAGGTGTACACCTGGCGATATTTCTTCATTTCCGGTTATTGTAACTTCCTTTAATTCAAACGAAAGGTTTTTATATTCTTCGGCTTTTGACATCGTTCAATTTTGTTCCACAAGAACACGCAAATCCTCGATAGGTTTAAAACATTTCGAATCTGAACGTGAACTTTTCTTTCAATTAAGAGTAATATAAGATTTACCTAAAACCGGAGAGACCGTAAAATTCTATTTTTGCGAAATCCTTCAAAATAAAATCAGAAATTTTGGACACAAAAACTTTAAAAGAAGATGCCCAGGCGGTTGGGAATATCTTGCTCGAAATTGGCGCTCTGCTTATGAGCTCGGGAGCCAATTCGAATCGGATCAGGGTCACCATGGAACGAATTGCCAATGGACTTGGCTACAAAACGGAACTGCTGATTACACACCGGGCTTTGATGCTGACCATCATCGAAAAAGACCAGCAGCATTTCTTCAGCCGGCTGAAACGAACATCACCGCATGGAGTAAATTTCAGAATTGTAAGCGGGATAAGCCATTTAAGCTGGAACGTTCTGGAACAAAACTGGACTGTTGCACAAATCTCAACGGAAGTACAACGGTTAAAAGCGCTTCCACATTACCCGCGATTAGTAATTCTGGGATTGGTTGGACTGGCGGGTGCCGCATTTTGCCGGATATTCGGCGGCGGATACATCGAAATGGCAGTGGCATTTGTAGCAACAGTAGCCGGGCTTTTCGTCAGGCAGGAAGCTATGCGTGTAAAATTCAACCCATACCTGTGTGTGTTTTTTGCTGCGTTTACAGCTTCTTTTATTGCCGGAATGGCCGAAATCTACCATATAGGCGCTCAACCAGATAAAGCTTTTGCTACATCAGTGCTGTTTTTAGTTCCGGGAGTTCCGTTAATCAATTCGGTGACCGACCTTCTGGAAGGAAACCTTCAGAATGGAATGATACGTGGCATAAACGGACTCATCATCGCCTTTTCGATAGCCATGGGGCTTTTCTCAGTACGAATGATTTTACACATTTAATATGATACTCCTCGAAATACTTATAAAAAGCTTTTGGGCCGGAATAGCTGCCATAGGGTTTGCCATCCTGTTCAATGTACCACGCCGCACCTTATTTCCAATCTGGTGTATTGGAGCAATGGGTGGTTTAATCAAATTTACAGCAATGAATTACGAAATGGGCGTTGTCTTTGCTTCATTCCTCGGAGCTGTAGCTGTCGGAATCGTTGCTATTCAAATGGCTCACCTGAAAGACAGCCCACCGCTGGTTTTTTCAATTCCCTCGGTTATCCCAATGATTCCGGGTGTATTTGCCTATAAATTTATGCTTGGAATGATCGCTTTAACCAGCATCGAAAAGACCGACATCTATCTGCAAACATTGATCGAAACTGTAAATAACGGATCAAAAATGATGTTTGTACTGATTGCTCTTGGAACCGGCGTTGCCATACCGATGCTCCTGACCCGAAAAGAATCGATTAAAAAATCGGACTTCAATAAAAAGAAAAAGGCTGTAGTTTAAAATTCTGATCGTTTTCTGCATAAAAAAAGAGCGCTGTTCCGAAATCGGAGCAGCGCTCTTTACATGCATTATATGTCCTGAATTAATTGATTTCTCCTAATTTCCCGGCTTCGATTAATTTCTTAATGACTTTTGCTTCTTCCTGATCGACTACCGATTTGGTAACTAACCGAGCTTCCGTTTGCAAATCCACATCAGCTTCCACAGCTTCATTTGCAGTATATTCAACTGATTCAGACTTACCAAAATTTCCCTGATCAATCAACTTTTTAAAGGCTTTTGCTTCTTCCTGATCAACGATCATGCGGGTAACTGCTTGTGCTTCCTTTTGAAGATCTACATTTGCATACAGGTCTTCGTTCAGAAGGAATTCGACTTTGAAGTCACTTTCCAAAGAAGCCTTTTCGGCTAATAGCAGTAAACTGCTATCTGCGTTACCCAATTCGTTCCTTGTGTTTTTTACTTCTTCTGCATTTTTGTAATTTGCTGCATTCACATTTATTGCTCCAATAAATCCAAGTATACAAATCGTTGCGAATGTTCTAATTTTCGTTTTCATAATTTCTCTTTTAATTGTTTTCAATGTTTTTCTCTTAATTTGTTTTCACTATTAAGACAGAGAAACACCCCGAAAGTTACTTCCGGATGAGTTAAATAAAAGATAAACTTATCTTAATTAAAACTTAAAAGGATTTAGATTTTCTGGCTGAATGTTAATTGCGGCGCGGAAAACTGGGTTTCAGTACTCTCCGGAAGTTCGTTAAACAACCCAAAAACACAAGAACCACTACCCGACATCGATGCATAAACAGCACCCATATCATAAAGCTTGGCTTTAATTTCAGCAATCTCTGGATACTGCGGAAATACTGATGACTCGAACTGATTCACCAGGTTGCTTTTCCAATCCTGAACCGGAAGATTGATTAATTCGGAAAGCGAAACTGCCGGCTTTTGAGGCACCACATTCTGAAATGCTCTGGCCGTTGAAACTTCGAGCGAAGGTTTAACTAACAAAAGATACAATCCCTTAACATTCAGGTTTATTTCATTCATGATTTCGCCTCTTCCTGTGGCAAAAACAGGTTTATTCAGAATAAAAAACGGACAATCGCTACCTAAAACCGCCGCATATTCCAGTAATTTAGCCTGAGAAATATTCAAATTGAACCTATGATTCAACATCCGGAGCATAAATGCACCATCGGCAGAACCGCCACCAAGACCAGCCCCAAAAGGTATCTGTTTGTGTAAATGAATTTTTAGCTGGGGTAAATCAAAGTCTTTTTGAAGAAGAGAATAGGCTTTCATCACCAAATTTGATTCCGGGGAACCTGATATCGCAATTCCACTTGTGGTAAAACACAATTTGTCGGAATGTGCAATTTCAAGCGCGTCGCTCCACCCAACCGGAAAAAATACAGTTTCGAGGTTGTGAAAACCATCGGTTCTCTTTTCGGTGATGTATAACCCGAGGTTTATTTTGGCGTTTGGAAATGAAATCATAGGGCAAAAGTAGGAAAATCGATGATTGATATGGCAAAATAAAAGGAGTTCTGTTTTTCGAAATTCGATCGTCCGAAAGAAAACCGAAGTTGTTCATTTTTTCATCTTTCAACAAACACCCCCTATCTGAATTACATCTACCACAAATAAAAACTATCTTTTCAAAGATGGGTATTACAAAAAGACACACATCAGCCCAATAAAACGACTTATTTTAATAAAACCACAGAATTACGGTGAAATATAATTTCAGAACTAATTGATTTTCAATGTCAATTTTTCATTAAGTCTGCCAACAACTGATTTTTCACATAAAATACACGGCAGAAAGGCGGTTGTTTTGCGACTCAATTTAAAATCTGTATTTTGCATGGCATTTAATCTGCAAAAAATGGTTCAGTCAAAAAAACCAAAGCTACAATCAGTAATCAAAGATTACGTGATCATGTTGGTTGGATTAGTCCTTTACGTGTTGTCGTGGACCCTTTTTCTGGTACCGGCAAAAATTACCGGCGGTGGAATCAGCGGTTTAGCCGCTGTAATCTTCTATAGTACCAAAATTCCCATTGGATTTACCTTCTTTTTGATCAATATTGTGCTGGTGGCCATTGCAATCAAAGTGCTTGGTGCGAGTTTCGGGGTAAAAACCATATTCAGTATGGTGGTGCTTTCCTTATTATTCACCATTCCGCAAGACTTCTTCCCGAAATCGATAATCGAAGACAATTTTCTGTCGGCGGTACTTGGGGGGATGATGGGTGGCGTTGGTATTGGCTTGGTTTTTTCGCGCGGAGGAAGCACCGGGGGAACCGACATTATTGCGATGATCATCAATAAATACCGAAACATCAGCCCTGGCCGCATAATCATGTACTGCGATGTAATCATAATTGGCTCATCGTATTTTCTGGTTCATTCGCTCGATAAAATGGTTTATGGTTTCGTTTCCATGGCTGTCGTTTCATATACACTCGACTCTTTTCTGAGCGGCTCAAATGCATCGGCCCAAATATTTATTTTCTCGCCCAAATACGACGAAATTGCTGATTATATCAACAGCGAATTTGGTCGTGGGGTAACCGCATTGAATGGGACTGGCTGGTACACCCAAAACGATGTAACGGTTTTAATGACCATTGTTCGTAAAAAAGAAACCAGTATCCTTTTCAGGAAAGTGAAAGAAATTGATCCTGATGCATTTATATCGATGGCTAGTGTAATGGGCGTTTATGGTCAGGGATTTGATAAAATAAAAGGTTAATTTCCTTATTTACCTTCATTAACAATTTTTATTCTTTTTCATTCACTGCCTTAAGGCTTGAATAACTAAGCATTTATACCCATCGCCAAAGGTATCTGTACGCACCAATTCATTGCGCCGGAAGATTTCAGCTTTCGATTCCTTTTTAATTTTATTAGTTTTGAAAAGACAGAAACAAACAGCCGGGAAAGCACTTACGTTCTGACAAAAAGGACTTTCCCGGTTGGTTATTATACAGAAACTACATAACTATGAAATTTAAAATTCCTGAAAGATTCCAACGACTAAAGCGAATTCTGATTTGGGTCGTTGCTTTTATCCTGTTACTTCAAGTTGCTTATTTCATTTTCGATTACTACGAAACCAAGCGGATAATGAAGGAATTGGCCAAACAGCCAGAAGTAAAAAAACCTGAACCTGTAATGCTATTTAATATTCCGATTGATTCATTCAAAGTGGTTCCGGGACAGATCAGGTCGGGACAAAACTTGTCAGATATACTTAGTAAACAAGGGATTTCGATGACAAAAATCGATGAAATTTCAAAAAAATCAATCCTGACGTTTGATGTCAGGAAAATGAAGGTAAACAACCCGTATTACTTTTTCATGAATAAGAAGGATGCATCGAAAGCCGAATACTTTATCTACGAGATCAATCCGGTGGATTACGTTGTTTACCAGTTGAGCGATAGTTTGCGAATTTACAAAGAGAAAAAACCCATCGAAACATTGACAAAATCGGCAAGTGGTGTCATCACTTCTTCGTTATGGAATGCTTTGGAAGCTCAGGCTTTGGATTACAACCTGGCATTATCGTTGTCTGAAATATATGCCTGGAGCATTGACTTCTACGGATTACAGAAAGGCGATAAATTCAGGGTGGTGTACGAAGAGAACTTTGTTTACGGAAAGTCGATTGGTATTGGGCGAATCTTTGCCGCTCAATTTGTACACGCGAAGGAAGATTTTTATGCTTTCCGGTTTACGCAGAATAACGAGGACAGCTATTTCGACGATAAAGGGAAAAGCCTGAAAAAGGCATTTCTGAAAGCTCCGTTGAAGTTCAACCGAATTAGCTCGTCATTCTCAGCCAGCAGGTTTCATCCGGTATTGAAAATTTATAGGCCTCATTTTGGCGTTGATTATGCCGCGCCTACCGGAACCCCAGTTGTGTCGATTGGCGACGGAACTGTAATCGCAAAAGCTTATCAGGCAGCTGGTGGCGGTAATTATCTGAAGATCAAACACAATTCTGTTTATACGACCAGCTATATGCATCTAAGCGGATATGGGCCTGGAATTTCTGCCGGAGTGCATGTCAGGCAAGGTCAGGTAATTGGTTATGTGGGTGCTACCGGATTGGCTTCGGGTCCACACCTCGACTTCAGGGTTTTCTTTAATGGCTCGCCCATCGATCCGTTGAAAGTAAAAGCTCCGCCAACAGAGCCTATTTCCGAAAAATACCTTACAGCTTATACTACTCATCGCGATTCGATGATGACGAAGCTCACTGCAATCAAGAATTTCTAATATTCAGAAATAGGAAAGAGAAAAAAGGAAAATATTTCTTCCTTTTTTCTCTTTCCTATTTCTATACTTTAGGAGCGCAGTTTGTAAACCAAATCCCACAGCACAATTCCGGCGCTTACCGAAATATTGAACGAATGTTTAGTGCCGTATTGAGGGATTTCGATCGCTCCATTGCAAATATTGACAACCGATTGTTGTACTCCCTTTACTTCGTTCCCGAAAACCAGTGCCAGTTTCTGATCCTTTTCGGGGGTGAAATCGGGTAATGAAATACTATTCTCGACCTGTTCCACCGCAAATACTCGATATCCGGTATCTTTTAGCCGTTGAACAGCGACTTCAGTTTCTTCGAAATATTCCCAAGGAACCGACTTCTCAGCATCCAAAGCGGTCTTGTGAATGTCTTTGTTGGGAGGCGTTGCCGTGATTCCGCAAAGAATCACTTTTTCAATCAGCAAAGCATCGGATGTACGAAAAACAGAACCGATATTGTTACAGCTTCGGATATTATCCAAAACGACGGTTATAGGTGTTTTCTCTATTTCTTTATATTCATCAACCGACAAACGGTCGAGTTCTGAGTTTTTTAATTTACGCATAAATTATATTTAAATAGTGCCTGAAGTTTTAAAAAAGTGTCTAGAGTGCGAAGTGCCTAGAGTTAAGTTTTTGAGTGCCTTTTGTTTTTTCAACTCTTGGCACTCCGAATTTTAGGCACTTCGAACTTATTTTGATCTAGCTCACTCCAAACTTTTTCTGCGGATTGGCATCGACATGCAACGGGCACCGCCACCACCACGGGCAAGTTCCGATCCGGGAATGGTAATTACGCATTTTCCATTTGGGATTTCGCGCACTCCGGATAAAATATCTTTCGCCGGAATTACCTGAAATCCATTGTTGTTGAGTTGTTCAAGAGTATGTACATTTCGTTCATAACCAATTACTTTGCCCGGTGCAAACGCAAAGAAATTGGCTCCGCTGTGCCATTGCTCGCGTTCCTGTGTCCAATCGCCGGTTATTCCACCACACTGAATCGGCTGCATGTCGACACCCAGCTTCTTCAACGTTTTTGGCAGGTTTTTCTGCTCGCTGATATCGGTTACTTTCCCGTTTTCAACCTGGATATGGATGGTGTGAAAGCGGTTCGTACCCATAATCAGCGGCTCATAAACCATACAGGCATCCACATCAAGAAAAGTAAAAACCATGTCGAGATGGATGAATGATTCCGGAGTATCGGGTAATTCCTGAATAAGAATATGTTGCAGCCCTTCTTTCTTTAACTTGATGTTTTCGAGTATAAAATCGATTCCCTGTGTGCTGGTTCTAATTCCGGTTCCAATCACTAAAACATCTTTTCTTCCAACCTGAAAATCGCCACCTTCAATCGAAATTCCGGGGTAATTCTGTAGATTTTCCGGAGAATTCGGATTGATTGTTTTGGTTTTGAGCAACGGATGATTGTTGAAAATGGCATCCATAATTACAGCCTCGCGGTCGCGCACACGATTGGCCATTTTGCCAATCAGCACCTCTTTTCCAAAAGACATGGAAGCGTCGCGCGTAAATAGAAAATTATGCAACGGACGAAGACTGAATCGCTCCTGACTGAGATAGCGGGTAAGGTTGTCGCGCTCGATTGGAACGCCCTGAATAAGCAGTCGGGCCAGCTCCGGAGCACTTTCTGCCAATAGTTTCGGGTAAATATCCATTGCGCCCTCGCTTTGGCAGATCACTTTCAGCAAAGATGATTTTACCTGATCGATGCTCAAAATATCAGAGAGCAAATCCTTGACCTCGAAAGTGTTGGTAACCTTATTCAAAATACCTTTAAATACAGAGTATTCGCTGCTGGCAACCGATAAATTAAGAATGTCGCTGTAGAGCGCGCGCTCGGCATTTTCAGGGGTCATTTCTTCAACTTCAAGCCCCGGAGTATGAACGATTACTCCTTCTAACTGGCCAAACTCAGAACAAACATCAATTTCTATTTTTTGATTTGCCTGCATAAGTATTTATTTAACGCCTCAAAGATACAAACATTGAACATCTTGAAATCGTAAAGTATTCGTTATCGCTTCAGTTTTATAACATATCATTTATCGTATTGTGAACGTTTAAAATTAACAGCGCAGTCGATGGCTTCAGGTCAATAAGTTTTGGCATGATAATATCTGAACCAACAATAATTATCTTCGCAGAAGAAAACAGAGCAAATGAAACGCCTCTTCATACTTATACTTTTAGGATTGAGTTTTGCTGTTGCGGGCATGGCGCAATGGCCTAAAAATCTCAATATTGTTACCGGAGAAGTGGCGGGGAAGGATACAATTCCACATGTTGACCTGCCCGAGGTAGGAATTTATCCGCCACGTGTATTTAAAAACAGATCGGAAGAACAACAATACTGGCGGTTGGTTATGCGCGTAAAGAAAGTGTTGCCTTATGCCAAAGAGGCGGCTCTTTTGTTGCGGAAATACGAGATGGAAGTTCCGGCAGATGCACGTGGCCGCTACCGGCGTGTTTATGTGCGGCGCGCAGAAGAAGAGCTGATGAATAAATACGGTCCAATCCTGAAAAAGATGTCGATCAACGACGGAAGGGTTTTAATTAAACTGATCGACCGCGAAACCCATAAAGCTTCATACGACTTGATTCAGGAGCTGAAAGGCGGTGTGCCGGCAGTTTTTTGGCAAGGAGTAGCTCGTGTATTTGGGAATAACCTGAAAACCAAATATGATCCATATGGAGAGGATCGTCAGATTGAAATGATTATCCAGTACATTGAAATGGGAATCATCTAAAAAAGTATTCAGTCTCAGTTAACAGAATTAGCCGCAAGTTTGGAAGTCATGAACACTGGATACTGCGACTTAACACTTCATCTTTGCTATTTCCCCCTACCCCTTACACACTCCATAATGGTGTAAATCAGAATTTTAAAATCGACGTACAGCGATATATTTTTCAGGTAAACCATGTCGTATTGCAGGCGCTCAACCATTTGCTCAACATTGGAGGCATATCCGTATTTTACCTGACCCCACGAAGTAATACCAGGTCTTAACTTCTGCAAATGAGTAACATACGGTGCAACTTCTGCTATCTGATCGATGTAGTATTTACGTTCGGGACGCGGGCCAACCAGCGACATTTCGCCTTTGATAACATTGATGAATTGCGGAATTTCATCCAAATGTGTTCTACGCAGAAACTGGCCAATGCGAGTAATCCGGCTGTCGTCAGAACTCGAAAGAAGTGGTTCGTCGGTTTCTGCATCACTCACCATAGTGCGCAATTTATGGATCATAAATGGCTTACCAAATTTGCCGATGCGCTCCTGCTTGTACATCACCGGTCCTTTCGAACTCATTTTTATGCCAATTGCCAAGGCTATAAAAACCGGAAAGAAAACAATAACGGACACAATGGAGATCACCACATCAAGTAAACGCTTAACATTTTCCTGCCAAACGGGCATCAGTCCATTCGAAATTTTAAGCAGTGGACTTCCGAAAATGGTATTCGTTTTGGCTGTATTCGAAAGAATATCAAACAAATCAGGAATTCCCCAAACGGTATGCGTCCGGTTTTCGAGAAGGGTAAGAATTTCGCTCAATAACTTATGCTCCGACGATTCGATGGCAATGATAATTTCCTCTACCTCGTACTGATTAATTACCTTTTGAAGATTTTTATATGAACCCAGATTGGGGGTATACTTCTCCAATGGATACGACTCGCGCTCGTTTACAGTCAAAAATCCAATGATTTTATTACCTGCAGGTCGGGTTTGCGTCATCATATCTTCGACCAGACGAACCGCTTTTTTGTTGCCCCCAATAACAAGGGTGTTAAACCCGATAACCCGCTTATGAATACGGTGAATAGTGCGTGTGGTAAGAATCAGCCTGAATAAATAAGTAAAGCTAAAGTGCAACGCAAGCAAGGTAAAATAAAGGTTATAGTATTTCCTGTAATCCGGAATCCAGTCGTTCAGCAACAAAAGGAAAAAGATAATGGTTACCCCGACGATAGAAATCATGCTGGTACGGCCTAATTCGAGCAGCCTGGACTTGCGGTATATGTTGGTATATTGTCCGGAAACGTAATAAATGGTAATCCAGAAAGCCGGAATAAAGAGCAATGCGAGGTAAAACTTACTGTCAAATTCGACCGGAATTTCGTAGCCGAACTTGATCGGTTCAATATAAATCTTTCGGTAAATGTAGAATAGCGTCCAGCTAACAACGGCAGCAATAATGTCGAAAACCAGATACCTGACGACTTGTAAAGTTTTATGCATAAAGAGATTTTGGTCCGGATTTACATACATGATAGCGAACGCTTCAGTTGTAAAAATATTGCGGCAAAAGTAGACTATTCATACTAAAATTCTATCCCGTTGAAGCGCAAATGTTCTTTTATTTCATGTACGATCTGAACCCCATTCAGGAGACTATCGAACGAGTTGGCTTTTTTGTCGCGATTCTGGATCAGACGGATAAAATTGCTTATCGCCGTATATTCCTGATTTAATTGCGGATACTGGATATAAAGTGGAGTCTGGATGTCAAATTGAATCTGTTTTGTATTTTGAAAAATTTCACAAAAACCAGGCAATTTCTCCTTAGAAACCGTCAGGTTTATAACACATCCGTTTTCGTATTCAATCCTGAGGTTAATAACCAATTGGTTGTTTGTTTCCTGCAACCCAAAAACTTCAAGCTTTTTATAACTACTCTGAGCCAGCCGGTTTAACGCCGTTACCAACAGTAACATTTCGTGCGACGCTTTAATAACTTCGCCTTCGAAGCATGTCCGTAAATTAATCAGGAAGGGTTTTTCGTATTTATTGCTGAAGGGATCGAAATAAGGGTTGTAGTTAAACGGGTTGTAGATGAAAGTTACAATTCCGGCCTCTTTTTCCAGATCGATAAGCTCTTTGATTTCCCTGATGTGCAAACTCGGAACTGATTTCAGATAAACGTGCTTGCTTTTCCGCAGTATCAGCTTGACCAGATCGTTGCTGATGCTTTTATCGCTCAGAATCAGAATGGCATCCGAAATATCCATCAGCCCAATCGGACTTGAAAATTCCGGAAACCTATTCGAAAGCTGCACATTTCCGGAGAAATACAAGCCAGCTATCTCTACTTCCGGTATGGTATTCAACTGTCCCAGAAGTTCATGATTAGTAGTCTGATCCCCAAAAATTCCGAGTTTAATCATTCATGCAAAATAAGAATAAATTAAAAGTTGTATTATTGCTTACTGAAATACTTTTCAACGTCGATTGTTAATAATGTTTAGGGCTACAAACCGTTTCAAGCCTATATTTGGCTAATTTTGAAAAAAAGGAGTTTCTATGGAGTTTCAGGATACACTACGTCATCAGGGATTACGGAAAAGATTGGTGGAAGGTATACGTATCAAAGGTATTAAAGACGATAAAGTGCTGGCAGCTATTGGGAAAGTGCCCAGACACCTTTTTATGGACAGCAGCTTTCTTCAGTTCGCCTACAAAGATCAGGCATTCCCGATTGGCGCAGGCCAAACCATTAGCCAACCATTCACGGTGGCCATGCAAACTTACCTGTTGCAGGTTGAACGATATGATAAAATTCTGGAAGTTGGCACTGGGTCGGGATATCAGGCTGCGGTGCTGCTCGAAATGGGCGCAACGGTTTATACCATCGAACGTCAGCGCGAATTGTACCTGAAAACACAATCTATCCTTCCGCAAATTGGCTACAACCCTAAATTTTTTTATGGCGATGGTTACAAAGGATTGCCAACCTACGGTCCGTTCGATAAAATTATTATTACCGCCGGCGCCCCAATTATTCCTGAAGACCTGCTGGCCCAACTTAAAGTTGGTGGCCGGATGGTGATTCCGATGGGACCACGCGAAAAACAAACCATGTACGTGTTGGTGAAAACCAGCGAAACCGAATATTATAAAGAATCGCACGGAACTTATGTCTTTGTTCCGATGTTAAAGGGAACCGACAAATAAGTTCGGAGTGAGCTAGTTCAAAAGAAGTTCGGAGTGCCTATAATTCGGAGTGCCTAAAGTTGAAAAAACAAAAGGCATCCAAAAACTTAACTCTAGGCACTTTAGGCACTTCGCACTCTAGACACTTTTTTAAAACTTTAGACACTTTTTTATGCAAATTAAAAAATTCACTTTCAACCCGGTTCAGGAAAATACGTTTGTTGTTTACGATGAAACCAGGGAATGCGCAATTATCGATGCAGGATGCTATTTCGATTATGAACGTCAGGAACTCGACAAATTCATTGCCGAGAAACAATTAAAGCCAGTCCGACTAATCAACACGCATTGCCATTTCGACCACATCATGGGAATAACCCATTGCCGGATTAAATACAAAGTACCGTTCGAAATTCATCCTGATGAAGAAATTCTGGTTGAACACGCCGTTGATTCAGGCGACCGGTTCGGCATCCCAATGGAGCCTGTTGATACTCCGGATGCCTACTTTCAGGAAGGCGACCGAATTACATTCGGGAACTCGTATCTTAAGGTAATTGGAGCACCCGGTCATTCTCCCGGCGGAGTTGTTTTCTACAATCCGGAGCAAAAAATACTGATTGCTGGTGACGTTTTATTCTACGGAAGTATCGGCCGTACTGACCTTCCGGGCGGAAGCTTTGAGCAACTAACCGAAAACATCAAGACCAAATTGCTCACCCTTCCGGAGGAAACCATTGTATATTGTGGGCATGGTCCCGAAACAACCATTGGTTTTGAAAAGAAGAATAATCCATTCCTTACCTAAAAAACAATTATCATGAAAGAAATTTCTGATGAATTCATGATGCAAATGATTTCGCAGGCGAAGCTTTATAGTGTTGCCCTGTTAAAAGCGTCCGATAATTATGGTACACCCGAAAGTCAGCCACTCATTTGGGAACATGCACGACGGAATTTTGCCCTTCGCGAAGAAGGTTTGCTTGCGATTGTTTGCCCTATTTCGGATGAAACCGAACTGAAGGGAATAGGAATCTTTAATGCCGATGTTGACCAAACCAGGCTGATCATGGAAGAAGACCCGGCCGTGAAAGCAGGTATTTTTACTTTTGAAGTGCATTCTGCCCGAAGTTTCCCGGGAGATAGTTTACCCAAGTAAAATCAATCCTTCAGTAATTCAATCCTTCAACACCTTGAAACTAAAAAACAACAAAAATCATTTTCAGTGAATCGCAATCTTTCTAAGTTTGCAGCACTAAATAAAATCTCAAAACAGATATGGCAAGCGATAAATTTGTAATGCGTCACATTGGTCCACGCGATCACGAAATTCAGGAAATGCTGAATGTTCTTGGAGTTTCAACGCTCGACGAATTGATAAACCAGACCGTTCCGGAAAACATCAGGCTGAAACAGCC
>CAXXPT010000057.1:0-6196 GCA_963676375.2 Prolixibacteraceae bacterium
TGGCACAGGCATCAGCATCGTACGCACGAATCAACGAAGTTCTGGAAGCGCCCGAAGCGGTAGAACATGGAACAATAAAAGCTTCACTTAAAGGCGATATAGAGCTAAAAAACATTAAACTTTCGTATGGCGACAAGCCAGTGCTGAAAGACATTTCACTTTCAGTAAAAGGCGGAACTCAGGTGGCTATTATCGGTCCTACGGCTGCCGGGAAAAGCCAGTTGCTCAACCTGCTGACCGATTTGGTAAAACCCGACAGTGGAACCATTCTGTTTGATGGGAAAGACATTGAAAGCTACGACAAGGAATCGTTCCGAAGTCAGGTGGGATTTGTACTTCAGGACTGCGTGATTTTTAACATGAGCCTGCGCGAAAACATTGCTTTCAGCGATCAGGTAACCGACGAATCGCTCGAAAAAGCTATACAAACCGCCGAATTGAAGGACTTTGTCGATTCGCTTCCGGAGAAACTCAACACCATTGTTTCTGAACGTGGAACCAGTCTTTCAGGAGGACAAAAACAACGAATTATGCTCGCCCGTGCGTTGGCCATCAACCCCAAAATACTTTTGTTCGACGATTTTACAGCCCGTGTCGATAACGAAACGGAGAAGCGAATCCTTTCCAATCTGGAACGGAATTATCCGGATTTGACTTTACTGTCGATAACCCAAAAAGTATCGTCGGTAAAACATTTTGAGCAGATTATTCTACTGATGGAAGGCGAGGTTATTGCAACCGGAACGCACCACGAGTTAATGGAAACCTGTACCGAATATGTACAGATCGAAAATTCACAACGAAGTACAAGTCATTATGAAGTGTAATAAAAAAGCTATTGTAGCCGATTGTATAAACGTATTAAATCAGTTACTCACCCCAAGTCGCCTAAAGGCGACTTCTCCCTTCTCTACATGTAGAGAGGGGCAAAGCGAGCATTGCGAGCTTGGGGTGAGTCAAAAAATAAACAATGCAGAAACTTAATCAGAATATTTGTCAGAATGAATTATAACCTCAATCAGACCGCTACGGTGGCAGAGCAGAAAAAATCGACACTGGCAGCGCTCCGGAAATTGCTCGATTTGATTCGGGAGGAAAAGCGAACGCTGATTCTGGCCTTTATCATCATTTTCATCAATGCTGGCTTAAGTTTGCTTGGGCCTTACCTTATTGGTCACACCATTGATACCTATATTCAATCGAAACAATACGACGGAGTGATCCGGTATTCGGCTATTTTACTGGTGTTGTATATGGTGGCGTTTGCAACCAATTACCTGCAAATGATCATGATGGGCGCGTTGGAATTCGGATGTTGTATAGTCTCCGTAATGCAGTTTTTACTAAACTTCAGGAATTGCCCGTCGATTTTTTCAACCAAAACAAGGCTGGCGATTTGATTTCGCGAATCAACAACGATACCGACAAACTGAACCAGTTTTTTTCGCAATCGCTGATGCAGTTTATCAGCAGCATATTCACTATGCTTGGTGCTGGTATTTTTCTGCTGAGTATTAATCTTGAATTGGGCGCTGCTGCCCTGTTGCCGGCATTAATTATCTGGATTTTCACCAAGGCCATTTCTCCCTGGGTCAAACGGAAAAATGCAGCCAATCTAAAAAGTACTGGTGGATTGAGCGCCGAAATTCAGGAAAGCCTGAACAACTTCAAGGTTATTATCGCTTTTAATCGTCGCGATTATTTTCGGAAACGCTTCGATGAAGCCAATCAGAAGAATTATTCAACGGCAGTTAGCGCGGGTTTGGCCAACAATATTTTCACTCCGGTTTTCGGGTTTTCGTCAAATTTAGGTCAGCTTGTGGTTCTTGCTTTTGGTATTTACCTGATCACGACAGGAAGCTTTACCATTGGATTGCTGATCAGCTTTCTGGCCTACGTGAACAGCTTTTACCATCCGTTGCGTCAATTGGCCGGACTATGGGCCAATTTCCAGGTGGCAATGGCCGGATGGGACCGCATTTCGCAAATACTATCTTTAGACACGAATCTGGAAGTTATTGAGGATTCAACGGTTGAATCCGATGCTTCTTATCTTTCTTTCCGCGATGTTTCGTTTACCTATCCGAATGGGAAAGATGTTTTGCATCACGTCAATTTTAATCTGAAACGAGGCAAAACTTACGCATTCGTAGGGCCAACCGGAGGCGGAAAAACCACTACAGCTTCATTGATTGCCCGTTTGTACGATGCTACAACCGGAACGATATTGCTCGACGGAAAAGACATTCGCAGCTACCACCCCGAAGAACGAACCAACAAAATTGGGTTTATTCTTCAGGAACCATTTTTATTTACCGGAACAGTGCGCGACAACATTCTCTACGGAAATCCGGAATATAAAAACCTTTCGAACGATGAATTGGCTGCCGTGATTAAAGAATCGGGACTTGAAAGTTTGCTGAGCCGGTTTGATTCAGGATTGGATTCAAAAGTTCAGACAACTGGCGATGGCATCAGTTTAGGACAAAAACAGCTGATTGCCTTTATGCGATCGGTATTGCGCAAACCCGAACTGCTTATTCTCGACGAAGCCACGGCCAACATCGATACCATTACCGAACAGTTACTCGAAAATATACTTCAGAAATTACCGGAAAGTACCACCCGTGTAATCATTGCGCACCGCCTGAATACCATTGAAAATGCCGATGAAATCTTCTTCGTCAACTCCGGAGAAGTGGTTCCGGCCGGTTCCCTGGCCGATGCAGTGAATTTGCTGCTGCACGGAAAAAGGGAAAGCTAAAACAATATTCGTTCTATATAAACTACTGAGCAGGTGACTTGAAGTCACCTGCTCAGTAAATGCTGATATCAGGAATACAGATAAAAGAAACTAAAAATGGGTTAATCTACTGGCATAATGATTTTGGAATCACGCCATCAGTAGAACCACAATAGAAAACAGAAAAACAGAAAATTATGGCATTATTAGATGATTTAAAATGGCGATACGCCACCAAAAAGTATGATCCTACGAAAAAAGTAGCTCAGGAAGATGTAGACAAAATTATTGAGGCCGCGCGACTGGCGCCAACTTCTTCAGGATTGCAACAGTTTCGGGTAATCGTAATTACCAATCAGGAATTAAAGGACAAAATAGTTCCGATTGCAAGGGATCAGCAAATTGTTGCTGATTGTTCGCACCTCTTGGTATTTGTTGCCTGGGATAAATATACCACTGAAAGAATTGACGGGCAGTATGACTTTATCACCGATGAAAGAGAATTACCTCGCGGAAGATTTGGCTCATACACTGATCGGTTAAAATCGCTGTATCTGAGTCAAACCAGCGATGAAAATTTTGTCCACACTGCAAGGCAGGCATACATTGGATTTGGAATGGCAATTGCTCAGGCTGCAGAGCTGAAAGTTGACAGCACCCCTATGGAAGGTTTCAACCCAAATATGCTCGACGAATTGCTCGATCTCCGGTCGAAAGGGCTAAGAAGTGTTTTGTTATTGCCGTTAGGTTACCGCGATGCTGAAAACGACTGGTTAGAGAAAATGAAAAAAGTCAGAAAATCGACTGACGAGTTTGTAATCCATTACAAATAATTCTGCTTGCTGTTTTCATCACCAAAAAATAGTAAAATTGAAAACGGAGAGTTGAAAATTATTCAACTCTCCGTTTCTATTTTTCACTGTTTATGCCAGTCGGCTGAAAAATGATAATACCACAAACTTATTAATGCTCAAATACATTTCCCTTTTTATCGGTGGCAATTACCCAGCGAAAAGCATCAATGATAAGCTTATTTTGTGTTGCATCAGTAAAAATCTGTGATCCATGACCCATATTCAGATAAATCATACGGTAATCCGTATTCGTCCAAACCACCGGAAAGTCGCCATCAGGAACAATATCTTTCAGGCCAAACGGATAATTATCCGGAGAAAGTGAAACCAGAACTTTGATGTTTTTTCGCTCGCGTGGACTCGGGTTCCACTGATACCATTCGTTGATGGGTGCAGATAAATGATGGGGGTAATCCTTTCGTTACCGCATGTTTCGGATCGTCAACAACAAGTTTTGCGGGCATCGGTGGCCAGTTATTGCAGTAGAAAACTCCACCGCCCAGAAAGTCGAGTCCCCACGGCCACTTGGTATCCGTGATCGTTGTATGCCGACACATGAAAACCATACCAGCCACCGCCATCCTCCATATATTTTCGGAATGCTTCACGCTGCTCCATCATTGTGAGGAAAATCGTTCAGCATCATCACCAACTGATAATTTTTAAGTTTGGCTTCATTTAAATCAGACATCGTACTTGTGGTGTCGAAGACAAAACCATCGCCAACTGGTTAGCCCCTTGAAGAACTTAATCGCATCATTGGCAAACTCTACGTGCGCTCGATTCAACGTGGGTACTATAAAAAGCCAGCACCTTAAAACGAGGGAACTTTGCCTGCGATGTAGTGCAGAAGTAAAATAGAAGGCTTACAGAGTATCAGGCAGTAACGCATTTGAAAGAGTATTTTCTGATTCGGCATTGGATAATATGATTTATTGGTTGATTAGTTAATTATTTTTTTGCAGCCCATAAGAATGGCATTTCCAAACATGGTTCTTAAAATCGGTCCGATTTGAACAAGTTGGCATGGTGTCCCATCACAAAATAGACATTGCGGGCTTTCATTTTTTCGTTGATCCAAACCAGCGGGGTGATCACCCATCTTTACTGTTTGAAGTCAGGCTGATAAGTCGATTCGTCAACATTGGCCAGGACATGTACATTGGGGCGCGGATTCTGTATTGAAAGTGTACCATTCGTCGTCAGTAAGTACAAACGAAGTCGAAACGTCCTTTCATCACTGGATGTTTCCGCATCTTCTACCCTCACCATTCCCGAAGCGGTTGCCGCTACGTAGTTATCGAAACGAATTCCACCCATAAAGCCGGAGAACCAGTTCCACATCGGGTAGCCATCAAACTCTCCCAGCAAGGTGGCATGATGAAATCCAACCCAGCCGCCACGGCCTTCTTCAATGTACTTAATAAACGCAGCCTCGGCTTCCTTACTCCAGGTATATGGCGGATAATTCAACTGAATGAATACTTTGTATTTGGCCAACATAGTTTCGTTGATTTCGGTAGCATGATTGATCACTGTGATTTCGAAGTTTTTTTCGGCGGAATAAGTTTTCAGCCAATCGAGTGCCGCAACTACAAAACCTTCATGTTGTCCACCACGTTCAGTAAGTACCAGTACTTTAAACTGGGTTGATTTAGCAAATAAATCGGAATCTCCGGAAAGCAGCAGTAAAATCAATCCGGAAATTGCCAGGATTTTAAAAATCTGATTTTTCATATTTAGTTTGGGTTTAGGTTTTCTTATCATTCTATCAGACTTAGGCGTGAGCTCAGTCGAACGCTAAAGCTGACGATAGCTGGATTTCTTTTATTTCATCGACATCGCAGTCACAGCCTGTAAAAACCAGCCGGTGTGAGGAATCCACTGCTCGCTCCAGCGCCATTCGTTGCCATTGTCTTCCACTTTGAAATCAATGCCCGAACCATCGCCATTTCCATCTTTTCCGGTGATCCCGTTGGAGATTCCTCCCCTGCCCGATCCATGTCCAAACATAGAAGCCATGTATGGGACATTATTATGACCGTATCCATACATCATGCACATGTTATAGGGATTGCAGCCCAGTACCCACGACACCAGATTTTCGGCATAAATGGCCAGTTCTGGCTTTACACCAAACGGAGCATTATCCGGATAAACCAATCGTCCGCCAACAATTATAGCAGCAGCCAAGGACCCCAAACGGGCATCTTCGCCTTGCCACCACCAGCCACTTTCATTTTCGTGTGGAATAAAAAATCCATCCTTAACTTTTCCCCTGAACAGAAAACTTTGACGTGCATACCCAAACGGATTCACCACACCATTCGTCACTTTCAGGTTGTAATCAATAGCAGTTTTAATGGTTTTCAACGCTAAATTTCGGTATTTCTGATCAGTTTCTTTATCGAGAAAACGTGCCAGCGCCATGATGGGCAACCCTGCATCAGCCGCGTGCCAGAATGGACGGTTCGAATCGTTGGCAATGAAATATCCTTCAGGCGAAAGTCGTTTGCTCAGGTTTGAGGCACGTTGGCGGGCTTCATCATGATACACGTCTTTGCCGGTTGCAATCCAAAGTTCGGAAGCTCCCATCAGC
>CAXXPT010000058.1:0-191995 GCA_963676375.2 Prolixibacteraceae bacterium
CCATCCTGAAAGTTGAAGCCAAACTTGGTGGCAATAAACACTTCGCCCTTAAACGGTTCGAGTGCTTCTCCAACCAGTTCTTCGTTGATGAATGGCCCATAAACTTCGGCTGTATCGAAAAAATTAACTCCCATTTCAACAGCAGAACGAATGAACGAGATCATTTCCTTTTTTTTAGGAAACGGAGCATACGAATGACTCATACCCATACAGCCGAGTCCGATGGCCGAAACTTCCAGACCACTGTTTCCCAATTTTCGTTTTTGAATTTTTGTTTCCATGCTTTTATGCTTTTAAATGATGATACAAATATCAAACAGAAATACCTTGAAAAATAACTAAATACAAACCACAAGTTACGAAAATCAAACAATCCTTAGTTTTTCGGTCTTATTTATTGAGCCACTTTTACACACATCAACCGGCTTTGGTCGCGGATCAACAGTTTGCCATCGGCAAGTGCGATGGGCGCCCAGTTTTGTGTTGGTCCTCCAAAATTGGTCATGCGATTACTGGTATTCACCCCACCAGGTTTCAGTAAATCTGCTGAAGCAAGCGGTTTGAATCCAGTTGGGTCTGGTTCAATCAGGTACAATTTATTAGTGCCGTCGGTTGCTAGAATTAAACCATCGGCCAAGATCATACTGCCTTTATCAAATTTGGGTTCATTTTTTGTTTTCCACATGATTTTGCCTTCCATATTCATACAGACCAGACCGTCACGTTTACCGTTAGTCGAAAATTGAGCATAGAAATAATCCTTAAATAAGATTGGTGGTTTGGTATGATCTCCAAAATCATTGTGCTTAAAAAGTTCTGTAACACCGTAGCTTCCATCTGCCTTTTTTTCAATTTTTATCATCACACAACCAAGTTCATAGCCACCAACTACCAGCAATTTGTTATCACCGGCTTCTACCGCATTCGCTACCGAGATATGACATTCCCAATTTTTGTATTCCCACAAGACATTCCCTGTCTGAGGATCAATCCCAATGATCTTACCTAATGTTTTTTCTGCCCCCGGATGACCAAATGGGTTGGTAGAGGAAGTGACCATAACCACTTGGTCTTCGCCTGATATTTTAGCAATGGAAGGACTTACATAAGTTTCATTGCCCAGATTTGGGGGATATCACCGGTAAGCTTATTGTATGCAACCACGCCGGCTTCATGAGCATGTGAGGATACAATTACCATATTTCCATAGATGAGCGGACATTGTGAAATTGCCCAAATTGGTAATTGAGTTCCGCCAAAATCGGTCCAGATATTTTTATGCCAAACCTGTTTATGTGTTTTAATATCAATGCAAAATAAATCGCCAACAGCTCCACAGGCATACACAAAGTTTCCATCGATTGTTGGTACACTTCTGGAACCGGGAAATGGAAATGCTCCGGGCGATGCAATTTCAGATTTCCAAAGTTCTTTACCTGTTGTAAAGTCAAAACTTCGCATTATATCTCCAATACTGTCGATTCTGTCAAGCAAATAAACTTTGCCATCCTTTACTACCGGCCCGCCATAACCGATGCCAATATTGGCAGTCCATAAAACTTCAGGTCCAGTTGCGGGCCATGTACGAAGCAGGTTTTTTTGCAGAGAAGTACTGTTTCTTTCAGGCCCAAGAAATTGAGGCCAGTCCTGCGCCTTAATACTGTTTGCTAAAGTCAACAGTAAAAATGCAGTTACAAAAATCAGTCGGTTTTTCATTTTGGTTGGGTTTTAAGTTGATTATGGAGATTGTTGGTTTTATGAAACTTAGAATAACAATGTGCGAATAAGTTTAATCCATTTGGGAAGTTGTTTCTATCACTTAAAAATCTAACGTGCTTCAACGAATTTTTTATTAAAAGTATAACTCAGACCCACGTTCCAAAGGAAATCATACTCGGATGGGATGGTTGATTTCAGAGGTTTATTAATCAATCCAGATATTGCTATCGGGCAATTCTTCTTACTGATTGAAAATCTGGAGTTAAAAAACACTCCGTTATTCTTATCCATTATCAGGGAGTAAATCTCCGGAGCAACCATCGCAACCACATTCTTTGTAATGGGTATGTTCGAAAAAGTGGGACGGAACGAAATCATTAAAGT
This sequence comes from Prolixibacteraceae bacterium, assembly GCA_963676375.2. Taxonomy (GTDB): domain Bacteria; phylum Bacteroidota; class Bacteroidia; order Bacteroidales; family Prolixibacteraceae; genus Aquipluma. The sequence goes on from CAXXPT010000058.1 coordinate 2,104, forward strand.
GTTTCTGGTAATAAATGATTCTATACCATAGTTATAGAAGAGATACATTCCGGCACCGATATGTTTACTAATCCGGTAGTTAGGCTCGATCGCACCAACCAGATACCTCGTTGTCCTTATAATATCCTGAGAAACTCCGGAAGAAGTATAAGAAGCAATAGACTTGTAAGAGAAGGAATAATTTGTAGAATAAGTCACTTTGAGCTTGTTGCTCACTGTTTGGTAATATCGCCACCAAAAAACCATGGCCCATGGTTTCCCATCTTCCAATGCAAACCGAAATTGTGGTTCGAAAGTCAGTTTCCGGCCAAGTTTCATGTCGAAGATAATTGCAGGTTTTCCTAAAGTCAGATTTGGTATGGTCGAAATGCCTTTACTCTGAATCGTAACAGCTGCGGTAAAATTGTTTATTTTAGGTGCAGTGGTGTCTTCATTTTGAGCAAACAAATTCTGCGAAATACTAACCAGAAACAAAAGTGATATCACTTTTAGCGAATTAATTCTATTCATAGTCCTCCTCATACACAATTTTTTATTGCTTCAAGTTGCTGGTTAAATGCCATTTGGTTGTAGTTTATCTCCCATGTTCACCGCCTTTTCAATCACGTCCAGTCTCGCTTTCGTTGGATCAGGTTTTCCGACTGGTTTACCATCGGACTGGATATCGAGGATCTCGTTCTTTTTGGGATCATATACTGGCCATTTCGGCAGATCCTTACCATTCGGATCGCCAGTCTTGGCGAAGTTTACCCAATAGGCATTCATTATTCTGGCAACCTCTTTGTCCTCGGACGTTGGTGGGGGTGGTGGCGGCCCGAAGCCTCCTATACCCAGGTTGTCGAACGCGAAAGAAATATCGGTTCCGTGTCCAGGGCCATATTTCATCCGCTCCTTCATGGCAGCAGGTACGTAAGAGAAAAGAAAAATATAGGCCGGATCGCCAACCGCGGCAAAAGAACTTGCGACGAACCGTGCAGGCTCTGCCCATACCTTGTCTGTGTTAAACCTTGTTTGCACCTCAGCGAATTCTTTGGTATCATCAGGATCATAAGCCGCTTTAGCTTCATCTTTCAGTTCGCCAAACATTGAAAACAGTTCTTCTTTTGAGCTGCTGGCATTTACAAAACCTCCACCTATTTCAGCACTATTATTCCCGATCAAAAGTGGAACACGTGACTGTCGACCTGCCTTGTACGCACTCTCGGAAGTCTCAACAACCAGTTTACCATCGAGAATCGGGCCTGAATAAATACGCGGACCACCCTGACCATCCGTTTCCTGTCCTCCGTCGACAATCTCTTCAACTTTCAGGGCGCGTAGTTTGGCCAGTGCGGCTGCATCTGTGCCCTCAATCCCGTGTTTTTTTGCGAAATTTATTCCGATAGTTTCTGCTGAAACAGGATAATATGGACTTGCATTTTCTTTGTTGATCGGTCTACCGGTCAAAACGCCATCGCGGCCGCCTCCAGAATGACTGATTGCCTTTTGGAAAAGTCCCTTTGCCGCCGGAATCGTCAAAAGTGAATGTACCGAAACGCCACCTGCTGAGAAACCGAAAATGGTCACATTTTTAGGATTGCCACCGAATGTGGCGATGTTCTGCTGCACCCATTTTAGTGCGGCAATCTGGTCCATGAAGGCGTAACTGCCCTTGGGTTCTTCCGGATGCTCCTTGCTCAACGCAGGGAATGCAAAATGACCAAGGCGCCCCAAACGGTAATTGATGGTAATGAGGATGACTCCTTTCTTGGCAAACTGACCTTCAATGCCAGGACCGGAGCCGCTGCCCATCGTGAAGGCGCCTCCGTGGATCCATACCATAACCGGCAGTTTTGCTTTAGGTTTAGCCCCGGCAGGTCTCCATACGTTAAGGAACAAGCAATCTTCCGACGAGCCTGCCTGAATTGATCCCGGAGGGCCTCCCCATCCTGCGGCCGCGCAATTTGCACCAAACTTGCTCGCATCACGTTCTCCCTGCCATGAAACAACAGGTTGAGGAGGACGCCAGCGAAATTCACCGACTGGTGCCGCCGCATAAGGAATTCCTTTGAAACTTTCGACATCTCCTTCATTCACACCTCGCACGATTCCGGATGCGGTACGAACTTTTGGCGCAGTATTGACAACCGTTTGCTGAGCATGCAAACTGAAACTGGTAACGATGGCTAAAATTGTTAAAATTCTTTTCATGATTTTGTTATTTAGTTTTGTTGATTCTGTTATAAATCAAGCTTTCTGCTACCCATCCATTTTATAATTTCCGGATCGCGGTGATCGAAAAAGCTGCTTGTCTTTGTATCCAATGCTTTGATGGCTTCCATGTCTGTTGCACTCAGTTCAAAATCGAAAATGTCGAAGTTCTCATTCATTCTTTCCTTTTTAACCGATTTGGGAATAGCTACTACACTTCTTTGAGTTAACCAGCGAAGAATGACCTGTGCTATTGTTTTGTCGTATTTCATGGCAATGGAAGCCAGCAATTCGTTTTGAAAGATGTTGTTTTTGCCTTCGGCAAATGGCCCCCACGATTCAATCTGGACGTTATTTTCAACTAAGAATTTTTGGGTTTCAACTTGCTGATTGAATGGATGTGTTTCAATCTGGTTAATCGCAGGAACAATTTCGTTGAAAGTTATAATATCCATAACCCGGTCGGGTTGAAAGTTGCTCACGCCAATGGCTCTAACTTTTCCTTCTTTGTACAGTTCTTCCATAGCCCTCCATGAACCATGAACGTCGCCGTAAGGCTGATGGATCAGGTATAAATCCAAATAATCAAGTTGTAACTTGATTAACGATCTTTCAAATGCCTCTTTGGTTTTTTCATAACCCGTATGCTGAACCCACAGTTTTGTAGTGATAAACAAATCTTCTCTTGCAACTCCACTTTTTATAATGGCATTACCAACCGCAACTTCATTCATATATGAAGCTGCGGTGTCGATTAACCGATAACCCGTTTCGATGGCATCGATAACACTGTTTTCACATTCTTTCGGATCTGGTATTTGAAAAACACCATATCCAAGAAGGGGCATTTCAACCCCGTTGTTCAATTTTACTGTTTGCATTGTTTACTAATATTTTATTTATCAAGTCCTTTTTTCTTTAGCCATGCTGACATTAAATCAGCTATTTCAATATTGTTTAAGTCTGAAAATGGGAAATGCGTATTGCCTTTAATGCCTATTTCAGGCAGATGCACCACTGTTACATCGCCACCATGGCGGTTTACGGCATCTCTCCACAACCTTGCCATTTTCAATCGTGCCCGCCATCCATCCTGTTCCGGGTTATCTATTTGTTTTTCAGGAATGTTATCGCCGTAGTAAATAATTATCGGGATTTTGGTAAGCTTCATAAAATCTGACATCGGCACTCCAAATGCGGACATTGTACCACCAGTCATTGGTATTGGTGCGGGCACTTCTCCATCGGGAAACACAAAACCGCTTCCGGGTTCGTACGAAACGATGGCTTTTACATTCTGATTTTTGATAGCTGTCGCCCAACCCATTCCTCCTGAATGTGAATGTGTAACGAGAATTGCCGGACCAATTTTGGTAAACAGAGCTGAAACGGCATCGGTATTCACATTAATATCGATTGGTCCAATATTGGGAACCATCTGTCGGAAATATTGATTGAGCGCTTCAGAATTTTTTGCGAATTGTACCCCTTCGAAATAATCCGGCCAGATTCCAACGCGAAAAGTATCAAACCATCCCTGTTCGTCGGGCGTAGGTGTAATCGTGGCTGCGACTGTACTGCGACCGGCATCGCCTCTTCGGGGTTGGTCAATTAAATAAACGGGGAAACGACGGCGCAAAAAGATGTTCTGATATCCTTCCCGACCATCGGGTGTAGTTTCCCATGTTTTGGAAAACTGTCCGATACCGTGCCACATCACTAAAGGATATTGGCGGGCTTTCACCGGAACCTGATAAAAAATGTATGCATGATCGCCATGAAAGGTTTGTCCTTCAGGAGTTGGTTTGTACGGATCAAACGTACCTGGATTCGTAATCACTGTTCCTCCAACGGCAAAGCTGCCTTGCTCCCGAATAATCAATGGCTTATCTTTGCTTTTGGCAGATGAGGTCAGGCTAACGAAAGTCAGAAATATCAAGAGCGAATTCACCCAATTCAAACGCTTTTCATAACCTACGCGAACTCCGGAAATCCGCACGGATTTTTGATTGTAATTCTCATTCTTCATTTTACTGTATTTTTTTATTCAACAAATGTAAGGACTTGTCCATCAGGCTTTGGTATATAGAATACGGTATCTTCTACCATTTTTACTGATTGGACATCTTGAATGGTTGTCGCTATAATGGAATGATTAAATTTGTTTCAGAAAAATAAAAACAACTATGGAACGGATTTTCAGATTTGATACGGTAGCTGAATACAATGCCTTGAACAATCACGAAACGCTGCACCCTTTGGTTAGTGTCGTTGACCTTTCAAAAGCGAATCCGAGATCGTGGGATGGTCAAAAGACGGTCAGGATTATTTATGGCATGTATTGCATTTTTCTGAAGGATTTCAAAGGATGCGATATTAGATATGGCCGTAATTACTACGACTATCAGGAAGGTACCTTGGTTTTTACTGCCCCGGGACAATTGTTGGTTGTTGAAACCGACGGACAAGTTTATCAGCCGAAAGGCTTTGTGCTAGTGTTTCACCCCGACCTGATTCGTGGAACTTCACTGGCCAAAAGCATCAACGACTATAACTTTTTCAGTTATAATTCTAACGAAGCCCTTCATTTATCTGATCGTGAAAGACAAATTGTCCTCGACTGCTTTTCAAAAATAGAATACGAGCTACAACAGAACATTGACAAGCACAGCAAGAAACTGATTGCTTCCAATATCGAACTTTTCCTTAATTACTGCGAACGGTTTTATGACCGCCAATTCATTACCAGAGACAATGTCAATAAAGGTATTCTGGAAAAATTTGAAGAACTGCTGAATGGTTATTTTTCATCAGACAAACCTCAAAAATTTGGCTTGCCTTCTGTGGCTTATTTTGCAGAAGAGGTTCATTTGTCGCCCAACTATTTTGGCGATTTGATTAAAAGGGAAACCGGGAAATCGGCCAAGGAATACATTCAGGATAAAATTATTGACGTTGCTAAAACCAAAACATTTGATTCCGATAAAACTGTAAATGAAATTGCTAACGAATTAGGGTTCAAGTATCCTCAACATTTCACGAGGCTTTTTAAAAGTGTAACAGGGTTTACTCCAAATGAATACCGGTTCCAGAATTAAATTTTTATCGATTGGTCTAAATTCTTCTTTAGCAACTTTTACACACATCATCCGGTATTGATTAGCCAGAGTTAGTTATTTCAAATTTTCATTGAAGAAATTTACCAGTTTATCAAAAGGAATCACATCCACTTTGTCGTACAAATCAACGTGAACTGCACCTGGAATAATCATCAGTTCTTTGGGTTCGTTGGCGGCTTTGTAGGCATCCTCGCTGAAATAGCGTGAGTGGGCTTTTTCTCCTGCAATTATGAGTATGGGTCTTGGTGAGATTTCTTTGATGTATGTTAAAATTGGCATATTCATAAACGATAAAGGAGTAGTTGCAGTCCATGAATTTCCCGAATTTACCGAACGCTTATGAAATCCTCTTTTAGTTCGGTAATAATCGTAATATTCTTTTAAAAATTGTGGTTCATCTCCTTTTAACGCTTTATTGCCTTCTGATCCATAAGCAAATGTGCCATTTTCTGCATCTTTCCAACGTTGTTGTCCTAATTGTTCCAGCATTTTTGTGCGTTGTTCTAAAGTTACCGCATCATTATATCCTTTTGACATCACTCTCGTCATATCGTACATTGTTGAAGCAGCAACAGCTTTTATGCGTTTATCGATAGCGGTAGCGTTTAAGGCAAAACCGCCAAAACCACAAATACCGATGATACCGATTTTATTTCGGTCAATGTTTTTCTGTATTCCAAGAAAATCTACTGCGGCACTAAAATCTTCTGTATTGATATCGGGAGATGCCACATTTCTTGGTTCGCCACCACTTTCTCCTGTATAGGATGGGTCGAATGCCAAAGTAATAAATCCACGTTCTGCCATTTGATTGGCATACAAGCCAGATGATTGTTCTTTTACCGCTCCGAAAGGTCCGCTAATAGCAAGAGCAGATAGTTTCCCTTTTTCGGTATTTTTAGGAACATACAAATCGCCTGTCAGAGTAATTCCGTAGCGATTTTTGAAACTTACTTTTTGACGGGTAACCTTGTCGCTTTGCTTAAAGGTATAGTGGTCTGCTTGTTCCGTCAGTTTCATGTTTATCGGTTTTTCGTTTTGTTTTGTTTGCGCGAATGCTTGTCCCGTCAGGAACGCGAATAGAATCGCTATTACTATTGTTTTCATAATTCATTAGAGTTTAAATTTTTATCTTGATTGTTTTCTTCTGCTTGTTGTTTTCAGTTTTAAGAATATAGATTCCTTTGGGGAAATTGCTTACATCCAGGGTGTTTGATTTGGTAACTGCCAAAATTTTTCCATTGATATCAAACAGCGAAATCTTTCCAGACGCTCCCGAAAACTGCAAAATTCCATCTCCGGAAATTTTAAAATCGAAGTTGTTTTGTTCAATCATTCCTGTTCCGGTTGTGGTTCCCAAAACTTCAAATGTCACTGTCGGATTACTTGTACCGAGCGCTTCTTTAAGTCCTGAAGCATTTTTCATGTAGCCAATTTTCGAGTAACTGTATGATGTATTGAATGTTTCATAAAACAAAACCAAGCCGTTTGCTCCCCAAAGCATGAGGTTGCCCGTATTGATTTTGGGTGGAACTTCGGGTATTGTGGGTAAACTGCTTTGCAAAGCGCGATATTTCTCATTCCCGTTCACATCATTCATAGTGATTGTCAATGGTAAAAGGGCTATAAAAGCACGTGCGGTAGCATTGTCGTATGTTGTTACTGAAAACGAATTTGAACCTACCGTAACTTTAATTTTTGGAGTTTCCTGTGCATTCATGTCAATCATTGAAATGAGATAAACGATGATTGTTAAAATAATAGGTTTCATATCATACTTATTCAATGGTAATCCCGTCAATATCAAGAAAAGTACAGTCGTGGTTGATAAACACATTTTTACCGATTCGGGTAAATTCCCTATCAACTATTTCAATTTGTTGTATTCCTCATCGGTAACAGGATTTAACCACTCGTGAGTTGCACCTTCTGCCGGTACCATGAGGGCAATATGGGCAAACCAGCTATCTTTTGCAGCTCCATGCCAATGTTTTACTTCAGCGGGAATGTTTACCACATCGCCTGGGCGTAATGCCTGGGCGGGTTTTCCTTCTTCCTGATACCAACCTTTACCTGCAGTGCAATAAAGTATTTGACCTCCTTTATGATGAATGTGCCAGTTGTTGCGACAACCGGGTTCGAAAGTCACATTATAGGATGTAACATTGTCCTTTGTTAGTACTGCCAAATAACTCTGACCGATGAAATATTGTGCGTTAGCATCATTTTTCTCTCCCAATGGGAATATTTGTTTGAAATCGCTCTTTTTCGTTTGTGCGAAAACCTGCCCCAAAATGATAAGGGACAATATTGCTAAAGCTGTTATCTTTCTCATAATTATCTGATATTTAATGTGTTTTCGTCTTGTTCGGTTCAGGTCAATTATTTTTTATTGAAGTTAAATTCACAAGGTATTGTTATGGCTTTTTATCAGCCATTTTTAACAATACATTTTTTGCTATTTCGGCCTGCTGCTTTCCAATATGTGTTTCAATAATCGAAAAGACCTCGTTCAACTGGCTTTCTGTAAGTCCGATATTCATTCCTACTCCCAGGTGAAACTGAAGTTGTGATGCTACACCTTCCATCGCTGAAAGCACTGAAATGGTTGCTAATTCACGCTGTTGATAGGTAAGTATATCACGGCTAAATATATCGGAAAAGAGATGTTCTTTTAAAAAAGTATCAATGGCTGGAGCAAATGCATTAGCTCCGGTTTTTGGACCCTTTTCTTCCCGTCCTGTAAGCGTTTGCAAAGTTTTCTTCCGGTCTCGTATTTGTTTGCAACGTCGGTAATGGGCGAAGCATCTTTGCCCTCCACATCTGCTATACCTTTGGCTTTTCTTACTTCCACAACATTCATAAAAGTATTTATACCGTTAAGGCTTCGTGGGAAACCGCAATAGGCATAGAGTTGTACCACCACTTCTTTTATTTCGTTGATCGAAAGCCCTGCATCAAGCCCTGCATTTAATTGTGTTTTTAAGTGCTCTAAGTCGCCAGCCGCCGTCAAAGCGGCAATGCTTACAATGCTTTTCTGTTGTGGATTCAAAGACTGATTTGCATTTATGTTATTTTGTGCATTCATTGTATTTATGTTTATTGTTAGAATAAATAAAAGGGTCCACTTTAGAAAGTTGTTTTTGATACTCATGACTTTTGTTTATTTTATAGATTCAATGGTTTTAATCACTTTCGCCGGAACTCCGCCAACCACTGTATTCGCCGGAACATCTTTGGTAACCACAGCTCCGGCTGCCACAACCGCATTTTCACCTATGATAACTCCGGGCAAGATAGTTGCACCAGCACCAATCCATGCGTTTCGCTTGATCACGATCGGTTTTACCAGCAACTTTTTCCGTTCCTTTGGATCGATCGGGTGACTTTCGGTAGTCAGGCAAACTTTGGGGCCAATCATTACATCGTCTTCAATCGTAATTCCGCCCATATCCAGAAACGTGCAATCGTGATTGATAAACACATTTTTACCTAAACGGGTGAATATTCCCAGATTAGTTTGGAATGGAAGAAATACCGTGGTGCTTGAATCGATGGTAGTTCCCGTAATTTCACTCCATATTTTCCGAACCGTGGAACTATTGGCAGAAGCATTCAATTCTGCCAATAGTTTCATGGTGCGCGACACTATTCCGAAGATTTCAGAATACTGCGGATCATCAAATGGAACGGATTCGCCAGCTTGTAATCGTTCGAATAGGATCATCTTTTTCTTGTTACAATTTGTTATACTCCTCATCGGCAACAGGTTCTCTCCACTCTGTTGCCGCACCTTCTGCCGGTACCATAAGGGCAATATGGGCAAACCAGCTATCTTTTGCAGCCCCGTGCCAGTGATTGACTCCCGCCGGAATGTTTACCACATCCCCCGGATTCAATAGTCTTGCGGGTTTTCCTTCTTCCTGGTACCATCCGGTTCCGGCAGTGCAATAAAGTATTTGTCCACCTTTATGATGGATATGCCAGTTGTTGCGACAACCAGGCTCAAATGTTACATTAAATGATTGTATACCTTCCTGTGTCAACACAGCTAAATAACTTTGACCTGAAAAGTATGGTGCATAGGCATCATTTTTTTCACCCAATGGGAAAATCTGCTTGAATTCGTTCATTTTTACTCGTTTTTTAGATTGCATTTTTTAATACTGTCGTAATCATCTCTTTGGTGTAAAGCGCTTCAGCGCCCCACATTTTAGCAACTACCGATAACTTTTCAACCAACACGGGAATATCTTCTTCCGGAATGTTGCCTTCTTTTAAAGTTACCGGGGTTCCAATTTTCTGATACCATTGTTTCAAAGCCTCAATTCCGGCATCAGCGCCTTCAACATTAAACATGTTTTTTGCGAATTGTACGAAGCGTTCGGGCAGATTGTTCTTTTGCCATTTCATCCAGGCAGGCATGATAATCGACAAGCCAGCGCCGTGAGCAATGTTGTATTCAGCCGAAAGCGTGTGCTCGATAAAATGGGTGTCGTAGCGGTTGTTTTCCACGCCGCAAAATGTGGTGAAATTAAGCGCCTGAGTGGCAGCCCAGGCAAATTCGCCGCGAGCTTCGTGGTTACCGGGCTCCGCCAGCAGAATTTCGGTAGTACGCATAACTGTTTTCAGGATATTTTCGACGTAACCGGCCATGTGTTGAGGTAAATAGGTGGCCGACAGGTACATATTCAGACTATGGGCGAAGATGTCGGCAGCCGAATAAACCAAATATTCGTTGGTCACTGTTGCCTGAAGTTCAGGATTTATTACTGAAACCGTTGGATAAGTTGCCGCACCGGCCAGACTGAATTTTTCTTTGGTTTCTTCTTTAGTCACAACGGCAAAGTTGTTCATTTCGCTTCCGGTAGCGGCCAGGGTCATAATGTCGAAGATCTTCAGCGCTTTGTTCGGAACGGCTTTGTAAGTAAAGAAATCCCACACATCGCCATCGTAAGTTGCACCGGCTGCAATGGCTTTCGATGAGTCGAGCACCGAACCACCCCCAACAGCCAAAACGGCTTCGGCACCTGATGATTTGGCCAGAGTAACACCTTCATAAACTTTACTCAAAACCGGGTTACTTTGCACCCCACCCAACGATTCGTAGCTGATTCCGTTATCAACTAACGACTTGGTAACAGTGTCGAACAAACCGCTCTTTTTAATACGTTCGGAGCCATAAATAATCAATACTTTTTTTACGCCATATTCTGAAATGTATTGTCCGATGTTTTTTTCTTTTCCTTGTCCGAATTCAATTCGGGTTGGATTGTGATAAGTGAAATTTTTCATTTGTGTCTCAATTTTTCTGTTTAAAATTTGTAATAATCGACAGTGCAAATTTCGATTGAAAAATCAGGAAGAAATTACCCAAATTACGGAGATGCTTACCTATTTTACTGATTCGTATTTTTCGGGTATTTTTTTATGAATGAGTTATTTACTTTTGTATTGAATTTATACATGAACGCTATGAATGAAATAACAAGAATTAAAACTGTAACAGAATACAACAACATAATCGGCCAGGAAACGCTGCATCCATTGGTGAGCATCATCGACTTTTCAAAGACATATCCTTTTTATTATTTCAGAATGCAGTTGGGATTTTATGCCATATTTCTTAAAGAATTGAAATGTGGCGACATGGTATACGGGTTGAATACATACGACTACGAAGAAGGAACATTAATTTTTGTAGCTCCCAATCAGGTCTATGGATTTGAAGATAAAACTCAAAAACGGCAGGGAAAAGGAAAGGCTTTATTGTTTCACCCTGATTTGATTCATGGAACAGCCCTTGGACGAAATATAAAGGAATACACTTTCTTTTCATACGAGGTAAACGAAGCTTTGCATCTCTCGACCCGTGAGCGGGCAATTATCAGCGATTGTTTGGATAAGATTAGTTATGAACTGGAACATGCTATCGACACGCATAGCAAAACGTTGATTGTTTCGTATATCGAGCTATTTCTGAATTACAGCAAACGATTTTATGAGCGTCAGTTTATTACCCGAAACCACGTAAATAAGGATGTGCTATCGCGGTTTGAAAAAGTGTTGGAGGATTATTTTTCGTCGGAAATGCCTCTCGAATCTGGAACACTATCGGTAAGTTATTGTGCCGAAAAGCTATTTCTGTCGCCTAATTATTTAGGTGATTTGTTAAAAAAAGAAACCGGCAAATCGGCGCAGGAGCATATTCAGCTGAAATTGATTGATGTTGCAAAGGAAATGATATATGAACCCGGCAAATCGATTAGTGAAATAGCTTATGAATTAGGTTTTAAGCATCCGCAACACTTTGCACGGATGTTTAAGAAAAATACCGGATATTCTCCAAATGAATTTAGAATGTTAAATTAAATTTGATTTAGTCAAATTTAGAAATTGACATTCGATACTTCTTAGTGCATCTTCCTTAAAGATTGTCAATATTGACAAAATTTGAGGATGAATGCTGGAGTGACCTTTTTGTGTTCAAAACACCTAATCGTGTATGATTGGTGTTTTTTAGTATCACCAGTTATTTCAAAAATCTAAAATCAAGCTTTAACCGGTATTGAAAATGTAAATGTACTTCCTTTTCCTTTTTCGCTATTTACCCAAATTGTTCCACCGTGTTTTTCCACGAATTCCTTACAAAGCAACAAGCCCAGTCCTGTTCCTTTTTCGTTCTCGGTGCCACGCGAAGTAAAACTGGTTTCAATTTTAAATAATTTTTCGATGGTTTCCTTTTCCATCCCAACACCGGTATCCGAAATTGAAACTTCTACATGATCAGCTTTTCTTTTGGCTTCAACATTGATTGTTCCGTCTTTAGGTGTAAATTTTATTGCGTTTGTAATCAAATTACGGAACACCGCACTCAGCATTTTCTCATCTCCAGTGACATTTATTTCTTCATTTATTCCATTTACCAACACGATATTTTTTCGATGAGCACTATGTTTCAAATCTTCAAATTCAGTTTTCAAAAGATAGTTGATTGAAATTATTTTTGGTTCAAAATGGAAACCGCCTTGCTGCATTCTGGCCCAATCAAGAAGATTTTCTAACAACTTGAAAGTCTGTTTTGCAGTTGAATTGAGTATTTCAGCATAATCCTCAATTGAACTAATGTCCAGATTCCGGGCTTCATCTCTCAAGATTTCGCTGAAGCCCAATATTCCGCTGAAAGGAGTTTTAAGATCGTGAGCGATGATGGAGAAAAACTTGTCTTTGGTGGCATTTAGCTCTATGAGTTGTTTGTTTTTAATTTTAAGTTCAGCTTCAACTTGCTTGCGATCAGTTATATCCTGAAAAAGGCCAAAGATTCTTCGATTCTCTAAGTCTGCCTTGCCAATTGCTTTAACTGACCGGCGATTACCTTTTGCTGTAATAATTTCCGAATCAACTTCATAAGATCCGCCATGCTCGACCACATTTTGGAATGCTTTATCAACTTCAGGTAAAGATTCGGGGGTATAAAAATTGACTCGTTGATCTACTATGGGCTTAAAAGTTAAATCAACTTCGTGAATATGATACATCTCCTTGGTCCATTTTAGTTCCATGGTATCCAAATTAATTTCCCAACCTCCGATCTTCCCAACCCGCTGGGAGTCTTCAAGCAATTTTTGAATCCTTTCATTTTCATTTTCCGCTTTTTTGCGTTCCGTGATGTTCTCAAAAATGGTGGCAAAACTGCCTTTGGATGGACAGTAAACCGAAATGGAGAAATACTTGTCAATTGGTGCAAAATAGGATTCGAAAATCTCTGGCTTACCTGTCAATGCTACTCTTGAATAAATTTCAAAATATGGTGGTTCGTCAATTCCGTATGCTTCTTTGCTTGTTTTATTAATAACTGCTTCCCTTGAAATTCCGAGTAAAGTTTCGAATGCCGGATTAACATCAATGATCAAATAATCTTCAGGAACTCCCTGATCATTATAAACAAGCATGTGCAAGGCCGATCCGTCAATCATATGGTTATAGAGCGAGCGAAATTTCTCTTCACTTTTTCGCAATGCTTCTTCAACCAATTTCCGATCAGTAATGTCCTGTACGGTTCCCCATAGATTTGTAATTTTTCCTTCAGTATCAATAATCGCTTCTCCTCGCGCCCACATCCAACCGTTGCTAGCATCTCTTTTTATGGTTCTTAATTCAATCTCATAAGGAACTCCGGTTTCGACTGTATTTGCAATAGCGGATGACAATAGTTTCCAACTTTCAGGTGTAAACAACTTTTGACTTTCGTTAAGCAGCGGTGGAGGAAGTGCTGGGTCAAAACCGTACATTTTATATAATTCTTCAGTCCAGGTAACCTGATTTGTTGTTAAGTCGATATAGAAGCTACCAATATGAGTAATTTGCTGTGCCCTTTTTAATTCATATTCGCTTTTTTTAAGTGCTTTTTCTGCCTGCTTACGTTTGGAAATATTTCGGAGAAGGGCTACCATATAATCAATCGTTCGGTCGGGTTTTCTCACACAACCTACTGACATGTTGACCCAGATGATTTCTCCATTTTTCCGGATAAACCGCTTTTCAAGGAAGTAGGTATCCTTCTTATCAGAAATAACCTTATTGAATTGTTCCACGTCGGCAGCAAGATCATCCGGGTGCGTTAATTCTGCCCAGGTAAGGCCTGATAATTCATCCATAGAATAACCCAACATTTCCCTTATTGCTTCGTTGGCTTCGATCCAGCCTTTCTCCGGAGAGGTTATGGCAATTCCAAAAAGCGGTAATTCAAAATAGCTTCGCAATCGCGCTTCGCTCATTTGCAGCTTTATTTCATTTTGCTTGCTATTTTCTAATTCGCTTTCATAAAATGCGTTTAATGAAATATTCTCTTGCTGCAATTTCTGCAATTCTGCAATGAGCTGTTCTTTGGTTTTATTTTGATAGTTCATACCGTTTAATTTGTAGTTCAGACGAAAAAAACTTCTATTATTATGTCTCAAACATCCTATCTGAGCTCTATGAACATTGTAAGATACATATTTGATTTGAAAGAAAGTTCTACTGATCTTTTTTTCAACCGGTAAAAACAAAATTTTCTACTTCATTGAATTCCTTGTGTAGATTTATAAACTGAATACCAGTTTAATACATGCTGAAGCATTCGATTTTATTTGGTTATCCTGTTATTAAAATCAATCGCATCAAAAAATCCACCTTATTAGATGGGGGATTCTTTAATTTCTATTTTGCATCTTTAGTTGTTTATGTTCAATTTATTTGGTATTTTCTATTAATCTTCGTTCGTATTCCTCCATTTTCAGACGAATCTCCCTGATCTTGTTTTTATTCCCTTGATAGACTGCGGAATAATGAATTTTACTCTACAAAAATTTGATCTTTAAATGAATTACAATCGATATCTGTATTGGTTTGCTTTCTTCTTCCTTCGCTTTTTTGCTTCCTTTCTAAAAACTTCTGTCTGATTTTCATCATAACCGGATGAAGGTTTTAGTAAATCGAATATTCCATCCAAGGTTGAAGCTGCTTTTTTAGTTACCAAAGATAATTCCATGCTATCATGCCATTCATCTTGTGCCGGTTGATGTTTTTGAGCCTGTTGCAATCGCTCGTTTTGCTGCAACCGGTAACTGATTTTGGCATAACTATATGCTCTGTCGATTTTAGAACCATTAATCACATACCCATTCTTCCCAAACCGTATTCCTTGTATTTTGTCTGTAGCTCCATTATTTCGGAATTCGGTTGTAATACCAGATTTAAGTAGTTCTGTTTTTAATTCCGGCCAATTCCGGCATTTAGATATAGCGGATTGCAGCTCATGATAAATTTCGTATTTGGTTTTATCGGGTTCTTTCAAACGATGCTCCTTTACATTCTCTTTCCCTGATGCAATATAAAGGCAGTGCTTTTTTGTAAGTTCCATGCAAATCTTTACGTTTCGCAGCTTTTCGTTTTGATCGGAAATCCGTTTCCCGTTGTTATCAATACGGTTTATCACTAGGTGAATGTGAGGATGGTCAGTGTCGATGTGACGGGCAATGATGTATTGCGTATCCTTGTATCCCATCTTTTTCATATATTCCTGAGCGACATCAACCATAAATCGATCTGTCAATCTGCCCTTATCCTGAACCGAAAAATCCAGCGAGATGTGGGCGACTGGTTTGGATATGTTTGGATTCAACTTATGCTGGACAATGAAACTATGGATAATTGATTCTTTATCTTTCAGCCTTACTCCTTCAGCATAAAGCAACCGGGCATTATCTTTTTCAAGAATATAGTTTACGACACCCCGGAACCCACGTCCCTGTACAATCTTAGCAATCATCTTCTATTTTGCTAATTACATCATCCAGTTTCCCGTTCATAAATAAGCAGTGTTTGTGTACACTGATATATCCGGCGGCATTGGCTTTATGGGCAATCTGGTTGATGTTGTTGGCCATTCCACTAAGTTGCCGTATGTAGTTCATCAACTCAGGGGTCATGCGCTGTTTAACGATACTGGCCTGAATGCATTGGCGGGTGTATTCGCTTTGGTTAATACCCGCTTCATGCGCCTTGGCCTTGAGGGAACCGTACTCGTCTGAAGCCATTTTGATCGTTATTTTGTAATTTTTCTTTTCATCAGTTTTTTTTGCAGGTCTGCCATTGGTATTCCGGTTTTTGATTGTTTTCATGATTGGACATTTTGTTGTTCTGATTAGACCGGCGGGATGTTTTTGAGCCTCGCAGAGCAAGGTTTCGGTCAGACCGAAACACAAACTTGCTCCCCATACTGACAGCATAATATTGCGCGGATATAGCTAATAATGAATAAATTATCTGATTATATCTGAAAGCATTTATTTCTATTTCTACTTATTTATTTCTATTCAGAATTATTCGTAATTCGCTATTTTGCAACTGAATTACATTTCAGTAATATTATCCATGGATGAGGGTATGGCGTTGGGATCGGAAAAATTTGAACCTGAATTGGCGCTTATCTGCATGTTCTTAAGTGCAGGTTGAAAACCAGTTGTTTTGCTTTTACAATTATCTTTCTTTTGCTCCCTTCTTGAGGCAGAATATAAACTTCTAAGGTTTATCGTACTTTTATCAACAGACAGTTCTTCGCTTAACCAGTCCCTGAAAAGGCTGCAACCCATTTCACTTATTTGGTCAGTATAATGATGGGCGATCAGGGAATAAATCCCTGACTTGTTTTCCAGTAGTTTCTGCTTTAAAAATTCTTTCATTTAATTGATTATTTATAGTTATTCAGGGATGGGATTTTCCCTTAGATATTCTTTGATGGCTTTGGTCTCCCTATTTTCAATATTGGTTTGATAAAAATTTTCATACCACCGGAGTTTGGTAGAATTGATCATTTCATGTTGCTGATTGCTCATGTGGATCATGTAAAAAATAGCAACGAAAAAGATAACCATTGTCAGCGGCAAACCCAACCGGCCCAAACCATAAGAGAATGCCTGCCAGCGCGGGTGTTCGCGGTCTAGCGCTAAGGTTCGTTGAGAATCTTCAATTTTATCGATGGCCTTGTTCAATGCTGTGTTTTGCAGAACAAAGTTCTGTTCCTGCTCTTTTTTCAAAATATGTAACATGGCAAGGGCTGTCTCATCGAACCGGTAATCGTATCTCAGAAAGTACTCGGCCTGCATTCGCTGAAAATCAATCTTTACATTCTCCATCACGGTAATTTTTGAAGTTCTTTCTTAATCTTGATTTTCTCAATAAAGACGTATGCATTCATTCCCTTCCCTTCGGAAATGTACCTTAAGATGTTTTTATGAGGGGCAGCATCTGTATCAAAATCACCAAAATAGTTTACCCCGCGAATATTGCCTGAATTGGCTTTTGCATAGCTTTCTATTTCTGCAACCAGTGATTTGTAATTTTGAAAAGAAAACTCATTGATACAGATGATAATACTGAAATTCTGTTGGTTCAAACCAACGATGTTATCCAGGTAACTGGTGCAGGGAAGGTAAGAACTGCCTCCTGCTACGACAATGTTGAAAATGAATTCAGCATCCAATTCATCAGCAATTTGTTTAAATTCTTCGATGGTATAATCTTTTGAAAACAGGGAGGTAAACTGCTCGCTTTCGGGTGCCCCAAAGTCAAGAAAAAATTCCTCATAAGGTTTTTGTGCGAGGATCTGCAGGTTTTCAAACAGCCGCTGGCGGTCAATCTTTCCACGTTCATCAAGTAAATTCATTTTTGCAAACCGGGCAGGCGTTCGGCCTTGCAGAAATTTTAGCTGCTGCGTGCTTGATTTAACTGAGCTGTCAAAATCTGTAAAATAGGTTCGGGGATTGTCTTCATTTTTTAACGCCAGTAAATAGGTGAGCATCGATTTACCGCTACCGCCTTTACTTTGTAGAATAAAATTCATTTTTTTCATTACGAGTGATTTTTAAAGATTTAAAATGTATTTGTTGATTTAAAGGAACTTACAGTTTAAGTAAGTATTTGTGGGTTTATTGCTAGGAATGGTTAAATTCTCCTGCTTTCTCCATGCAAGGTGATGAAGTTGAACATGGCTTTAAGGCGGTCGCCAATCAATCCGCCGTAGAATTCATCAGACGAAAGCGTATTCAGAATGAAATTAGTGGTACCATGCGTAAGCGTTCCGGCATCACTTCTTAAACTCAACAATTCGGATAATGGACGGATAATGTTGCCGTAATCCTGAACTGTTTTGGATTCCCGTCCGAATTCGTCAATTATTAACGGTTTCCGCACGAACATATTCACCGAGTGTTTTCTGATTTGCTCTTGCAATTCCACCGCCTTGATAAATGAAAGCAATGGATAATTCAAGCTGAATTTTCGCACAATATGGTTATGAAGCAATGAATAAGTTTCCAGAAGTACTGTTTTGCCGCATCCATATTTACCTTGTAACAGGATACCTCTATTCAAATCACCTGCAAAGGATGGATCACTAGTGGCGAAATAGTAGAGTTGTTTTATTACTGGCTCATTATTGTTATCGATAACAAAGTTTCTATCTTCGTTCCGGTTGAGTAAGCAAACGGCTCCAAATGCGCAAAACAAACTCTGAAAATCGGAATATGCCAACGGAAGGAACAACCGACGTTTCCGCATCTTTTCTTTTTCACTGGCCATAATTTCTTGAGCATCTTTTTGCAATAACTGATAAAATTCCTGATTAGTCAAAATCGCTTCCTGTATGAACAAATCCTTTCTTTTTTCCATTAGAATTGATATTAGAATCTTTGTCTTTAGTATTTAAAAGAAAGGGTACCTGTTTAAGATTGGACTTAGGTGTTAAAATCCGATACTTAGTTTTAACCCTAAACCCACCCCCTGGAACGAAGTCCAACAATTCTGCATGTTGCAAACGATCTCTGGCAGATTTCAACACTTGCAAAGAAATATTGGCATTGGCAACCATCCGTTTGTCGGCAAATTCAATCCACTCTTGCCAAAATGAGCGATTGGCTAAATGAATCAGGAAGAAATACAGGCGTGTTTCATTTCCGCTGAAATTCTTCTGTTCATCCAGTCTCCAGAAATTGGCTATCAAATCAAACAGATTCATCTTCTTGTGCCTCTAAAATCTTTTTTGTAATCTGCTTTCACCTCTGACTCAATTTCCAGTAAAGTCTTCTTTTTGCCTTGGGAAATCCATTCCAGCAATTCATCTTCAAAAAAATAAAGTTTCTTGCCGTTTTTGTAACAGGGGAGTAAACGCTTGCGAACAAGCGCGTAAATGGTAGGTTTAGCTTTGCCGATTGTCCGGCTGGCTTCTTCAATGCCTATTGGGATGCGTTTTTGAGGAGCAACGGATACTTGCCCTTTTTCGACTAATAATTTGATTGCGGCCACTTCGTTGACCAGATAGGCAACTGCTTTGGGAAGGGTTTCAAAAGAAATTTCATTTGTTTCCATAACTGTCGTTTTTAATTGTTATGGTGCAAATGAAATAGGTGTTTTCGTCGTGTTTCACAACACGGAAAAAACACAATTAAAACACTGGAGATAGTGGTTATTATTGCTCTATGAGGCTTTTCCGTATTTTAATAATACCTTTTAATTCGTCGTCTTTCAAGTGGCTTTTAATACTTTCAACTTCTGCATCTTTGAGAATATCTGGAAATACTCTTTTGAGGAAGTGGGCAATCTCTATTCGTTTACCTACATTGAAATGATTCCAGATATTCCATCCAAAATGGGAAATGTCAACAGAAGATAAGTCTTTGCTGGTTTTAATGGAACGTAACTTTTCTAAGTCCAACTTATTGGTGTATAATTGCAGATTTCCGCAAAGTACCTCAATCTGTCCATCTGAAGCATAAGGTGCAAATATTTTTCGGGTATAGTTCAGCGCAATATTTAGTTTTTCTTCCTGCTCTTTGGCTTTGTTTTTAAGTTGTTCGTTCCGAATATCATTTAAAGAGGGTGGTTCTGTTATATGATTGGTAATTTTATCGATAGGTGGTGTGCTTTTTGTTTTATTCTTGAAATAAGGAACTTTTAGTAAAAGCCATGCAATCCAAGGCAACATAAGCCCTTGTAAAACAACATGAATGCTTAAATAAAATGCGACCTCAATACATAAGGCCACAAAAAAAACGAAAAATGCCGTAAAGTTGTCAACGCCCAATGAAACGGCAGATAAACGTGCCAATGTCGCAATTATCAACGCAGCAGATGCAACCAAGACGTATAAAATGATATACTCCAGCCGATTGTTTTTCATTCCTTAGTTGTTTTTATTGTTTCTAACTGTATCGCTTGTGCGGCTTTATCTTTCTTTTCGTCCACCACTTTGGCGTAAATTTGAGTGGTTTTTACATTGGTATGGCCAAGCATTTTGCTGACAGTATAAATATCGGTGCCGCTTGATAACTGCAAGGTCGCGTATGTATGACGGAAGCAATGGAAAGTAATTTTCTTCTTAATACCTGCAGCTACCACCCATTTTTTGAGGGGGTGGGAAATCCAGGATGGATCAGGCAAGTCTTCAAAAACAAATTTTTCTGGCTTTTCCGGCTCTCCGCAAAGTTGTAAGGCTTGTTCTGAAATGGGCGTATATTCAACACCTTTGGTTTTTTGCTGGGTAAAATGCAGTCTGGCTTGATTTCCATCTATGTTGATTTCTTTCCATCGAAGTTTTTGAATATCGCAATGCCGCAATCCGGTAAGCGCAGAGAAGAGGGCCGCCCGTTTAAGTACGTCCCGTTCACAGTGAGTAGCGGCCAGTGTGTTGAGTTCATCAACGGATAAATATTCACGACGTGATTCCTGGTCCTGAATGCCTTTTATTTTAGCCGATAAATCGACTGTCAAGTAACCATCAATAAAAGCTTGCTTGAGAGCTGCCTTGAAAATAGAAAAGTAAGTTGAGGCGGTATTTTGAGATATAGTTCCTTTTTTGTTGCCTCCAAGAGGGGCAGTTAAGAGGAAGCGCTTATATTCTTCGGCTACCTGGTTGTTTATTTGGGAAAACAACAACGTATCTCCGGCAAACTGTTTCAGGAATTCAACTGCGCGCTGCCAGTTGATTAGAATGGATGTTGAGCTGTTTGCGTGACGTCTGACGGTTACCTTGTCAAAATATTCTATGAAATTTTGCTGTAAGCGTTCCTTTTGTTCAGCTTGTTCGGTTTCGGCATCGCTATATAGATCGGCATTGTCATATTCTCGTTGGCGAAGTTTGCGAACGCCATCGGCATAAATCATACTTTCCTGGTCTTTTTCACTTCGGCAGATGATTATTCCGTTATCATCGCGTTTGGGCTTATAGGATTTTGTTCCGTCGGCATCAGTACGAGCGGTTCGTTTTTTGTCCCATTCTATTGTAGTGACGCTTCGATTTAAGTATTCCCGTATGCGTTGCGGGCTTTTCTTGCCGGGAACAAGAACTGGATAACTCTCGATATAAACATACCACTCTTTTCGGTCTTCGATCTTTCGAAGCCTTACGGTTACTTTTGTGTTGGATAACTCTTTCATGCGGTATTATCATTTGATTGAAAATATCCTGTCGATTTGCTCTTTGGGAACATAGACGAATTTCCCCACTTGCCGCCTGGGTATGCTGTTACGGCGAATTGTCTTGTTCACTGTTGATGGTGATACACCGAATTTCTCGGATACTTCAGCAATGTTATAACATTCGCTTTCATTGTATCTCAATTTTATGGACTGTTCTTTGGGTTCTTCAGGCAAGACTACCTCTGTAAACATGGCTTCTATGTGCAAACGACTCACTCTTGTCAGCCGTTGTCCCAGGTTGACCGCCGGAATTTTTCCTGCTTTTATAAGGCGGCGAATAGTATCCTTAGATATTCCGAAAAGAACAGTTGCCTCCGTAATAGAAATATAAGGGCGTGTTTGGATTTGAGCTATTTGATTAGTTGACTGTTCCAAAATACTTTGCTTACGATCCGCATCCTTTGCTTCTCGTTTTTTCTCTTTACCTGATTTATTCACACAAGTAGTGCTACAAAAGCGAGTGATAACAGTTTTTGCTTCAAAAGGCTTTCCACATTGCTCGCAAATCTTGGGTATTTTCAATTTACTAATTCCCATATTGTTCTTAGTAATCGTTCGCTTTATTTCAATTAAATACGATTAAGACATTATAAGTATGAATAAGGCGCACATTAATGCCGATTAGCGCGCGGTACAAATGTGGTACAAATATATGATTAAAATTGATAATTAAGCATCAAACTCAATAATTTTATAAAAACAAAAACCGCAGTAAATCAGATGTTTACTGCGGTTTCCCTATTTTTGATTATCGTTGTTAAGCGTATCTATTTGACTTCTTCGAAGTCAACGTCAGTTACTTCACCATCTTGTTTGTTGCTTCCACCTGCATTGGCTTGCTGTCCTGCATTTGGATCAGCTTGCGCGCCACCGGCCTGAGCATTGTACATTTCCTGAGAAGCAGCTTGGAATACAGCGTTCAATTCGGCTGATGCGGCGTCGATGCCAGCGATGTCCTGAGCTGCATGAGCCGTTTTCAGTTTTGCTAATGCATCTTCAATCGGGCCTTTTTTGTCAGCTGGCAATTTGTCGCCAAATTCTTTCAACTGTTTGTCAGTCTGGAAAATCAAACTGTCGGCCTGGTTCAGCTTATCTACTTTTTCGCGGGCAGCTTTGTCCGATGCTTCGTTGGCAGCAGCTTCGTCGCGCATGCGTTTGATTTCGTCGTCGCTCAACCCTGATGAAGCTTCGATACGGATCGACTGTGTTTTGCCGGTTGCCTTATCTTTTGCGGTAACATGAAGAATACCGTTGGCATCAATGTCGAAAGCTACTTCGATTTGCGGTATACCACGTGGTGCTGGTGGAAGTCCGTCGAGGTGGAAACGACCAATAGTTTTGTTCCCGTTTGCCATTGGGCGTTCGCCTTGTAGCACGTGAATTTCAACCGATGGCTGATTGTCAGAAGCGGTTGTAAACGTTTCAGCTTTTTTGGTTGGAATGGTTGTGTTTGATTCGATCAAACGAGTCATTACACCACCCATAGTTTCGATACCCAGCGAAAGCGGGGTTACGTCGAGCAACAATACGTCTTTTACTTCTCCGGTTAAAACACCACCCTGAATAGCAGCACCAATGGCAACTACTTCGTCAGGATTTACACCTTTTGATGGAGCTTTGCCGAATAACTGCTGTACTTTTTCCTGAACAGCAGGGATACGGGTTGAACCACCAACCAATATAACTTCGTCGATATCACTTGCCTGTAAACCTGCATTCTTCAATGCTTTGCGGCAAGGTTCTATGGTAGCTTGAATCAATTTGTCAGCCAATTGTTCGAATTTGGCACGGGTCAGGGTTTTTACCAAGTGTTTTGGAATTCCATTAACCGGCATAATGTATGGCAGATTGATTTCGGTCTGCGTTGAGCTTGATAATTCGATTTTAGCTTTTTCGGCAGCTTCTTTCAAACGCTGCAATGCCATTGGGTCTTGACGTAAATCAATGCCTTCGTCGTTTTTGAATTCAGCAGCCAACCAGTCAATAATGGTCTGGTCGAAGTCGTCACCACCAAGGTGAGTATCACCATCGGTCGATTTTACTTCAAATACGCCTTCGCCTAATTCCAAAATTGAAATATCGAAAGTACCGCCACCAAGGTCAAATACGGCGATTTTCATTTCGCGGTGCATTTTGTCCAATCCATAAGCCAATGCAGCTGCAGTTGGTTCGTTGATGATACGACGAACAGTCAAACCTGCAATTTCGCCGGCTTCTTTGGTTGCCTGACGCTGTGAATCGTTAAAATAGGCAGGAACAGTGATAACCGCTTCGGTAACTTCCTGACCAAGATAATCTTCAGCAGTCTTCTTCATTTTCTGAAGAACCATAGCTGATATTTCCTGGGGTGAATATTTGCGGTCTTCAATAACTACGCGGGGCGTGTTATTATCACCCTGAACTACGGTATAAGGAACTCGTTGAATCTCTTTGGCTAAGTTCGAAAAACTTTCACCCATCAATCGTTTGATTGAATAAACAGTTTTTGCCGGATTGGTGATGGCCTGACGTTTTGCCGGATCACCTACTTTACGTTCGCCGTTTTCAACAAAACCGACGATTGATGGAGTTGTACGTTTACCTTCGCTATTGGGGATAACAACAGGCTCGTTACCTTCCATAACAGATACGCACGAGTTGGTGGTACCTAAGTCAATTCCAATAATTTTTCCCATTTTATGATATTTTTTAAACTTGTTATTTTCAATAAATATTAATGACGTGCAGTTCATATTCAATCCCTGTGCCATAAATCGTACTGCCTGAAATTTGGTAAATTTGGCATTCTAAACTTTTGGCATAGGTTGATCTTGACAGAATGCGTGACAAAAAGACAGCGAAAAAACAGAAAATAGTCAATTGTCATTCGGAATTCAGCAGGTATCGATATTCCTTTTCCCTTTTTCTTTTATTCCTATTTTCGAATGACTCATGACTTTTTTCTGTTTTTTACTAACTTCATCCCATCTTAAACCATAACTAATGAAACACAAACCTGTACAGGCCGTTCCACGCGAACGCCTTTTTTCACTCGATGCACTTCGCGGATTTGATATGTTCTGGATAACCGGCGGAGGTTATCTGGTAGCCGTTCTGGCAAAATATACCGGAGCTGGTTGGCTTAAAGTCCTTGCCGATCAAATGGAACATGTGGAATGGGCTGGTTTTCATTTCGAAGACCTGATTTTTCCATTGTTCATGTTTATCAGTGGAGTCGCCATCCCTTTTGCATTGGTTTCAAAACTCGAAAAGAAGGTCCCCAAAGACCAATTGGTAAAAAAGGCTGTAAAGCGTGGACTTACTTTGGTTTTGCTTGGATTAATCTATAACGGAGTATTCAGTAACGGATTCGAAAATCCACGTTTTGCCAGTGTTCTTGGGCAAATCGGCTTGGCCTATCTTTTTGCTTCTCTCATTGTAATTTATTCTAAATCCTTTAAAAGTCGGCTGTATTGGCTAGGCGGAATTTTAGTCGGATACGGAATTGTCCAGTTATTAATTCCAGTTCCGGGCATTGGCGCCGGAGTGCTGACTCCAGAAGGTTGCATCAACGGATACATTGATCGTGCCATTTTGCCCGGACGATTGCATGGTGGGGTGTTCGATCCTGAAGGACTGTTGTGCATTGCTTCTGCCGTTGCCATTACGCTAATGGGAACAGTTGCCGGACATTTCTTGCGCGATAAAACCACAAACGATCATCAGAAAATTAAAACACTTTTAATTATAGGAGCATCGTCAATTGTTGCAGCATTACTTCTGAGTACTTTTTATCCCATTATCAAAAAATGCTGGACCAGTTCCTTCAACCTTTTAGCAGGTGGTATTGGTTTCGTACTGATGGCCTCCTTTTATTGGATTATTGATGTGAAAGGCTGGAAAAAATGGTCGTTCTTCTTCCGGGTTATTGGGATGAACTCCATTTTCATCTACCTGCTTTATGATATGGTTGACATTGGCAGCATCTCCAGGTACCTCTTTGGCTGGAGAGTGTTGGTTGGCGATTTTGGTGAAATAATTCACGTGGTTGGTAGCATCATGCTGGTTTGGTCGCTTCTTTATTACATGTATAAAAAGAATATTTTTCTGAGGGTGTAATAACAGAGAAGCCGGTTCGATTGAGCCGGCTTCTTTAGTTTTATCGCAGAATTGAATCAATATCATCACTATAGTTGATTCCGAATGGATTGTGGCAGGCAAAAGGACATTCCAATTCATAAATTCTTACTTTTGTAGCCGAATAGAATACAAACGAATATGTCAGTCCATAAAGAAATACGACGTGTTACAACACACACACTTCTGGAAATGAAGCTGAAGGGTGAGAAAATTGCTATGCTCACAGCATACGATTACAGTATGGCTAAACTAGTCGATCAGGCTGGAATAGACATCATTCTGGTTGGGGATTCTGCTTCGAATGTGATGGCTGGCAACGAAACAACCTTGCCAATCACGCTCGACCAAATGATTTATCATGGCAAATCAGTGGTTAAAGCAGTGAATCGTGCGCTGGTGGTGGTTGATATGCCATTCGGAACATACCAGGGAAACTCGCTGGAAGCGTTGAATTCTGCCATTAAAATTATGAAAGTGACGCACGCAGACGCTGTAAAAGTGGAAGGGGGCAAAGAAATCATCGAATCGGTTGAACGAATTTTGTCGGCAGGAATTCCGGTAATGGGGCATTTGGGACTCATGCCACAATCGATCAATAAATATGGAACCTATACTGTTCGTGCCAAAGAAGAGGTCGAAGCTCAAAAGCTGATCGAAGATGCCATTTTACTGGAAGAAGCAGGTTGTTTTGCTATTGTGCTTGAAAAAATTCCGGCAGAACTGGGAGCTAAAGTAGCCCAGGTGTTGAAAATTCCGGTTATCGGTATTGGAGCTGGTGGTGGATGCGATGGACAGGTTCTTGTTCTTCACGACATGCTTGGGATGACGCAGTCCTTTTCTCCGCGCTTCCTGAGAAGATACCTGAATCTGGCAGAAGAAATTCAAGGTGCAGTAAATCACTATGTTCAGGATGTGAAATCGCAGGATTTCCCAAATGAACGGGAGCAATATTAGGAAGTTTAAAGTCTCATGTTTCAAGTTGTGGATGCGAAGGTCATGTGTTGTTATACGCTGAAAGGGTTAAATATCAATAACCCTGGGTAAGGAGGAACAACGCAACTCAGGGATTACAAACCCGGAACCCAAAGGCGCATCAACACGTGAATTTTAATAAGTGAAAGTTGTATGCGTCGCAACTAAAAGGCTGATCAAAAAAAATCAAAAAATACAAATAAGACCCCATCGGCAATACCTTTGGCTACAATACAACAACAAATGGAAATAATTTACGAAGACAATCATATTATCGCTGTCAATAAAGCATGTGGCGAGATCGTTCAGGGCGATAAAACCGGTGATGTAACTTTAATCGATAAGGTAAAAGAATACATTAAGGTGAAATACAAAAAGCCAGGCGATGTTTATCTGGGTTCACCGCATCGTCTCGACAGGCCAACTTCAGGAGTGATCTTGTTTGCCCGTACCAGCAAAGCACTTAATCGTTTGAATGAAATGTTTCAGGATAAAGAAGCGATGAAGAAAACTTACTGGGCGGTGGTCGATAAACTTCCGGAAGAGGAAGAAGGAACGTTGCACCACTGGTTGCTGAAGGATGAGGAAAAGAATAAATCGCACGCGCACAATAAAGAACGCAAAGGATCGAAAGAAGCCATTCTGAACTATAGGCATGTAGCTACGCTCAATCATTACCATTTACTCGAAATTGATTTAAAGACTGGTCGCCATCACCAGATTCGTGCTCAGCTCAACCGTATCGGCCTGCACATTAAAGGTGACCTGAAATATGGTGCTGCTCGCAGTAACGAGGATGGTGGAATCCATCTGCATGCTCGCAAAATCGAATTTATTCATCCGGTTACCAAAGAGCCGATTAAGATTGTTGCCAAACCGCCAAAAGATCCGATCTGGAATGATTTGGTTCAGATTGATTACCTGAAAGATTAGTCAGAAGTACTTGTAGGTATTATATGAAAAGGATTCCATCTCTCAACGAAAGATGGAATCCTTTTCGTTTTGTGAGATGGTTAAATTCAGATTTCAGAACTTGATCTCGCTAAATCGTTTTCGTTTCCGCACATAAAACAGGAAGACAATGCTCCGATGAAGTTTTTCTTTTGGAGCACTTAAATGACCAGAAAGTTTTGCCTTCTTACGTTTTCGGTTGAGCGACGGAATTGAGCAATAGAAATGATAATGTGCTTTTAGAACGCTCACAATACCATTGAAGTTTAATTCAGTGAGCAGTTTCACTGCTGCGATTCCATCGAGCATCATTCGCATGAAAATGATCGGGAATAGCTGCCCTGCTGGTAGATTTTTGTACAAAAGCCAGAGGTTATTCCTGAAATTCAGATAAAGTTTTCGGGGATTGTCATACGAAAGAGTTCCGCCACCAACATGAAAGACGGTGCTTTCAGGAGTGAAAATAATGCGGTTTCCACGGTTTTTTAAACGCCAGCACAAATCAATCTCTTCCATGTGTGCCCAGAAATCAGCATCAAAGCCACCAACTTCATGGAAGCATCTCGCACGCACAAACATGCAGGCTCCGGTTGCCCAAAAAATATCCACCGAATCATTGTACTGACCGCGATCATCTTCCACTTCATTGAAAATTCTTCCGCGACAAAACGGGTATCCATACCTGTCGATGAACCCGCCGGCTGCACCGGCATATTCAAAATGAGTTTTCTGATGGTAACTGAGTATTTTAGGCTGAACAGCTGCAATCGATGAATCCATCTCCATCAAACGGATTGGCTCATCCAACCATCCGGCAGTAACTTCCACATCCGAATTCAGGATCACAAAATAGTCGGCATCAATCTGTTTCAGCGCTTCATTGTAACCACGTGCAAATCCATAGTTTTGCTTGAGGTCAAGAATTTCAACTTCTGGAAATTGATTTTGAATTATTTGCAGTGAATTGTCAGTCGAACCATTATCGGCTATAACAATGTCGGTTGAATCACCTTTGCTGAATTCAATTACCGAAGGCAGAAACTGTTGCAAAAGTTTGGCTCCGTTCCAATTCAGGATGACAATGGCAATTTTAGGATGACTCATGAAAAACTGAAGGATTGATTTATTGAATTACTGAATGTTTGATTTGATCACGGAATTATTAGCTTGGCCAAAACAACTGCCATATTTTCCTTTTCGAGATTGTAAAGCATATTGGCTATTTTCTCCAATTTATCAGGATCCTCCGATTGTAATACCAATTTGATTTCACGGATTTGTTTGCCAGTCAGTTCTTCTTCGAGCAGTGACCATATTTTTTGATTTTCTTCTTCCTGTTTTGGAACTCCCAAATGTTCGAGTTCCAGCTTGGTGGCTTCCAGTATTTCTCGGGCTTTCAGGATAACCGGATCCGAACTTTTGCCTGTTCCGGCCGCATCGCGAAGATTCCAACTCGAATAATCGTATTTCAATTCCTTGATCATCCTGACTTTGGTGCTTTCTTTGCCGAAAATCCGTTCCAAAAATATGATGGTGTGGCTTTTCCAGGCTTCCAGATCGAAGTTTTTAGCAACCAGACTTTCAAGTTGTTTGTTGATCAGGGCAATTTCTTTTTCGATCATGACACGAAATATTAGTTCGATGCAATTTATGAAATAGGAATGAGAAAAGGCCATTTGGAAATGAAAAGTAAAAAAAGAAAAGAGGAAATGGGAGGGGCCATCCGGATTAATTGATCATTTCCTTTTTTCTATTTTCTCATTTCCTGATTTTTAACATAGATGTTTGTGCACGATTGAATAAAATTCATCGAAATAGTTGGCATTGCAGGCAATCATTTCGCCACCAAACAAATAATTCTCACCCCCACTGAAATCACAAACCTTACCCCCTGCTTGTTTTAAAATGATGATTCCGGCAGCCACATCCCAGGAGTGCAAGGCGTGTTCGTAGAATCCTTCAAATCTTCCGGCGGCCACGTAAGCCATGTCGGCGGCAGCCGAACCCAAACGGCGC
The DNA here is from genome assembly GCA_963676375.2 of Prolixibacteraceae bacterium. Classification (GTDB taxonomy): domain Bacteria; phylum Bacteroidota; class Bacteroidia; order Bacteroidales; family Prolixibacteraceae; genus Aquipluma. Next base: position 31,488 of record CAXXPT010000058.1, read on the forward strand.
ATTCCATGAGAGTTACGCATGAAATAATTCATCGCGTCCATGTATTTGTCGAGCTTCGAAAAATCGTAGTACGGAAATCCGGTAGCAATTAGCGAATCAGCAGTTGTGGCAGCATTCGAAACCTGAATCACCTTCCCGTTTAAATAAGCTTTACTTCCTTTCCAGGCATAAAACATTTCGTTGAGGCTGATTTCGTAAACCACGCCCATGATAATTTCCTGATCTTCCATCAGGGCAATACTTACACAAAATGGCGAAATGCCATGAATATAATTGGTGGTTCCATCTAAAGGATCGATTACCCAACGATACTTTTCGCCGTTGTCCTGAGCCGTTCCTTCTTCTGCAATAAATCCTGAATCTGGCAATAGTTCACGCAACGCAGCCACAATGCGGGCTTCCGCCGTTTTGTCGACATAAGTTACCATATCCGACTTGCCTTTGTGAATAATGTCTTCAGCAGTAAATTTCAGACGTTCATCGTATATAAAACGCCCAACTTCGCGGGCCAACTCCTGAACTTGTGTGCAAAGTATTTCGAGATCCATGTCTGTAAGTTATAAATTATAAGTTATGAATGATGAGTTAACGGTTTCCCAGTTTCATGACTTTTTTCCCATGCTCCTGGCCCTTTGCTCTACGCTTGGATTACCGTTCCCCAAACGTTTCCATTCGGCAATATGTTTTCCAACTTGACTGAAACAATATGATTTTCCAGACTTTCATGGTAATCGGTTTCTACTTTGATGTAATTGTCGGTAAATCCGGAGATCGATTTTTTATCTTTTTGTTCTTCAAAAAGTACTTCGTGTATTGAGCCTAAATTCTGAAGGTAGAAATCCTCTGTTTTCCGGTCCGAGAGCGAAATCAGTCGTTGTGTCCGATGTTTGCGTTCGTCAACCGGAACTACTGGTTTTATTTCGAGCGCTTTGGTGCCAGGCCGCTCAGAATATGGAAAAGCATGAAGTTGTGAAACCTCCAGATCGGCAATAAACCGGTACGAATCGCGAAAGAAATCGTCGGTTTCGCCATTGGTTCCGGCAATAACATCCACCCCGATAAACGCATTCGGAATTTCGGCTTTGATTTTTGCCACGCGGCTCTCGAATACTTCGCGTTTGTATTTTCGTTTCATCAGGCTCAAAACATTGTTAGAGCCAGATTGAAGCGGCAAATGAAAATGAGGCATAATTCGTTGCGAGCGAGCTGCAAATTCAATGATTTCATCTGTCAGCAAATTAGGCTCAACCGACGAAATCCGGATGCGCTTCAAGTCTTCAATCTGATCGAGTTCGCGCAACAAATCAATAAACTCTTCGCCCGTTGATTTACCAAAGTCTCCAATATTTACACCAGTCAGGATAATTTCGAGTGTGCCTTTTGCCACGATTTCGCGTGCTTCGGCCACTGTATTTTGTATGCTGTCGTTGCGGCTGCGGCCCCGGGCAAACGGGATGGTACAGTAAGTGCAATAATAATCGCATCCGTCCTGAACTTTTAGGAAACTTCGAGTGCGGTCGCCAAACGAGTACGCATGAAAATAATTCTTGATTTCTTTCGGCTTCTGAATATGAATTTCGGTTAGTTCTTTCTTATTCAGATTGCCAAGATATTCAGTGATATTTTGTTTTTCGGATGAACCAATAATCAGGTCGACTCCTTCAATTTTTTGTATGGTTTCGGGTTGTAACTGGGCATAGCAACCGGTCACGATTATTAAAGCTTCCGGGTTTTTTCGCACTGCCTGACGGATGATATTTCGGGTTTTTTTGTCGCCTTCAGCAGTAACCGAACACGAGTTAATTACCACCGCATCAGCATTGTCAGTAAACTCAACACGTTCAAATCCAACCTCTTCAAAGCGGCGGGCAATGCTCGATGTTTCCGAGAAATTGAGTTTGCAGCCGAGTGTGTAAAATGAAGCTTTTTTGCCTGAATATTCCATTAAAATCCTTTCCATCATCTGATAATCAGGCGGCAAAAATACAAAAATATATGACCGTTGCCTAAAGGCGAACGGCAAAGGATAACGCATTTTTCATTCATCGAGCCTATCCTTTGCCGTCTGCTTCAGCTGACGGACACCATGATTATAGTAAATCGCTGGCAAGTTCGGCCAAATAGCTGCGTTCGCCTTTAATTAGATTCACATGGGCGAAAATTTCATGGTTCCGCATTTTTTCGGTCATGTAAGCCAGTCCGTTCGATTTCATATCCAGATAAGGTGAATCGATCTGCTGAAGATCGCCTGTAAAAATCAGCTTGGTGCCTTCGCCTGCCCGTGTAATAATGGTTTTTATTTCGTGTGGAGTCAGATTCTGTGCCTCGTCGATGATGAAATACGAATTTGAAAGGCTTCTTCCGCGGATGTAAGCCAGCGGAGTAATTACTAGTCTTTCTTCTTTTAGCAACTCTTCAATTTTTTGGTATTCGGCGCTCCGGGCATTGAAATTATGCTTGATGACAGACAGGTTGTCGAACAGAGGTTGCATATAGGGACTGATTTTTTCCTGCGCATCACCAGGTAAAAAGCCTAAATCGCGGTTACTTAGCGCAACAATCGGACGAGCAAGCAATATTTGTCCGAAGCTTTTGTGTTGTTCGAGCGCTGCTGCCAGTGCCAATAATGTTTTCCCGGTACCTGCTTTCCCGGTTAAAGCAACCAGTTTAATTTCAGGATTAAAGAGAGCGTCCAGGCTGAAGGTCTGTTCTGCATTACGGGGTTTAATGCCGTATGCTGTTTTTTTCTCCACGCGAACCATCTTTTTTAATCCACCGTCGTACCTGCCCAAAACACTTGCTTTAGGCGACTTCATGATGAAATATTCATTAATGTCGGGTGCTTCAATCAGCTCCATTTGTTCAACCGGAATCGAATTTTCACTGTACAGTTTTTCGATCAGCGTATCGTTAAAGTTTTCTAATTCGGTTACACTTTTATTCAGAATTTGAATGTCTTTGACCTTGTCATTATAATAATCTTCAGACTGAATCTTTAACGATTTTGCTTTCATGCGAAGGTTAATATCCTTGGTGACCAGGATTGTTGGCCGGTCAGGATATTTCTGACCAATATACATGGCTATGGCCAAAATACGGTGATCTGGAATATCTTCACGAAACGAATTTTTCATTTCTTCAGGAATCGGTTTGCCTGTTTCAATGATCAGTTTCCCTTTGTCAGGACCCAATTTGATGCCTCCATTGAAAAGCTGGTCACCTACGATTTCGTCTAATTCGCGCACAAATTCGCGTGCCTGAAAGTTGATGGGGTCGTTTCCCCGTTTAAACTTGTCCAGTTCTTCCAGAACGGTTATAGGAATTACGATGTCATTATCCTGAAACTGGTAAATGCTGGTATGATCGTGCAGAATTACATTGGTATCGAGCACGAAAATCTTGGTTTGCTTTTTCTTTGCCATCGCCGTAATCTTTAAGGTTTCCCTAAATTTAGAAAAATTAGAATGGATAGTTGAGGATATCGCAGTTTAATTCTCAATTTTACCCTTCTATTTTTAAACTGGTGTTCATAAGTTTTTTACCCATGAGAACCTATCAGCAAGTACTCGATTATTTATATAGTCAGTTGCCTATGTTTCAGCGAACTGGAGCTGCAGCGTATAAAGACAACCTCGACAATACGATTCGGCTCGATGAAATGTTTGGCCATCCGCATCGCACATTTAAGACCATTCATGTGGCCGGAACGAACGGGAAAGGGTCGGTCTCGCACATGCTTGCCTCCGTTTTACAAGAAGCCGGATACAAAACCGGACTCTATACATCGCCACATTTGAAAGATTTCAGGGAACGAATCCGCGTAAATGGCGAAATGATTTCGGAAGAGGCAGTTGTCGAATTTACCGAATTGTTTCAGCAAAGAAACGAAATTGAAAAAATGGAGCCTTCGTTTTTCGAAATAACCGTTTCGATGGCTTTTGATTATTTCCGGAGCATGAAGGTTGACGTGGCTGTTATTGAAGTTGGTTTGGGTGGACGGCTTGATTCAACCAATATTATCACTCCTGAAATTTCAGTGATCACCAACATCAGTTTCGATCACATGGCTTTGCTGGGCGATACTTTGCCGAAAATTGCCGCAGAAAAGGCCGGAATCATAAAAAAAGATGTACCGGTGGTGGTGGGTGAAACGACTTCGGAAACCAGTTTTGTTTTTGAACAGTTTGCTAAAAAGGTGCAGACCCATCTGGCCTTTGCCGATAAGGAATATCGGGCAGACTATTCGATGCAGACTATCGATGGGAAACAAAGCCTGAATGTTCATAAAAATGGACAATTATTTTATCCGGAGTTGAAATTGGATTTGCTGGGGATTTATCAACGGCACAATGTTCCGACAGTCTTAAAAGCAATCGATATATTGAATGAGAAAGACTGGAAATTGTCTGAAAATATAATCAGGAGAGGTTTGTTGAATACTATTTATAATACAGGATTGTTGGGTCGATGGCAAATTATTGGAAATAATCCGTTGACGATTTGCGATACCGGGCATAATCCGGCTGGCATCAAGTTCGTGGTTGAGCAAATTAATCAGACGGCATGGAAGCAATTGCACATGATTATTGGCATGGTGAATGATAAGGATCAGGATGAAGTTTTGTCGTTACTTCCAGAGAATGCACACTATTATTTCACGAAAGCTTCCATTCCTCGTGCAGCCGAACCAGAAGCGCTTTCTGCGAAGGCTGAACGGTTCGGATTGAAGGGGGATTGTTATCCAACTGTTCGTCAGGCACTTTCTGCAGCCCTTGCCAGCGCTGGAAAAAACGATTTGGTATTTGTTGGTGGGAGTACATTTGTTGTTGCAGAAATTTTATAATATTTTTTAATGTTTTTGTTTGCAGATATCAAAAAAGGACATATCTTTGCAACGCTTTTAAAAACAAAGCGCGTTCACAAAAACAATAACAAAAGGGGCGATTAGCTCAGCTGGTTCAGAGCATCTGGTTTACACCCAGAGGGTCGGCGGTTCGAATCCGTCATCGCCCACAAGAAGAGGATAACGAAAGTTGTCCTCTTTTTTTATGCATAAAAGTATAGCCATAAAAGTACTTTCCGAATTCACTTTATTGTTGCGAAAAATCAGTTTCCTGAAGATTTAAAGTCATACTTTTGTGGCTTCAAGGTAATCAACAATTAATTGCACATGAAATGAGCATGATTCACGGAACCATCAACAGGAATGAATATTTTCTGTCATGCGAATTCCATTCGACAATTAAAAAACAAATTATATACGAATGAAACCAAAAATAGCCGCACAGTCAGGCACCTTCGAATCAAGCGATGTCATTTTTCTGATCGAACCGCTTCCGGAGAATTCTGGCCGGAAACTGGAAATATCTTCTACCGTCATGCAACAATTTGGAGCCAATTTTAACCGTATTGTGGTTGAAATGCTTGATCAGTACGAAATGACAGATATTCATTTGATTGCAAAAGATAAAGGGGCTCTTGAGCCCACTATTAAAGCTCGTCTCGAAACTGCCATCAAACGCTCTCTCGATGAACAGGAAGGAACCCTTAAGTAAAGACTCCTATGATAAAAAATTATAAAAAACGGCGCTCAATGCTTTACATTCCGGGGAATAATCCGGCAATGATTCAGCAGGGCGGAGTATACGGCGCCGACAGTATTTTACTTGATCTGGAAGATGCTGTCGCCCTGAATCAAAAAGACGCAGCCCGGATTTTGGTGAGGAACATGATTAATGTAATCGATTTTTACGATGCCGAAGTTTGTGTCAGGGTAAATCACCTGAGCACGCCTTTTGGTCTGGCCGATCTCGAGGCGATTGTGCCATTGCAGCCTTCGGCAATTCGCTATCCCAAAACCGAATCAGCTGAGGAAGTTGCCGCGTTACTGCAGATCATCGAAAAGATTGAAGATCGCCATGGCCTTCCTCATACTAAAATGACACTTCATGCCATGATCGAAACGGCCATGGGTGTTCAGAATGTATTCGATATTGCCAGTAAGTTTGATCGTGTGGATGCCATTACCATTGGCGGACAGGATTTGACTGCCGACATGAACATTGTTTATACTCCGGATGGCGCAGGAATTGATTTTGCCAGAAAGCGAATTGTTATGGCAGCCAAAGCCAGTCATATTGATGTGATTGATACTGTTTTCCCTGACGTGAACGACGAAGAAGGATTGCGGAGAGAGACTGAATACGCTAAAAAAATTGGGTTCACCGGAAAAGCGGTGATTAATCCGAGGCAAATCGAAATCATTCACGACGTGTATACGCCAACCGACGAAGAAATCCGGAAAGCTTACCGCATCGTTAAAGAGTTCAAGATAAACAGTGCCGCTGGTATCGGAGTTTTTGCCATCGATGGAAAGATGATTGATGCGCCAATTGTGACCCGTGCCGAATATATCCTGAGACTGGCAAATGTGACGGTAGGATAGATCGTGTCGCGTCTTTACGATCCAAAAAATAACAATTCAAAAAACAGAACAATGCTAAATAGTTTAGGCAGAGAAATCCCTGAATATATTGAGGGAATAGGAAAGTTGGAGCCTTATCAGGGCGCACTTACGAAACTGAGCAAAGGCTGGATGGATGAACCTACCATTCCTGCACCAAATAAGGCATATCTGCCACATCAGAGTAAATTGTGTAATTCGCTCGAAGAAGCAATTTTGCGCAGCAATCCGCACAATGGGATGACCATTTCATTCCACCATCATCTCCGGAATGGTGATATTCTTCTTGTTCAAACGCTTACCATTTTACACAATATGGGAATCCGCGACATTACGCTGGCTTCCTCATCACTCAACGAATGTCACGACCCCATTCTTCCTTATCTGAAAGATGGAACTGTAACCCGCATTTATTCATCGGGCATCCGTAGCCAGTTGGGACGCGCGGTGGCATTGGGAGTGCTCGATATTCCGGTGGTTATTCATTCGCATGGAGGACGCGTTCGGAGCATCCATACCGGGAAAATTCAAATCGATTTGACCGTGATTGCAGCTTCGGCAGCCGACTGCGAAGGAAATGCAACCGGCTCGCACGGTAAGTCAGCTTTTGGGTCGATTGGTTATGCCGTTATTGATGCCCGCTATGCCAAACAGGTGATTGTGGTTACCGACAACCTGGTTGATTTTCCTTGTATTCCGCTCTCGATTTCTCAAAATTTTGTGGATCATGTTGTTGTGGTCGATTCGATTGGCGATGCCTCGAAAATTGCCACCGGAACCACGCGTATCACCAATTCGCCAATGGATCTCCGGATTGCCAAACTGGCAGCAGATGTGATTGAACACTCCGGATTTTTTGTGCCCGGATTTGCTTTTCAGGTTGGGGCGGGTGGCGCTTCACTGGCGGTTGCCAAATTCATCCGCGAAAAGATGAAGACCAAAGCTATCAAAGGAAGTTTTATGCTCGGTGGCATTACTTCCTATTGCGTGGATATGCTGAATGACGGGCTTTTCGAAACCATCTTCGATGTGCAGTCGTTTGATGCGACAGTAAGTAATTCGCTCCTGAATAACCGACGTCACATCGAAATTCCGGCGGCGCTTTATGCCAATCCGTTCAATTGCGGCTGTATCACCAATAAAATTGATGTGGTGGTTCTCGGTGCACTCGAAATTGATGTCGATTTTAACGTGAATGTTATCACAGGTTCCGAAGGGAATGTGCGCGGGGCATCAGGTGGCCATTCCGATACTGCTTCCGGAGCTAAACTGACCGTGGTGGTTTGTCCTTCGTTCCGTGGCCGTATTCCGATTATCAAGAAACGCGTACATACCATTGTAACTCCGGGAGAGACGATTCATGTTTTGGTTACAGAACGTGGAATTTGTGTGAATCCGATGTTCCCGCAACTGGAAGAAAACCTCAAACGGGCCGGACTAAACATTAAAGATATTCACGATCTTGAAATTGAGGTGGACAAAATAACCGGCATTCCTGCGCCGCTCGAATATACCGATAAGATTGTGGGAGTTGTGGAATACCGCGATGGTACCATCATTGATGTGATTCATCAGTTGAAAGAGAAGTAGGGAAAACCGAAGTCAGGAGACGGGAGAACGAAGTCTGAAAAGGAGCTCCGGAGGAGCAAGATATTGGTAGAAAGAGATCGTTAAACAAAGCTTGCCGTCCGCGAGATAACAATGAAAATGGCGTTGTTCTCATTTCGGACGGAACAGATTGGCTGTTGAAATAAAATAAAAAATATCGAACCACTCGAATCTATATTAAAAGCCCGTGATCAGCGGGCTTTTCTGAAAGCACAAATTGCTCAGAAAGGCTTGCCCAGCTTAAGTTTAAGCCTGAATGTTCCCGGTTTTCCGAAAAGCAACCCGACAGTGAGTTCCTTTTTTCAAGCTTGTCTGCAAGATTTGAAGCACCATTTTGTAGTTCACAAGGTCGATATTCGGGAAAATAATGCTATTGAGATGTGCGACGCTGCCGGAGATTTTTACCTGGTTCCGTTTTCGCTGAGCTATTTTAGTCTGACTGAAATTAAACAAATCTGCGAAGGCTTTGAAGAGAACCATCTGCTGGGAAGATTCGTTGATTTGGATTTGAATGATCAGCAGGGAGATACGGTTTCCTCCGGAAAATCAAAAATCTGCTTTTTCTGTCGTGAAAGACCAGCCATCGAATGCCGACGCGAAAAGTCGCATGACTTTCAGGAATTGAGATCATTCATGTTTTCGGAAATGGATGAATATAACAGGAAACATAGAGAAGAAAGGATCGCCAAAAAACTTTCTTCGCTGGCAGAGTTAGCTATTTTAGCGGAGATTTCACTTACCCCAAAGCCGGGCTTGGTGGACCAGCATAGTTCAGGAAGTCACTTGGATATGAATTACCAGACATTCGTTGATTCTACTTCGGCAATTTCTCCCTGGTTTGACGACTTGGTGTGCGAAGGTCTTGCATTTCGTGATAACGATTTAACCCAAGCCTTGCCTTGTCTTCGAAACATCGGTTTACAAATGGAAGCTGCCATGTTTCAGGCTACCGGAAATGTCAACACACAAAAGGGAATCATTTTTCTAATGGGACTTTCTCTGTTCGCTTGTGGAAGGTTGTTCAGTAAAAACGATTATTTTCAGGCAGAGGAATTCCGGAGCATCATCCAACGAATTTGCAAAGATTTGGTTAGGAACGAAATGGGTAATCCTTCAGGGAAAAGCCATGGCGAGAAAATATTCCTGAAATATGGTTTCAGCGGAGCCAGGGGAGAGGCCGAAAGTGGCTTGGCGACGGTTTTGAATTTTGGTTTACCGGAATTAGTTCAAGCCAGACAACTCAACGATGAATCGCTGATTAAATGTTTGCTTTCCATTGCGGCAAACAACAACGATACCAATATCCTTTTCAGGAGTAATCCCGAAGTTTTGGGTCAATTTAAGAGCCTATGCCAGACTGCTTTGGAGAATTTTAATACTGAAAATTACACCGCCGTTATTGACTTTTGCCGGCAAGAAAATATTTCTCCGGGTGGATCGGCCGATTTGCTGGCAGTCACTATCTTTGTTTGGTCGGTCATTCAGGCCAGCGAACAGAATCATTTTACCTTTTAGACAGAACAAATGACATTTGAAGATACCGATTTTCGGCAGGAGACACTGGATATGGATAATCCATTCGACCTTAAACTGGTGAAGGATTTCCTTGCGTCGCTTGGGTTTGAGTTTGATCCGTCGGAGGTGGAATGCACCATGATTGTGTATAATCTGAAAGGAGAATTGGTAGGAACCGGCTCTCATTTGGGGCGAATTTTGAAATATGTGGCAGTTGCTCCCAAATTTCGCGACACCACTGCTTTTGCCCTGATTGTTACTTACATGACCGAGAAGCTTCTCAAGATTTACAAGCACACCTTCGTTTTTACGCGTCCTGAAAATTCAGTTCGGTTTCGAGGATTGGGCTATACCGAAATTGCAACAGCCGAACCTCTTTTTTCGGTACTTGAGTTTGGCTTCGAATCAATATCAACTTATCAGGATTACCTGAAAACCTTGCTTGTTCCGGCCAAGACGGCAAATGTGGCCGCCATGGTGGTTAACTGCAACCCATTTACAAATGGGCACAAATACCTGATTGAAAAGGCCTCGGCTGAAAGCGAAGTTGTTTATCTATTTGTGGTGGAAGAAGACCGTTCTGCATTTCCGTTTGCGGTACGCTGGGAACTGATCAGAAAAGGGATAGCCCACCTCAAAAATGTGGTCATGGTTCGGGGTGGAATGTATATTGTTTCCGGTGCTATTTTTCCATCGTATTTTCTGAAAAATGAAGCAATCAACGATGTGATGCAAAAACAGGCTGAATTGGACGTTAAGACGTTTGCCAATTATGTGGTGCCGGTTCTGGGAAATAAGAAACGCTACGTTGGAACCGAAAATTACTGCAAAGTTACCGGAGCATATAACCTGGCGATGAAAGCAATCCTTCCGTCGTTTGGAGTTGAAGTTATTGAAATTACCCGAAAATCCGTTGGATCCGGAGCAGACAACTCGCCCGATTACATCAGCGCGTCAAAAGTTCGCAAAGCCATCAAACACGATCAACTGGAACAAATCATAGATTTTCTGCCCGACTCAACGCGCGAGTTTCTATTTTCTGACGAATCGCTTGAAATCCGTCAGAAAATAAAGGCTGGCACCGGAAGGCATTAATTTTTTAAATGAATATCCGGTTGTATGTCTAATTTATCAAAGCTGTGGGGCTTTGCCCCTTTCCCCAATTCCTTTTTTGTCTTGACACAAAAAAGGAATCAAAAAAGGTCAAGGCTGCGCCCGCTTCGCTCGAAAAACTAACGTTAGACGGCTAAAATCTTTTAAACTCGCCTGCGGCTCAAACAGAAAAGATTTTTAACGCCGTCTTCACTTGTTTTTCGGCTCACCGGCCGAGGCCAATCGGAACTAAGTAGGGTTCTTTTCATTTTAGATAGAATACAGAACATTCATAATTTTTTACTGTAATCAATAATCCGAATTCCTTCCCGAGGCTTTAATAAGCTCTTTCAGTAAATTGTTGAAATCATCGGCTTTTTTCAAATCTTCGATGCTTTGTTTCATCCGGAAACGCCATTTGTGGCGCACATTGCTCGGGTAATTAATTTGCTCTGCCTGAGTTTCTTCCCAGCGAAACTTGCCATCCATCGCAATCAAATCCTGAATGGGTATAGTAACCCACATCGCAGGCGAATAAAGGTGCTGAGTAATTATTTGCTGACAAATCCGTGGCTCAGCAAAGTAAGGAGCCTGTCCCGGGTTGCCCAGTTCAAGGTTGTGAAACAGTTGTGTTTTTTCACGGTCTTCTTCCCACCACCCGCGTATGGTCGACATGTCGTGCGTTGAGGTGGTGCAAACCGACAAATAAGGTGCATCAGCCGGATGCGAGAATTTTATTTTTGGATTTTTAGGCATACGCTGAATTTCAAGGCTCAAAATACCCAATTCCGACATGGCTTTTGGTACACAATCCGGAATCATTCCCAAATCTTCGCCGCAAACCAGCATGTTACCCACCGAAACAATTATCGGCAGTTTCTCCATTCCTTTTCGGTACCAGAAATTCTCGTGCCGTTTGTAAAAGTAATCAAGGTAAAGCGCATTTAACTGCTCCTTTGTCCAATCGTCCAATTCGGCATACGAACTGGTTTTTTGCATCGAAATGCGCGGGTGCCATTGATCATCGCCGGTTGAAACAAACAAAACATTGGCCACCAAGTCAAACAGGCCATCCCTGACCCGGCGGCTCTGATCATCGAGATCCTCTTCCTCCATATTTTTCAGAAAATGCTGATTGATTTTCTTTTGCGTATTAAACTCATCTTTGAGCTTATAATGTCCGTGTCCTAAATCATCCAGAAAATTAGTTATAACTGATTCGAATGATTCTCTAAATATTGGTTTCAGGAGGTGGTGACGGATGTATGGTTTCGAAAAACGTTCGTGGTTAAAATACAAACCATAGTGCCCTATTTCCTTTGTCGACAGGGGTAGTGCAGGGTTGAAATGTCCCAACAAAGCTTCAACGGCATCGGTTGGTACTTCCCAAATCCGGAAGAAACCCAGAATGTGGTCAATGCGGTATGTGTCGAAATAATCGGCCATTTTTTGCATCCGCTTAATCCACCATTGATAATTGTCTTTGGCCATTTCTTCCCAGTTGTAAGTCGGGAAGCCCCAATTTTGGCCCTTCACAGCAAAATCATCGGGTGGTGCACCGGCTTGTGCGTTGAGGTTAAATAAATGCGGTTCAGTCCAGGCTTCCACGCTGTTCGGACTGATTCCGATCGGAATGTCGCCTTTCAGGATAATTCCGTTATTGCGGGCATAAGTTGCGGCTTCCTTAAGTTGTTTATCCAGATGATACTGAATGAAATAATGAACGGCAATATCTTCCCATGCATATGACTTTGCCGAACAAAGCTTTTCGATTTTCGCCGGATCATAGGTGCTATACTCGCCCCAGGTGCGGAAATCTGGCGATTGATATTTGTCGCGCAGGTAAACAAAAGCGGCATATGGAACCAGCCATTCTTTATTGGCCTTGAAGAATTGTTTGAAGTCATTCGATTTGAATAATTTCTCCCCATCCTGATCAAAAATAAGTTTGTAATACCTCGATTTGTGGCGAAGAACTTCCGGATAATCCACTTCAGTTTTTTGATTGAGCGACTTTTGAAGCGCAGCAAATTCAGCCATTAGACTTTCATCATTCAGCGGGCCAATATTATCCAGATTCAGGTATATCGGGTGAAGCGCCATCACCGAAATCGATTTGTACGGATACGAATCGAGCCAGTTGTGCGACGCAATGGTTTCGTTTACCGGAAGAATCTGCACCATCTTAAGTCCGGTTTGTTTTGCCCAATCGATAAAATCGAACAGGTCGTTAAATTCGCCAACCCCAAAACTATTCTCGCTTCGGAGTGAAAATACAGGTACACTAACCCCGGCTCCCTTCCACAATCCCAGCGGAAAACGGAAATGAGAATCGGTCTTTATGTAAATAAATGTTGATTTGTGCGTTGAAATCTGCGGCAATTGACGGTCGTGCCCGTCTTCCAGAGTAACTGCTTCCTTCCGTTTAATATCCCAAATCCCATATTTGTATTGAAGCGGAAATTTCAATTCAGCAGCATTCAATTGCCCGGTCCACAGCGGAAAGTCGTTGCCACATTCCAGAATAAATGCTTTTTTTCGGTCCCAATTTCCCAACTGTTCCTGATTCCCTAAAATGCAAATTTTATATCCGGAAGTGATTCGGGGAACCTCAATCTTAAACTGAAGGATTTGATCGGCCTGAATATCCTGAACCGATTCCCGGTTGATTCCCGGTTTCATAATTACCTTTGAAAATGAGGAGGTAAACAAAGCTTTTTCTTCGGCAGGCGGATTACGCCAAAAGTCGTCAACGACCAATTCTTTGAGCTCTTCATTTTTTATATCAATGAAATGATTGTTGCCCCATTCCCAAACTTCATAACCCGAATCAGCTTTCATCAGGTATTTATATTCGATCCGACCCGTTTTTTGACTGGTCTTTACTGAAATTTTCCAAAATCCATCTCCCTGATAGGTCATTTTCTGAGCCTGGCTCACATCCCACAATCCGAACAATTTTGATGAACCGGAGATGTAAATCTGTTGTCCGGGGATGGTCTGATAATGAATGGTTAAAGTGATTTTCATAGTCTCAGTTTTTGTGGTGATTCAACATACTTGAGCGATAGAAGTGTTTTGCACTGAAAAGGTACAAAAAATTAAGTCGGCGATTTCATTTAATGACCGAAATATTCAATGGATTCACGAATTGGCTGTCCGGCGAAAATGATTGCATATCTGATTTTTAACTGAAGTGCAAAATCAGGATAGATCAGGATAATCTTATCTCCGAACTTTTTTCTTTTTCATTACATTTGTCGCACTGATTTTAAAACCAACCAATGACAAAAATTATTTCAATTGTTGCAGGATCTCTGCTGTTGCTGGCAGCCTGCACCACTCCAACGCCAAAAGCTGTTCAGGAAGATCGCCTGACCGATTTTGTCGATCCGTTTATCGGAACCGGGTTTCACGGACACACTTATCCTGGAGCAGCGTATCCATTCGGACAAATTCAGTTGAGTCCCGATAACGGGACTCAGGGCTGGGACTGGTGTTCCGGTTATCATTATTCCGATAGCATCGTTGCCGGATTCAGCCATTTGCACTTGAGCGGAACCGGAATAGGCGATTTGGCCGATATCTCTTTCATTCCGGTAACTTCCGGAGTAACGTTCCAGAAAGATGAAAAAAATGTAGCGTTTGTTACCCGTTATGCCGGAAAATACAGCCACACGCAGGAAACTGCAAAGCCTGGTTATTATGCTGTGACTTTAAAAAACAATGGTGTAAAAGCCGAATTTACCGTAACCGAACGTGCCGGTTTGCATCGTTATTCTTTTCCTGAAGGGGGCGAAAATAACCTGATTATTAACCTCGGATTTGCCATCAACTGGGATAAACCGTACCAAACTTCGCTGAAAGTTGTTGATGACAAACTGGTAACCGGTGTTCGCCTGTCGAACGGCTGGGCCAAAGATCAGCATGTTTATTTTGCGGTTCGTTTCTCGTCGCCAATTACCAAATCGGTTATCGAAAATGTAGGCGGCGAAGCTTGTGCTGTGGGCGCTTTCAGCTTCGGCGAAAAGCAGGTGCTGGCCAAAGTGGGCGTTTCTTCAGTTAGCGTTGAAAATGCCATTGCCAACCTCGATGGTTCGCTGGCCGGATGGGATTTTGAGGCTACTGCCCAAGCTGCTTCGGATGCCTGGGAAAAAGAACTGGCTAAAATCCGCATTCAGTCGAACGACAAAGATCAGAAAACGATTTTCTATACTTCACTTTATCACACGATGGTTGCCCCGGCTTTGTTCTCCGATTCAAACGGCGAATTTAAAGGCATCAATGGAGATACTCAAAAAGCTGCAGGCTATAACCGCTATACCGTATTCTCGTTGTGGGACACCTATCGCGCATTGCATCCGCTGTTTACTTTAACTCAGCAGGCTCGTGTAAACGACATGGTAAAAACCATGCTCGATCATTACAAACAGACCGGCGTATTGCCCGTTTGGGAACTCGAAGGCAACGAAACCTGGTGTATGGTGGCCAATCATTCTATATCGGTTGTTGCCGAAGCTATCCTGAAAGGAATTGGCGATTTTGATCAGCAATTGGCTTTTGAAGCGATGAAAGCGACTTCGATGGCCGATCGCGATGGAATGGGTTTGTACGATAAACTGGGTTATATGCCAGCTGACAAGATTCAACAATCGGTAGCTAAATCGGAAGAAGTGGCTATTGATGACTGGGCTGTGGCTGCTGTTGCTCAGAAATTAGGAAAAACCGAAGACGCCGCTTATTTTGCCAAACGCGCACTCAACTACAAAAATTATTTCGACAAGGAAACTGGTTTTATGCGAGGAAAACTGAGCAATGGCCAGTGGACAACGCCATTTGATCCGGCTTTCTCGAAACACGAAGGAAGTGACTATACCGAAGGAAACGGATGGCAGTATTTGTGGTTGGCACCGCAAGATGTGAACGGTTTGATTGAATTGCTTGGCGGAAAAGAATCCTTTGCCGATAAGCTCGACCAATTGTTTAAGGTTGAAGAAGGTGTGAAAGGCAAAGAGGCTTCGAACGATATTTCAGGATTAATTGGGGCATATGCTCATGGCAACGAACCGGGTCATCATACGTCTTTCCTGTTCAATTACGCCGGACGTGCATGGCGCACGCAGGAGCTGAACCGCCAGATTCAGGAAACCATGTACACCACCAAACCCGATGGTTTATGCGGAAACGAAGATTGCGGACAAATGTCGGCCTGGTACGTGTTCAGCGCGATGGGTTTTTATCCGGTAAATCCTTCGGAATTGCAGTACCAGTTCGGTTCCCCAATTGTTCAGGAAGCCAAAGTGGAAGTTGCTCCGGGTAAATTCTTTACCATGAAAGCTCCGTTGGCCTCGAAAGAAAATAAATACATTCAGGAAGTGAAACTGAACGGAAAAGCTTTAGACCGCACTTTCATTACCCATCAGGAAATTGTGGATGGCGGAACTCTTGAATTTACGATGGGCGCACAGCCTAATAAAGAGTTATTCAAGTAGTCGCTGTTTTTAGTTTCAGTGATCAAAATAGTCAGGGCTTCACTTAAAGTGAAACCCTGACTATTTTTTTTACTGATAGATTCTTACGTAATCAACCTCGTACCGAATCGGGAACTTCGATTGATCCGGATTGCCGCCATTACCGCCGATTGCCAGATTCAGGAGTAAATAGTGTGGTTGCATGAACGGATTAAACCCATCCGGATTGATGGTTTCGCTCAATAAAGTAGTGTTCAGCAATTCATCGTCCAGATAAAGTTTGATCGATTCCTTTGTCCAGTCCATGCGCCAGATGTGGAATTTCTTGGTCCATTCCGGATCTTTAACGAGAAAATGAGCAAACGGAATTCGTTCGGTGTCCCATTTCGCAACAAACTGCTTATCGGTTCCCCAAGCAGTGTTTGCCAAAATGGTAGGCACATTATTTACTCGGTAGAACTCCATAATGTCAATTTCACCGTTCGATGGCCATTGTTTGGCAACGCCTAAAGTCCAGATGGCTGGCCACGAACCCAAGGTAGTATCAATTCTGGCGCGAATCTCAAATCGGCCATATAACCATTGCTTTTGTCCGCGTGTATTGATGCTTGCCGAAGTGTAATGTGCTGTTTCCCGGTTTGTTCGCCAGCTTTGGCTTCCGGCCTGATATTTGGGATTGGAAATTTCTTCACGACGGCCTTCAATGAGGAGAACACCATTGGTGCAATTGCCATTCGCTTCCTGATACCATTGCAATTCTTCATTCCGGACAAAGCCTTTTTCGTATTTCCAGAATTCAGGATTGGGTTTGCCGTTGCTGTTAAATTCATCGGCCCAAACGAGTTTCATTCCGGGGATTTCTGTTGGTTGATTTGAATCAGGAAGGGCAGGGTTGATCGGCTGAGAAAATACCGCAAATGAAACTAGTGCAAAAATGAAGGAAAAGGTAAGTTTTTGCATGAGGTTGGGTTAGGTTAAAATAGTGAGCGGGTAACTTCAAGTCAGCCGCTCACTAGAAGGGAATACTATTTCGCAGGAATACTTTTCAGTGTTTCAACCAAAAAGTCCCAGAATTTGCTGACCGATTCGATGTTCACTTTTTCGTCGGGTGAATGAGGAAAACGGATGGTTGGTCCGAATGAGATCATGTCCCAATGCGAATAAGTTCCGCCCAGAATTCCACATTCCAGTCCGGCATGAATCGCTTTAATTTCAGGAATACGACCGAATTTGTCGTTATAAACCTGAAGCATGGTTTTCAGGATAGGCGATTCCATGTTTGGTTTCCATCCCGGATAACCACCGGTCAAAGTTACTTTGGCTCCTGCCAGTGAAAATACCGAATCCATCCGTGAACCTAATTCTGCACGGGCTGAATCAACTGAACTGCGCATCAGACATGAAATGCTAATTGTTTTCGTTTCATTGTCCGATTTCACAATAGCCAGATTGGTGGAAGTTTCAACCAATCCGGGCATGCTGTCGCTCATGCGGATGGCTCCGTTAGGGCAGGCAACAATGGCATGAGTGAGGTTGATCTGAGTAGGTTCGTCGATCAGCGATGCTGGCATTTCTGTTTTCGAAAGTTCGATTTTAAGCGTTGGCTCGGTGGCTGACAGTTCGCGTTTAATGATGGTGGTTAATCCGGCAACCAATCCGACCAATTTGTCGGCTGTGGCATACGGAACAGTTACAACTCCGAATGCTTCGCGCGGAATGGCATTGCGCAGGTTTCCGCCATTAATGGATGCTAAACGAAGGCCACAAACTTTATAAGCTTCTTTCAGTACCCGGAAGAAAATTTTGTTGGCATTTCCGCGACCCAGGTTGATGTCCAATCCGGAGTGACCGCCTTTCAGACCGGTAACATTCAGTTTAAATGCGATTGATTCGGCAGGAACCGGAACTTCAGTAAAGCTAAACTTTGCAGTGGCATCTTCACCACCAGCACAGCCCACATACAATTCACCTTCGTCTTCCGAGTCCATGTTAATCAGGATGTCGCCTTTCAGCATTCCCGATTTCAGGCCGTTGGCGCCATCCATGCCGGTTTCTTCAGTAGCGGTAAAAAGCGCTTCAACCGGACCGTGTGCCAAGTCTTTCGATGCCAGAACAGCCATTGCAGCAGCTACTCCAATTCCGTTGTCGGCTCCAAGAGTGGTTCCGTTGGCTCTTACCCATTCGCCATCGATGATGGTTTCAATTGGATCTTTGGCAAAATCGTGGTCTTTGTCGCTGTTTTTTTGCGGCACCATGTCGAGGTGACCTTGTAGAATGACGCCTTTGCGTTTTTCCATTCCGGCAGTGGCCGGTTTGCGGATAATTACGTTTCCTGTTTCATCCTGAATGGTTTCCAATCCGAGGCTTTTGCCAAAATCAAAAATGAATTTGCGGATTTGCTCTTCATGATGAGAAGGACGCGGTATACGCGTCAACTGGTAGAAATTTTCCCAAACCTGGTTGGGCGTTAATGTTGAGATTTCGTTGCTCATATAGTTATTTTTAAAATAAAATTCGATCGAAAAGCGATAATTGACGCATATTTGAGCTGCATTTTGATTGTCGCCAACTCACAAAATTGTTACTCTTTTTGGCAAAAAATGACAGCTCCTAAAAGTACAATTAATCTGTGTAGTTTGTTCTTGAAACGGAACAATAAAAAAACCTGCACTCATTTAAAATGAATGCAGGTTTTTTATATTTTCAATTCAGAAACTTATTATTCCCTGATGTTTGGTTTTTCCAGACCATAGCCTTTTTTGCGGTCTTCAGCTTTCAGGAGTAAGGCAAACCCAATGGCAAGAAATCCGAAGAAAGCAAATATAAGCATCGGGATCATGTAGTTGTATTGAGTAAGAACTTGCTCTTTGCCGTCAACCATTTTAGTTATCGTACCCGTGATGCAGTATTTGTCCAAAACAATACCAATAAGCAATGGAACGCCCATTAATCCCCAGTTTTGAACCCAGAATGTCATGGCATAAGCCGTTCCCAGTTTGCTGTGAGGAATAATCTTGGCAATAGATGGCCACATGGCTGCAGGAACCATTGAGAAGGCAATACCTAGCAGAATAACCAATCCAATGGCAACTGGAAGACTATTTAGTGATGGGATGGAGAACAACAGGTGAACACAAACCAACAGGATAGAACCAATAATCATAATGGTTGCCCCTTTCCCCTTTTTATCGAAAATGCTGCCAAACACAGGCGTAAGGAGCAACGCTCCAAAAGGCAGCAATGCTGGAATGTATCCGGCGAAAGAGTCAGAAATCTCGAATTTCTGGACAATCATGTTGGTAGCATATTTAATGAATGGGAAAACCGCAGAATAGAATAACACGCACAAAGTAGTAATGTACCAGAATGCGCGGTTTCGGCCAATTTCAATAATGTCGGCAAACTTAAATTCTTCGTCAGCAGCTACACCGGCATCGGCATCTTCCTTGTCCAGTTTGCGGTCCATGACGGTGAAAAGAATAAAAACCAGCATACCAATACACAGGAAAACTAAAGCAAGGAGAACGGGTGCACTGATGTCGCCAGTCATCCGAACCAAAGGTATTGGGGTGAACATGGCCAAGGCGGTTCCGATACGACCGGTTGATGTATTTAATCCGATGGCCAGTGCCATTTCCTTTCCGCGGAACCAGCGAACTACCGCTTTGTTGGCGGCGATTCCGAACATTTCGCAGCCTACCCCGAAAATGGCAAAACCGAATCCGGCAACTACGGATGATTTGGCTGATGAGGCAATAGCCTGCCAGCCCAAAATATTTAATTCAAACATTCCCTGAACATGACCTGAAATAGCCCAGTATTTAACGGCTGCACCAATCAACATGATTCCGATGGAGAGGATTCCTGTAAAGCGAACGCCCATTTTGTCGAGGATCATTCCGCTGAATACAAGCATCAGCAAAAATACGTTAAACCAACCGTATCCGCTGGTGAAAAATCCGTAGTCGGAAGCCGACCATGACAGAGTGCCTTGAAGCCTTTCCTGTAAAGGAGCCATGGCATCGGTTAAATAATATGCACACATCATAGTGAACGATATCAGTATGAGCACTAGCCATCGGGCGGTTTTAGAGTCGCGAAGAGTCGCTTTTATTTCATTCATGTTGAAAAGGGTTTTGTAAATTTTTAATGCGCTAAATATAAGAAAATATACTTCCGTGAAACGACGATAAAGTTCAGGTAAAAAAATCCCAGAAGTTAACTCCCGGGATTAATATACCTCATTGATAAAGGTGTTTCTTTCTATTTGATTTCGGTGATGCTTTTAATCGCTCCTGTAACCGGAAAGAATTCGAGTTTGTAGCTTCCATCCAGTAAATCCTCCGGAACGGGCGCTGTGGTTCCGAACTGCGCAATAGGAGTGCGGGCTCCAGCCAATTGTTTGCTTCCATCAAGAATGCGGATTTCAGACATTCCCGGAATACGGTAGTATAAACCGCTTTTCCCAGCTTCCGGATTGGCCGATGTGCTGAGCCCACTTTGCTTTGCAGCCAGATTGTCGTCTTTTGTAATTTCGATCACAATTGGCCGTCCGGATAAATCAGCTTTTGGCAACACGCCACGGTCTTCACTGAAACGGAAAAATACTTCGCCTTTGGCTGTTTTTTCTCCGGGAATATAATCAAAACTGAAATCGTAGGTTTGTTTAGATGATTTACCGATAAAGAGAGCGAGGTAATTTTCCTCCATTTTGGCCAACTCGTCGCGCATTACTTCAAATGCTTTTCCATCGGGAAGTGGTTCGTCGTCGGCATTGGTAAGCAAAGCAAAACGCGAATTCCGGAGATTGAAGATGGTCTCGGCAGCTTCGGCAGCTTTCTGATCGATATTTTTTGAAACCATTTTAAAGCTTTTGGTCGAGTCGGCTGGAGAATAGAAACTCCAGATCGATAAGTCGGTAAAATTCACGCGGTTTTGTAAGTCTTTAGTCAGGAACGATTGGGTTTCAATTCCTGATTCCTGAGATTTTACATCAGCATTTATTCCGGCCAGAATGCCTGATTGGGTTAAACTTACTAGTTGAGCAGCTTGCCCGAGCGCTTTGCGTACCTGGTCAGGATCGGGTTGGCTGAATGTTTCCAATTGCATTTCGTCGATGTTCCAGCGGTCGCTACTTGTTGTTGGCGCATTGTCGATGCCGAGCATCTTCGATGCATAGTTGCAGAACGGGCCATTCACAAAACGTTCGCGGGTGGCCCTGAGGTGAACGCGAATGCCGGTTTGCGGCAGGCTGTAAACGACACCTTCCAAAGGTCCGGAAGCTGCACCGGGCACTTCCTTTTTCTTGTCGTCTTTTGGGGCGGCAAAAAGTGTTGCTGTAAACAGCAACAAAATGATCGTGAATATTGAAGTCTTCATTGTTTGAATTTAATTGGTTTCTGTTTTCTCTGTAATTAAAAACCCAAAAATAACCAAAATATTATTCGAGTTTAAGAAAAGCTTTTCCCAGATGGCTGATTATGTCACCGGCAATCAGCGAATATTCTCCTAATTTGGTTGCTGCCAGGTCGCCCGCCAGTCCGTGGAGATAAACTCCAAGCAAAGTTGCATCTTCGGGCGTGTAATTCTGGGCCAGCAAACCGAGAATAATTCCGGTCAAAACATCGCCGCTTCCGGCAGTTGCCATGCCCGGGTTTCCGGTGTTGTTGAAAAATACTCGTCCGTCCGGAAAAGTAAGGCAACTATGTGCGCCTTTGCAAACAACGATAACCTTGTGTTTTGCTGAAAACTGGAGTTGCTTTTGCAAACGCTCGTAAGAATCAGTCGACGGTCCGGCCAGTCGCTCAAATTCTTTGGGATGCGGCGTCAATATTGTACTTTCAGGCAGAAAATTGTACCAATCCTGATTTTCGGATAAAATGTTCAGGGCATCGGCATCCATTACCAGTTTACCGGGGTTTGTCTGAAGCAAAGTTTTCAGCCCTTGTTGTGTTTCAAGTTTTTTATCCAGTCCGGGGCCAATTCCAATGGCAGAAAATGGCGATAAGTCAGGTACTTCTGAGAATACCGTTTCTGAAGAGTCAATTGAAATCATGGCTTCGGGAACCGAATTTTGCATGATTTCGTAGCCCAATTGCGGAATATGACAAGTCAGCAAGCCCGTTCCAGAGCGCAAACAAGCCCGCGATGCCAGAACCGAAGCGCCCATTTTTCCATAACTCCCGGCAATCAGCAGCGCATGGCCGTATGTTCCTTTGTGCGAAAATTTTCCGCGCTTTTTAATCTTTCCTGAAATGAATTCTTTGGTCAGGAAATGGAAATTACTTTCGGTTTGATTGATGGCTTCGGGATGTAACCCAATGGGCAGAACCGTCCAGTCACCAACAAATTGAGCATTTTCAGGAAAAAGAAAGCTCAGTTTTGGAAATTGAAAAGTAAGGGTGTGGCTGGCTTTGATGATTGCTGAAAGATCGTTGCCCGAATTGTCTTCCCCGAAAAGTCCACTTGGAATATCGATTGAAATGACTTCGGCTCCGGATTGATTTATTTGTTCTACTATTTTTTTTGCCAGTCCGTCCAACGGTTTATTCAGGCCCGATCCAAACAGTCCGTCGATGACAATTGCATCCACAGGAATTTCTGGAATTGTATTTTCAGAATCTATCCTCTTCAGGACAAGCTTGTCCTGTTCTTCGAGTTGTTTCCAGTTGATTGCCGGATCGCCTTTGAGCTCTCGACCAAAATCAGCCAGATAAACAGTGCAATTCAGATTGCTCCCAGCCAGCATCCGTGCAACAGCCAACGCATCGCCACCATTGTTTCCCGGTCCGGCAAATAAATAAACATGCCGACCGTGGTTCATGTGTTTCATTACCCAATCGGCTATTTTAAACGAAGCCCTTTCCATCAGGTAAATGGATGAAATCGGCTCCATTTTCATAGTCAGTTGGTCAATTCCGGCGATTTGTTTACAGGTAAAAAGTTTCATCGGAGTCAAGTTTAAAGTCAAAAGTACGAAGTTTAAAGCGAAAAACTTCGAAAATGATGGTTTCGCAGTTGACATTCATAAAGTATAGCTGCCGGATGTAATCTGAACTCTGAATGATCGGATAATATTCATTTATAGCCTTCATTATCGTTATTATTTCCGACAACTGACAAACGTCAAATTTTAATCATTAAAAACTTAGCTATATTTGTCACTATTGCAAAAACTTACATTATTCTAACCTTTCATTAATTTTAAAAAATCGGAATATGTTTAAACAACACCCAAAGGGATTACTATCGGCGGCTCTGGCGAATATGGGAGAACGCTTTGGTTTTTATACCATGATGGCCATACTCGTTCTATTTCTCCAGGCAAAGTTTGGTTTATCAGGTGTAAATGCCGGAATTATTTATTCCATTTTTTACTTCTCAATTTACATTTTGGCATTTGTTGGAGGTTTAATCGCAGATAAAACCAGAAACTACAAAGGCACAATTTTAACTGGTTTAATTTTGATGGCAGTTGGATATTTCTTGATTGCTATTCCTTCTCCAACACCAACTCCAAACAAAGTTCTTTTTCTGACTTTAACTTGTATTGGATTATTTGTAATTGCTTTTGGTAATGGTTTGTTTAAAGGGAATTTGCAGGCTTTGGTTGGCCAAATGTATGACAACCCTCAATATGGAAAGATGAGAGACTCTGGTTTTTCATTGTTTTATATGTTTATTAATGTGGGAGCTATTTTTGCTCCGCTTGCTGCAATCGGAGTCCGGAATTGGTGGTTAGGCAAACATGGTTTTCAGTACAATGCTGACCTACCAGCACTTTGTCATGCACATTTGGATGGAACCATTAATTCAGTAGCTTCCGAATCATTGACTCAAATGGCAACTAAGGTAAGTTCTGCTCCGGTTGCTGATATTACGGTATTTGCGAAGGATTATTTGAATGTATTTACTACCGGATTTCATTATGCTTTTGGAAGTGCAATTCTTGCAATGGCCATTTCGTTGACTATCTATTTGGTGAATAAGAAAAAATTTCCGAATGCTAAAAAAGTGGTTATCTCTGGTGCTGCCGTTGATCCGGATGCCATTGTAATGGACATTAAAGAAGTGAAACAACGCCTGTATGCCTTGTTTGCCGTTTTTGGTGTGGCTATTTTCTTTTGGCTTTCATTTCACCAGAATGGTTTAACTCTAACCTATTTTGCAAAAGAATATACAGATTTAAGTAGCGTGAGAATTTCTTTAGGTGGCCTCAGCCTACAGGGAGCTGAAATTTTTCAGTCCATAAATCCGTTCTTTGTTGTATTTCTTACTCCGCTTGTTTTAGCCTTTTTTGGCTGGTTGAGAAAAAACGGTAAAGAACCTTCCACCCCACGAAAAATTGCAATCGGTATGTTCATTGCTGCAATTGCTTTTCTTGTGATGGCCATTGGTTCGTATGTTAGTAAGCTTCCTTTACATTCTGCGATTAATCCGGCAGAAGGTGGTGTTCCATTGGCTGAGAACTTAAAAGTAACTCCATATCTGTTGATTTTTACTTATTTCATTTTGACCATTGCTGAGTTGTTTATCAGTCCCCTTGGAATTTCATTTGTTTCAAAAGTTGCTCCTCCACAATATCAAGGAGTTATGCAAGGAGGATGGCTTGGAGCTACAGCAATCGGTAATTCATTGCTGTTTGTAGGTGCTATTCTATATTCTACTATTCCAATCTGGATGACCTGGACTTTATTTGTAGCTGCCTGTATGATCTCCATGTTTACCATGATATTTATGCTGAAATGGCTTGAACGGGTTGCAAAATAATTTGAAGATTTTTGTGTGCTTCGTCTGTGTAAGACAAGAACAACTAAAGCATAAAAAATATACTTTTGAAGGAGCGGCTTTTGCTGCTCCTTTTTTATGTCTTTCCAAATTCGAAAACACAGTTATGCAGGCGAAACTTCTCAAAATGTGGATTGTTCTGGCCGTTTTTATTGGCTTGAATTCGTGCACGGTAAAAACAGTAAAGGATGTTCCGCCAAACTTTCAACCTTTTTTTGAAGAATATGGAGTGAAAGGTTGCTTCCTGATCTATGATGTAAAAAACGACATTTACCAGATTTATAATTCGGCCCGCTGCGAACAAGGATATCTGCCCGCTTCTACTTTCAAAATACTGAATTCATTAATTGGCCTCGAAACTGGTGTGGTTACTGATGAGAATATGGTTATTCCGTGGAATGGAGTTGCAAGCTCGGTTGAAGAATGGAACCGGGATCATACCCTTGCCAGCGCTATTCAATATTCGGTTGTGCCCTATTTTCAGGAAGTAGCCCGTCGGATTGGACCTGAGCGAATGAAGGAATTTGTTGAAGACTCGGACTACGGAAAAATGGACATTTCAAAAGAAACCATCGACCGCTTCTGGCTTTGGGGCAATTCGCGCATTACCCCATGGGAACAGATGAATTTCATCCTTCATTTTTATACCAACAAATTACCCTTCTCTCAGGAGAATATTGATCTGGTTAAAAAACTGATTGTGCTGAAAAAGACCGATAATTGGACGTTTAGCGGAAAAACCGGCATGACTGTTCAGGATAATAACAATGTCGGCTGGCTAGTCGGGTATCTGGAAGAAAACGGAAATACCTGGATTTATGTTTGTAATGTTGAGTCGGGACAGGACAATACTGAAAAATTCAAGGAAAGCCGTCGTGGCGTTGTCGAAAAGGTATTTAAATCGATGGGGCTGATGGAAGAATAAAAAGTGTTCAGTCACAGTATTCAGTTCCCATTTCTGAATACTGAACACTGCGACTGATAACTTCCTTACCGTTTCACTTCAACCAATGCTCCATTAATAATTTTAACAACAACATCTTCGTCGAGCAAAGTAGTAATATCTCCTAAGTTTGTAGCATCGCCTTCGGCCACTTTCCGGAGTATACGGCGCATAATTTTTCCTGAACGGGTTTTCGGTAATCCCGGAACAAGCTGGATTAAATCGGGTCGTGCAAATGGGCCAATCATGTTGGTAACCGCCATCTTTATACTTTTCCGGATACCTTCTTCACCGCCCGTCGAAAGTTCGCCGCAAACCACAAACGCATAAATTCCCTGTCCTTTGATTGAATGCGGATAACCAACAACAGCCGATTCGTTCACCAGCGGGTGGGCATTGATCGCATTCTCAATTTCAGCTGTTCCAAGTCGGTGCCCTGAAACATTAATCACATCGTCAACACGGCCAAGGATGCGGTAATATCCGTCTTCGTCGCGCTGGGCGCCATCGCCGGTAAAATACATGTTTTTGAATGTGGCAAAGTACGTAAGCCGGAAACGTTCGTGATCGCCCCAAATGGTGCGCGCAATTCCGGGCCATGGAAATTTCAGACAAAGATTTCCTTTTACACTATTTCCCGTGAGTTCTTTTCCAACTTCATTTACAATTACCGGCTGAATTCCGGGTAGTGGCAATGTTGCAAACGAAGGTTTGGTCGGAATAATTCCAGGTAGCGGACTGATCATTACTCCACCGGTTTCTGTTTGCCACCAGGTATCCACAATCGGGCAGCGGTTGCGACCAATATGGTCGTGGTACCAATGCCAGGCTTCTTCATTGATTGGTTCGCCAACGGTTCCCAGCACTTTAAGCGACGACAAATCTTTATCAGTAATGTGTTCCATACCCAAAGCCAGCAACGAACGAATTGCTGTTGGCGCGGTGTAAAACTGGTTGACTTTATATTTGTCAACAATATCCCAAAAACGTCCGGCATCGGGCCAGGTTGGAATTCCTTCGAACATCAGTGTTTGTGCGCCATTCAGGAGTGGGCCATAAACGATGTACGAATGACCGGTAACCCAGCCAATGTCGGCCGTACAGAAGTATACATCACCGGCATTGTACTGAAACACGTTGTGAAAAGTATAGGCCGAATAAACCATGTATCCGCCTGTAGAATGTACAATTCCTTTGGGCTTGCCTGTCGATCCGGAGGTGTAAAGAATAAACAGATTGTCTTCAGCATCCATCTCCTCCGCCACACATTCATCCGATTGCCCCTCAATGGCCGCGTGCCACCAGATGTCGCGGCCTTCAACCATTTTGATATTCGATTTGGTCCGTTCGTAGACGATTACCGTTTCAACGGTTGTGCAACTGTCCAAAGCTTCGTCAACAATATTTTTGAGTGGGGTAATTTTTTCGCCACGGAAACCTCCATCGGCCGTAAGTACAATTTTGGCTTCTGCGTCAATAATCCGGTCTGCCAGTGAAGCTGCTGAAAATCCGGCAAAAACAACCGAGTGAATGGCACCAATCCGGGCACATGCCAACATGGCAATAGTCAGTTCAGGGATCATTGGCATGTAGATAGCCACCCGGTCGCCTTTTTTAACGTCCATTTTTTTGAGGGTATTGGCAAATCGGTTGACTTCCCGGTATAATTCGGTATAAGTTAATGTTCTTGATTGTTCTTCCGGGTTGTTTGGTTCCCAGATAATGGCAGGCTGGTTTCCGATGGTGTACAGATTCCGTTCGAAAATATTCTCGGTAATATTTAATTTTCCTCCCGAAAACCATTTGATTGAAGGGCTTTCGAAGTCCCATTCTAAGACTTTGTCGCAACGCTTATGCCAATAGAACCCTTCGGCTACTTCAGCCCAAAAAGCTTCCGGATTGGCAAGACTTTTCTGGTATTCATGAATGTAACCCCCTAAACTGTGAATTTTTGCGGTCATTGTTATTTAATTAGGTTTATAAAGATACGTATGTCCGAAAATTAAATACTTAACAAGTCAATCGAAATTTGGTTGACATCCAGCATATTTGATTTTCGATGGCTTAATAGTCTTTTGGTTGGTTTTGCCTGATGCTTGTTGGAATGGGCAGAAAAAAATTGCTATTTTCATCGGGACTAAACTTAACTACCAGACCATGAGAGCTAAACTGAATTTCGGCTTGTTGATCCCCATTTTTCTTCTGTCGACCAGCCTTCTGGCACAAATACTACCTTCAGGAAATCCGAAAGATTTTAAAGTGAAAACTTGCCTGCACTCGGTGAGTTACATGGGCGTTTGGCGCGGTCAACCTCAACTTACGGTCGATCAGTTTCTGGTTAAGGCAAAAGAGTTAGGTTATCAGGGAGTTATGCTGGCTGCCAAACGGCCACATCTTTCGCCTCACGATTACGACAAAGCTGCACGGGCAAGGCTGAAAGCAAAAATTGATTCGCTTGGGCTGACACTCGTTGGTCTGGCTGGATATACTGATTTTACTGCCGGAATTGATAAACCAGGAATCCCTAATGCTGAAATTCAGGCTGCCTGGGTTGGCGAATTGGCCGAACTTGCCAATGATCTTGGGACTAAAGTGGTTCGGGTGTTCACCGGATATGAACGTCCCGGAATTGCCTACGACAAACAATATGCTGAAGTGGTAAATGGGTTGCGAATGGCCGGGAAGCTTGCCGCCAAATATGATGTTACGCTGGTTGTCCAAAACCACCACGACATCGCGTTGCACCACGATGCCATGTATTGGTTGCTAAAAGAAGTGAATATGCCCAATGTCTTGGCTGGTTGGGATGCCTGGTCGCCAACACTCGAAGGACTCAGCACAGATGAAATTCGCCAGTCGATCCTGAAAATGAAACCTTTTCTGGCACAGACCATTGCTGCCGATTATGTGCGGCAATCACGCTTTAGTTACGTGAACGACCTGACTAATTATACGCCACAGCAACCCGTTATGCGCGCCACCCAGATGGGAAAAGGAATCATTGACTACAAAACATGGTTCAATACACTTAAAGAGATTGGTTATCAGGGTTGGGTAATTTACGAAATGTGCGAAGTGCTCGAAGGGGGCGGCTCCATGGAAAACATGGATCGAACAGCCAAAGCCTTTCTGGAATACATGAAACAGTTTGAATAACCCATCACTATTAGAACTCTTTCGAATTTAAGATCACCTGGCAATAATCGCTTAATTTCCAGGTGCTGCAAATCCAGCCTCTTTGTTGTCGATTACAAGCACCCAGTCGTTTCCACGTCCGCCAGTGGTTGGTTTAAATTCCTGAATTCCGCTGTTTGCCAGCTCCTTTAATTTGGTCGCTTCACCCGTGCGGGGATTGAACCACCAAATAACCGATTGTTTCCAGCTCAATTTCTCAAGATTGATATTTGCTCCCCAACCTGTTGGAATGTATACGAACGCATAGTTTTTACCTTTCGTAGCTACAATGTAATCGGTTTCTGGCATGTAACCGTTGGTAACTAATTCCTGAAATGGGATTCTTTCGGTCATTGAGCGGCTTTCCAACAGGCGGCGAACGTTGAGCATATCTGCGGCACCGGGCAAATCCAAATCATCGTACCAGGTGTGGCGTGCAAATCCAACAGGCTGGCGATCCGGAGTGAGCATTTGCCAGATGGCATGGCAGCCGTACGTATGACCAAATCCCCCTGAAAATAAATTCCAATAGGCCGCCTGACGAACGTCAGCATCGTCGAACCAACCCAAAATTTCAGGTTTCCAATCGTGCGGATGGTCTTCGTAGCGCGGTTCTCCATCAAAAGTAGGTTTTGTGGGTTTTAGCTGATAATCAGGAGCCATGAGCTTTTTGTAGGCTGCGTAAGAACGCTCGCCATGACCAGTTTGCATCATGTTAAAATCGAGCCAATCCTGATTTTGAAACCATTTTGACGAACTTGACCCTCCTGACGGATGGAAGGTCATCAAGTGGTTTTTGTCCACCGATTTTATTCCGGCAGCCAAGGCATTCCAGACTTCAAAATTGGCACCTCCACCTTGGCGATCGCCACCGTTGATCCAGATGATGTTCGGATAATCTTTGTAGCGGTTGCCTATCCATTTCCCGTATTGAAAAGCATTCTCTTTGTTGAAGATTACCGGTCCAACGCCCCATTGCTTGTCAACTTTATCGCCCCAGGTGGGCAACAGCCCGATAAAAAATACCTTTATCTTCCGCTTTCCTGATGACCCAATCAACATGAGCAAAATATTTTTCGTTGGGTTTGGCCGGATTATTATCTACGAGTGGTTTTTCGCCTTCCATGTTGGGCGTGTTCAAGCCATCAAGCTCAGCCAATGCAACTGCCTGAATTACAGTGAACCCTTTCGCTCTTCTGTTTTCTAAATATTTTTCAGCATCGGCTTTGTTTAACCGGTGAAACAATTCCCAGGCAGTGTCGCCGAGGTAAAAGAATGGTTTCCCGTTTTCAAATTCGAGAAATCGGCTGTTCGACGAAACTTTGAGTTTGCCATTTTTGAAATTTTCTGAAGGGCCTTGCCATTTGATTTCCTGAGCGTTTACTTTTAAAAACACTCCCAAAACAAAAAGGAGTAGTATTCGTTTCATGGTTTATTCTGAGTTTATTTGTTAGTTAGGTCTGGCGAATTTAACCATTTTATTGCTTTCCTGGTTTCAAAACGATTTAATCGAATAATATTTCTAAATTTATTCAACTGTTTTAATATTAATTAAATAGATCATGCAAACGATAGATCAATCAAAGCCGGTTTTAGTTACCGGAGGCACAGGTTATCTGGCTTCCTGGATTATTAAACAATTACTGGATGAAGGAAAAGAGGTTCGGACTACGGTCAGAGACCTGTCGCAAAAGAACAAATCGGCACATCTGACTGCTTTGGCCGTAAAAAGTAAAGGAACATTGACCTTCTATGAAGCCGATCTACTCAAAAAGGGAAGTTTTGCAGAAGCTATGGCTGGCTGCGAACTAGTCATTCATACGGCATCACCATTCAAAATTTCAGGATTAAAGAATGCCCAAAAAGAACTGATTGAGCCTGCCCTTGAAGGAACCAAAAATGTGTTGGAGTCGGTAAATGCAACCGAAAGTGTGAAGCGAGTTGTGCTGACTTCGAGTATTGTAGCTATTTATGGCGATGCTGTTGATATTTATAAAACAGCGAATGAAATTTTTAGCGAAGATGATTGGAACTTTTCGAGTTCTGTCGATCATCAACCTTATCCCTATTCGAAAACATTGGCGGAAAAGCTGGCATGGGAAATGGCTGGCAAGCAGACTCGATGGGATCTATTAACGATCAATCCCGGATTTATCATGGGTCCATCACTTAGTAAGCGAACCGATTCGACCAGTATTGATATCATGATTCAACTGGCTACCGGTAAGTTTAAGACCGGTGTTCCTTCCGGCAAAATGGGATTTGTTGATGTTCGTGATGTTGCAAAAGCTCATATTCTGGCTGGTTTTAGTCCGACGGCATCAGGCCGTCATATTTGTGTTTCCGACCAAAAAACATTTTTAGATATGGCGAATGTTATTAAGGCAAACTATCCAAAATATCCTCTACCAACGGGATTTGTCCCGAAATGGTTGTTTTGGCTGATTGCTCCTTTTGCAGGTTTTACCCGTAAATATGTGAAACTGAATGTCGGAATTGATTTGCAATTTGATAATGGTTATATCCGGAAGGATTTGGGGATCGAATTTATTCCGTTTGAGAAAACGATTAGCGATCATTTTGAACAGGTTTTAAATGATGGCATTGTAAAACGAAAATAATATGGGACAAATAGCAAATGTAATCGGAGCAAGCGGGCTTGTTGGACACGAATTGTTGTTGCAATTACTCGATCATCATGAATTTGATAAAGTTCGCATTTTTGTTCGCCGGACAACTAACATGGTGCATCCAAAGCTGGAAGAACAAATCATAGACTTTGATCAGGCGGAAAGCTGGAAATCTCTGGTTACTGGTGATGCGCTATTTTCGACATTGGGAACCACCATTAAAACGGCAAAAACCAAAGAAAATCAGTATCGGGTTGATTTTACATACCAATACGAATTCGCTAAAGCGGCTGCGGAGAATGGTATTCCAACCTATCTTTTGGTTTCGTCGATGGGCGCTAACCCAAAATCTTCGGTGTTTTATTCCCGAATAAAGGGTGAGTTGGAAGATGCTGTTGCCAAACTACCGTTTCAGAAATTGTTTATTATTCGGCCATCGATATTAGATGGCGACCGTCAGGAGAAAAGGGCAGGAGAGAAGGTTGGCCTGATCCTGAGCCGGTTCCTGACTAAATTTATTCTGAAGGCTTACCGGCCAACACCTGTCGATTTACTTGCATCAAAAATGATCCGTTTGTCGTTGGAGAACGTGCCCGGAATGCGCACAATCGGAGGACTTGAACTGTTCCAAAATTAAATTTTCTCAACCAAAACAGCTTTCATTCGTTTAGTATCGAAACAATAAAATTTCAGAAAACATGTACACAGGTTTTTTACATTTACACGATACCTTACGATGGCTGGTTTTGCTCAGTTTGGTTATTACTTTGATTAAATATACAGTGGGATGGCTGGGCAGTCAGCGCTGGCAAAAAACTGATAACCTTTTGGGCATCGTTTTTACTTCGCTCATGGACTTACAGCTTTTAACCGGCTTGGTACTTTATTTTTTCCTGAGCCCGATCACTAAATTAGCAATGTCTGATTTTGGTGCAGCGATGAAAAACGCTGATTTGCGTTTTTTTACGCTGTCGAACATTTTGCAATGATGTTAATTGCCGTGGTTTTGGTGCACATCGGACGTGCCAAATCGAAAAAGGCCAAAACTGATTCGGCTAAATTTAAAACCGCAACTATTTTCTTCCTGATCGCCTTGGTTGTCATTCTTGCGGCTATTCCGTGGAATAGATTGTAATTATGAGGTTTTTGAATGAAATCGCCACTATGGGAATTTGAAAATTCTTTTAGTGGCGATTTTTTTTTAGATATAATCTGAACCTTTTGTTTTTGGCGTGTACAGGAACAAAAAGATATGATCTTTACAAAAAAGAAATACCTGATTTTGATGCTGATCCTCAGTTTATTAATTTTGGGCTTTGTACTGATGAGCGGAGGCGGTTCCAGCGATCCGAATGTTTTTAATCCTGAAATATTCAGTTTCCAACGGATAACTCTCGCTCCTTTAATCATTATTGGTTCATATACAGCCCTGATGTGGCTAATCCTTAAAAAATCGGTGAATTGATTTTCCGGAGAAAAAATAGAATTTTTAGCGACAGCGAACTGATGCAGCAAATCGTTTTGGGCGATCAGGCGGCATTCAGCGAACTTTACCTTCGGTATAAAAGCCGGATGTACTATTATTTTTATCGTATGCTGGGAAACTCGGCTGACTCGGCCAACGATTTTTTACAGGAACTTTTCCTGAAACTGATTGAAAAGCCTGAAAGCTATAATTCGATGTATTCATTTTCGACCTGGTTTTATTCGGTTGCCAACAACATGTGCAAAAACGAATACCGAAAGCGAGGCATCCGCCAGGAATATCAGGAAGCTGAAGCATTGGAGCCTCAAATCGATTATTTGCCGGATTCGACCATCGAACACGAGCAGGTTGTTGAAAAGATTTTTGCGACACTTGACTCCCCTCGGAGAAGAACATCGTTCGGCATTTTTGCTGCGATACCGTGAGGGATTTTCGATTAAAGAAGTAGCCGAAATACTGGAGCTTCCGGAAGGAACAGTCAAGTCGCGGCTGTTTTATGCCAAAAAACTGCTGGCTGAAAAGCTGGAATATTTAAAAGATGAAATTGAATTTTAAGACTAAAACCATGGATAAGAATTCAGAACAATTGCTTTCAAAAGCGCTTCGTAACGATCGTATTGGTGAGCCGGACAAGGCCATTGAAGATCGCCTGACGTATGCCTTTTTATTGAAAAACAGCAGCGCCAAAGTGAGACAGAATTCGTTTTCGAGTTTCGCCGGATGGTTATTTTCAGGACAAAGCTTTGCTTTGAAAACGGTCATGGTTTCGATGGTGCTTTTCTTTTCAATTTTTAATAACCAATTCACTTTCGACTCCGGAAAGATCACTGCAAGCGATTCCATTTCCAGTCAGCGTGTTTTTGTTGCCGACAGCGCTCATTTTATTCAGTTGGTCGATTCGCTTCGTGTTGATAGTTTGAATTGAATCAGAAGCGTTCTTTTATACATAAATGCCGCGTAGAATGAAATTTCTATGCGGCATTTATTTTTTAGTATCCTTGGTGGAATGTCACCCCGAATTTATTTCGGGGTCTGACATACAATGCGGTGGGATCCTGAAACAAGTTCAGGATGACTATATCTATAACTTTTGATCCGTCCACAAGGTTCCAACTTATGAGGCAGCCTTATTTCTAAAGCGTCTATCCGAGCTTCCCGGCAAATAACCTCAACTTATCCTTCATGTTTTTTAATTCTGATTCTGAAAGTGTATCTGCTGCTTGTTTAATCAATTCATTGTATAGCGATAATTGATATCCGGCTTCTTCCTGAATCGTTTCCTTTTGATTGGCCGGGAAGGCGGAGAAATACGCTAACTCTTCCTCCAGCGAATTAGCAAGTTTCTGAAATTGGGTTTGGCCAAGCTGTTTTTGCCCGATTCTGTTGTATAGTGTGGCCTGCATGATGCTTTGGTAATCGACCGGCCAATTTCTCAGCGGCATCACCTGCTCCGATTTTTTCAGTACTTCGAGCGCTTTGTCGTTCTGTTTCTCATCGGTGAGTTGCCCGGCCAGCCTGTAAAATGCATTTCGTATTTGCATCGAGGCAAACATGCGGCGGTGATGCCAGTCGAAATACACTTTCGGATTAGCTAGATTATTCCAGTTGCAACGTTTCATCAGTTTGTTATAAAGACTTTCGGTATCAATCTTTCCGAGGTCGATGATCGAGTTGCTGTCAGATTTCTGATCGGTGAGGCGATAAACCAGACCTTCAAAAATCAGATTGTTTCGCAAGCCGTGTTCTTCGGCATCAACCCACGACGAAAAGCAAATCGGACGTTTTCCTTGATTTGAATTAATAATGTCGTAAAAAGCCAGATCACCCTTGGTAATTCCTCTTTTGTTGAGTTCGATGTGAATGGGGTCCTGGTTTGCATTTTCGAGCCTGATTTTATTGACGGGAATGTAGCTGATTTGCTCCCCACTTTCAACACTCAGCTTTGTTTGCGACGAGTCGCTGGCTATAAATTCAAGTACGTCATTCATACGTTGCTCAGTTTCAATTTTGGGAACTACGTAAACGTAATTGAGTTGTCCCGATTCGTATTTTTCGAGCGGGATCGACATTTTCAGCGGTTCGTTTTGATAGATTTTGCGCTGTACTTGCCCAATATACCATTCTGCCGATAAATAGGGCATAACCACCACGCGAACATCCCTACGGACGCCTTCCACTTCCTGGCAATACCAAAGCGGATAGGTATCGTTATCGGCATGCGTGAACAGGATGGCGTTAGGTTCGCACGATTCAAGGTAGTTGCGTGCCAGATCGCGCGCCGAATAACGGCCAGATCGATCGTGGTCGTCGTAGTTTTGTGCGAGTAAAAGGATCGGTGAGCCTATCAGGCACATCGAAAGCGCTGTAATTACCGCCGTTTTTTCTTTCATTAATTTCTGAAGGTTGCTGAACAGGAATAACGTACCAAAGCCTATCCAGATACAGAAAACATAGAATGAACCCACGTAAACATAGTCGCGCTCGCGGGGCGTATTGGGTACCTCGTTGAGGTAAACCACCAGTGCAAAACTCATCAGGGAAAAGAGCAGGCCTGTCGTTAGAAAATTTAGCCGGTCGTTTTTGTACTGAAAAACAAGACCTAGAATGCCCAAAATAAATGGCAAAAAATAGTATGAGTTTCGTCCTTTGTTTGCTTTGGCCAACTCCGGAAGATTTTTCTGCGACCCGGATACCAGTTCGTCTATAAACGGAATGCCCGATTGCCAATTGCCATTCAGTAATCCTCCGGTTCCCTGAATGTCGTTTTGGCGACCGGCGAAATTCCACATAAAATAGCGGATGTACATGTACCCCAACTGATAATTCATGAAGAATGACAGATTATCCTGAAAAGTTGGTATTGTTACTTCCGACTGTTTCCCTTCTTCATCGGTAACATTTACTTTTCGTCCTTTAAATCCAAATTGTTTTTTATAGGCATCAATATGTTCCGGTTCGTTGCTGTGCATGCGTGGGAAGAACCCAATGGTGTTCGGATTGTATTCAATTTTTGCATTTAGTTGGCTTTTGATGTATTTCCCATCTTTGGCGATCCATGTTTCACGTTCTTTAAATCCGGTAGCCACCGATCCGAAGTTTTCGGCATATAAGATTGGACGGGTGCCATATTGTTCGCGGTTCAGGTAGTTCAGAAGGCTGAATGTCGTTTCCGGATTTCCCTGGTTGACCGGAACATTAGCCGATGCCCGGATGATAGTAGCAACATACGAAGTGTAACCCACCAGTAAAAATGTCATGCACAATAAAGCCAGATTTAGTTTTGGTAACTGTTTTCGGTGGCTGTAAATAATTCCTCCGGAGAGAGCTGCAGCAAGCAATATCAGGTAAGTGGTTAATCCGGAATGAATGGGAAAATGCAGGCTGTTTACGAAAAACAGTTCCAGATTTTTGGATACATCGAGCAAACCCGGAATGAAAACCTGGAGTAAAGCGACAATTCCTATTCCACTGATCAGGATGGCTGCGATTAAACCTTTCAGTGAATAGGTATATTTCCGGAAATAAATAATTAGTCCAACTGATGGAATGACCAGCAGGTTCAATAAATGTACGCCAATGGACAATCCGATCAGGAAAAAGATGAGTACAATCCATCTGGAAGCGTCGGACAGATCGGCTTCTCTTTCCCATTTAGTAGCTGCCCAAAGCACAACTGCACTGAAAAGTGACGAGAGTGCATAAACTTCGGCTTCGACTGCCGAAAACCAAAACGAATCGGTAAAGGCAAATGACAACGCGCCAACAGCCGCGGCCCCAAATTTTAGGATCGAGGGAAATTTTTTGCCTTGTTTTTGCTCCAGTTTTGAAACCAGCCATACGATGGTCCAGAAGAGGAATAGAATGGTTGCGGCACTCGAAAAAGCAGAAACTAAATTGATTGCATACGCAGCCTTTTCAGGATTTCCAAAGCTGAACAATGAAAAAATGCGCCCGAGTAGCATAAAAAGAGGCGCACCGGGCGAATGGTTAATTTCGAGTTTGTAGGCAGAAGTGAGAAATTCGCCGCAATCCCACAGGCTGAGCGTTGGTTCGAGCGTTAATACGTAGACGATAAGCGAGACGACAAAAACGCCCCATCCGGTCAGGTTATTTATCTTTTGGTGGTTCATGATGATACTTTTTCATTCAGTACACGCCGAAAGAAAAAAGTTCAGATGAGAGCTGAAAAATAAAATCCTGTCCGGAAACAAAATCGGACAGGATTTTAATATTGATTGATGCGTTTTTTTACTTTAGTAATTCGGCAGGAATCTCATTAATGTCGCTGATTTCAACCTTCCGAATAAAGAATTCTCCACCTTCCGACTGCAACTGGATTTTGCCTTTGGTAAGCGGAATTTTTAAGCCATTTTCCATTTTGCAGCAATTTGTATTGATCATCACTACTTGTCCGTTTACAACATGAACGGCTGTTTGTCCGAAGCAATACAGATCAACGGTATTCCATTCTCCAAGTGGTTTTTCAGCATCTTTTGCTTTCTTAACTGAGCGGCCATTGTCTTTTTCACTGAATGAAGTGGACTGACCTTCAGGAGAATAATTGAAATTTTTTCCGTCGCTACTTTTAATAGTCTTGGTTTCGCAGTAGGTATTGTCCATTAAATGTGTGTCACCAAGGCTTTCGTGTTTCAACTGATGTTCAATGCTAGCCATCCAGGTTCCGTATGCAGCGCCAAATGGGCCAAAGCTGTGGTAAAGTAAGCCACTGTTGCGTGTACCGTATACTTTATCCCCCCATTTAAATTCCAAACGGAGGTGATAATTTCCGTATTCGGCTTTAGTGGCCAGCGAAGCAAAAATATCGCCCGAAATATGGATAACATTTTGTCCATCCATTTTTGTGATGCTATAAGTTGAGGCTGGAGTGGCTTTTTTTGCCAGATCTTCGAATCCGGAGATCGGAGTTCCAAGGGAAATATCCCAGTTTTTTAGGTTTTTACCATTGAAGAGCTGTTTCTGCGAAAATGCTGGGAGCGAAAGAAAAATAAGTAAAAAGGCCAGTAGTGTGTTTTTCATGGTTTTTGGTTTAGTTTAAATTGAACAAAAAAAAACTGCCCCATAAAGATAGAGCAGTCTATTGAAATAATAAAATGTAATTTTTAGTTCGAATGCGAAGCAAGTAATTGCTGAGCTCTGTCCAAAATAGCAGTGTCATCAAGCAGAACAACGCCACCGTCTGGTCCCGGTTCGATGTGCAATCCAACAGATTTACCTTTCACATAGTTTGCGCCTCCAAAATAATTCCTGACGGTTTCTACTTCAATACCAAATTCCTGCGCAATTTGATGGATGGAACCGGCAGGTAAACTGTCTTTGATGTGACGTAGCTCGTTAAAAGTGATTTTTCTTTCCATGACATTTAGTTTTTATGGTTGTACACTCTTTTTATTTTCAAACACAGTTTAAAGTTAGAATTAATATAGAAATAACAATGAGGTAACCTTTATGTTTTAGTGGCAGGTTTGGGAAATCGGCTGCTGAAAAGCTATTGAACAATTTATTTTCGAGATGCTAAATGTTGTCTCATAAGGTGTTTTATTGAAGCTATCAGTCACAATTCGGTAAAGAATCGATTAAAAATTTAACAATTTTTAATAATTAATTGAGTCCTTTCTTAATTGCATCGTAAATAGCCTGGTGCATGGAAGGTCTGATATTTAAGTCAGAAATGCCTGAATGACTTCTGCTTGGATACACCCTGTTCGAAAGGAAGATGAACAGAAGCTGGTTTTCGGGATCCATCCAAACAAAGGTTCCTGTAAATCCGGTGTGTCCATAACTTTCAGGACTGGCATCGGCTGCCGGAAATTTGTTCTTCTGTCCTCTGATGCCCGGATTTGGCTTGTCGAATCCAAGTGCACGGCGGTTTGGGCTGTTCGGAAATTGGACTTTAGTGAATTCTTTAATTGTTGCAGATGAAACGTATTGCCTGCCGCCATAATAACCCATCTGAAGATACATTTGCATCACTTTTGCCAAGTCGTTGGCTGTGCTGAAAAGTCCGGCGTTCCCCGAAACCCCGCCTAAAACAGCGGCCATTTCATCGTGCACATACCCTTGCAAAAGTTCTTTCCTGAAAGTCTGGTCGTCTTCGGTCGGCGCTATGGTAGGAATGGGGTACCGCTCATAGGGCTTAAATCCAGTGGAAACAGCACCTAACGGCTTGTAAAACTCTTTGTTCAGATACTCCGGGAAAGTCATGTTTGTCAATCGTTCTGTTACAAAACGGAAAAGTCCCATTCCAAGATCAGAATAAACGTATTCTTTTTTAGCGAGAAGTGGCGATTTTACAATGTCGTTGATTACTTGTTTCTCAAAATCATTCCTGACGTACATATCTTTCGAAATGCGCACCTGAAACTGTTCCGATGGCTGATTTTTGAATACATCTTTTCGTATCGTAGATTTTGTCTTCGGTTCGAGATAGAAAGGAATGAAGGGTTGCAACCGGGCCTGGTGGGTCAATACATCGCGAACGATTAAGTCTGATTTATTCGAATTCTTAAATTCGGTAAGATAGTTCGAATAGGGCGCATCCAGATTTATCTTTTTTTCGTCGTACAACTTCATCACTGCCGGAAGTGGCGCCGATACTTTGGTGACCGAAGCCAGATCGTAAAGCACATCGTTTTGCACCGGAAGCAAGTTGTCGTAAGTCAGAAACCCATAGCTTTTGTTATAAATAACTTTTCCTTCCTTGGCAATCAAAACCTGGCACCCGGGAAATGCCTTTTTCTCAATTCCCATATTAGCAATAGAATCGATCAAATGCTGAAGGTAGCCGGAGTTGATTTTTACTTCTTCCGGAAGAGTGTATTTAAGTCGTTTAATGTTGTTTATGCCGATCCCGGAATTAATCGGGTATAAATCTTTCACAGTTACCGGCAATTTCCCGTTTGCGTCTATTGCTCCCCAAATGAGTTGGGCTGATAGTTCTTCGGCTTCTTTATCGTCCTGGTATGCCAAAATCAAGCTTTGGGCATTTTTAATCTGGGGAAAATACTGAAGGGCATACGGGTTGCCAAAAAAAGCAAAAATAGTATGTTGATTACATAGTTTCGCTGCCAGATTAATTTGTTGATCCGTAATGCTGAAACGCCTTGATGGGTATAAACCCATTCCGTGGATGCTGGTAATAATCAGGTTGTACGATTTGAGCTGATTGAGCAGTTTGGTAATTTCTTCTTCTGTTGGTGTTTTCGACACATTAAAATAGTCAATCTGCGCATAATTGCTGAGCATTTTTTGAAATGGGACGGTCTCTGCTGAACCAATAGCAAGACTGGCAATCTTTAAAGTATCAAGCCTTTGGATTGGAAGAAAGTTGTTTTTATTTTCGAGAACAGTAAGCGATTTTTCGAAAAGTTGTCTCTTGGTTAGCAGATGTTGGTTTGTGTTTAAGCTGTTTATAATGTTCTCAGCTTCAATTGGTTTTTGCTGATCAAGTACAAGCCATTTTTTAACCGCAAGGATCTTTCTACATTTCGAATCAATCTCATCCTTGGTAATTTCTCCGGAATTAACTGCAAGTTTCACCGCGGTAATTGCCCGCTCCAGATTAGGAACGATTTCAACCATGTCGTTGCCGGCTTTTAACGCCCGAACGACCAATTCAGAAGAAGAAACTTTGCCAACCCCGTTCATATTCATAGCATCGGTAATGATTAGTCCTTCGAAGCCCAATTCTTTCTTTAATTTATTTTTTATAATTTTTGAAGATAGCGTTGCCGGAACCCGGGTGTTTGGTTCAAGTGCCGGAACTTGTAAATGCCCGGTCATGACGGCACCAATACCATTGTCGATGAGGTACGAAAATGGAAATAATTCAAGTGAATCGAGTTCGCTTTTTGTCTGGTTGATAACCGGAAGGTGAAGATGAGAATCGGTCTCAGTATCCCCGTGTCCTGGGAAATGCTTTGCAGTTGCCAATACTCCGGCATCCTGCATCCCACTCGCGTATAACCATGATTTTCGGGCTACCTGCAATTTGTCTTCTCCAAAAGAGCGGTAACTAATAACTGGGTTGGATGGGTTATTGTTGATATCGCATACGGGCGCCATGTTCATGTGTATGCCGAGTCTACGGCATTGCTGGCCTATTTCGAAGCCCATTCGGTAAATTAATGAGTCATCAGTGATGGCACCTAATGCCATTTGCACCGGATAATTAATGGTCGAATCTAGCCTGAATCCAAGCCCGGTTTCTCCGTCGATAGCCACTAGTAGTGGTACTTTTGATGTTTGTTGAAAACTGTTGCAGATTCGGGATTGTGCGAGCGGATTGCCTTGCATAAAAATGACTCCACCCACCTGAAATTGACTAATCTGTTTTATAAGCTCCTCTGGTTGTTGGTGTTTTTGATTGGAATAGGCTTGAATCATAAATAGTTGACCTATTTTTTGATCCAATGTCAGGTTTTTCATTAATGAATCAACCCATTGATCGTTTGAATATTTCAGGAATCTGGGATTTTCTTTTGCCGAGGTAATTCCGGTTGCAAAAATCAATAGGCAGATTAATATTGGTAGCTTTTTCACTCGAAAATAGATGATGTTAGTGACTTGATTATCTGTATATTCTCGTGGAACTTTCATTCCATTGAATATCCACTCCAAATTATATTTTCATTCTTTTTACATCGTTCAGGTTCAGGTTATCTCAGCAGGATGTTCGTTTCATGTATCATTGAATCTGGTAGCAAAGTTAAAAAAACAACGAAAGGTATTCTTCCTGATAAATTATGAGCTTAAAAAATAATAAATATTAATTTGTTAATGTTTATTATTTTAATTGTTTTTGTTCCTAAATAATTGAATATAGGTCAATTGACGAGTAGATTGGTTTATTTATCTGGAAATTATTGTCGATTCAATATTTTAATAGTTGATTTCGACATATATTCGCAGAAATGTTAAAAAATGTAAAAATCATTTATTAATTTTGGCATAATAAGTGTATATTACTGAACGTTATTTTCATAAACCTATTGCTTGAAGAACCTCTTCTACATATTGATTTTATTCCTCTCCTTGGGGTATTTATTTTCATGTGAGGATGAAAAGTATATGTCATCGACAAATGTCAAGCTGCTCTTTTCTGTTGATACCGTAATGTTTGATACTGTATTTACAACCATAGGCTCAACCACACAACATTTAAAGGTTTATAATCCTTACGATCAAAAGGTTTTAATTTCTTCCATAAAACTTGCTAAATCCGAAACTTCAAGCTTTCGTTTGAATATCAATGGCGTATCTTCCAACGAAGTTCAAAATCTGGAGCTTGCTCCGTTTGATAGTTTGTACATATTTGTTGAAGTTACGGTTGATCCAAGCGGTCAAAACCTGCCTTTGGTTGTAAAGGATTCTATTGAATTTGTGACCAATACAAATCGTCAGGATGTTGATCTTGTGGCATGGGGACAGGATTTTAAGCTGATTAAAAGAGAGATTCTGAAAAATACAACATGGACAAGCGAGAAACCATACCTGGTTTACAATTATGCTTATGTTGACAGTAATGCTACTTTAACCATTAATCCCGGAACAAAGATTTATTTTCACAAAGACGCTGGTTTGTATGTAAAAGGTAAGGTGATAGCTAAAGGAACTGTTGAAAATCCCATAAGTTTTCAGGGCGATCGGCTTGAAACTGTTTATGCGAATGTTCCAGACCAATGGAACGGTGTTTTGTTGTATTCGGGGAGTACAAATAATGAATTATCCAATGTCGAAATAAAAAATGCAAACATTGGGCTACAGGTTGGAAACATTGAAGATAAAGGCTCTGCAAAAGTAAAACTAAATAATGTGAAAATTCAAAATATGGCTTATGCCGGAATTTTTGCAATGAAGTCGGATATTCAGGCTGCTAACTGTTTGGTTACGAATTGTGGGTTTTATGCTGTTGCCTTATTGATTAGCGGAAATTATGAATTTAACCATTCAACCATTGCTAATTACTGGGGTGGATATGGCTTTAAAGCACGAAGCACTCCCGCAGTTTTTATTTCGAATTTTCTAAATATTTCAAAAGATAAACCTGATTATATCGGAGATATTGAAAAGGCTGATTTTGGGAATTGCATCATTGCAGGAAATGCAACTGATGGAAATGAACTGGTTTTAAGAAAGAATTCAACAAAGCTCTACAATTATAAATTTGACAGGTGTATTCTTCAAGTTGCCGATACTTTTAAAACAGTTAATACTGATCATTATATAAATGTTTTACGAGGGAAAGGTTCCGATCCCAAATTTGTAGATCCATATAAGAAGATGAATTTTGAGTTGGACACACTAAGTCCTGCTAAAGATGTTGCGAAAGTCGCAATTGGCAAACTATTTCC
This sequence comes from Prolixibacteraceae bacterium, assembly GCA_963676375.2. Lineage (GTDB taxonomy): Bacteria > Bacteroidota > Bacteroidia > Bacteroidales > Prolixibacteraceae > Aquipluma. Next base: position 75,027 of record CAXXPT010000058.1, read on the forward strand.
TTTTGATTTAAAAGGTCGTGACCGTTTGCTGGATAAAGGTCCTGATATTGGGGCTTTGGAACGCCAGGAAAAGAAAACCAAAAGCGTTAAGATTCCATAAATTCCTCATTCTTTTAATGTATAGTCCTTTCTTTAACTCTTTCTTGTCGAAATCCTCATTAACTATGAGATCATTTTTGATAGTCGTTGGTTTGTTAATCTTTCTACTACGCCCTAATTCCTATGGGCAGGTAAATTATTCTCAAAGTGACTTTGCCTTCATGTTTTACAATACAGAAAATTTCTTCGATTGCGAAAATGATTCTTCTACCAATGATGATGAGTTTACTGCTGAAGCAAACCGAAGATGGAATCCGACAAGATTGCATTTGAAAGCAGAACGTTTGGCGAAAGTAATTCTTGCTGCTGGAAAGTGGAATACGCCCATCGCTGTTGGATTGTGTGAAGTTGAAGACCTGAAGGTTCTTGAAATGCTCACCAGAAATGTGCCACTATCTAAATTTCATTATAAAATTGTGCATAAGGACTCTCCTGATACCCGAGGAATCGATGTTGCGCTACTTTATCGACCCGAATTGTTTCGTCCTTTCGACTATCAGGCAATACCCGTTGTGGATGTAAATGATAAATCTTTTAAAACGAGGGATATTCTTCAGGTCAGTGGAGTGTTAAATGGATGTGACACCTTGCATATTTTTGTCAATCACTGGCCTTCGAGATATGGTGGACTGATGGAAACTAAAAGATATCGTATACTGGCCGCTGAAATCCTTAAAAAATCGATTCATGGTTTATTAATTCGCTTTCCAAAGGCCAAAATCATGTGCATGGGCGATTTTAATGATACGCCAACTGATGATAGTTTAGTAAAGATTCTTGAAGCGAAAGCGACGGATAATCCTGAGTTAAAAGGTGAAATGGTTAATCTGTCTTCCAAATGGATATCAAACGAAGTTCAGACGATTAAAAGCAAATTTAGCTGGGAAGTATTTGACCAGTTTATAGTCTCTGATTATTTTTTGGAGAAGGACAACTGTTTTGAGTTTAAGAACGCAGAAATATTTAAAGCCGGATTCCTTCTTGAACCAGATGTTGCTTTTGGCGGTGTCAAACCAAAGCGGACTTATGTCGGGTTCAAATATCAGGAAGGTTTTTCCGATCACCTTCCTGTTTTGTTACGGATTCAACTACTGAATCATTGATTTGAAGCAGGCTTCAGGCCCATTTCTGCTGCGATCTTAAGCATGTATTGAAAGGCCTGGTCGTGATCGTTTTCTATTATTCCGTCCAGAATGGCGTCTTTGATTGCATTTTTAATCAATCCAACTTCGCGACAAGGACTTAGTCCATAAACTTCCATTATCGTCTCGCCCGTTACTGGTGGTTGAAAGTTTCGGATGTGATCCTTTTCTTCCAAATCTTTGAGTTTTTGACGTACCAACTGGAAATTGTTGTAGAATTTTTTAACCTTTTCCTGATTCTTTGAGGTAATGTCAGCTTCGCATAATGTCATCAGGTCATCAATATCATCACCAGCCTCGAACAAAAGCCTTCTGATAGCAGAATCGGTAACTTCCTCTTCGGAGAGTACAATTGGTCGCATATGCAATTCGACGATCTTCTGAACATACTTCATCTTCTCATTTAGCGGAAACTTCATCTTCTTAAATAAGGCAGGCACCATTTTCGCTCCAACGAAATTATGGGAGTGGAAAGTCCAGCCCAATTGAGGCGAATATTTCTTTGTAACAGGCTTGGCAATGTCATGTAATAGGGCCGACCATCTTAGCCAAAGATTGTTTGTATTCGGCGCAATACGATCCAATACCTCCAATGTGTGAAAGAAGTTGTCTTTGTGTCCGACCCCGTTGACTTCTTCACGTCCTTTCATACGGTGCAATTCGGGGAAAATGATCTCCAACAGGCCGGTTTTATCCAATAATTTGAAGCCAACTGACGGTTTTGATGAGAGTATTATTTTATTTAATTCTTCGCCTATTCTTTCTTTTGAGATGATGTGAATACGGTTCTTATTAAGCGAAATGGCTTCAAGTGTTTTTGCTTCAATGGTGAACCCGAGTTGTGAGGCAAATCTGATAGCTCGCATCATTCGCAACGGATCGTCAGAAAAAGTAATTCCGGGTTCAAGAGGTGTACGGAGTATTTTATTTTCAATATCCTGAATTCCGCCAAAAGGATCGATTAGTTCTCCAAAACGGTCGCTGTTCAGGCAAATGGCCAACGCATTAATTGTAAAATCGCGTCGGTTCTGGTCTTCTTCAAGTGTTCCATCTTCAACGATTGGTTTCCGGGAGTCCTCATGGTACGACTCTTTACGAGCCCCAACAAATTCCACTTCCAGAGATTGATATTTCAGCATGGCAGTACCAAAATTTTTAAATACGCTTACCTGAATGTTTGGACCTAGCCTTTTTGCAACCATTTCGGCCAGATGTATGCCACTGCCGATGGTAACCACATCAATGTCAGGAGATGGACGATTTAAAATCAAGTCTCTGACAAAACCACCGATGACATATGTTTCCTGATTGATTTTGTCAGATAACTCCGAAATAACTTTAAATATAGGATGTTGAAGATGTTGTTTCATCTGCTAATAAATAGATTTAATTGTCGGATGGAATTCGCTCTTCGTTCTCGGGGCTCATTTCCTGAAATAAATTCCGGTTCCAACGTATTGAGATAATTATATATGACAATTTGTATTTTGATTGTGACAAAATTACAATTAATTGCAGTTTAGAGTTACAAACCAGTATTTAAATTTATTGGCATGTGAATTGATATCAATATATCAAATAATGTGTATATTTGTATAATTAAAATTTTAAATCATGTTAGAACATTTAACAAAAGAGACTTTCAAAGAAAAGGTATTCAACTTTGAGCTCAATAAAGAATGGAAATTTGAAGGAACAACGCCTTGTATGATTGATTTTTATGCCGATTGGTGTGGCCCATGTAAAATGGTTGCACCAGTTCTGGAAGAACTTCAAAAAGAGTATGGCGATAACCTTATAATTTATAAAGTAAACACAGAGGACGAAAGAGAGTTGTCGGCTATATTTGGAATACAGAGCATTCCATCATTGTTGTTTGTTCCTGTAGATGGACAACCACAGATGGCGATGGGTGCTTTGCCAAAATCGACATTCGAAAAAGCAATCGCTGAGGTGCTGAATGTAAAGAAACCAGAGATTAATTAATCTGGGCTACGGGATCAGTTCAAGAACTTTCTCAAGATGTATTCCTCTTGATCCTTTGATTAGAATTAGTTTATTTTCAATAGGTTGTGTTTTTAGGTAGATTGTAAGAAGTTCGACTTGTTCGAACTTCTTTTTTTGTGTCCGGTCAGTAGTGTTTTTGAATTGTGGTCCGACTAAATATACTTCAGCGAAAGTTTGTTCTTCAATAAAATCGGTGATCTTTTGGTGTTCTTCGGCTGAAGTATCTCCCAGTTCAAGCATATCTCCCAAAATAACACATTTGTTTTCGTGCTGAATGCTCGCAAAGTTAGATAGCGCTGCCATCATGCTTGTTGGATTGGCATTGTAGGCATCCATAATGATGGTATTAGTTGCCTTTTTAATCAATTGGGACCGGTTATTTGATGGGGTGTACTCAGTAATTGCCTCTTGTATAAGTAATGGATCCACATCAAAGTATTTGCCTATACAGGCTGCAGCCAAGAGGTTTTCAAAGTTATAATCGCCAATCAACTTTGATTTTAAGTAAAGCCAACCTTTAGGAAAAAGTGCTTTCACAACCAAATAATTGTCCGTACTGGCAAGTTCTCCGGCCATAAAATAATCAGTCGATTCTCCGTAGCTAATAAGTTCAATACCTTTGGCTTGATTTATTAGTAGTGGATTGTCAGCATTCAGGAAGCATTTGCCGCTTTTATTACGGATGAAATCATACATTTCTGACTTGGTTTTTATCACTCCTTCGAATGAGCCAAAACCTTCCAGATGCGCTTTCCCGATATTTGTAACTAATCCAAAATCCGGATTGGCAATGTCGCAAAGGGATTTGATTTCGCCTGGATGATTGGCGCCCATCTCAACCACTCCAAATTCGGTTTGCTCATTCATTGAAAGCAAGGTCAATGGAACTCCAATGTGATTGTTCAGATTACCCTTTGTTGAGTTTACCTTGAATTTCTTTGAAAGGACAGCAGTAATCAGTTCCTTAGTCGTTGTTTTTCCATTTGTTCCGGTAATCGCCAGAATAGGTATGCCTAATTGGTTGCGGTGATACTGCGCCAATTGCTGCAAGCTGGATAAAACATCGTCTACCAGAACTGTCCTGTCATTGATGGCAAATTCGGGCTCGTCAATTACTGCATAAGATGCTCCTTTCGATAAAGCTTCTTCGGCAAAAGCATTGCCGTTAAAATTGGCTCCCTTCAATGCAAAAAAAATGCTGTTGGCAGGTATATTTCTTGAATCGGTAGTTATGATCGGGTAAGACCGGAAAATTGCGTATAGACTGGCGATTTCCATAGTTACTGTTTAAAAAAGAAAACCCCATTTTTTCAAATGAGGTTTTATATTGAATGAATTAAATTTAATTAGAATCCATCAGGACTTCCTACCCGTGTCATTGCACAGCGGAATCCTAAATCGCTTGCAGATTTAGTTTCTAAAAGATATCTGCGGGCACCAGGACTTAACCAATAAGGTCTGTCTTTCCAGCTTCCTCCTTTGTAAATGCGTGAGTGGTCTGAAATTAATGAAGAGAACTGACCTTCTTTGGTAGACTGGATATACATATTGTCAGTTTTTGTTTTGTCTTTTTGAGCATTCCAGTCATCACCTTCAATAACCTGAGAACGATAATCCCCGTCATTAAAATTGCGATAGTCTGCAATGGTATCTTTTACAAGTTCACCAAATTCATTACGAACAAGTTTTCCATCAGCGTCGGTCTTGTATCTTGTGAATGTATTTCCACGGAATGGTTGAAATTCTGCAACATCAGAAGATGATAACGGACGGTAAACATCGGCAACCCACTCGTTAACATTACCAGCCATACAGTAAAGACCATAGTCGTTAGGATCATAGGAAGTAACAGGAGCTGTAATATCTGCATTGTCGTTCAAGGAACCTGCCATACCCATTAAATCGCCTCGCCCACGAGTAAAGTTGGCCATCATTCGGCCTCTTGTTTTCTTATTGTCGTCACGTAAATAAGTTCCATTCCAAGGGTAAAGTTTGCGGTTAGTCAAAAGTTCATCTTCAGTATTTCCAACTAAGCCAAGTGCAGCATATTCCCATTCTGCTTCAGTTGGGAGGCGATAATTCGGTAGAAGCAATCCATCTTCCCAACGAACTTTTCGATTAGTTCCGGCGGCATCTTTTAAAGGTCTTTTGCCTTCAGTTCCCTGATATAAACCTGAAAGATACGACTCTGTAGTAAATACGTTTTGACCACTTTGAGTATTGTCAATGGTAATTACACCTTTGTCTGCCAATATTTTTTCATTAACCCGGTCTGTTCTCCATTTTGCGTAGGCATCAGCTTGTTTCCATGAAACCCCAACAACCGGATAATTTCCATAGGCAGGATGACGCAAATAATTGGTAATGTAGGGTTCATTAAAAGCTAATTCTTCTCTCCAAACTAAAGTATCGGGGAGAGCCAATACATATTTTTCAGGATTAGCAGGATAAACCCTTCTCAACCAAAACAAATATTCGCGATAATCAAGATTTGAAACTTCGGTTTCATCCATGTAGAAAGATGCAACAGTAACTCGTTTTGGAACATTATTCCAATCGTACATTACGTCTTGTTCTACACGACCCATGGTAAAGGTTCCTCCCTGAATGAAAACTAATCCAGGGCCTGTTTCTTGTTGGTAATTGTCATCGGCTTGAAAACCACCGTTTTTGGGGTCTCCAAATTCCCATCCAGTTGCATGAGAACTGCCTGAACTTCCTTTTCCTTTTCCAATCAATCCGCATCCAGCCATTAGCGCAGCGAGACCAAATAATAGTATGGATCTAAATTTCATGTGTTTTTCTTCTTTTCTGTTATTTAAAAGACTCACAAATATAACTAAATTGTTGAATTGATATTGTTCATGTATTCAATCTTTTTTTTACACTTGTGGTTCGTACTGCCTATCTTTGCGTTCGATTATTCACTGTGAATATTGTTTTTATTTAATTTACAACATAATATTGTAATATTTGCAGATGCTGATCGTTTAATACCAATGATACAAATAAACTGATAATGCTAAAATTATTACTTTTCTGTGGATTCCTTTTGATTAATATAAATAGTTGGTCAGCCGATTATCATCGAAAAATCACTTGGTTTCAAAGATCGTCAACAGGTGATGGAGCGTCACCCATTCCTTTCGGTTTTGAAGGTAGTGTCGTTATTGATCAATCGCGTTTGCCGTATTGGGTTGAAAGTTTCGATTTGAATTCTTCTGACGTTGAGGTTCATCTGACTGATGTTGTATTCGAATCTGTTATGAGTTCGCAGATTTCATTAAACGATTCGGTTGGGAATGACCTGAAGTTTAAAACTGAAATTGGTTCTTCTGCTGGTCGTTCTGTACTTCGATTAACTATTTTTCCTTTTGTCAGGAGAAATAACCACATCGAGAAGTTGGTTGAGTTTACGGTTTCTATAAATGAGAATGCAAATCAATTAAAATCGGCAACTACGGCTTATCAATGGAAAGAAACGTCAGTTCTTCGGTCAGGGAAATGGTATAAAATCAAAACAAAGGATAAGGGCATTTACAAAATTACGTTCGATCAGCTTAAACAATGGGGGTTTGCCAATCCTGACCAGGTTTCGATGTATGGGAATGGTGGATTTATGCTCCCTGTTTTAAATAAAGATACGCGTGTTGATGACTTAAATGCCTATCCTGTTTTAAAAGGAAAGGATAATGCAGGAAAAGATTGTATGTTCTTCTATTCAAATGGAAACATACGTATTGATGAAGATTCGAAAACTGGAATTTTGACTCATAAGCAAAATTATTATTCAACTGAAACATATTTTTATCTCTCGGATCAGGGGACTATTCGGACGATTGAAAGGGCCACTGAACCTTCAGGAATTGCTGGTAGGAAGATTGATTCTTTTACCAATTATGTATTCTATGAAAAGGAAGACACATGTTTGCTGTCGTCTGGTAGTCATTGGTTTGGTGAACAATTTAATCCTGGTCAGTCGCGAACCACCAATTTAGTTTTGGATAATGCCGATCTAACAAAAGATGCTCAATTTGTTGTTTCTGCGGTTGCAAGATCATCTTCCGGAAGTTCGATGAATGTAAATGTAAATGGCAAGTCAATGAATGATATTTCATTTCAGTCACTTACTGTGAGTGATCCAACTTCCAATTTTGCTGATGAACAGATCGCTAAATTCTCTGGGTTGGTTCCATCTAAAAATGTTCAGGTTAAACTAACTTACAGTGCTTTTAATGGTTCGTCAAATGCATGGCTCGACTACGCCTCTGTAAATTATCAGAGTTTCTTGAATATGACGTCGGATTCGTATTCTTTCAGGGGAAAGGGTGCTGAAGGATCTGTTTCGGTTTCTGAATTTGCATTGAATGGAGCTTCTGCAACAACCAGAATACTTGATGTAACCGATGTCAATAATATATTCGAAGTTCCAGCAGTGTATTTGGACGGTCAGCTAAAATTTAAATCGAATTCGTCGGTAACTCGCGAATATGTGGCATTTAATCCCGGAGGCTCAATTTCTGTTCCTGAATCAGTTGGAGTAATTGCCAATCAGAATTTGCACGCTACAGATCTTTCTGAAATGATTATTGTTTCAAATTCTGAATTGTTAAACGAGGCCAATGAATTGGCTGATTTTCATCGAAATAACGATGGGATGAAAGTTCAGGTTGTAACTCCTGATGCCATCTATAATGAATTTTCAGGAGGTCTTCCTGATCCTTCAGGCTTAAGGAATTATTTCAGGATGTGCTATGATTTGGGCAAACAATCGGCTAAAAATACACTGAAATATATTTTGCTGATGGGCGATGGATCGTTCGATAATCGCAATATCCGTGGCAAAAATCACAACCTGATTCCCACATATCAGTCAGAAAATTCACTTTCGCCAACAGAATCGTTCGTAAGCGATGATTTTTTCGTTTTTCTTGATGAAGATGAAGGTGATTCGCAAGGAATCGTTGACCTTGGTATCGGAAGGATACCTGCAAAAACTGCAGCTGAAGCCAGATATGTGATTGATAAGATTAATAACTACCATAAAAAGGAATCGATGGGAAACTGGCGAAATGTAGTAACTTTTATTGGCGATGACGAAGATTATAATACGCACATGAGTCAGGCTGAAAGTTTAGCCAGTTTCGTAAACAAATCTTATCCGGGTTTCTTTACAGATAAAATATACTTTGATGCCTATAAGCAGCTTTCAACTTCAGGAGGTGAGAAATATCCGGATGTGACTGCGGCTATTAATAATCGTGTAAAGCAGGGAACCTTGGTAATGAATTACACAGGGCATGCCAATGAAAAGAGTTTGGCGGATGAGGGTGTGCTCGACATTGGTATTATTAAATCCTGGAGTAATTATAATAAGCTCCCGATATTTGTAACTGCTACCTGCGAGTTTAGTCGTTTTGATGCCGACGAGACCTCGGCCGGTGAAGAGATCCTTTTTAACCCTAGTGGTGGTGGTGTAGGTCTTTTCTCGACCACAAGATTGGTTTATTCGGGTGCAAATTTTGTTCTAAACAACAAGTTTTTTAAATACATTTTTGAAAAAGATGATCAGGGGAGAAATTTACGTTTAGGTGATGTAATGCTGAAAGCAAAAGCTGCGGCTAATACAGGAACCAATCAGTTGAATTTTACTTTGCTGGCCGATCCTGCTATGCGTTTAGCTAATCCAAATTTCCAGGTAAAAACTACCAGTATTGATGGAAAGAATGTGGAAACACAGACCGACACCATTCGGACACTTTCGGTGGTAACCGTTAAAGGATTCGTGGCTGATAGCAATGGCGTGAAACTTACCTCGTTCAATGGCGAAATCATTCCAACGGTATACGATAAGGCTTTGCAGGTAGAAACGCTGGGAAATGCAGGTCAGACTCCAATGGGTTATTCGGTGCAAAACAATGTTATTTATAAGGGTTTGGCCAGTGTTAAAAATGGTGAGTTTGAGTTTTCGTTTTTTGTGCCGAAAGATATTTCGTACAAGATTGATAAGGGTAAAATTCTTTATTATGCCTACAATGAAACCGTTGATGCGCAGGGTTATTTCGATGGTTTTTACGTTGGTGGGGTATCAAATAATACCGTATCAGACTCGAAAGGGCCCGATGTTGAATTGTTCTTGAATTCTGATTCTTTTACTGACGGTGGTCAGGTAAGTGCCAGCTCTGTTTTAATTGCAAATATTAGTGATGCAACTGGAATTAACACTTCAGGAACCGGGATTGGGCACGACATTACAGCTGTGTTGGATGGAGATTATTCAAATATTATGACTTTGAATGATTATTTTCAGGCAGACAAAGACCTTTATACCAGTGGAAAGATCATTTTTCCTCTTACAGATTTGGCTGAAGGTGAACATGTCCTGAAACTAAAAGTATGGGATGTGTTGAATAATTCATCCGAAGTGGAAATCAGGTTTGTGGTAAAGGATGATTTCAGGATTGAATCAGTCAGCTGTTATCCAAATCCGATGCAAGGACAAACCAAGTTCGTTTTCAAGCATAATCAACCCGACGAATCGTTTGACGTTACCCTGCATGTTTTTTCTAGTTCGGGAGCACAAATGGATGTGCTTAAAACAACCGTTGGCTCATTGGGAACTGAAAGTTTGCCATTTGAATGGATTCCGGCTGACCGGCTGGTGAAAATGAAGCCGGGAGTTTATATATACAGGTTGACTGTGACGACAAATGATGGTAAAATTGGCACCGGATCAGGTCGGCTCGTTTTCGTTTATCGCTAAAAACAACTAATAATTCCTGAAGCAATACTATTTGTAAAGGATGTCCGTTTATAATTTTGTTTGTCTGGTGATTGTTCTCCTTTACAAACATCTATATTTGCAAATTCAAAAAATATTGAACGATTTTAAAATGAAGAAAATAACTTTATTACTGACTGCTGCTCTTTGGGTTGGAATGCTCGTGCCAGGTGCAAATGCACAAAATCACACCTCCACTACAGGTGCCAATACCATTACCACAGGTGTGCCATTTTTAACGATAGCGCCCGATTCTCGTGCAGGAGCGATGGGGGATGCCGGTGTGGCAACCTCACCCGATGTAAACTCTCAGCACTGGAATCCTGCAAAATATGCTTTTGCTGAAAGTGAGATGGGAATCGCATTGTCATATACTCCCTGGTTGAGAAATTTGGTTTCAGACATCAATCTGGCCTATTTGGTTGGTTATAAACGTTTAGACGATCAACAAACATTAAGTGCTTCGTTGCGTTATTTTTCTCTTGGCGATATCTCATTTATGAGCGAATATGGCGATCCAACCGGACAACAGAGCCCTAATGAGTTTGCTGTGGATATGGGTTACACCCGATTGCTTTCTGATAAATTTTCAGGAGCAGTTGCTATCCGGTACATTCGTTCCGACCTTACCGGTGGTCAAATGGTTGGTGGGGTTGAAACTCATGCCGGAAATGATTTTGCTGCCGATGTGGCTTTCTACTATCAGAACCAAATCCGGATGAACCGGAAAAACTCAACGATTGCAGCAGGTATTGATATTTCTAATATTGGTGGTAAAATATCATATACCGATGGCGAAACCAAAGATTTTATCCCGACAAACATGAAATTGGGGGTTTCTTATAAAACAGAAATGGACAAATACAATACCATTACTTTTGCTTTCGATGCCAATAAACTTTTAGTACCAACTCCTGACACTACAAAAACAGGGGATATTATTACCGGACTCGGAGCAACCAAATCGACAGTTGCCGGGATATTTAGTTCGTTTAGCGACGCCCCTGGGGGTATGAAAGAAGAATTTAAAGAAATCAACTTTTCTGTGGGTGCCGAATATTGGTACAACAAACAATTTGCGTTACGTGCCGGGTATTATTATGAAGATGCATCGAAAGGAAATCGTAAATTTTTCACTGCCGGTGCTGGTTTGAAGATGAATGTTTTTGCATTGGATTTCTCCTATTTGCTTCCGGTAGCCCAAAATAACCCGCTGGCAAATACGCTTCGGTTTACCTTGTCATTCGATTTCGATGCTTTCAATAAGCAACGCAGATAGAAGCCTGTTTATACAGATATTTGATGTTTATTATCTGAGAATGTCTGACATCTAATACTTCAAAAATATGAATTTCCGGATTGGATACGGATACGATGTACACCGTTTAGCAGAAGGCGAAACCCTTTGGCTGGGCGGTGTTCTTGTTCCTCACAGTAAAGGAACAGTTGCACATTCTGACGGCGATGTGTTGATTCATGCCCTTTGCGATGCCATGCTTGGCGCTGCAAAAATGGGCGATATTGGCCGCCATTTCCCAGATACTTCGTCCGATTACAAAAACATTGACAGCAAAATATTGTTGTTAAGAACCAATGAACTGATTGCTTCAAAAAACTACCGGGTCGGAAACCTTGATGTTACCATTGCTGCACAGAATCCAAAGTTAAAGCCGTTCATTCCTGAAATGGAAAAAACATTGGCCGAAATACTTGGTGTTGATGTTGATGCAGTTTCAATAAAGGCCACAACAACTGAAGAGTTGGGTTTTGAGGGTAGGGAAGAAGGAATTTCGGTTCATGCGGTTGTATTACTTGAAAAAATGAGTGAAAAATGAAAAAAACTTTGGTTATTGGGGCAAGCGAAAACCCCGATAGATATTCAAACAAGGCGGTAAAAGCATTGGTATCGCATAATCACGAGGTAGTCGCCATTGGCTTGCGCGAGGGAAAAGTTGCCGGAGTCTCTTTCAATTCGGAAAAGAAAGCGTTTGAAAATGTGGATACGGTTACTTTGTACGTTGGGCCACAGAATCAGCACGAATATTATACCTATATTCTGAATTTAAAGCCACAGCGAGTTATTTTTAATCCCGGAACCGAAAATCCTGAATTTATTAAAAAGCTTGAATCGGCCGGTATTTACCCGGAGATAGCCTGCACGCTTGTTTTGTTAGCCACCGGACAATACGACTAATGGAACGCATTCAATCAATTGCTGAATTTGATTTGATTTTGGCTGAGAATGATGCCGTTTTGGCCTATTTTTCTACAGAAACCTGTTCTGTTTGCCACGTTTTGAAACCCAAAGTTATCGAGATGGTTACGGAGTCGTTCCCGAAAATGAAAATGGTTTTTATTGAATCTGATAACCTGCCTGAATTGGCTGCACAAAACCGGGTGTTTACTGCTCCAACGGTAGTCGTTTTCTTTGCCGGTCGCGAAACCATTCGCAAAAGCCGGGCTTTTGGTGTGGACGAGCTGCGTGGTGAAATCCAACGGCCATATTCTTTACTCTTCGAATAACTGATCAATCATTTTTTCATCTGTCAGGTTTGGCAGTGTAACCACTAAATTTGGATTTTCGTGCATTGCACGTTTAATGGCAAACAGGGCCGATTCGTTTCGGGCCCAACTGCGGCGCGCAATTCCATTATTTACATCCCAGTGAAGCATTTGTTTTAATCGCCGGTCAGCTTCGTCAGAGCCGTCTAAAGTCATTCCAAATCCACCGTTGATTACTTCTCCCCACCCAACGCCGCCACCATTGTGTATCGAAACCCAGGTGGCGCCACGAAACGAATCGCCGATTACATTCTGGATGGCCATGTCGGCGGTAAAAGAAGATCCGTCATAAATGTTGGAGGTCTCGCGGAAAGGTGAATCTGTTCCTGAAACATCGTGGTGGTCTCGACCTAGGACAATTGGTGCGCTAATGATACCATCACGAACGGCATTATTGAAAGCTTCTGCAATTTTCATTCGTCCTTCACAATCGGCATAAAGAATGCGAGCCTGTGAACCAACGACCAGGTTATTCTTCCCAGCTTCTGCAATCCAGTGGATATTGTCGTTCAACTGGTTAATTATTTCTGAAGGTGCATCTTTGGCTATTTCAGTCAAAACCTGAAATGCAATCTCGTCAGTTTTCTGAAGGTCGTCAGGACAGCAAGAACAGCAGACCCAGCGGAATGGTCCGAAGCCGTAATCAAAGAACAGCGGCCCCATGATGTCTTGAACATACGACGGATAGGTGAAATTTCCATCCGCTTTTATGACTTCGGCCTGCGCGCGTTTTGCTTCCAGCAGAAAAGCATTGCCATAATCCCAAAAGTACATGCCTTTTCCGGAGAGTTTATTGATTGCATTTACTTGCCTGCGCAGGCTTTCGTAAACCTTTTCCTGGAAAAGCTGCGGATCCACGGCCATCATCTGATTTGATTCTTCCAGCGTTAATCCGGCAGGGTAATATCCTCCGGCGAACGGATTGTGCAGCGAAGTCTGGTCCGAACCCAAATCAATCGAGATATTTTCTTCGGCCAGTTTCTCCCATAAATCAACCACATTTCCCTGGTAAGCCAGCGAAACTGCTTCTTTATTTGAACGAGCAACAAGCATTCTTTTGATCAGACAGTCCAAGTCTTCGTAAACTTCATTCACCCAACCTTGCTCATGGCGAATGGCAACTACTTTGGGATTAATTTCTGCAATAACAGCAACCATACCTGCAATTACCGTGGCTTTCGGCTGTGCACCCGACATTCCGCCCAAGCCTGACGAAACAAATATTTTACCTGCAATTTCTCCATTGCCATTCACCCGCGCGGCATTCATCAAAGTAATGGTTGTGCCATGTACAATTCCCTGTGGTCCGATGTACATAAAAGAACCGGCAGTCATCTGTCCGTATTGCGAGACTCCCAATGCATTCATCCTTTCGTAATCATCTCTTCCGGAGTAATTAGGAATAACCATGCCGTTAGTTACCACAACTCGTGGAGCGTCTTTGTGTGAGGGGAAGAGCCCCATCGGATGACCAGAATACATTACAAGCGTTTGTTCGTCGGTCATTTCCGACAGGTATTTCATTGTGAGTCGATATTGTGCCCAGTTCTGAAAAACAGCGCCGTTTCCGCCATAAGTGATTAATTCATGCGGATGTTGGGCTACCGCATAATCCAGATTATTCTGAATCATCATCATGATCGAGGCTGCCTGAACCGATTGGTGCGGGTAATCTTCCAGAGGACGGGCTTTCATTTCATAATCAGGACGAAGGCGAAACATGTAAATCCGGCCATATTGTCGCAGTTCCTCCAAGAATTCCGGTGCCAATAGGGCATGATGCTCAGGCGAAAAATACCTCAGTGCGTTTTGAACCGCCAGTCGTTTTTCCGAAGTAGTTAGTATATCTTTACGTTTCGGGGCGTGGTTTACAGCGGTATTGTACGGTTTGAGCTCCGGAAGCTGAGATGGAATTCCTTCTTCGATGGCTGATCTGAATTCGGCAGTATTCATAGTCGTATAATTGTGGTTCACCTTTTGAAGTGTGAGGTATAACGGCAAAATTGCGACATTCCCCGATATTTTGATGCATCAGGTCGAGAGTTTTGCAACATTTGTCAAACTTACATTTGTCATATATTGTAACGGTTTTATTAATTTTGAATTAAACATTAAAGGAAAATAAGATGAAACGAGCCAATAGAGAAGCACTCATGTATGGGTATTGATTGTTTTGGCGAGTTCCATGCGTAGGTATTTTAAATGAAAAGCAAATGTTAATACGCAAATTTTACAAACATAAATTAAAATAGAAAACACATGAAAAAAACATGGATTGTCCTGGCAGTAATTGCCGTTCTGCTTTTGTTGGCGTACTCGTCGGTAAAAAGCTCATACAACAACATGGTTACCATGCAGGAAGGCGTGACAGCACAATGGTCGCAAGTTGAAAACGTTTATCAGCGTCGTTCCGACCTGATCCCGAATCTGGTTAGCACGGTAAAAGGTTATGCCGATTTTGAAAAGGAAACTCTGACTCAGGTAATTGAAGCTCGTGCAAAAGCAACGGCTGTTAATATTAATCCGGATAAACTGGATGCACAATCTTTGCAGAACTTCCAAAATGCGCAGTCCGGATTGTCTTCGGCATTAAGCAAATTGATGGTTGTGGTTGAAAAATATCCTGAACTGAAGGCCAACCAAGGATTTCTTGATTTGCAGGCACAACTGGAAGGAACTGAAAACCGGATAACTGTTGAACGTCAAAAGTTCAATCAAACAGCTCAGTCTTATAACACGTTTATCCGTACGTTCCCCAAAAATATTTTTGCCGGAATGTTTGGCTTCGAAAAGAAAGCCTATTTCGAGGCTGAAAAAGGAGCTGAAAAAGCGCCTCAGGTTAAATTCTAAAATACTCGCTTAATAAAGCTTTCGGCGGTATCTGCCGGAAGCTTTTATTCTGAAACTAGCATGTTCGTTTTACACAAACAGGGATGAAAATCACACATTTGAGTTCCATCTGGCAAATAAGAGACAAATTATATTCGGATGAATAAAATGTGAATTCATTCACGAAAGAAACCTAAAAACCGCAAAAATGTCAGTCGAAAATTTTTTCAGTAAAGAAGAAAAGAAACAAATAACCGACGCTATAGCTGAAGCTGAGTTAAATACTTCAGGAGAAATAAGGTTACACATGGAGGGCAATTGCAAAATTGACGTTTTGGATCGCGCTGCCTATATTTTTGAAAAACTCAAAATGCATGAAACAGCTCAGCGAAACGGAGTACTGTTTTATCTGGCTGTACACGATCGTAAATTTGCTATTTTGGGTGATGCCGGAATCAATCAAGTTGTTTCGGTCAATTTTTGGGACGAAATCAAAGAGACGATGATGGGATTTTTTAAAGAAGGAAAATTTACCGATGGGCTAACCAAAGGAATCCTGATGGCTGGGGAACAGTTAAAAGCCAACTTTCCATATCACGATGAGGATGTTAATGAACTTTCAGATGAAATATCTTTCGATAAAAATTTATAAAATGAAGCAAATACTACTGATATTATTCCTTTCGGTTTTTACCGTTTCCATTTTTGCCCAGGACATACCTGAACGTCCGAATCCGCCACGATTGGTTAATGATATGGCCAATGTTCTTTCCGATCAGGAAGAACAGCAATTGGAGTCTGAATTGGATCAGTTTAGCGATCAGACTACAACCCAGATTTGCATCGTCACACTTCCATCGCTGAATGGGATGGAGATCTCTGACCTTTCGTTTAAAATTGGCGAAAAATGGGGCGTTGGTCAAAAAGGGAAAAACAACGGAATCGTGGTCGTTTTCAAGCCGAAAACCGAGGGAGAAAAGGGAGCAATATTTGTTGCAGTAGGCTATGGTTTGGAAGGAGTTATTCCCGATGCTATTGCCAACCGCAATGTGGTTGATTATGCAATGATCCCGCACTTCAAGGAAAATGATATTTACGGAGGATTATCGGCTGGAACAAAGGTTTTAATGAGCCTGGCTTCTGGCGAATTTACAGCCGCTGATTATCAGAAAAAGACTAGCGGAAAGAAAGACAAAGATGGTGGCGGCGGTTTGTTTATTGTTATTTTAATCATTATTGTTTTGGTTTCAATTTTCAAAGGTGGTCGTGGTGGTGGTTACAGCAGCCGAGGCAGTTTGCCATTTTGGCTAGCCATGGGTTTGCTCGGAAGTGGTAATCGTGGAGGTGGTTCGTTTGGTGGATTCTCCGGCGGAGGTGGCGGTTTCGGCGGTTTTGGTGGTGGCAGTTTTGGTGGAGGTGGTGCCGGCGGAAGCTGGTAGCTTCGACAAGCTCAGCTACCGGTTGCAATACACGGAGCGAATTATCCTTTACTGTTGGTTTTAACCAACGGACATGAGTCAAAAGAATATTTACGGCATAAAAAAACCTTCAGGAATATTCCTGAAGGTTTTTTTGCTATAATAATTGGATAATTAATCTACAGTTTCAATCTGATCCAGAATGTCTTTGTCAACTAAAATACGACCGCAATATTCGCAAACGATAACTTTTTTGCGTGAAGCGATGTCCATTTGGCGCTGTGGCGGAATTTTGTTGAAGCAACCACCGCAAGCATCACGCTGTACGGTTACAACAGCCAAACCATTACGTGCGTTTTTACGGATACGTTTGAATGCAGTTACTAAACGTGCTTCGATGTTTCCTTCGATTTTTTCTGCTTTCGATTTCAGTCTTTCTTCTTCGATCTGAGTTTCAGCAGTAATTTCTTCCAGTTCGCGTTGTTTGCGGTCCAAATCCTCCAAACGTTCTTTCAAAAGGGTTGCAGAGGTTGCAATTGCTTCTTTTTTGCTTGAAAGTTCTGCAGTAAATTCGCGAATACGTTTTTCCGATAATTCCATTTCGAGTTTCTGAAACTCAATTTCCTTGCTCAACGAATCGAATTCGCGGTTGTTGCGAACGTTATTCTGCTGTTCGGTGTATTTTACAATCAGGCCTTCTGATTCTTTAATGGCAATTTTTTTGTTGTGGATCGCTGTTTCCAAATCTTTGATATCGTCTTCGAAATTGCTTACACGGGTTTTTAAACCGGTAATCTCATCTTCCAAATCCTGCACTTCCAGAGGTAATTCTCCGCGAAGTGTTTTGAATTTATCCATTTCAGAAACAACGTTTTGCAGTTCGAAAAGCGCTCTAAGCTTTGAACTGATTGGAACACTTTTATTCTCGTCTCTAACGTACTGTGTATTCATATACTTATAGTTGTTTAACTTATATCAAATAAGATAACTTACCGGGTTCGTGCTGAAATCCGATAAATGGACTGCAAATTTAGGGAATTTTTTTGTAAGTAATTCATAAAAAACTTCTTTAGTGAATTGTTCACTTTCATAATGGCCTATATCTGCAATGATGATTTGGTTTTCGGCGTCAAAAAACTGATGATATTTAAAATCTCCGGAGATAAAAATATCGACTTTTTGTGCCATTGCTTTGCTGAGATAGGTGCTTCCTGAGCCTCCGCAAACGGCAACTTTTCGGATAGGTTTTCCTAAAAGCCGGGTGTGTTTAACCACCTCACAATTAAAAGCCGCTTTAATCTTTCGAAGAAAAATCAATTCATCAACGGGCTCCTGAAGCTCTCCGATCATCCCAATTCCAATTTGTGTGTATTCATTGTCGAGTGGATAAATGTCATAAGCCACTTCTTCGTATGGATGAGCTTTTAGAAGCGCCTGAATGACTTTGGATTGTATGTGTTTCGGGAAAATGGTTTCGATCCGGATTTCTTCCTCGGTGTGAAGCTGATTTTTTTCACCAACATACGGGTTGGTCTGGTCATTTCCTCTAAAAGTGCCACTTCCCGTTTGGTTGAAACTGCACGAATCGTAATTCCCGATGTGACCAGCTCCGGCTTCCAATATTGTTTCCCTGACTTTTTCAGCATCGGCAACAGGAACAAACGTAACGAGTTTTCTCAGGAAGCCAGATGTTGGTGCCAGTATTCTGCAACTCTGCAATTCAAGTTTTTCGCATATTTTGCTGTTCACGCCTCCAAAAACACTATCGAGATTGGTGTGTGCGGCATAAATGGCAATGTTATTCTTTATCGCTTTGGCTACACAACGCTCAATGTAATTTTTCCCGTTTAGTTTTTTTATTCCGCTGAAAATAATCGGGTGGTGGCAAACAATCAGATCCAGTTTTTTGCTGATTGCTTCATCCAGAATTTCTTCGGTAATGTCAAGCGTAATAAGGATTCCTGAAATTTCATCATCCGGATGGCCGATGATCAGCCCGGCATTGTCGTAAGATTCCTGAAAAGCCAATGGAGCGACGGATTCAATAAAATGGGTAATTTGTTTAAGTTGCATTGATCTAACTTATAACTCATAATTAATAACTCATAACTCCTCTTTAATTTCAACCAGCATTTTCCTGATTTCCATAAGGCGGTTGACCACCTCAAAATTCTGAATCGTATCTTCTTTGTTATCCTTCAGTTTCTTCTGTGCCCCTTTAATGGTCATACCTCTTTCTTTCAGGAGGTGATAGATGATTTTCATGTTCTCGATATCTTCCTTGGTAAACATGCGGTTTCCTTTCGCATTCTTGTGCGGTTTCAGAATGTCGAATTCGTTCTCCCAAAAACGTATATTCGAGGCGTTTACGCTAAACATGTCGGCAACTTCGCCGATGGAATAAAAGACTTTTTCTATTTTGGGTTTTTTGTATGGCACAGCGCTAAGTTTAATCGAATGTTTGACCAATATTGGATGAAATTTTCACCATCTTTTCGTATTCCTGAGCGTTCAGGTCTTTGAAATAATAATATTGTGGATTTACGGGTTCGCCGTTCTTATGTACTTCGTAATGCACGTGAGGGCCGGTTGATGTTCCTGAATTTCCAACAAAACCAATAACACTTCCACGCTTTACCCGATCGCCAATTTTTACATTGAAAGCGTTCAAATGTCCGTAGAGCGTTTCGTATCCGAAACCATGTTCGATCAGAATCCATCGGCCATAGCCTCCGCCGATCGATTGAACATCTTTTACAACTCCATCTCCGGTTGCATAGATTGGAGTACCGATATTGGCTGTAAAATCCATACCGTAGTGAAACTGTTTGATTTTGTAAATTGGATGAATACGGTACCCCCAGCCCGAAGCGGTGCTTTTCAGTGATTTATTTGAAATAGGCATGATTGCTGGCATTCCCGCAACCAATTCTTCTTTGTTCATGGCCATTTTCATAACATCGTCATACGATTTGGCCTGAATATATGCTTCCTTCGAAAGGATATCAATCTTTTCGGCAGTCTTGATAACCAATTCCGAATTGTCAAAGGATTCGAGTTTCGAGTATCGGTTGACACCGCCAAATCCGGCTTTTCGGATGGTCGACGGAATTGGGTCACTTTCGAAGATTACCCGGTACAGGTTATTGTCGCGCTGTTCTATTTCGTCGAGCACCTTTTCAATCGTTCCAAGGTCTTTGTACATCAGTTCGTATTGGGTCAAAAGCCGTTCGTTTTCCTTGTGCAGGCTGCGCATGCGTGGCGATTCGTAGAATTGCAGTATCCCGATTGCAATCAGGATTGATGTTAGCAAAGTAGTTGAAGATAAGGCTAAAAAACGCTTTAATCGGGTTTTGAAGCTAATTACGATTTTATCGTAGCTAAGTGTATGAGCATTAAATCTGTACTTAACTTTCGCCATAAAACAGGACTAATGGAATTTATTTTTCGACCTGTAACAAAATTAAGGATTTAATCTAACTTTGCAAGATTTCGAAAATTCCGGTTAATGATAGCCTGCAAAGCTAATGTTTTAGGTGATAATAAAGTTAAAGATGCCCTCGGTTGAAGATTTTTAACAATTTTTAATTCCTGAAAAGTCTGCCCGCAACGTTATAAAATGACGGTTTTTTCGTTCAGTTTGTTTGAGATTCAGAACCTCAATTTTGATTCAGTAATTAATAGAAAAGTTAGATATTGATATGAATTCGAAGGAAATCAGAAAAGCGTTTATCGATTTTTTTGCCAGTAAAGGACACCAGATTGTCTCTTCGGCACCAATGGTTGTAAAAAACGACCCGACATTGATGTTTACCAATGCCGGAATGAATCAGTTTAAAGACATTTTTTTGGGTAATCAGCCAGCGAAATACGTTCGTATTGCCGATACGCAGAAGTGTTTGAGGGTTTCAGGAAAACATAACGATTTGGAGGAAGTGGGTCACGATACCTACCACCACACCATGTTCGAGATGTTGGGCAACTGGTCGTTTGGTGATTATTTTAAGGAAGATGCCATCAACTGGGCATGGGAATTACTGCACGATGAGCTGAAAATTCCGGCTGACCGCATGTATGCTTCGGTTTTTGAAGGCAGCTCTGACGATAAGCTGGAACGCGACGACGAAGCTTTCAATTTGTGGCGGAAATTTCTTCCGGCCAACCAAATCATCAACGGAAGCAAAAAAGATAATTTCTGGGAAATGGGCGATACCGGTCCTTGTGGTCCTTGTTCCGAAATTCATGTCGATTTGCGCGATGATGCAGAACGGGCAAAAATTCCAGGAAGCGAATTGGTGAACAAAGACAATCCACTGGTGATTGAAATCTGGAACCTCGTTTTCATCCAATTCAACCGCAAAGCCGATGGCAAACTGGAAGAACTTCCGGACAAACATGTGGATACCGGAATGGGATTCGAGCGTTTGTGCATGGTTCTACAAGGTAAAAAATCGAATTACGATACCGATGTTTTCCAGAATACCATTTTGAAAATTGCAGAACTCAGCAACAAAAAATATGGTGACGACACAAAGGCAGACATTGCCATGCGTGTGATTGCCGACCATTTACGTGCCATCTCATTCTCGATTGCCGATGGACAGTTGCCATCGAACAACAAGGCTGGTTATGTAATCCGCCGAATTTTGCGTCGTGCAGTTCGTTACGGATATACGTTCCTCGATTTCCGCGAACCGTTCATCTGTAAGTTGGTTGAAGTGTTGAAAGATAACATGGGCGATGCTTTCCCTGAGTTGGTTTCGCAGCAGGGACTGATTGAAAAAGTGATCCACGAGGAAGAAGAATCGTTCCTGAGAACTTTGGAAACCGGAATCCGTTTGCTTGACGAATTGGTTGCTAAAGCAAAAGCTGCCGGAAAAACTGAAATCAGTGGCGAAAATATTTTTACTCTTTACGATACGTTTGGATTTCCATTCGATTTAACGAGCCTGATCCTGCGCGAAAAAGGCATGTCGGTTGACGAAGCTGGCTTTAATACTGAAATGGAGAAGCAAAAGGAACGCTCACGCAATGCGGCTGCCCAGGAAACCGACGATTGGGTTGAACTGAAGAAAATTGAACAGGTTGAATTTGTAGGTTACGATCATTTGGAAGCTGAAGTGCATATTTCGCGCTACCGTAAAGTGACTCAGAAAAATAAAGAATTCTACCATCTGGTTTTCGACAAAACACCGTTCTATGGCGAATCCGGAGGTCAGGTTGGCGACTCGGGTTATATTTTGGCTGATGGACACCGGACCAGAATTCTGGATACTCAGAAAGAGAATAACCTCACCATTCATATCGCCAATAAACTTCCTGAAAATCCTTCTGCCACTTTTATGGCGGTAGTTGACGCCGGAACAAGAACTTTGACGATGAACAATCACTCAGCAACGCATCTGCTCGATCAGGCATTGCGCGAGGTGCTGGGAACTCATGTAGAACAAAAAGGATCGTTGGTGAACAGCGAATATTTGCGCTTTGACTTTGCGCATTTCCAGAAAGTGACTAAAGAAGAGCTTGAAAAAATACAGGCTCGTGTAAACGAATTGGTACGCAAAAACCTTTCTCTGGAAGAAAATCGTGCTGTCGCTTTTGATGAAGCTAAAAAACTGGGTGCTATTGCCCTTTTTGGTGAGAAATATGGCGACTTTGTACGTGTAATCAAATTTGGAGAATCGGTTGAACTGTGCGGAGGAACTCATGTTCCTTCAACCGGACAGATTGGTTCGTTTATCATTACTTCCGAAAGTGCTATTTCTGCCGGAGTTCGCCGTATTGAGGCGATTACAGCCGATCGTGCCGAAGAATTTGTGAAGAAACATCTGGACGAACTGGCAGAAGTTAAAGCAGTTCTCAACAATACTCAAAACCTGAAAAAATCGGTTGAAGATTTGGTTGCCCAGAACAGCCGTCTGCAAAAGCAAATTGAAGAATTTGAGCGCAAAGCTGCTTCCGGAATCAAACAGGAACTGAAGAATAAAATTCAGGTCATCAATGGGGTGAATGTCATTGCTGAGGTGATTCAGCTTGATTCGGCCCAGGCGGTGAAAGATTTGGCTTTCCAACTAAAAGGTGAAGTTAATAACCTGTTCCTTGCTTTAGGTTCGGCTATTGGCGGAAAACCATCCATTTCGGTGATGATTGCCGAAAATCTGGTTGCTGAAAAAGGGCTGAATGCAGGCGCTGTGGTTCGCGAAGCTGCAAAAGAAATGCAGGGCGGTGGCGGTGGTCAGGCGTTTTATGCAACTGCCGGAGGAAAAGACCTTTCGGGTCTTGCTGCTGCAGTAGAAAAAGCAAAATCGTTTGTAAAGTAAGAACAAGGCAAGAGTCAAAAGTAAAAGCCTCCTTGGTCGATGGATCGGGGAGGCTTTTTCGTAAACATTTCAGTTGGGTTCGCGGAATCGCTGCGGTACTCATTTATATTGCTATACGAGTTCTAAATTTTCGCTTTGGAAATTATGCTGGCAATTAGAATAGAAATCAGGGCTATCGCAGCAATGCCAAATAACATAATGAAATAGGTGAACACGGTACGACCAAAGGTTTTTAACTTCGGCATTTTATTGAAAAACTGTATGTAGCACCAACACATCAAAATAAAATGGAATTGCTGGGTAATCATCAGATAATTATTCAAATTCTCCTTTTCACCGGCCGAAAATAAATAAAGCAAAGGAAATGTGAGTAAAGTAACAACCAAGACCAGGCTCGCATAGAACGCATTTAGTATTAAGTGCTCGACTAAATTATACCCTTGTTTTCTGAACACGTAATACGAAGTAACAGTTGCGATCAGTGTCAGCATCAGCGAGACATAAGCGAAATGTCCTACCAGCCAGCGATTTAAATTTTCGTACACCGTAACCATCTGGTCTGGCATTGTTTCTAATTTCACTTCGGAGCTGTGATCAATAAAGAAATGAAAGAGAAGCCCGTAGAAAGTAGCTAAAACAACAACCATTGAGACCGGCTTAAAATGATGAACTCTTTTCCCGGCGATAAATTCGCGCGCCGAATGCCCCGGCCTGGTAAGCAGTTGTTTTACGGTGTAAAAAATGCCATTGTCGAAATGAAAAATGCCGTGTTGCAGTTCATGCCAGACGTAATGCAGGCTTAATTCAGGCAAATGTGCAGCCTGCCCGCAATTGTTACAAAAGTTACCGGTAAAGGTGTTGCCGCAGTTTTTGCAAATCGTCGTGTGCTCCATCGTAGTTTTCAACTTAATTTATTCAAAAACAAATCAGAATTCTGTCGAAGAGTTTAAATGTACAAATAATCAGATAACCTCGCTCTGGGAATATCCTTTTTTTAAGTCCTTAGCACGATACGAATAAAGTCTTTGACATTTTTATATTTTTGCATGACATCTGTTCCTCCAAAATTGCATGGCTTTATGGGTAAAAAGATACTTCGGATTCTCTGGAAAATCGCACTTTGGTTCGTCGGATTATCCATCACTTCGGTTCTTGTCTTTCGGTTTGTGCCGGTGCCGGTCACTCCACTGATGCTGATCCGTTGCGGTGAGCAAATGTTTTCATCCGATGAACTTCGCCTGAAGCACGACTGGGTTTCGATTGACGAAATATCGAAGAATTTGCCATTGGCCGTAGTTTGCAGTGAAGATCAGAATTTCATGAACCATTCAGGGTTCGATATGGAAGCTATTCAACGATCGGTGGATGCTGCCAAAAGAGGCGCAAAGCGGGTGAGGGGAGCCAGCACTATCTCGCAGCAAACAGCAAAGAATGTGTTTCTGTGGCCGGGCCGAAGCTGGATTCGCAAAGGATTTGAAGTTTATTTTACTGTTTTGATCGAGTTTGTTTGGAGCAAAGAGCGAATCATGGAAGTTTACCTCAACAGTATCGAGATGGGAAAAGGCATTTATGGAGCTGAAGCTGCGGCCCAATTTTACTGGCATACTTCTGCTAAAAATCTCTCCCGAACACAAGCGGCTGCCCTTGCCGCGATATTGCCAAATCCCCGGAAATATAGTGCAAATCCGCCCGGACCTTACGTTCAGGAGCGTATTGGCTGGATTGTTGGACAGATGGGGCAGTGGGGAACTTTGCGGTTCAAATAGAACAATTTGCCATTTAAGCCAATCTTAAGAAACCAAAGTCGTTGGAATCTGTTATACTATTTCGTCCGAATTTATTCGGACTTTTTTTATGCCCAAAATTTGAAATATAAAATTTATGATAGTATGAATAAGATTCTGAATTTCCTTTTCTCGTTTCCTTTCATGGGCTTTTTGTTGCTGATTATGGCTTTTTCGATGGGCATTGCCACTTTTGTCGAAAACAGCTATGGGACAGAAGCAGCTCAAGGGTTAATCTATAAATCGTTGTGGTTTAGTTTGGTTATGGTACTATTGGCAATTAACCTTGCAGTCAATTTTATCAGGCATAAAATGTACACCCGCCAACGCATTGCTGTGGGGATATTCCATATTTCGTTTATCATTATTCTCATTGGTGCAGGCATTACGCGTTACATCAGCTTCGAAGGAGTGATGCACATTCGCGAAGGGCAATCGGCAGACTTTATTCTTTCTTCAGAAGATAATCTGACTGTAAAAAGTGGGAATCAGACCGTCAGTAGTCCGGTTCTTTTTTCGGAACTAACGGTCAACCAATTTGATGAAAAGATCGCGGTTGAAGGACGAAAAGTCAGGGTGAAATCGATTGGGTTCATTAAGAATGCAGTGCGCACGGTAAAGGAAGATCCTTCAGGAACAGCAATGATCGATTTTGTAATTTCTCAAGGCCAGGGCCGCGAGAATTATGTTTTTTCGAAAGGTAGTAATCTGAACCTTGGAAACATCAAGGTGGGTTATGAGTTGTCTGGATCCAATTTTCAGTTTTTTAACCGCAACGACAGCCTTTTCCTGACTTATGACCGCCCGGTTGAAATTCGTTCAATGACCGGTGGCGAAACTCAGATTGTAGATGCAAATAAAGCAATCCCTGTGGAAACGATGCAACTTTATGCTTTTGACGGCTATATGCTTCTGGTGAAAAACTACTATAAACACGCTGTAACCACGGTTGAAAAGGATAATTCGGGCAGCGAAGGGTTGGATGCAGCTATTCTGGAAGTTACGGATGGCGCAAATAAGCAGATCGTGAACGTAATGGGGAAACATGGAATGCGGGGTGAGCCATTTGCAGTGAATGTTGGAAATTCAACACTGGAAATTACTTATGGTGCCGACCCGATTTATTTGCCGTTTGCCTTGCAACTAAAAGATTTTCAAATGGAAAAATATCCGGGTTCAATGAGTCCGTCGTCATACGCCAGCGAGTTGGTTTTGCTTGATAAGGAGCGAAACGTGACCCGTAATGTCAGGGTTTTTATGAATAATACATTGAATTACCGTGGATATAAATTCTTTCAGTCGTCATACGATCAGGATGAAGGCGGAACCGTGCTGTCGGTGAATGCCGATCAGCTTGGAACCACTGTAACCTATATTGGTTACCTGCTGCTCGGACTTGGGTTCGTTTTGGCCTTATTCAGTAAAACTTCCCGTTTCCATTCACTGATTATCCGCTTAAAGCAATATTCAAAACCAGTTGGTTTGGTCATGCTTTTATTTTTACTGAAAGTAGGTTCGGGTTATGCCGAGAATGCTGAATTGACGCCAATTCCAAGAATTGATCAAGCTGTTCTGGATGATTTTTCAAAGTTATGGATTCAGGGACAAGATGAACGTATTGAGCCGGTTTCAACTTTATCATCAGAAATACTCCGGAAAGTTACCCGTAAGTCTGATTTTGATGGTCGGTCACCCGAAGAAGTGATGCTCGGCCTGTATTTGTATCCTGAATATTGGCGGAATGTTTCGCTTGTTTATATAACGAACGATCAGTTAAAAGGCTTGCTCGGGGTAACCGAAAGCCGTATTCCGCTCACCTCGTTTTTCGATGCTCAGGGAAACTATAAACTGGTTGAACCGGTTAAGGCTGCATTTGCCAAAATGCCTGCGATGAGAAATGTTTTCGAGAAGGAACTCATCAATCTGGATGAACGGGTGAATATTTGTTTTATGGTGGTGAATGGCGATATGTTTGCGCTTTTCCCCGGAGTAACAAAGGATGTGAAGTGGTCGTTTCCGGGAAATAGTCCCTCTGGTTTGACGACAGAGGAATCGTTGTTTGTGAATAAAGGATTTGAACTGCTGAAAGAATCAGTGAATGGGAAAGGTGAGATCGGTACCCGTCAGATTTTGGCCAGTATCGCATCGTTGCAAACCAAATATGGTGGAAGTTATTTGCCATCCAATTCGAAAAAGCAAGTCGAGATATTCTATAATTCGCTGAATCCGTTTAAGCGGGTTTTCCCACTTTACCTGATGGTTGGATTTGTATTATTGATCGTCATATTTGTCAATATCTTCAGGCAAAAAAGCTTAGGTAGAAAAGTCCGGATCAGCTTTTCATTGCTGATCGTGCTTGGCTTTTTACTTCATACATTCGGATTGGGTCTGCGTTGGTATATTTCGGGACATGCGCCATGGTCGAACGGATACGAATCGATGGTTTATGTAGCTTGGGCGTCGATGCTGGCTGGCGTTATTTTTGGCCGGAAATACCCGATGGTTATCGCCACTTCGGCCATGCTTTCAGGAATAATATTGTTTGTGGCTCACCTCAATTGGATGAACCCCGAAATCACCCATTTGGTGCCGGTTCTGAACTCGTACTGGCTGATGATCCATGTGGCCATCATTACCGCAAGCTACGGATTTATCGGGATGAGCGCGTTTATAGGCCTGTTGGTTCTAATACTGTTCAGCATCAGCAATCCGAAGAATACTAAAAATGTAAGGAATTTGATTTTACAACTTACTACTATTAGCGAAATGTCGGTTACGGTAGGTTTATATATGCTCACCATCGGGACTTTCCTCGGCGGTGTTTGGGCCAACGAAAGCTGGGGCCGATACTGGGGCTGGGACTCGAAAGAAACATGGGCGCTGGTTACGGTGGTCATTTATTCGTTTATCGCTCACATGCGTTTGATTCCTTCGCTGAAAGGGATTTACAATTACACAGTTGCCACAGTAATTGGCTTTTCGTCGGTGCTGATGACTTATTTTGGTGTAAATTATTACCTGAGTGGTTTGCATTCATATGGGCGTGGAACGGCTGATTCAGTTCACTGGTCGGTGTATGTGATTATCATTGCGATAACCGGCCTTTTGATGGTTGCCAACTTCAAACAGAAAAATTTGGATTTCGAAAATACAAAATAGTACTATCTTTAAAGTCTTGTTGATCTAATTAAACGATAAGACTTATGGCAATCGAGGTAAAAAGAACCTTTGACATTCTTGAATTTTGTCTCAGTAAGTTTTCCAGAAAAGATGCATTGGGTGGAAAAAACGGTAACGACTGGTATGTTTACAGTACTGCCGAATATGTTGAAAAATCGCATCAGTTTGCATTAGGTTTAATGGCTTTGGGCCTGAAAAAGGGGGACAAAGTTGCTACCGTAACCACCAACCGGCCTGAATGGAATTTTGCCGACATGGGTTTGGCGATGACTGGAATTATTCATGTTCCGATTTATCCGACCATTGGCGAAGATGAATACAGTTACATTTTGGAACATGCTGAAATAAAGCTTCTGCTTGTTGGCGACCGGAAATTGTACGAAAAACTAAGTCCGATAGCTGCACAATTGCCCGAAATTACGCATATCTACTCTTTCGAAGAAGTTGAAGGTGTGAGCAATTTTGAAGAGATATTGTTGTTGGGCAAAGATCATCAGGAGGAATTGGCTGCTCAATTGGAAGAAATTAAAAAAGCTGTCGATCCGGAAGATTTGGCGACCATTATTTATACTTCGGGTACAACCGGTGTTCCCAAGGGAGTGATGCTGACTCACGACAACCTCGTCTCGAATTTTTTAGCACATTCAAAGATGCACAATCTGGGAATTGATCACCGGGTGATTAGTTTTCTGCCGCTTTGCCATGTGTACGAACGTAGCGTGAATTATCATTTTCAGTACAAGGGAATGGGGATTTATTACGTTGGAAATCTCGGACAGATTGTTTCGGCGATCAAAGAAATCAAACCGCACATGTTTAATTCGGTTCCGCGCTTACTCGAACGCGTTTACGACGGTTTTGTGTCGAAAGGCAAGGAACTCTCAGGACTAAAAAGGGTGGTTTATTTCTGGGCGCTTAGCCTGACCCGGCATTTCGAATACAACAAAAAGTATAATTTATTCCTGAAGATCAGGATTAAAATAGCCGATAAACTCATCTATTCAAAATGGCGCGAAGCGCTCGGCGGCAACATCGTTTATGTTGTTTCGGGCGGTGCTGCTTTGCAACCGCGTATTGCAAGGGTGTTGGGGATGTCCGGAATGCTTAATTTGGAAGGCTACGGGCTGACCGAAACGTCGCCTGTGATTGCGGTGAATAATCCGGCAACCCGCGAAATGAAAATTGGCACTGTTGGCGCCGTTCTGGAGAATGTGGAATTGAAATTTGCCGAAGATGGCGAAATCCTGGTGAAAGGGCCGGGCGTAATGAAAGGCTACTATAAAGCTCCTGAATTAACTGCCGAAGTGATTGATGAGGATGGTTGGTTTCATACCGGCGACATTGGTATTCTGGAAGACGGTAAATATCTGAAAATTACGGACCGTAAAAAGGAAATGTTCAAGCTTTCCGGAGGAAAATACATTGCCCCGCAGATGATCGAAAATAAGCTGAAAGCTTCGTTTTTTATTGAACAGGTGATGGTGATCGGAGCGGGTGAGAAGTTTGCCAGCGCATTGATTTCGCCCAATTTTGTGTACCTGCACGACTGGTGCAGCCAGCGGCGAATACACTTCCAGAACAACGAAGAATTAATACAGAAAACCGAAGTGCTCGCGCAGTTTCAGCGCGAAGTGGTTGCAATAAACAAAACATTGGGAGAACACGAGGAAATCAAACGTTTTCGTTTGGTAAACGACGAGTGGACTCCACAAAGCGGTGAGCTTTCGCCAACTTTAAAACTCAAACGTAACTTCGTATCTGCTAAATACAAAACCATTATCGACGAGATTTACTCGGTATCCAAGATTCAAGCCGGAGGCCGTTTCCATTTGCCCAAAATCAAGCTCAATTTCGATATTAACGAGTTTATCAAGCGGCTGAAACTATAGCAGTATTGTACAATTTTGTTTGTTAACGGGCTCCATATCCAGAGTGAATTAATCCAAGATTTAACTTTTCCGGAAGAGTTTTGTTATAATTTCAACTGTAACAAAAATTGAAAAGTTATGAAACGAGGTAAATTCCTACTGGCAGCATTTTCAGTTTTTCCATTGACACTGTTTGCGGGTAAAATCAATTTATTCAGTAGTTCTGAAAAAGGATTTAAAATAGACTCAGGAACAGGACGGATTCATGGGCATATTCAATTAAAAGGTGTGAACTCAAATATCCTCGATGTAAAAGTTTCAGGAAGCGACACTAATGGAGATTTGGCTATATTCGAACAGACTTCGCTTTCTCAGGGGAAGGGCACGCCTTTACATCTTCACCACGCTCAGGATGAAATATTCTATGTCCTAGAAGGTTCTTATTTTTTTCAGGTAGGAGACGAAAAATTTAAATTGGCAAATGGAGACAGCATTTTTATGCCTCGTAAAGTTCCTCATGCCTGGACACAAATATCAGAAACCGGGAAAATGATCGTAGTTTTTCAACCTGCCGGAAAAATGGAAAACTTTTTTGTTACAGTGGCAGCTTTAGATCATGAGCCAACTCCTGCCGAAATGCAAACTATTTTTGCGGACAACGAAATGCAAGTGATTGGGCCATCCTTGAAATTAGACTGAAGAATGATCAACTTTTAAAAACGTAAATATGGAAACATCGCACATTTATCCGGGAGCGCACAGCTTGAATGCATACATTACCATCAAGGATTGTAGCGCTGCAATTGAGTTTTACAAAAAAGCGTTTGGCGCAACCGAAGGAGCACGATTACTTATGCCCAACGGATCAATAGGTCATGCTGAAGTGTTGATTGAAGGTTCGTTGCTGATGATGGCTGATGAAAATTTGGAATGGGGCAACAAAAGTCCGTTAACCATTGGCGGAAATCCAATGACTTTTGGTTTGTATGTTAAAGATGCTGATGCTGTATTTCAGAAAGCCATTGATGCTAGTGCAACGCTGGTCATGCCGGTTACTGATATGTTTTACGGCGATCGGGTTGGGCAGGTCATGGATCCGTTTGGATATAAATGGATGATCACCACGCACATTGAAGACGTGAGTTTTGAGGAAATGCAAAAGCGATCGGATCAAATGTTTTCGGGAACTAAATAATTCGATTCATTTATAGGCGATATAACTGAGCTAAATGAATATTGACTATCTGGTCTGAATTGCATAAATTTGGTATACCGAATGTAAATTGTTGAAGTTGATAATTTGGCAAATGAGAATATCTTATTTATTTGTTTTGTGTTTTGTCATTTTAGTTGGATGCCATTCGTCTAATTCGAAAACTGAAAATACGATGAACTCAAGAGTTAATATTATTTTCTTGCATCACAGTACTGGCAAGAACATATGGAGAGGTGGAACCTCCCGTTTAGTCAATAAAGTATTCAAAAGAGGTGATGTTCAAAAGTGGTTTTCAGGTTTTAATAAGAGCCATAGAACAAATTATCAGATTGAAGAGATGTACTTTCCTAATAACGAAGGTGGTTATGGCTGGAAAAATTACCCTTATGATTATTATAATATCTGGATTAAAAATGAAGGGGATAAAACCTTCATGAACGAACCAACACTCGAATTACTGACAAAAAAATATAATGTTATTATTTGGAAACATTGTTTTCCAGTAGCTGATATTATGCCTGATACTGGTCAAGGTGATGTTAATTCAGAAGAAAAGCGCATTGAAAATTACAAACTTCAATATAATCTGTTGAAAGAAAAAATGAAATCTTTCCCCAAAACAACTTTTATTATTTGGACGGGAGCTGCTTTGACAAAAGCGCGTACTACTCCTGAAAATGCCCAAAGAGCAAAAGATTTTTTCAATTGGGTTAAAGAGCAATGGGACGAGCCGGGAGATAATGTGTTTTTGTGGGATTTTTATCAACTTGAAACGGAAGATGGATTGTATTTGAAAGATGAATACGCGGCAAGTCCGACAGATGCACATCCTAACAAAGCCTTTTCATTAAGGGTTGCGCCGTTCATGTGTCAACGAATTGTTGATGTTATTGAAGGGAGAGGAGACTTTTCTTCAAAAACAGGAGAATGAATTCAGTAACTAAATAATTGGTTCAAATGATTTCAAAAGCGTCAACCACCATCGATGAGTATATTGCTGATTTTCCGGAGGATATTCAATCTCTCCTGAATCAAGTCAGATCTACGATCAAACAAGCGGCACCTGATGCAGAAGAATCCATTGGTTATGGTATGCCTGCTTATAAAACTCACGGAAGACCCCTGGTGTATTTTGCCGCATTTAAAAATCACATAGGGTTTTATGCCACTCCAACCGGACATGCCGAATTTGCTAAAGAACTTTCGAAGTACAAACAGGGAAAGGGTTCTGTCCAGTTCCCGATTGACCAGCCCATGCCTTTGGAGCTTATCGCACAGATCGTTGCATTCAGAGTGATTGAGAATCAGGAAAAGTCGAAAGCAAAGAGGAAATAGGTACAAAGCAAAAATCCCGAATTTCAGGTTATCTTGAAATCCGGGATTTTTAAATCTGATACTATCGTGTGTTAGTTTCTTCTGCGTCTTGGGCGGTCGCTGCGGTCGTTAAAACCACCTTCGCGGCTGCGGCCTTCTCTTGGGCGCCCGCCAGCGTATCCACCGCCACTGCCTTCTCTGCGGAACGATCCGCCTTCGCGCGATGATGCTGGTTGTCCTTCGATTGATTGCACTTTGCCAATATTGATGACATGGCCTTCAATAACCTGATTGTTCAGTGCATTAACAAGGTCTTTCTCGAAAGCGCTGTCAACCTCGAAGAACGAGAATTTGCGCTGGATGTCGATCTTGCCAATTTCAATGTTCCGGCGGTTCGAATATTCGTTAATCAGGCCGATCAAACCCGATGCATTCAGGTTTTGTTTCTTTCCGGCGTTAATGAATAATTTGGTGAAACTCATTCGTTCGCTTCCACGATCGCCGCGGTCGTTACGACCCATTGAGTCGCGTCCGGCTTCAACCCTGATGTTCAGGTCGCGTGCATTTTTATAGTAATCGAGTAATTCGTTGAATTCGAGCGATACAAAGTGTTTCACAATATCGCTATGGCTCATGCTCTCAAATTGATCCAGAATTTGTGGTAAGTATTTTTCAACCTGACCACTGCTGATGTCAACATTCTTTACCCGTTCAATGAGGTGAAATAATTGTTTCTCAACAATTTCCTCGCCACCCGGAACCATTTTGCGTTCAAATTTCTTGCGCGAAAGTTTTTCGATCTGTTTCAAACGGCCCATTTCCTTCATGTTGATGATGGTAACAGAAATACCGCTTTTGCCGGCCCTACCTGTACGTCCGCTTCGGTGGATATACACTTCCGGATCGTCTGGCATCGAATAATTGATGACGTGACTCAACTCGGTTACGTCCAATCCACGTGCTGCCACATCAGTCGCAACCAGCATTTGTATCTGTTTGCTGCGGAATCGGGCCATTACCTGGTCGCGCTGAGCTTGTGAAAGATCGCCATGCAAAGCATCGGCATTGTATCCATCGGCCATAAATTGCTCGGCAACATCACGGGTTTCCATGCGGGTACGGCAGAAAACAATGGCATAACAGTCAGGATAATTATCGGCAATACGTTTTAGCGTAGCGTATTTGTCCTTGGCGTGAACCATATAATAATGGTGCTCAACGTTCTCGGCGCCGGCGTTACGTTTTCCAACCGACATTTCCAGTGCGTTATTCAGATATTTCGATTTGATTTCAGAAATACCCAATGGCATGGTAGCCGAAAATAGCAAAGTTTGCTTTTCAGCCGGAGTGGTAGCCAGAATGGCATCCAATTCTTCCTTGAATCCCATAGTTAGCATTTCGTCAGCTTCATCCAGAATCATCCAGCGAATGGCCGAAATGTTGAGTAATTTCCGGCGAATCAGGTCATGTACACGTCCGGGGGTACCCACAACGATTTGTCCGCCCGATTTTAGTTCCCTGATTTGTTTGGTAATATCGGCGCCACCATATACCGGAATGGTTTTAAAACCCGGTATGTAGGCCGAAAACTTGTCGAGGTCGCGGGTGATTTGCAGACACAACTCGCGCGTTGGGCAAAGAATTAGTGACTGCACCTCTTTGATCTGCATCGAGATGTTGTTAATTACTGGTAGCCCGAATGCAGCAGTTTTACCTGTTCCGGTTTGTGCTAAGGCTACTAAATCTTGTGTTGAATTGATCAGGTGTGAAATAGTTACTTCCTGAATAGGCGTCGGGTTTTCAAATCCCATTTCTGCGATCGCCTTCAAAATTTCCGGTTTGAGGCCGGTTTCTTCAAATGTCATAAATTTCCTTTAAAATTGTGAATCAGTAATACACTGATCCTTGCCAATGGAAGGAGACGGGTAGATGCTCCTGCCTTAAACCAGGCAAAAAGGAAATCCGACCCCTAAAATCTGCCGCAAAAGTAGTTTATTTTTTTGAATGAATGTTGTTTGACATTTTTTGCTTCCGGAAGATGCGCGGTTTTAACACAAATAAAATATTGCAATAACGGTGGAAAGTGCTTATTTCCAGTTAAGCTATTCTTATGCTTTGAAATATTAGGTCAGGTTTATCCGTTTTAGGTTTATCTTTGAGCCCTGAAAAAGCATAAATATCATGACAGAAATTAAAGCTTGTAAATTGCTGAGGGTTTTCCTCCTGGTTGTATTTTTTTCTGGAATATTGTCGTGCGGCAATCGTTCTGCAAACGAAAAGAATCAGTCAGGCGCTGAGCCTTCAGTCGCCTTGCCTGAAGAAGAGAATGATGATGACGATGTTCAGGCAGTTGTAGCCTTATTGGTTTCTCCTGAAAATCCACGCCCGGGGCAAGTTTTTCGGGTAATGGTAACTGGTGGCAAAAGTATCCTGAAAGCTAAAGTTAAGGTAAGCAGTCCCTCCGGAACAATTAAATCGGTGAAAAGCAGGAGCGGAGAAGGATTGCCTTTCTGGCGGATCGATGAATTTAATGCCGGAACAGTTGGCAAGTATCATGTTGAAGTATCGGAGGAGGGTGCAAACGTCAGTCTTGATTTTTCGGTTACTGAAAAGCCGTCTCAATCTTCTTCGAATTCTGTTTGGAAAACAAAACAAGGATGGGATGGTCAGATGGAGGCTCTTTATTCGGCATGGATCAATGCTTTGTTCCAGAATTCAAATGAAAGTGCATCGTGGAAAGCCTTGAACGAAACTACCGAGAATAAGGAGAATAACTTTCTATATAATCATCTCTCTTTGGGAGAAGATGATGCTTCCGGAAAAAATAAGGTGCTGATGCAACCCGATTGTGCCGACAATCCGTTTTATCTGCGGGCTTATTTCTCCTGGAAACTCGGACTTCCATTTGGCTATCACGAGTGCGATCGTGGTTATCTTGGCAAAGCTCCCAAAACCGGACGATGGATTACCAATGAGACAAGCATTTCTAAAACGAATCCGACACAGAAGTTTAACTCGTTTGCGCGAATGGTTATGAATGGCGTTCATTCAGGAACAGCCCGAACTGCGTTTAAAGACGAAAGTTCAGATTATTATCCTATTCCGCTCACTCGCACTGCTTTGCGCCCGGGAGCTGTATTTGCCGATCCTTATGGACATACCTTAATTCTTGTCCGTTCCATTCCACAAACCAGCGACAGTCCTGGAATTCTTCTCGCAGTTGATGCCCAACCTGACAAAACGGTCGCAATCAAACGGTTCTGGAAGGGTAATTTCTTATTTAACACGAACGAAAAGGAAGTAGTTGGAGAGCCCGGATTTAAGGCATTTCGCCCGATTGTTGAGGTTAGTGGTAAGTTTCGGCTTTTAAAGTCGAATGAGATCAATGCGAATCCCGGATTTGTTCCATTTTCACTTCAGCAAAAAGGCGAGGAAAGCGCCAAATTTTATCATACCATGGAGCGGGTTATTAACCCGAAACCGATGGATCCGGAGATGGCTTTGCTCGATTTGATCAATGCCTTAAATGAGCAGCTTAATGTGAGGGTTAACTCGGTTGGAAATGGCGAAGAATACATGAAATCACATCCGGGTACGGTAATCCCAATGCCAGGCGGAACTTCCGGAGTATTTCAGGCAGGTGGACAATGGGAAGACTTCTCGACCCCAAATCGTGATTTACGTCTGCTGATTGCAATGGATGCAGTTCAGGATTTTCCGAATAAGATCGTTCGCTCTCCTGAAGACTTTAAAATACCAATGCTTCAATCTCCTGAAAAAGTAAAGAAAAATCTGGAAGCCCTTTTGGCAAAAAAAACGAATGAACTTTCGATCACCTATACCCGCTCCAACGGTAGTAAACAAACTCTGACAATTGCAGAAATTCTGAAAAGAAAGGATGCCTTTGAAATGGCTTACAACCCGAACGATGGTGCCGAAATTCGTTGGGGCGCACCCGAAAAAAGCGAAGAACGTTCAACCTGTAAACGCCATGTTCCGGCCAATCAATTGGCAACCATGAATAAAGTTCGCGTGTGGTTTCAGAAAAGATTGCATCCACCAACATAGGATATCGTCACCCCGAACTTGTTTCAGGGTCTCATCATTTAATTGAGATGCTGAACCAAGTTCAGCATGACGCTTCGTTCATCATTCCTCCATGATCAAACTTCCCTGTTCGTCGAATTCCCAGAAGGGTGCCCAGGCAATTTCCCACGGGTGTCCATCCGGATCCGCGAAATAGGAATCGTATCCGCCCCAGAACGTATCGCGTGGTTCTATCAGCGATTTAGCTCCGGCTGTAATTGCTTTCTGATGGGTTTCTTCCAGTTCTTCCCTGGTCTTGGTATTAATGGCCAATGTAATTCCTGAAAATCCTGATCGTTCGGCTGGAATTCCGGCATCTTCAGCTAATAAATCCATGGGATAAAGTCCGAGTACAATTCCGCCGTGATGGAAAAATACAATCTGGTCGCTGCTGCCTTTTGCCGGTTTCCAGCCAAATGCATCCTGATAAAACTGCCGCGACCGGGAAAGGTCTGCAACTCCAAGCGTGACAATGTTTAAACGTGGTTTCATCGTTATCAAGTTTTTATTATAAATCACAGGGTTTCGCTACGCTTTCCCTATGCTGTTACAAGTCGTCCCTTCAGGATTTTTAAGGGGCAACACCCCGTTATGTGAAAGCATAGGACGAAATGCAATGAAGTCCTATGAAATCAAAAAAGTTGATTATATCCTTCTCAAATGAAAAAACTGCTTCAATTCTTCTTTTCGCTCTTTAGATAAATTGTGCCAGCGGATTCCCTGAATGGCGCCCTCCAATCCTTGTAGCATACATAAACACGCCGTTTCGTCGATTGTTTGCAGCCTGACGAAGGCCTGTTCGCTGCCTATGGCGCACAGTTCTTCCGGAGTGGTAATCCCAACCTGGCAAAGCTTTTCTGCAACGACTTTGCCGATGTTGGGCATTTCGGTTAGTTCTTTGAAGTCTGGATTCATATGAATGACATATGTTTAGGAAACGTTCTAATTTACTAATACTGTTAGATTTATTTCTCTCTAATCTCCATTAGTCCAATAGGTTTATATCGTTCACAATAAACTTCAATTCCAAATTTAGTAATCAAAGCGATTATATATGCCGCAACCATTGTAATGCCGATTCCTAAACCTCCAAGGCAAGATATTACTGCTGACCGAATATAGCCTTTTGAAAGAACTATTTGCATCCCATTATTAAACCACGATTTATAAATATCGCTTTTGGGATCGCACAAGGAGTTATAAAGAACGCGTTTAACAGATTGAAAAACAGTAATGCCCACTTCTTCGTCTTTTATTTTTTGTTCTGGGCTTGGTAGAGCCAGCCTTTCTTTGTATGGCAGTTGCTTTGTTGAGAAGTCATGTATGATAAAAATTAATTCTTTGGTCGCTTTTGGTGTTTCTTGCCCCAATTTTTCAAAAATTTCTTGATTGCTTAATTTTTGAACGATGTTAATCACCTCTTTTTCAATATCATCTTCGTTGTAAGTTTGATCACCGGTATTTTTCAGGGAACATAAAGCAACTTCTTCATTAAATCTGTTTATTATTTCAGAATGAAAAATCCGTCTTGTTCTTTCTGATTTTATTACGGAATGATTTGTCAGCACTTCCCGAACAAATGGTTTAGCTTTTTCTATTTCTTGCATTCGAAGATAGCATATTGCAAGTAAAGAAATAGTTTCAAGGTGGATTCTTGTTTTGTCGCTGACAACCGATCGGTTTGAGTTAAGTCCACTAATCGCAAAGTCAAAATCGCATAATTCAATTGCAAGCTCAAATAGTTTGTTTTTTGATTGGCATAGTCTTGTAAAATGCCCTGTTGGTCTCAATTGACTTTGAATATCTGCTACTAAATTTTTAGCGACTTGATAGTCTTTTTGCTCAATTGCAATATTAAGCTTAGGCTCCAGTATTTTTAGTCTCTCTTTTTGTTTTACAGTTAAGGGAACATTCATATTTAATTTATTGGTTGTGAACATGAAGCATAGGTTCAAAAATAGCTAAATGTTTTTGTTCAACAAAATATGGACAATACGATGACCTTAAAGATTTTAGATTTTGATTCTCAAAATTTTACTATTTATTACTTTTAAACCTTTTCCAAATGTTTGTTAACGGGAAACGATTTATCTGTCTATTTGCTTTTTAGTCGTTCGGATTTTTGGTTTATTTATACTGAATTCCTAAATCGGATTAAATTCTATGAGTAAATCGTGTATTCTCTTCTGTAATTGTGGCGGTGGTGTAATTACTCCGGAAAAATCGCAACAAATCAAATCCAGTCTTGAAGCCCTTGATGCTGATCTTTATCAGTTGGACGATTTTTGCGGAATTGTTTTGGGCAGAAAGGATTTTATCCGGGCGATTGATCAGCAATACGAACTGAAGATCATGGTAGCCTGTTATCCACGAGCAATTAAAAACCTGTTGGCTCAGAACGATCTGGAACTTTCAGGATTGGAAGTTTTAAACTTCAGGGAGCTTTCTGTTTCCGATATTGAATCAAAACTCAGGAATGATTTTTCAT
Organism: Prolixibacteraceae bacterium; assembly: GCA_963676375.2. GTDB lineage: Bacteria > Bacteroidota > Bacteroidia > Bacteroidales > Prolixibacteraceae > Aquipluma. Next base: position 114,121 of record CAXXPT010000058.1, read on the forward strand.
TTGCTGAAGGAAAAGCTGTTGAAATATTGGTTGAGAGCGGGTTGGATGTTCCGGCATGGTATCCGGTAATCGACCAACCGTTGTGCATCGATTGCGGAAAATGCTTCAAGTTTTGCCTGTTCGGCGTTTACACGTTTGGCGACAAAAAGTTGAAAGTGGTGAATCCGCTGGCTTGCAAAAATAATTGTCCGGCTTGTGGACGGAATTGCCCGACTTCGGCCATCATTTTTCCGCGACTGAAAGAAAGTGGCGTTTTAGCTGGCGCAGAACCGGGAACAGAAGTGAAATCCAGAGGCCTGGCTGCTGACATAAATATGATCTCAACGCTGAACCAGCGCGCAGCATTGCGCCGGAATATTTTTAGGGCAGGCTTGGTTGAACAGGCTGAAACCGAACGGCAGAAAGCATTAGACGAATTGAAGAATCTAAATAAGAATTAATCTGAAAATTTGAACGCAAGACATTGCGTATCTACAAAATATAGAATGGGTTTATTAAAAAATATACTGATCCGGAGCGACCGGAAATGCCTGTACAAGTTCGTTGTAAATATGGGCATCAAAGGTTCCATGTCGTTTGCTCGGTTTCAGAAAAGGCAAAAGAAAGGCGAATTTTTTCCGGCCTTTAATTTTATTTCAGTTACCGACGATTGCAACCTGAACTGCCAGGGCTGTTGGGTGATGGGAAAGGAAAAAAACAGCCGGTTGAAACCGGAGCAAGTTGACAGGATTATCGATGACACTAAAAAAATGGGCTCGTATTTCTTCGGAATCCTGGGTGGTGAGCCTTTGTTGTACAAACCGCTTCCGGAGATCTTCAAGAAACATTCGGATTGTTATTTTCAGTTGTTTACGAACGGAACACTCCTAACTCCTGAAGTGGCTGAAACACTTCGCCAGTGCGCTAATGTGACTCCGCTCATAAGTTTTGAAGGTGATGAGCAGGTGGCCGATGTGCGCCGTGGTGGGAAAGATGTGTTTCAATCGGCAAATGTTGGCATTGATAATTGTGTCAAAGCCGGTTTGATAACCGGAGTAGCTATTAGCGTTTGCAAGTCGAACCTCGAAATGGCCATGTCTCCAAAATTTATCCAATCGTTGATTGATAAAGGAGTTGCTTATTTGTGGTATTACATTTACCGTCCGGTAGGTGAGCGCCCTAATTATGAGCTGGCACTCAGTTCGGACGAAATCCGGCAGCTTCGCCAACACATGGTTGATGCCCGAATGGAATACAGCATTGCCATTATCGATACCTATTGGGATGCCGACGGAAATGGCATGTGTCCGGCTGCAGAAGGTTTGAGTCACCACATCAATGCATCAGGTTTTGTTGAGCCTTGTCCAATTATTCAGTTTGCTGCCGATCATGTCGATGAAAAATCGTTGGATCGTCTGTATGCTGAATCTAATTTTTTGGGTGATTTCCGGAAGCAAATTCAACAAAAAACTAAAGGGTGTGTTGTGATGGAAGATCCCCAATGGCTGGCCGAATTTGTACAAAAACATGATGCAAAAAATACTTCTGGAAGAAGAGACGAATTAAATCGGTTAGCCACCGCTCCTGAAACCACCAGTCACGGTTCGTGCGAAGTGATTCCAGAGAGAAGCCGGATTTACCGCTTTGCCAAGAAGAGAGCATTCTTCGGGCTGGGAGCATATGGATAAAGAAGTTTCGAGTGAACTAGAGTTTTGAGTGCCTAAAGTACTTCATAACTTACTCTAGGCACTCCGAACTTTAGGCACTTCGAACTTAAAAATTGAAATGAAGATTAAAGAAAATATATTGGTTGTTCCGGAGAAGGCATTGACGCGAAACCGGTTGAGGAAAGCGGCCCGCGAACTGGTTGCCGAACGGGGAATCGTGCCGCCGGCAAGCTTCTTGTTTATTCAGCAGATGGCTGATGAGATTATTGCCCAAACCGAAACCGATAATAGTTTTCGTGAATTTGCGATGGTGGTTTGTGGCAACGAAATCTGGCGCCCGGTTGTGGCTGCAACTCCCTATAACCGCAGGTTATTGCTACTACCTCAATGCCTGAAGAATAACAGTTCCTGTCATGCTGAAATTGACGAATTAGGACTGATTTGTGCCGGATGTCAAAGCTGCCAGATCGATTCGATTTTACAAAAGGCTGAGACACTTGGTTATGCAACGCTTGTTGCCGAAGGAACTACGGTTGCCATTAGTTTGGTTCAGGAAGGATCGGTTGATGCGGTGGTTGGGGTAACCTGTATGTCGGTGCTTCAAAAATCGTTTGAGACCGTTTCAAAAGCTGCGGTGCCGGTCATAGGCATTCCGCTTTTGTTCGAAGGTTGCGCTGAAACTGATGTCGACAACCGCTGGCTCGACGATGAACTGTTCAATTTCAAGGAAAATAAGGAATTGAAACCGGTATCCGTTTCTGCACTTAAAGAGCAAGTGAATGGTTTTTTCACCGAAGACCGATTGATCTCAATGATTGGTTCAACGAATGATCGGACCACCCAATTGGCCATTCAGTCGATGCTTACCGGTGGACAACGCATTCGTCCATTGCTGACTGCTTTGGCTTATTCGGCTTATACTCATGTTGTTTCGGAAGATTTTATTACGGCGCTTTCTGTGGTGGTGGAGTGTTTTCACAAGGCATCACTCATTCACGACGACATAGAAGATAACGACGACTTTCGCTATAATACCGAAACTATTCACAAACAAAATGGCATTCCGGTGGCCATCAATACAGGTGATTTTCTACTCGGGAAAGGCTACGAATTATTGGGTAAACTTCCGCTTGATGCATCTTCAATGGCTGCATGCTATCGGTTGGTTGCCAACGGGCATGTGTCTTTATCACTTGGACAGGGAGCTGATTTACTGGCCAGCAAACACCATCAGATTCTTTCGCTCGAACAGCAACTCGAAATATTTGAACGTAAAACAGGATCGGCTATCCGTGTAGCTTTATTGCTTGGTGCAGTCGCTGCGGCTGCTTCTGAAGCCGATTTAGTTATCCTTAAAGCATTCTCGGGTTACTTCGGAATTGCATACCAGATTAAAGACGATCTGGATGAATATAGAGAATCGAACGAGAATACCCAAGTTACTGATTATCCGCTGATGCTTTCGCTGTTGGCCGAAAATGCCACTGAACTGATGAACGAGGACCTCCGGATTGCTTATGCCGAAAATGACAAAATCCAGGTTTCAGAATGGATAAATTATAATCACATCGCTCAAAAAGCGGATGAACTCCTTCTGGAATATACATCAAAAGCATACCATGAACTCGACCAATTGGGAAATCTGAAAATGAAGCTGAGCTTATACACGGTGTTAGGCAAAATATTCTGATTCATCGATTGTGACTAATCCCTCCCATATTCCATTTTACCAACAAATGATTGCTTTACTCCGGAATGCATTGAATTTGCTGGACGAACAGGGCAGGGAAGAGGTGTTGCAATTTCTCATCAGTCAACAAAATCCGGATGGAGGGTTTCAGGATCGTGGCGGACGATCGGATTTGTATTATTCGCTGTTCGGCGGTCTGATGTTGAGAGCTGCAGAAAAGGAGACCGAAGACCGGAGACCGAAGACCGAAGGGGTGCAACATGCAACGCGTAACTCGAAACCTGAAACTGAGTCAATCCTGAAATTAAAACAATTCATTGCCCAACAGCAAAGTTCCGTAGTGCCCGGATTCATCGAAAAATGTTGTCTTGTGTTGCTTCAAAAGGAACTGAAAACCGACCGGACTTCGCGAATCAGATCTATCTTTTCGTTAGGTAAATCATTCTGGAAAGAACGCTATTCCATCAATTTGTCGTACCGAAGTTTTGTGTTGTTCCTGACCCTGGATGCCGTTTTGCCCTTTCGTCAGATACTGAAAGGTGGAGCCAAAAGAATATTGGCACAAACTACCCTTGATCCGCATTCGCCTTGCTCTGAAGTGGCAGCCAAGGTTTTCCTGCAAAAAATGATGAATCAGGATGGATCGGAAGATCAGGATTTGCTGAAGTCGTTTGCCTGTGAATCGGGCGGTTTCAAAGCTTTTGCGCATCTCAATAATGCAGATATGCTTTCGACGTCAGTCGCCTTGTTTGCCCTAAATTACTCTGGCTGTGATTTGCGTTTGCATAAACCTGCTTGCCTCGATTTCATCGGACAAAATTTTTCAAAAGGTGCTTTCCTTTCCGGCGATGGCGATCAAACGGCCGATGTGGAATATACATTTTATGGTTTGCTGGCGCTGGGGGTATTGGCTAATTAATATCATCTGCCCGTCAGCTAAAGCAGACGGCAAAGTATATTGCCATTTTTAACAGCCAATTTTAATCGAAGAGTTATTCTTTGCCGTTCAGTTCAGTGAACGGACATGTATTTACTGAAAATCTCCAATCTTTCTTATCTTGCATTCATTAACTGAAGCCAAAATGATCAACCACTTACAATCCCAATTCTCGGAACTCAGCGCCCTACTTCTCCAAAAGCGCAATGCTTCTGGTTATTGGGAAGGCCGACTTTCGTCGAGTGCATTGGGCGTGGCGGTGGCCATTACTGCGCTGCACTTTTACGATGCGCCAGGGAATATTTCCGAAATTTCATCAGGCTTAAACTGGTTGGAAACGAACATTAATGCTGATGGCGGTTTTGGTGATTCGCCCAGGAGCATGAGTAATGTTAGCACCAGTTTGCTGTGTTATTCGGCAGTGAAAGTTTGCAGTTCGGATGATCGGGGTAGTTCGTTGCTTTTAAAAATTGGCGGTTACCTTCGCTCGCAAAACATTGATGTCAATTCAGAGCAACTCATTCTGGCAATACTCGATTTCTATAAAACCGACCGCACTTTTTCGGTTCCAATCCTGACTATGTGCGCGTTTTGCGATGTTCCCGGAAAAGAAGCATTTGATTCGATTCCTCAATTGCCTTTCGAGCTTTCGTTGTTGCCCCGCTCATTTTATAGCATGTTAAACCTGAGCGTGGTGAGTTATGCCATTCCGGCCCTGATTGCTGTTGGTATTGCTATTTTCAGGTTTAAGAAGCGAAAAAATCCGCTGATGCGAATGATCCGGAAAGCGTCGATAAGAAAATCGTTGGCTTTGTTGAGGAAAATTCAGCCTGAAAGTGGCGGTTATCTGGAGGCTATTCCATTGACTGCTTTCGTTTGTCTATGTTTGGTTGAGTCGGGTTACAGAGATTTGGATGTGGTGCACGATGGAATGAATTTTCTGAAATGCACACAGCGCGAAGATGGTAGCTGGCCGATTGACATTGATCTCTCGACATGGGTAACTACTCTTGCAGTGAAGTCGGTGAAAAATTCGCCTGAAATATTGTCTTCCGAAGATAAATTGAAAATTACCAATCATTTGCTGGCGATACAAAACAAACAGGTTCATCCGTTCAATGGAACGCAGCCCGGGGGCTGGGGCTGGACATCACATTCAGGTTCGGTGCCCGATGGTGACGATACGCCCGGAACGATACTGGCTTTATTGGCTTTGAATCATCAAAACCCTGAAGTTGTTCGAGACGCAACTTTATCCGGAATTAATTGGTTAAGGCAATTGCAGAATAGTAATGGTGGATTCCCGACTTTTTCGCGTGGATGGGGCAAGCTGCCGTTTGACCAAAGTTGTGCTGATTTAACCGGACACGCGATTTTGGCAATGGCTAAAACAGTTCATTTTCTTGGCGATTCGCTGAGCAAAAAGCAGAATTCATCAATTAAACGATCGTTATTAAAAGCGCTGATTTATCTGGAAAAGCAACAGAATCCTTCAGGATATTGGGTGCCACTTTGGTTCGGGAATCAGCTTACGGCCGATCATACGAATCCGGTTTACGGTACTGCCCGGGCGACAGCTTACCTGAATGAAACCCTTCAGACACAGCTCGGAAATGAATATCAGGTCATCCTAAAATTGATGATTGATCGCGGATGTCGTTATCTGACTTCAGTGCAAAATCAGGATGGAAGCTGGGGTGGAGCTAAAAATATCCCCGGAAGTATTGAAGAAACGGCACTTGCGGTGACTGCCTTGACCCCAAATGGTTTTCAGGAAGAATGTGATTTTGGAATGAATTGGCTGGCCGAAAAAAACAAATCCGACGGGCTTGTTGCTTCACCCATCGGATTGTACTTCGCTTCTTTGTGGTATGATGAAGTGTTGTATCCTTTAACTGCGTATGTGGAATGTTTGTCTGTGACGATGGAAATTGATTCAACCGTTGCCTAAAGGCGAACGGCAAAGGATATCGTTTTGCACAAAGTTATCCTGAAGTTCAGATGTCCACGCAACATTCTATTTGCTGATAACAACTGCCGGACTAACTTTAATTTCCATCAAATAACCTTTACAAACACCTTTTACGGTAATCGGATTGCCGGGTTCTAATTTCTGAATAACCGATTGATTGGTTGAAGACCAAACACTGTCGAGCTGACAACTGATTCCCTGCATTTCGTCTTCTAAAACTAAAAGATCAGTTCCATTGGGAAGTTTATTCTTGGCTACCAGTTTGCCACTAATTTCAAGAACTTTCTCGCTGTATTTTGTCGTTGCTGCATTTTCTTCCTTCTGAAATTCGTCCATTAATTTGGTGGCTTCCAGCTTGAATTCGGCATCCAGCTTATTCACATCAGCATGTGGCTTAAAAAACATTTTCAGGCCAATGCCTGCACCAATGGCGATTACGACCAGAATCAGGATAATTGTGTATTTGATTTTCATGTTTCTTGCTTCTATTGCCCGTAAGGCAGGTAAGTTGCTTTCACGGTAATTTCCATTTCCTTGCTGATTTTGTCGCGAACCAGCGATGGAATCGTAATGCCAAATTCTTCAGGAGTTACTTTAAACTTTGAGGTTGCAACCAGTTTACCACCTTCGGTTCCAATAGTTCCGGACACTGTAATTGTTTTGTCAACACCATGCACGTTTAGTACCCCCGGTAATTTTGATGTTGGCAACAGGAGCGGTAAGCATTTCCTTCTTAAATCCTTCAATGGTTCCTTTGAATTTTGCCTTTGGGAACTTGGTGCTTTCCATGTAATTCTCGTTGAAATGCTCTTCCATCAATGCACGTTTGAAATGAAAAGTACTCATCAGCGCCTGGAAAGACAATTTCGCCATTTGACGAATCAAGTATTGTTACAACCTCATTGCTTTCTCCCAGGATATCTTCCATTGGAGTTGACGAATAGAACGAGATATAGGCATTTTTGGCGATAAATTTGCCTTGCCCAAATGCCCCAACTGATGATGACAAGCAATACCAGAATGAATAATTTTTTAAGCATAACTTATGTTTTTATGAAAAATTACAATGCAAAAACTCTTGAAATATTGAATCCGAGGTGGATGCCTCCGTCGAGCCAGTCGCCTGTGGTTTGAGGAATGAAAGTGCCTTCGCGCATTCCCTGCGAATTAGTTAACATGATTTGGAAGACATGGCCGCCGGTTTCGATGTCAATTCCTACTGATGCTGAATTGTAATATCTGGTGTCCAGAAATTTAGCGTTCGGATTGTAGGTGTAGTAGTATTCGGCATTCAGCGAAAGCCTTTTGCTTAGCTTGTACCTTGCCCCTGCACCCATCGAATATATATCGTTCTGATCTAGCTCAGACTTGACCAGATTACGGTGAATGAAGGTTGGCGATAGCTGAAATGAGAATTTGTCGTTGAACTTCCGGGCAATCAGCAATTGATGAACATAGGCCAGTCGTGACGAGAAATAGTTGGATGATCCTTCAGGCCTTACCGGAAATTTTAGCGTATTTAATTCTACCGATGTGAAATAGCTTAACGAAACGGGCATCCTTTTTGCTCCTGAAGACTGTCTCAGAAGTCGAAACTTGGCAAATGTGTCGTACGTTTTATTGTAGCTTCCACGGCCAACTCCAACCATTAACCAATCTTTCAATCCGTATTCCAAACTGAAATGGATAACCGACTGATCAAGCCCAAACAATCCGTAAGTTCCGCTATTTAGTGTTCCAAAGCGGTGCGAGATGCGAAAATCCAGTTGTTTCTTCTTCATCTGCTCAATGGAATGTCCATTGATAATCCGACTGGCCTTAAAAGTTGCAGTGGCGTAATCCACCGTCGGTTTGGTTTCAGCATTCAACAAGGCATCCAGATCCTGACTTTGCAGGCATTTCCGGAGAGAAAGGAGAAGGAATAATGCGATAAAAATATAGTGTATTCTGTTTCATTAGTCAGTGATTTAGTTGTTTAATTTGCCGTTCTCTATCCATTTCTGAAGTTGATTAATCTCGCAATCGGTAAGTTTTCCACCACCCTGAGGCATCGCCTGATAACCGTTGGCATGATTTATTGTCCCCATCAATTTGCCATTGTTCGCGAGTATTACAACATCGGCGTAATTTTGGATTTTTACTCCGCCGCCAGAGTTTGCCGCATTCGAATTGGAATGACATGAATAGCATGAAGCCTGCAGGATTGGGGTAACCGTTGCAGCAAAGGTGACGTTGGTGAGGTCGCATCCTGTTGAAAGTTGTGGATAGAGCTTCTCTTCCGTGTCGTAATAGCAGCCAGTCACAAATGCTATTAAAAGAATCAGGGTTATTTTTATTGTTTGTTTCATTATTTCGGGTTTAATTATATCCTTGATTAATCCATAATTCAATTTGCCGTACATCGCAGGTCGAAAGAGCATAAGCAGGCGGCATGGCAACAAATCCTGATTTCCTTTTTACAGCGCCAAGTAATTTCCCCGTTTTTGCAACTGCCTGAACATCGCCGGCAGTCAGTAGTTTTATTCCTCCTGAAGGGCTGTTTACTCCATGGCAAGAAACGCAGTAAAGATCGATAATGGATTTAATATGACTGGCGTATTTTATTGTTCCGGTGGTATCGCAAGGCGAAGCACACTCTTCGTTTAGTCCGCCACGTTTAATCCAGCTATAAATAGTGTCGATGGCAGCTTTGCTCAAGGCTGAATAGGGTTTAGGTGGCATGAAGTGTTCCGTCCCGGGAGTTGCTGTGATCGAATGATAAAGTTCGCTCGATGATGGGTTACCTGCTTGTATTTCTCTTAAAGTCTTTGTATAACTGCTGAAATCAATTCCTTCCTTGTGTGTGGCAGCATCATGGCACCCAGAAACGGCACAACTGCTCATTAATATGGGCTGTATATCCCGATCGTAGCAGGCCCAGAGCGTTCCTGATTTAGTGCCGCCGTTGCTGCCTGTTGTTCCGCAAGTTGTTTCTTTAGCTCCCTGTTCAATCCATAAACGTATGATTGTTCTTTTGCTGGCGGGCAGAGCATTGTCGGGTGGCATTAACTGGAATGTACTTGTAATGGCTTGATAAGCTTTGCTTTTGTCTGCATTACCAGCCGTAATTGCTTTCATGATGCCGGAGTAGTCAGTAAAATTATAACCATGTCCGCCACCACTGCTATGGCACCCAGTTGTTCCACAACTGTTTTGAAAGATGGGTAGTACTTCTGTCTGGAAACAGACTTGAGGCATTTGATCAGCCGGAATTCCTTCATGTTTACATGAATTAACTAAAAGGATCATAGGCGTAATCATAAATGCCCCCAAAACAGATAAATAACTTAATCGTTTAAATGTCATACGTTAAATATTTAGATGCAGAGTAACTAAAGGATTTTTTGATCTCTGTTGATTTTACCTAAACAACAAAGCAGGAAATATATTGTTCCGTATTCTAATTGAATAGGGATTATTTTAACATCTTTTATGAGAATTGCAGCAAATAAAGGACTCCTGAGATTAATAGAACGGCAGCATTTTTATTGTTTCGCCTTCTGTAGTCAGGTATTCTTTCATAAGATTGGCGGTAAGACAGGAATGAACCGGTATTATTTCAATGAGATTGCCTGGCTTGAAATAATGTAAGTCTTGTGGTGTTATTTTAAGGATTCCATGTTCCTGAGAAAGCCCATGAAGATAGTTCTTCTCATCCAGAAGTATTTTCTTGTCATCTTCTTCAACAATTATTCTTCCGAAAAGTGGTTTCCCATCAATATTTATAATCGAATCTTTGGCAAAATGGATGGCGCCTCCATAAATAACTACTTCGTTTCGTGAAGGGTGTACGGCAATCACCGGGCAAACCATTCTGACAGCAATGTCGGTAAGTTTACAAACGCCCAGTTTAAATTGCATTAAATCATAAAAGACAAAATTGCCGGGTCGAATTTCATCAACGCCGTCAAAATTGTCGCAGATGCTGCATGATGGCGTGTCTCCCAAAGAAACAATTAGCTCAGGCCATTCACTTCTGTAGCGGACTTTCAGCGCTTTCATTTTAAGCAACGCATCAAAGTGTCTGCTGAAAATATCGTGAGTTGAGTTGGCGTGGTAAGTATGGCCAGTATGCGAAAGGAACCCTTTGAACTGAAGTAATGGTGATTTCTGAATGGTCTCTAGTAACTCATCAATCAGTTGAGTACGGCTTGATTCAATTCCGGTACGATTGTATCCGGTATCAATTTTAATAAATATTCCGGTGTGCCAGGTAATTTTTTCCTGAAGGGCTTCAAGACCTTCTTTGTTCTCAATCAGAAGATTTAGATTTATTCGGCCTGCGAGTTCGTTCATTTCCGGAATTTCCGGAATATTGACTGAAAACGCGATGGTGATATCATCCCAACCGAAGTCAGCAAAATAGTTGGCCATGGTTAATGACGAAACTGTAATGCATTTTACTCCTGCCTCGCGAAACCATTCTCCAATTTCGGCAGATTGATGCGTTTTAAAATGGGGGCGAAAATTTAACCCATGATCATTTGCTTTACGAACCATATTTTGGATGTTTCGCAATGCAATTTCTTTACTAAGTAACAGGGTCGGTTTTGTAATTTCCATTTCAGGATAATAAACTGAATTACAATTACGCAATTAGTGTCCTAAAATAAGCAATACTTTGTGAAATCAAAAGCTTTGTAGAAAAGAAAAGGAGCCAGATAAACCGGCTCCCTATATTTTATTCTCCCAGGAAGATTGTTTGTGCCCTGTTTGGGCCAACCGAAGCAATCGAAACCGGAATGCCAACTTGTTCCTCAATGAAGTTAATGTAGTTGTTGAATTCTTCAGGAAATTCATTCTGACTAGATAGTTGAGTCAAATCAGTTTGCCATCCGGGCAATTCAACATAGACAGGTTTTACAGTATCATTTAGTTCAAACGGAAATTTCTCAACGACTTCGCCATTAATTTCGTAACCAACACAAATTTTAATGGTTTCGAATTTGTCCAGTACGTCAGCTTTCATCATGATTAATTCAGTCACGCCATTCAGCATGATCGAATATTTCAAGGCGACCAAGTCCAACCATCCGCAACGACGCGGACGACCTGTGGTTGAGCCATATTCGCGGCCAACATCGCGCATGTCCTGACCATCCTGATCAAACAATTCGGTTGGGAATGGTCCCATTCCTACGCGGGTGCAGTAGGCTTTGAAAATACCAAAGACATTACCGATTTTATTTGGAGCAATTCCCAGTCCGGTGCAAGCTCCGGCACAAATGGTGCTCGATGAAGTTACAAATGGATAAGAACCGAAGTCAATATCCAGCATTGTTCCTTGTGCACCTTCAGCTAGAACCGACTTGCCTTCTGCCATGCTGTCGTTAATCAGGTGTTCTGTATCAACAATATTAAAGGTTTTTAAAACCTCGATGGCTTTCATCCATTCTTTTTCAGTTTCAGCAAGAAGGACAGCATAGTCGAAGTGGTAATAATTTTCGAGTAAATCTTTGTGCGCCTGAACCCTTGCAGTGTATTTCTCTGTGAAATTTTCAAAAAGATCGCCAACGCGCAATCCGTCACGACCAATTTTGTCGCGGTAAGTTGGCCCGATTCCTTTCAAGGTTGAGCCGATTTTGGTTGCTCCTTTAGCTTCTTCTGAAGCAGCATCTAACAACCTGTGGGTTGGCAGAATCAGGTGAGCTTTTTTTGAAATGTAAAGTGTTTTGTGCAGATCGACATTGTGCTTGCTGATCGATTCTATTTCCTTTTCAAATGTGATCGGATCGATTACAACTCCATTTCCGATTACATTCAATTTATTTTCACGAAATATTCCGGAAGGAATGGTATGTAAAACTTGTTTGAAGTTGTTAATTTCTAATGTATGACCCGCGTTTGGACCACCCTGAAACCTGGAGATAATATCATATTTGGGTGTCAGTACATCTACAATTTTCCCTTTTCCCTCATCGCCCCATTGGAGGCCTAACAAAACATCTACTTTCATTTCATCTGGATATTATTATGATCTGTTTAAACACGATAATCCGCGAAAACTGAATGTCAAAATTTCAATTTTCACGGAATAAATGGTCTTATTTGAGCGATAAAATTACAAATTATTTACTGAAGTAAATTTAAAATTTACAGTTAAAAGGAACCCGATTGTAAATTTGTTCTTATTCTTTTAATTGTATCGTTGGAAAAGCATTTGTTTTAGTTGTTGTGTGAATTGACCGTAAATATAAAGCGTGTGGTGCGATAAATTGAAAGTCGTTTTTCAAACAAATGTCTTCAATGATTTCTTTCAGACGTGGATCATAGAATTCAGTCAACGATCCATTCCGGAGGTCGATTAAGTGGTCGTGCAGGGGAATAGCGTAAGCTTTCTCGAATTGCGCCAGATTTTTCCCAAACTGATGTCTTATGATCAGCTTACAATCAAGCAAGTAAATCCATTGTATTATATAAGGTAGCCCTGCTTACCCTATAATTCTTGTTTTTCATTGAGATATACAACGACTCAATGTCGAAATGACCTTCCCTTGAATATATTTCCTCAAGAATGGCAAACCGTTCCGGAGTTTTACGATGTTCGTTTTTTTCAAGATAATCGATAAACATGCGTTTGACCGCTTCCTTTGTCTTTTGGTTATTCATATTTAAACCAATTAAGAATAAGCTTCAAAAATAGCACTTTTTTAAGACTTTAAACAAGGCTGACTGTTTATTACTGAATTTTCTCAATGCGTTCAACAGTATCTATCCCTTTGATTTTCATTAATCGGGATATCAGTTCATTTAAATCCTGAACACTATGAATATACAGATACAAATCGCCTTCAAATATGCCGTCGTGCGTATCGAAGTGAACTGTGCGCATGTTGATGTTGCTTTGTTTCGAAATGATGGTGGTTATTTCGTTGACGACTCCAACGCGGTCGAATCCACTTAGCTTTATCCGGGAGAGGTAAGATAATCGCTTGAATTTAGTCCATTCGGCCGTAATAATGTTATCACCTTGCTGTGACATAATTTTGAGTGCTTCCGGACAGTTCCTTTTGTGGATAATGATGTGTTCTTCGTCAGATACATAGCCAACAACGTCGTCGCCGGGTATCGGATTACAGCATTTTGCCAGCGTATAGTTGAGTTCCTCAGGATCTTCTTTTAGTATGAAAGGTGCTTTTTTGTTGATTTTGCCAGGAACGGTTGGTTCTTCTTTCTTTGTAGAAAATGATAACTTCCAGAACTTGGCTAACTTGTTTTCTCTTCGGGTTTGTAATACTTCATCCAAATTATCGAGTTCCAGAAAGCCCATGCCTACCTGGGCATATAGCTGCTCTTTATTGGTTAGTCCGTAATAGGCGCTTAATTTTTTGAGTGTATCGGATGAAGGTAAAATTTTATATCTGGAGAGTTGGTCCTCGATGATCTTGCGTCCTTGTTCGATGTGTTTTTTGCGGTCGAGTTTGAACGATTGCTTGACTTTTGTTTTGGCCTTGGCGGTGATCAGAAAATTCAGCCAGCTCAGTTGAGGAGTTTGTGTTTTTGACGAAAGTATTTCTACCTGATCTCCGCTCTGAAGAACATGAGAAACCGGCACAAGCTTGTGGTTAATTTTAGCTCCTATGCAATGATTTCCAAGCTCGGTGTGTATCTCATAAGCAAAATCAATGATGGTTGCATTTTTCGGCAAGTTCACCATCCGTCCTTTAGGTGTAAAAACAATAATTTCTGATGAGAAAAGGTTCATTTTAAACTCATCCAGAAATTCGAGTGCATCCGACTCCGGATTTTGAAGCATATCTTTAATCTTCTGCAACCACCTATCTAGTTCGTTTTCAACATCATTAATGTTCTTGTACTTATAATGGGCAGCAAAACCTCTTTCGGCAATCTCGTCCATTCGTTGAGTTCGAATCTGTATTTCAACCCATTTGCCTTGTGGTCCCATAACGGTTACGTGCAATGCTTCATAGCCGTTTGCTTTTGGAATGGTTATCCAATCGCGGATGCGGTCGGGTTTGGGCTTATAAATGTCGGTTACCAGCGACAGAATGTCAAAACATTGCCGCTTTTCCGAAACATTGGTCTTCGGATTAAAAACGATACGAACAGCCAGTAAATCATAAACTTCATCGAACGAAACGCCTTTGGTCTGCATTTTATTCCAGATGGAATAGATTGATTTCAGTCGTTCGGTAATGGTAAAATCAACTCCTTCGTGTTTTAATTGCTCGTCAATTGGCCTTATAAATTCGGTTACCAGGTAATCTCTTTTCTCACGCTGATTTTGAAGCCTGAATTGTATCTGGTTATAGGCATCAGGATGTTTATACTTCAGGCTTAAATCTTCCAGCTCTGATTTAATGGCATATAATCCTAGTCGATGGGCGAGGGGTGCAAATATGTAAAGGGTTTCGGCAGCAATTTTCAGTTGCTTGTGTGGAGCCATCGAATCCAGAGTTCTCATGTTGTGCAACCTGTCAGCAAGCTTAATCAAGATAACCCTGACATCGTCAGAAAGGGTCATCAGCATCTTTCTGAAATTATTGGCTTGCTTCGAATCGTGTTGTGGAGTAAACTCATCGGTGAGTTTTGTTAATCCATCAACAATGGAGGCTACTTTTTCGCCAAACAGATTACTGATGTCTTCGAGGGTATAATCGGTGTCTTCAACAACATCGTGACAAAGAGCCGAAATGATCGATGTGGCGCTCAGCCCAATTTCTTCGACAACTATTTTAGCAACGGCAAGTGGATGAATAATGTATGGTTCTCCTGATTTCCGTTTTACTCCGGCATGAGCATTGTTTGCAAATTCAAATGCTTTCTGTATCCGGACTTTTCCTTCTTCGGAAACCTTACGGTCACATGCCTTCATCAGACCATCAAAATAATCCTGAATTAATCGCTCCTCTGCTTTTGTCTGAAGTTTTGTCATCTATTTCTCCTTCTTTACTCTGTCGAAAATTATTGCTAAAAAGTAAAGATATATTTTTTCTGAAAAATACGTTAGTTCAGAAGAAGTAATCAGGTTTGTAAGAACAAAGATTTAAAATAAAGGCTGGTTTTTTAACGCCGAATTAGTTCCCAATGTCTGATTGGAATATAATCTTACTTTTTCGATGTTTAAAGTTGAGTTATATGAAGTTATTCGAAACGGAGACTTTCAATAGGATCAAGTTTTGATGCTTTTTTTGCCGGATAATAGCCGGAAATTATGCCAACCAGAAAACATAAAATTACACCAACCAAAATCCACATCCAGGGGATAAAGAATGGAGTACCGATCATCGAGGCAACTCCGTTTCCAGCTAAAATTCCCAGAATAATCCCAACAATTCCGCCTATCTGCCCAATTACAATAGATTCGATCAGGAACTGCTGTTTCACAATCTGAGATGTTGCACCAATTGCTTTGCGGATACCAATTTCGCGCGTCCGTTCAGTAACAGAAACGAGCATAATATTCATAAGTCCTACAGCAGCACCGAATAAGGTGATAAGTCCGATTATCGTAGCAACGAGTGTAATATTCTGAATATTTTTGAGAAGGATATTAACGAGGTTATCACTTTTTTCGATATTAAAGTCGCTTTCATCAGCAGGGTTCAGGTTTCGGATGATCCTAAAAATTCCTTCAGCCTCGCCAATTGCCGGATCAACCATTTCTGTATTGCTCACCTTAACCTGAACAGAAAAATTCATTTGAGGACGAGAGAAATAGCTTCTGACGTTGGTATATGGAAGTAGGCACAATTGATCGCCTCCTGATCCAAAGCCTTGACCTTTCGAGGCAAGAACGCCAACAACCCGGTACTTTCCACCCCCAATACTAATGGTTTTCAGAAGTGGATTTTCTCCCTTTTTGAATAGCTTCTTAATCACTCCATCACCAATAATTACCACATTTCGTCCAGAAGTAATTTCCTCTTCTGTAAAATTGCGCCCAATCTTGATTTCATTTCCGGAGGTAAATAAATAATTCTCATCAACTCCCTGAACCGATACATTGGGATTTGTTTTCTGAGATTCATATTTTAAGGTTGCAGTTCCTGTTGCATTTGTTGAAATTGAAACAGATGCTGGGAAAACGAACTTTTCTTTGAATTCTTTGGCCTGATAATAGCTTATGAATGAGTAGTTTCTGGTGCGATACCGTTTGTCTCCAACCTGGATACGCATTCCTCTTGAATTGATGGTGAAGGTGTTTGCTCCCATGAAAGTAAATTCTTTTGTTATCGAATTTTTTATCGAGTCGATAGCTGTCAGAATTCCAACCAATGCAGTAATTCCCACTGCAATAATGCACACAGTAAGTATTGTCCGAAGCAAATTACTGCGTATGGATTGCAATGCAATACTCAGGTTTTCAAAAAAGAGTGTTCCAAATCTCATAGCCTATAAATTATTGAGCTTTTAATTGGTCGTACAAGTTTATAAATAATTACATCAATCTTGTTTGTGACTTCAAGGTATAATTCATACTGTCCAAATATAATCTGGAGACATTTAACGACCAATTGTAGCAAGTATTCGATTTTTCAAGAAGCGTATTTTTTGTAATTTCAAATGTAATTTTGTAACTGTCAGTTATTCAGATTGATATTGTCTCTTAATTTCAATTTAATCTTTTTTAACATTTGACGGCTAACTTTTTAGATGGCGTATCGGTATAGGAGTTACTATTTGGATTTATTTTGAAACGAATAAAAGAAATAAGCAATCACAAATAACTCAAGATTTATGATTTGTATTTTCGAAATTTCTTCTTTAGAGGCTCCTGAATTTAAACGATTGATTCATTTAGGATCTGAAAATACCTTCGAAGATTTACATCGGACAATACAAAACACTTCGAATTTTGACCAATCTCAGCTGGCCTCTTTTTTTATTACGGATGATCATGGGAAAAGGAAAATTGAAATCAGTCCTCTTGATCCGGGCTCGAATGGTACGAAAGTACACAGCATGCGAAAAACGAAATTAGATAAATATATATCGGAAATCGGGCAAAAGTTTGTTTACGTCTTTGATTTCTTTAATGATCACTTTTTTTATATAGAATTAAAGGAAAAACTTATGAAAACTGATTTAAAAGAACCATTTGTTGCTTACGAGAAAGGCAATGCGCCAAGTCAATTTTTGATTAATGATATGGAAAATCCGGGAATCGATTTGGTTGAATCGGACGATTCCTACAAAAGTTTCGGAGATCTGGAAGATTATTATGAGATTTTCGGAGAAATGGATGCATAACAAATGGGGACTTTAAAGTCCCCTTCTTTTTTGTATTAATCCTTATCTTTGCGACTTAATTATTTGATAAGGATGGATACATTAATCGTAGTTTTGGGGCCTACAGGAGTTGGAAAATCAGATATCAGTATTCAATTAGCCAAACATTATCATTCCGAAATTATATCAGCCGATTCACGTCAGTTTTTTCGCGAACTTTCTATCGGTACAGCTGTTCCCTCGTCTGATGAACTGCAAATGGTTCCTCATCATTTCATCCAAAATAAATCAATTCACGATTATTACAATGTCAGTGAGTACGAAGCTGAAGCACTACATCTTATTAATGAGCTATTTTCTAAAGTAAATCCGGTTATACTAACCGGAGGTTCAATGTTGTACGTCGACACCATTTGCAACGGAATTGATGATATCCCAACTGTTGATCCTGAAGTTAGGGAAGATGTAATTCGTTGGTATGAGAAAAATGGTATTGATGCATTGAGGGAACGACTGTTGGAAGTTGATCCAGCGTACTATCAGATTGCCGATCTGAATAACCCTAAACGATTACTACATGCTGTCGAAATTCACCAAATGACCGGAATGCCTTTTACTTCGTTCCGAAAAAAGACGATCAAGGAAAGACCTTTTCGCATAATTAAATTAGGAATCAATCAAGACCGAACAGTTTTATATGACCGCATTAACGAAAGGGTTTTGCGAATGATGGATGCAGGCCTTTTGGAAGAAGCTATGTCTGTTTACCCGTTTCGGAATTTAAATTCATTGAATACAGTCGGGTATAAAGAACTATTTTTCTATCTGGATGGTAATTGTACATTGGAGGAGGCTGTTGATCTGATTCAACGAAATTCACGTAAATATGCGCGTAAGCAATTGACGTGGTTTCGTCGCGATCAACAAATCGAATGGTTTGAACCAGAACAGATTCAGGAAATAATTAGTTATATTGATCAAAAGATGAGTGAGCATGAATAATCAGATTCCTACACAATTTACTATTCGGGTGTATGCGTTGATCATAAATGATCAAAAAGAGGTGCTTGTGACCGATGAATTTCAGCTTGATATGAAAATGACTAAATTCCCGGGAGGTGGAATGGATTTTGGTGAAGGAGCCATCGATTGCCTGAAGCGGGAGATGCTAGAGGAATGCAATCAGGAAATAGAAGACATCATACATTTTTACACGACAGATTTTTATCAGAAGGCTCTGTTTTGGGACGATCATCAATTAATTAGTATTTATTATCTGGCCAGAATAAAAGAACCAACCAAGTTTTTAATCTCTGAAATTCCTTTCGATTTCCCGGAAATACGAAATGGTTGTCAGTCCTTTCGATGGATTTCGGCCGAAAAGCTTATTCCTGATGAATTTACTTTTCCAATTGATAAACATGTTGCACATTTGTTGAAACAATATTTAATTGGCGCGGCTTGAAGACCATAAAAATTATAGGACCAGCATTTCCCTATCGCGGAGGAATAGCTACATTCAATGAACGGTTGACCCAGGAATTTATGTCTATGGGTTTTGATGTTGATATTGAGACATTTATTGTGCAATACCCATCGTTCCTTTTCCCAGGGAAAACGCAATACAACGAAAAACCAGCGCCTGAAAAATTGGCAATTAAGCGAACAATCAATTCAGTAAATCCCATAAATTGGTTAAAAGTTGGGCGACGCATCAGCGGAGAAAAACCTGATTTGGTAATTATTCGTTACTGGCTGCCATTTCTTGCGCCTTGTCTTGGAACTATTTCAAGTTTAATCCGGAGAAATAATCACTCTGTTGTTATTTGTCTTGCCGATAACGTCATTCCTCATGAACATAGGCCTGGTGATCGTTTGCTGACTAATTATTTTATGCAACGGATTGATGGCCTGATTGCCATGTCGCAAAGTGTATTGAAAGATGGCAATTCATTCCGAAAAAATTTACCTCAGGGATTTTGTCCTCACCCGATTTTTGACAATTATGGTGAAAAGCTTTCGTTTGAAGTTGCCAAAGAAAGGCTGAAACTCGATCTGAATATCCGTTATCTGCTTTTCTTTGGATTCATTCGTGATTACAAGGGGCTTGATTTGCTAATCAATGCTTTCGCTGATGAACGGCTGCGTAAATTTCCCGTTAAACTTCTGGTTGCAGGTGAATATTATTCGAGTCCGGAACCATATCTTCAATTGATTAAAAAACATAAGCTGGAAGATTTCATTGAGTTGAGGACCGATTTTATACCGGATGACGAAGTAAATCTCTATTTCGGTGCAGCCGATATGGTCGTTCAACCTTACAAGAGTGCGACGCAAAGCGGTGTGACTCAAATTGGCTATCATTTTAATAAGCCCATGCTGGTAACCAATGTTGGTGGCCTGTCTGAGATTATCCCGAATGGAAAAATTGGCTATGTGGTTGAACCCGATAGTCAGGAAATAGCTAATGCACTGGTAGATTTTTATGCAAATGACCAATTGGAAAAATTTGAAGTGAATATATTGGAAGAGAAAAAGAAATTCTCGTGGTCGAATATGGCCAACACCTTCTTGACTGTTTACAATAAAATAAAAAATCCAGAATGATAATCAAACGTATTCAGGAAGCGATTGAGCTTAAGACAAAGATTCTTTCAAACGAGGTTTTGATAAAGCGAATTCAGGATGCTGCTGATTTGATTGTTGCGACTTATCGTTCGGGGAATAAAACTTTGTTTTGCGGAAATGGTGGTAGCGCTGCTGATGCTCAGCATCTGGCAGCCGAGTTATCCGGTAAGTTTTATTTCGATCGTCCACCCATTCATGCAGAAGCCTGTCATGTGAACAGTTCGTTTATGACAGCAGTTTCCAATGACTATGGTTTTGAATCGGCTTTTGCCAGGTACATCCAGGCTACAGGCAAAACCGGGGATGTATTGGTTGCTATTTCAACCTCTGGAAATTCCGAAAACATCATTCAGGCTATTCAGGTCGCTCACCAAATGGGATTTATGTGTATTTGCTTAACTGGCGAATCTGGTGGTCGGATGTCTGATTTGGCTGATATTTTGATCAATGTTCCATCAACAGATACTCCACGAGTTCAGGAAGCACATATCCTGATTGGGCACATTATTTGCGAATTGGTTGAAGCTAAACTTTTTGGTGCGAGCGAAATTAGCTAAACAAAAAAGGCAGCTCTTTCGAACTGCCTTTCATATTTTGTCTGAATTTCAGAATTATTTTACTGAATCCATGTGTGCGATCAAATCCAATACTTTGTTTGAATAACCCCACTCATTGTCGTACCAGCTTACTAATTTTACGAAGTTTCCGTTCAAAGCGATACCAGCACCAGCATCAAATACCGAAGTGCGTGATTCGTGAATGAAGTCAGATGAAACTACTGAATCTTCAGTATAACCAAGGATACCTTTCATGGTAGTTTCAGAAGCTAATTTCATTGCAGCTTTGATTTCATCATAAGAAGCAGCTTTTTCCAAACGTACAGTTAAGTCAACTACAGAAACGTCAGCAGTTGGTACACGGAAAGCCATACCTGTTAATTTGCCATTCAAAGCAGGAATTACTTTACCTACAGCTTTAGCAGCACCAGTAGATGAAGGAATGATGTTTCCTAAAATTGAACGACCGCCACGCCAGTCTTTAGCAGATGGTGCATCAACAGTTTTTTGAGTATTTGTAGCAGCATGTACAGTTGTCATCAAACCTTCAACGATACCGAAGTTGTCGTTAATTACTTTAGCCATTGGAGCTAAACAGTTTGTAGTACAGGAAGCATTAGATACGATATCCATATCCGATTTGTAAGCATCTAAGTTTACACCGCAAACAAACATAGGGGCATCGTTTGAAGGAGCAGAGATAACTACTTTTTTAGCGCCACCCTTTAGGTGTAAGCCAGCTTTTTCTATTGTTGTGAAAACTCCGGTTGATTCAACAACATAGTCAGCACCTGATGCGCCCCAACCAATGTTAGCTGGATCTTTTTCAGCAAAAAATGCAACTTCTACGCCGTTTATAAATAATTTACCACCTTTATTTTCAGCAGTACCCTGGAATCTACCATGAACTGTGTCGTAGTTCAACATGTAAATCAAATAGTCAAGATCCAGAAACGGGTCGTTTACTGCTACAATTTGAACATCGTTTCTTTCCTGAGCAGCGCGGAAAACCAAGCGTCCGATACGACCGAAACCGTTGATACCGATTTTAATTTTTGACATCGTTGATAAATTTAATGAGTGTATAAATGAATACTAATTATTTATTTCAAAACCTTATTGATTTAAGGCCATACAAAATAAATACATAAATTCAGAAACTTCAAATTTATTTCTGAAGATGATATTTTTTGTTGCAGAGTTTAATTTTTAGTTAATGTTGCGAAAATGAAATAATGCGATTCAACTTTGCTATATTAGCGTCAATCTTTGTTTTGATCTATTATGTCTGTGACGTGATGCGCAATTTTGCATCTTTTCGCGCTCAGAAGCAAAAATCTCTTAACCATCCCAAAGGTGAAATTAAATATTCAATTCTCAGCGACATTCAATCTCAATATTTGCCTTGAATATAGAGGATTATAGCGATTTTCTCATTCGACTTGTTTCCATGTTCTGTATGAAAAGATAAGTTTTGCTCTTGTTTTGTTATTTTAGACAGCACCTAACAATTATCCATCATATAAATTGGAATTTTGGACATTCATTATAAAACTTCTTTTTTTTTGTATTTTTCCCAATGATGAATAAAAATTACACTTAAATATTCTTTCTCTGTGAATTATTTGTTGGATTTGAATTAGAAAATAAACTTGATTTCTATTTTTAATGTAAATAATTAGTGTAATTTTATCAGGGTTTGAAGATGGCTAAAGCAATATCAATTCAAACGGTTAAATATAAAATTTGTGCAATTATGTGTGGTTTTGTTTTGGACTCAGGATGAGTGAAAACTTCGAAAGGCATAGGAAAATAAGTATATCTGGCTGATAAATATTTTATTATTATCAGTCGATATTGTTGTACATTGCTGATAATTTTTATACGTTTGCATTATAAACTGTCTAATTTTAAAGGGGACAATAAATAATTAAGATAAAAATGAATTATAAAATTCAATCAATCAATCAATTAAGTTTAATTAAAAAACAAATGCTATGAGAAAATCATTTACTCGGCTTTTTAGTCTTGTGATGTTGTTGACTCTTTTTAGCTCTGTTGTTATGGCGCAAAGTGGGACTCCTATAAGTTCTACTAAGCAATTACCTGTTGACATCGGTGCTACCAAGGCTTATTCAAAACTCACGGACAAGATTAATGTAATTTTTGACGAAGCAGTCAAGGCAGGTACTGGTTACGTCCGTCTTTCTGAGGGAAGTAATCCTGTTCGTGTTCTTACTGCTAATGATTCACGGATTTCCTATGCCAAAGGAGACACTGTTGTTATTGACCTTTCTGCTGACCAGAAGGAGTTAGTTACATATACGGTTTCTATTGATAATGGAACTTTTGTCCGTGCCGGAGCTACAGCGGGTAACGCTAATGTAACTTCATGGACTTATACTGTAGGAGATTATTCTGCTCCGGTATTAAGTGCTGTTGAACCAGTTAAGGATGCCACTGTTGGCCAATTAACTAGCTTGAAAATGACTTTTAAAGATGCTTCGGCTGTTCTTAAAGGTAGTGGAAAAGTTGCTTTGTATAAAGCAGATGGAAACATTTGGGATTTGATCGATATCGCTTCGAAAGGTGCCGTAACTGGTACAGGTACTTCTGGTGATCCTTATGTTTTGACTGTTACTCCTGTTCGTGCATTGGAAGATAATGTAAATTATACGGTTACTATTAGCGCAGGCGCTGTTACCGATAATGGATTAAGTGCAGATGGAAAGAAAAATTCTTATGCTGGGTTGACTGACCGTGGTGTATTTAAATTCTCTTCTAAAGATTTTACTGTTCCTGGTTATGCTACTGATTATCCTAAAGCTGGTACTATTGGTGTTGACAAATTTGATTTGTTGGTTAAAACCACTGAAACCGGAAGCTTCTATGCTAAAGAGTTTACTTCGGCTCAAATTAAAGATGATGCTTTATTGTCATTATTAACCGGGACAACTGCAGTTACTGCAACATCTGGTGTTGAAGCAAAAAAGGCATTCACTGCTGGTATTACTAAAAATACAAAGTACTATGTATATGTAGTGACTAAAAATGGTGATGTTGCTGCTACTGCAAGTGACATCGTTGGTCCTATTGAAATTACAACAATTGATACAGATAAACCTCTTTTAACTGATGTTACTTATATTAAAGGAACAGCTTCAACTGATTCACAGGAACAGTCTATAACCAGTACTACTCCTATCAGTCAATCTGTTACTAAGATTGCCTTGAACTTTAATGAAACAGTGAAAATAGGTGCTGGAAGTATTTTGATTTATAAAAAATCAGATAATTCGGTATATGCTACTATCGATGCATCTGCGATTGCTATTGATGCTGACAATGATGAAATTGCAATTGCTACCTTGCCTAAAGTATTTGAAAATCATACTGATTATTATGCATTCATCCCATCTACGTTGTTTAAGGATGTATACAATAATTTCTTTCTTGGTCTTTCAAAAACTACTGATTGGACATTCACAACAGATGATACTGTAGCCCCAACAATTGTAAGTTATACCCCTGTTGATGGCGCTGTAAGTGTTAAGAATAGTGATAATATTGTTGTTAAGTTTAGTGAAGTTATTAATCCGGCTACTCTAGCATTGACACTTTATGTCGATGGCACTTCTGTTGGTTATTCATTTGAACATTCTACCAATAATAATGTATTTTCAACGATTACAATTAATCCTACTGTTGATTTTGTAAGTAGTTCTGTTGTTACACTTACTGTTAGTGGTGATGTTGCTGATTTAGCAGGCAATAAATTAGGTTTGTCGCAAGGTATTTCGTTTGTTGCGAAAGATATCGTTGGACCAACCATGACTTGGAAAACTGACAGCCCAATCTCACCTTCATCAAGTATCGTTGTTGAATACAACGAACCAATTCGTTTATTAGGTGGTACTGAAATTACTGCAGCTAATTTATATACCATTGTTACTTTGAAAAAGGATAACGCTGATGGTGTAAATGTTAATGCTACTTATGCAATCAATGCTGATAAAACTCAGATTACAATTACTCCTGCTTCTCCTTGGGACAGCAAAGGCGTTTATTATGTTGCGATGAGTTCTGATGTAGAAGATTTGCTTTCCAATAAATGTATTGATGCTGTTGCTACTCGTAACAAAACTTATGATGTTAATGATGTTGTACCTGCAACTGTTTCTATCAATGTTGATGGCAAAACAGATGTTGGTGTTGCGGACGCAATTACTATTAGTTTTAAAGAAGGTTCAACATTAGATGCAATTTCTCAATTGTACTATGGTGGTTCTTGGTCTGGTTATGCTCTCAATAAAATGGATCAGGTAATTGTATTAAAGGAAAAAGATGCCAATGGCGTAAATGTTCCTTTTACAGTTAATTCTGCCGATGGAAAAGCGTTTAATGTGGTGGCAAGCTTAGCTGGCGCAAAAACTTATTACATTGGTATTGGCGCTTCAACTAAAGATGCTGGTGGTAATGTTAATGCTGCTAAATATGCAACATTTACTACCAAGTTTGTTGCGGCTCCTGAAGTAGTGACTCTTGATCCTGCTGATGATAAAATTGAAGTTGCATTAAAGGCTCCGGTAACTATTGCATTCAATACTGATATCTCTTTGGTAGCTTCTGGTTCATATGCCAATGGTGTAACCATCAATGGTACTCCAGTTGCTTACGCTGATTTATCTGTGTCAGGTAAAGTATTAACCATTAAACATGCTGATTTTACTAAAAATACAGCATACAATGTACAAATTGCTACCGGAGTAGTATTAAATAAAACATCAAGTGTTGCTTTTGGTGGTATTGTTACTGCTACAGCTTGGAATTTTGCAACTGTTGACCAGACTTTTGATGCATTTACTTTAACTCCTGATGGTTTAGTTACTCCAGAGCTTTCTGATAAATTGGTAATCTCGATTCCAACTGAAAAAATTGTTTCAGGAACAGGAAATATCTCTATTAAAAATGCGGATACTGACTTGTTAATTGAGCAGATTAGTTCAACGTCAAGTAAAGTTGCTATTTCTTATGATGGTGACGCTACTACCATTGAAATAACACCTTCTGCTAAATTTGTTTATGGTGCTAAATATTATGTAGAAGTAGACAATGGTGCTTTTGTTGATGCTTACGGAAATAAAATTCCTGCTATTCATGGTAAAACGACTGATGGTGCTGGTGTAGGTTCTTGGACATTCACCGCTATTAATTCTGCTTTGGCTGTTACTAAGGTTACCCCTAATATGGTGGAAAATGTAGCTGTAGATGCTGATATTGTTATTACGTTTAATCGTGAAATTGCAAAAGGTACCTCCGGTAATGTTGGTTTTGTTGAATATGCATTTAATGAAACAGATTTGAAGCAGACTGTTAATTATGGTATTACCAGTTCTAATTTGGTTGTTTCTGGAAATACATTAACTATTAAACATGCTGATAAACCATTTACTGCAAACTCAACCATTTTTGTGACTTTGGAGGCTGGTGCCATTAAAGCTGCTACTTTAACAACTTCTACTACTGCCTTAGCTAAGGCTGACAGTCCTGCACATAAATTCTTTGTAGGTGATAATTTGCCTCCTGTTGCTACAGTTACTCCAACTTGGGATGCTGATGCTAAAAACTACAGTCAGGTAAATACAAACATTACCATTACATTTAACGAAGATGTATTGAATGCTGGAACTAACTTAGCTTTAACTAACGATAACGTTACTTTTAGCGGTGGTATTATTCAGCTTTTAGATGGAGCTACTGCTATTGACTTCCAGGGTACTGTTTCTGGTCGTACGATTACGATTGATCCAACTTCTAATTTAGCAGAAAGCAAAACATATACTGTCCGTATCGTGGGTGGTACCATTAAAGATACTCACAGTCATGTTATTGCTTCAAATACTGATAGTCAGTTTAAAACAGTTGACACTACATTACCTGCAGTTTCAGCAACATTAACTGCTGGTGCTAAATTGGTTAATGTTACTGCAATTACAGTAACTGATGCTAATCCAAAAGCTTTCTATTATATTCTTCAGAAAGAATCTGATGCCGCTATTACTGCTGCTGCCGATGTTAAAGCTAACGGTAAAAAAATTGCTGCTACAGGTGTAAGTCCAGTTACTATTCCGAATTTCCAGATTACTGATCTTGAAGCTGCTACTTCCTACGTATTATATTATGTAGCTGAAGATACTTTTGGTAACTTAACTGCTGTAAAAACTTCAAAAATTAGTACAACAGATACTGTTGCTCCTGTATTGGTTTCAACTGTTCCTGTAAATGGGACATTAGATGTTGACAATGCTAAGAAGATTGTATTAACATTCAACGAAGATGTTGCTGTTAGTACTACATCGGCTGCGAAAATCTATATTAAAGATAAAGCTACCAACGCAATTATCTTAACATTAGATAAAGCTGCTCTTGCGGTTTCTGAATCATCTGCTAAAAAAGTTGAATTAACTACAGGATTCCCTGCATTAGCTGCTATTGAGGTTTATGTTGAAATGGAAGCTGGTTTGATTCTTGATAAAGCCTCAACTCCTAATGAGTTTGCTGGTGTATTAGGTTCTGACAAACTTTATTTTACATACGAAGACAACTTAGCTCCTACTGTTACTAAGTTTGCTTATACAGGTAAAGATGCTAGTCATGTTGCTCTTAATAGTAATTTAGTATTTACTTTCTCTGAAGAAGTTCAGGCTGGTTCTGCAAGTGCTATTCTGTCTAAGAGTGGTTCTCCTATTGAAGTATTTAAAGGTAATGAAGTTGCCATTTCTGGAAACACTGTTACTATTAATCCAACAGTAGATTTTGCAAATACTTCTAGTTATTCTATTGCTCTTTCTGCTGGATTTGTTCAGGATAAATCTTCAATTAAGAATTCAAGTGTTGCTTACAGTATTGGATTTACAACTGATGTAAATGTAGCTCCTTCAGTAACTGCTGATCCTGCTGAATTTACTAAAGGCAATAAGAATTTGCTTACAAGTATTGATCTTGAATTTAATGAAGATGTATATTTGACTATTGCAGGTCTTAAAAAATCATTGGTTGCATTAACCGTTGCTGATATTAAAGCACAAATCTCTTTAAAAACAACTGAAGGGGTTACCGTTCCTTATACTGTTTCTGAAAAGGGGAATGACTATGTTAGTTTATCTGTTGATATTGCGGACTTGAAGGATCTTACTTCTTATGCATTAACTGTAGGTGGATTTAAAGATATTGATGGATTGGTTATGGAAACCAAAACTTTCAAATACACTACTGGCGATGGAAAAGCTCCGACATTTATCTTCAATCCAGCAAATGATGCTAAAAATGTTGTAGCTACAACTGCACTTACTATTACTTTTAGTGAACCTATTTATAGGGCTGCTGATGTAACAACTCCTGGTGATGCAGCATTATTCTACAAACCTTTCACTAATGATAACGTTGATGAAGTACTTTCTTTAATTGACTGGACTTTAGGTCAAGAAGTTGCTTTTGATGGTACTTTCAATGGTACAGATAAGTTTACATTAACTCCTGCAAAAGCATTAGTTTCAGGTCACGTTTATCGTTATGGATGGAATGGTTTGGTAACTGATATTAATGGTAACTCTGTATTAGGTACTTTTGGTGGTGTTCCTACTTTAAAAACAAAAGCTGCTAGTATCGCAGAGGGCCCTAAAACATATGCTGAATTTACAGTTCTTGATACTGACAAACCTGTATTTGTATTGAATAATACAATGGTTAAGCCGGTTCCTGCAGCTACTGCTGTTCCAGCTGACGGAGAAATGTGGATTGATTTCAATGAAGCTATTGCTGTTGGACCTGGAAGCATTACTATTCGTTACGAAGATGGAACTATCTTCCAGACGATTAATGGTTCTGCTTTAAGTGTCAAATCTGATGATGATTCTAAGTTGATGATTGCACACAAAAACTTCGATTCAAATGCTGTTTATTTTGTAGAAATCGGCGAAGGTGCGGTTACAGATAAAGCTGGTAATAAAAATGTTGCCATGGTTGATCCAATCAAGTGGACCTTCACTACAAAAGATACATTTGAACTTACAGCTAAAGTTACTCCAACTGGAGAAAATACTCCTCGTACAGTAAGTTTAACTTTATCTTTCAATAAGATTCCTGTTGCACAAGGCAATAAATTCTTGTCAGTATATAAACAAGACGGT
Source organism: Prolixibacteraceae bacterium (assembly GCA_963676375.2). Classification (GTDB taxonomy): domain Bacteria; phylum Bacteroidota; class Bacteroidia; order Bacteroidales; family Prolixibacteraceae; genus Aquipluma. Next base: position 142,972 of record CAXXPT010000058.1, read on the forward strand.
ACCGCTGTTTACCAGAAAGCCGTTACTGACATGACTGTTGTTGGAAAAGATGCTATTTATGCTGGGGTTGCTCTTGACGCAAACCAAGCTTATTATGCACGTGTAGAACCTAATGCATTTTTGGATGGTTCAGGTAATAAATTTGCTGGAATTATGGATAATAGCTGGGTATTCTCAACTGTTAATAACATTGCTCCAAAGGTTGTTACTTTAGCTCCTAAAGATGATGCTACTGGTCTTGATCCAATTACTTCTACTTTCACAATGACTTTCGACCGCAATATTGCTGTTGGAACTGGTGTTATCTCTGTACGTTATGCTGTTGATGGAAAAGTATTTGAAGATGTTAATGTTAGTGCTGCTACAATTAATGGCATGGCTTTAACTTTCAAAGTTACTAAACCATTAGATGCTAATACTGCTTACTATGTAATTATACCTGCAGGTGCTGTAACAAATACTGAAGTAACTAAAGATGTATACGCTGGTATAAATAATGTTTATACCTGGAATTTTGCGACTTCAACAGATCAGACAGCTCCTAAGTTGGTAACATGGATTCCTAATGCTACTACTTTAACAACTGAGCAAAATCATCCTACATTAACGATGACGTTTGATGAAAATGTTGTTTTGGGTGCTGGCAATGTAGTTGTTTATAAAAAATCTGATAACAAGGTTGCTTTGACCATACCTGTTACTGCCGCTATGGTTAAAGACAAAACGGTTACTGTAACTTATACTGTTGTTGCTCCTGCTATTGGCCTAGATCAAAATACAGATTACTATGTATTGACTGATGCTGGTATCGTAAAAGATGCAGCTGGCAACGGTGTTGTTGCTATTACTGATGCTACAAAATGGACATTCAAAACAGGTACTGGTTTTGTAACTGAAGTTGTTGATCCAATAAATACTCTCGAGTTTAAGGTTTATCCAAACCCATTTGTTGATTATGTTACTGTTTCTAATGCTTCTGAACTTTCTAAAGTGGTTGTTTCAAACATCGCTGGACAGGTTGTGAAAGAAGTTGTTAATCCAGAAAACAAAATCCAATTAAGCGAACTAGGCAGTGGTGTTTACTTTATCTCTCTTTATGAAGGTACTGTAGTAAGCAAAACTGTTAAGATTGTAAAAAGGTAATGCCGAATTGATTGATTTAAAAAGGGAAGCTTGCGGGCTTCCCTTTTTTATTTATATGAATATTCATTTCGCTATAATTAATTCATGGAACTTTTAAAAGCACATAGAACAATCAGGAAGTACAAAACAAATAATGTTCCTGACGACGTTGTCAATGACATTTTAGAATGCGGCATTCGCTCGTCAAATACCGGAAATATGCAACTATACAGCATTATTGTGACGCGAAATATCGAAAAGAAAGCAGAATTGGCTCCACTTCACTTTAATCAACCGATGGTGATGGAAGCTCCATTGCTAATTACCATTTGTTTCGATATTAATCGGTTTAAAATCTGGTGTTCGGTTAATGATGCCAATGCTGACTTTTCTGGCTTATTATGGCTTTTAAATGGCACTATTGATTCATCTATTCTAGCTCAGAATATTTGTGTGGCTGCTGAAAGTTATGGATTAGGAATTTGTTACCTGGGAACAACTCTTTATAATGCTGCTGATATTGGCAAAGTACTTAATCTACCTATTGGAGTCATTCCAATTACTACTTTAACCGTTGGATATCCTGAAGTTGTACCCGAATTAACCGATCGGTTATCTGTTGATTCTGTTATTCATTATGAAGAGTATAAAGATTATTCTTCAGAAGCGATACGTGAAATGTATGAATATAAAGAGAATTTGGAGTTATCTAAGAAATTTGTGATTGAGAATAATAAAGAGAATTTGGCTCAGGTTTTTACGGATGTAAGATATAAAAGTGCTGATAGTCTATTTTTTTCTCAAAAGTTGCTTGCAATGCTAAGAGAACAAGGGTTTGTCTTTAAATAGTTCCGCAAAAAAATTAAACCGAGGTTTTACTAATTCGGGTAAAGAATTCATTTCTGTAGTTACTCCCTATTGTTAGTTTTATATTCTGTAATTCAACCATATTACCTTCTATTGCAACAATCTTTTTAAGGTTTACAATGTGTGATTTGTGTATGCGGTGGAATTCATTTTCGGGAAGTAAATCTTCCATTTTCTTCATTGAGAAATTTGTAACGAGATGAGTTTTTTCAGTATATATTTTAATGTAGTCGCCTAATCCTTCGATGTATATAATATCACTAAACTTTACCTGGTAAGTTTTCTTATTCGATCTTATAAATACTGATTCGGTTTTTTCCTCTGTTTTTGTTTTTTGTGTTAGTTGAAATTGTTGTTCGGCCTTTTGAACTGCTTTTATAAATCGTGCGAATGAGAATGGTTTTACCAGATAATCTAGTACGTTTAATTCGTATCCTTCCATAGCATAATCTGTATATGCGGTAGTCAAAATTACTATTGGAGGATTTTTTATAGTTTTCAGAAACTCTATTCCTGATAGTTTAGGCATATTTATATCCAGAAAAATCAAATCTATTGGTTGGCTTTCAAGAATTTCGATTGCCTCCAACGCGTCAGAACAAAATCCTTTGATCTCAATAGATTTAAGATCTTCAGCATATTTTCTGATAATATTCTGTGCTAATGGTTCATCGTCTATAACAAGCGTCTTTAAGATCATTTTACTTTCCTTTCAGATCATTTTCGAAGTTCAACTTCAAGTATTACTGTAAACGTATCGTCAGTTCTGTTTATTTCGTATCTATATTCATTAGGAGCGTACAAATATTCAAGCCTGCGTTCTATGTTTTTTAGGCCTATTCCTGAACTTTTTGTCGTTTTCGAAAGTCGTCCATTGTCAAAGTTGTTTTCGATCGTAAATCGCATGAGATTTGCTTTAAATCGGATTGTGATATGAATGTAAGGGGAGGCCGCAGGATTTCTGAGCCCGTGTTTGAAGGCGTTATCGATAAAGGGTTCGAATATTAATGGAATTACTTTCATTTCAGGAATATCGCCTTCAATGGTAAATCGTATGTCTATTTTGTCGTTTAGTCTTATCTTTTGTAACTCAATAAAATTAGTCAGAAAATTTAATTCGTCTTTAACCGGAATGAAATTTTCTCTCGATTCGTAGAGTACATGCCTCATCAAATCCGAAAGTTTCAGAATAATTTCCGGAGTTTTTGGTGAATTGGTTATGGCTAACGAATAGATGTTATTCAGGCTATTAAATAAAAAATGTGGATTAAGTTGTGATTTTAGTGTATTTAGTTCTGCTTCAAGTTTTTCGCGTTCTATTTGTGTTATTCGAAGTGTCATCTCCTGAAGTTGCAACCAGTCTTTTACAAATTTAAATAATGAAGTTATCCCAACGTAAAATGATGCTGTAAAAAAGTGTGGCGAAAACATCCGTACAAACTGACCGGTAAAACTTTTTGTCTGGAGTATGCAGATGAAGATACATTGTATCAGAATGACAGAAAAGGTCAATGTTACCAATAACCAAAAAGTATAAAAAATATAATTTTTAGTCTTGAGAAATTTCGGAATCAGCAGATATAAATTGAGATATACAGCTAGTGCAAAGCCAAAATTGGGAATTAATGCCCGAAGAATCAGATCGCTGTTCAGCACTAATTTATGATCGGATGCAACATAGAACGCTGAAATTGCAAAAGTTATGCTGCAAAGCCAAAATAGAATGTGACTTGAAATCTTAAATTTTGCGTAGCTGTTTATCATGGGCAATTTTAAATCTTATCAAGACGTTTGATCAGTTTCTGATAGTAGTATTTAATCGGATTTTTATATTTCAACTGTTTCCACGGCCTGCTGCTGTGGGGTTTGTGTAACACTCCCTCATTTACCAAGAGGTAGTTGTTTAAGCCCAATTGGAGCGATTTTCGGGATATCGAAACATCATACCAATGCTTTTCGGTTGATAGCGTTTTAAAATCGTATTTTGTTAATAATTCAGGGGTAATTAAAGTGCAGCAAAAACTCAGGCTGTGCTTAGTCTTTACAATCTCTTTTTTTGCTCCTTTAAAGTTCAGGTACGGAAAATTAATTTTTCCTTCGGTATCCAGGGTGATTGATCCAACCATACCACACTCCGGAAGCTGCTTTGATTGCCTGACAAGTTCACTTAATGTGTTTTGCCTGACTTCAACATCCGATTCAACTATGATGAGTGGCAGGTTAAGTCTCAAAGCTTCTTCCTGGGCTAATTGCAGAACTAACCGATAGTTAGGTGATGGAGTATTTGTAATCTCAGCCAGATTGACCAGCTCGAAATTATGCTCGATACTTAAGGATTTGAGAGTAGCTGTTGTTTCTTCAGAGCTAAAATCATTGAAAATATAATAAAAGAAATTCCCGGTTGAGTTTTTGATTGATTGAATCGTTTCAGTCGTTGTTTTCAACGAGTCTTTTACCGGGGTAATAACTAATGCTTCGTACATGGATGTTCTGGCTTTGTTTATTTATTGGTTTCAGGGTTTTCGTTAAACGCTAAACCGAATCGTATTCCTAATTCTTTTAGATCGGCAACGACTTGTTCGTGCAAAGGTATACCATTTTCGCGACGTTCAGCCGTTAATTCACGCTCCGGATCTCCTGGAATGAGGACACGTTCCTGCCCGGCAGCTGTTTCTGCATTCCTGAAGGTGTCGATCCAATTATCCATGTCTTTTTTAAACTCCTCGGCTGACCTGAAAGCATCAATCCGGATAGCTCCCAGAAAATGCCCGATTCCTTTGCCAACTTGGTTTTTGGGTGGATCGAGAAAGCTTACAAATGGTGGGACCCAAGGGCCATAGTTTGCTCCGGATAAAACGGCTGAAAAGATATCGACCATAGCCCCCAGGCAATAACCTTTGTGTCCTCCGTGCTCACGATCACCTCCAAGCGGAAGCATTGAACCGCCTTTTTTCAGTGAGTAGGCGTCAGTTGTCGGGTTACCATCTTTATCCTGAGTCCAGCCCAATGGAGCATCCATTCCTTTGCGTTGCAATACTTCCAGCTTACCGTTGGCAACAGTGGTTGTGGCCATATCGATAACAAACGGAGGTTGATTTAATGCAGGGATGGCAACCGAAATGGGGTTGGTTCCAAGAAAGCGACTTTTTGAAAAAGTAGGCGAAACTAGTGGGCTTGCATTGGTCATCGAAATGCCAATCATGTCATTTTCAAGCGCCATCATCGCGTGATAGCCTGCAATTCCGTAGTGATTGGAATTTTGTACGGCCACCCAGCCAGTACCTGCAATTTTTGCTTTTTCGATTGCAATTTGCATGGCGTGTGGCGCGGTAACCAAACCCAATCCCAAATCACCGTCTAAAACTGCTGTACTAGGAGTCTGGTGGATGATTTTCATGTCGGGAGTGGCGTTCAGACGTTTAAGTTCCCAAAGGCGAACATAGCCACTCAACCTTGCAACACCGTGAGAGTCGACCCCTCGAAGATCTGCCTGGTTCAAACAATCGGCGGCAACCCTGGCTTGTTCTTCAGGACAGCCCATCCGTAGAAATACTTGTATGGTATATTCTTTTAAATATTCTGAATTGTAAATGATCATTATTGAATCTTTAGTTGAGATTACTGGCTTGAAGGATAATTCTACCGAAGTTTTACTTAATGATTTTCCTTCGCTGACTTGTAATGTTTGTTAATGTTTAACTTATTTCCGGTTAAAATCTCGGGCCGACGCCTGATCAACTGGCATAATCAGCAGATCGTCGATGTTAACATGTGCTGGTCTTGATAACACGAATAAAATTGTTTCGGCAATGTCTTTTCCTGAAAGTGGTGTAAACCCTTTGTAAACCTGATTTGCTTTTTCCTGATCGCCCCGAAATCGCACCAGCGAAAATTCCGTATCAACGGCTCCGGGGGCAATAGTTGTCACTTTAATTCCAAAGGGCATAAGTTCGATTCTCATTGCTTTTGAAATGGCAGAAACCGCATGTTTTGTTCCGCAGTAAACCGACCCATTGGGGTACGATTCTTTGCCTGCAATGGAGGTAATATTGATAATGTGACCAGTTCGTCTTTCAACCATCCATGGCGAAACTATTCTTGTTGTGTATAAAAGTCCCTTGATGTTGGTGTCAATCATGGCTTCCCAGTCGTCGACATCAGCTGAGTTAACAGGAGCAAGTCCTGCTGCCAGTCCGGCATTGTTCACCAATAAATCAATAGCTCTCCATTCTTCAGGAATACTGTTTAAAGCAGCTTCAGTGTCGGCCTTGATGCGAATATCAAAGTTTAAGGTGAGAATTTGGCACCCCGATGTTAACTCTAATTGGTCTTTAATCGACTCCAACCGCTCTTTTCTTCTTCCGGTGAGTATTAAATTGTAGTTATTTTGTGCGAGTAATAAGGCAGTTTCATAGCCGATACCTGCTGTGGCACCGGTGATTAGGGCTATTTTCTGATTCATTGTTGAATAGGATTTTGATGAAGGCTAAAATTAAAAATTCCGCAAAACTTATGGAATAACAAACTACTTAATTATTTTTGTTTCTGTATTTAAAGCTAAAAGAAACGTCATGATCGAACAAAATAAGGAAATTCAGGAATTCGCAATTGACCAGTTGCCGGAAGAACAAGACATTCAGGATATCGTGTTTAACCTGATGGTTGATCCTAATCTGGCACCCATAAACTATTTCAATGACTTTACGGAAGAAGCAATTGATGTTTCCTCTATGTCAAACGATGAGAATGACGAAACTGGTATGTTTTGTTCGGAAAATGGCCAAATGATGGCTATTTCGACTCATGCTTTGCACCACCATCTTGATGCCGATCCGCAGCAGGCAACAGAAATCCTGGTATCTCGTGCCGTTCGTAAAATGATTTGTTTTGGTGCTATTCCTGAAGCGATAAGTTCATTCTTGTATCACATTAATATTGGTGATCCTAATGGACAATTTATCGCAGCCGGTGCAAAAAAAGGGCTTGAAAATGCGTGCCGGAAGTTTAATATTAAACTAACCGACCGGAAAATCAGGTTTGATTATTTTTCGGCACATGGTCCGGTGTATCCAACGATTATTATTAGCATTATGGCTTCAATCCCCGATAAGGATAAGTTGGTTACCCATAGTTTCAAGAATAAAGGTAATAATCTATTCATGATTGGAAATTCGTACGATGATGTAAATTCATCTGAATATCTGGAATTTTACCATGAGATTTCTGATTCATCGCTTCCGGTTTTTGATATCGAAACTGAAGTGAAATTGCATGATGTGATGAAAATGCTCCTCGAAGCTGGTTTATTAACTTCGGCGAACCCTGTTAGCAAAGGTGGTTTGTTTTTTACCCTTTTGAGAGCCGGAATGCCGAACGGTCTGGGTTTTGATATAACAACTGATGCTGAAATCCGCCGGGATGCTTTCCTTTTTGGTGAAGCCATGGGGCGCATTGTTGTAGGAGTTGATCCCAAAAAAGTTGACGATTTTGTTGATTTTATGAGTAGCCTGAAAGTTCCATTTTTTGCGTTAGGTCATGTTACCAAAGGAGAAATCAGGATTGATGATGATTCGTTTGGGTTTATCGATAAAATGACTCCTGCAAACTAAATTCGGAGTGCCAAAAGTTGCCTATTGCGACTGAACACTGCGACTGAACACTATAATACATGCAAGTAACCCCATACAAGGACTCTGACCATCAGAAGAAGCAGCAGGTGGAGCAGATGTTTGATAATATTGCTCCTAAATATGATTTTTTGAATCATTTTCTGTCGCTTGGCATTGATAAGCTATGGCGAAAAAAGGCGATTCGGATTCTGTCAGCATACAAATCTGATTCTTTGCTCGACGTTGCTACCGGAACCGGCGATTTTGCCGTTGCGGCATCTAAGTTAAAACCACGAAAAATAATTGGATTCGATCTGTCGGAGCAAATGTTGAATGTGGGACGCACTAAAGTGAAACGTCTTGGGCTCGATCAGGTAATCGAATTTCAAAAAGGTGATTCAGAGGCTATGCCTTTTTCGGATGAGCAATTTGATGCCATAACCGTAGCTTTTGGTGTCCGGAACTTTGAAAATCTCGAGAATGGGTTGAAGGAATTTGTTCGGGTTTTAAAGTCCGATGGAGTGGTTGTCATCCTTGAATTCTCGAAGCCAAAGTACTTTCCGATGAAACAATTGTATTCTTTTTATTTCTTCGGAATACTGCCTTTGATCGGACGAATGGTTTCGAAAGACAGCTCAGCCTATTCATACTTGCCTGAATCGGTAATGGCTTTTCCCGATGACCAAAAGTTTTTGTCGATATTGCAAAAGGTTGGTTTTTCAAGAACCAGTCAAAAACGGTTGAGTTTTGGGATTGCTACCATATACATTGCCCAAAAATAAAACACTGTACAATAATTTTGTAATATTGTGGTTTCTTTGAATGACAGATAACCATATTCTTGTGAAGAGATTTTTCTATATCCTGATTTTTTTGTTGGGCGGATTAACATCATCAGCTCAGAGGCTTTTATTAAAGAATCTGACAACCTTTGATGATAAACGTATTCATTTCGGTTTTACGCTTGGAGTGAATACAACTGATTTTGCTTTTACGCACTACAATGTCATTGCGGATAATCCCGATTTTGTTCCTGAAACCGTAAATGGTGTTCAAATAACCGGTACTGAAAAAATCAGGGCAGATATCTCTACGTTGACTCCCGGTTTTACTGTTGGAATCGTTACGAATCTTCGTTTGACAGAAAGTTTCGACCTTCGGTTTTTGCCAGGTATGTCATTTGGAGAGCGGAAGCTGACCTACAACATTCCAATTCAGGACATCAATGATACCGGTAATAAGAGTTTCTATTCGATTAAATCAACCTTTCTGGACTTTCCGCTGTTGTTGAAATACAAATCGAGAAAGATGAATAACCAAAGGCCATATTTAATTGCAGGTGGAGCTTATCGTATTGATATTTCCAAGAGTGGACAAGAGGATCTTGTTCGGCTGAAACCATTAAGTTCATATATCGAAGCTGGTGTGGGCTGGGACTCATATCTGCAGTTTTTCAGATTATCAACCGAATTGAAGTTTAGTTTTGGGATGAATAATATTCTCGATAACGGTCCAAAGGAAACACAGGCACAGGTGTATTCCAACGCTTTTTCAAAGTTGTCATCCAATTTATTTACCCTAAGTTTTCATTTCGAATAAGCTTTGAAATGAGCATGATTCGCAATTTTGATCTTGATGATCGTCCAATATCATGCGAATTCCATGTGACAAATAAAAAGCAAATTATTATCACATGAAACAGGAAATCAATATCTCAGTTTCGCCAAAACAGGCTTCTTCCGAAGAGTTTTACAAACCCATTTTAGCTGAAAAACTTCATGTTGATGAAAATCGGATTCAATTGATCAATGTCAAACGTCGATCTATTGATGCCCGTCAGCGTGTTATTCGTATAAATTTGAGCGCCGATGTGTATTTGGATGAACTTCCGGTAGAAGAGAAAATTGAGTTTACGTACGATCTTGTTGATCAGAAACCTTCGGTGATCATCGTTGGCGCTGGTCCTGCCGGGCTTTTTGCAGCTTTGCGCCTGATCGAACTCGAGTTTAAACCACTCATTTTCGAACGTGGGAAAAACGTTAGCGATCGTAAGCGCGATATTGCTAAAATTCATCGAGAACATATAGTCAACCCTGATTCGAATTATGGATTTGGAGAGGGTGGGGCAGGAACATTTTCTGATGGGAAACTATACAGCCGATCAAAAAAACGAGGTAATATTCGCCGTGTTCTCGAGATCTTTTATGCCAATGGCGCACTTCCCGAGATACTGATTGACGCGCATCCGCACATTGGGACTAATATGTTGCCCGGAATAATCACCAATATTCGGAATAAAATTATCGAGGCCGGAGGTGAAATTCATTTCAACAGCCGGGTCGCTGATATGATTATTGAAAACGACCGGTGTACAGGAATTATGCTTGCCGATTCAACGATTGTTGAAGCTGAAGCTGTTATTCTGGCTACCGGTCATTCTGCCCGCGAAATCTATGAATTGCTTTATGAAAAGGGAATCTCTATCGAAGCAAAGTCGTTTGCTGTTGGAGTTCGTGCCGAGCATCCTCAAACATTGATCGATTCAATTCAATATAATCAGCCTGTTCGTGGACCTTATCTGCCACCGGCAACTTATTCGTTTGTAGAGCAGGTCGATGGACGAGGGGTTTATTCGTTTTGCATGTGCCCTGGAGGAATTATGGTTCCGGCTGCAACTGCCCCGGGCGAAATGGTTGTTAATGGGATGTCGCCAACCCAACGAAATACACGGTTTGCCAATTCAGGAATGGTTGTTGAAATCAGGCCTGAAGATTTGAACGAATTTCGGCATTTGGGCGTATTTGCTGGTTTGGAATTCCAGCGGAATATCGAGCGTTTGTGTTTTGCTCTGAATGGAAATACTCAGTTTGCACCTGCTCAGCGAATGGCCGATTTTGTTGCCGACCGCTTTTCTCAGGATTTACCTGAAACCTCGTATCATCCAGGATTGATTTCAGTTCCATTGCACGACAAATTACCCAAAAGGATACGGACACGACTTCAGGAAGCATTTAAACTGATTGACAAAAAAGCTCATGGTTATTTGACCAACGAAGCCATTATTGTTGGAGTTGAATCGAGAACATCTTCTCCAATACGAATTCCACGGCGGGAAGACACGTTGGAACATGTTAAAATTGGTGGACTTTACCCATGTGGCGAAGGTGCCGGGTATGCCGGTGGTATTGTTTCGTCGGCAATGGATGGCGAACGTTGTGCCGAAGCTTTTGCTGAGAATTATAAATCGACATCAAAATAATCGACCTTATTCCCTTTTCCTATTTACTGTATATTCTGGAAGCTGCGGCTGAACACTGAGTCCTTTTTACCTCCTCCTGAATTCAGAACAAAAAATTGAAGCCGCGATGGCCACATTCAGCGATTCAGCTTTATTCGGGTTGGTCGAAAATGTCGGTATGGCTATTTTTCGGGTTACGAGCTTGCTTATTTGATCCGATATTCCGTTGCCTTCATTTCCCAGAACGATAATACCATTCAGGGTAAGTTGTTCTTGGTAAATGTTATTTCCATCCATAAATGTTCCGTAAACCGGAATCTGGTTTGTTGAAGTTTCCAACAGAAAGCTTTCAAGATTTGTATACAAGGTTCTTGTCCTGAAAATAGCACCCATACTGGCTTGCACAACTTTTGGGTTGAACACGTCAACCGTATTCTCGGAGCAAATAACTGTATCAATTCCAAACCAGTCGGCAATCCGTAGAATGGTGCCCAAATTCCCAGGATCCTGAATGAAATCAAGTGCCAGGCAAAGTTCTGCGTTTAAATTCAGCTTCGGGATTTTAATTTCCGGTTGAGCCACAATAGCCAGCGCCTCTTGCGGATTTTGGAGTAAACTGGCTTTCTGAATCGAATCTCGGTCGGTTTCAATAAGTTCAGTTGTCTTTGCCTGTATTTCGGGATGTTGATCAGCAAATTGGGCAGTGCAAACCAGTGTTGCAATTTTTAATTTCTGAACGAAGTGCCTCTTCAACCATTTTGTTCCCTTCAACTAAGAATAGTCCGGATTCGTCCCTGTCTTTTTTGCGGTTTAACGATTGTATTAGTTTAATTTTGTTTTTGCTCAACATATTTTTCGGTTCTTCGTTCTAAAATGTAAAAATAAAAGGTCTTATAGACTTGCGAACCAAAAGCTCTGTTTATTTTTGCAAAAACATAAAATCATGCCGTTTTTTCTTCAGCACAATTTTTATTCGCTCCGGAAACTCAGTTTCATGGCTTGCATCATCCTGCTTGCCTCATGCAACTCAACACGGTTTGTGCCTGAAGGTAAATATTTGCTCAATAAAATATCAGTTAAAGCGGACGATAAAAATTTGAAACGTGAAGAGTTGAAGCTTCATATCAGGCAAAAAGAGAACCTCCGTATTCTGGGAGTCCTGAAATTTCACCTTGGAGTTTATAATTTGTCGTCAGGGAAAAAGGAAAACGACTGGCTTAAACGTGTTGGTGAAGCGCCTGTGTTGTATGATGAGTTTCAGGCGCAGAAAAGCAAAGACCAGTTGCGGATTTTCCTAAAGAACAAGGGGTACTACAATGCAGTGGTAAAAGATTCGATTTTGATTAATCAATCGAAGAAAAAACTTAACCTGATTTTTGATATTAAAGCCGGACAGCCGTATCGGGTTCGGAATTATAGCTATTTGATTAAAGATAAGTCGTTAAAAGAGGTTTTACTGAAGGATTCGGTGAACCAGCTTCTCAAACGAAATGACATTTTCGATCTGGATGTTTTGAATGCTGAAAGGCTGCGGATGGCAACATTTCTTAAGAACAGAGGCTATTATAAGTTTTCCGAAGAGTTTGTCAGTTTTCAGGCTGACACTAATTTCTATAGTAATCAGGTTGACCTTACAGTGAATGTTGACGATGCTCTTTTAAACAACGATGATACTGAAGTTGTCGCACATCAGAAATATAAAATCAGGAACTACCTGATTAATCCCGGATTTAAGACCGTTGATCTGGCGGGAAATGAGCCGGAGCAGAAGTTGGATACTCTGGTTGATAAGGATTACCGTTTTATATACTCCGGAAAACTTAAATACCGACCGGTTCTGTTCTACAATTTAAACCGGATGAAAGATAGCACCTGGTATTGTTTACAGAATGCCGAAAAGACCTATCGGGCACTGAACCGCTTAAAACAATTCAAGCTTATTAATATTGGTTTTAATGAGACGAATGAGCTTTCTGCCGATTCAATACCTCTTTTGGATTGTAAGATGCAGCTTTCGCCACTTCCCCGACAGAATTTTTCGGTTGATGTTGAAGGCACAAACTCCTCGGGCAACCTTGGTGTGGCCGGAAACCTGAACTATCAGCACCGAAACGTTTTTGGTGGTGCTGAGGTGTTGGATATGCAGTTGAGAGTGGCCCGTGAGCGGCAACAAATAAACGACAGTATTTTTAATACCCGTGAGTATGGTTTTGAGTCCAGTTTGACAATTCCTAAGTTTCTAAGTTTTATAAAAGCCAGGCATCTGTTCACCTTTCAAATTCCTGAAACGAAATTTACGGTTGGATATAATTATCAAAACCGGCCGGATTATACCCGGACAATTACCAACCTGAAGTTTGGCTATAACTGGAAAACTACTGAATTTCGATTTCATACCTTAAATCTGCTCGATTTGAATTATGTGCACCTTTATAATCAAGATTCGACATTTATCAATTCAATTAGGGATCTGTATATCAAAAGCAGTTTTACCGATCACCTGATTTCGGCCTCCAATTACAGTTGGATGTACAATACGCAAAATATCAATAAAAGAGAGGACTATGAATATTTCAGGGTTAATGTTGAATCGGCCGGAAGTTTATTGTCTCTCTATTCCCGAATAGTGAACAAAACCAAAGCTGTAGAAACTGATTCTATAACCGGAATAAGAAGCTCGTATTACGAGGTGCTGAATACACGTTTTGCGCAGTATGTGAAAGGTGATTTTGAGTACCGGTACGGACACATGATTAATAAATCGAGTTCGGTAGTTGGGCGTGCTTTTTTCGGAATTGGAGTTCCGTTTGGCAACTTTAATGTGCTGCCTTTCGAAAAGAAATATTTTACGGGTGGTGCCAATGGAATCCGTGCATGGCAAGTTCGTTCGCTCGGGCCTGGTTCGTATAAGGCTCCTTCAGATATTTATCCAAACCAGTCGTCGGATATTAAGCTTGAAGCCAATCTTGAATATCGCTTTAAAATGTTCTGGAGGATGGAAGGTGCATTTTTTACCGATGCAGGTAATATTTGGGCAATCAATTATAAAGACAATCGGGAAGGGGCTGTATTTAAAGTGAACGAGTTTTATAAACAAATTGCAGTTGGCTCTGGGTTTGGCGTCCGGTTCGACTTTACCTATTTTTTGTTCCGTCTCGATTTGGGGATGAAAATGCGCGATCCTTCATTGCCTGAAGGTAAACGATTTATTCCGGGAAATTATCAGCTTTCAAGCGATCAGTTTAACCTGTCTTTTGCTATAGGTTATCCATTCTAAAAATGCCTGCGAATTACTTTCTTAAATGTAAGATCGCTTTATTCTATTCAATGATGCCGATGCTTCCCACAGAGATACTTAAGCTTCGCATCATTTAAGCTTCGCTTGAATAAATACAAAAAGGCAGCCTTCTGACTGCCTTTTTGTATGATATTACCGATTGAACTAAGCTTTTCCAGCCGAACCCAATACGTTTTCGTTTTTATGTTTGTAAAGTTCTTTCAATGCGTCGCGAGCTGGTCCCAGATATTTGCGTGGGTCGAATTCGCCTGGTTTTTCAACGAATACTTTGCGGATAGCAGCAGTCATAGCCAAACGTCCGTCAGAGTCAATGTTGATTTTGCAAACAGCCGATTTTGCGGCTTTGCGAAGTTGTTCTTCAGGAATACCAACTGAATCTTTCAATGCACCGCCAAATTTGTTGATGGTGTCAACATCTTCCTGAGGAACTGAAGAAGATCCGTGTAATACGATTGGGAATCCTGGAAGTTTTGCTTCAATTTCTTCCAGAATGTCGAAACGGAGTGGTGGTGGAACCAAAACTCCATTGGCATTACGGGTACACTGGTCAGGAGTGAATTTGTTTGCTCCGTGTGAAGTTCCGATTGAGATTGCCAATGAATCACAACCAGTTTTAGTTACGAATTCGATAACTTCTTCAGGTTTGGTATAGTGCGATTTTTCAGCAACAACATCATCTTCAACACCAGCTAAAACACCAAGTTCACCTTCAACAGTCACACCATGAGCGTGAGCGTATTCAACAACTTTTTTAGTTAAAGCGATGTTATCTTCGAACGAGTGGTGTGATCCATCAATCATTACTGAAGAGAATCCGCTGTCGATACAATCTTTGCAAAGTTCGAAAGTGTCGCCGTGGTCAAGGTGCAATGCGATTGGAATTTCGCAGCCCAATTCTTTGGCAAATTCAACAGCGCCTTTGGCCATGTTGCGAAGCAAATTGGCATTGGCATATTTACGTGCTCCTGAAGAAACCTGGAGGATTACAGGCGATTTGGTTTCAACGCAAGCCTGAACAATTGCCTGAAGTTGTTCCAGGTTGTTGAAGTTGTATGCAGGAACTGCATATCCACCTTCAACTGCTTTTGCAAACATCTCTTTCGTGTTCACAAGTCCTAAGTCTTTATAGCTAGTACTCATTTTGTGATTTATTAATTGATTAAAGATTGTGATTTTTTGGTTTTTTTTAAAGCACCGCAATACTAACGATTTATCTGTTAAAACCTGACTATTTATGATCTGTGCGCTTGTCTTTTAAAAAATACTTAACACAACCTCAAATAGGCTCCGAAAATGCTACCTTTGATTGTAATTTGATGAGATTAAATCTGAAAATTTGAATTGTTTGTTGATTTTATTGAGTCAGATTATCAGTTAGTTGCCTGAATATTTTATTTCAGGCATGAACAATACGAAACTTGATTAGTTATACTTTGACTTGATTAAATTTTCAGGTCTAAACAGATTATTAAAATTTTAAAATTAATACAATGACAAAGATTTCGGAAGTCGTAAAACGCGGAGTTGTATCCGGAGAAGACTTGCAAAAAGTATTCAAAATTGCAAAGGAAAACCAGTTTGCTTTACCTGCGGTAAATGTAGTTGGTTCCGATTCAGTAAATGCAGTGATGGAAGCTGCTAAATTGGTAAACTCGCCTGTAATCATTCAATTTTCAAATGGTGGTGGTCAGTTTTACGCCGGAAAAGGTTTGAAACTCGATGGTCAGCAGGCTGCAATAGCTGGTTCTATCGTTGGCGCAAACTCTGTTCATTTGCTTGCCGAACTTTACGGAGTTCATGTAGTGTTGCATACCGACCATGCTGCAAAAAAACTTTTGCCATGGATTGATGGGTTGCTCGATGCTGGTGAGAAACATTTTGCACAGACCGGAAAACCTTTATTCAGTTCGCACATGCTCGATTTGTCGGAAGAACCTCTTCTTGAAAATATTGAGATTTGCAAGAAGTACCTGACACGCATGAGCAAAATGGGAATGACTCTTGAAATCGAGTTGGGTTGCACTGGTGGTGAAGAAGATGGTGTTGACAATACAGGAATGGACAACTCATTGCTTTATACTCAGCCTGAAGATGTGAATTTTGCTTACGAAGAATTGAGCAAGATCAGTCCAAACTTCACAATTGCTGCTTCGTTTGGTAATGTTCATGGTGTTTACAAGCCTGGTAACGTGAAACTTACTCCTAAGATTCTGGATAATTCGCAGAAATTCATTTCAAAGAAACATGGGTTAGGCGAAAAGCCAATCGATTTTGTTTTTCATGGCGGTTCTGGATCTACCCTCGAAGAAATTCGTGAAGCTATTTCCTACGGTGTTGTGAAGATGAATATTGATACCGACACACAATGGGCTACCTGGGATGGAATTCGTTTGTACGAGGCTAAAAACCGGGCATATCTGCAAGGCCAAATCGGAAATCCGGAGGGAGAAGACAAGCCGAACAAGAAATATTACGATCCGCGCGTTTGGCTGCGCAAAGGCCAGGAAACGATGATCGAACGATTGAAAATTGCGTTCAATGACCTGAATAATATCGACAGAAGTTAATTTCAATTAGCAATAAATATTAAGCCCGAGAACTATTTTCGGGCTTTTTTATTTTCAAAAAATGAAGTAAATTAGGGAAACTCTTTTTACTCTGATGAACTTCAAACAACTTATTCAAGACTATTTTACATTTAGCCGAAACGAGCGCAAAGGGATTATCGTCCTGGTAGTTCTGATTTTTCTTCTGGCTATTGCCAATAAGGCTATCTTTTATTTTGAAACGCCTGCGAAAATTGATACTGTATTGCTTGATTCAGCGCGTCACGAGTTGGGTTTAGCCATCGATTCTATTAATCAGAAAGAAGCTTTACAAACGCTATTCGCTTTCAATCCCAATACGATTGATTCAGTAGCTCTGGGTCGCCTGGCCATTCCGCAATCGGTGAAAATCAATCTGCTGAAATTTAGGGATAAAGGAGGAAAGATATATTCGAATACTGATTTTAAAAAGATTTATGGAGTCTCTGATCAAGTTTATAATCAGGTTTCTCCTTATCTCTTGCTTGGGAACGAATCGAACCCACAGATAAAGACAGCAACGGTTTCGGAACTTTTCTCGTTTGATCCGAACACAACTTCTGACAGCGAGTTTCTTCGTTTGGGATTTTCCAATAAACAAATCACAACCATTCGGAAATACTTGGATAAAGGAGGTGTCTTTCGTGACAAAGCCGACTTCTTCAATATTCGCGTGATTAGCGAGATCCAGAAAAGGATCTTATCTGATTTGGTTGTAATTGAAAGTGGACAGAACGTGTCTCAGGGAGAAAAATCAGCAGTAAATGCTCCAGTCATTGAGCTTAACTCAGCTGATTCTGTTCAGTTAAAACAGTTGCCAGGCATAGGTTCTGTTTTGTCAAAGCGTATTGTGAAGTACCGTGATCTGTTGGGAGGTTTTTATTCGATTAATCAAGTAAAGGAAGTCTACGGTTTGAGTGAACAAACGATCCGGCAGATTGAAGAGAAAGTAACGTTGGACAAAAGCAGGATCAGAAAGCTTGATCTTAATTTTGCCGATGTGAATGAACTTTCCCGACATCCATACCTGAAAAAGAATCTGGCAGCACAGATCGTTAAGTTCAGAACCAAGAATGGAAGTTTTCGCGATTTTTCTATTCTCCGTGATAGTATGATCTTAAACATAGACGAATACAACAGGATAAAGCCCTATTTTTAGAACAAAATCAAGCTTCTTTCGTTCATGTTTTTGTGGCGGTTTGAATGTCAAAACTATTAAAAATTAAATTTTTTGGTATAAATTTGATTAGTAATGTTTAATTCATAAATTTGCGGCTCAAATTTTAACAAGAAAAAATATAATTCCATGATCGTTATTCCAGTAAAAGAAGGCGAAAATATCGAAAGAGCGCTTAAGAGATTTAAAAGAAAGTTTGAAAAAACAGGTGTTGTAAAAGAGTTGCGTGAAAGACAAGCTTTTACTAAACCATCGATTGAAAGAAGGGCTGAGATAAAAAAAGCCATTTATATTGAAAATTTGCTGCGTCAGGACGACTAGAAATTTCTGGAAGATTCCTGCATTAAGATGAAAATTATTTACTAATGTCCCATCAGGAATCATTTATTAATTACCTGAAATACGAAAAAAGGTATTCGCATTTAACTGCTGTTGCCTATAAAAAAGACCTCGATCAGTTTGAAGAGTTTTTTGTCAAAACGATCGGGGATTTTAATGTGGAAGGAATTAATGATAAAATAGCCCGAATGTGGGTTGTTGATTTGATGGATAACGGGATTTCTGCCCGTACAGTAAATAAGAAGATCTCAGCATTAAAGTCTTTTTATAAATATTTATTGAGGTTAGAGGTAGTTAAGGAGAACAACTTGGTTAATGTGATTGTGCCCAAGGTTCGTAAAAAACTACCACAGTTTGTAGAAGAGAAAAGTTTGAATCATTTGCTTGATGATGGTTTCTTTGGAAACGATTTTGAGGCACTTCGAGATAAACTAATTTTAAGTCTTTTGTATGGTACAGGGGTTCGATTGTCTGAGTTGATGCACCTAAAAGATGCTGATATTTATACAACCGAATTTCTGATTAAAGTTTTAGGTAAGCGAAATAAAGAACGTATTATTCCGTATCCACGAAGCTTAAATCTGTTGATAGAACAATACAAATCTGAACGAACCAATTTATTTGGTGCTCCGGTTCAATGTCTGTTATTGACATCAAAGGGGAAACCGATATATGAAAAATTAATATATCGGGTGGTTTGTAAAAATCTAGCTATGGTTACTACAATAGAACAAAAAAGTCCGCACGTGCTCCGACATACCTTTGCAACCCATATGCTTAATCGGGGAGCCGATTTAAATGCGGTAAAGGAATTACTCGGTCATTCAAATCTTTCTGCGACGCAAATTTATACCCATACCTCTCTTGAAAAGATTAAAAAAGTTTATCGACAAGCACATCCACGATCATAAATTTTTAGGAGGATAAATTATGAATATTCAGTTAACAACCGTACACTTTACAGCCGATCAGAAATTGGTTGATTTTGTAAACAAAAAAGTTCCAAAACTAGATACCTATTTCGAAGGTATTATTGGTGCAGAAGTAATATTGAAGGTTGTAAAACCTGAAACGGCTAATAATAAAGTTGCTGAAGTTAAGCTTTCCATTCCTGGAACTGATTATCTTTTTGCTGAAAAACAAGCTGATTCGTTTGAAGAAGCAATTGATCTGGCAATTGAGGCTGTTCGTAAACAATTAACCAAATTTAAAGATAAACTAAAGGACAAATAAATTGAAAAATTTATTCTGTTCTTGTGAATTCCAATAAAATATTTATACATTTGCAAACCTTTTTTGGGCAAGGTTCTTAACTAAGAAATCTTTACAAAAAGAAAGCCCTGTAGACAGGATTTTAATTGTTTATAGGGTTATTGACATGATGTATAATTTTGCCGAATTAGCTCAGTTGGCCAGAGCACGTGATTTGTAATCTCGGGGTCCACAGTTCGAATCTGTGATTCGGCTCATCGAAATAAGTTCTTAAATTATTGATTGGGGAGATACCAAAGTGGCCAACTGGGTCTGACTGTAACTCAGATGACGTACGTCTTCGTAGGTTCGAATCCTGCTCTCCCCACAATATGGTTCATGTTCAAGGTTTCATTTTTAACTACCCCGAAACCAACAAACTGAAACATAAATTGCGGGAGTAGCTCAGTCGATAGAGCATTAGCCTTCCAAGCTAAGGGTCGCGAGTTTGAATCTCGTCTCCCGCTCAAAATAAAATAGTTGCTGATGTAGCTCAGGGGTAGAGCGCTTCCTTGGTAAGGAAGAGGTCGCGAGTTCAATTCTCGCCCTCAGCTCTGATGAAAGTTTAAAAGAAAATTTATAAAAATTACAAGTTATGGCTAAAGCAAAATTTAACAGGGACAAAGACCATGTCAATATTGGTACAATTGGCCACGTTGACCATGGCAAGACTACTTTGACTGCCGCTATTACTACAGTATTAGCAAAAAAAGGGTATTGCGAAATTAAGTCGTTTGAATCAATCGACAGCGCACCTGAAGAAAAAGAACGTGGTATCACTATCAACACTGCACACGTAGAGTACGAAACAGCTACTCGTCACTATGCACACGTTGACTGTCCTGGTCACGCCGACTATGTGAAAAACATGGTTACAGGTGCTGCTCAGATGGACGGTGCTATCATTGTAGTTGCTGCTACTGATGGTCCTATGCCTCAGACTCGTGAACACATCCTTTTGGCTCGTCAGGTAAACGTACCAAAATTGGTTGTTTTCATGAACAAAGTTGACATGGTTGACGATCCGGAAATTTTGGAACTTGTTGAAATGGAAGTTCGCGAATTGTTAAGCTTCTATGGATTCGATGGAGATAATTCACCAGTTATCATGGGTTCTGCTCTTGGTGCTTTGAATGGTGAACCAGAATGGGAACAAAAAGTTCTTGAATTAATGGATGCCGTTGATGCATGGATTCCACTTCCTCCACGTGATGTTGATAAACCATTCTTGATGCCAGTTGAAGACGTATTCTCGATTACAGGTCGTGGTACTGTTGCAACAGGTCGTATCGAAACTGGTGTTGTTCACACAGGTGATGAACTTCAGTTAATCGGTTTAGGTGCAGAAGGTCGTAAGACTGTATGTACAGGAGTTGAAATGTTCCGCAAGATTCTTGATGATGGACAAGCTGGTGACAACGTAGGTTTGTTGTTGCGTGGTGTTGATAAAAAAGAAATCAAACGTGGACAAATTCTTGCAAAACCAGGTTCAATTACACCTCATACAACTTTCAAAGCTGAGGTTTATATCCTGAAAAAAGAAGAAGGTGGACGTCACACTCCATTCCACAACAGATATCGTCCACAATTCTATTTACGTACTCTTGACGTAACGGGTGAAATTCACTTGCCAGAAGGACGCGAAATGGTTATGCCTGGTGATAACGTATCAATTGAAGTACAATTAATTTATCCAGTGGCTCTTAACACAGGACTTCGTTTCGCTATCCGCGAAGGTGGACGTACTGTAGGTGCTGGTCAGGTTACTGAGATTGTATCGTAATTTCCAACCAAAATATTCTGATAAAAAGTCCCGGACTTTATGCCCGGGACTTTTTACGGATGTAACTCGGTCGGGAGTTTTGTTTTTTTAGTTTGAAATGTAAGTTCGAATCTTACCATCCGTACAAATTTATTATTATTTAAAATGAAACTTAAAATCTATTTTGAAGAAGCTTTTAATGAGCTTGTTCATAAAGTTTCCTGGCCTACATGGAAAGAATTACAGAGTAGTGCTTTCATTGTAATGGTTGCTTCCTTTATTATAGCACTAATAGTTTTCGTAATGGATTTCTCTTTTGAAAACATTATGAGCTTTGTGTACAGATTATTTTATTAATTCCTTTTGGAGTACAACATGAGCGAAAACGTAAAAAAATGGTATGTTCTTCGGGCAATTGGAGGAAAAGAAAAAAAAGTCAAAGAATATATTGAAAACGAGATTGCAAATGCTGGTCTCCAGGAGTTTGTTTCACAGGTTTTAATTCCTACAGAAAAAGTCTACCAAATTCGCAACGGTAAAAAAATCAGTAAAGAGAGAAATTTCTTTCCGGGTTATGTACTTATTGAGGCATGTTTGGTAGGGGAGATTCCTCACATTTTGAAAAATATACCCAATGTTATTGGCTTCCTGGGTGATACAAAAAGTGGAGAACCAGTTCCTATGCGCCAGTCTGAAGTTTACCGGATCCTTGGTCGGGTTGATGAAATGGCTGAATCAAGCGAAGAGATGAACATCCCGTTTGTAGTTGGAGAAACTGTGAAAGTAATAGACGGGCCATTCAACGGCTTTAATGGAACCATTGAGAAAATCAATGAGGAAAAGAAAAAGCTTGAAGTAATGGTCAAAATTTTTGGACGAAAAACTCCTTTGGAGCTTAGCTTTATGCAAGTAGAAAAGGAGTAATAAATCATTTATCGATTTTATTATGGCTAAAGAAATTGCTGGATTCATTAAATTGCAAGTTAAGGGGGGTGCTGCTAACCCTTCACCTCCGATAGGCCCAGCATTAGGTTCTAAAGGGGTAAATATCATGCAGTTTTGTAAACAGTTTAATGGCCGGACACAGGACCTAGCAGGTAAAGTGTTGCCAGTTGTTATTACTGTTTATGCAGATAAATCGTTTGATTTTGTAATTAAGCAACCTCCAGTAGCTGTGCAGCTAATTGAAGCTGCAAAAGTGAAAAAAGGTTCTGCTGAGCCACATGTTAACAAAGTTGGTTCTGTAAGCTGGGAACAAGTAAAGGCGATTGCTGAAATCAAAATGGAAGACCTTAATTGTTTCTCACTTGATGCAGCTATAAGCATGGTAGCTGGTACTGCCAGAAGTATGGGTATCACTGTTGACGGCGAACGCCCATCAACAAACTAATTAAAATTTCTAAAATGGGCAGAATTACAAAGAATAAAAAGCTTGCTCTGGAAAAACTCGAAAAGGGGAAACTCTATACGCTAAAAGAAGGTTCGAACCTGGTAAAAGAAATTACTTTTACAAAGTTTGATGCTTCTGTAGATATCGATGTTCGCCTTGGAGTAGATCCTAGAAAAGCTAATCAAATGGTTAGAGGCGTGGTTACCTTACCTCACGGTACTGGTAAAGAAGTGCGCGTTTTGGCCTTGGTTACTCCTGACAAAGAACAGGAAGCCAAAGATGCTGGAGCTGATTATGTTGGTCTTGACGACTTTGTTGATAAAATTAAAGGCGGTTGGACTGATGTTGATGTGATTATTACTATGCCACCTGTTATGGGAAAAGTTGGAGCTCTTGGACGTATTTTAGGTCCTCGTGGTTTGATGCCTAACCCCAAAAGTGGTACAGTTACAATGGAAATAGGAAAAGCTGTTGCAGAAGTAAAAGCTGGTAAGATTGACTTCAAAGTTGATAAATTTGGTATCGTTCACACTTCAATTGGCAAGGTTTCATTTGCTCCTGAGAAGTTAGTTGAAAACGCAACTGAATTCGTAAATACTTTGATTAAACTTAAACCATCTGCTGCAAAAGGAACATACGTAAAAAGTATCTTCCTGTCGAGTACTATGAGTCCTGGTATACAAGTTGAACCAAAGTCTGTCTCTGAAAAGTAATCAATAGATATGAAAAGATCAGAAAAATTCGAAATTATTGGTAGTCTTACAGAGCAGATCAATTCATCAACTCATTTTTACGTGACTGATATTGAAGGTCTGAATGCTGCGAAAACCAGTAATTTAAGACGTTTATGTAACAAACAGCAGGTAGAACTGGTTGTTGTGAAGAATACCCTATTGCGTAAAGCATTGGAAGCATCAAATAAAAATGCTGAAGAGCTTTATGGTGTGCTAAAAGGTAATACATCGGTGATGTTTTGCGAGAACGCTAATACTCCTGCAAAATTGATCAAAGACTTCAAAAAGAAAAACAAGATGCCTATTTTAAAAGGTGCCTATGTTCAGGAGTCTGTTTATGTTGGCGAAAACCAATTGGATGTATTAGTTTCTATTAAGTCTAAAAACGAACTTATTGGTGAAGTTATCGGATTACTGCAATCTCCTATCAAGAATGTATTGGGTGGATTACAGTCTGGTGGAAACATCATTCATGGAGTTTTGAAGACATTGGGAGAAAGAGAATAAAGTTAGTTATAAAATTATATTAAAAAATTATTATCGAAATGGCAGATTTAAAAAAGCTTGCGGAAGAGTTAGTTAACTTAACTGTAAAAGAAGTAAATGAATTAGCCGGAATTTTAAAATCGGAATACGGTATTGAACCTGCTGCTGCAGCTGTTGCTGTTGCTGCTGCTGGCCCTGTTGAAGAGGCAGAAGAAAAAGTTCAATCAGAATTCGATGTTATTCTGAAAGCTGCTGGTCAATCTAAATTGGCAGTTGTAAAATTGGTTAAGGAATTAACAGGTCTTGGTTTGAAAGAGGCTAAAGAAGTAGTTGATGGTGCTCCAAAAGCAATCAAAGAAAAAGTTTCTAAAGACGAGGCTGAATCATTAAAAAGTCAATTAGAAGAAGCTGGAGCTGAAGTTGAACTTAAATAAAAGTCTTACGACCTTATTTATAGGTTGATATGGTTTAGAACCTCACATGTGTGGGGTTCTATGCCTTTTTGTATATTTATCTTATAAGTTCAATTAATTAATATACATCGATGTCAGTAAAAATTGAAAACCAGAGGATTAGCTTTTCTTCAACTAAAGCCGTCTTTGAATATCCTGATTTCCTGGAAGTACAGATTAAGTCTTTCATTGAGTTTTTCCAGTTAGGAACGACTCCCGATCAGCGAAAAGAAGAAGGTTTAAGCAGGGTGTTTGAAGAGAATTTCCCAATTACCGATACCAGAAATAACTTCGTTCTAGAGTTCGTTGACTATTCAGTTGACCCGCCACGTTATTCGATCGATGAATGTATCGAACGTGGTCTGACTTTTAGTGTTCCGTTAAAAGCCAAATTGAAATTATACTGTACCGATCCTGAACATGAGGATTTTGATACAGTTGTTCAGGATGTATATTTGGGTACTGTTCCCTATATGACTCCTAGTGGCACATTTGTTATCAACGGAGCTGAACGTGTTGTTGTTTCTCAGTTACATCGTTCTCCCGGAGTATTCTTCGGACAGAGTATGCATGCTAACGGAACAAAACTTTATTCAGCCAGGATTATTCCTTTTAAAGGATCATGGATCGAATTTGCAACCGACATTAACAGTGTCATGTTTGCTTATATCGATCGTAAGAAAAAATTACCAGTAACCACATTGCTTCGTGCAATCGGATTTGAAAGTGACAAGGATATCCTTGAAATTTTCGACCTCGCTGATGAAATTAAGGTATCAAAATCTGGTTTAAAGAAAATCGTTGGTCGTAAATTGGCTGCCCGTGTTCTTAAAACCTGGGTGGAAGACTTCGTTGACGAGGATACCGGTGAAGTGGTATCTATCGAACGTAATGAAGTTGTCATAGACCGCGAGGTTGTTATTGAGAACGATCATATTGACGAAATCATAGATTCTGGAGCAAAAACCATTTTGCTGCATAAGGAAGACCAGAATCTTCAGGATTATGCCATTATATACAATACACTTCAGAAGGATCCTTGTAACTCGGAAAAGGAAGCTGTTCTTCATATCTACAGGCAGTTGCGTAACGCAGAACCGCCAGATGATGCAACAGCCAGAGACGTAATTGACAAATTATTCTTCTCCGAAAAAAGGTATGACCTTGGACAGGTTGGACGATACAGGATCAATAAAAAATTGGGCCTCAATATCGAGATGAATGTACAGGTCCTGACGAAGGAAGATATTATTGAAATTATCAAATATTTGATCAAGCTTGTTAATTCAAAGACTGACGTTGATGATATTGACCACTTGAGCAACCGTCGTGTCCGTACCGTTGGTGAGCAGATGTATAACCAGTTTGGTGTTGGTTTGGCTCGTATGGCCCGTACCATTCGTGAACGTATGAATGTACGCGATAACGAAGTATTTACGCCAATCGATTTGATTAATTCCAAGACATTATCTTCTGTAATTAATTCTTTCTTTGGAACAAATGCATTGTCTCAGTTTATGGATCAAACCAATCCATTGGCTGAAATGACTCATAAACGTCGTATGTCGGCTTTAGGGCCTGGTGGTCTTTCTCGCGAAAGAGCCGGGTTCGAGGTTCGTGACGTTCACTTTACTCACTACGGACGTTTATGTCCGATTGAAACACCAGAGGGACCAAACATCGGTTTGATTTCTTCGCTTTGTGTTTTTGCTAAGGTTACTGATTTAGGTTTTATCTCGACTCCATACCGTAAAGTTGTGGATGGTAAGGTTGATCTTTCGGTTGAAGGAGCTGTTTACCTTACTGCTGAAGAAGAAGAAGGTAAAGTGATTGCTCAGGCAAATGCACCAATTGATAATGAAGGTAACTTCATTAATGCAAGAGTTAAATCACGTTTGGATGGTGATTATCCGATTGTACCTAAAGCTGAAGTTAATCTGATGGACGTTGGTCCTAACCAGATTGCTTCTGTAGCTGCATCGTTAATTACCTTCCTTGAACATGATGATGCGAACCGTGCATTGATGGGATCTAACATGATGCGTCAGGCAGTTCCGCTGCTTCGTCCGGAAGCTCCAATTGTTGGAACAGGATTAGAGGCTCGTTCTGCTATTGATTCACGCGTTTTGGTTGTGGCTGAAGATCATGGTGTTGTTGAATACGTTGATGCTGACGAAATTCATATTCGTTATGACAAGACGGAAGAAGAACGCTTTGTAAGCTTCGATCCAGAAATTGCAGTTTATCGTGTTTCGAAATTCCAGAAGACTAACCAGGGAACTGTAGTCGACCTTAAACCGATTGTGTTTAAAGGCGACCGTGTTACTAAAGGTCAGGTTCTTACTGAAGGTTATGCAACACAGGGCGGCGAATTAGCACTGGGTCGTAACCTGAAAGTAGCGTTCATGCCTTGGCAGGGTTATAACTACGAGGATGCTATCGTTATTTCGGAACGTGTAGTTCGTGAAGACGTATTCACCTCAATTCATGTTGATGAATATTCATTGGAAGTTCGTGATACCAAACGTGGTGTTGAAGAATTTACCTCTGATATTCCTAACGTTAGCGAAGAAGCTACAAAAAATCTGGATGAAAACGGATTGATTCGTGTTGGAGCAGTTGTAAAACCAGGTGATATCCTGATTGGAAAAATTACTCCAAAAGGTGAATCAGATCCTTCTCCGGAAGAAAAATTGCTTCGTGCAATCTTTGGTGACAAAGCAGGTGACGTGAAAGATGCTTCATTGAAAGCTTCTCCATCACTCAACGGAACTATCATAGATAAAAAACTATTCTCAAGAGTAGTAAAAGATAAAAAAGGCAAGATGGCTACTAAACCTTTGCTCGATTCAATCGACGAAGAGTTTGATCGTGGTGCATCTGCTTTACGCGCTAAACTGGAAGATAAACTGTTCACTTTGGTGAATGGCAAAACCAGCCAGGGTGTGAAAGACTATTATGGTGGCGACATCATTGGCAAAGGCGTCAAATTTACTTTAAAACAACTTCAGGAAATTGATTATCTGACTATCAATCCAGCAAAATGGACGACAGATAAAGAAAAGAACGATATGATTTTCGCTCTGATCAACAATTACATCATGAAGCATAAAGAGCTTGAGGCTGTATCCAAAAGGAAACGCTACAATGTGACCATTGGAGATGAACTTCCAGCAGGTATCATTCAGTTGGCTAAGGTTTATGTAGCTAAAAAACGTAAACTCCAGATTGGAGATAAAATGGCCGGTCGTCACGGAAACAAGGGTATCGTATCGCGTATTGTTCGCGACGAAGATATGCCATTCCTTGAAGATGGAACTCCGGTTGATATTGTGCTTAACCCACTTGGGGTGCCTTCACGTATGAACCTTGGACAGATTTACGAAACTGTTTTGGCTTGGGCCGGAAAAGAACTGGGATTGAAATTTGCAACTCCTATTTTCGATGGTGCCACACTCGATCAGGTTTGTGAATATACCGATCAGGCTGGAGTGCCACGTTATGGTAAAACTTATCTCCGTGATGGTGGAACCGGTGAACCATTCGATCAGCCTGCAACTGTAGGTGTGATTTATATGTTGAAACTGGGTCACATGGTTGAAGATAAGATGCATGCCCGTTCAATCGGACCATATTCATTGATTACACAGCAACCTTTGGGCGGTAAAGCTCAGTTTGGAGGTCAGCGTTTCGGGGAAATGGAAGTTTGGGCACTCGAAGCATTCGGTGCATCTAACATCCTTCAGGAAATTTTGACTGTAAAATCGGATGACGTATTAGGAAGAGCAAAAGCTTACGAAGCAATTGTTAAGGGAGAACCAATGCCAGCGGCAGGTATTCCTGAATCATTGAACGTATTGCTGCACGAATTACGTGGTCTTGGGTTGAGTGTGAACTTGGATTAATTTACGGTAAATCAGTTTTGATTTTCCTGATATAAACTTGTTAAAATAACGATCGATATATGGCATTCAGAAAAGACAATAAAGTTAAAAGTAGCTTTGCCAAAATTGGTATCAGTCTGGCTTCGCCCGAAGAAGTTCTCGAACGCTCGCACGGGGAAGTATTGAAACCTGAAACGATAAATTACCGGACTTATAAACCTGAGCGCGATGGTTTGTTCTGCGAACGAATCTTCGGACCAGTAAAGGATTATGAGTGTCATTGCGGTAAATACAAACGGATTCGCTACAAGGGTATTGTTTGCGACCGTTGTGGGGTGGAAGTAACCGAGAAAAAAGTCCGTCGCGAACGTATGGGACATATTTCTTTGGTAGTTCCGGTTGCTCACATCTGGTATTTCAAATCGTTGCCAAATAAAATTGGTTACCTTTTGGGATTACCAACCAAAAAGTTGGATGCGATTATTTATTACGAAAGATACGTAGTAATCAACGCTGGTATTAAAGCTCAGGATGGCGTTAAATATCTCGACTTCTTAACCGAAGAAGAATACCTGGATATTCTGGATACTTTACCAAAAGAAAACCAGTATCTGGATGATGAAGATCCGAATAAGTTCATCGCCCGCATGGGTGCCGATGCGTTGTACACTTTGTTGCAACGTCTCGAACTGGATGAAATGTCGTTCGACCTTCGTCATAAAGCCAACACTGAAACTTCGCAGCAACGTAAAAACGAAGCTTTGAAACGTTTGAACGTGGTTGAAGCTTTCCGTGCCAGTAAGAATATCAACCGTCCTGAATGGATGATTGTTAAAGTTGTTCCGGTAATTCCACCAGATTTGCGTCCGTTAGTTCCACTCGATGGTGGCCGTTTTGCTACCTCCGATTTGAACGACTTGTACCGCAGGGTAATTATCCGTAACAACCGCTTGAAACGACTGATTGAAATCAAAGCTCCGGAAGTAATTTTACGTAACGAAAAACGTATGCTTCAGGAAGCAGTTGATTCTTTGTTCGACAATTCAAGAAAATCGAATGCTGTTAAAACAGAGAATAACCGCGCATTAAAATCTTTGTCTGATAGTTTGAAAGGGAAACAAGGTCGTTTCCGTCAGAACTTGTTAGGTAAACGTGTGGATTATTCGGCTCGTTCTGTAATTGTTATCGGACCAAAGCTGAAACTGCACGAATGCGGACTTCCAAAAGATATGGCTGCTGAGCTTTTTAAACCATTTATTATCAGGAAACTGATTGAACGTGGAATTGTGAAGACAGTTAAATCGGCCAAAAAAATCGTTGATCGTAAAGATCCGGTTGTTTGGGACATCCTTGAAAACGTATTGAAAGGACATCCTGTAATGCTGAACCGTGCGCCTACGCTGCACCGTTTGTCTATTCAGGCTTTCCAACCGGTATTGGTTGAAGGAAAAGCCATTCAGTTGCACCCACTCGTTTGTACCGGTTTCAACGCCGACTTCGACGGTGATCAGATGGCTGTTCACGTACCACTGGGTAATGCTGCTGTTTTGGAAGCACAGATGTTAATGCTTGCATCGCACAACTTGCTGAACCCTGCCAATGGCGCTCCAATCACCGTACCTTCTCAGGACATGGTTTTGGGTCTGTATTACATGACCAAACCTCGCCCGGGAGCTCGTGGTGAAGGAATGATTTTCTATTCTACGGAAGAAGTTATCATTGCTTACAACGAAGGTGTAATTGATTTGCACGCTATTGTGAAAGTGAAAGTTGCCGACGTAGATGAAAATGGTGAAATGTTCAAACACATCATCGAAACATCTGTTGGCCGGATCATTTTCAACCAGGTTGTTCCAAAAGAAGTTGGTTACATCAACCAGCTGCTGACTAAAAAATCACTTCGTACAATTATCTCAGATATTTATAAAAAGACTGGTAATGCAGTAACCGTACGTTTCCTTGATGACATTAAGGATTTAGGTTATACCATGGCTTACCGTGGAGGTCTTTCATTCAATCTGAGCGACGTAGTTGTACCATTCGATAAAAAAGAAATCGTTGACGCCGGTTACAACGAAGTTGAAGAAGTAATGATGAACTACAATATGGGTTTCATTACCAACAACGAACGTTACAACCAGGTAATCGATATTTGGACACATGCTAATGCCAAATTGACCAATTCGGTAATGAAAACATTGAGCACCGACCGTCAGGGATTCAACTCAGTTTACATGATGTTGGATTCAGGAGCCCGTGGATCTAAAGAGCAGATTCGTCAGCTTTGCGGAATGCGTGGATTGATGGCTAAACCTCAGAAATCTGGTTCAACAGGATCTCAGATCATTGAAAACCCGATTTTGGCGAACTTTAAAGAAGGACTTTCGGTTTTGGAATACTTTATTTCAACCCACGGTGCTCGTAAAGGTTTGGCCGATACCGCTCTGAAGACTGCCGATGCCGGTTATTTGACCCGTCGTTTGGTAGACGTTGCACAGGATGTGATCATTCAGGAAGAAGATTGTGGAACTTTGCGTGGTTTGATTGCCTCGGCAATTAAAAACAACGAGGAAGTTGTTGCTTCTTTAACCGAACGTATTCTTGGTCGTTCAACTGTTCATGATATCTACAATCCACTTTCAGGAGAATTGATTGTGGCTTCAGGAGAAATTATTACTGACGAAGTTGCCCGCAAAATCGAAGATTCACCAATCGAAACCGTTGAAATTCGTTCGGTATTGACTTGCGAATCGAAGATTGGAGTTTGTGCCAAATGTTACGGTCTGAATTTGGCCGGAAGCACTATGGTTCAACGTGGCGAGGCTGTTGGTGTTATCGCCGCACAGTCGATCGGTGAGCCTGGAACACAGCTGACACTTCGTACATTCCACGTAGGGGGTATCGCTGGTAACATTTCAACTCAATCAACAATCGAATCGAAATACGATGGTATTGCTGAAATTGATGAACTTCGCGTAGTTGAACAGGTTACTGGTGACGTAGTTTCTCCTTCAGGAAAAACGTACATTGTAGTTAGTCGTTTGGCCGAATTGAGAATCATTGATAAAAATACAAGAATCCAGCTTTCAACTCATAACATCCCTTACGGATCGAAACTGTACATCGAGAATGGACAGGAAGTGAAAAAAGGAATGATGATTTGCGAATGGGATCCATATAACGGTGTAATCATCACCGAATTCAAAGGAAAGATCGCTTTCGAACAGGTAATTGACGGTGTTACTTACCGTGAAGAATCTGATGAGCAGACCGGTTACAAGGAAAAAGTAATTATTGAAACCCGTGATAAAACCAAAAACCCTGGATTAAGGATTTTGGATGAAAACGGTGATACAATCCGTACTTACAACTTACCGGTAGGTGGTCACATGGCTGTTGAAGACGGCGCAATTGTAGAAGCTGGTGCTGTTTTGGTTAAAATTCCTCGTGCTGCTGGTAAAGCTGGTGATATCACCGGTGGTTTGCCTCGTGTAACTGAGTTGTTTGAGGCCAGAAATCCATCGAACCCTGCTGTTGTTTCTGAAATCGACGGTGAAATTTCTTTAGGAAAAATTAAACGTGGTAACCGCGAAATCGTGGTGACTTCGAAAACCGGAGAAGTTAAACGTTATTTGGTACCACTTTCCCGCCAGATTCTGGTTCAGGAAAATGACTATATCCGTGCAGGTACACCGCTTTCTGACGGTGCAACTACACCTTCTGATATCTTGGCGATTAAAGGGCCTACTGCTGTTCAGGAATATATTTTGAATGAAGTTCAGGATGTGTACCGTATGCAGGGGGTAAAAATCAACGATAAACATTACGAGGTGATTATTCGCCAGATGATGCGAAAAGTTGAGATCGACGATCCGGGCGATACCCGTTTCCTTGAAAAACAGATTGTTGACAAACACGAATTCCTGCACGAAAACGACTGGATTTATAACAAGAAAGTTGTTGTTGATGCTGGTGATTCGGATAGCTTGAAACCGGGTATGATTATTACCTCGCGTCGTTTGAGAGATGAAAATTCGAACCTTCGCCGTCGTGATAAGAAACTGGTTGAAGCCAACGATGCTGTTCCGGCAACTTCCAGCCAGATTCTCCAGGGAATTACCCGTGCTGCGCTTCAAACACGTAGCTGGTTATCTGCTGCATCGTTCCAGGAAACTACTAAAGTTTTGAACGAAGCTGCAATCCACGGGAAAGTCGATTATCTGGACGGATTGAAAGAGAACGTAATCTGCGGACACTTGATTCCAGCCGGTACCGGATTGAAAGAATACAAAAACCTGGTAGTAGGTTCGCGCGACGAATATGACAAAATGGTTGAAACTAAAGACTCTGATCGCTATTAATATTTAATTATGGAAGATCAGAATAACAACCAATTGCAGATTGAGTTGACCGAAGAGGTTGCTCAGGGAATTTATTCCAATTTGGCGATCATCACACATTCGAGTTCAGAATTTGTACTTGATTTTGTGAGGGTAATGCCTGGAATTCCTAAAGCAAACGTAAAGTCTAGGATTATTCTAACTCCTGAACACGCGAAACGGTTATTGTTGGCATTGCAGGAAAACATTCAGAAATACGAGGCAGTGAATGGCTCAATCAAGAATGTACGGGGACACGATCCTCTGCTTCCACCAATGTCGTTCGGAGGTCCTGCTCCAATAGCTTAAAGATTGGAATAAAATCAAATAAACAGAGGCCGTCATCCTGAAAAGGGTGACGGCCTTTTTGTCTTTTGTCGGTTGTGCACAGTCCTAATGGTAAACGGCAAATGATTTCTTTTCTTCGAATACCAGAATTTCTAATTCAAGGCATTATCCTTTGCCGTTCACTTCAGTGAACGGATAGAAAAAGGATAAAGATTTGGGGCTTTAGCCCTGTGTGTTTTTCTGAAGGATGTAATCTTTCAATATAAACGGGCCTGTTTGATGTAGATTTTCCGTTTTCCATTAACCACATCGACTTTAAATTCGATATCCATTGGCTGGCATACCATGTTGAGCATGCAATAATGGTTGTGAATGGCCACACAAAAACTCTTTAGCTGAATAAGTTCATTATCGGTCATTACGGTTTGGCCTTCCATTCCCGGAACATTCGAATGGTTTAGATATTCAAAGATATTTTCAGAAGAATAGGTATAACAAATCAACTGGTCGGGCAGATATTTTTCTTCAGGATTTACCACACTGATCTCGCCAAACTGCACATTGACCGTGATGGCCGGATTAAACCGGTTATACAGATTCTCCGTGATCACCACGCCGTTTGCCGCTTCGGCCGGAAACGAACGATGAACCAAAACACCCATGGCTATGGTTTGGTGATCGATCTTAAAATAATCCCGTTCTTCAAAGGCTTCGTAGCTCCACAAGCTGGCCCACACTTTCCGGATCGCTTTATCCACTGGTTTGTCCAGATTTGTAAGTGAACCCGTGTACGATTCGTATAATCCTGCCCCGTTAAAACCTTCAATATCTTCGGCGTTTGTCGACGACCGGAAACGGAAATCAGTATAATTTCCGGAGGTGGATAGATGCTGCACGACCAAATGGAGCAAATCCGGATCAAGTGTACTGCTTTTTATCGAATCCCGAAGAATTTTAAGCTGTTTGTCGCGCCACGCCGCATCTGTTCTGAATACCGGATCGTTCAGCATACGGTCAATGAAAACATCCAGTCCGTATTTTTTAATGTGGTTGTAGTAGTACGAAAAAGGTATGGCAAAATCACCTTCGGGCATAGGCAATGATCCGTAGTTTGCGACGTTTATTTTCTTTAGCTCAGCGAAGTTGGCTGCTTTTCCGCCTATTATCGATACCGAATTCACATCGGCTCCAGTCAGTTCAATTAATCCTTTAGTACTAATGTCTGATTTCAGTTGATGAATAGTCTGTGGCTCCTTCTTCGCCCAGAATAGCTGTGCTTCCTGCAAGGTAGCCTCTCTGATGTAAAACGAATCGAGCGAAACCTCCAAATAAATCAGTTTATTAAGTAATTTATCGATTCTGGGGTTTGTCCATCCGTCGCGAAGAGCCATGTTGGGTGTGCCACGGTTGTGACTGAGAACATTGATATGACTGAGTGGGGTTTGAAACTCGGTGGTAATAATACCTGCAACCACCGAAATGTCAATCGGAATGCTGTTCAGCAGTACAATATCGTGTCGGCCAAGGTAAGTTTGCCCCAGCTCGCCAGTATCTATTTTTTTCAGGTACCCGTAATTACTCTCAGGGTTTAAAGCCTGATAATTCTGGCCTTCATACAATTCTCCGGAAGTGATAATCGGCACATTCGGGCAAGTTTCCCATTTTGTCGAATTGGCATAGAAGTTTAATTTGTTCCCAATCCAGGCGGTCTGTGTTATTTTGGTATATACTTTCTCAATATCGCTGCAATCCAGTTCATCGCCTGCAAAGAATTCGAGTGTATATTGACCGGACGATGTAAAATGATTGAGCGAAGCCAGAATATATTTCCGATTGGCATTATTGGTGTATTGTTCCTGATTGAAAGCTGCATGTCCTTTGTTGTAGCCAAGCACATCCCTGCAGAAATAGAAATGGATCAGGTATTTTTCAGAATTGGTGTAGTAGATCGAATTGTCGGATATTGAATAAACAACTTTCACTGATTTTACTTCGCCGTACGAAGGATTTAACGGCGCTCCCTGAAGGATGGTAAATGCTTCCGGCCTTATTAACCGGTTCATGTAGTCAATATTCCCATTGTTAAGTTTGAGTAGTTCGTAGGTTTCGCCTGCTTTTTGGAATGCATATTTCTGAGCATAATAACCAGTCCGGCTAATCACAAGCGTATCGGAAGTCTGTCCAGCGTTTTGCTGAAGGCTTTCGTTTTGCGAAATTGCTTTTGGACTCAATGTTTCGGAAAGTAGCGATGTTCCGGCTTTGATTAATTTATGCGATTTCCTGACGCCGTTGCAGGTAATATTCAGCAGATAAACACCATCGGCAAAATTGGTCATGTTTATTTGGCCACTGCCTGTTTGTGCGCGATACATTTTTCCGGAGATTTGCCCCAGCGTATTGGCAATCCAGATATCCATTAATTTTTTCGAATTCCAAAGTATAATTCCGTTAACAGCTTCAACCTGGTAATCTTCTGTATCCGGTGTGGTGCCGCTTCCTGTATTTAAGGTGAAATAGCCCAGATTATTTGTTGTAGTTTGCGCCTCCGAGCCAATTATCGAAACCTCAGCACCCGAGATTGGAAAATGAGTCTGGGTATCGGTTACTTTTCCTGAATAGACCGACTGACCGGCTGCAATTACCGGAAGAAATGCAAATACCAAAAGAATCAATCGGAAATAGATTTTCATTGCTGGTGTTTTGGCGTTGGGTGTGAGAGATGCCATATTTAAAATTACAGATCGGTTTCACCTGGCAAAGGTTGCGTTTCCGCTGAAAACAAATTCAGGATTGCTGCTCACTTTATCCGTCAGACTTCGGCGTGAGCTCAGTCGAACGCTAAAGCAGACGGCAAAGGATATCATCGCTCCGAATAACAAAATCTTTAATTCAATGAACTATCCTTTGTCGTTCACTTCAGTGAACGGATAGAAAGATGATGAAGATTTTGGGCTTTAGCCCTGAACCGCTACGAAAGCCATTGATTTTGTTTGCCAGATTATCCGTCAGACTTCGGCGTGAGCTCAGTCGAACGCTAAAGCAGACGGCAAAGGATATCATCGCTCCGAATACCAAAATCTCTAATTTAATGCACTATTCTTTGCCGTTCACTTCAGTGAACGGACATGAAATCCTCCTCTAAACTAATGGGCTTTAGCCCAATATTTCCGCACAACATAAATTTCCGCATCTTTCCTTTTGCTTATTTTGCCAACTATGTAAAATTAGCTAGCTTTAGTGCTTTGTAACCTTATACTGCGAAACGTAGGATTGATTTTTGCTATTTTCTAGTTAGAAACATTTAAAAGAATCAGAATGAATTGGATAATCTCTGCAAACTCAAATTTATACGATCACTCAAGCTCATTTGAACTTTTTGGTTTCATAGATTGGAAACAAGGAAATATAAAATATGAATTAGGGGACACTGTATACATTTACTGTACAAAACCACTTCAAATGTTACAGTACAAATGCAGAGTTGAAAAAATAGATTTAAATTCTAATCAAATTCGTGATGATAAGGAATATTGGCTAGATGAAGAAGAATATTATAAGTCGCTAAATGGGAAATTCATGCGATTAAATTTAATTGAGCAGGTTTCTAATAACAGTATGAAACTTGACAATCTTATTAAGAATGGATTGAAATCTGCACCACGGGGCCCTGTAAAAATTAATGACCAAAGACTTTTAGAATACATCGAGAAATATTTCTCGGACAGTTATCAAACTGATTTTTTTCCTGAAGTATTAACTGAAGGGCAAATTAATTATGAAGGTACGAAAAGAACGATTTTAGTCAACAAATACGAACGAAGTTCTAAAGCAAGAGAAAATGCTGTAAAATTCCATGGACAAAATTGCAAAGTGTGTAGCATTAACTTTAAGGATATTTACGGAGAAATTGGGAGAGATTTTATTCATATTCACCATTTAGTCCCGATCCACGAACTAGGCAAGGATTATAAAATAAACTATCAAACAGATTTAATTCCTGTTTGTCCAAACTGTCATGCGATGCTACACAGAAAAATAAATGGAGTTGAACCCACAGTTGACCAACTAAAAAAAATGTTGAATTAGAAAACCTTGGAAGTATTAATAAAAACACAAAACCCGCCGATCATCTAAGACCGATGGGTTTCTTCATTCCACCAAAAATTAAAATTAGTTTACCGAAGGTTTTTCGGGTTCGGCATTCAATGCGGCTCGACGTGCCAGCAGGTCGGCATAATATTTACGTGCGGTATTTATCAGGTTAAGCGCGGCTGGGAAAAGCGGGTTGTCGGTTGCTTTGGCCATAGCTAGTACATAGGTAGTAAAATCGTTGTAGGTTGCCGATAATTCAGTGCGAATGGTTTTCATATCGAACGATTCGGTCATGGCAGTTGTTACTATTCGTCCGCCAAACAGGTTTTTAAAGGCCGCATTGCTTTCGGCCATACGGACAACATATTTGCTCATGTGCAAATAATTCACCTTTTCGACATAGGCCGCACTGTTTAACTCGCTGGTGAGTTTGTCGATCGCAAGTGTTTCGGCTTCGTAGTTTAAGCGGGCAATATTTTTAAATGTGCCAAATAAAATACCCAGGCTACGGCTGGCTTCCACCTCTTCCGGAATATCCGACATGGAATGCAATTTAATGGCAGCCCCGAAAGACCCCACAGCTTTATCGCGAACACCGTCGGCCAGCGAAATTTTTTCGGTTTCTTCACTTTTCTGCACCTGGGCGAGTGCATTCTGGTAAAATTCCATTTTAGTACCGATTTTTTGCACGTAATTGTTATATGGTGCATCCGTCAGTAAACTTGCATCAATTGTTGCCAAATCGGTGAGATGGCGGTTCATTAACTGTCCGGCCTCCATGTTGGTAAGAACCGAAACTTTCAAAGGTTCGAGAATTACGTTCATTGAATATGATTTTAGTGTGAAAAAATTATGATACAATTTATCACTTTATTTTCATATAATCTCTATTCGTGAATGTTAAATTGACTTCAAACAACAATTGTTTAAGTCGTTAAGTGAATATTTGAGCGAAAATACAGCGCAGGATGGTTTAATTTCACCTTGTTTTTATTTGGAAATACATGTGGCCTGGGCGAAGCAGCCTGCAGCGACTAGAAATACCCCTAAGTTGGGGTCATACAGGTTGCAGGAACGAAAAATACCCCTACGATTGGTCGCTGCAAGATGCGGGGATCAAAATTACCTTACGATTGGTTGCCGCAAGCTGCATGAGCCAAAAATATACCTACAACAGCTCCATGCGTCCAGCGGCAGGCAAAAATATCTGTTACCTAAGCTGAAGAAGCCAGCAGGAAAAAATAATAGACCTTGTCAGGTTCTATCGAGTTTTTTGAATATAAGTTTATCGGAGCACCGATCTCTTTAATTAGGTATACAACTTTATTAAATACTGTTTCCAAAGGTCATTTCAACCGTTCCTTACTTAAATTCATTTTAAATTAAAGCGGTTTTCAGGCGAAAAGGATTTTTTGAAAAATGAGGTTGATTGTTTTAATCGCTTTGCCTGTCAGCGCTTCAGGATATTTTTAGGTGCAATTTTCGGCCTTTCGTTGTGCAGCAAGGACATGCGGGCTTTTTGTCTTTTCGTTTGCCTCAAAAAGACACTTGATTTCTTAGGGTTGAATATCTATATTTGCTGACTTTTCAAACTTAGGCTATGAAAAGTATGGATATTTTACGTAGAATTGACAAGTCGAATTCAGTATGATGTCCGAATTACCAAGCTAATAATAACTCAATTAACTCAAATAATTACTGATGAAACGAGCCCTGAGAGAAAAACTTACACATTTGTGCAGGATAATCGTAGGCGAGTTCCATGTGGCAATTAAAAAACAAAT
The DNA here is from genome assembly GCA_963676375.2 of Prolixibacteraceae bacterium. Classification (GTDB taxonomy): domain Bacteria; phylum Bacteroidota; class Bacteroidia; order Bacteroidales; family Prolixibacteraceae; genus Aquipluma. The sequence goes on from CAXXPT010000058.1 coordinate 181,709, forward strand.
TAAATACACATGAAAGGTTACAAGATTATCGTTCTTGCCAAGCAGGTTCCTGATACCAGGAATGTTGGCAAAGATGCCATGAAAGCCGATGGAACTGTAAACAGAGCAGCTCTACCGGCTATTTTTAATCCTGAGGATTTGAATGCGCTTGAACAGGCATTGCGGATTAAAGACAATTTCCCGGGATCGACCATTACATTATTGACCATGGGACCAGGTCGTGCAGCTGAAATTATTCGCGAAGGATTGTTCCGCGGAGCTGACGACGGTATTTTATTGACCGACCGTGCTTTTGCCGGATCGGACACACTGGCCACTTCGTACGCCATTGCGCAAACCCTGAAAAAACATGGAAACTATGATATCATTATCGCTGGTCGTCAGGCCATCGATGGAGATACTGCCCAGGTTGGTCCTCAGGTTGCCGAAAAGTTGGGAATCCCGCAAATCACGTATGCCGAAGAAATTCAGGCCATCGAAAAAGGTAAGGTAACCGTTAAACGTCGCCTCGAACGTGGTGTTGAAGTGGTAAAATGCCCGATGCCATTGGTGGTAACCGTGAACAGTTCGGCTCCCGATTGCCGCGCGCGCAACGCCAAATTGATCATGAAATACAAACACGCCAAAACAATTTCCGAAATGCAGGAAGCAAACGACGATTATTTGCACCTGTACAGCGACCGACCATACCTGACGATTAAGGAATGGACCGTTCAGAATATTGAAGTTGACATGAACGAATTGGGATTGACCGGTTCGCCTACCAAGGTGAAAAAGGTTGAGAACGTTGTTCTTCAGTCGAAAGGTGCAAAAGTGATCACTTCGTCTGACGAAGATATGGATCAGCTGATGCGTGAGTTAATTGAAAGTCATACAATCGGATAATTGTTAAAACATCCCAAATTATGAATAGTGTTTTTGTTTATATCGAAATAGAAGACGGTCAGGTTGCCGAAGTCAGCATGGAATTGATGACTAAAGGACGTGCACTGGCCACCGAATTAAAGGTTAAGCTCGAAGCAATTGCCATTGGGTACAAGCTCGATGGAATTGAAAAAGACATTTTCCCTTATGGCGTTGATGTTTTACACCTAGCCGACGACAAACGTTTGGCTCCATATTCAACCTTGCCGCACAATGCCATCGTGGTTAAACTTTTTCAGGAAGAAAAACCACAGATTGCCCTCATGGGAGCCAGTTCAGTTGGCCGCGATTTAGGTCCACGCGTATCTTCGGCTTTGCATAGTGGCTTAACAGCCGACTGTACTTCACTGGTTATTGGCGATCATGAAGATAAAAAGGCCGATAAAGTGTATGAAAATCTGCTTTACCAGATCCGTCCTGCTTTTGGAGGTAACATCATTGCTACCATCATTAATCCTGACTGTCGCCCACAGATGGCTACCGTTCGCGAGGGTGTGATGAAAAAAGAAATTTTGGATCCGGCATACAAAGGAAAAATCAATAAGCTCGACGTTTCGAAATACACCACCGATCTTGATTTTGTGGTTGAAATGATCGAACGTCACATGGAAAAGAGTAAGGTTAACATCAAAGGCGCTCCGATCATTGTTGCCGGAGGTTACGGTGTGGGTTCGAAAGAGAATTTCAACCTGCTTTTCGAATTGGCTGAAGTATTAGGTGGCGAAGTTGGCGCTTCACGTGCTGCTGTCGATTCTGGATACATCGAACATGGCCGCCAGATTGGCCAAACCGGCACAACTGTGCGTCCGAAACTGTATATTGCTTGCGGTATCTCCGGACAAATTCAGCACCGCGCGGGTATGGAAGAGTCGGCTCAGATCATTGCCATCAATACCGATCCTGATGCACCAATCAACTCAATCGCCGATTATGTGATCACAGGCGACGTAGCTGAGATTCTTCCAAAGATGATCAAATTCTATAAAGCGAATACCAAGTAGTCTTTCAACCGAAAAAATAAATAAAATGGCTAATTTTTATACAGACAATAAAGACCTGAAATTCCATTTGACCCATCCGCTGATGGAGAAAATTGTTCGGCTGAAAGAACGGAATTTCGAAGAACAGAAGAAATTCGATTTTGCACCCATGGATTACGAAGATGCACAGGACAGTTTCGACAAAGTGCTTGAAGTGGTGGGTGAAATCTGCGGCGATATTGTATCTCCGAACGCTGAGGGCATCGATGCTGAAGGCCCGAGCGTTGTTGACGGACATGTGATTTATGCTAGCGGTACTGAAATAAACATCAATGCACTCCGGAAAGCAGGCTTGATGGGTATGTCGTTGCCACGCAAATACGATGGACTGAATTTTCCGATTGTACCTTATATTATGGCTGCGGATATTGTTTCGCGCGCCGATGCAGGGTTCGTAAATATCTGGGGACTTCAGGATTGTGCTGAAACTATCAACGAATTTGCTTCTGAAGCACAAAAAGAAAAATATCTGAAACGCGTTTGCGCCGGTGAAACCATGGCGATGGATTTAACCGAGCCTGATGCCGGTTCCGATTTGCAGGCTGTTCAGTTAAAAGCTACCTGGGACGAAAAGAAAGGTACCTGGTTGTTAAACGGTGTAAAACGTTTTATCACCAATGGAGATGGCGACATTGCATTGGTTTTGGCTCGCTCCGAAGCCGGAACAAAAGACGGCCGCGGTTTGTCGATGTTTATCTACGACAAGCAAAGTGGTGGAGTAACCGTTCGTCGCATCGAGCATAAAATGGGTATCATCGGTTCACCAACCTGCGAGTTGGTATTTAAAGACGCTCCGGGCGAATTGGTAGGCGATCGCAAATTAGGTCTGATCAAATACGTAATGGCGTTGATGAATGGCGCCCGTTTGGGTATTCATGCACAGTCAGTTGGAGTTTCTGAATCAGCTTACCGCGAAGCTTTGGCCTATGCCAAAGAACGTATGCAATTCGGAAAAGCCATCATCAAGTTCCCAGCCGTGTACGAAATGATCACTACCATGAAAGCTAAACTGGATGCTTCGCGTACCTTATTGTACGAAACAGCCCGTTTTGTCGACATGTATAAAACATACGCCCACATTTCTGAAGAACGCGCCCTAGACAAGGACGAAAAGGCCGAAATGAAGAAATATCAGAAGCTAGCCGATCTCTTTACTCCACTTGGTAAAGGTTTAGCCAGTGAATTCTGTAATCAATTGGCTTACGATGCTGTTCAGATTCACGGTGGATCAGGTTTCATGAAAGATTATCCGGTTGAACGGATCTATCGCGATGCCCGTATTACTTCAATTTACGAAGGAACAACACAATTGCAGGTAGTTGCTGCTATCCGTGGCGTAACAACCGGCGGTTATTTGGCACAGATTCGCGAATACGAGTCTCAGAAGATCACTCCTGAACTCGAATTCATGCGTCGCACGCTGATCATCCTTACCGATGATTACGAGCAGGCAGTTGCCAAGGTAGTCGACAGCAACGACAATGAGTTCATTGATTTCCATGCCCGTCGCTTAGTCGAAATGGCAGGATTCATTATTATGAGCTACCTGTTGGTTGTTGATAGCAACCGCGATGCTTCATTCACCAAATCAGCCAAAGTCTTCATTAAACTGACGAAATCACTGGTAAAAGGCCATGCTGAGTTCATCCGCAGTTCGGTGGTTGAAGATCTCGCAGCCTATAAAATCGAGATGGCGTAGGTATTACGATGCAAATATGCGTCAAACGAGGTCTATACTTATTAAATATATTTCAGGAAAGCCGGTCAATACAGATCGGCTTTCTTATTTCTAAAGATATTCTTGAATATATCTTGTCTTTTTTCATTTGTCTTTACCTACTTTCCAATAGGATATTTATACTGCGGGGTTATCTGAACTATCTTTAAACAAATGGAAATTGGTCGGTTTTTCGAATGTTTTAGCGAGTTTTAGATTGCCGGGACGTTCGAAATTTACAGTTAAGATTAATTTAATGTTTTATAACAGTCTGATATACAATTGCAGAAGCTAGGGGGCTATAAATAGTTAAAAAAAAAGGTTGTATAAGGTTTGGAAGTAAAGAAAAGGGGTCTATCTTTGCAGCCGCTAAACAGGAAAGCAGCGATGCGGATTGGGATGCAGAAGTTCATTATAATGCTGGTTTGCAGGGAATTAAAAAGAAGTTTTAAAGAAATTTCAAAAACGTTTGGAAGTTTAAAAATGATCTTTACCTTTGCAGCCGCTAAAACAAAAAGAGTTCAAAAATTTTACTGAGGTCAAAGATCTGAAGGATAAAAAAAAGGATAATCAGAGATCGTAGTTGTGAATGAATAACGAGATCAAACGAGAGTCCAATCCTGAAGTAAAGAGAGAAAAAAAGTTTAAAATACTTTTGGTAGATTAAAAACTCTTCTTACCTTTGCACCCCGCAGAAACGGCACTGGGATTAGGTTAGTGTTGGAGAAGCGAAAAAAAGAAAAGTTCTAAAACAAAGATTGAATTTATCCGAATGGAAAACACTTCGCAAGAGGTAGTGATAAAAGAGGAGAAACGATAGCCTTCGGGCAGACGAGTTCATTGAAAATATTGGGAAAAGGTAAAACAAGGAAGATACGCAAGTAAAAAATTGAGTTACGTCAGAGCGAGGAAAATATTTAACTTTTATATTACAACGAAGAGTTTGATCCTGGCTCAGGATGAACGCTAGCGGGAGGCCTAACACATGCAAGTCGAACGGGATCCCCGAGCAATCGGGGTGAGAGTGGCGCACGGGTGAGTAACGCGTATGCAACCTACCTTTAACTGAGGGATAGCCCATAGAAATGTGGATTAATACCTCATAGTTCTGAGAGACCGCATGGTTTTTCAGATAAAGCTCCGGCGGTTAAAGATGGGCATGCGTGACATTAGTTTGTTGGTGAGGTAACGGCTCACCAAGACTACGATGTCTAGGGGTTCTGAGAGGATGATCCCCCACACTGGTACTGAGACACGGACCAGACTCCTACGGGAGGCAGCAGTGAGGAATATTGGTCAATGGGCGCAAGCCTGAACCAGCCATCCCGCGTGAAGGATGACGGCCCTATGGGTTGTAAACTTCTTTTATACACCAAGAAAAAGCAGGACGTGTCCTGCCCCGACGGTAGTGTATGAATAAGCATCGGCTAACTCCGTGCCAGCAGCCGCGGTAATACGGAGGATGCAAGCGTTATCCGGATTCATTGGGTTTAAAGGGTGCGTAGGCGGCTTTTTAAGTCAGTGGTGAAATCCTGCCGCTTAACGGTAGAATTGCCATTGATACTGAAAAGCTTGAGTACAATTGAGGTAAGCGGAATGTGTAGTGTAGCGGTGAAATGCTTAGATATTACACAGAACACCAATTGCGAAGGCAGCTTACTAAACTGTTACTGACGCTGATGCACGAAAGCGTGGGGAGCGAACAGGATTAGATACCCTGGTAGTCCACGCCGTAAACGATGCTCACTCGCTGTATGCGATACACAGTATGCGGCCAAGCGAAAGCATTAAGTGAGCCACCTGGGGAGTACGATCGCAAGGTTGAAACTCAAAGGAATTGACGGGGGCCCGCACAAGCGGAGGAACATGTGGTTTAATTCGATGATACGCGAGGAACCTTACCTGGGCTTAAATGGGGAACGACAGCTGCCGAAAGGTGGCCTTCTTCGGACGTTCTTCAAGGTGCTGCATGGTTGTCGTCAGCTCGTGCCGTGAGGTGTCGGGTTAAGTCCCATAACGAGCGCAACCCTTATCGTTAGTTGCCAGCGGGTCATGCCGGGGACTCTAGCGAGACTGCCACCGTAAGGTGTGAGGAAGGTGGGGATGACGTCAAATCAGCACGGCCCTTATGTCCAGGGCTACACACGTGTTACAATGGCCAATACAAAGGGCAGCTACTTGGTGACAAGATGCTAATCTCTAAAGTTGGTCTCAGTTCGGATCGAAGTCTGCAACCCGACTTCGTGAAGCTGGATTCGCTAGTAATCGCATATCAGCCATGATGCGGTGAATACGTTCCCGGGCCTTGTACACACCGCCCGTCAAACAATGGAAGCTGGGGGTACCTGAAGTCTGTAACCGCAAGGAGCGGCCTAGGGTAAAACTAGTAACTGGTGTTAAGTCGTAACAAGGTAGCCGTACCGGAAGGTGTGGCTGGAACACCTCCTTTCTGGAGCTCTTTTGACAAGACGAAGATTATTATTTGTGAAAAACAATTGTTTTCCTTTTCCTTTTTTAAATTTATTAAAGTGAAGCGAAAGCCTCAGAGCTGAGAGCTGGATGCGGGAAAGCGGAAAGCGGAAAAAGCTTGAAGCTGATACGGATCACACACAGTCTCGTAGCTCAGTTGGTTAGAGCACTACACTGATAATGTAGGGGTCCCCAGTTCAAATCTGGGCGGGACTACACTAAAAATCCTGGGGGATTAGCTCAGTTGGCTAGAGCATCTGCCTTGCACGCAGAGGGTCAAGGGTTCGACTCCCTTATTCTCCACCAAAAGAGAGGTTTTCAATCGGAAGCCGGAGAATAAGAAAAAATAATAGCACAAGAAGTTCTAAAAATACTGGAATAACAAGGATATGCGGTGGCGCATATAAAAGTGGTTCGAGTCCATAAAATATCCACGTTTAACTCACACAATCTGGAATCAGAAAGGAAGGCCGGTTCGGTTTTGCTGGAAGTGAAAAGAAGAGTTATAAAGTTCTTTGACATATTGGGAAAAAATAAATAGAAGTAAAGATTAACCTGTAAATATAATTTATAGAAGAAAGTTAGTAAGGGCGTACGGAGGATGCCTTGGCTCTCAGAGACGAAGAAGGACGTGATAAGCTGCGAAAAGTTTGCGGGGAGGTGCAAATAACCTTTGATCCGTAAATATCCGAATGGGACAACCCACCTGGTAACAGGTATCCGATTATGTCGGAGGTCAACCCGCTGAACTGAAACATCTAATTAAGCGGAGGAAAAGAAAACAAAAGTGATTCCCCTAGTAGTGGCGAGCGAAAAGGGAACAGCCTAAACCAATATTGTTTCGGCAATGTTGGGGTTGTAGGGCTGCGATGTATGAGTTAATTTTAAGTGGAACGTTTTGGAAAAAGCGACCATAGACGGTGAAAGTCCGGTACACGTAAAGAATTAACAAGTTAGCAGTACCCTGAGTAGGGCGGGACACGTGAAATCCTGTCTGAATCTGCCGGGACCATCCGGTAAGGCTAAATACTCCTGAGAGACCGATAGTGAACTAGTACCGTGAGGGAAAGGTGAAAAGAACCGCGAACAGCGGAGTGAAATAGTACCTGAAACCGTGCGCCTACAAGCTGTAGGAGCCCCCTTGAGGGGTGACTGCGTGCCTTTTGCATAATGAGCCTACGAGTTAGTCGTCACTGGCGAGATTAAGAGATTAAGTCTCGGAGTCGAAGCGAAAGCGAGTCTGAATAGGGCGTAAAGTCAGTGGCGCTAGACGCGAAACCTTGTGATCTACCCATGGTCAGGTTGAAGTCCCGGTAACACGGGGATGGAGGACCGAACCAGTTAACGTTGAAAAGTTCTTGGATGAACTGTGGGTAGGGGTGAAAGGCCAATCAAACTGGGAAATAGCTCGTACTCCCCGAAATGCATTTAGGTGCAGCCTTGGTTACGAGTCTTGCAGAGGTAGAGCTACTGATTGGATGCGAGGGCTTCACCGCCTATCAAATCCAGACAAACTCCGAATGCTGCAAGATGCTCACCAGGAGTGAGGGCGCGGGTGCTAAGGTCCGTGTCCGAGAGGGAAAGAACCCAGATCATCAGCTAAGGTCCCCAAGTATATACTAAGTTGAACTAACGAGGTCTTATTGCTTAGACAGCTAGGATGTTGGCTTGGAAGCAGCCATTCATTTAAAGAGTGCGTAACAGCTCACTAGTCGAGCGATCGGGCATGGATAATAATCGGGCATTAAGTATATCACCGAAGCTATGAATTGACAATTAAGTTTGTCACTGGTAGGGGAGCATTCCAAACCGCGTTGAAGTCGTTTCGTAAGGAGCGGTGGAGCGTTTGGAAAAGCAAATGTAGGCATAAGTAACGATAAAGGGGGTGAGAAACCTCCTCGCCGATAGACTAAGGTTTTCCTGATCAACGTTAATCGGATCAGGGTTAGTCGGGACCTAAGGAAAAGCCGAAGGGCGTATTCGATGGACAATTGGTTAATATTCCAATACTTTTTAATACTGCGATGGGGTGACGGAGTGATGAAAGATCCGCGTACTGACGGAATAGTACGTTAAAGGGCGTAGGTGTTGAGACTGGTAGGTAAAATCCGCTGGTTGAGCCGAAACCTGACAGTACCAAGAGCCTTCGGGCAATTGGATAGTGATCCTAAAGGCTTCCAAGAAAAAACCTCTAAGCTTCAGGTATTAGAAACCCGTACCACAAACCGGACACAGGTAGTCAAGGAGAGAATCCTAAGGCGCTCGAGTGATCCATGGCTAAGGAACTAGGCAAAATAGCCCCGTAACTTCGGGAGAAGGGGCGCTGGTGCAAGCCAGCCGCAGTGAAAAGGCCCAGGCGACTGTTTATCACAAACACATGGCTATGCTAAATCGAAAGATGATGTATATGGCCTGACACCTGCCCGGTGCCGGAAGGTTAAGAGGGGATGTCATCGCAAGAGAAGCATTGAATTGAAGCCCCGGTAAACGGCGGCCGTAACTATAACGGTCCTAAGGTAGCGAAATTCCTTGTCGGGTAAGTTCCGACCTGCACGAATGGTGTAACGATCTGGGCACTGTCTCAGCCATGAGCTCGGTGAAATTGTAGTCTCGGTGAAGATGCCGAGTACCCGCAACGGGACGGAAAGACCCCGTGCACCTTTACTGCAACTTCGTATTGATCCTGGGTAAGTAATGTGTAGGATAGGACGGAGGCTATGAAGCGGGTTCGCCAGGACTCGTGGAGCCATCCTTGAAATACGTCCCTTTGCTTATCTGGGACCTAACCCCGTGTATACGGGGGACAATGCGTGGTGGGTAGTTTGACTGGGGTGGTCGCCTCCAAAAGAGTAACGGAGGCTTCCAAAGGTTCCCTCAAGACGATTGGTAACCGTCTGTAGAGTGCAATGACACAAGGGAGCTTGACTGTGAGACTGACAAGTCGATCAGGTACGAAAGTAGGGCATAGTGATCCGGTGGTTCCGCATGGAAGGGCCATCGCTCAAAGGATAAAAGGTACGCCGGGGATAACAGGCTGATCGCTCCCAAGAGCTCATATCGACGGAGCGGTTTGGCACCTCGAATGTCGGCTCGTCACATCCTGGGGCTGGAGAAGGTCCCAAGGGTTGGGCTGTTCGCCCATTAAAGTGGCACGCGAGCTGGGTTCAGAACGTCGTGAGACAGTTCGGTCCCTATCTGTTGTGGGCGTTGGAAATTTGAGAGGACCTGCTGCTAGTACGAGAGGACCGCGGTGGACACACCTCTGGTGAATCTGTTGTGGCGCCAGCTGCATTGCAGAGTAGCTACGTGTGGACGAGATAAGCGCTGAAAGCATCTAAGCGCGAAGCTTACCTCAAGATGAGATTTCCTTTGAGGGTCGTAGTAGACGACTACGTTGATAGGCTATAGGTGTAAAGGCGGTGACGTCAAAGCCGAGTAGTACTAATTGCCCGAAGACTTTCGCTAGTGTTTACAGGTCAATTGAAAACTTCTGTTTATTCCCGATATGTTGATAATATTTTGGTGTTTTGCGTAAGCCACCATGAAAGCTTTAGGTGACTATTGCGGCGGGGTTCCACCTCTTCCCATTCCGAACAGAGAAGTTAAGACCGCCAGCGCCGATGGTACTGCACATTGTTGTGGGAGAGAGTAGGTCGTCGCCATTCCTTAATTCCCTTCGATTCTTTATTGAGTCGGAGGGTTTTTTTAGGACTTGGAAAGTCAAATAGAGAGTTTGCTTAAAGTATTGGGTGTTGTTTGTTGAGCCGTTAGTTCGGCAAGGTTTAAAGTAGGAAGAGAGATTAGAATATTAGAGATAAATAAACCGCAACAGATAAGGATAACGTAAAGAGAGAAAAAAAGTTTAAAATACTTTTGGTAGATTAAAAACTCTTCTTACCTTTGCACCCCGCAGAAACGGCACTGGGATTAGGTTAGTGTTGGAGAAGCGAAAAAAAGAAAAGTTCTAAAACAAAGATTGAATTTATCCGAATGGAAAACACTTCGCAAGAGGTAGTGATAAAAGAGGAGAAACGATAGCCATCGGGCAGACGAGTTCATTGAAAATATTGGGAAAAGGTAAAACAAGGAAGATACGCAAGTAAAAATTGAGTTACTGTCAGAGCGAGGAAAATATTT